>NZ_JBFUBJ010000001.1:0-1272744 GCF_056405795.1 Polaromonas sp. P1_F1
GGCGTTGCTTGCGCTCCTAGCCCAGACGCCCGGTCTGGGCGTCGTCGCGCGCCTTGATTGGCGCCGTTTTCACCCCATTCGCATTTGCAAACACAATGTTGGCAGGTCCTGACGCCCCAATCGTTTTGATCGTCGCGGGCGCGGCGGCGGCGGGTTTTGTCCAGGGCCTGTCGGGCTTTGGCTTCAGCCTTGTCGCCATGTCGTTCTGGGCGTGGTCTATAGACCCGAAACTGGCGGCTGTCATGGCGGTGTTCGGCGGCCTGACAGGCCAGGTCATGGCGGCCTTCACGGTCAGCCGCACGACTGACTGGAAGCGCCTGCTGCCATTTCTGGCCGGCGGCCTGCTGGGGCTACCGCTCGGTTTGCTGTTGTTGCCGCAACTTGACGTCCAGCTGTTCAAGCTGTTTCTCGGCATGCTGCTGGCGCTGTGGTGCCCGGCCATGCTTTTTTCGGGCAAGCTCCCCCGCATTCACCATGGGGGCCGCGTCGCCGACGGCACGATTGGCGTTGCCGGTGGTTTCATGGGGGCCTTGGGTGGTTTCAGCGGTGTGATTCCGACACTGTGGTGCACCCTGCGCGGCTACGAAAAGAGTGCCCAACGCGCCGTCATCCAGAACTTCAATCTGGCCGTGCTGACCGTCACCATGGCCAGCTATGTTGCCGCCGGCCTGGTCACGCGCGAAACGCTGCCCATGCTGGCCATCGTGGCACCTGCTGCGCTCATTTGCGCCTGGCTGGGCGGGCGCGTTTACACGGGCATCAGCGACCTTGCCTTTCGCAGACTGGTGCTGAGCCTGCTGACCTGCTCGGGCCTGGCGATGCTGGTGTCATCCGTGCCGGAGTTGCTGCGGCGGATGGGTTCGGGCCTGTCATTTCAATAGAAACGCGAGCCGGCCCGCAGCTCACGAATGGCCCGAATCATGGTCGGAGCCAGCGCATTCCATTGCAACGCCCGCAATGATCGGCGGTAGCGCAGCCCGTTGGCGCGCAGGGATGCCGACACCAGTTCCAGGGGATCGCTCACCACGCACAGAAGCCGCGTGAGCATGGGGTCCTGCTCGGTAGGCACACCGCCGAGGAAGGCGTCGTTCTTTCCATCCCACAGAAGCTGGGCGTTGATGTGGATACCCCAGCCGCACTCCCAGCCGTTCGCTTTCAGGCGTTCGAGCGCCGCAGCCACGTATTCGGCATCGAAGATGTAGGTGTCGGTGCGCACCCAACGGCCCAGCCAGAACTCCGCCAGCGGCCGCGCCGCCGGCGTGGCCCGCGGGATCAGGCCGCGAAGCATCTCGCCGCGCATCTCCATGTAGCGCACACGGGCCGGGATGCCGGCGGAGCGCATCAGCGCGATCAGCAGCGTCACCTTGTCGTCACCGTCGCCCCCGCGCGCCTCGAGTACGTCGCGGGCGGTCGGGTACTGCAGCTTGATCCGCTTGGTATAAGGCAGGCGCTTGACGAAGCGATAGATAGCCAGTGCCTTGTCCCGGTCGGTGCGGCACAGCTGGACAATCGAGCGAGCCTTCAGGCGCAGCTTGGTGTCGTCCAGGTCCAGCAGGGGCGTTGTGCCAAGCCAGTCCTGTGGCCGGTCGCTGGCTCTTTGATGCAGCCGGCGGGGCGAATCGAATTGTGCGGCAAGTGCCACCATGGAACCACCGACGGAGTGAATGGTTTACGCATCGTAACCCCGGAGGCGCAATTGCGGCGAATTTCCGTTCCACGCCCGAGCGCTGAGGGACTGACCCCTTCTTCCTCCGGAGAAGGCAGGCATGAGGGTTCGCTGCGTTGGATGTTGCGCCGCAGCATGTCATCAAACGCCGGTGACCAGCCGGCGGTTCAGGCGCCAGTGCCCAGGGTGCTTCCGGTTTCAGCTAACGCATTGCGCAGCTGGGTCTGTGCGATGGGCAGTTGCAGCGCCACGGCGCGCTCTACCACGGGTGCCAGGCGGCGCAGCTTCTTCTGCGCGTGGTCCTTGGCAATGTCGGCCAGACGGTGTTCCAGAAACGGGTTGAGCAGACGGTCGCGCAATTCCACCAGGTAGGCGTGGGCCTCGGGGCCTGTGCCCTCAGCGTCAAATACCGGCAGCACCTCGTCGGCCCATACCGCCTCCAGCGGGGTGCGCAGCGCCGGGGTGTGCATGGCCTGCACCACGGTCATGTCCGCAGCACTGCCCAGCAGCCGCCAGCGTTCGGCCAATATGGTGTGACCCAGGTTCAGCAGCCAGAGCTTGCGTTGCTCGAATGGAGCCAGTGCATCCGTCACCACCACGGCCGGGTGGTTGCAAGGAAGCACCATGCGCGGCTGGTGTTCGATAGCCCACAGCGCGTAGGGCTCGGCCACTGCACCGGCGGGTTCCAGCGGAGACGACACGATGCGGTCCACCAGTGAATTGACCCACACGCAGTGCTCCCGCACATAGCGAAGGAAGGCGGGCGTAACGCCCCAGCTCTGTGCCAGCGTGGATACCAGGTTGCGCAGGGTGTCACCGTTACGGCTGACCAGTTCGCAGGGATACAGCGTCAGGGGAGCCTCTGGTTGTAGCTGCCAGCGATGGTGCAGAAGCACCACCAGCTTGGCCGGGTAGCTGCTCGGCGCCGTCGTGGGGCTACGCAGCAGCGCCGCGGCGTCGGAGTCGTCCAGTGCATAGCCCATGTCTGCGGTGTTGGAGATGATGACCTGCACGGTGGTGGCCATGGCATCACACAGTTGTGCCCAATCGCGGCGGGCATGCCAGACGGCCTGTACTGCATTCACTTGCACGGTCTCCTCGATACGCCGGCCATGTTGCATGCCACGCAATTCGACGCGGTAGCCATGTGCCAGTGCCACAGCGCGTGCACTGCTCTGCGGGCTGTCTGTGCTCTGCACGACGGCGATGCCGCCCAGTGCCAGGCCCTGGGCCAGGGCCTGGGATACAAACAGGTCTGCATGCGCCTGCAGAAAGCGTCCGGTGCCGAACTGCAGGATGGGCGTGCTCACGTGGAGGCTCCGGTCAGCATTCGATCAGCGCCTTCACCACGCCCTGCGTGGGGTCCAGCAGGGTGGCGAATTGGGCGGGTACATCGGCCAGGGCCATGCGATGGGTGTTGAGCGCCGCGGTGGGGATTTTGCCGCCCCGCATCGCCTCAAGCACCGTTTCGAAGTCTTCCATGGTGGCATTACGGCTGCCCAGCAGCGTAGCCTCGCGTTTGTGAAACTCCGGATCGGCGAACGTAATGTTGTCCAGCACTATCGACACCAGCACATACTTGCCGCCATGGGCAATGAACTGGAAGCCGCGCTCCATGGCCTTCGCGTTGCCCGTGGCGTCAAAAACGACATCGTAAAAATCTCCGTTGGTCAGTGCGCGCAGCTCGTCCAGGTCCTTGTCACCTATCACAACACCCGCATGCGCCCCCAGGTGTTGTTTGCAGAATTCCACCCGCTCCTTTCGCGTGTCCAGCGCTGTGACCTGGCCACCACGCAGGCCGGCGAATAGCAAGGCAGCCATGCCGATGGGGCCCGTCCCTACCACCAGTACACGCTGGCCGGGCTGCACGTCGGCGCGACGTACGGCGTGGGCACCAATAGCCAGAAATTCCAGCATGGCGGCCTGGTCCAGTGAAACACCCTCTGCCTTGCGCACAAACTGCGCGGGTACGTTGAGATACTCGGTGAAGGCGCCGTCGCGGTGCACGCCCAGTACCTGTATATTGACGCAGCAGTTGGTCTTGCCCTGGCGGCAGGCTACACACCGGCCGCATGACAGGTAAGGCATGACGAAGACGCTGTCGCCGGCCTGAAGGGGGCTGTCCGTTGGAGCTTCCTCTACGGTACCCGCGATTTCGTGGCCCATGACGCGTGGATAGGCCAGGAAGGGTTGTTTGCCGGTGAAGATGTGCAGATCGGTGCCGCACACCCCCACGCGGCGGATGCGCAGCAGCACATCGCCTTCATTGCGGATGGGCATGGCCCCTTCAACCGTGCGCAGCACGCCGGGAGTTTCGCAAATGACTGTCAGCATAGATGTCCTTGGGTGGAAGTGGTTAGTCAATGTGGAATACGGATTCCATGGCGGCCCAGTGCTCGCCTGGGCTGCGGGTTTGAAGGGGGCGTTGGCAGGGGCCGCAGAGGGTCCACCAACGCTGCGTCTCGGCATCAGCGGCGATAGCGGCCATGTCCGCGTCAAAGTCCCGGCCGTGGTATTCCCAGTAGCCGAACAGCAGGTTTTCCGGCTCTCGCAGAAAAATGCTGTAGTTGCGCACCTGCGATTGGTGAATGCGCTGCAGCACAGCGGGCCAGACGGCCGCGTGCAGGCGCTTGTATTCGGCGATGTGCCGGGGGTCGATACCAATGACCCATCCCATTCGTTGCATATCAATTTCCGTCTATATGTTGGCCAAGGTGGTACAGGCGGCGCGCATTGCCGCCAAAGATGGCGGCCAGTGGCCAGTGCGGTTTGCCAGATTCCAGAAATGCGGGTGCGCGTCGATCAGCATGGGGTCTTCCTCAGGCTGGTACTGGCGCATCGGGATGCAGCAGGTCGCGGCTGCGCAGGGCCTGCCACAGCGTGGCGGGAATGGGCGTCTCCAGCCACGCGACGTTCTGTTGCAGCTGGGTTGCGGTGCGGGTGCCGGTGACGCAGCACACAACCGCAGGGTGCGCCAGTGGAAACTGCAGTGCGGCGGCCTGCAAGGGCACGCCGAATTCCTCGCAGGTCAGCGCCAGCGCTTGCACGCGCGCCACCACGGCGGGCGGGGCTTCCGCATAATTGAATTTGGTGTTGCCCGCCAGGACGCCGGAGTTGAACGGCGCGGCCACCACGATGGCGTTGCCGCGGCGCATGCAGTCGCCCAGAAAGGGGGTGATGCAGTCCTGCTCCAGCAGGGTGTAGCGCCCGGCCAGCATGGTGCAGTCCAGGTCGAACTCCTGCATGCTGTCCATCACCACCTGCCATTCGTTCACGCCCAGGCCCACTGCCTTGGTGGCACCGCTTGCGCGCAATTCGTCCAGCGCGCGGAAGCCGCCCCCCGTGGTCAGTTGTTGCCAATAATGCGCATGCTGTTCGCCGTGGGTGTCGCGGCCGATGTCGTGTACGTACAGGATGTCGATATGGGCCAGGCCCAGCCGTTGCTGGCTGTCCTCGAATGAGCGCATCACGCCGCTGTAGCTGTAGTCATACTGCGGGCGAAACGGGTAGGGGTTGGCCCAACCTCCATCGCCAGGACCCACGCTGGCATCGGGGCGCAGCAGGCGGCCCACCTTGGTGCTGACGACATACTCATGGCGGGGGCAGTCGGCCAGCTGGGCGCCCAGGCGGTGCTCGGAGCGGGTGTAGCCGTAGTAGGGTGCCGTGTCGAAATAGCGCACGCCGGCCGCCCAGGCGCAGGCAAAGACTTCCTCCACCTCGCGGGCACTGGTGGCACGGTACAGGCCGCCCATTTGCGAGCAGCCCAGGCCCAGGGCAGTCAGCCGCAGGTCCACGCGGGGAAGGAGTTTCAGATCCGTGGTGTGCATATACCCATCCTCCGGCAGCCGGTGCCGGAGGGATCCTTGGGTTGGAGCGGTTTAGTAGAGAACGTTCTTGGCAGCGGGTGTGTCGATGTTTTTCTTGGTCACCATCAGCACACCGGTATCGCGGAAGGCGGGTACTTTCTTGCCTGCCACGATTTCCGCCACGGTCTTCACACCCAGGTTGCCCATTTCAAAGGCGCTTTGCACGGCAATCGCCTCGATGGTGCCGTCTTTCACAAAGCCTTGCAGGTCGGAGTTGCCGTCAAAGCCGATGGCCACCACCTTGCCGGCTTTGCCCGACTGAACCAGTGCGCGGCCCATGCCGATAGCGGTGGGTTCGTTGGCGCCGAAGATGCCCTTGAGGTCGGGGTTGGCGGCCAGCACGTCGGTGGTCTGGTTCAGTGCGGTACCCATCTGCGAGTTGGAGTAGAAGGGGCCCACGATCTGCAGCTTGGAATGCTTCTTGATGTAGTCGGTGAAACCTCCCACGCGGCCGATTTCGGAGCCCGAGCCCGCGGTGTAGGACATAACGGCAATTTTGCCGGTGGTTCCGACTTTCTCGATCAGCGTCTTGGCGGACATTTCTCCGGCAGTCTTGTTGTCGGTGGCCAGGAAGGACTGGTAGTAAGCCTTGCCGGAATCCGATGCGGCGGAGTCAATCAACACCACAGGAATCTTGGCTTCCCAGGCTTTTTTCATGGCGGGGATCAAGGCATCCGGATCCGACGGGGCCAGCACGATGCCGGCGACCTTGCGGTTCACGGCGTTTTCCACCAGGGCCACCTGCCCGGCCAGGTCGGTGTCGGATGCTGCGCCCTGGAAGGTGGCGGTGTAGCCCTTGAGATTTCCCACGGCAGCGTTGGCACCCTTCTTCACGTTTTGCCAGAAGTCCGAGTTGGCGGTCTTCACGATAACGGCAATTTCCTTGTCGGCGGCCATAGCCATCGACGACGCAGCCACCAGGGCGGCTGCGATCAGTGTGTGGACAAATTTTTTCATTTCTTTCCTCATGGGTAGTGGTTGTGGAGGTTGTCTCTCGAAGTCCCGGTAAGCCCTGCCGGTAGGGATCACTTGCGATGGCGCATCTGGTCGATCCATACGGCCAGCAGGATGACGACGCCAATCAGAATTTGTTGGGTGAAAGCGGACACGCCGCTCATGTTCAAACCGTTGCGCAGGATGCCAATCACGAACGCACCAATGACGGTGCCCGACACCGTGCCCACACCACCCGTGAGCGAGGTCCCGCCTATCACCGCGGCGGCAATGGCATCAAGTTCGTACATCAGGCCCTCGCTGGGCTGGGCCGTGACCAGGCGTGACATCAGCACGCAACCGGTCAGCCCGGCCAGCAAACCGGAAAGCACATAGGCAAACAGCGTCACGCCGTTGACGTTCACGCCCGAGAGCCGGGCGGCTTCCAGGTTGGAGCCGATGGCGTACAGATGGCGGCCCAGCGTGGCACGGTTAAGCAGGACGGAGACGGCCAGCGCCAGCACGACCATGAGCACCACGGGATAGGGAATGCCGACGAACACCACATCGGGGAAGCCGTCCGCACCGATATTGACGATGCGGAACAAGGCTCCGTTGCCCAGTTCCGCAAAGCTGTCGCCCAGGCCGCTGATGGCGCGGGCATCGGTCAGCTGCAAGGCCACGCCGCGTGCCACCAGCATCATTCCCAGGGTGGCAATAAAGGGCGGCAGTTTGAGCACCGTCACACACAGGCCGTTGATCAGCCCGCACAGGGCACCGACCAGCAGGCCGGCAAACATGCCCAGCGGCACGGGCGCGCCCGCCTTGACCAGCATTGCGGCCACGACGCCGGACAATGCCAGGATGGCACCTACCGAGAGGTCGATACCGCCGGTGATGATCACGCAGGTCGCTGCGATGCCGAGGTAGGCAATGGACGTCACCTGGAGCGCCACGGTCATGCCATTGCCCACGCTGAAGAAGGCGTTGCTTGTGAACGAGAAGATGGCGATGAGTCCCAGCAAGCTGGCCAGCGCGGCAAATTTCTGAAACAGGTCTTGTTGTTGTTCGGTCATGGTGTGGTTCGGGAAAGAAGTCTTGGAGGGTTCAGTGGGTCAGCTGGTCGGCTTGCAGGGGCGGCACGCTGCGGCCGGAGGCGTAGTGCATGACCTCCTCCTGATGGGTCTCGCGGGTGGGGAGGATGGTGACCAGGCGGCCTTCATGGAAGACCGCGACACGGTCGGTCATCCCCATGATTTCGGGCAGCTCGGAGCTGATCATCACGACGCCGATGCCCTGCCCTGCGAGCTGGTCCAGCAACTGGTAGATCGCGTACTTGGCGCCCACATCAATGCCGCGTGTGGGCTCGTCAAAGAACAGCACGCGTGATTGACGGAACAGCCATTTGCTGATCACGAGCTTCTGCTGGTTGCCCCCCGAGAGCAGGCGCACGATCTGGCTGCTGCTGGGCGTGCGGATGTCGAGTGCGCCGATGTAGTGGCGTGCGGCATCCTGCTCCTTGGCAAACTGGATCATGCCCGCACGATTGGACACGGCTTCCATGTGGGCCAGTGTGATGTTTTGCGCCACATTCATCTTCAGTGCCAGCCCGTCGTGCTTGCGATCCTCTGACAGGTAGGCCAGCCCCTGGCGTACGGCATCCCGTGGCGAGTGAATGGTGAGACGCTGCCCGGCCAGAAACACCTCGCCGGCGTCGATGGGGTCGGCACCAAAAATGGCGCGAGCCACTTCGGTGCGGCCAGCCCCCATAAGCCCTGCAAAGCCCAGAATTTCGCCACGGCGCAGCTCAAAGTTCACGTCGTGAAACACACCTTGGCGTGTCAGGCCCTGTACGCACAACAACACGTCGGCAGTGGGCACGGATGTTCTCTTGGGGAATACGTCGTCCAGCGAGCGCCCCACCATTTTGGCCACGATCTCTTCCACACTGGTGTCGGCCAGGTGTTCGGTGGACACGTAGCGTCCGTCGCGCAAGACGGTGACCCGGTCCACGATGAGCGCCAGTTCGTCGAGGCGGTGGGAGATGTAGACAATGCCCACCCCCGTACGCTTGAGCTCATGGATGATGGCAAACAGCTTCTCGGTTTCCGACTCCGTGAGGGACGAGGTGGGTTCGTCCATGATGAGCACCTGAGCGTTGAGCGACAGCGCCTTGGCAATTTCCACCATCTGCTGCTGAGCTACCGACAGGGTTTTGACCAGAGCGTCCGGTGCAATGTCCTGCCCTAACCGGTCCAGGCATTGCTTTGCCTGGCGGCGCAGTGCCGCCCGGTCGATCAGCCAGCCTTTGCGTGGCTCGCGGGCCAGGTAAATGTTTTCGGCCACCGTGAGGTGCGGAGCCAGGTTCAGCTCCTGGTGAATGATGGCAATGCCGACAGCCTGGGATTCGGCGGTGGATTGGAACTGGCAGGCTTCGCCGCGATAGTACAGAGCCCCCGCATCGGGCTGGTACTGGCCGCTGATCACCTTCATCAGCGTCGATTTGCCTGCGCCGTTTTCGCCGCACACCGCGTGTACCTCGCCGCTTCGCACCTCAAAGCTCACGCCATCCAGCGCCAGCACCCCCGGGAAGCGTTTGGTAATTCCTTCCAGGCGCAACAGTACCCCGGCCTCGGCGGGGCTGGGCGCGTCGGGACGGACGGGATCGGGCACGGAAGACAGCAATGCGAACTCCTCTTGGTGGGTCAGGGGACCGGGAGGGATGAATCTGCTGCTCTGCAAATTGGTAAGGCCACCTGACACGATGTGGCGTATTTGGCCTTACCGGGAGGTGCGTGTGTATTGGTGCTTACCCGTGATCCGGGATCAAAATCGGGGTGAAAAGACGGGAAAAAGCCTGCGCAATTGCACAGGCCTGACCACGGCACAGGAGCAAAGGTTGACAGCACAGACCTTGGTTCACGACCATTCGCGGCGGTTCTCGACCCAGCGCTGTTCGGAGGCTTGCAGATGCATGCGCATGGCGTTCTGTGCGGCCAGTACATCCCGGTTTTCCAGGGCGCGCAAGATGGCTTCATGCTCCTGCAGCGCAATGGCCCAGCTTTGGCCCGATTCGGAATGCGCGCTCAGGCGCGCGGCAATCGGGCTGTGGCGCTCGTCAAACAGCTCTCCCACCAGCCGCTCCAGCACGGAGTTGCCGGTCATTGCTGCAATCGTTTGGTGAAACTGCCGGTCAAAGGCCAGGGGCGAGCGGTTTTGTGCCATGGCGGACAGCATGTTGTCCAGAATCTGGCGCAGCGCCAACAGCGCCTCGGGCGTGGCCCTGGCGCAGGCCTGCAGCACGATAGTGCCCTCAAGGGCGGCGCGTGCCTGCATCAGTTCGATCGGGCTTTCGCCCATGGCGGCCAGGGACTGCGGCTTGCGCTGGGCCGCGCTGCAGACGTACACGCCAGCGCCCATGCGCACTTCCACGCTGCCCTCAATTTCCAGTGCAATCAGCGCCTCGCGCACCGAGGGGCGTGAGACGCCCAACTGCAGGGCCAGATCGCGCTCCGGCGGCAACCGCGCACCCGCGGTGTAGTTGCCCTTGTCAATGAAGGCGCGAATCTGCTCGGCAATTTGTTGATAGAGCCGACGGTTGTCGACCTGTTTGAGTTGGTCCAGCATGAGTCCTCCGCGTGAAGTGCAGTTTATGCGACGGCGGTTTTTGCTATGGGGTTATGGTTCGAACTGGTAAGGCCAATGCAAAATTTTTCACGCTGACGTTACTAATTTTGGAGCCAATTTTGATTGGCTGGAGTACCACTCACACCTTCCGCCCCCTCATGATCCAGCTCAGCGACCTGACAACCTGAGATAGGCGAGCCGGCGCCACTGAGGCAAGGCGAGAGCCGGGACGATAATCCAGGTCACCCTTTCCGATTACCCCATTGCCACGAAAGCATGACCTCCATGAAGACATTGACCGCCGCGCTCATCGCCCTGGCCTCCATTGCTCTGTCCAGCACCGCCCTTGCCGCCGCCCCGGCCGAGACCCTGCCCAGCGGCGTGAAAATCGTGCACAGCACCGACGGCACCGGCCCGCAGCCCAAGGCGACGGACACCGTCAAGGTGCACTACCGCGGCACGCTGGCCGACGGCAAGGAATTTGACAGCTCTTACAAGCGCGGCGCGCCCGCCACCTTCCCGCTGAACCGCGTGGTGCCGTGCTGGACCGAAGGCGTGCAGAAGATCAAGGTCGGCGGCAAGGCCACACTGACCTGCCCACCCGCCACGGCCTATGGCGACCGCGGCGCCGGCGGCGTGGTGCCGCCCAATGCCACGCTGACCTTCGACATCGAACTGCTCGCGATTGAAAAGTAAAAGCTAAAGAGGCGCTTCGAGCGTCGTGAGGAGGGCTTTGTCAAAGGACTCCGCGCGCTCGAACTGCAGCCAGTGGCCGGCGCATTCGACCAGGGCCAGGCCCCTGAAATCCGCAGCTCGCTCCAGGGCTGCCCGCAGCCCATCAAGCTTGCCGCGGTACAGCGCATCCTCTTCCCCGTAAATCGCCCACACCGGGCAGCGCGGCCGCGCCAATGACTGCGCCAGCGCGCCGGTGCGCGCCAGGCTGCGGCCCTTCATGCGGTCGCGCAGCACGTTGGCGATGTGCAGGCGCAAGGCCAGTTCGTTGATCGCATTCTCGCGGTACAGCATCAGCGCAGCGAGATTGTGGCGATGGATCTCATCGCGCTGGCCCGCATCGGTGAGATGCCGCCAGGCGCGCAGGCGTATGGCTTTTTCGGGCGCCACACCCAGGCCGGGCGCACCCACCAGCACCACACGCGCCGCCCGGGCAGGGAAACGCTCCGCCACAAAGCCGGCCACCATGCCGCCAAAGGAAAATCCCACGAGGTCGCAGGCCGCCTCGCCCGCCAGCAGGGCCAGCCCTTGCTCGACCGGTTCGGGTAGCACGTCAGCATCGGTGCCCCGTAAAGGCGCGGCCGAATCGCCAAAACCGGGAAGATCAGGCACCAGCACCCAGCGGCCCGACGCGGCCAGCGCAGGGATGTTGCGCAGCCAGTGCATCCAGCTGCCGCTGCCGCCGTGCAGCAGCACCAGGGGCGCGAGCCCGGGCCGGCGCGTGGCCTGGCCCCATATGTGCCAGACCATGGTGCCGTCGCCGCAAGGGGTTTCAAAACGGCTGGCCGTGCGCAGCATCGCGAGCGCTTCTGGAGGAAGCTCAATGTTTGCCGAATCTGTCATGGGGGATTTATACCCTGCCCCTCATGCGGCCATCGCCAAGCTCCTAAACTGGCTTACCGCCTTCTCATACACCTCTGTGAATCGCAGCCCAACCGCCCCCTCTTCACTCCCTCTCCCCCTGGGAGAGGGTTGGAGTGAGGGCCAGCGGCATTCGAACACACACGGCGCAACATCAAACGCCGCAAGCCCTCATCCCCGCCTTCTCCCTGAGGGAGAAGGCGCAAAAACATGATCCCCTTTTCAGTCCTCGATCTATCCCCCATCGTCACGGGCGCCACTGCCGCCGATGCCTTTCGCAACACCCTGGCCCTGGCCCGGCATGCCGAACAACTGGGTTTCAAGCGCTTCTGGCTGGCCGAGCACCATAACAACCCCGGCATCGCCAGCGCCGCCACCGCGGTGGTTATCGGCCATGTGGCGGGCGGCACGCAAACCATACGCGTAGGCTCCGGCGGGGTGATGCTGCCCAACCATTCGCCACTGGTGATCGCCGAGCAGTTCGGCACGCTGGCTTCGCTGTACCCCGGCCGCATCGACCTCGGGCTGGGGCGCGCACCGGGCACCGACCAGCTCACCGCACGCGCACTGCGGCGTGACCACCAGAACAATGCCGATACTTTTCCGCAGGACGTGGAGGAACTGCAGGCCTACTTTGAACCGGCAGAGCCCGGCCAGAAAATCAGGGCGGTCCCGGGCGCTGGCCTCAAGGTGCCGCTGTGGCTGCTGGGCTCCAGCCTCTTCGGTGCCCAGCTCGCTGCCATGCTGGGCCTGCCCTTTGCTTTCGCATCGCACTTCGCGCCCGACATGCTGATGCAGGCGCTGGACCTGTACCGCAGCGGCTTCAGGCCTTCCGCCCAGCTCGCCAAACCTTATGCCATGGTGGTGGCCAATGTCGTCGCGGCCGAAACGGACGAAGCGGCACGCTACCAGCTCACCTCCGTGCAGCAGGCCATGACCCACCTGCTGCGCGGCACGCCGGGGCCGATGCCGCCGCCCATCGACGACATCGAAAGCTACTGGTCACCGGCCGAGAAAGCCGGCGCGCAGCGCATGCTGCGCTATGCCGTCGCAGGTTCGGCGGCAACGGTTGAAAACCAGCTTCAGCGCTTCATCGAGGATACCCGGGCCGATGAACTGATGGTGACCACTCACATTTACGACCCCGCCATCGCCCGGCGCTCCCTGGAAATCACCGCGCAGGTGCGAGACAGACTGCAACAAGGAAACCAGCGCCGCGCATAACGCTATTGTTTTGATAGCTGCTTGCGCTCGTCCTTATTGGGCTAGAGCCTTAAATGGCTTGAATTTCGTCATGTGAGCGCCGCAGGCCAATCCGTAGTCACTGAAATGCAAATGTGCCCATTGGCACAGATCATGCAGAGCTGAAGTGCCCGCCCGTGGGCAACACGCCAGCTTCCCATGCCCCCAGTTACATCACCCGAACGCCACACCCTTTTTGACGATGCGCAGGGCATCTTCACGGGCACGCTGTTTGTGTCGCTGGCGATGGTGATCTTCAACCAGGCGGGCCTGTTGACGGGCGGTACGGCCGGCGTGGCCTTTGTGCTGCACTACGCCACGGGCGTGAGCTTCGGCAAGCTGTTCTTTCTGGTCAACCTGCCCTTTTACTGGTTCTCCTGGACCCGCATGGGCCGCGAGTTCACCATCAAGACCTTCCTGTCCATTGCACTGCTGTCGCTGCTGGCAGACTGGTCGCCCCGGGTGCTCGACATCGCGGACATCCACCCGCTGTACGCCGCGCTGGTGGGCGGCCTGCTGCTGGGGACCGGTTGCCTCTTCCTGGCCCGGCACCGGGCCAGCCTGGGCGGCGCCACCATCGTGACGCTCTATCTTCAGGAAAAGCACGGCTGGCGCGCCGGCAAGATACAGATGGCCATTGATTCGGCCGTGGTGTTGATGGCGCTGGCAGTCGTGCCCCCTGAGCGCGTGGCATATTCAGTCATGGCGGCCGTGCTGATGAGCCTGTTCCTCTGGGTCAACCACAAACCCGGGCGCTATATGGTGACCTGAACGGCACCAGGTGGACTGCCGGCCGGGCTTAGTCGCCGCCGCCCACCTTGCCCCGTGAAGACTTGATTTCCGAGCGCTGGCTTTTGCCCGCCAGGCGGCGCTGCTTCGAGCCGTAGGTAGGTTTGGTGGCGCGCCGCGCCCGGGGCGGTGTGGAGACGCCGTCAACGATCTCCTGCAGGCGTGCCATGGCGTCGCTGCGGTTCATCTCCTGGGTACGGTGCTGCTGGGCCTTGAGCACCAGAACGCCCTCCTGCGTGATGCGTCCGTCGCTCGTCGCCAGCAGCCGTTCCTTGACGGCGTCGGGCAGCGACGAAGCCGCAATGTCAAAGCGCAGGTGAATCGCACTGGAGACCTTGTTGACGTTTTGCCCGCCGGCGCCCTGCGCGCGGATGGCGTTGAACTCTACCTCGCGTTCGTCAACGGGGAATTTCGGTGGCGCAGCCATGGTCAGCGCCGCAACCGGGTCAGACTGCCAACTCGGCCAGGCCCGCGATGGCGAGGGCGTAGCCCTTGACGCCGAACCCGGCCATCACGGCCCTGGCAGCTGGCGAAATATAAGAGTGATGGCGGAAAGCCTCGCGTGCATGCACATTGCTGATGTGCAGCTCGATCACCGTGACGCCCGCGCCCTTGATGGCATCGTGCAGGGCCACGCTGGTGTGGGTATAAGCGCCAGCATTCAGCACGATGCCTGCCAGCGTGCCAGCAGCCTGGGCGCGCCCGGCTTCATGGATGGCGTCAATCATCACGCCTTCGTGGTTGCTCTGGCGAAAGTCGAGCTTGAAACCGTGGGTTGCGCAGGCCTTGGTGCACAGCGCCTCTACATCGGCCAGGGTTTGCGAACCGTACACGGCCGGCTCACGCGTTCCCAGCAAGTTGAGGTTGGGGCCATTCAGGACAAGGACTGTTTTCATGAAGCGGGGCTTTCCAGATGTTCGGGTGGGTGGGGCTTGGCTATTAGCCTGGGCCCGATTATCGACGCTGCCGCCGCCAGCCCATCACCGAAGCACCCTGTCCCCCCGCTCCCGCACCTGCCCGATCAGTCCGCTGGCAGCGCCCTAGCGCAGGCTTTCGAAAAAGCGTTCCAGCAAGTCGGCAAATGCATCTGGTTGCTCCACCGCGCTCAAATGAGCCGCTGGCAAGGTGCGCAATTGCGCACCCTTGATGCTGGCGCAAATGGCTTCCGACATGGCCACGGGCGTTGCTTCGTCGCGCGTGCCGGCAATCACCAGGGCCGGGCACTGGATCGCACCGTTGCTGGCTCGGAAGTCGATGCGGGAAACCGCTTCGCAGCTGGCGGCATAAGCGGCGGCATCGGTGGTTTCAAGCACCTTGCGTAGCGCGGCTACCTTGCGCGCACCGCCACCCGCCTCGTCCGCCCTGGATTCCGGGGTAAACCAGCGCTGCATCGCACCGTCTGATATCGCCGCCACGCCCTGGGCCTGTACGGTGTGAACGCGCGCCTGCCACATGGCGCGCGCCGCGTCGTCGTAAAACAGGGCGGCGTTGGCAATGACGATGCTTTTGAGCAGCTGCGGATGCCGCGCCGCCAGCGCCTGCGCCGTCATGCCGCCCATGCTGAGCCCGACAAAATGCACTGGGGCGCCACCCTGCTCCTTGATCAGGCCCGCCACATCATCGGCCAACAGGTCGAGTGTGTAAGGGCCGGGCACCGCTTCCGATTGGCCATGGCCGCGGTGGTCATGGCGCAGCACGGTGTAGCGGTTCTTCAGGACGGCCGTCACGCCGTCCCACATCGTGAGGTCACAGCCCAATGCATGGCTGAGCACCACAACAGGCCCCTGGCCTTCACTGATGCAATGCAGGTGAGGTTTTTTCATACTTCTATTAATGATGATGAGTTGCTTGGAAGCCCGCAAATACACGCCCTGTCAGTCAGCGAGCAGGCCTTTTTCGCGAAGGATCTCGCCCGCCACAGAGAACGCATGGTTGGCGGCGGGAACACCACAGTAAATGGCGGCCTGCAGAATTACTTCCTTGATATCGTCCGGCGTGAGCCGCGACTCCGGCGGGCCGTCGAGCGCGGCCCGGACATGCATGGCAAATTCTTCATACGCCTTGAGCGCAATCATGGTCGACAGGACCATCAGACGTCGCGTCTTGTCCCCCAACGCCGGCCGGCCCCAGACCTCATTCCACGCATAGCGCGTGATCAAGTCCTGGAACTCGCCGTTGAAGGCATTGCTTTTGGCGATGGAACGGTCCACCCAGGCATCACCGAGCACGCGCCGGCGGTTGATCATTCCCTTGTCATGGTCGTTCATGGTTTTACCTTTTTGCGGTCTTGGTGCGATGGCTGTCAGTGTGCGTTTGCCCCACCAGTGCTTCAACAGCGTCGGCCTGCGCATGCGCGAGTGTTGACGCGTGCCGCGCCAGCGCCGGGTTAAACCATTCGTCGGCGGCATCGGCGGGCAGCACGGAACGCAACGCATCCAGGTTGGCGCTCATGCGCTGGGTGTCCACCTGCAGGCCAGGCAGGGCCTGGGCCATGGCGCGAACGGATCCGTGCGCCGACATCAGCAGCCCCGGCCATTCGGCCAATTCGGCCTGCCAGTTCCCCAGGGCGCGCTCATGCTCCTGCGCCATGGCGGCCAACAGGGCGGCCACGCGCTGCGGCGCGCGCTGCGCTGCAGCCAGTGCCACCATGCAGGCGACCGGATTGCGCTTGTGCGGCATGGCGGATGAACCGCCGCGCCCCGGCTCGGTCGGCTCTGCCAGTTCGCCCACTTCGTACTGCCCCATCAAGGAGATGTCTTTGGCGATCTTCCCAAGGCTGCCCACCAGCAGGCCCAGTTCGCAACCCAGCGCCACCCACTCATCGCGCTGGGTGTGCCACGCAAATGCAGAAGGTTTGAGCTTCAGGTCGGCCGCCATATGCGCCATGATTTGTGGGCCCTTGCCGTTCATCTGCGCCAGTGTTCCCACGGCCCCGCCCAGCTGCACGGCCAGCGCATTGTGGCCAGCCACTTGCAGGCGCTGCAGGCTGCGCGCCAGCGGCGCAGCCCAACCCGAGCACTTGAAACCAAAGCTGGTGACGGATGCCGGCTGCATCAGCGTGCGAGCCAGCACGGGGTCGGCGGCATGGCGGCGGGCCAGCACCAGCAACGCCGCCACTGCCTTGCGGATGTCGGCCTCAATCAGGTCCAACGCATTGCGGGTCACCAGCGCCAGCGCGGTGTCGATCACGTCCTGGGAGGTCGAGCCGAAATGGACAAAACCGGCGGCCTCCTTGTTGAAGAGGCCCACGGTTTCCTTCAGGGCCTTGACCAGCGGAATGGCAATGCTGCCCGCGCGCCCGCTTTCGCGAACGATCTTGGCCACATCAAACAATTCGATCTTGCAGGTGCCGATGATGGATTGCGCGGCGGCCTCGGGGATCAGGCCGGCGCTGGCCTGCGCTCTCGCCAGCGAAGCCTCAAAGCGCAACATGGCATCCAGAAAGTTACGCTCGCTGAAGGCCTCCAGAATTTCCGGCGTGGACAAAAAACCTTCAAAAATACTGCTCATGCCGTGCACTCTCAAAAAACAATGACTGATGGTTTTCCACCGGGTCGCCCCAAGGAAAACCGCGCCTCATACACAAAGGAAAGGGGCAGCGCGCCGCAGGCACGAAGTGACGAACGCGGGGGTTTCATTTTTTCAGGCGGATCTGGTTAGGCAGCGGCACGGAACGGCGCAGCACATCCTCCCCCAGCCACAGGGCCGAGCGCCATGCGCGCTGGGCCACCGTCGGCAAAGGCATTTGCTGGTAGTCGTCGTTGAACACTTCAAAGCTGTAATCGCCGCGGTAGCCCAGGCCATGCAGCTTGGTGACCAGCGTGGCCAGCGCTTCGCTGTGCACGCCCTCGCCTGGAAACACGCGGAAATGCCGGGCGGTGGCAATGCGCTCTTCGACCGACTTGATTTCCGTCCACATGAAGTCAGCCAGCTGCACCAGAAAAATTTTGTCCGGATCCAGTATGTCGAGCTCGTCCAGCGAGGTCTTGGTCGCAAACATGTGAAAAGAGTCAAAGCCCAAACCCAGGTTGGGCATGTCGGCTTCACAAATAATGTCCCAGGCCTGCGGGAACTCATTGACGGTGCGGCCCCACGACAAGGCTTCGTAGGCGATCTTGATATTCATCGGAATCGCCAGCATGGCCAGCTTGCGCAAGTCCCTGACCAGCGCCTGGGTTTCACCCGTGGCGTGCACCGAGGTTGACGAACAGATCAACAGCAGGCGGCAGCCCAGCGCATGGCACATTTCCAGCATCGATTTGGCGATGTCCATCTTGTAGTCGTGCAGGTGCCCGGACAGCCCCTCAAAATCACGCAACACCTGGAACCCGGTGACGCGCAAACCGCTTGCACGCACCGCAGCGACGGCGGCTTCCATGCCGTCTGGATGGCCTACCAGGTCTTTGGCAGCGAGCATGATCTGCGTAAAGCCAGCCTCGCGCACGGCTTTGAGCTTGGCCTCCAGCGGACCTGCCAGCGAGATGGTGTCCATCCCGAAATCGTCGATGTTGCCGCTGTAGTGGCTCATGCCTGGCGCCTGTTTAGCGTACGTCATGGACCAGCTCAAAACTCACGCTGCCCATCCAGCTCTTGGTCAGCGCGCCGCGGTCCTCGGTATGGACCCCGGGTGACTCGAGGAATTCCACGCCGCGCTTGCGCAACTCGCCGACAGTGGCCAGCACGTCTGCGCTGCCCAGGCCAATGCGCTGCAGGCTCTCGTCCCCTTCCACGTCGAGCACGCTGGCTTCAGGCTCGATCAGCTGAAGGTAAAAGCGCGACGAAGGCGGGCAAGGACTGCGAAGGATGCGTCCCTTGGGCAGGATGCCGAAGCGCTGTTCGTCGGGCAGGTCGGTAAAGCCAAACAGCTCGCGGTAAAACTCGGCCCAGTCTTCAGTACGGTCATTGCCGATGTATTGCACGACGCCAAAGAAGTGCAGCCCCGCAACCGCTGGCGGATGCTGCTCCACCGTGGGAATCGGCACAAAGTCCACGTCATAGATCGAAAACTTGTCGTAACGATCCACAAAATAAATGCGGCTTTTTCCCACGCCATGGATGGCCGGAATGTTCAGCTCCATCACCTCGACGCGTGACGGCACGGCCCAGGCGCCCCGCTCCAGCGCACGGTGGTAAGCGTCTGCCGCGTCCCGCACGCGCAAGGCCACAGCGGCAATCACCGGCTTGTCGGTCGGCGCGGTGCCATCCGGCATGGCGGGAATGTGGGCATTGACAATCACGTTCATGCTGCCCTGCCGGTACAGCAATACCTCGCGCGAGCGGTGGCGGGCAACCGGACGGAAACCCATCGTTTCCAGCACCTGCCCCAACGCCTGCGGCTTGGCAGTGGTGTATTCAATGAACTCAATGCCGTCCAGCCCCAGGGGGTTGGCAACTTCGGGGATGGCCTCCCGGTCTGCGGTTGGTGCCTGTGCAAAGGTGCTCATGGTGATGTCTCCGGTGAGAGGTTGCAGCAGATTCAGGAAGTTGCCATGGCGGGCGCCAAGGTTGCGCCCGGCACATGGCCGCCGCCGAGGAAGAGGCGTTCGATGTTGGGGTCCGCCAGCAGCTCCGCCGCCGGCTTGTGCAGCACCAGTTGGCCCGACTCAAGCGCGATGGCGTCATCGGAAATTTTCAGCGCGCTTTTGACGTTTTGCTCAACCATCAACACTGTCGTGCCCTGCGCCGCCAGTTTCTGCAACAGCTTGAACACGTCCTGCACCACCATGGGCGACAA
Organism: Polaromonas sp. P1_F1; assembly: GCF_056405795.1. Lineage (NCBI taxonomy): Bacteria > Pseudomonadati > Pseudomonadota > Betaproteobacteria > Burkholderiales > Comamonadaceae > Polaromonas > Polaromonas sp. P1_F1. The sequence continues at coordinate 19,451 of NZ_JBFUBJ010000001.1, forward strand.
CCCGATCGAGGGTTCATCAATCAGGATGACCTTGGGGCGCAGCAGCAAGGCCCGGCCGATTTCAAGTTGCTTCTGCTCACCACCCGAAAGCGCTGAGGCCTGGGAATGCAGGCGTTCCTTGACGCGCGGGAAAAACTCCAGCACCTCGGGAATACGCTCGTGTGTGGTTTTCGTACCCAGCGTGATGCCGCCCAGCTCCAGGTTCTGCCACACAGTAAGCTGGCCAAACAGGTTGCGCCCCTGGGGCACAAACACAATTCCTTTGGCCAGCAATTCTTTCTGGCTGGCGCCCGAAATGTCCTCACCATTCAACAGGATGCGGCCCTGCCGCGGCTTGAGCAAGCCAAACAGCGCTTTCAAAACCGTGGACTTGCCCGCACCATTGGGGCCCAGCAGCAGCGTGATGGAACCAGTCCTGACCTTGAACGACAGGTTGTTCAGGATCATGAAGTCCTTGTAACCTGCCACCACATCGTCAAATTCAATACAGATCTCACTTGTCATATCAATCTCCATGAAGCCTCAGTTGACCTCTTTCCAAGCAACGGCGCGGAACCGGCTCCGCCGGGCCGCAGCGGTTGTCCCCCTTAAGGGGGATTCCGGCTACACGCAGTGAGCCGAGACAGGGGGTTAGTTCCCTAAATAGGCGTCCAATACCTCTTTATTGGCCCGGATCTCCGCCGGCGTACCAATGGCCAGCACCTTGCCTTCGACCATCACCATGATGCGGTGGCACAGGCCCATCACAAAATCCATGTTGTGCTCGATCACCACAAACGAAGCCTTGCGGCCAAATTTGGGGTTCTGGTTCAGATCCCGGAGCAGCGACGAGATGCCGCCCACCAGGCTGGGATTGACGCCCGCGCACGGCTCGTCGAGCAGCACCAGGTCCGGTTCGGCCATAAAAGCCATGGCGATGTCCACCAGCTTTTGCTGGCCATAGCTCAAGGTACCGGCGAGCTTGTCAGCCACATGGCGGATGCGGAACTGGTCGATGAGCGCATCCGCCTTGTCGCCCAACCCCGAGTCGCCAGGCGCGAACATGCGGCCGAGCAGGCTGCCCTTGTGCTCCTGGGCCGCCACGATCAGGTTGTCGCGCACCGTCATCTTTCCGAACACCTGAAGGGTCTGAAAGGTGCGGCCCACGCCACGCCGGCTGAGCTCCAGCGGCGACAGGCCGGTGATGGTTTTACCGTTGAGTTCGATCGTGCCGGCATCGGGGCTGATCTGGCCCAACACGCTGTTGAACATGGTGGTTTTACCCGAGCCATTGGGTCCGATGACACCAAAGATTTCCCCCGGCATGACTTCAAAGGAGACCCCGCCCACAGCCTGAATGGCGCCATAGGCCTTTTTGAGCCCGGCAACTTTTAACAACGCGTTTGTCATGATGCCGCTCCGATCCGGCTGGCTGCAGCCGCACGTGCCTGGGACGCCTCACGCGCTGCGCGCTTGGCCCGTATACGGTCAGGAATGCTGAGCAACCCATCGGGCAGCCACACCATCAACAGCACCACCGCAGCGCCGAACATCGGCAAATACCAGTTGGACACCAGCGGCACATCGCGCAGCCACTCCGGCAGCACCACCCCCACGGCGGCGCCCACGATGGGGCCCAGGAAATAACCCGCACCGCCGACCACCACCATCAGATACATCATGATGGACGCGGCCACCGTAAACGGCCCCGGCTCGATGAACTGCACCAGCGATGCAAACAGCGCACCGGCGATGCCGGCGTAAGCCGCGCCAATGGCAAAACTCAGCAGCGTGTAGTTGCGGATGTCCACCCCCAGGCTCTCGGCCCGTATCGGGTTGTCGCGCAAGGCCGTGAAAGCCTTGCCCCAGGGTGAGCGCAGCAACCCCCACAGCAGGCCCGAAAGGATGACCGTCACGGCCAGTACAAAGTAGTAGTAAGGCAGGTTGCCTTCGAGCGAATACCCGAAGAGGGACGGCCGTGCAATGTTGTTGATGCCAAAGGTGCCTCCGGTGAGCCACTCTTCATTGCGCATGACCAGCCAGATGGCGGTGTTAAAACCCAGCGTTGCGAATGCCAGGTAAATGGCTTGCACGCGCAGCGCCGGGAAACCCAGGATCAGCCCGACGGCAAAACAGATCAGTGCGGCAGCCGGCAAACCAAGCCAGAAGCTGACACCCGCCTTCATCAGGATGGCGACGGTGTAGGCGCCAATACCGAAGAAGGCCGCGTGGCCCAGCGATTTCTGGCCCGCGTAGCCAATGGTCAGGTTCAGTCCCATGGTGGCAATGATAAAAACCAGCCAGTAGGTCAGCAGGTAGATGCCGTAGCTCTTCAGGAACTGCGGCACCGCCAGTACCAGCAAAGCGGCCAGAACCGTCAATACCAGGGCAAATTTGTTGTTGGCGAGCTTCATACCTTGCGCTCCTCTTTTTTACCCAGCAGGCCTTGTGGCTTGAAGAGAATCACCACCATGAAAATAACCAGCGCCACGGCGTCCTTGTAGGCCGGAGAAATATAGGCAGCGGCCAGGTTCTCGCACACCCCCACAATCAGCCCGCCCAGCAAGGCGCCGCGCGAGTTGTTGAAACCGCCGATGATGGCGGCAAAAAAAGCCTTGGTACCCAGGCCTTCGCCCATGTCGAACTTGGCGAGGTAAGTGGGCGTAACGAGCAGGGCCGCCGCCACCGCCAGCACGGCATTGATGGCGAAGGTGTAGAAAATCATGCGCGGCACATTGATGCCCAGTACCGAAGCGCTTTCGGTGTTTTGTGCCACGGCCTGCATGGCACGGCCCGTGACGGTTTTGGCCAGGAAAGCCTGTGTCGCCATCACGATGATCAGGGCCAGCGCAAAAGTGCCGATGTCCTGAAGCGTTATCGTGACGCCGGCGATGTTGAACAGCTTGTCGGCAAAGAGACTCGGAAAAGGATGGGCTTCGGCGCTGTAGCCGGCGCGCACGCCATTGCGCAGGGCAATGGAAAGCCCGATGGTCGCCACGACGATGGGCATCATGCCGTACTTGAAGAGCGGATCCACCACCCCCCGCTTGAAGACCCAGCCCAGCAGCAACACGGCCAGCAGCACCGCCAGCACAAAGCTCACCAGCATGGGTGCGCCCAGCGAAATGAAGGCCAGCATCATGAAGGCCGGCAGCATGACAAATTCACCCTGCGCAAAGTTGATCGTTCCCGAGGCCTGCCACAGCAAGGTAAAGCCCAGGGCCGCCAGCGCATAAATGCTGCCGGTGGCCAGGCCCGAGAAAAAGAGTTGGAGAAAGTCTGTCATGGGAAGGTCCGATGGAGAAAGTCGGTTGTATTCAGCGGAGTTCTCAATGGGAAGGGCTTGCGCCCTGCCCCATGAGCGGCCGGCCCCGCATGGCCGGCCGAGGTTGCAGTTACTCAGTTACTTCTTCGCGGCTGGCTTGGCCGCAGCAGCAGGTGCCAAAGGAAGGGTCTTGCTCACGTCCCGGGTGGCCAGGCCAAGCGGGGGAACCATGTCAATGACTTCCTGCTTGCCGTTTTTGACTTCCACCATGAAGCTCATGCGGTCGAGGTCGCCCTTGTTGTCGAACTCGGTGTACATCAGCGCGCCGGGATATTTGTCGGTGTTGACCTTCAAGCCCTTCATGGCCGCAGCCACGGCCTTGCGGTCCAGCTTGCCGGCTTTTTCGATGGCGGCCTTGAGCACGTAGACACCGGAGTAGCCCTTCATGCCGTTGTGATCGGAGATGTACTTGTAGTCCTTCTCAAACTTCGCTTTGAAAGCGCGGATGGCGGGCACCGGCGCATCCACCGTCAAGCCCACGTGGGCAATCGCGCCGTTGGCAGCCTCACCGGCCAGCTCAATGACTTTCTGGCCTGTCAGGGTGGTTTCGCCGATGATGGGCTTGTTCCAGCCCTGCTTGCGCAGCTCGCGCAGCAAGCGTGCCGACTCTTCTTCGTTCGAATAGGCGAACACGCCGTCTGCATTGCTTTGCTTGGCACGCAGCACCGCGGCGGAGAAGTCGACCTGGCCCGGTTCGGTGGAGATCTCGCTCAGGATTTTGGTCGGCGAATTGGCGAGGGCTTTTCTGATCGAGTCCATGCCGCCCTTGCCGAAATCGTTGTTCACATAAATGACGGCAATGCTTTTGAGTTTGGCCTGGTCACTGATGTAGCGTGCCACCTTGGGCATGGCAGTGGCTTGCGTGAAACTGGTGCGAAACACGTAAGGGTTGCCCTGCTCGGTGATGCTGGCTGCCTCGCCCCCGGTGAAGTTGGGCACCTCGGCGCGCCGTGATTCGGCCATGCTGACCATGATGGAGCCGGAGAACACCGGACCAAAGATGGCAAACGCGTCGTCATCGATGGCCTTTTGCGTCAGCCCCTTGGCCACGCCCGCATTGCTTTGCGTATCAGCGGTGGTTGTCTGGATTTTCTTCCCCAGGATGCCGCCGTTGGCATTGATTTCCCTGACGGCCAGCTCCACGCCGTTCTTGAAGTTGGTGCCTGCCGTGGCGCCGCCGCCGGACAGCTCGACAATGTTGGCGATCTTGATGACGTCTTGCGCAAAACCAGCGCTGGCACTTACTGCAAGCGCGCAAGCAGCTATCAATTTGAGAGCGAATCGTTTTTTCATGGTTGTCTCCTCTGGGGGGTTAAAAAATCAAGGTGATGCGAGTCGTGCTTCCCCGACTCCTGGGATGGGAACACTGTCAGATGGTGTGGTCTGGAAGGGGCGCCTGATTTCACCGGCCATCGTGGCGGGGTACAAATGCCCACGGATAAAAGTGGCATCGCGGCGAACGGCCTGCGCCGCTGCGGCATGCCCAAAAAAATCCAGGTAGTCCGGCACCTGCTGGATCAGCATCTCAAATCCGGGCTGTGCGGTCAGGCCGCGCTCGCGGGCAGCGCGAACCAGCGGCGTCGGCTGGTTCTTCATGAGGATGTCCATGACGGCCGCATGCGGCGCCATGCGGGAGACATCGCACGGCAGGGGATCATCGGCCCTGAGCCCCAGCGGTGAGGCATTCACCACCACGTCATGGCCCGAAGGGTCACCGCTGCTCACAGCCGCGATGCTTGCGTTTGACAGCGGCATAGCGGCGGTAATCTGGTCGGCCAGCACCTGCGCCTTGCCGGGCGCCGGGTCATACAGCGAAATGGCGGCCGGCGACTGGTTTCCCGCCATCGCGAGTGAAGCGGTAATCGCGGCTGCCGCGCCGCCTGCGCCCAGTATCAACACGCGCTTGCCGGCGTAGGCCACACCGAAATAGTCCAGCGACAGGACAAACCCTTTGCCATCAAACAAGGCACCTTCCAGTTCACCGGCTGCGTTACGGCGAATGCCATTCACCGCACCGGCTACCCGGCCCGCGTCATTGCAATGCGAAAGCAGGCTCATCACTTCTGCCTTGTGCGGGATGGTCAGCAACATGCCTTTGACGTTCCTGGCCAGGAAAGCGGCTTTCACAAAAGCCTGGATGTCCCCGGCGGCCACATGCACCGGGACAAGGACAGCATCAATACCCAGCGTCTTGAAGATCAGGTTGAACACCTCCGGCGCACGCACCTGCCCGACCGGATCGCCGGGGATCAGATACACGTCGGTATTGCCCTGAATGGTGGAAAACATGCTGGATTGCCTAAAACGTTCGATAATCGATTGAAACTGCCAGATTTGGTGTGAACTTTAGTAGCTAGCCTCAGGAATCCCAACAGGTTTATCACCAAATTGATCGATGATCGCTCAATAAAGATCGATGATCGAACGAAACAAGGGTTTGACCTATGCCTGCGTTGAAACCCTCTTGTGAATACTTCAGCAAATGACTGCGGCCAAACTCCCCATTTCACCCTCTACATTGCAGGCCCCCAGCCCTTCCACGCTGGACAAGCGCGACTGGATTGCCGGGCTGGAAAAAGGCCTGTCCGTCATCGAATGTTTTGACGACGCCAACCCACGCCTGACCGCCAGCCAGGCCGGCGCGCGCTGCGGCATGACACGCACGGCCGCCCGCCGCTATTTGCTGACGCTGGAGCACCTGGGGTATGTCGCCGGCGACGGCAAGCTCTTCTGGCTGACGCCGCGGGTGCTTCGCCTGGGCCAGTCCTACCTGGAGTCGGCCCGCCTGCCGCGCATCGTGCAACCCTTTTTGCAGCGCGTGACCGCCGGCACCCAGGAGAGCGCGTACGTGAGCGTGATGGACGGAGACGACATCGTCTATATCGCCCGCAACGGCTCCAGCCGCGCCATGAACACCGGCTACGTGCTGGGCTCACGCGTGCAGGCCCAGGTCACGGCTGCGGGCCTTTTAATGCTGTCGATGCGCGACCCCGCCTGGCTGGAAACCTGGCTGGCCAACCACGAGCTCAAGGCCTACACCTCATACACAATCGCCAGCAAGGACCGCCTGCGGATCGAACTGGCGCGCGTGCGGGCACAAGGATGGGCGATTTCCGAGCAGCAGCTGGAACTCAATTACCGCGGTATTGCCGTACCGCTGCGGGACCGGCACGGGGAAGTGGCCGGGGCGCTCAGCGTGACCATGCCCATGGGGCATGAGTCGAGTGAGGATGCGGGGGGACGGGTTTTGTCGGTGTTGCGGGAGACGGCGCAGGCGATGAGAAACCTGATTTGAGTGCATCTGCCAGGGCGGTTCTTGCTCTGGCGGGTTCTTGCTCTGGCGATGCGCGCTTTGCTGAGGGTGGCTGGCCGGGGGTTGCCCGGCCAGCCGCTCTCAGTAGAGAACGCCCAAGCCGGAGCAAGATCCAGCCTCAAGATTCGCTATCAATTCAATAGCTGCCCGCGCTTATCCCTATTAGTCAAAAGCCATTTTCACTAATGAATCAAACCACCCCAACACTCCCCGTCAACGGTAAAACAATCCCCGTGACATAACTGGAACAAACAGGAGAAGCCAGAAATACATAAGCAGGCGACAACTCCTCAGGTTGCACCGGCCGCCTCATGTCGGTCTTCCTGCCGAAGTCCTTGATGACGAGTGGCCCGCGCCTGGCGCGGTGTAGGAAAGATTCGCGCCTTCGCCCCAGCCATGCCTTGCGGCCGCTGCAGCGTCGGGCCGAATCTTGCACAATCAAGGCAGCCATCTTTTCCATTGCCGCTTTTGTTGCCGCCCGAGCGGCGTTTGATGCAAACCCGACACTTCCTCCAGCTCATCGCGATGTCCGCCCTCTGGGGCGCATCATTTCCCCTGCTGCGTATCGCCAGCCCTGCCCTGGGGCCGTGGGTGGTAGCGGCCACCCGCTGCGTCCTGGCCGCAATCGTGCTGGGTCTGCTGATGAGCAGGCTGCGCGGCCAATGGCCGCCGCGCGAGGCGTGGCCCCGGCTGGCGCTGCTGAGCATGCTGTCGGTGGTGGTTCCCTTTGTGCTGTACAACTGGGCCGCGCTGGTCATCCCGTCGGGCTATTCGGCGGTGCTCAATGCCACGGTGCCGCTCTTCGGCGTGATGGCCGCCGCGCTGGCCGGCGAGGAAAAACTCACCCGCATCCGCCTGCTCGGCTGCGCGGTCGGCTTTGCCGGCGTCGCGCTGCTGGTGCAACTGGGGCCCGTCGCCGTCACGCCCCGGGTCGTGCTGGCGGCGTTGGCCTGCGTCGCCGCGTCGGCCAGCTACGGCTTCGGCGCCATCCTCATGAAACGTGCCACCATGGCCTATTCGCCGCTGCCTTCGTCAGCGGTGGTGCATGTGGCCGCGGCCCTGATCCTGCTCATACCGGGCGGAATCGCCGCACCCTCGGCTGTTCTGACGCCGGGCGCCGTGGCTGCCGTTACGGTGCTGGGCACGTTTACTTCCGGGTTTATGTACTGGATCAGCATGCGGCTGATGCGCGAGATTCCGGCCAGCGCCACCACGTCGGCGGCCTTCATGATTCCGCTGTTCGGCGTGACCTGGGGCGGGCTGTTTCTGGGGGAGCCGGTGACGATCAGCATGTTGCCCGGTTGCATCCTGGTGTTATCGGCCACCGCGCTGATCACGGGTTTTAACCCGTTTCGGGCTGCGCCACCTGAGCCATAAAGCTTAAGGCACGCACCGGCGCGAAGTCGTAAAGAAATCGTGGCGAGCGGCCCGAGCAGCCCGAGGTCGTGTCGAGGACCGGAGCCGTACACCCACCCGTACGGTGAGGACCGCAGATGCGAGATCGGGCCGCGCAGCAGATTTATTTTCGGTTTCGCATGATGTTGGGCGTGGCGACCACCACATCCGCATTCTGCGCACGCTGGCGCAGCGCATGCTCCATTACCACCAGGGCCAGCATGGCCTCGGCAATCGGCGTGGCGCGAATGCCGACACAAGGGTCGTGCCGGCCCTTCGTCACCACCTCGGCGGGGTTGCCTGCGGTGTCGATCGACTGGCGCGGCGTGATGATCGAGCTCGTCGGCTTGATGGCGATGGACACCTCCAGGTCTTGCCCCGTGCTGATGCCACCCAGTACACCGCCGGCGTTGTTCGACTGAAAGCCCTCAGGCGACAGACCGTCGCCGTGCGCGGTGCCGCGCTGCGTGACGCTGGCAAAGCCGGCGCCAATTTCAACGCCCTTGACGGCGTTGATGCCCATCATGGCGAAAGCGATGTCAGCGTCCAGCTTGTCAAAGAGCGGATCGCCCAGGCCCACCGGCACCTTGGATGCTGTGACACGAATGCGCGCGCCGCAGGAGTCGCCCGCCTTGCGCAGCGCGTCCATGTAGTCTTCCAGTTTCGAGACGTCGGCGACCGGCGCGAAGAACGGGTTGCCCGGCACGTGTTCCCACGATTCAAACGGAATCGCGATGTCGCCGATCTGCGTCATGCAGCCGCGAAAGGTGGTGCCGTATTTTTCAGCCAGCCACTTCTTGGCCACCGCGCCGGCTGCCACCATGGGCGCCGTCAGGCGGGCGGAGGCACGGCCACCGCCGCGCGGGTCGCGCCGGCCGTATTTGTGCAGGTAGGTGTAGTCGGCATGGCCTGGGCGGAAGGTTTCCAGGATGTTGCCGTAGTCCTTGCTGCGCTGGTCGGTGTTCCTGATCAGGAGGCAGATGGGGGTGCCCGTGGTCTTGCCCTCGTACACGCCGGAGAGGATCTCGACAGCGTCGGGCTCATTGCGCTGGGTCACATGCCGGCTGGTGCCTGGCCGGCGGCGGTCCAGGTCGCCCTGGATGTCGGCCTCACTCAAGTCCATGCCGGGCGGGCAGCCGTCAATCACGCAGCCAATGGCCGGGCCGTGGGATTCACCGAAGTTGGTGACTGCGAATAGGGTTCCGAAGGTATTTCCGCTCATGGGGGGATTATCCCAGAGGGGGCTGAGGGGGCACGGACAGCCTGATTCAGGCCCGCCGTTGACAAGCCCGGACAAACCCGGCGTGTGCGTAGCGCTGGTTTCTCGTGGTCATGTCAGACCAATGCCGAAGGGGCCGGCCCTTTCGGCAAGAAGGTAACAGCGGAAAAGTCGCTGCGCCAGAACATTGCCGATGTGATTGGAGCTCCCCAGGATTCAACGCAGGCAAGCACATCGCCTCGCTGCAATCGTTTCCGCTTTAATCGCAACTGATACTTTTCCAGGTTTTCGAAGGACAAAGGATCTCCCTTTTGATAGAAGTCCCAACCTGGGTTGTCACTCATTACACGGACAAAGCGCAACAAAGCGCCTTGGGAATAAGCAGAAAATTCATTCACGGCGTCCTTCCGGCAATCATCAGCGGTACTTCGAATTGAAATTACATCAAAGCGAAACGTCGACTGCGCGTAAGCTGGTACGTAACCATCTCCCGCAGACAGGTGAGGCATAAAAACCGTTAGCCCAGGTGCGTTAGCCGGTGACCACAGAATGAGCGGCGGCGCGCCTTTGTCTTCCGTGTACGGCTGTTCTGGCAAGACAAACGAGGTTGGGCTGCCATGAACCCGCATTGGCGGATAGCGATCAAACGCCTGGGCAACCTCGGCCACCGGTGCCTTGATCACAGACAGATTGAAGAATGGTCGATCCAGAACAGACATGATGCGAACGTTTTGTTGCTTGCCGCACTGCGACTACGCGAACTCACCACGGCGCGGTGCAACTTCGCCCTGCAGAAGAACACGTAATGTGAACTTGAGCGGGAAAACCTGAGACTCTTTCATGCGCAGCGCGGCCGCAACCGCCTTGCGTTCCTTTTTTGCCTGCGGGTACTCGGCCGAGGGAACGAAGATGTGGTCGTTTTCATGCAGCAGCACCCCATGCCCAAACTCGAGATCGCCAGCCGTGGTCACGCCAACAAAGCCGGTGAACATCTGGCCCGAGGAAGCAAGGAAATCAGCAGCAACGGACAGGTCGTAAAGGTCCGGGCCCATCATCTTCGCCGGATGAGGACGAACCCAGGTTTCGTCCTGCTCTTCATCCCCTTCCTCGTCGCTTGCGAACTCCCAGATGGGAAAAGCGATGAGGTCTTCCGGCTTGAGTTGGTCAATGGGCTTTCGGGTCTTCAACGATGGACGCATGGACAGTGTCTTCTAAGGTGAAAGTGTCAACAAAACCGGTCAAGCCCGGCCCTCGCTTGAAGAAAGGGTCAGGTCTCCGCTCCCCCTTGAGGAAACGAATGAGCTTGGGCCACATGTCAAACGCCTTTGAGTCGGATGGGTGGAGGTTTAGACGTTCCTGAACTATAGCTTTGCAAAGGCCCCTCTTTGTCGCCCTGGCTGTGCAGCCAGCGGTGTAGCCCACGCCGCACACACTCTGGAACACTTCATGCTTGCTGCACCGCACCAATCCCGAGTTGGATGTCTTGATTGAACAGGAGCACCCCATGCTGGACCGCACCGCGACCAAGTTTTCCCATGTCAAGCCTGGCGACACGCAGTTTGTCTCCGGTGGTTTGCGCGACTTTTTCCTGTACCGTGACCTCGGCATTGCCGACGCGACCAACGGCAAAGTCATCGCGCACCTTGTGAAGGCCAATATGGCACCAGAAACAGGCACGGGATGGCACCGTCATGAGGCAGATTTCCAGATCGTCATCATGACCAAGGGCTGGGCCCGCTTTATGTACGAAGACAAGGAAACCCTGGTCGAGGCCGGTGACGTGGTGCACCAGCGACCAGGCATCAAGCATTTCCTGTTCGACTACTCACCCGACATGGAATACCTGGAAATCGTCGGGCCAGCGGACTTCAAATCCATAGACGTAGACCCGGTCTGCGAAATTCCGCCACCTACCCCCTGGAAATAGCGCCCCCACGGTCGCTCACTTCGTGTAGCTCCCTGCCCCCCGAGGGGGCCGCCCGCCTGCGGTCTGGCAAAGCCAGTCCCGCGGCTCATGCTGGCTTGAAGATTTCAGGGCGTATGTAGCGGGGGTATTTCACCAGTGGGGGCCGCGGGTCCGGCTTCGCCGGCCCCMGGCGCCGCCCCCTGCAAGGGGGGAACAGGCTACACGCAGTGAGCCTGGACGGGGGTGTTCAAAATTCTGCATCCAACTCATCAATGTCATCCGGCTCCTTCCGAGCCTCAGCCACCCACTCCTTCATAGCCGGCAACTCCATCACCCGCTTGCAATACGCCGTGCAAGCCTTGTCCAGCGGCACGTCGTAAGTGAGAAACCGGGTAACCACCGGCGCATACATGGCATCGGCCACCGACAGCTGCTTGCCGAACAGATAGGGGCCGCCATAGGTGGCCAGGCATTCCTTCCAGATTTCCAGCACGCGGTCGATGTCGGCCTGCGCGCGGGACCAGACCTTGAAGCCCGAAAAATGGGCCTTGATGTTCATCGGCAGCGCAGCGCGCATGGAGGCAAAGCCTGAATGCATCTCACCGCACACCGCACGGCAATGCGCCCGCACCTTGATGTCCGCGGGCAGCAACTGGGCTTTAGGCTTGATTTCATTGAGGTATTCGGCAATCGCCAGGGTGTCCCACACCTTGACGTTGCCGTGCTGCAGCGACGGCACCAGCATGCTGGACGAAAGCAGCAGCATTTCGGCTTTCATCGCCGGGTCATCCGGTGAAATCACTTTTTCGGTGAATTCCAGCCCCGCGAACTTCGCCAGCAGCCAGCCGCGCAGAGCCCACGCTCCGTAGTTCTTGCTGCTGATCGTCAGGATGGCTTTGGCCATGCACATGCTCCTTGAACCGGAAAGGCCCTGCTGGCTAGCAGGATGGGTGCATGAACTCCCGCAAGGCTTATGCCAGCCTGCATTTTTCGGCTCCGACTGGCCCGTAACTTGCCTGCATGGACTGGCAGAGACAAAGAGACAACGAATTCCGATTCATGTCAGGACAACCATGCTTTACCAGGCCTACCAAACCCAGTCCGACCTGCTGTCGCCGTTTCGCCTGTTCGCCCAAGGCGGTAGCGCGGCATTCTGGCTGGGTAAAACCGAAGGCAGCCTGCTCCGCAAGATTTCGGCGTCCATGGAGGTGTTTTCACGCCTGCGGCTGACGCATACCCGGCCGGCCTACGGCATCAGCTCGGTGAAGGTGGGCGAGCGCGAACTTGCCGTGACGGAAGAAACCGTTCTGTCCATGCCCTTTGGCACCCTGCTGCGCTTTCGCAAGGAAACACCCGCAGGCCTGCCCTTCCAGCCGCCGGTGCTGCTGGTAGCGCCGCTGTCGGGTCACTTTGCCACGCTGCTGCGCGAAACCGTGCGCACCCTGCTGCAAGACCACGACGTGTACATCACCGACTGGCACAACGCGCGCGATGTGTCCCTAAGGCACGGCCCGTTTGCGCTGGACGACTACATCGACCACATGATCCGCTTCACCCAGGCTATTGGCCCCGGCACCCATGTGGTGGCGGTGTGCCAGCCCTGCGTGGCGGCACTGGCGGCTACCGCCATCATGGCTGAAGACGACGACCCGGCCCAGCCACGCAGCCTGACCCTGATGGCCGGCCCGGTGGACTGCCGCGTGAACCCGACAGGCGTCAACACACTGGCCACCAGCCAGCCGATTGAGTGGTTCGAGAAAAACCTGATCAGCCATGTGCCGCTTCCGCACGCCGGCTACATGCGCCGCGTGTATCCCGGTTTTGTGCAGCTCAGCGCTTTTCTGAGCATGAACCTGGACCGGCACAAAAAATCCTTCCAGGACATGTACCAGCACCTCGTGGACGGTGATGTGGAAAAGGCCAATATCATCCGCGTGTTTTACGACGAGTACCTGGCCGTGAACGATTTACCAGCCGAGTTCTATCTCGAAACGGTCGAAAAAGTCTTCCAGACCTACGATCTGCCGCTGGGCAAGCTCAGCTATCGCGGCCGTCTCGTCAAACCTGCTGCCATTCGCCGCACGGCACTCATGACGGTTGAAGGGGAACGCGACGACATCTGCGCCGTAGGGCAAACGGTAGCGGCGCAGGATCTGTGCACCGGCATCCGGCCCTACATGAAAACCCACCATGTGCAGACCGGCGTGGGGCACTATGGGGTGTTCAGCGGACGCAAGTGGAATCAGCAAATCTACCCGCGGGTCCGGGAGATGATTCACTCGAGCATGGGCTGAAATTCATACAAAATCGGCCTCCAGTCCAATGGAATCGGGCGCAAGCAGCTCCTGAATTAATAGCACCACGTCGAATCGTGTGCGAGCGCTTGCCGGCAGAGTCCGATGCTCTGCCTAGACGCCATCGTGCCCATTCAACACAACTCTGCGCAGCATCGATCGGTACTTGAGCGCCATGAGCACAGCAAGCGGATAGCCCAGGCATCGCATCGGGTTCAGAAAGTGAAGCCAATACGGACGGGCGTACCAACGCTCCATACGCTTCTTGAGGTACTTCTCTTCATATCCCCAGTCAGGCATGATCATCCACAGCATGAGCGGAAAAATCAGGAAGGTGTCGAAAGCAAACGAGGCGCAGACATCCCTGAAGATGATTCGATCGACGAGCTTGAGGTCATCCGCCGAGATATTGCCTTTCAGCACAAGTTGCCGGCATTCGGTGTCCTCGATTCCGATCTCGGTCCATGCATACGAGATGATTTCCCAGACGTAGTATTTCTTCACCATGTCAACGGCCCCTGACGCTTGAGGAGGCAACTCACCGCACATAGCGATACCTCAGCCATGCAGGGCGCTCGCCCGACTGCAGAAATTCCCTGATGGCCGTGAATGCACGGTCTTTACCCATGCACTCTTCAATGAGGTGAGGCCGTATCTCACCATGGGCGATCTTGGTCCGTACTTCCTCAGACGGCGAAACAGGCGCTACGTGATCCAGAGCGCGGTATTCGCTACCGTTTTCATCGAGAAAGATGAGACTGGCATATTCGCCGTACCACTCCACCGCAAAAAAGATATCTACCCATCGCCGTGCACCCAGAATGCGCTGCCACAGCGGGCGCGGGCCAGCATCCGCGCTGAGCGCCAGGCGCCCTTGCGGCAACCGCTCTGCAAGCGCTAATTGTTCAACGAGCGCTTTCAGCGACGACACTGTGGAATCCACCTCGTTCAACTCGATTTCCCATTCGGTGCAAGAAGTTACGTTCATACAAACCTGATATTTAAGATAAAGGCACAGCCGTGTTCATGCGCGCGTGCCATCGCTCCGCTCCGTCCATGCCACCAGAGCCCCAATCAAACCCATCGCGCCCACCAATCCCAAAATCACTCCACGCCCCTCCATCACCCCTGCAAACACCCCCACCAGCATCCCCGCCAGCGGCTGCGACAAATTGTTGAGCATCACAATCACGCCAGTGGTCTTGCCGAGGTCTCTCGGTGGAATGATCTTCTGACGCAGGCTGCGGATGTAGACGTTGAACATTTTGTCAAAGCCGATCACCAGCAAGAAACCGGCGATGTACATCCAGAAGTTGCCAGCCAGCCCCGTGAGCAGGCCGCCGGCCAACATCACGCTGTATGACACCAGGCCCAGGGTGCGCAAGGGCAGCACGGTGCGGGCGATGAACAGCAGGATGATGACGGTGGCAATAGCGCCGGCCGTTTGCAGCAACGCGTAATCGCCCGCAGAGCGCTGCAGCAGCCCGGTCACCATCGCAGCCGAGGTGGCGAGCGTCACGCCGATAACCAGGTTGACGCCGGCTGCCAGCGCAATCACTTTTTTCAGGCCCGGCAGGTGCAGCACCTGCGAAAACGCGGTGCGGATGGGCAGCAGCCAATGGTCCGGGGCGGTCTCGGGCGCGGCCAGCTCAACCGGGTTCTTCCGGTGCCACAAGGTCACGGCGCCGTCGGCCAGCAGAAAGAGCGCCGCGGTAGCTGCCACCACCGCGGGCCATGGCATCCAGCGCAACAGCACTGACGCCAGCACGGGCCCCAGCACCATGCCGAGCTGGTCGGCAATCTGCGCATGGGCCAGCACTTTTTCAAAGCGGTGCTGCCTGAATATCTGCGGCAGCATGACCTCGCGGGCCATCAGGCCCTGCGTGGTCAACACACCGCAGACCGCCGACAGGGCAATCAGCCAGCCGATGCCGCCCAGCCACTGAAAAGCGGCCGCCCCGCCGATGCACACGAGCGCGCGGTAGAGCTGGCTGATGCGCAAAAGCTTGAGAGGCGAAACCCGGTCGCACAGCGCGCCACACACGGGAAAAGCCAGGAAGCGGGGGAGCGTTTCTACCGTGAAGGCGATACCGGACCAGGCCACGCTGCCCGTGATTTCGAAAACCACCAGAGGAACCAGGAAGAGCAGTATCTGGTCGGCAAGCCTGGAAAGGAAGAGGGAGCTATAAAACAGCTGGCCGTTGGCGTTGTTGGCGTTGTCGCGCACCCCTGCTCCCATCGCCTTGCTCCGCAAAGCAGGCCAGATACCTTGCGTATCTGGCTATTATTTTGATAGCGCCTTGCGCTCCTCCTGATTGGGCTGATTGGGCTGATTGGGCTGGCGGCATCTTTTATGCAAAGAACGCCGTCAAGCCCGTACCCCTCATATTCAGCTGCGGTCGGCGCCGTCTTCCTCCGGCCAGTCGCGGATGTAGGCCTTGAGCATCTTGTTTTCGAAGTTCTGGCTGTCCACCACGGCCTTGGCGACGTCGTAGAGGCTGATGACGCCCATCATGACTTTCTGGTTCATCACGGGCATGTAACGCGCGTGGCGTTCCAGCATCATGCGGCGGACTTCGTCGAGTTCGGTCTCCGACGTGCAGGTGAGCGGGTGGTCGTCCATGGCGGTACGCACCAGCGTGCTGCCGATCTCGCCGCCGTTTTTGACGATGCAGACAATCACTTCGCGAAATGTCAGCATGCCGACCAGGTCACCGTGCTCCATGACGACCAGTGAGCCGATGTCTTTTTCGGCCATGATCTGGGCCGCCTTGGCAAGGGGTTCGTCAGGCTGGACGGTGTAAAGCGTGTTGCCCTTCACGCGCAGTATGTCTAGAACCTTCATGGCCATCTCCTCGGTTGTGCTGCTTGCCGGCCCTCATTGTCCCACCACAGCGCGGCAACAGGGAATTCAGTTTAAATATAGCCCACAATCAAACGGCAGGTTGCAAGAATCTGTTCGGGCTCCTGCGATTGCCCGGCGCACCGCCACTTTTTTCTGACTGGAGACAAACCCATGCCCGGTTACTCAGACCCCGGCTTCGACACCCTGGCGTTGCACGCCGGCGCCGCGCCCGACCCCACCACCGGCGCGCGTGCCGTGCCGATTCACCTGACGACTTCTTTCGTCTTCGAATCCAGCGACCACGCGGCCAGCCTCTTCAACCTCGAACGTGCGGGCCACGTCTATTCGCGCATCAGCAACCCGACCAATGCGGTGCTGGAGCAACGCGTGTCGGCCCTGGAAGGCGGCATAGGCGCGATCGCCACGTCCAGCGGGCAGGCGGCGTTGCACCTGGCGATTGCCACCTTGATGGGCGCCGGTTCGCACATCGTGGCCAGCACCGCGCTGTATGGCGGCAGCCAGAACCTGCTGCACTACACCTTGCGCCGTTTCGGCATCGACACCACCTTCGTCAAGCCCGGCGACCTGGATGGCTGGCGCGCTGCCGTGCGGCCCAACACCAGACTTTTCTTCGGTGAAACCGTGGGCAACCCGGGCCTCGATGTGCTGGACATCGAAGCGGTCTCGAGCATCGCCCATGACGCCGGCGTGCCGCTGCTGGTGGACTCCACCCTCACCTCCCCCTGGCTCATCAAGCCCTTTGACCACGGCGCCGACCTGGTCTACCACTCGGCCACCAAGTTCCTGAGCGGCCACGGCACGGTCATTGGCGGCGTGGTGGTGGACGGCGGCAGTTTCGACTGGGAAAAGTCCGGAAAATTTGCCGAACTGACCGAAGCGTACGAAGGCTTTCACAACATGGTGTTCAGCGAGGAAAGCACCGTGGGCGCCTTCCTGCTGCGCGCGCGGCGTGAGGGCCTGCGAGACTTCGGCGCCTGCATGAGCCCGCACACGGCCTGGCTGATTTTGCAGGGCATTGAAACCCTGCCGTTGCGCATGGCGCGGCACATGGGCAACACCGAGAAGGTGGTGCATTTTCTTGCCAGCCACCCGCTGGTGTCGCGTGTGGGCCACCCCATGCTCGAATCGCACCCCAGCCACGCGCTGGCCAAAAAGCTGCTGCCGCGCGGCGCCGGTTCGGTGTTCAGCTTCGACATCAAGGGCAACCGCGAACAGGGCAAGGCCTTCATCGAGGCGCTGAAAGTCTTTAGCCACCTGGCCAACGTTGGCGACTGCCGCAGCCTGGTGATCCACCCAGCCAGCACCACGCATTTCCGCATGAGCGACGAAGCACTGGCGGCCGGCGGCATCACACAAGGCACGATCCGCCTGTCGATTGGCCTGGAAGACCCGGACGACCTGCTGGACGACCTCAAGCGCGCCCTCAAGGCGGCAGAAAAAGCCGCCGTGAAAGCGGGGGCTTAAAGCATGTACCTCGACGTCAACGGCCACAAAACCTATTGCTACACCGGCGGCAAACCTTTCGATGCGGCCAAACCCACTGTCGTGTTTATCCACGGTGTGCTCAACGACCACAGCATCTGGATACTGCAGACCCGCTACTTCGCGCACCACGGCTTCAACGTGCTGGCACCCGACTTGCCCGGCCATTGCAAAAGCGAAGGTGAGCCGCCGCAGTCGGTCGAAGAAGCGGCGGCCTTCATCATCGCGCTGCTCGGTGCAGCCGGCATCAAGAGCGCCTCACTGGTGGGCCACAGCTTTGGCTCCCTCACGGCGCTGCACGCGGCGTCCACTGCATCGCACAGGGTGACGCACCTGGCGCTGCTGGGAACCGCCGCGCCGATGAAGGTTTCGCCCGCGCTGCTGGACAACGCACTGAACCAGCCGATGAAGGCCATCGAAATGGTCAACACTTTCTCGCATTCCATGCTGGCGCCGCCGCCCTCGTCGCTGGGCCCGGGCACCTGGCTGTATGGGGGGTCGAAGGCGCTCATGAAACGGGTGCTGGCCAGCAATACCAAAGTCAACCTGTTCCACCGCGGCTTCAAGGCCTGCGACGACTACACCGGCGGCGAAGCGGCCATTGAAAAAGTACAGTGCCCGGTGCTGTTCATCCTGGGCAAAAACGATTCCATGACCTTGCCAAAAATGGCGGCGCCGCTGCAGACCAAAGCCAAAAATGCCAGGACGGTGATGCTGCAGGCCGGCCACCAGATGATGACCGAAGCACCCGAAGGAGTCTTGTTTGCGCTGAAGGATTTCATCAAGCCATGAGCGTGCTGACGGCCACGCCGGCGATGACGCAGCAGCGTGCGCAGGAAATCGCCGCCAGCTTCGACCTGCGCGCCTTGCCGCCGGATTTTTACGCCAACCCCTATCCGGTGTATGCGCTGCTGCGCGAAACCGAGCCCGTCAAGCGCATGCCGGACGGTTCCTGGTTCCTCACGCGTTATGCCGACCTGGTGGCGGTGTACCGCGACGCGCAGACCTTCAGCTCGGACAAGAAGGTGGAGTTCGGGCCCAAATACGGAGCGGGCTCGGCCCTGTTTGAACACCACACCACCAGCCTGGTGTTCAACGACCCGCCGCTTCACACGCGCGTTCGCAAACTCATCATGGGCGCCCTCACGCGGCGCGCCATTGCTGATATGGAGCCCGGGCTCATCACGCTGGTCGATAGCTTGCTGAATGCGATCGAGCGCCGGGGCGGTGGTGATTTGATTGAGGATTTTGCTTCGGCGATCCCGGTGGAGATCATCGGCAACCTGCTGGGCGTGCCGCATGCCGACCGGGCGCCGCTTCGCGCCTGGTCGCTGGCCATACTCGGCGCGCTGGAGCCCAAATTGACGCCCGAACAGGAAGCCCTGGGCAATGGCAGCGTGCGGGACTTCACGGGCTACCTCAAGGACCTGGTGGCGGACCGGCGCAAACACCCGGGTGACCCGGAACACGATGTGCTGACACGGCTGATCGGCGAAGAAGTGTCGGGTGAAAGACTCAGCGAAACCGAATTGCTGCAAAACTGCGTGTTCATCCTGAACGCCGGCCACGAAACCACGACCAATCTGATCGGCAATGCCTTGGTACTGCTGCAGGAATGGCCGCAGGCGAAGCAACAGTTGCTATCAAAATCAGAGCTGCTCGCGCACATCGATAAAGGGCTAGAGGCCGATTTAACTGTTGAAATCGATGAATTCCTGCGTTTTGAGCCGTCCAACCAGCTGGGCAACCGCCGCGCGCTCAAGGCCTGCCAGGTGGGCGGTGTGGACTTGCCCGAAGGCGCGTTGCTGACGCTATGCATTGGGGCCGCGAACCGCGACCCGGCACAGTTTTCCAACCCCGAACATCTGGACCTGGCACGCCAGGACAACCGCCACCTGGCCTTCGGCTTCGGCATTCACCAGTGTGCCGGGCTTAGCCTGGCGCGGCTTGAAGGCCGCATTGCCATTGGCCGGTTTCTTCAGCGCTTTCCGCACTACCGCCTGACCACCAGCCCCACACGCGGCGGCCGTGCGCGCTTCAGGGGTTTTCTGAAGGCGCCGTTTTCAACGACGGCTACCTGACCTGGCGTTGCGCGCCCACACGGTGCGGCGCCGCTTCCAGCGCCTGCAACAGCGCCTGTGTGGATGGCAAATGGGGCACGGGCCTGACGTCGGTCTGCTCCAGCGACTCCAGCAGGCGGGAAAGGGTTTGCGCATGCGGCGTCAGGGGACCCAGAAAGCGCGTGCCGCCCGCATCAGCAATCAGCAGCGTGGGAAAGGTCTCCACTTCCAGGTCGCCGACCAACGCGGCTTCATCTTCAATGTCCAGCCAGACAAACCGGCTTTCCGGATAGCGCAAGGCCATTTCCGAGAAGACGGCGCCGTAGTCGCGGCAAAGGCCGCACCAGTCCGCGCAGAGGCAAATCACCCAGCGCGTGGGAGCGGCCATTACCGGTGGTTCGCTGTGGGGAATCTCTGGAAGCAAAGCAGATGGCATGCAGACGCAAGAGTGCATAAAGGATGCAGGGGCCGGGTGGCCATGGATTGACTATTATGGCCAGCGCCGCAAAATAAGGAGCACCACCGGATATCCGGCGCAGGAGACAAACCCATGAATGCCATCAGCCCCGATGCGGCCGAAACCGGCGTCACGACACCCGTTGATCCCCGCAGCTTTGCGTCTTTCGCGGATTTTTACCCCTTCTACCTGGGCGAGCACCGCAACGCGACCTGCCGCCGCCTGCACTTTGCAGGCTCAAGCCTCACGCTGCTCTGCCTGGCAGCGCTGCTGATGACCCGCAATCCGTGGTGGCTGCTGGCCGGCCTGCTGTGCGGCTACGGCTTTGCATGGATCGGGCATTTCGGATTCGAGAAGAACCGGCCCGCCTCGTTCAAGCGGCCACTCTACAGCTTCATGGGAGACTGGGTCATGTACCGCGACATGTGGCTCCAGGCCTTGCGGCGCATCAAAGGCACCTGAGCCCG
Organism: Polaromonas sp. P1_F1; assembly: GCF_056405795.1. NCBI lineage: Bacteria > Pseudomonadati > Pseudomonadota > Betaproteobacteria > Burkholderiales > Comamonadaceae > Polaromonas > Polaromonas sp. P1_F1. Next base: position 40,214 of record NZ_JBFUBJ010000001.1, read on the forward strand.
TTTCCCTGCGTGGCCTTGGCCCCCACAACGGGCTCTAACAGACCTTATCGGGGTTTATCAGGAGTCCAGTGACTGCAAGGGACCGGTTTTTAACGCCTTGAGGCAAGCAGCGCCGGCCTGCAACGCCGCTTCATGCGTGGGGTACGGGTGGTCGGAACCTTCAATGCGCAGGTCCGCCATGTGCTCTTCGGCTGACAGCTGCGTGACCACCCAGTAAAAAAGACCCGCTGACGGCTCCTTCACCCGCACCGCGAGCGGCCCGGGCGCATCGGGAACGGCGGCACTCATAAAGACCGCCCGAGTTCATTGCTCACGTCTTTGGCGGCAGGGCCTACTTCCGCCACGGCAACGCGCAGTTCAAGCTCACTGCAATCGAGTGCGCTGACCCAGTATTTCAGGGAGGCTTCCTCGTTGATGTTGATGGGCTCGTTTGTCAGGGCCGGGTCGGCGATCAGGTTCGATGGTGATGTCACGGTTCTCTCCAGCTTGGTTGTCAATTGAGGGGATTGCAACAGATGAAGAGAATCGTGGCGTAAGCATAAAGATGGTCTTGTAAGAATTCCTCCCGCGCGCCTGAAGGCCTAACGGGCGAAAATTTGTGCGGTGCAGCATAAAAATTCTTACAAGGCTTACGTCACCCGAACGGCTTTTGCAGGATGAGGCAATCAGGCTTGAAAACGGGCTCAAACCTGCCTCCTGGCACGCATTTGGGCTGAAGCGGAGTCTTGCCAAATCGCAAGGAGGCCACGTCAGGAGGGCAAAACGATGCGGGTATGCGCCTGAACCGCCGCGAAGGCGCGACGCAAAAAATTAAAGGCCGGACTCGCCGTCTACCCGGATGCCCAACTGCTTGACCTTGACGCGCTGCTCCACGGCCTGACTCCACATTTCGAAGTCTTTATTGGTGGGCGCCGGGCCCTGGCCGGTCTGGTAGGCCCACATTTTCGCCGTCAGCTCTTCGTAGATCTGTCGGGCTTCCTGGTGCGCCTGCCGTTCATGGGCAATGGCGCCGTCCAATTTTTCCCTGGTTGGTGTTTTTGATGGCATTGTCAGTGCGTGAAAAAATCAAAAGCCTGATTTTGTTACAACACGCAGGCAGTCACAAATATCCCCAAACAGGGACTGGTTTTTAGTCCGGATGGACTAGCTCCGAAACCTGCTGATGTGCGGGGTTGGCGGGTCGGAGTCGGCGGTTTACAGCGCGTCGCGTAGCCGTATGGCCGGCCACCGGGCCTTTTCCCACAGGCCCTGAACCGCTTCGGCCTTGTCCAGCAGCAGTTGCTGTATCAATGGCTCCAGCGGCGTGGTGTCGGGGTCGGCCAGCAGCAGGTAACGGGCTTCCACCTCACCCTCGGCTTCATTGAGCTGGCCTACCCAGTCCAGCGCAACCAGTGTTTCCAGTACCGGCTCCAGCTGCAGCCCGTCCACCTGGAGGAGCTCGGCCAGCTGCGAAGCGCTGACACCCTTGCGCGGGGTGGCCAGTGCCCGGTGCAACTGCTGGAGCACTTCAATGGCCAGCTGGAAATGCCAGCCATGTGCGCTGCCGCGGCGGGCCACTCCGGCCAGGAGACTGGGCAGGTACGCGGCAATCACAGCGCCCATCAGCACGATGACCCAGGACACATAAATCCATACAAGGAGGATGGGCAAGGTAGCGAACGCGCCATACACCAGCGAATAGGTCGGCACGGCGCCCAGATACAGGCTCAGCACGCGTTTGGCCACCTCAATGCCCGCAGCCACAAACAGGCCCCCTACCCAGGCATGCGACCACTTCACGTAGGTATTGGGCACATAGCGGTACATCGCCGCCATGCCCCCCGCCACCAGGAAAAACTGCAGGACGCTGAGCAGAAAACGCAGGCTGACGGGCAAAGCGCCCACCAGGCCGCCCGAGGCCGACAGCACATAAGAAGTGACCGCCAGGCTGGCCGCCAGCAGCAGCGGCCCCAAGGTAATGGCAGCCCAATAAATGAGCACACGCTGCGTCAGTGGCCGCGCCTTTTTGACGCGCCAGATACCGTTGAGCGTTCGGTCAATGGTCAGGATGAGCGCGATGGCCGTGACCAGAAGCACGGCCAGGCCCGCGATGCCCAGCTTATTGGCCTGGCGGCTGAATTGCGTCAGGTAACCCAGCACCTGGCGGGCGATGTTGTCGGGGATCAGGCTCTGAATCAGCCAGGCCTGCAGGGCGCCCTGCAACTTCGAGAACATCGGGAAGGCCGTAAAGATGGCCAGCGCCACCGTAAAAAACGGCACCAGCGCGATCGAGGTGGTGAAGGTCAGGCTGCTGGCGGTCAGGCCCATGTGGTCTTCCCGGAAACGGTCACGCAGCGTGAGCGCTGTGCCGCGCCACGGAAAGCGCGACAGGTCGCTCAAGAGGTCCTCGAGATATTGCTGAAATTTCATCCCCGGTATCATGCCACTGACCTTGAACCTGTTGACGGTCCAGCGGGTTCCCATGACCATGAACAAAACAACGCAAATTGACATCACCCGCCGGCTCGCGCTGGCCAGCCTGCTGGGCCTTATCGTGCTGGGCCTGGCCTGGGAAATGTGGCTGGCGCCCATACGCCCGGGCGGCTCATTACTGGCGCTCAAAGTGCTGCCGCTGTGCATTCCACTGGCCGGCATCATGAAAAACCGCATGTACACCTACCGCTGGGTCAGCCTGCTGGTGTGGCTGTATTTCACCGAAGGCGTGGTGCGGGCCTGGAGCGACCGCGCCCCCGGCAACTACCTGGCCTTCATCGAGGTGCTGCTGTGCCTCACGCTGTTTGCCGCCTGCGCGATGCATGTGCGGGTGCGGCTGAAAAACGCCCCCACTGCTTCCAGCGCCTCAAATCCATCAACCCCTTAACCTGAAGCCGAACATCGTGAGCACACACACCCAACTGATTGAGTCCCTGCGCCAGATCGTCGGCGCACCCAATGTCCTGATTGATGGCGACCTGACGCCCTGGGTACAGGACTGGCGCAGGCGTGAAACCGGCAAGGCCCTGGCCGTGGTGCGTCCTGGCTCCACGCCTGAAGTCGCGGCCGTGGTGAAAGCCTGCGCCGCAGCACGCGTGAGCATCGTGCCGCAAGGCGGCAATACCGGCATGGTGGTAGGGTCGACACCCGACGACACCGGCACGCAGGTCGTGCTCAGCCTGACGCGTATGAACAAGGTGCGCACGCTGGACGCCGGCAACCTGACCATCACGGTCGATGCCGGCTGCGTGTTGCAAAACCTGCAGGAAGCCTGCGAAAAAGCCGGCTTTCTGTTTCCCCTGAGCCTGGCCTCGGAGGGAAGCTGCACCATTGGCGGCAACCTCGGCACCAACGCCGGCGGCACCCAGGTCGTGCGCTACGGCAATACGCGCGACCTCTGCCTGGGGCTGGAAGTCGTGACCGCACAGGGTGAAATCTGGGACGGCCTCTCCGGCCTGCGAAAAGACAACACCGGCTACGACCTGCGCCACCTGTTCATCGGCAGCGAAGGCACGCTGGGCGTGATTACCGGCGCCATCATGAAGCTGTATCCCATGCCGAAATCCCAGCTCACCGCCTTTACGGCCGTGCCGTCGCTTGAGGCTGCCGTACAGCTGCTGGGCCTGGCGCATGAGCACCTGGGCTCCGGCCTGACCGGTTTCGAAGTCATGGGCCAGTTCGCACTGGGCCTGGTGGCCAGGCACTTCCCGCAACAGCGCGTGCCTTTCTGGCAGGAGCACGCCTGGTGCGTGGTTCTGGAGAACTCGGACAACGAATCCGAAGCCCATGCGCGTGAATGCTTCGAGCGACTCCTGGAAGCCGCCATGGAGGCCGGCTGCGTTGCCGACGCCGTGGTCGCCGAGAGCATGGCGCAAGCCCATGCGCTGTGGCACATCCGTGAAAGCATCCCGATGGCGCAGGCCGAAGAGGGCCTGAACATCAAGCACGACATCTCGATCAATGTGTCGCGCATTCCCGAGTTCGTGACTGAAACCAATGCGCTGCTGCTGGAGCGTTTTCCGGGTGCGCGCATGGTCGTCTATGGCCATTTGGGCGACGGCAACCTGCACTACAACGTGCAGGCGCCGGAGAATGAAGACCAGGCGCGTTTCCTGAACGAGCAGGAGACGCCGATGAATGCCCTGGTCTACGAAGCGGTGGACCGCTACCGGGGCTCGATCTCGGCCGAGCACGGCGTCGGCAGCCTCAAGGTCAACACGCTGCCCAAGCACAAATCACCCGTGGCACTGGACATGATGCGCGCCATCAAACAGGGCCTGGACCCTCATAACCTGATGAACCCGGGACGGGTGCTAAAGGCATAATTGAAGTCTTGGCCGCCCGCCGCCATGACGCGCCCCCGGCACCCCCTCTGACCTCTAGCCGACTGGTTTTTAATGACCCGCCCTATCCGCTCCCAATACGAAGATTTCATGCGCCATGTGGACACCCACGGCGCCTTCAAGGCCGACCGCACCGGCACCGGTACGAAAAGCGTCTTTGGCTACCAGATGCGGTTTGACCTCAACGAAGGTTTTCCGCTGGTGACCACGAAGAAGGTCCACCTCAAGTCCATCGTGCATGAGTTGCTGTGGTTTCTGCAGGGCTCGAGCGACAACAACTGGCTAAAGGCGCGCGGCGTCTCCATCTGGGACGAATGGGCGCGTGAAGACGGTGACCTGGGCCCGGTTTATGGCGTGCAATGGCGAAGCTGGCCAACGCCGGATGGCGGCCACATCGATCAGATCAGCGAAGTCATCAAGACGCTGAAGACCAACCCTGATTCGCGCCGCATCATCGTGAGCGCCTGGAACGTGGCCGACCTCTCCAAGATGGCGCTCATGCCCTGCCACGCGTTCTTCCAGTTTTATGTCGCACCTTCTGAAGTGCAAGGCCAGCCGGGCAAGCTCAGCTGCCAGCTCTACCAGCGAAGCGCCGACATCTTCCTGGGCGTGCCCTTCAACATTGCCAGCTATGCCCTCCTCACCCACATGGTGGCGCAGCAATGCGGCCTGGGTGTGGGCGATTTCATCTGGACCGGTGGCGACTGCCACATCTACAGCAACCACCACGAGCAGGTGGCATTGCAACTGAGCCGCAAGCCTTTTGCCTACCCCACGCTGCAGATCAAGCGCAAACCCGAATCGATCTTTGACTACCAGTTTGAAGATTTTGAATTTCTGGACTACCAGCACCATGACGCCATCAAGGCGCCGGTGGCGGTGTGACATCCGTGCAGGCCGGCGCTCCATCCGCAGCGTCGGCTTCCACATTCAATTCGCGGCAACGGTTTTCACTCACACTGCTGGCTCTGGCCTCGGAGCTGATCTTTGTGACGGTGGTCATCTTGCCGATCGCGCCCTTCGTGATGCTTCAGGCCGCCATTTGGGGACCCGGTTTTGCCGCAGTGTTTGGCTTCGCGGCCTTTCTCTTCCTGTGGTGGCTGGTCCAGCCCTCGCCCGGCACGGTTGGCCGGCACACCATTGGCCGTGAAGATGCACCCGCACTCTTTGAGATGGTGGACGGCTTGTGCACCGGCGCCGCGGCGCCGCGCATCCACCGCATCGTGCTGGACAACGAACTGAACGCGGCGGCTTATCAAACCGGCGGTTTCCTGTCGTTGTTTGGCAGCCGCCGCACTCTCATACTGGGTGTCCCCTTGCTGAAGATGCTGAACAAGGACGAAGTGAAAGCCGTCATCGCGCACGAGCTGGGGCACTTTTCCCGCAACCACGGGCGTCTGGGTCACTGGATCTACAGGGTGCGGGCCAAATGGGACCACTACCTTCACATGCAAGGCAACGACAGCTTCGTGGATGGGGGGCTGAAGGCCATCGCGTCCTGGTTTGTTCCCTACTTTGTCTCGCGATCATCCAGCTGGTCCCGTCAGTGTGAATTCGAGGCCGACGCCGTCGCAGCGCGGACTTCCTCAGCGCGCCACCTCACCGACGCTCTTGCCAGGCTGGAATTTATTTCTTTTCTTCTGGCCCGGAAACTGCCCACACAACTGAGCAGCCTGCGCATGCAATCGACGCAAGCGCCCGGCAACTTCTGGGGGCTGACATCCGATCTTGTCGAGGCCCATGGCAGCTTCATGCCGCAGGCGCTCGCGGAGGGAGCCAGCCGCCCACGGCGTGCGCAAGACACCCACCCGCCGCTGCATGAACGTGCGGCGGCGCTGGGCCTGCAGGTCGAGTCGCCTCCGCTTGAAACCTCGCCCTGTGCTGGAGACATGCTTCTGGGCAAAGAGTGGACCCGGTTCCTGACGGCCTGCAATGAGGATTGGCAGAAAAACACGCAGGCCAACTGGCGATTCGACCACCTACGGATGCGGTGGCTGGTGGCCGGTGGGGTGCATGTGCTCTTCTCCGAACAAACGCCCGCCCAGACCGAACTGGCGACGGCGATTGTGCAAGAGCAGTTGCAGAGCGACGACTCAAGCCTGGCCCTGCTGTCTGCAGCGGCAGCCCGCCATCCCGAAATGGCCATGGCCCGGTTCTACTTCGGCCTGGCGTTGCTCGAAAGAGGCGACAACGCCGGCGTCGAGGAATTGCGGCAATCGATCCGGCTGGACAAACGCATCGCCCTCGGGGCGCAGAACGTTATTTGCGGCTATCTCGCATCGCACGGCGACCCGAAGGCCGCACGTGAAGCCGTCATACGCCGCCGCTACACGCACAGGAGGCTGACGCCGCTGTATGAGCAGTTGTGGGAGGCCCTTCTGTGCCGCCCTGTACGCGCCATCGCACCCGGTGCGGTGCCGCTTCTGGCGGAGGTGCTGGCGGGTGAACCACTGACCGACGGCTGCTGGGCGGTGCAGCTGGACCTGCCCGACGCGGCGAACCTTTCCCACACCGTGAATATCCTCGTGGTGCGGATTGACCATGAGCAAGCCCATAAAACCGGCCTTGGCGAAGACGATCTTCGCGCGCGCTACCAGAACTACCTTCAGGCCGTCACACCGCCCGACCAGCTGGCGATGGTGAACACGGTCTATACCTCCGAGGCGCTCAATCCACGCCTGCTCAAGCAACTGCAGGCCGTTCCCGGCAGCGTCGTCATCGCGCCGGCCAGGCCCCTGAATCTGGATATCATCCGGATTGATTCCATCTGAACACCATGAAAATCCGCATGATCTTCGCCCGCGCCGCCAATGGCGTGATAGGCCGCGACAACACCATCCCCTGGCGCCTGCCGGAAGACATGGCGCGCTTAAAGCGCCTGACCACCGGCTGGCCGGTCATCATGGGCCGCAAGACCTGGGATTCGCTGCCGGTGAAATTCCGGCCGCTGCCGGGCCGCGCCAACATCGTCATCACGCGGCAGCCTGATTGGAAAGACACCGGTGCCTCGACGGCCGCGAGCCTGGCCGACGCGTTGGCGCTGTGTGCCTCGTCGGCCGAAGTTTGGATTCTGGGCGGCGCGCAAATCTACGCGCAGGCGATGCCGCTGGCCGAGCGCATCGAAGTCACCGAGATTGCCGAAGAGATTGAAGGCGACGCCTACGCGCCGACGCTGGGGCCCGAATGGCGGGTGGCCGCGCGTGAAGACCACGTGTCAGCCAACGGAATGAAGTTCAGCTTCATCACCTATCAAAAATAGACCTGTAATAACTCAAGCAACGCATAACAACACACAAAGGAACTGATATGTCAGGAGGCGGATTTCACGTACACGGGCCCCACGACCATGAGCTCGAGCATGCGGCGCAGGGGGGTCATGGCGGCCACGACAACGGCGGCATGATCGCGCAAATCGCGGTCATCACGGCCATCATTGCCACCATAGGCGCCATCTTTGCGTACATGGGCGGTGCCACGCAGGCCAATGCGGGCCTGTATAAAAACAACGCGGCCATCAAGAAGACGGAAGCTTCCAACCAGTGGAATTACTTCCAGTCGAAAAGCACCAAGCAGTCGCTGGCCGAACTCGCCCGCGACCTGGCGCCAGAGGACAAAAAAGCCGGCTACCAGGGCAAGGTAGACCGCTACGAAAAGGAAAAGAACGAGATCAAGGTGGTCGCCGACAAACTGGAAGCCGAGGCCACCACCTGGGACAAATCGTCCGATGAGCAGATGCACCAGCACCACCGCTGGGCGCAGGCTACCACGGTGCTGCAGGTGGCCATTGCCCTGGCGGCCATTGCGCTGCTGACCCGCAAGAAGTGGCTTGAATACGGCATGTTCGTCGTGGCCGGCGTGGGGCTGGTCATCGGCGTATTTGCCTTGCTACATATTTAATAGCTGCTGGCGCAGGTCCTTATTGGGCTGGAGCACTAAATCATGAAAATTTCCACCTGGAACGTCAACTCCCTCACTGCGCGGCTCGCGCATGTGCTGAACTGGCTTGCGGCCAATCCAGTCGATGTGTTGTGCCTGCAAGAGCTCAAGATGACGGACGACAAGTTCCCGCTGGAAGCGCTCAAGGCCGCCGGCTATGAGGCCGCCGCATTCGGCCAGAAAACCTACAACGGCGTGGCGATCCTTTCGCGCACGCCGCTGCGCGACGTGGTGAAAAATATTGTCGGTTTTGAGGACGAGCACTCACGCGTTATTGCCGCCACGGTGGACGGCCCTGCGGGCCCCATCCGGGTGCTGAACGGCTATTTCGTCAATGGGCAGGAGCCCGGCAGCGAAAAGTTCGCCTACAAGATGCGCTGGCTGGGAGGTCTGCAGGCTTATGTGCGCGCGGAGATGGCAGCCCACCCACAACTGGTGTTGCTGGGCGACTTCAACATCACACCGGAAGACCAGGATTCGTTCGACCCGGAGGGCTTGCGCGACACCATTCACCACACGAAGGAAGAGCGTGAGCATTTCCGCCAGCTGGTGGCGCTGGGCCTGACCGACAGTTTCCGCATGTTCGAGCAGCCGCCCAAAAGCTTTTCATGGTGGGACTACCGCATGCTCGGTTACCAGAAGAACCGTGGCCTGCGCATCGACCACATCCTGGTCAGCGACGCCCTGAAGCCGCAAGTCAAAGGCTGCACCATAGACCGCGTACCGCGCAAATGGGAAAAGCCCAGCGACCACGCGCCGGTGACCCTGGAATTGAGCTAACCCCCGTCCAGGCTCACTGCGTGTAGCCCGTTCCCCCCTTTCAGGGGGCGAGGCCAGCGGTCTGGCAAAGCCAGTCCCGCGGCCTCCGCTGGTGAAAATCCCCGCTGGTCACGCCACTGAACTCTTCAAGCCAGCATGAGCCGTGGAACCGGCTTTGCCGGGCCACAGGCGGGCGGCCCCCTCGGGGGGCAGCGACCCACACGCAGTGGGGGAGCGTGGGGGCTCCATCTACTCCAGATTGAGTTCCTGAATCTTGCGCGTGATAGTGTTGCGGCCTATGCCCAACTTTTGAGCCGCCTCAATGCGGCGCCCGCGTGTATTGACCAGTGCGGTCTGGATCAGCTTGGATTCAAAACGCCGGGTCAGCACATCCCACACGTCGCTGCGACCGGTCGCCAGCAACGCCAGAGCTTCTGCTTCAAGACCACTTTCCCAGCTCTGTTCAGGGCCAGAGACCGGCGGAACCGGTACGGCCGCTTCAGCCCCATGGCTGGCAGGAATTTTCTCCGCGGCGCCTGCCGACCACTCCACTTTGGCCACCCCAGCCTTCTCGGCAAAAACCGGGTTTCTGCCCGATTCGGGAACAATGCCCAGCACTTCGGGTGGAAGATCCTTGGGCTCAATCACCTGCGCCGGTGCCATAACGGTGAGCCAGTGGCAAATGTTTTCAAGCTGGCGCACATTGCCGGGGAAACCAAAGTTGCTGAGCTGCTGCAGCGCCGTGTCGGAAATCCGCTTGGGCTCCACACCGAGCTGCTTGGCGCTTTGCTGCAGGAAGTGGCGTGTCAGCATGAAGACATCCTCGCGCCGCTCGCGCAGTGCGGGCAGGCGCAGGCGGATCACGTTGAGGCGGTGGAACAAATCCTCGCGGAAGCCGCCTTCCTTGACGCGCTGCTCCAGGTCCTGGTGGGTAGCGGCGATCACACGCACGTTGGCCTTGACGGCGTTGTGCCCGCCGACGCGGTAGAAATGGCCGTCGCTCAGCACACGCAAAAGGCGCGTCTGCAAGTCAAACGGCATGTCGCCGATTTCATCGAGGAAGAGCGTACCGCCCTCAGCTTGTTCAAAGCGGCCGCGCCGCATGGTCTGCGCGCCGGTGAACGCGCCGCGCTCATGGCCGAACAGTTCGCTCTCCAACAAATCCTTGGGGATGGCCGCGGTATTAATGGCCACAAAGGGCCCGTTGGCGCGGGGCGAATGCTTGTGCAGCGCACGCGCCACCAATTCCTTGCCTGAACCGGACTCACCGGTGATCATCACAGTCACCATGCTCTGGCTCAGCCGTCCGATGGCGCGGAAAACGTCCTGCATGGCCGGCGCCTGGCCAAGCATTTCGGGCGCGGAGGCCATGCGCTCTTCAGCCACCTCTTCGCGCTGGCTTTCTTCCACTGCGCGGCGAATGAGTTCTACCGCCTTTGGCAGGTCAAACGGCTTGGGCAGGTATTCAAAGGCGCCGCCCTGGAAGGCGGACACCGCGCTGTCAAGGTCGGAGAACGCGGTCATGATGATGACTGGCAGGCCGGGGAGCTTTTCCTTGACCTTTTCGAGCAGATCCAGACCAGAGCCGCCCGGCATGCGTATGTCGCTCACAAGAATTTGCGGCCCTTCATCCTCCGTCGCGCTTTCCAGTGCGGCGAGAACTTCGCGGGGATTGGTGAAACTGCGCGTAGGAAGGTCCTCGCGGAGCAGGGCCTTTTCCAGAACAAACCGGATGGACTGGTCATCATCAACGATCCAGATCGGTTTCATGTAGTGCAGTCCCTTTTTTCGTGCTTTCAATGCAGGGCTTTCTGGAACCCTCTGCACGATCGCGTTATGTATCAATCATGGCTGAGAACACATTTCAAGGCAGCGGTATCAGCAGCTTGAAATCTGTACGGCCCGGCACACTGTCGCACTCAATCAAACCGTGGTGTTGCTGGACAAAGGTTTGCGCCAATGTCAGCCCCAGCCCCGAACCACCTTCCCGCCCGGATACCAGCGGATAGAAAATGCGGTCTTTGATGGAGTCCGGCACACCCGGTCCATTGTCGATAACATGCAATTCCAATGCCAAGCGATAGCGCTGCTTGCCAAAAGTTACCTGCCTGGCGATTCTTGTCCTGAAAGTGATGTGCGCATTGCCCGCCGCGACCCGTTCCGCCAAAGCCTGCGCGGCGTTGTGTGCGATGTTCAGCACCGCCTGAATGAGCTGTTCGCGGTCTCCGCGGAAATCAGGAATCGAGATGTCGTAGTCGCGCGTAACCCTCAAACCTTTTGGGAACTCCGCCAGGATCAAGGAGCGGACGCGCTCACACACTTCGTGAATATTGACATCGCCCACCAGATGCGGGCGGCGGTGCGGGGCCAGCAAACGGTCTACCAGCGTCTGCAGCCGGTCTGCCTCATGGATGATGACCTGGGTGTATTCGGTCAGGTCCTTGCCGATTTCCATCTGCAGCAATTGCGCAGCGCCGCGAATACCGCCCAGCGGGTTTTTGATCTCGTGGGCCAGGTTGCGGATCAACTCCTTATTGGCCTGCGCCTGGTCGATCAGGCGTTCTTCGCGCTCCTGCTTGGCTTGCTGCTCCAGCGGCAGCAGCTCCACAATCGCCTCACCCGGGGTGTCGGTTTGCGCCACCACCACATGCACGGGCAGCGGTTCGTGGTTCAGGCGCCTGAGCCACGCGTCGTAACGCAGGGCGGCAAATTCATTGCTGCCCGCACCCTCCAGCGCATTTTGCAAAATGAGCGGCTCGGTAAAGCAATCGGGGAGCTGTGAGCCTTCAATGGTCCGCCGCGAGGTGCCCAGCGCATCTTCCAGCGCGGCATTGGCAAACACCACGGTGCCGTTGGTACGCACCACTGCCACCAGCGTGGCCAGCAGGTCAAACGCCTGAAAGCGCGGGGGAAGTCCTTTGACCGGGACGGACGATAAAGCGACGCGGATGGAGGGCTTGTTCAAGCCGTCCATTTTCCTCCAGAAGCCGGCTTACTGGGACTTGCCGCGCTGGTTTAATTGGCGACGAGCGCAGCAGGCGGGGGGCCAGGCAGGCGGGAAATTTCGCGCTTCAGGCCGGCAATATCACTCTGGTTACGGGTGATGCTGTCCTTGAGCTCGGCCACGCGGTCCAGGTAACGCTGGTAGTTACGGCCTTCAATGCCCTGTTTCTCAGGTTCGCCGTTGTTGAATTCTTTTTGCTGCTCGGCCAGCTTGGCTTCGGCCTTTTTCAGTTCGGCCTCAAGGATGGCGCGCGAATCGTTGTCGCGGGCCCGCTGTTCGGGGCTGCCATCGGTGCGCGGGCCGCTAGAGCCTGCGGCCGCAGCCACGCGAACCGCGGCTTTGGGCACCGGCGTGCTCTGCATCACCGTCACATTGCCGCCGGACAACAGTTTGCAGCTCCGGGTTTGGGCGTCTTTTGTGTTGTTGATGTATTCAGGGGCCGCACCCCCGACTCCTGCACAGCGGTATACCTGCTGCGCCCATGCAGCATTCCCCGCGCCAGCCAGCAGCAACGACAAGGTAGAAAGCAATAAGGTGTGTTTCATAGGTACTCCCGATGCCCAATAAGGGCGAGGACGGTCTATCAGTATGCGGCAAAGGCGCCGAAATACAAAGCCAGCAAACCCACAACCGGCCGGGGCAATAAAAAAGGACGGCATCTGCCGTCCTTTTTTGACCACAAACTGTGTAAATAAACAGTAAGCGGTTGGGCTTTCGCCCCCCTGATTACAGGGAGTAGTACATCTCGAATTCGATGGGGTGGGTCGCCTGGCGCAGGCGGGTCACTTCACCCATCTTCAGTTCAATGTAGGCGTCAATCATGCTGTCGGTGAACACACCGCCCTTGGTCAGGAAGCTGCGGCCCACGTCAAGCGCGTCCAGCGCCTGGTCCAGGCTGTGGCAAACGGTTGGCACTTTTGCATCTTCCTCGGGTGGCAGATGGTACAGATCCTTGGTGGCGGCTTCGCCTGGGTGGATCTTGTTTTCCACGCCGTCCAGGCCGGCCATCATCAGGGCCGAGAAGCCCAGGTAAGGGTTCATCAGTGGATCGGGGAAACGCGCTTCGATACGGCGGCCCTTTGGATTGGCAACGTAAGGAATGCGGATCGATGCCGAACGATTTTTAGCCGAGTAAGCCAGCTTGACCGGCGCCTCATAGCCAGGAACCAGACGCTTGTAGCTGTTGGTGCCTGGGTTGGTGATGGCGTTCAGGGCACGTGCGTGCTTGATGATGCCGCCGATGTAGTACAGGGCGAAATCAGACAGGCCTGCATAGCCGTCACCGGCAAACAGGTTTTTGCCGTCTTTCCAGATGGACTGGTGAACGTGCATGCCGGAGCCGTTGTCGCCGACAACAGGCTTGGGCATGAAGGTGGCGGTTTTGCCGTAGGCGTTGGCCACGTTCTGCACGACGTATTTCAGGACCTGGGTCCAGTCGGCGCGCTGAACCAGCGTGCTGAAACGGGTACCGATTTCGTTCTGGCCGGCGCCGGCCACTTCGTGGTGGAACACTTCGACGGGGATGCCCAGCGATTCGAGGATCAGGGCCATCTCGGCGCGCATGTCTTGCGTGCTGTCGACAGGAGGCACGGGAAAGTAGCCGCCCTTGACGGTAGGACGGTGGCCGCGATTGCCGCCTTCGAGCTTGGCGCCGGAGTTCCAGGGTGCTTCGTATTCTTCGATCTTGAAGAAGGTGCCCGACATGTCAGTGTTCCAGCGCACGTCGTCAAAGATGAAGAACTCTGGCTCAGGGCCGAAGTAAGCGGTGTCGCCCAGGCCGGAAGCCTTGAGGTAAGCCTCTGCGCGCTGCGCGATGGAGCGCGGGTCGCGGTCATAGGCTTTGCCGTCGGCGGGCTCGAGCACGTCACAGCTCATGAACAGAGTGGTTTCTTCAAAGAACGGATCGATGTTGGCCGTCTTTGGGTCAGGCATCAGTTGCATGTCGGAGGCTTCAATGCCCTTCCAGCCGGCAATTGAGGAGCCGTCGAATGCATGGCCCGACGTGAATTTGTCTTCGTCAAAGTGGGACACGGGCACGGTCACGTGCTGTTCTTTGCCCCGGGTATCGGTAAAACGGAAGTCAACAAACTTGACCTCGTTTTCCTTGACCATTTTCATGACGTCTGCGACGGTCTTTGCCATCAAAATCTCCTGTTGCTGGATGGGTGGTTGAAAAATCTATTCGGGCTGTCGAATGCACTTTTTGTGCCACAGACATTGGCGCTTCAGTTTCCCGCCAAGCCCCGGATTGTGCCGTGATCTGGCTTCAGTTCCAGCCTTTGGCAGGCTGAAAATGCAAAAAACACCGGCCGACAACGAATGCACCATGATCGTGCATTAACATAAGCGCACAAGATTGGTGCAAAAAAATCAACGCACCAACTCAGGGCCAAACTTCAGGTCAAATTTGTGCAGCCCGGCCAGCATGGCCGGATAGGCCAAATTGACCGCCTCGGGCGCGCCTTTGACGCCCAGTTCAATATGGCGGCCATATTCCGGGTGATCCACGCTGGGCAGGCTAAACACTTTCACTCCCGCATGGGCCGCTTCAATATCGAGCATCAGGGGCGTGAGCATGGCCTCCATGGACCCAAAAATGATCACCGACTTCTCGGTGTAAGGCGATTTTTGGTGCAGGTGGGCGTACTGGTTGTCGAGCACCCATTCAATCATCGGCCAGGCCATCACCGGGAAGCCGGGAACGAAGTGAACCGCCCCCTGCCCCGCCCGGCAGGTAAAGCCCGGAATCTTGTTGTACGGATTCGGAATAATCTCCGCGCCGACCGGAAACACGCCCATGTTCAGGCGGTGGATGTTGTCGTCGCGGTCAGGCTCGTAGGGTGTCCCCTGCTCTTTCGCCACATCCGCCATGCGTTCGAGGATCAGTGTTTTGGCCGTGGGATGCAGCGCAAGGTCAACGCCCAACGCTCTGGCGGCGCACTGCCGGGTGTGGTCGTCAGGTGTGGCCCCTATACCGCCGCAGGAGAACACCACGTCGCCGTTCTCATGCGCCGCTGCGAACGCGCGTGCCAGCGTGGCCGTGATACGCGCCGGATCGTCGCCGACGTAGTCGGCATAGGCCAGCTGCAAGCCGCGCGCACCCAGCAGTTCGATGGCTTTCGGCAGGTGTTTGTCGGCTCGTTTGCCGGAAAGGATTTCGTCGCCGACGATGATGAGGCCGAATTGTGGGGTCATGTTCAGGCTTGCCAGGTAATGGGTTCAGGGTTGTGATTCGGGCTTGCCGCCCAGCGAACCGAAGCTGGGCGCCGGCCCGGGGAGGGCATCGGGGGCCAGCTCATTTGCTATCGATTCAATAGCTGCTTGCGCAAGCGGGTCGGGCGCCAGGGCATTATTCTTCTTGCGAAGTTGTTCCAGGGCCGACAGCGTGTAGTGCGCAAACCAGAGCGAGGAAAACGCAAACACCAGGGTGTAGATCCAGATGGCCACCGGCACCAGGATGGGCGCCATGGCTACAAACATCGCGCCCGAGGCCCACAGCAGGCTGGGTGCCGCGCCCAGGTAGCCGCTGAACACACCGATCGCCAGCAGCGGCAGGCGATGTTCCTTGAATATCTGGCGCCGCTCTTCACTGCTGGCGTGGTCCACCATGGCGTCATAAGACATGACGCGGTAAGTCAGCCAGCCCCAGATCAGCGGGGGCAACACCAGGATCAGCGGGGGAATCAGCCAAAGCGGAATCGAAACGACCAGCGCCACCACGGCCAGCAAGGTCGAGCCCAGCGACCAGAACAAACTGGTGAACAGTGAACCGCCCCGTTTGCGCTCCATCTGGGGAAAGCGCCGTTCAGCCACCAGGGCCACCATGGCCGGTGTCATGAGCAGTGCCACGAAGAGCAACGCCACGATCACAATCACGGGGATCGCCAGGAACAGCAACAACGCCGGAGCCAGCACCGTGCGCAGGTCGCTCAGGCCGAGGCCCTCAAGCCAGCGCACCAGCGTGCCGACAAGCTCATAGCTTCCGATCTGCGACCGGATAGCTTCCACGGCATCGTTCCAGAAAAAATATCCCAGGCCGAGCGAGATCACCACCATGATGATCAGCGGCAGGACGGACAACGCAATGACCCGCGGGTGCAGGCAATACATCGCGGCGCGCCAGAAGGCGTCTAGGAGTTTGCTCATGACCGACAGGATAACGCAGCCCCATGGCTACCGAAAACACGGCGGATGTCTTCAACCCAGCATGAGCCGCGGGACTGGCTTTGCCAGACCGCAGGCGGGCGGCCCCCTCGGGGGGGCAGCGCATTACACGAAGTGAAAAGCGTGGGGGCTCATGCTTCAGGCCCGGCCAAACAAGCGCTTGAGGCCCATCCATTGCTGCGACCAGAAACCTTTGCCGTAGTCGCGGTTGGCTTCGACCTGGTCGCGAATGCCCGTCGGGTCATAGCGCTGCTCAAAATTGACCGTGCGGAACAGCATGTCCCACCAAGGGAGCAGCACGCCGAAGTTGTGGCCCCCCAGCGTTTTGGGGCCATGGCTTTCGTGGCCAATGCCGATGCTGTGGTGCAAACGGTGAAAGCGCGGGCTGATCCACAGGCGCTCGCCCACCTGCCCGAACCACATCCGCACATTGGCATGCTGAAAGCTTTCGCTGAGCTGGGTAAAGGCCACGATGGCGATGAACTGCCCCGGTGCCACGCCGATGAGCTGGGCCACCAGCACGACGATGGAGTCGACCAGGATGTCGTCCAGCAGGTGGTTGCGGTTGTCGCTCCACATCGTCATCTGCCGCTGCGCATGGTGCAGCGAATGCAGGCGCCACCACCACTCGATCTGGTGCTGGCCGCGATGCGTCCAGTACGCCACAAAGTCAAACACCACGAGGTAAATCGCGAAGCTGACGAGGGCGTTGTCCGTCACACCCGGCCAGAGCTGGTCTAAATGAAAAGTGCCGTAGCCGGCCGTGCGCAGCGCGCCAAACGCCTCGTCAAACCACGGGTCCAGCGTGAAAAACAGCGCGATGCGAAACAAGCCCAGCCGGTGGATCAGGGTGTAGAGCACATCGGTGCGTATGGTGGCCCGGTCCAGCACGGGCTCTACCGGCCGCCAGCGCTGCAGCGGGCCGACGATGGCCAGCAAGATCAGCACCTGGATCACGCCCACCATGAACCAGGCAGTGGCGTCGTAGCCGTCTTCCAGCAGGTTGCCCATGCCCAGCGCAAACATGGCCGGCTGCACGGCGGACTCAAACAGCCACTGCTGCGCCATTGAAAAGAGATCGCTGAACCAGTCCATGTGGCTTATTTTGAAGGCCTGGCAGGTGCCGGCGTGGCCTGCGACGCAATCCAGTCTTTGTACTGGGGATGTTCAGCCAGGGTTTTGAAGCAAAAGCCCCGCGACTGCAGGCCGGTGATGAGCGGCTCCAGCACGGCAGGCGCCCAGGGGTCCTTGCGCGACCAGATGCCCAGGTGGGCCAGCAGGATGTCGCCGGAGCGGATGTCGCGCAGCGCCTTCTTCAGCAGGAAATCATTGCCGAACCTCTCGCTGGCCAGCTCATCACCCAGGAAACCGGCGGGCGACCAGCCCACATGCTCAAAGCCGCAGGACTTGGCCGCTGCCAGCAGCGCGGGCGAAGTCTTGCCGCCCGGCGCGCGAAAAAGCGGCAGTGTTTTTTTGCCGGTGATTTCTTCGAGGCGCTTGCTGGACTTGCCGATTTCTTCGCAGTACTGCTTCGCCGTCCAGGTGAAGTCCTTGCCTTCCAGCGGGCCCGCAGAAGGCCGCATCCTGAACTGCACCGGTGTATCGGGTGCGCCGGGTACATCGCCCCGCCAGTAAACGTGGTCCCAGGTGTGCGAGGCAAATTCGTGGCCTTCACCCGCCCGCGCCTTCCACCAGCCAGCCCACTGTGTGCCCAGGCTGCCATCGCCGGTTTGCGTGCGCTCATTGGCGGCAAAAAAGGTGACCTTGACCTTGTGCCTGTTCAGCACGTCAGCCATCAGCGGCGCAACAGCCATGTGGCCAGTGTCCAGCGTCAGGTAAACGGGTTTGCAGGCCGCTTCGGCCGGCTGCGGCGCGTTTTGTGCGGATTTTTGTGCATTGTTTTTGCCTGTAGCCCATACAGGATGAGCGCAAGCAGCTACAAAAACGATAGCAAGCATCGTCTGCAACAGACCAGCCGTAGCGGCGGTCGGCGGGGACTTTTCAAGCAAGCCGGGGCCGCGGAACCGGCTTCGCCGGGCCGCAGGCGCAGCGGCCCCCCCGGGGGGCAGCGACCCACACGAAGTGGGGGAGCGTGGGGGCCTATCTAGCGGCGTGGTCAAGCGTCCAGACGCCATGGGGGCTCTTTCCAACATTGACCTGCCGGACGATCTTGTGGCTTGCCACGTCGATCACCGTGAGCTTGCGTGCCCAGCGCGATGTGACCAGTATCTGCTTGCCGTCACGGCTCACGTCGATACAGTCAGGGCCGCCCGGCGCGGGGTAGTTGTCCACCACTTCCAGGGTCTGCAGGTCGATCTTGCTGATGCTGTTGGCCACGCGGTTGCTGACCAGCACATGGCGTTTGTCGCCGAAGGCGCGGAACGCGTGCGCTCCGGCACCGGTCTTGATGACCTTGGTGCGCTGCGGTTGCGCTCCGCTCACGTCATACACCTCGACGGCGTCGCCGCCGGTCAGGCCCACCAGCAGGTGCTTGTCGTCGGCTGTGCCGTACACGTCGGCCGGGATGGAGCCGGTCTTGACGCGCCACTTGATGGACTGGCTGGGCAGGTCGATGGCGATCAGCTCGTCGCTGTCCTGCATGGTCGAATAAACCGTGGTGCTTTTGGTGTCTATCCACAGATGGCTTGGCGTGCGACCGGTGGCCACGCGCCTGGCCAGCGTGATGTCCTTGCCGTCCCACTTGTAGATGTCGATGTGGTTGAGGCGGTTGGCGGCCGTGACAAACCATTTCATGTCGGGAGAAAAGCGCAATTGGTAGGGGTCGATGATGCCGCGCACCGTGCGCTGCACTTCAGCGGTTTTCGGGTCGATGAAGGTGAGCGAGTCCGACAGCGCGTTGGCAACAATCACCGACTTTTCATCGGGCGTGAGGTACAGGTGATGCGGCTGCTTGCCGGTGGCAATGCGTCTGGTTTCCGTCCAGGTGGCCGGGTTGATCACGCTGACACTGTCTTCGAGCGAGTTCAGCACAAAAACAGGCGTTGTGATTCCCGAAAGTGCGGCACCAGCGGCGGCCGTCTGGGCAAAGGCGGTGGAGCATGCCAAACCGGCAAGGGCAAGCAGCCAGGCGGCGGCAAAACGGACGAAAACATTCACAAAAACGGTCTTTCTACGTGCAACCGGCTAGTGTACCGGGCGTCAGCGATGGCAAATGCGTAAAGGTGCCCAAAAGTCCTCTGCGGCCCCTTTTCCCAACGCCAGATTCGCCCAATCGTTTACATCCTTTACGATGCAACGATGAATTTGATGGAGATCAACGGCGCGCGCCTGGAGGTCAGGCACATCGCCGGGCGCGTCGACCTCGCTCCGGTGGTTTTCCTGCATGAAGGCCTGGGCTCGGTCAGCCTCTGGACGCAGCGCGGCCTGGACTGGCCCCAGGCGGTATGCACGGCAACCGGGCGGGCGGGTTTGGTGTATTCGCGGCGCGGCTACGGGCAGTCAGAGCCCGTACCAAACGTACGCGGTGAACCGGCAGAGCAGAACGGCCAGCGCACCGGCCGCCTGTTGCCCGACTACATGCAACGCGAGGCCTGGGAAGTGTTGCCCGCGCTGCTGGATACGCTGCGGGTTGAAAACCCCGTGTTGCTCGGCCATTCCGACGGCGCCAGCATCGCCCTGCTCCACGCCAGCCGCCACCCGGTTTCGGCCTGCATCGCGATGGCACCCCACGTGCTGGTCGAAGACATCGCAGTTCAGGCCATTGCCCAGGCCAGAACCGCGTTTGAATCAGGAGGTTTGCGCGAGCGCCTGGCTCGTTACCACGCGGATGTAGACGTCGCTTTCTGGCAATGGAACGATGTCTGGCTGTCACCTGCCTTTCGCAGCTTTGACATCCGGCCGGAGTGCGCGCGCATTGCGGCGCCGCTGCTGCTCATTCAGGGGCTTGAGGATGAGTACGGCACGATGCGGCAGCTGGACGAAATTGCACTGGCAGCACCCCATGCCCGGCAACTGAGGCTGGCCGCCTGCGGACACTCACCTCAGCGCGACCAGCCTGAAAAAACGGTTGAAGCGATCACTGACTTTCTCAAAGACATCGATTGAACCGTCCGGCATCAGCTACGTTTTTTATAGCTGCCTGCGCCCGCACCTATTGGTCCACAGGCCGATTTCATTTAGGAAAACAAGGCCTGGACCGTCATTTCAACGGGAGCAGGCGCCGCTCAAGCCTCTTTGACTTCGATGTGGTACATCGCCCACGGGCAGGATGCAAAGCGCGCCGGCAGCGGCTTGGCAGCCATGTCGGAAAAACGGTCGGCATCGTACACCGCCCAAAGCGGACCCAGCCCACCCAGCGTCATGGGCTGGCCGTCCAGGTGGGTGGCAACGATGAAGCGGTATTTGCTGGCTTCGGCGGCGGTGACCTGGGCTGCGTAGCCGTCCACGGCGCGCAGGAAAAGCGTCGTCTTGTCGGTCAAC
The DNA here is from genome assembly GCF_056405795.1 of Polaromonas sp. P1_F1. Lineage (NCBI taxonomy): Bacteria > Pseudomonadati > Pseudomonadota > Betaproteobacteria > Burkholderiales > Comamonadaceae > Polaromonas > Polaromonas sp. P1_F1. Next base: position 60,833 of record NZ_JBFUBJ010000001.1, read on the forward strand.
TTCACGCCTGTAGCTTTCATGACATCGGCCAGCAAGGGGCCTTTGAGGGTGTGTGGCTTGCTGTCGTATTCCAGCGTCGGCTTGATGGTGACGGCCGGCAGCGCGGTGAGTGCGGCAAAGTCAAAGGCATGGGCCTTGTCGAACTGGATTTTCTGCTTGCCCATCATCTGGTCGAACGCCGGATCGAAGGCGCCGCGGTTGCCCGCGCCGATCCGCCCGCTGACGGTTAACAGGACTGGGCCTCGCGACGCTTTTGGCGCGTGCTGTGCCAGGGCCAGCGACGGCGCGGCCACGGCACCGATTGCAGCGGCATTCAGGAATTGACGGCGTGGGTTCATGTTTCCTCCGAGTGGTTTTTTGCGAAGCTGGCAGCGTACCGCTTGCCGCCGCGTTTGGGTCTGGTTTTTTTACCGGTTTCAGGGGGTTTTGACCGAAGGCGCTGAAATGCTCGCCATGTCTTGCGGCGTCAGCCAGCGCCATCCGCCGGGTTTCAGGTCAGGCGGCAAATCCAGCGTACCAATACGTGAACGGTGCAGGCCGCCAACGTCCTCAACCCGGTTGCCCACTGCGGCGATCATGCGCTTGACCTGGTGGTACTTGCCTTCGGTAAGGGTCAGGCTCAGCTGGTTTTCACCGGTTTTTTCACATGCGGCTGCTCGCACGGGTTTCGGGTCGTCGTCCAGCACCACGCCGGTCAGCAACTTCTGGATCTGCTTGTCGTCGACCGGGTGCTTGGCACGCACCTCATAAACCTTGGGCACATGGTGCTTGGGCGAGCTCATGCGGTGGATGAACTTGCCGTCGTCCGACAGCAGCAAAAGGCCGGTCGTGTCCTGGTCCAGCCGCCCCACCGCCTGCACGCCGGCCGCCGCGCCACCGCCGCGCTGGCGAATCGGTGCCGGCAGCAGGGTGTAAATACTGGGATAGGTGCTGGGCTTTTGCGAGCATTCGTAGCCGGCCGGTTTGTGCAGCATCAGGTAGGCTTTCTCGTGGTATTCCCAGGCCACGCCCTGCACCATGAAGTGCAGGCCTTCTGCTATAAATTCCATAGCTGGTTCCGCACAAGGGACGCCCGCTACAGCCACAAAACCCTGTTGAACCAGCCCCGCGCACACGCGCCGCGTGCCAAAGCCCTGAGAGAAAAGAATTTCTTGAAGTTGCATGCTTGCCATGGGGCTATTGTCACCCGGCACCAGAGGAAGCCGGGCATGGACCAGGAGCAGACAGGCCTCCGAAAACAGGTGCCCATGAAAAAGCCCAACCGGTAAAGGCTGGGCTTTCGTGAAATGGTGGGCTGGGGACTACTGCAAGATGTCTTGGAAGCCTCGCTATATATAGCGATCAATTCATTTCATAGAAATTAGTTCCCCCTTTTGTTCCCCCATGTGTTTGCGAGCGGTGTTAGACGCGCACTTGCTCCTCTAATTGTGGGTTGACCCCCAAGTACGAGGAGAGCAAATTGAGGATGCCCATCCTGGGCCAGGGAGCACGGAATGAAAGAAGGCATCTATCACGTCACGTTTAACTCGCAATCGGGGGTGGGCGATGGAATTGTTGTTATCACTGGCTCAGCCGTGAACGGCGGAGATACCCGCCAGGTTCCGAGGGCAGCCAGCGCTGCAGCGATTAGCGCGACCATGGTGTAGCGGGCGAGCGCGCTCATGGGTAAAACACCCGATTACCGGAACGAGGTGCCCGAGTGGTCCAGTGGCTCCAACTCTTCGTCGCGCTGGGATGCTCGATGTACAGGCCATGAAATTCCAGGCGGTCCAAATGCTTCATGATCCAATCGTCAATTTCGTTCCTAGGGTCGTAGCGATCCACAGCCTGCCCTTCCTTATGGCTACTGTCGGGCGCGCCCTGAGGGCAATCTTGCGGACGGAAACCGCCATAGGTTATTCCGCCTACCCCACTCTTCGTGACCGGGTTAATGGGAAATGCCACGCCGTCGTCCATCATTTCAATCTCGAGCGCGGCACTAGCAGCTAGCAGCCTGGTGGCGTTCTGTTCTCGGGTGGGTGTCCAGTCGGGTGAATCGCGATGCGACCCGACGTATTCGTTCAAGGTGATCACGAGAGGTCCTTCGTCTTGTTCACGCGGTCAATCATGTCGTCGATGGTCTGCATGGGCTTCGTGCGAAAACGCTTGAGCATCACAGCGAAGCCGCCGGCGATAAACCAACCAACCGCCCCCACAAAGCCGTCCACCGCGGTGTGGTGCGAGCGCTTAGCGTCGTTCAGGAAGGTGAACAGGTTGAAGGTCTGCAGAAAATCGAAAAGGATGTCGCCGAACAGGTAACTCGCGCAGAAGGCAACAAAGGCCCGCGCGAACAAATCGCGTTTCGTCTTTGGCGGATCTACCGCAACCATCAGCGCTGCGCCAACGGCAGCCGGAAAAAACTTAGCCAGCAGTACAGCCAGGCCGCCAGCGTCCGCCGCATGATTGATCTGCTCTTGCATCTTCATTGCGTCTTTCTGTGGGTCTCGATCAGATCCAGCAGCGGCTGCTCCTCAGCATTGGCTCCTACGCAGTGCCCTGGACGGTCCACCCGATCGGTGATCCAGATCACACCTTTAGCCCACCAGGTACTCTGCACGCGGCCGCAGTGACTGGACATCGTCTCGAACGGGTTACCCGCCAAGGCACTGGCGTTAGCCGACATGTCGAGACCGCGCAGAGCCCGTTTGCCCGCGACTTCATCCCCAACTACCAACATCCAAAGAAACCGAAACAGGCCGAGCAACAGACATGGCAACAGGAGTGCCAGCAGAACCAGACCACGCAGAATCAGTTTGCCGCGGCTCATAGTGCGTCCAGATCCTTGAAGGCCACCAGCACAGAGGGAGCTGCGGCGGTAAGGGCGGCGATAATTTCGCCATAGACTGCCCGAACTGCTGCGGTGACATCGCCGTTCACGGCGCCGATAACTCTTGGGTCTTTCGTGAAATTTTTAAGTGATCTTCGGCATGCCTTGATGGCGGCGATATTGTTTTTCTGAATGGCGATATTGCTTTGCTGAAGAGCAATGCCTGCCGAATCCTCAGCCTCTTCGGCAACTGCCAAAGCCTCTTCGGCAGTCTCTAAATCATCTTCGGCATCGTCCCTATGACCAAGTAACCGAGTCAGGATGATTTCGCGGTTTGCCCTTGCAATCACAAGCAGTTCGATTTTCTGCTGCGACAGCTTTGCTGGGTCTAGTGCCCAAGCGCCGGCTAGCCAACAGTGATCAACGGAGGGCCGCTTGGTGACCGGAGTAGAACCTACTGGCACATACAAGGCCTCCCGGTAGTTGCCAGAAGGTGTCAGCCAGTACATGTGGCCATCAGGGTTGGGCTCGCAGTCGTCGGTCGCTGTACTGTTTTCCAGGTTAGGCGTATCACTCATGAATTTCTTTCTTAACGACCGGTGCCGCTGGCGCTGCCACCGTCGAGTGTTGAAGCGGAAATTGATGTGATTCGAATGCGAGTTAGCGGGCCAGCCAATGCTTTGTCACCACCACACACAAAGGTATCTCCATTGGTGGAATAAACCCCGCCCGAGATGGTCCACTTATTGGTGCTGACATCATGCAGTTTGAGCTTCACGTTGCCACTAAATGCAGAGCTGGCATCGGCCCGTGCTTCGACAATGAAACCTGTGACGTTATTCGCGGACTGCCCGTTGGTAGATGATCCGCCCGCATAGCCGGTAATTTCATACGCAGATGCAGTGCCAAGTTGAATAATGAAATAGTCCGCAGAGGCCAGAGATGCCGCCAATATCGACAGGTCGATTTCCGTCAAGCCTGCTACGTTGGTCCATTCTTTTGAAGTTCCACTCGTAAGAGTTTGAAGCGCCAAAGTGACCGTGGAGGAGAACCCCAAAGCAGCCTTGAGACCTGCAGGCGTAATAACCCGCGCGGCATCTGTGCCGGTTTGAGTTTCTGCTGTGGTGGCGAGCTCAACGAGGCCGCTGGCCGTAGTGGTTGCGGCATCTGTGGGTGCTGCGCTTATTGCGGTGCGAGCTTCTGCGGCACCTGCGGCTGTAAACAGCGCGTTCCCTACGGTGGTAGCTCCCAGCACCAGGCGAGCAGCCGCCGCATCAACTGCATTAAGGAAGGTTTGAGCATAGGCCGTTAGAGAAATCAGGCTGATGTCGGCCAGCAGCACGTTCTCCAGCGCGTTGGCCAGTGAATTCCAGCGGAGATATGTCAGCGGAACGGGCGCGGGCAGTTCCAGATCAACGCCCGATGAGTCGGGAGCTACACGGATGGACCGACCCAACTCTTCATCAAGTTGCTGAATCATGAGCACCGCGGCGTCCTGATCATCATCCAACGTATCGGTCGGAAGCTCTCCCTGGTCCTGGTAATCCACGCTGCGGGTGTATGCCATATTACGGCGGCGAACCACGACAGTATCAATAGCTGGGGCAACCAGAAAGGTGACATTTCCACTATCGGAGCCGACACCAGAAAGCGTGTAGTCGGTGTTCAAGGTTTTGACAACACCATCCACCGAAACTTCCATATCAGCCGCAGAGAGAACCTTGAAGTTGTAGGCGAAAACGGTTGTAACTCCGTTGCCGGTGCTGCGATTTATCGGAATCTGAGCTGATACTGTCACTGGGCACCTCAAGCTGTGATGGTTCGGCGCTAGGAAAGCTCAAGCTCAACTTCATGCACGCCAGCCCCTGGGGTCCAATCATTGCGTGATGGCCCATTCGTATTCCCGAAAACCCGACCAATTCGCACCGGAGTGGCCTTTATCGCGCGGGCGGCCGCGTCGAGATAGTCGTCGGCTTGGGTTGTTATGGCAGGGTTGAACTCCAACATCTGCTCGGCGGCCGGGCCAGAATCCACCGAGGTGTGCGCCCAAAGGAAGCCGGAGGACACTCAAAGTTCCTTGAAGTGTTGGCTGGACTGGCTCGAATACCCGTGTTGGGCATACAGCCGGCCAAGAGCGGCATCGTTGGCAGCCAAGCTGGTGGCCATCACAACGGTGGTTGCGCCGAGCTGGCGGGCCAATTCATCCAAGTCATTGAGCGCACAGCCGACGGTCCCGCGACCGATTCGAATAAAGAATTGCTCGATCAGCCATTTGCTGGAGCTGGCGTACCAGGGGGAGCCGACGGAATAGACCAGCAAGTGACTGTTGTTCAGAACGGTGGCCTGCAGTCCTGGGATATCCTGGCCGTCTGCCAGCGCCTGAGCTACCGCGATGGCAGCCTCAATGTCAGTCCGGTTTTCCCAGGTCTTCCCCTTGCCAGATGCGCGCTGCATGACCGAGGCCATGATTTCGGGCGCGCGCCGCATGAGCGCCTCCCGGTGCGGGTACTCGTGGAAGGGAACCGCGGCCACATCAAGCCCTTTGCGGCGCTACGGGTGGCAGATCGGGGACAACCCAGCCGTCCAGGGTCAGGACGGATTTGGTCAGGGCCTTGGCGTCCACGTCGTGGGCGCGCATCTTGAGATAGTCATCGCGGCCCAGCGGCGCCTTGCCGGCCTTCTTTGTGCTCCTGGCGGGCGCGTCCACTACAGCGTCACCACCAGCATCCTCGCCGTCTGTGGCACCTGGTGCGCCGGCCTCCGCGGTTTGTTCGGTGCCTGCAGTGGCATCCGTGGGAGTCGTGCCGGGGGTCTGTGGGGTGCGGGTCGGTCGTGCCATGGTCGGGGCTCCAGAGTGGCTGTTGAAGCCCGCATCTTCTGGCTACACCCCATTCGGCTTCCCGAAAAGCTAGCGCAAACTGACCAGTGCGCTCATACTGCAATTTCCAATCTAGGAGGTGGGGATGTCCAGCAATCTATTTCTTGAGGTCAATGGGTATTTTGTGTACTGCTCGACCGTGGAAAACGCAGATCACACATGGGCAGCTTCGGTTTTGTTTGAGCTAAAAGTAGATCACCGTCACACGCGCGTTTCGGGAGTTCGCCACAAATTGAGCGCCCCATTCGAGAGCGACAAGCAAGCGATGCAAGCGGCCATAAGTTACGGAACCACCGTGGCCGAGCAAAGCGATCCGTTTGAATAGTGCTTACGCCGGACCGGCATTTCGCTCCCCGTTCCGCACGCTTCCCCTTGTCATAGGCACCGTGGGCATAACCCGCCGGCGCCAGAGCTCCACTAGCCGTTCCCCGTCGGCATGCTTGGGCTCGACATTCGAATTCTTGTAGCCGGCCAAGGTAGACACCGGGATGGAAACGGCAGCGCTAACAGCCTCCATGGTCATTCCGGCCTTGCTCAGGTCGTCCATGACTCTCCACCAGTCAACGCGTTGCTGCGGGTCAATGCCCACCAATCCTGCCTTTTCGCTCATACTGGTACTTCCCAAATGGAGGAAATATGGCCACTAGACCATCCAAAACTGCCGAGGAAATTCAGGCCGAAGTCAGGCGCCTCATTCATGAGGGGGAGCTTGTAAAGGCCGACGGTTCCGTCATCGGCGTGCCGCTGCCCACGCCCCTGACCGACGGCGTTACAGAGTCGAATGGGAGCAACTGGGTAATGAATATCTTCCGCAATTCCGCAGGCTACGAAGGGTGGGTTCTGCACTGCGTTTACAGCGTGCAGTCGCGCTGGGATTTGCAGCGGTAGATTCCGACGACCCGCTTTCCGTTTCGAAATAGGATCGGCCGCAAACGCGCGCGCGCGAGGCGGATGGCAGAAAATCTTCTTCCAGCCATGGAACTTCCGGAGCAAATCATGAAATTCGATCGCGAACTGCAAAAGCGCATTCTTTCCGTCTTGCTCACGCAGTACCCAGACGGGGCTTATGAGCCTTGGCTCAAGGGTGAACTTGGTGACATCGAGCCGGAGATTCTTTTGCCCAATCTGATTTACCTTCAACAGCATGGTTTGATCGATAGCGGCTACAAGCTTCAGGAGTACGCAGGAGGTGCGAGGGCATGGCATCAGCTTCGGCAGACCACAATTACGGCCGACGGTATCGATTTCATAACTGACGATGGTGGTTTGGGGGCAATCCTGAAAACCGTGACAGTACGTCTTGATGCCGGTCAGTTTGCCGAGCTGCTGGCGTCCAGGGTTGAAAATCTGCCAGGCATTGCGCCCGAGGAACGCTCCGAACTGGCAAAGGCGATCCGGAAACTCCCGGCTACCGCCGTAGAGAAAATCGCCGAAAAGATGCTGGACTGGTCGGTCGAGCATGCCGGTGACGTGCTGCCTCTGCTGCGCGCGTTGGTGGGCATGGGGGCTTAGCCGGTAGATTCGCCGGCTCATCAGTTCATCCCCCTCTGCGCGGGTTTTGATTGTCTTTCGGGGACGGCCCCGGTCCAATCGGATATCTGCTGGAACTGCCCAGCAAAATGCAGCGGCACAAGCCCAGTCCCACCATTTCGATGCGCGACGATCTCCAACTGGGAAAATCCCTTGAAGTTGTCCTGCTTGGTGCTCAGCGGATGAGCATGATCGGTGAAGAGCAGCGCGATCTGATCCGCAGCAGCTTCGATAGCGCCCGAATCTCGTAGGTGCGTCATGGTCGGCGAGTGATAGCTCTCGTCAGCCTTACGGTTCATCTGCGAAAGAACCACCACGCCGATCTGCAAATCCATCGCCAGGGCCTTTAGCCCGTTGGAAATCACGTCAAGTTCGCGATTGCGGTTATCTTCTCCCGCCCCCTGCATCAGCTGCAAAAAGTCCACGAACAGCACGTCAAGGCCATGCTGCCGCTTTACCTGGACTGCTTTTCGACGAATGTCCATTAGGCTCTGCGCTGATTGATCGTCATGGACAAGGTTCAGTCGCCCTAGCTGCTCCGCCGCCTCAGTCACCCGCGTCCACATCTCCCGATCCGAACCATCGGCGCGAAGGATGCGGCCAAGGTCTACCGTCCCTGCCGCGGCGGTGTGCCGATGCATCAGCTGCATGACAGGCATCTCCTGGCTGATGAACAGCACAGAGTAATCCCGTGCCATGTTTCGAGCCAGCGCAAGTGATAGCGCCGTCTTGCCATGCTTGGGCCGAGCACCGATCACCATCATCTCGCCTCGGCGTAGACCACCGTTCAAAATTCGGTCCAATCCGGTGAGGCCCATGGGAATTGCGGGGTTCTTGCCCTCGCTCAAATCCGTCAGCAGGGTCAGATATTCGGCTAGCGACTGGTTGATGTGCTGCGGGTCACGCTTGTTTTTGACCGTCGCCAGCCTGGCGAGTGCCATCTGCCCCTCATCCAGCAACTGTGCCGGTGTCTTGCCTTGTGGGTTGAATGCGCGGGTCGCCAGATCATCGGCGGTGATGATCATTGACCTCAGCAGAGATTTTTCTCGGACGATCCCATAAGATGTTTGTGAGTCCAGAAAGTAGAAAGCCCCTAAATTGCATTTGCGGTGCAAAGAAGGGGCTCCCTGAGTACCAAAACCTGAATCCTGATACCCGTCTGGTCGACGTTTATGAGGATACCACGGCAGGAAATTGGTCGTCCAGCAGAGGCTTATCCCGTCCCGGGCGGTCTTGGTTGTCGATCTATTTTCCGGCTGTGGCGGGTTTTGGCTTTTATCGAGTCCTTTAGAAAAGGTTAGAAATGCCAAGCCGACAAAATCCTCCCTCGGACAAGCCCGAGATCCTCCTCCGACTGCCAAGCGTGCTTGCCAGGGTTCCCGTTTCGCGCAGTGCCTGGTGGGCCGGCGTGAAATCTGGTCGCTACCCTGCAGGCGTGAAGCTGTCCAAGCGCACGACCTGCTGGAAGAGCAGCGACATCGAGGCCTTAATCCAGTCCCTTGCATAGGGGCTGTGATGAAACATCTTCATCAACTGTTTCGCAAGACTGGCTTGCGGGGGTACTCCGGCGCGCGCAAGGTGCCAATTGGCATATCGATCAGCATTCACGAAGTAAAGCGCTTTACTAGACATGCGCCAGCGGCGTCGGCGAAAGTCGGCGCCATGAGCACAAACCAACCCCTGGAATTGTCGGATGCCGACCGCGAGACTTACATCAAGCAGTGCGGTTTCATGATGCAGCAGGCCGTGACGGAGGGGAAGTGTGACCTCGCCCGGTACTGGCTGGAAAAACAGAAGACGGCTATTTTCCAGCGGTCGCCGGAACAAGCGGCCCGGATGACTGCAGAGATTGACCGCCGCATTGCCGAAAGCATGAATGACCGCGGGGTGGGGGCGGGAGTCGTCGCTTGAACTTCTACAAGCACTACATCGGGGACTTCCAGCGTGCCACCAGCCATCTGTCACTGACGGAGCGCGGGGCCTATCTGACGCTGATTCACCACTATTACGCAACCGAGTTGCCGCTGCCCAGCGACCATGCCGCGCTGTGCCGAATTGCCGGCGCCTTCACCAAGCCGGAGCGCGATGCAGTCAAGGCAGTGATGGCGTTCTTCTCTCCTGTAGACAGTGGATTGATGCACAACCGCATAGAGGCGGAACTGCATAAGGCCGGGGAGATTTCAACCACGAACCGTGACATCGCCGTGGCGCGAGAGGCTCGGCGCCGTGCCGAAAAGCTGGCGCAGGAGCAGCACGAAGCGACCACGAAGCGTGCTGAGGACGTGCCACGAAGCTGGGACGAAGTGAGCACTCCCCAGACTCCAGACACCAGACTTAATACAGAAGCTAAAGCTTCTTTGTCGGAAGCAGGGCTTCACGACTAGGTTCCTTGGCCTTATCAATCTTGCTGCGCACCCATGGCGCACCACCAAGCCGCTCCAGCTTTTCCCGCTGATCGGTACTCATGCGAATCGCAACGGGGACAGTCTCAATCCCCGTAGACTTTCTCCCCTGACCTCGACCCGCTCCGCCTCTACCTGTTAATGGTTTTGTCATTTGATTAGTGTAAACATTAATCAAATAATAACAAGTAGGTTTTTCCCAGAACTTTGAGTTTTATGTTAGGTGGCGGCAGAATAGCGGCGTATTCGTGCGGGAGTTTCGTATGGAAGTGCACTTTGAACGGCTAGCGCTTTACGATGAGGTATGGTCCACCCCCTTGACCAAGCTTGGCGAGAAGTACGGAATGTCAGACAACGGCATCCGCAAAGTCTGCAAAACGATGGACATTCCTCTACCCAAAGTAGGCTACTGGGCCAGAGTCCAGGCCGGCCAAGTAGTTACTCGAACAGCGCTACCGGAAAAAGCCGGGCGGACAACGTTTGTATGTCGCCCACCACCAAGGCCGAGCCTCGAATTCAAGCGACCGGAAGATGTCGTTTGGCTAGAGGAAAGACTCACATCCGAGCAACGCGAAGACGCTCTCATCACTGTGGACGCCGTTCCAAATAGGTGGCATACCCTGCTTAGGCCGCTTCGTGATGGCTTGATTTCTCAAGTAAAAGCATACGACAGGATGGTTAAGGCACGGGAGAAAGAAAACCTTAGGCCGTCAAGATCTTGGGAACCAAATTGGGATGCGCTAAGTGCCATGGACTTCGATGGAAGCCTCCTTTACCCCAGGAGCCAGAAAACTTGTTTTCGAGTTTCGAAGCTCACTTATGAACGAGCCTTGGCTATCGCCAACACACTACTGCTCGCCGCAGAGGCGAGAGGCTGCACCGTGACATACGATGATCACTGCGCAAGACCACAGATAAACCTCGAACGAGAAACTTTTTCCTTCGCCATTCGCGAGCGACAACTTACTGAGGTCGTTCTAGTCAGTGAAACCCACCCCGGAATCGGAACTCACAAAGTCGGCACTCCAACAGATACGCTCGCGCTGATTATTGATAGACGGTTTGGGGGCACGTTTGAAATTCTCGATAAGGGAGACTTTCGCGTTGAGACTCGCCTGAATGAAGTATTCAAGCGTCTTTATAAAAGTGTCGCGGAGGGGCGCGAGAAAAGACGAGAGCACGAAGCGACTGAGAGGCGACGTGCAGAATTCCGAGCCACGCAAGACGTTATTCATCGCATGCAAGAGCTTGAGGCTAAGCAGAAAGCAGAGGAAATACTACGCCGGGAGGTACTACTAGCCGAGGCGACAAGCTGGCAACACGCCCAGCAGATTAGAGCCTTCGTTGCCGATGTAATTAGTCGAGCCGAAACACCGCCGTCAGCGGCGCATAGAGATTGGGCTTCCTGGGCGCTGAGAGTGGCTTCGGAAAAGGACCCCGTTCCGGGGCGAAATATTGCACTAGCGCATGTTAGGGAGCCAAAATGAAGACACCGTTACAGGAGGCTCAATGGGCCGCATATGAAGCAATAACTTTGCGGCGGGAACAGGATGCAGGAAAGGACAGTGCATCTAGAGAACACAGAGCACGCCTTCTTGAGGAGGCCGCGCAATGGACTACCAGCCAACAAATTCGCGGTTATGTCGCTATGGTCCTTGAGCGAGCCGGCCAACCATCGTCCCCGCAGGTTGATGTTTGGGCGACGTGGGCGTTAGGCATCGCACAGTCTACTGACCCTGTCGCCGGTCGCATTGCTGATCTGTTGAGTCCGACAAACGAAAAGAACCGCCATGGCTGAGAGGACGACCAGGTCGCTATGCGCTGGGTGTAACACGCAGTTTGGTGCGACGGGCAGCAGCCATAAATGCTCGTGCGGCACTTTCTAACTCCGGACTCAGCCTCGCACGCGCATCACGACGCCCTAATGCGCCACCTCTGAGCCATCGCTTTACCTCATCCAGGTCATAGCGCTTCGCCCTTACGCCCACTGGCGTAAATGGCAATCCCATCGCCTCTAGGCGCCTTACTGTGGACTCGCTAATGCTCAAGGCCGCGCACAGTTGCTGTCGTGTTAGATCACTCATGCCTCGCGCTCTTCAACCCAGTGGGAGCCGGCGCCATGGGCTGACCATCCAGGTGAGTGGCAACGATGAAGCGGTATTTGCCGGCCTCGGCGGCGGTGACCTGGGCGGCATAACCGTCTACCGCGCGCAGGAAAAGCGTCGTCCTGTCAGTCAACTTCACGCCGGCGGCCTTCATCACATCGGCCAGCAAGGGGCCCTTGAGGGTGTGCGGCTTGCTGTCGTATTCCAGCGTCGGCTTGATGGTGACGGCCGGCAGCGCGGTGAGTGCGGCAAAGTCAAAGGCGTGCGCCTTGTCGAATTTGATCTTCTGCTTGGCCATCATCTGGTCAAGCGCGGTATCGAGGGCGCCGCGGTTGCCCGCACCTATTAGCCCACTGACGGTCAACAATGTCGGACCTCGGAGCGCCTTGGGCGCCAGCTGTGCCTGCGCCAGCTCAGGCAAAGCGACGGCTCCCCATGCCGCCACACCCATAAATTTGCGTTTATCCATTGATTGCACTCCTCTTTTTGCAAGTTTCACGGGGCCAATTCAGCGATGGGCCTATGTTCAATAAGTCACGCAATCTTAATAATTGGTAACAAATTGCCAATTAATCTGATGAATTTCAATACAAGGTACGTAAATAAGCGCACATTGTAAAAACCCGTAACAACCAGGAGTTCGTCATGCACAGAAACTCAGAATGGTCGCCAGTAGAGCAGCCCCGTATGGAGCGCATCTACGAATGGTACAGGTTGTGGTCGCGATGGGTAAACCCGGGGAAACGCCGCATTCCCAAACACTGGCCCCTGCATGCGCGAGTGTTGATGAATAGCGAAGAACTGCGAACCTGGCACTGGATGAACAGCACTTTTGACGATCACCATGTCCTGGTCAAGACGCCGGTAACTCGTTTCACCAGGCCCAATGCCAGTGAAAACAGCCTGTACTGGTATGAATTGCTTCAGAACACCACCTGCACATTTTCAGTTTGCGCGAGCGACGGCCACGTAGTCGGCTGCGTGGACGTACCCAAGTCCTTCGGACTCCCCCAAAAAGCCAGAAGCCTGAAAAGGAATTTGCTGGCGCAGTGCGGCATTTCCTACGCGGTGCTCAACCCGTCCATGCTGCCGGACCCCGACGTACTTCGCAATGAATTTTTCGGCGAAGAGGCCACAAAAGCCCGGCATCTCAAGCGTGAAGAAGCGATCCTCGAAGTCGCCCGCATCAGCCTGAAAAAAACGCTGGCGCAACAGCGCCGCATCCGCACACTCAGGGACCAGGATCACACCAGCAGCATGCCCAATCACTGGCATGACTCGTTTCTCATACAGTCCAACACCCGCCCAGCCGAACTGCGATAGGCAGAGCCAGTGGATGTGCCGGGCATCCTGCATTGGCAAAGGAATGCCAGGCTCTGCTGCTTCACCCCCCCGACGGCATTTGGCGCAGGGCGGTACTCAGGCCGCGATGCGGGTCAGGTCTTGCACCGTCAACCAGCGCCATTCACCGCTTTCAGGTCGATCGGCAGATCCAGCGAACCGATACGCGAGCGGTGCAAGCCGCCGATCTCTTCCACCCGGTTGCCCACGGCGGCGACCATGCGCTTGACCTGGTGGTATTTGCCTTCCGTCAAGGTCAGGCTTAACTGGTTGTCGCCGGTTTTCTCGCAGGCCGCAGCTCGAACGGGTTTGGGGTCGTCATCCAGCACAACGCCGGCCAGCAGTTTGGCCACCTGCTTGTCGTCCACCGGGGGCGCGCGGCCAGGGTAAGGACATGGAAGCCAACGGCGTGCGGCAGCTGGTGGCCATTTGACTTTCTCATTCGAGGGCCGAGACCGGGTCCGACATAGCCGCCGGAGGGCTACGTGGTGCAGTACCCAGCGTGAAGTAAAACGTGGTGCCTTCTCCCGGCGTGGAGTCTGCCCAGACCTTACCGCCGTGCCGCGTGACAATCTTGTGCACGCTCGCCAGACCGATCCCGGTGCCCGGGAAATCCGACCCGAGATGCTGGTGCTGGAAGGCGCTGAACAGCTTGCCGGCATGCGCCATATCGAACCCGATGCCATTGTCCTTGACATGGTAGATCAGTGTGCCGTCAGGATAGCGCGCACAACCGACGGAAATCTTCGCGCGGTCCTGTCCACGCGTGAACTTCCAGGCGTTGTCGACCAGATGATCGATGGCGAGCGTCAGCATAGCCGGGTCCGCGGTGGCCTGAAGGCCGGCCTGAACATGGATGTCGGAGAGGCGGTCGGGATCACGCTGCTGGCAGGCCGCAAGCGCGGCGCTGGCGATCGCGCTGACGTCCACCGCGCCACTCGCCAGGTGGGGGAGTGAGAGACGAGCCAGGGACGCCATGGCGTCTGACAATTCGTTGATCTTCTGCACACCGGCCTGGATGCGGCTCAGGTAGTGGTCCTGCAACTCGCTTGCGCCGGGCTGCAACGTGCTGCGCAACTGACCGCAGAACCCGCTGATGGTGATCAGCGGCTGGCGCAGGTCGTGCGCCAGCGAGTACGAGAACGCCTGCAGCTCCTGGTTGACGGTTTCCAGCTCCGCCGTGCGGACCCTGACACGCTCTTCCAGCCCGTCATTGAGATGCTGGATATCCTGCTGGTGCGTCTGAACTTCGTTGGAAGTGTTGTCCAGGGCGCGCATCAAATCGCCGATTCCGCCGCGCGGGTAGGGCGGTCCGATGCGCGCGCCCAAGTCACCGTTCCTGAACCGGGCCGTGCCCTTCACGATCCGGCCCAGCGGGCGGCGGACCCCCAGCTCTACAAGCGACCAGGCCAGCAGTAGCGCCAGCAGCGCTGCACCCACAACGCCCGCAAGCACAGTCCGCGCGCGGTGCTCCGCGTCGGCTGCCAGGTCCTGGGTCGGCACGCCCAGCGCGATCAGTATCCCTGCGTCCCATGGCGGCGGCAGCGTACCCAGGGCCCAGACCCGCCGCACCCCCGCCGGGCCAGCGAACTCGGCTATATCGCCGTTATGACCCTTGACGGCGAACCGGCCGAGGGTGGTATCGGCCAAAGATATTCCTGGCATGGGCCGGTTGGTGCGTGGCACCCCGACGCGCGTGCTGCGGGAAGCCAGCACGACACCGGCGCGGTCAAACAGGGTGATGGCCGTGTCGGAATAGGGCTGTGCCGCCAAGACATCACGCGAGAATTGGTCCAGGTTGATGGACGCAAGCAGCACGAACCGCACCTTGCCTTGTGGGTCGCGCGAGGCCTGGGCCACCTGCGCCACGCCGATACCGGTGAGACGGCCAATGACCGGCTCCAGCGCCGGTGCCGTGGACACCATGGCCTGCTGGAAATAGGCGCGGTCGGCCAGGTTGAGCTTGCGGCCGGTGCGCAGCGAGTCGCAGTGCAAGTCGCCATTCGGCTTGATCGTGAGGATGCTGGTGTATTGCGGATGCTGCTTCAGCACTTCGGCAAGGTAGGCCGAGCAGGCGCCGCGCTCCTCCACATCAAGCTCGCGCGACTGGGCAAGCCCGAACAGCAATTGGTGGGTGCCCTGAATTTTGGCCCGTAGGTCATTGCTCGCGCTGCGCGCGAGCGCGGCGAGGCTGTACCCGGCCTGGGCGATGTCATGGTCGCGCTGCTGGAACAAGAAGCCCATTGCGACTGTAGCCGGCAGCAGCGCGGTGAGCGCCACCAGCAGCAGAATGATCCGCGCGCGGAACCCCAGCTTAATAGCTGGTGAGGTCATGGCGGTGGCAGGATGCCGGGCTTGCGCAAGCGAAGGCGCTGCGCCGCATTCATGTCGTGGTGTAGATCATCAACCAGTATGCGCTCATTGTGGCAGTGCTGGTTGCCTGCTTTCCCATGCCATTGTTGGTATTAGTTCCGCGAAAGTAGAATCGCTGCGGTCGCTGAAGCGGTTGTCGCAAGGACCTCACGACTCCCTAGATATCCCCGACTTAGCGAGCGGCTAAGCCGCCAGCAGGGGAACGATTTTGACCCCCTCTCGCAGCTTGTCTAGGTAATCAGCCCAAGCCTGCATCATGTTCCGTCGTTGGTTCAGGTACTGAGTGCGGTTGTAGGCCCGACCGTTTGCATCTTTCAGGGCATGCGCGAGTTGGGCTTCAATGATCAGCGGGTCGATCTCGAGGCGCTCAGCCAACATGGTGCGCGCCGTTGCTCGAAAGCCGTGCCAAGTGTGAATGTCTGATGAATAGCCCATGGTGATCAGCGCAGTGCGCACGCTGTTTTCAGAAATAGGCCGCTCGTGGCTTCGCTCACCTGGGAACACCATCACGCCGTGCCCGGTGTATCCATGAAGGCCTTTCAGAATCTCTACGGCCTGGCGTGACAGCGGCACCAAGTGCGGGTCGCCAAACTCCTTGCCGTCTTTTCCGCGCTTCATTCGCTCCGCCGGAATGGTCCAAAGAGCCTCTTCCAGATCAATTTCAGACCAGGTCGCTGCGCGCAGCTCACCTGGGCGCTGGAATAGCAGCGGAGCTAGCTGCAGGGCTGCACGCACAATCGGTCCACCTTTGTAAAGTTTGATGGCACGCAGCAGGTCGCCAAACTGGACTGGGTCTGTGATGGCAGCAAAGTGAGTTCCGCGGTAAGGGGTTAGAGCTCCTTTTAGGTCGCCCGTTATGTCTCGGTCCACCCGGCCGGTTGCGACGGCGTACCGCCAGACCTGCCGGCAGAGCATCAAGCCCCGGTCGGCAGTCTCAATGGCGCCGCGCTCCTCGGTCTTGCGCAGCGTCGCGAGAAGTTCGGTCGGGCCGATGTCCCTCATCCGTCGTTCCCCCACCCAGGGAAACAAATCGCGCTCGAGCTGGCGTAGAGACCTGGTCGCGTGCCCTTCGCTCCACAACGGCTTCTGCTTGTTGAACCATTCCAGGGCCACGACCTTAAAGGACTCGCCGCTCGGATTGCCTGCCGTCAACTTAGCGACCTTTCGGGCCTGGACAGGATCGACCCCGATTGCCTTCTGCGCCTTCGCTGCGTCGCGAGCGTTTCGTGCGGCTTTAAGGGACACGTCCGGATAGCTGCCAAAGGCCATCCGCCCCTCTTTTCCGTCGCGCCGGTACTTCCAAAACCAGCGGCGGGACCCGTTCGGCGCAACCTCGAGGTACAGGCCCCCCGAATCAGTAAAGCGGACACGCGCGCGCTCCGGGGGACACTGCGCGTTACGGCATTGAATTTCAGTCAACATGGGGGAACAGAATCCTTGAACACCCGAAAATCGGGTTTTGTTCCCCGCATTGTTCCCCCTTTTGAATCGGGATGTCAATAAATCGTATTGGACGAGTACAGACAAAAAAAGACCGGCTTTAGAGGAGAAAACCGGTCTTTTTGGACTTCTCTGGACTACGCCAGATTGATATATGGTGGAGCTGGGGGGATTTGAACCCCCGTCCGCAAGCCTTGTTCGGGCAGATCTACATGTTTAGCGGTCTGATTTGAGTCTCGCCACCTGTGTCGCGCAGTCGCACGCTACACAGGACGCCAGCACCCTATTTTCTTGCCCCGGGTTAAGGTACCCAGCCCAGAGCCAGCCGATGAAATTATCTTTACAGCCGGGAGCATTTAACTTGCGCTAAACACCCCTTGCCCAGCCCATCGGCCTGCTGTTGTAAAGCTCACTGGCAATTAAGCAGCGAGTGCGAAACGTTCGTCGTTTGCAGTTAGTTTGTTTGAATCAGTTTTACGAGCACACTCAGCTCGACATGCACCACACCGCGTCCGAACCCACGTCGAAACCAATGCAGCCCCAGGAGGCCTAGTTTACGCCATTCGCAGCAAATTCAAGAGCGCGCCGGGCGCAGTGATGGTGGCGTCGGCTTTCCAGTCCCCGGTATCGGCGGTTTTGCCGAGGTAGCCGTAGGCCGCGGCCACCGTGGGCATGCCCGCAGCCCGTCCTGCGAGGATGTCGCGCTCGTCATCACCGACATAAATGCAGCGCCCGGGCGCGAGCTCGAGCTGGCGCGCCGCTTCCAGCAAGGGGGCCGGATGGGGTTTGGCATGCGGTGTGGTGTCGCCACTGATGATGGTTTTCGCTGTATTGAACAAAGGCATGGCCTTGGTCAGCGGAATGGTGAAGCGGGCGGACTTGTTGGTCACCACGCCCCATTTGAGGCCCATCTGGTCGATGCGGGCGATCAGATCCACCACACCCTCAAATACGGAGGTGTTTTCGGTCATGCGCGATTCGTAGTTGCTGAAAAACTCCTCCCGGAGCTCACCAAAGCCGGCGTCTTCTGGCGCCAACCCAAAGGCCACGGCAATCATGCCGCGCGCACCCGCGCCGGCCATGGGACGGTAAAGCGCAAGGGGCAGCGATTCCAGGCCACGGTCCGTGCGCATTTTGTCGGCCGCAGCGCCCAGATCAGGGGCACTGTCAATCAGGGTGCCGTCGAGGTCGAACAGCACGGCATCGGTGTCTTGGAACATGTAGCGGGAATATAGGTAAAAGCGAAACTCAGCTCTTTTGCGTGGCCAGCAGGTAATTCACGCTGGTGTCAGCACTGAGCCAATAGTGACGTGTCAGGGGGTTGTATTCCATGCCCCGGGTTTGCTCAAGCGAAAGACCGGAGGCGCGGCAGTACCCGGCCAGCTCACTGGGTTTGATCAGTTTGGCGTACTCGTGGGTGCCGCGTGGCAGCATATTCAGTACGTATTCCGCCCCAACGATGGCAAACAGAAAGGCCTTGGCATTGCGATTGATGGTCGAAAAAAACACATACCCGCCAGGCTTGACCAGCGCGGCACAGGCCTTGACGATGGAAGACGGGTCGGGCACGTGCTCCAGCATTTCCATGCAGGTGACGACATCAAAACGGCCAGGCTGCTCGGCGGCCAGCGCTTCGGCGCTAATTTCACGGTATTGGACACCTTCGGTCTGGGCCTCCAGTGCGTGAAGCTGGGCGACTTTCAGCGCTTTGGTCGCCAGATCAATGCCCAGGACATCGGCGCCGCGGCGTGCCATCGAGTCGGCCAAAATGCCGCCGCCGCAGCCGACGTCGAGCACACGCAGCCCTTTGAGCGGAACCAGGCTCTCAATCCAGCCCAAACGGAGCGGATTGATCTGGTGCAAGGGGCGAAATTCACTCTCGGTGTCCCACCAGCGGTGGGCCAGGTCCGAGAATTTCGCCAGTTCGGCAGGGTCGAAGTTATCGCTGATAGACATGACGCATTATCGTTGAGGCATAAAAAAACCGCGCCGTAGCGCGGTTTTTAAGCGATCCCAGAGGATTACTTGTTGGCGCGGGTGCCAACCACTTCGATTTCCACGCGGCGATTCTTCGCGCGGCCTTCGGCGGTCTTGTTGTCAGCAACTGGCTGTTTCTCGCCCTTGCCTTCAGTGTAGACGCGGTTTTTCTCGATGCCCTTGGACACGAGATATGCCTTGACGGCTTCCGAACGGCGAACCGACAGCTTCTGGTTGTAAGCATCGCTACCCACGGAGTCGGTGTGACCCACGGCAATGATGACTTCCAGGTTGATGTCCTTGATCTTGCCGACCAGGTCATCCAGCTTGGCTTTGCCTTCTGGCTTGATCACTGACTTGTTGAAGTCAAAGAAAGCGTCAGCAGCGTAGGTAACTTTCGTCGCGGCAGGAGGAGGCGGGGTAGGAGTAGGAGTAGGCGTCGCAGTTTGACCAACAACCGGAGGAGCAGCAGGAGCCATCGCAGGGGCAATTGCGCCGTCGCAACCAGGCGCTGCAGTAGCAGGCGTCCAGTTGGCGTCACGCCAGCACAGTTCGTTGGTACCGTTTTTCCAGACCAGTTCGTTGGAACCGTTTTTCCAGTTGTCGATAGTTTGTGCACCAGCGGCGGTAACAAGCGCTGCGGAAGCAAACAACATTGCCACTTTGTTGAGTTTCTTCATGGTTCTCCTCTAGAGAAAAGCCGCAGACTGGCTGCGATTAGTAATTTACACGCCGTGAGTGACCATCACTCAAAGCGTTACATCGATTGTGCCACACCTGTCTGAACCTTCAAGCACGCTATCGGCTTCGTCTGACACAGACTTAAGATTCTTCAGCATTTGTTGCTGTCCCGCCACAGGCCATCGCTTTAAACTCCGGCCTTAAAATCAGCGGTTTCCTTCAAGAATCTCGAAATCCCAACCAGGCCGCTCATGACCCAGTTCGCAAAAGAAACCCTGCCCATCAGTCTTGAAGAGGAAATGCGGCGAAGCTACCTCGATTACGCAATGAGCGTGATCGTTGGGCGGGCCCTGCCTGATGCAAGGGATGGCCTCAAGCCGGTACACCGGCGCGTGCTTTTTGCCATGCACGAGCTGAACAACGACTGGAACCGCCCTTACAAAAAGTCAGCGCGTATCGTCGGCGATGTGATCGGCAAGTACCATCCGCACGGCGACCAGTCAGTCTACGACACCATTGTGCGGATGGCCCAGGACTTTTCCTTGCGCCACCTGCTGGTTGACGGCCAGGGGAATTTCGGCTCTGTCGACGGCGACAACGCTGCGGCCATGCGGTACACCGAAATCCGCCTGTCAAAAATCGCCCACGAACTGCTGGCCGACCTTGACAAGGAAACCGTCGATTTCGGCCCCAACTACGACGGCAGCGAGCAGGAACCGTTGGTCATGCCTACGCGTTTGCCGAACCTGCTGGTCAACGGATCAGGTGGCATTGCGGTGGGCATGGCAACCAACATTCCACCTCACAACCTCAACGAAGTGGTCGATGCCTGCCTTCACATGCTGAAAAACCCGGGGGCCTCCATTGATGAGTTGATGGAGATCGTGCCCGCACCTGACTTTCCCACGGGCGGCATTATTTACGGCATCAACGGCGTCAAGGACGGCTACCGCACCGGCCGCGGCAAGGTGGTCATGCGTGCCAAGTGCCATTTCGAGGACATCGACAAGGGCCAGCGCCAGTCGATCATCGTCGACGAGCTCCCCTACCAGGTCAATAAAAAGACGCTTCAGGAGCGCATGGCCGAGCTGGTGCATGAGAAGAAAATCGAAGGCATCAGCCATATCCAGGACGAGAGCGACAAGTCGGGCATGCGCCTGGTGATTGAACTCAAGCGCGGCGAAGTGCCCGAAGTAGTGCTGAACAACCTGTACAAGCAGACCCAGCTGCAGGACACCTTCGGCATCAATATGGTGGCACTGGTCAACGGCCAGCCCAAGCTTTGCAACCTGAAGGACCTGATCCAGGTCTTCCTGTCGCACCGCCGTGAAGTCGTGACGCGCCGCACCGTGTTCACGCTGCGCAAGGCGCGCGAACGCGGACACGTGCTGGAAGGCCTGGCAGTGGCCCTGGCCAATATTGACGACTTCATCGCCATCATCCGCAACGCCCCCACGCCTCCCGTCGCCAAGGCAGAGCTGATGCTGCGCCCCTGGGACAGCAGCCTGGTGCGCGAAATGCTGACCCGCACGCGTGCCGATGGCGGCGTGGTCAACGCCGATGACTACCGCCCCGATGGCCTCGAGAAAATGTTTGGCATGGGCAACGACGGGCTGTACCGCCTCTCGGAAACGCAGGCACAGGAAATCCTGCAGATGCGCCTGCAACGCCTGACCGGCCTGGAGCAGGACAAGATCGTGGCCGAGTACAAGGAAGTCATGGCTGAGATCGATGACTTGCTCGACATCCTGGCAAAACCAGAACGGGTTTCCATCATCATTGGCGAGGAACTGTCGGCTATCAAGCTGGAATTCGGCCAGACAAAGCTCGGCGCCCGCCGTAGCCAGATCGAGCACAGCTCGTTTGATCTCAGTACCGAAGACCTGATCACCCCCACCGACATGGTGGTGACGCTTTCCCACACCGGATATATCAAGAGCCAGCCGCTGTCGGAATACCGGGCGCAAAAACGCGGCGGCCGCGGCAAGCTGGCCACCGCCACCAAGGAAGACGACTGGGTCGACCAGCTCTTCATCGCCAACACGCACGATTACATTCTGTGCTTTTCCAATCGCGGCCGGCTCTACTGGCTCAAGGTCTGGGAAGTACCCGCCGGTTCTCGCGGCTCGCGCGGGCGTCCCATCGTCAACATGTTCCCTTTGCAGGAAGGTGAAAAAATCACCGTCGTCCTTCCTCTCACGGGCGAAAAGCGCAGCTTTCCGGCTGATCAGTACGTCTTCATGGCCACCTCCATGGGCACCGTGAAAAAAACCGCCCTCGACGAATTTAACAATCCGCGCAAGGCCGGCATCATCGCGGTCGACCTTGATGCGGGGGACTACCTGATTGGTGCGTCGCTGACTGACGGCAAGCACGACGTGATGCTGTTCAGTGACGGCGGCAAGGCCGTGCGCTTCGACGAAAACGACGTGCGCCCCATGGGCCGCAATGCGCGTGGCGTGCGCGGCATGATGCTCGAAGACGGCCAGGGCGTGATCGCCATGCTGGTCGCCGAAGACGAGCAGCAAAGTGTGCTCACAGCCACCCAGAACGGATATGGCAAACGCACGTCCATCACCGAATACACGCGTCACGGCCGCGGCACCAAGGGCATGATCGCCATCCAGCAGAGCGAGCGCAACGGCAAGGTGGTCGCAGCCACGCTGGTTCACGTGGACGACGAGATCATGCTGATCACCGACAAGGGCGTGCTGGTCCGCACGCGCGTCAGCGAAATCCGCGAAATGGGAAGGGCTACACAGGGTGTTACGCTCATCGGCCTTGACGAAGGTTCACAATTAAGCGGCCTTCAGCGCATCGTTGAAAACGATGCCTCGCTGGATGAACCCGATACTGAAACCGGTACCGGCACAGACACCCCCAACATCGAAAGTACCTGATGAAAAACTTCCTTACCGCTATCACGGTCGCTGCCATGGCCTGCGGCGCCACGGCTGTTCACGCGCAGGCAGCAGATCCAAAAACAGAGCTGGCCAAAAAAGTGGTCGCGCTGCAGCAAGGGCCGGAGCTTGACCGGTTGGTGAACCAGCTTGCGGGCACCACGGCGCAGGAACTCATTGTTAAATGGGCTCCAAAAATGGACGCAAATGTTCCCAAAGCCAAGCAGCCAAAAGCGTCTGAAGAACTTAACGCCGAACTCAAGAAATATGCCGATGATGCGAGCCAGCTGATCAGCAAGCAGGTCAGCAAAGTCAGTGCCGAATCGCTGGTACCCGCGTATTCAGAACGGTTCACACAGGAAGAACTCCAGCAGCTTGCTGCTTTTTTTGAATCACCTGCCGTCAAGAAATACCAGGCTACGGCGCCCGAGCTGGGCAATGTCTTTGTACAAAAGCTGGTAGAAGCATCGCGTGCCGACGTCCTCGCACGTGCCAAGCAGTTCGACGACGTGGCGCTGAAGATCATTGGCACCGGCCCCGCGCCGGGAGCAGGCAAGCCGCCCGCCAAGAAATGACCCGTCCTTTCAATTTTTCCGCTGGCCCGGCGAACCTGCCCGAAGAGGTTTTGCGGCAGGCGGCGGGCGAAATGCTGGACTGGCACGGCAGCGGCATGAGCGTGATGGAGATGAGTCACCGTGGAAAGGAGTTCATTTCCATTTATGAAAACGCGGAGGCCGATTTCCGCGAGCTGATGGCCATTCCGGCCCACTTCAAGATCCTGTTCATGCAGGGCGGCGGACTTGCCGAAAATGCCATTGTTCCCCTCAATGTCTCGCAGGGTCGTTCGGCCGATTTCGTGGTAACAGGCAGCTGGAGTGAAAAATCGCAAAAAGAGGCACGCAAGTATTGCGATGTCCAGCTCGCTGCGAGCAATGCAGACAACGGGCACACACTGCTACCACCTCCGTCCGGCTGGAAGTTGCGGCCGGACGCAAGCTACGTCCACCTGTGCACCAATGAAACCATCCACGGTGTAGAGTTTCAAAGCCTTCCGGACCTTAAGGCCTTGGGAAGCGATGCACCACTGGTCATCGATTTTTCCTCTCATGTAGCATCGCGGCCGGTTGACTGGTCTCTCGTTGGCCTGGCATTTGGAGGTGCACAAAAAAACCTGGGGCCTGCAGGTGTCACGCTGGTGGTCATCCGGGAAGACCTGCTTGGCCGTGCGCTGGCGATTTGCCCCAGCGCTTTTGACTACAAGACCGTAGCGGACAACCAGTCCATGTACAACACGCCCCCCACGTACGCAATCTACATTGCAGGCCTTACCTTCGCGTGGCTCAAGCGTCAGCAAGAAGGCGGCGCTACCGGCATTGCCGCAATGGAGGCGCGCAACAAAACCAAGGCGCAGCTTCTGTATGACGCCATTGACGGCTCGCAGTTTTATCTCAACAAGGTCGACAAAAACTGCCGGTCCCGGATGAACGTTCCATTTTTCTTGCGAGACGAATCACGGAACGACGCATTTCTCTCAGGCGCCAAGGCACGGGGCTTGCTTCAGCTCAAGGGTCACAAGTCAGTGGGAGGGCTGCGCGCCAGCATTTACAACGCCATGCCACTGGCCGGTGTCCAGGCACTGGTGGAGTACATGCGAGAATTCGAACAAAAACACGCCTAGGATGAAATGTTTTTTCGCCCTCATTATGGTTCGCTTTTCCGGCAGATTTGCAGCGCCCGCCGCATGGCCGGGTGGTCTCTGACATGACCACCCATCTTGCAGATTTACGCGTACAGATTGATGCACTGGATCGAGAACTGCTCGCCTTGCTGAATCGCCGCGCCCAAGTCGCGGAGCAGGTCGGCGAAGTCAAGAAGCGCGAGGGTACGCCCTTTTTCCGCCCGGACCGGGTTGCGCAGGTTATTGAGCAGATCCAGCAAGCCAATCAAGGGCCGCTCAAAAACGAACATGTTGCTGCCGTATGGCGCGAAATCATGTCGGCGTGCCTGGCACTGGAGTCTCCCGTACGCGTGGCATATCTCGGCCCTGCCGGCACGTTCAGTGAACAGGCGGCACTGCAGTTTTTTGGCGCCAGCATCGAGCACGTACCCTGTGTCAGCATCGACGAGGTTTTTCGTGCAACGGCTGCCGGTAGCGCCAGCTACGGGGTTGTGCCGGTCGAAAACTCGACCGAGGGCGTCGTGTCCCGCTCTCTCGACCTGTTCCTGAACTCCCCCCTGCACATCGTTGGCGAGATCAGCCTGATGGTGCGCCACAACCTCCTGCGGCTTTCCGAGTCCCTGGAAGGTATCGAAGCCGTGTATGCACACCCCCAGGCCCTGGCCCAATGCCAGGGCTGGTTGACCACGCACCTCCCCAATGTGGAGCGCCGGGCAGCCTCCAGCAATGCTGAAGGTGCACGCCTTGCCTCCACCAACTCCGCATGGGCCGGCATTGCCAGTGACCGGGCCGCCACCCAGTTTGGCCTGTATACGGCCGCCCACGCCATTCAGGACGACGCGTTTAACCGCACGCGCTTTGCCGTGGTGTGCCTGCCGCAAACACTGCCCTCCCCCCCCGTCTCCGGCAAAGACTGTGTCAGCCTGGTGGTCTCCGTACCCAACCGCCCCGGCGCCGTCCATGACATCCTGATGCCGTTGAAAGCCCATGGCGTCTCCATGACCCGCTTTGAATCGCGCCCGGCGCGCTCCGGCCAGTGGGAATATTATTTTTATATCGATTTGCAAGGCCATCCGTCGCAGGACCACGTCAAGGCGGCACTGGCTGACCTGCAACAAATGTGCGCCTTTTACAAGGTTCTCGGAACCTATCCTGTCAGCGATTAATGCACGAACTCACAAAACCCCTGGTACCACGACATGTTTGAACAATTAGGTCTCATTGGATGCGGCCTGATGGGCGGTTCTTTTGCGCTGGCTCTCAAGCGCGCCGGTCTGGTCAAACGCGTGGTGGGCTATAGCAAGTCGCCTTCGACGACCGAGCGCGCACGCCAGATGGGTGTCATCGACGTAGAGGCGCCTTCCGCCTTGCTGGCAGTCTCCGGAGCTGACATTGTCCTGCTGGCGGTGCCGGTTTCTGCAACCGAAGCCACCTTCAAGGCGATTCGGCATCTTGTTGGTCCAAACACCCTGATCATGGATGTCGGCTCCACCAAGCGCGACGTGGTCGATGCCGCACGGCGGGTCCTGCAGGGCAACGTCGGTTCTTTCGTTCCCTGCCATCCCATTACCGGCAAAGAGGTGTCGGGTGTCGAACACGCCGATGTAGATCTCTACAACGGAAAGCAGGTCATCCTGACCCCCATAGAGCGGACTTTCACGGTCCAGCTGCAAAAAGCCACCGACGTATGGACCGCCATGGGCTGTCATGTCCTCAAGATGTCGCCGCAGGCACATGACGCTGCGTACGCCGCAGTCAGCCATCTGCCCCACCTGATCGCCTTTGCACTGATCAACGGCATTACCGGACAGGAGAACGGGAAGGATTACATGTCCCTGGCCGGGCCCGGCTTTCGCGACTTTACACGCATCGCTGCGAGCGATCCGAAAATGTGGCGCGACATCCTGATTGCCAACCGCGAAGAGTTGCTGGCGCAGTCCAAGATCTTTCAGCAGACCCTGCAGTCCCTCGAAGTACTCATTTCGAGCAGCAACGGCGACGGCCTGGAAGCGCTCATTGAGCAAGCCAGCGAGACGCGCGCCAACTGGCGCATCTCTTCTCAAAAATCGCATAAATAAACCTGCGATTCATGTTCGACATCGAGTTCCTGGACATCCCGCCCCTCAGTGGAGCGGGAGGCTCCGTCCGCTTACCCGGATCCAAAAGCATTTCCAATCGCGTCTTGTTGCTGGCTGCCCTGAGCCACGGGGAAACCACAGTTCACGATCTCCTGGCGTCTGACGACACTGCCGTGATGCTGACGGCGCTCAGGCAGCTTGGCTGCGAAGTAAAACAAGAGGGCAGCACCGCGGTGATCATCGGCCTTGGCGGCCGCAACGTTCACACACCGGTCAAGCTGTTTCTGGGCAATGCTGGTACTGCCATGCGTCCATTGACGGCCGCTCTGGCCTTGCTGGGCGGGGAATTTGAGCTGTCGGGCGTGGCCCGCATGCACGAAAGGCCTATCGGCGACCTGGTTGATGCCCTCCGGCAGCTGGGCTGCTCCATCGACTACCTGGGAAATGAAGGTTTTCCACCCCTGCGCCTGCGTTCCGGCCAATTGAACCTGAAAGACCCCATCCGGGTGCGCGGAGATGTTTCCAGCCAGTTCCTGACCGCCCTGCTGATGGCCCTGCCCATTGTGGCTGTCGACGACATCTGCATTGAGGTCGTGGGAGAGCTGATTTCACGGCCTTACATTGAAATTACGCTCAAGCTGCTCAAACGTTTCGGCATTGACGTGCAGCGCAAAGGCTGGGAGCAGTTCGTCATCCCCGCCGGCAGCCGCTACCAGTCGCCCGGAGAAATCCATGTTGAAGGCGATGCTTCCTCTGCTAGCTATTTCATAGCGCTTGGCGCAATAGCATCGGGCGCTGCAGGCCCAAATGGCATAGAAGTTTTGGGGGTCGGGGCAGACTCCATCCAGGGCGACATCCGTTTCGTGGAGGCCGCACGAATGATGGGCGCGCAAATCGACAGCACGCCCAATTCATTGCGCATCTCGCGCGGTGCGTGGCCGCTCAAGGCGATTGATCTGGATTGCAACCATATTCCCGATGCCGCGATGACGCTGGCCGTGATGGCGCTGTATGCCGAGGGGACCACCACCTTGCGCAACATTGCCAGCTGGCGCGTCAAGGAAACCGACCGCATCGCCGCGATGGCCTGCGAGTTGCAAAAACTCGGCGCCACGGTGGAAGAAGGGGTGGACTATCTCAAAATTACCCCGCCCCTGCCCGGCGAATGGAAAACCGCGCCCATTCACACCTACGACGATCACCGCGTAGCCATGTGTTTTTCGCTGGCCGCTTTCAACCCGGCCCGGTTGCCCATCCGGATTCTTGACCCCAAATGTGTCGGCAAAACATTTCCGGACTACTTCGAGGCCCTGTTCATGGTGGCCAAAGCAGATGTCAACCATATTCCGGTGATCTGCGTCGATGGCCCCACCGCCTCGGGCAAAGGTACCCTGGCAGCTTTGACGGCCCAACGGCTCGGCTACCACTATCTTGACTCCGGCGCCCTGTATCGCTTGAGCGCATTTGCCGCCTTGCGTGCCGACGTTTCGCTCGACGACGGGGCGGCTGTTGCGCAAATCGCCCGCACCATGCCGGTTCGCTTTCAGGGCGACCGGATTTTCCTCGGGGCGGAAGATGTGTCAGAAGCCATCCGCTCCGAAGCTGCCGGGATGGCCGCTTCCCGGGTCTCGGCCCATCCCCAGGTTCGCGCAGCGCTGCTGACCCTGCAACACAGTTTCCGGCAGTTGCCCGGGCTGGTAGCAGACGGGCGTGACATGGGAACCGTCATTTTTCCCGATGCGCCGCTCAAAATCTACCTGACGGCCAGCGCCCGGCACCGCGCTGAACGACGGCATAAGCAGTTGATTTCAAAGGGAAATTCAGCTATAATCAGCGAGATTCAGCAAGATTTAGAGGCACGTGACGCCCGCGATTCATCGCGAAAGGCCGCCCCTTTGAAGCCTGCTGATGACGCCCGTCCCCTGGACAATTCCTATCTGTCGATTGAAAAATCGGTTGATCAGGTGATTGACTGGTGGCAAGGCACCCGGCCCTTCTGACCCCCGACGCGCACCCTGCGCTTGGTCAGCAGGTTCATTAACGTAACCCGCAGCCTTATTCAACGTCTGGCCGCAAGCAACCGCCGCAAGCAGCTATAAAAACAATAGCAATTCCGCTATTGGAACCCTGTTGTGTGGATGAGGAAAATCATGTCTGAATCTTTTGCCGATCTATTTAACGAATCGCTCCAGCGCTCTGAAATGCGCACCGGTGAAGTCATCACCGCTGAAGTCGTTCGCATCGACCACAACCACGTCGTCGTCAACGCCGGACTGAAGTCCGAGGCCTATGTGCCGCTCGAAGAATTCAAGAACGACCAGGGCGAACTCGAAGTCCAGGTCGGCGACTTTGTCTCCGTGGCCATCGACTCCGTCGAAAACGGCTATGGCGACACCCTGCTGTCCCGCGACAAGGCCAAGCGCCTGGCTTCGTGGATGAGCCTGGAAAAAGCCCTGGAATCCGGCGAATTCGTCACCGGCCAGACCAGCGGCAAGGTCAAGGGCGGTCTCACCGTCCTCGTCAACGGCATCCGCGCCTTCCTGCCCGGCTCGCTCATCGACACCCGCCCCATCAAGGACTTGTCTCCGTACGAGAACAAGACCATGGAATTCAAGGTCATCAAGCTGGACCGCAAGCGCAACAACGTCGTGTTGTCACGCCGTGCAGTTGTCGAGGCATCCATGGGCGAAGAACGCGCCAAGCTGATGGAAACCCTGAAGGAAGGCTCCTCCGTCAAGGGCGTCGTCAAGAACATCACCGAATACGGCGCGTTCGTTGACCTGGGCGGCATTGACGGCCTGCTGCACATCACCGACATGGCATGGCGCCGCGTGCGTCACCCAAGCGAAGTGGTGACGGCTGGCCAGGAAATCGTGGCCAAGATCCTGAAGTTCGACACCGAGAAAAACCGCGTGTCACTCGGTCTGAAACAGATGGGCGACGACCCATGGATGGGCGTGAACCGCCGTTATCCACAAGGCACGCGCCTGTTCGGCAAGATCACCAACATCGCCGACTACGGCGCATTTGTTGAACTCGAGCCAGGCATCGAAGGCCTGGTCCACGTGTCCGAAATGGACTGGACCAACAAGAATGTGGCACCGAGCAAGCTCGTGGCACTGGGCGACGAAGTCGAAGTCATGGTCCTCGAGATCGACGAAGACAAGCGCCGTATCAGCCTGGGCATGAAGCAGTGCAAGGCCAATCCATGGCAAGAATTTGCACAGGAAACCAAGCGCGGCGACCGCGTCAAGGGCCCCATCAAGTCGATCACCGACTTCGGCGTCTTTGTGGGCCTGGCTGCCGGCATTGACGGCCTCGTGCACCTGTCCGACCTCTCGTGGAACGAACCCGGCGAAGCCGCCGTTCGCAACTACAAAAAGGGCCAGGAAGTCGAAGCGATCGTTCTGGCAGTCGACGTCGACCGCGAGCGCATCTCCCTGGGTATCAAGCAGCTGGATTCCGATCCGTTCACCACGTTCGTGTCGATCAACGACAAGGGCGCGATTGTGACCGGCAAGGTCAAGACTGTTGATGCCAAGGGCGCTGAAATCGATCTCGGCGAAGACATCATCGGCTACCTCCGCGCCAGCGAAATCAGCCGTGACCGCGTCGAAGATGCGCGCAACGTGCTGAAAGAAGGCGACGAAGTGTCCGCAGTTGTGGTGAATGTGGATCGCAAGACCCGCAACATCCAGCTGTCGGTCAAAGCCAAGGACAACGCTGACCAGCAGGAAGCCATGGCAACCCTGAGCCAGCAGTCTTCGCGCGAAAGCGCCGGCCTGACCAACCTTGGCGCCCTGTTGCGCGCCAAGCTGGACAACAACGAAAAGTAAGGCGACCGTGCAGCGGTGTGATGCGTCCCCGGCGGATTGCATCGCTGTACAGCTACTTTATCCATGACCCGAAGCGATCTTGTCGAAGAACTGGCAGCCCGATTCAGCCAGCTGACGCACCGCGACGCCGAATATGCCGTCAAGACGATTCTTGATGCCATGAGCGACGCGTTGGTGCGCGGCCACCGGATCGAAATCAGGGGATTTGGCAGTTTTTCCATCAACCGCCGCCCGCCTCGCATGGGCCGTAATCCGCGTTCCGGTGAAAGCGTGGCCATCCCTGAAAAACGGGTGCCCCATTTCAAGCCGGGCAAGGCGTTGCGGGAAACGGTGGATGCCCGTACCCAGGAGCTCCTGGCGGTCACGGATCCGAAGTAAGGTCTTGCTGTTTCCCCCCGGTGGTCTGGCTACAATCGCGAGACCACCACGGGGGACGACCAAGTGAAATACCTCATGTGGCTGCTCAAGGCAGCCATTTTTTTTACGCTGTTTGCTTTTGCACTGAATAACCAGCAAACGGTTTCGGTGAATTTTTTCTTTGGCACGATGTGGCGAGCACCTCTGGTGCTGGTTGTCCTGAGTGTCTTCGCCTGTGGGCTGGCGCTCGGTATTCTTGTCATGATGCCGCGCTGGTGGAAAAAGCGCAGATCGGCCAAATATGCCTCCTCCACCATGGGCCCCCATACCGTGACCGAAGACCCCTCCACCCTCCACCATGGAATTTGATTTCACCTGGGTCCTGCTCGGGTTTCCGATCGCCTTTACCTTGGGCTGGCTGGCCTCGCGACTGGATTTGCGGCAACTGCGCATCGAAAACCGCCAGGCACCCAAAGCCTACTTCAAGGGTTTGAATTTTCTGCTCAATGAGCAGCAGGACCAGGCCATTGACGCCTTTATCGAAGCCGTACAGAACGACCCCGACACCTCCGAGCTTCACTTCGCCCTGGGTAACCTGTTCCGCCGCCGCGGCGAATACGAACGCGCCGTGCGCGTACACGAACACCTGATGTCGCGCGGCGACCTGACGCAACCGGAACGCGACCGCGCCCAGCATGCACTGGCCCTGGATTTCCTCAAAGCCGGCCTGCTGGACCGTGCCGAGATCGCGCTGCGCAAACTGGAGGGTACACCCTTCGAAGAAGAGGCCCGGCTTGCGTTGCTGTCCATTTATGAACGCTCGCGGGATTGGCCTAACGCAACCGAAATCGCCGCCAGGCTGGGTACCTCCAGCCATGGCAGCTTCAGTGCCCGGCAGGCGCATTACCTCTGCGAGCAGGCCATTGCGTCCGCAGCGGCAGGCGACACAAGCCAGGCCCTGGAGACATTGCAGCAGGCTGTGGCCATGGCCCCGGTGTCGGCCCGCCCACTGATTGACCTGGCCAAACTGCAGCACCAGCTCGGCAAGTCCCAGGATGCCTTGCGCACATTGCAGAAGCTGGAAGACCTGGCACCGCAAGGCCTGCCACTTGCCGCCGGCCTGCTTGCCAATATCGCCCAGGCAAGCGGCCAGGAAGCCGCCGCACTGGAGTTGCTGAAGACCAGTTACGCCAACGCACCGTCCATCGACGTGGTTGAAGCCATCGTCAAACTGGAAAAAGACCCTGCGTCGGCACGCCAGTGGTATGCCAGGCACATGGAACGCCAGGCGTCCCTCGTCGCCGCCGGCAAATGGATAGAAGGGGAACAACTCCAGGATGCGCACCATCACGCACTGGTGCAGCGCTCGCTGGGTCAGGCAACCAAGCCGTTGATGCGCTATCGTTGTGCCGCGTGCGGCTTTGAAGCCACGCAGCACTTCTGGCACTGCCCCGGCTGCCAGGCCTGGGACAGCTACCCGACCCGCCGGATAGAAGAACTATGAACACCCCCGTGGCTGCGCTTCGCTCCGCCTCCCCCCTTGCAGGGGGCGACACTGGCGGCCCGGCAAAGCCGGTTCCGCGGTGTCCGCTTGGCAAGAAAAGCAGCCTTTGAGCGGTGAGCCGTTTTAGAA
Source organism: Polaromonas sp. P1_F1 (assembly GCF_056405795.1). Classification (NCBI taxonomy): domain Bacteria; kingdom Pseudomonadati; phylum Pseudomonadota; class Betaproteobacteria; order Burkholderiales; family Comamonadaceae; genus Polaromonas; species Polaromonas sp. P1_F1. Next base: position 92,848 of record NZ_JBFUBJ010000001.1, read on the forward strand.
CAGACATACATGACAGTTCCAACCCTATCCCCTGAAAAGATCGCCAAAGCCCGTGTCCTCGTGGTGGGCGATGCCATGCTCGACCGGTACTGGTACGGCGCGGTAGACCGCATCTCGCCTGAGGCCCCGGTGCCCGTGGTACGTGTCACGCGCACCGAGGAACGCATAGGCGCCGCTGCCAACGTGGCCTACAACATCGTCACGCTGGGCGCGCAAGCCTCGCTGCTGACCGTGGTGGGCGACGACGAGGCCAGCCACCAATTGGAGGCATTGGTCGAAAAAACCGGCATCGCCCCTTACTTCGGCCGCGATGCACGGCTCAAAACAACGGTCAAACTGCGCGTCATCGGCCGCCAGCAGCAGCTGATCCGGCTCGACTTCGAAAACACACCGGAAAACGAGGTGCTCGCCTCCCAGTCCGCCACATTTGAAAAACTGCACACGCAGCACGACGCCGTGCTTTTTTCCGACTACGGCAAGGGCGGCCTCGCGCATATCGTGCTGATGATCGCCCAGGCGCGCGCTGCCGGCAAGGTAGTGCTGGTCGATCCCAAGGGGGCGGACTACGCGCGCTACAAAAACGCCAGCATCATTACGCCGAATCGCGCCGAACTCGAGCACGTGATCGGCACCTGGAGCGACGAAGCCGAGCTGCGCACCAAAGCCCACAACCTGCGCACAACCCTCAATCTTGATGCCCTGCTGCTGACCCGCAGCGAGGAAGGCATGACCCTGTTTGACGCCCAGGGTGAGCTGAATGTACCGGCCGTGGCGCGTGAAGTGTTCGACGTCACTGGCGCTGGCGATACGGTGATCGCCACACTGGCGGCCATGGCGGCCACGGGCATGAACCTTCGTGATGCTGTGCCCATCGCCAACCGTGCCGGTGGCATCGTGGTTGGCAAGTTCGGTACCGCAACGGTCAGTTACGACGAACTGTTTGCCGCGGATTAAATTGCGGCTCAGGTTAAAGGAATCCTCATGAAAGTAGTAGTCACGGGTGCTGCGGGTTTTATCGGCAGCAATATCATCAAGGGCCTCAATGCCCGCGGCATCGACGACATCATCGCGGTCGACGACCTGACTGAAGGCGACAAGTTTCGGAACCTGGCCGGCCTGCAGATCGCCGACTACGTGGATGCCGACGACTTCTATGACCTCTTTGCCGAAGGCGCTTATGGCCAGGTTGAGGCCGTGTTCCACGAAGGCGCCTGCAGCGACACGATGGAGCCCGATGGCAAGTACATGATGGACAACAACTACACGCTGTCGTGCGAGTTGTTCCATGCCTGCCAGGACCAGGGAACACGCCTGCTGTATGCCTCGTCGGCCGCCACCTACGGCGGATCCGACACGTTCAGGGAATCGCCCGAATTCGAACGACCACTCAACGTCTATGGCTACTCCAAGCTGCTCTTTGACCAGCGCCTGCGGCGTGAACTCGGCAACCGGTTTGAAGGCGCAGCCACCCAGGTTGCGGGCTTTCGCTACTTCAATGTCTACGGCCCCCACGAACAGCACAAGGGCCGCATGGCCAGCGTGGCTTTTCACCAGTTCAACCAGTTCCAGGCCGAAGGCAAGGTCAAGCTGTTTGGTGAATACGGCGGCTACGGCGCCGGCGGCCAGATGCGCGACTTCGTCTTCATTGACGACGTGGTGGCCGTGAACCTCTGGTTCTTTGACCATCCCGAACAATCCGGCATCTTCAACCTCGGCACCGGAAGGGCCCAGCCCTTCAACGACGTCGCCCTCGCGGTCGTAAACACCTTGCGCAAAGGACAGGATGCTGCCGCACTGAGCCTGGAAGATGCAGTGCGTGGCGGACTCATCGACTACATCACCTTCCCGCCGGCCTTGGTGGGCAAGTACCAAAGCTACACCCAGGCCGACCTGGGCGCCCTGCGCGCCACCGGATGTGGCCATGTTTTTGCCGATGTGCAAGCGGGTGTAACTGCCTACATGCAGTGGCTGGGCAAGAACAGCTGAGGCCTAGGGTTTCCCTAAGCCCAAATCACGCCAGGCGGGTCAACGCTGCCTGAGACCAGCCCGTTATAAAAGCAGCACCTTTATTCACAAGGGTGCATAACGCACCTCGCCCATCCATCATTGAGGAGATTTCCATGTTCAAGAAAGTACTGGCGTTTTTCGCCGCCATGTCTCTCGTTGCGGCCTTTGCTGCGGTCGACGTCAACAAAGCCACTGAGGCCGAACTCGACGGCATCAAACACATCGGCCCCGTCACCTCCAAGCTGATCATCTCCGAGCGCAAAAAAAGCGAGTTCAAAAACTGGGATGACTTCATCACCCGCGTCAAAGGTGTTGGAGAAAAACGCGCAGCCGAGTTCTCGGCCGCAGGGCTGACCGTTGGGGGTGCCGCCTATACCGGCCCGGCCGCCGCAGATGCGAAGGCAAAAACCAAGGCCGAAGCCAAAGCGGATGCCAAAGCCAGCAAGAAGGCCGACAAGCCAGTCACCGAAAAGGCCAAAGACGCAGCCATCGCCACAAAGGATGCAGTCAAGGGCGCGGCTATCGCGACCAAAGATGCCGTGGTGGAATCGGCCAAAGATGCCAAAGAGGCGGTAACGTCCAAAAAAGACGCCAAGAAAGACACCAAAAAAGAAACCAAGACCGAAGTCAAGGTTGAGGCGGCCAAGCCTGCCGCAAGCGCTGCCAAGAAGTAATTGGCCCGCACCCATAAAAAACCCGCTCATAGCGGGTTTTTTTATGTTAATTTTGGCTTCCAACCCTTTAGGGTCGGGCGCAAGCAGCTATCTATTTCATAGCACTTCAAAGGCCTCTACACCAGCGCAATCAGGTCCGTCACGCCCACCGCGGCGCCGGCCTGCGTGACCAGTGTCGTGGCCTGCCCCCGGTGGTGTGTCTGGTGATTGAAAAAATGCGTGAGGGCCTTCCAGACCACGTGTTCGCGCTGCACCCCTTTCGAGTTGGCGTAGCGCATGGTCATGGCCGGGTAAGCCTCAGGCATGTCGGCAGCCCACTGCTCGATGGCACCGTCGAGCTGCTGCCGTTTGGCTTTCAGCCCGGCCCAGTCTTCGTACAGCACCATGTCCAGCGTGTAGGCCTGCGGCATGTCGACAACTTCAGAGTTCAGCGATGTAAAACGGATGCCGTTGTCTGCCCCACATTGCGCAAAGCGCCTGAGCCAGACCTGGTCGGCCAGAACCAGATGGCCGAGCGTGTGATGGATCGAGCCGAAGAAAGCGCCACGGGCCCGCTGGCGCTCCTCATCGGTCAGGGTTTCACAGGCGTCATACAGCCGTTCATTCATCCAGCGGTTGTACTGAGCCAGAAGCCGGTAGTTGTCGATAAACGAAGCGGTCATATTTGCTCCTGAATTGATAGCTGCTTGCGCTTGCCAGGATTGCGCCAGAGCCGGATTTCATCCAAAAAGACCCGACGGGAATTGCGGCCCACCACCTGCTTGATTGCCCCAAAGCCAGGGCACATCAGCAGGCGCGTTTTCCACCCTTAGATTTTCACCTGAAAGAGGTACTGGTGAATGGCTCCGGCCAGGAAGATCAAACGCAGCCTGTCAAGTGCTTTGGCTCAATAACCAATGGTGACGTGTCTGCGTTTGCTGCGACTCAGGCCGGCACCAACCGGCCTGTCTGCATTGCGTCAAGCTTTTCCGAAGCCGCCGCCGCCCGGCGTATGGATTTCAAAAATATCACCAGGCTGCATCTCGGCCTGGCCGATATGGCCCAGTGTTTCGATCTGGCCTTGCGCCCGGACCACAACGTTTTGCCCGACCTGCCCGGCTTGACCTCCGGCCATGCCGAAGGCGCCGTGTTTGCGCCCGTTCGACAGGATGCTGGCCGTCATGGCCTCCAGGAAGCGGACACGGCGCACACCGCCATTGCCGCCGTGCCAGCGGCCTGCACCGCCGGAGCCCTGGCGAATCTCGTAGCTTTCCAGCCGCACCGGGAAGCGGAATTCCAGTACCTCCGGGTCGGTCAGCCGCGAATTGGTCATATGTGCCTGAACTACAGAGGTGCCGTCAAAACCCGACACCAGCTTGCCCGCATCATCCAGCTTTCCGCCGGCACCCGAACCACCCGAAATGGTTTCGTAGTACTGGTGGCGGGCATTGCCGAACGTGAAGTTGTTCATCGTGCACTGGCCGGCTGCCATCACACCCAGCGCGCCGTAAAGCGCATTGGTGATGCAGGTGGACGTTTCCACATTACCTGCCACCACCGAAGCCGGCGGGTTCGGGTTGAGCATGGAGCCCGGCGGGATGATGACCTTGAGCGGCTTCAGGCAGCCCGCGTTCAACGGGATATCGTCGTCAACCAGTGTGCGGAACACATACAACACTGCGGCCATGCACACCGCCGTTGGCGCGTTGAAGTTATTGGTCTGCTGCGGCGATGTGCCGGCGAAGTCGATCTCGGCGCTGCGTCCTTTGACGTCAACGCGGATGGACACCTTGATCTGGGCGCCGTTGTCCAGCGGCAAGGTGAACTCGCCATTTTTGAGGCGCGTGATCACGCGGCGCACCGACTCCTCGGCGTTGTCCTGCACATGGCGCATATAAGCCAGCACCACCTCCAGGCTGAAGGTGTCCACCATCTTGCGCAGCTCCTGCACGCCCTTTTCATTGGCGGCGATCTGCGCTTTCAGGTCGGCCATATTCTGCTGCGGGTTACGGCTGGGGTATTTGCCGCTTTTGAGCAGCGCAATCATTTCGGCCTCGCGCAGCACGCCGCGTTCCACCAGCTTGACATTGTTGATCTGCACACCTTCTTCTTCAATCAATGTCGAGAACGGCGGCATGGAGCCCGGCGTGGTGCCGCCGATGTCGGCATGGTGTCCGCGCGAACCGACATAAAACGTCGGCTGTGTGGCCGCACCAAGGTAGACCGGCGTAATGACGGTGATGTCGGGCAGGTGCGTGCCGCCATGGTAGGGGTCGTTCAGCACATACACATCACCAGGCTGCATCTTGCCGGCGTTCTCGCGAATCACCGTCTTGATGCTTTCGCCCATGGAACCCAGATGCACCGGCATATGCGGCGCATTGGCGATCAGGTTGCCTTCGGTGTCAAACAGTGCACAGCTGAAGTCCAGGCGCTCCTTGATGTTGACCGAGTAAGCGGTGTTCTGCAGCTGCAGGCCCATCTGCTCGGCAATGTTCATGAAGAGGTTGTTGAAGACCTCCAGCAGCACCGGGTCTACCGTCGTGCCCGCCGCAAATTTCACGGCTCGTTCAGCCCGGCGGTCCAGCACCAGATGGTCCAGCGCCGTCAGCGCGGCTTCCCAACCCGGTTCCACGACCGTGGTGGCGTTCTTCTCGGCAATGATGGCCGGCCCCGAGATGATGTCGCCCGGCCGCAGATCTTCACGCACCACCAGCGCGGCGTCATGCCACTGGCCGCCGGAGTACATGCGCACGGTTTCGCGGCGAGGTACTTCACGCGGCTCATGCGTGGTGTGGCGCGGCTCGGCAGGCGCGTCGCCTGCCACCACGGACTCTACCGACACGGCCTCAACCACCAGGCCCTTGCCCTGCATCAGGAAGGCAAAGCGCTGGCGGTAAGCGGCTTCGAACCCGGACTCGATCTCGTCCAGCGTACCGAAGGGCACGATGAGCGCGGAGTCACTGCCTTCATAACGCACATGCACGCGGTGATGCGTGGTGATGCTGCCGGTGCTGACCTGCTGGCGCTGCAGCTCGGCCTCTGCCGTTGCAGCGAGCGAGTTGAGCTTGTCGGCAATTTCCGGAAGCACGGCGGCCGAGAGCTTGAGCTCCACCGCCTGCTCACGAATCACATTCTGGTCGGCCAGGCCCATGCCATAGGCGCTCAGCACACCCGCCAGCGGATGCACAAACACCTTGGTCATGCCCAGCGCATCGGCCACCAGGCAGGCGTGCTGCCCGCCCGCACCGCCAAAGCATTGCAGCGTGTAGCGTGTCACGTCATAGCCGCGCGCCACCGAAATTTTCTTGATGGCGTTGGCCATCTGCTGGACCGCGATGTTGATGAAGCCCTCGGCCACCACCTCGGCACTGCGGCCGGTCTGTCCCGCCAGTTCGTTGAACTGGGCCTCTACCGCCTCGTAACTCAAGGGCTCATCGGCATTGGGACCAAATACTTTCGGAAAGTAGCGCGGCTGCACCTTGCCGACCATCACGTTGGCATCGGTCACCGCCAGGCGGCCACCGCGCCGGTAACTGGCGGGGCCTGGGTTGGCGCCTGCGCTCTGTGGACCAACCCGGAAGCGCTCGCCGTCAAATTTGAGGATGGAGCCGCCGCCCGCCGCCACGGTGTGGATACTCATCATGGGTGCCCGCATGCGCACACCGGCCACCTGGGTTTCGAATTCGCGCTCGAACTCCCCGGCGTAATGCGACACGTCCGTTGAGGTGCCGCCCATGTCAAAGCCTATGACCTTGGCATGGCCGGCGATTGCGGCCGTGCGGGCCATGCCCACAATGCCGCCCGCCGGGCCGCTCAGGATGGCGTCTTTGCCCTGAAATACATGCGCATCGGTCAATCCACCGGAAGACTGCATGAAAAAGAGCCGTACCCCCGGCATCTCACTGGCGACCTGTTCCACATAACGGCGCAGGATGGGGGAGAGGTAGGCGTCCACCACCGTGGTGTCGCCGCGGCTCACAAACTTCATCATCGGGCTGGTTTCATGCGAGGTGCTGATCTGGGTAAAACCCACCTCGGTCGCGATGCGCTTGGCGGCCTTTTCATGCTCCGTGAACCGGTATCCATGCATAAAAACAATCGCAAGGCTTCGCAGCCCTTTCTGGTACTGCGCAAGCAGCTCCTTTTTTAATAGCACTTCGTCGAGCGCCTGAAGCACCTCGCCTTGCGCGCCCACACGCTCCTGGGCCTCCACCACCGCGCTGTAAAGCAATTCGGGCAGCACGATGTGGCGGTCAAACAGACGGGGGCGGTTTTGGTAGGCAATGCGCTGCGCATCCCGAAAGCCGCGCGTGGTCACCAGCAATGTCGGTTCACCCTTGCGCTCCAGCAGTGCATTGGTGGCCACGGTCGTTCCCATCTTCACGCAGTCCACCACGTCGGCGCGTATCGGCTCGCCCGCTTTCAGGCCCAGCAGGTGGCGGATGCCGGCCACCGCTGCATCGCGATACTGCTCCGGGTTTTCCGACAGCAGCTTGTGGGTCACGAGCGAACCGTCAGGCTTTTTGGCGACGATATCGGTGAAAGTGCCGCCGCGGTCTATCCAGAATTGCCAACGGTCGCCGCCCGGTTTTGAAGTGGTGTCTTGCATGGTTTTTGATTTCAGAGTTAACGTGTTCTTTGCTGATCTCTATGGATCTTTATTGATCTTGTGTGCCGTCAGGCCTGGCTCGACGCAACGCTGTGCGGCGATGTTGGCCGGGGCCTCTTGTCCGGAAAATTGGCGATCTGTGACCTGCCAATGTACCCAAGTACCGGCGCCAAGTGCTGGATATCCGGCACGCCCCGCAGGGCCGTCGAAGCCGGGCACCACGGATAGGGAAGGCCGGCGACCCAATCCATGACCTCGTCCGTGTGCGAGGCCGGCAGGGTCTGCATGCTCGCGATGGTGATTGAAAGGCTTTCCGCCAGACATGAAGGTGGCGAAAAACACCAATCGTAGCGGCCACACCCGACCCGCACGGCGCGGCTGTCCTTTTCCGTCATGGCAACCAGCCAGTCACAGCAAAACACCTGAGCGTCGGCCTCCGGCGGCGAAGTCAGGCAGAAGCTGTAGACATTCTCGTAGGACTGGCCAAAACGGCGCACCAGCACCTCGCCAATGGCGTCCCGCCCCCGGGACACCGGCGGAAAAGAAATCGCACCGGTGTGGACGGTGACCTGCAGCAGGGCATCGTCCGTAAAGGCTTGCGCCAGCAGGTGAGGCCGGTTGCCATCCTTGGCATGAAGGTAGGCGGCGATGGATGCGGAAGGAGTTTTCATGCGATTCGAAGCCTGTGCTTATTGCGGCATGTAGTACGGCACGAAAATATCATTGGCTTCATTGCCCACCGATCGTATCCACTCGCGCGAGAATTTCTCGCCCATGCGCTTGATCTCAGTGTCCAGCTCGGGGGGAATGCGTTCTATCTTCACGCCGTTGGCGCGCAATTCCTCGGTCGCGCTGGTCGCCAGCGCCTGGCTGGCCTGCCAGCCGCGGACTTCCGCCTCACCCGCCGCCTTGAGCACGGCGGCGCGCGTCTCGGGCTTCAGTGCATCGAAGACCTTGCTGTTCACAAACACCGCATTTTTGGGGAACCAGGCATTGATCTCGTAGTAATACTTGATCGGACCCCACACCTTGTTCTCCACGCCGGTCAGCGCAGACGTGATCATGTTGTCCATCCGGCCTTCGGCCAATGCCTTGCCCACATCGACCATGGCCACATCCACCGGCTTGGCACCCAGCATTTCGGCGATACGCATGGTGGTCTGGTTGTAGGTGCGCATCTGGGTACCGCGAAAGTCTGTCGGGCCCCGCACCGGCTTGTTCGAATGCAGGCCTTGCGGCGGCCACGGCACGGCGTACAGGAGCTTCATGCCATGCTCGGTGAAATGCTTTTCAAGACCGGGCCGCTGCAGTTTCCAGAGGCGTTGTGCGTCCTTGTAGGAGGCCACGACGAAGGGAATGGAGTCCGCGCCAGCCAGCGGAATTTCCTTGACCATGCTCGCCATGATGGTCTCGCCCGCTTCGGCCTTTCCCTGCTGCACGGCCGCGCTGATGTCCGCCAGCTTGGCCAGGGTGTTGTTGGGGTACACCTGTATGACCAGCTGTCCGCGCGTGGCCAGATCCACATCGCGCCCAAACTGCAGGAGGTTCTGCGTATGGAAGGACTCTGCCCGGTAGCCCGTGGCCAGCTTCCAGGTTGTCTGGGCGTGCGCTGCCCCCGCCGTGACGAGCACGGCTATTAAAACTGCTTTCATGGGAACTCCTTGGGAGTTGAGAATTAGCCCGGCGGCGGGTGCATGGAACTCACCCTTTCAGGTCTGTCACAAACATCTTGCCCGGCGCATGGGTGATGCACATCGACAGTCGGCTCTTCTGGGCAACCCATTGCGGCGTTACGCCGCAACCCCAGAACACCGGGATTTCATCATCCTTGATGTCGACTGCATCGCCGTAATCCGGTCGCGACAGGTCGGTGATGCCGATCGCCTCCGGATTGCCGATGTGAACGGGCGCACCATGCGCAACGTCAAACCGGCCAGAAATCTCCACCACCTTTGCCACATCGCGGCTCTTGATGGGCCGCATGGTGACGACCATTTCGCCGCTGAACACACCAGCAGGCTGGCACTGGAGACTGGTACGGAACATCGAGACATTGCGGCCCTGCTCGACATGCCTCAACGGAATGCCGGCCTGGGTGACCGCGGCCTCGAAAGAAAAGCTGCAGCCGATCAGGAAGGCTACATAGTCGTCCTTCCAGATCGAACGGATCTCGCCCCGCTCTTCGACAAACTCGCCGTCGCGGTAAACGCGGTAGCCCGGAATGTCGGTCGTGATGTCCGCCCCCGGTGCGCACAAAGGCTCCGTGGCGCCCGGCTTCAGAACCTCCACCAGCGGGCAGGGCTTGGGGTTGCGCTGGCAAAACAACAGGAAGTCAAAGGCCTGTGCCTGCGGCACGATCATGAGGTTGGCCTGGATATGGCCGTTCGCGTGTCCCGCGGTGGGCAGGGCAAACTCGCCGCAGCGGCTGGCCATCCGGAGGTCTGCAGGACGATCAAAAATCTTGTTCATGGCTGGGTAAAGCTTGATTGGAAAAAAATAGGGTGGTACAGCGGCTTTTCCGTCAAAGGCCCAGGTAGGCCTTTTTGATCCGGTCATCGTTGAGGAGCTCATGCCCCTTGCCCTGCATCACGATACGGCCGGTCTGGATGACATAGCCGTAATGCGCGATTCCCAGGGCCTTTTGCAGGTTCTGTTCCACCAGCAATATCGACACACCGGTGGCATTGACCTGCTGGATAACCTCCAGCACCTTGGTCACAAACTTGGGCGCGATGCCCCACGACGGCTCATCCAGCATCAGCAGCTTGGGGCGTGCCATCAGCCCACGGGCGATGGCCAGCATCTGCTGCTCGCCACCGCTCATGGTGCCGGCCAGTTGCGTGGCGCGTTCCTTGAGGATTGGGAACAGCTGCAGCATCTCTTCAATGCCCTGCGCCACCTCGTGCTTGTCCATGCGTGTGAAAGCACCGAGCTCCAGGTTGCGAAGCACTGTCAGCCGGGGAAACAGGCGCCGGCCTTCCGGCACCAGCGACAGGCCCAGCGGAACGCGTTTGTGCGCCGGCATGCGGTGAACCGGCTCACCGTTGAAGGTAATACTGCCCGCTGCGGCGGCATTGAGGCCTGCCACGGCGCGCAAGGTGGTGGACTTGCCGTTTCCGTTGCCGCCCACCAGCGCCACGATCTTGCCGGGTTCGACCTGGAGGCTGACGTCGGAGATGGCCAGTACGTCGTCGTAGCAGACCTTGAGATTTTTGATTTCAAGCATGGTGCTGCCCTTCGATCCGCGCCACGTGGCGGGGAATGCAATAAGCGTGAGGGAAAGTCACTTTCAGTCTCCCAGGTAAGCAGTGATCACGGCGGCATCATTCGACACCTCCTGCGGCGTGCCTTCGGCGATCTTCACGCCGCGGTCCAGCACGACGATCTTGTCGGCGATCGGCATGATGCCTTCCAGCACATGTTCGACGATCAGGCACGCAATGCCCTTGTCCCGGATCTTGAGAACGACGTCCACCGCTTCGCGAACTTCCGACGGATTGAGCCCCGCCATCACTTCATCCATCAGCAGGATGCGCGGCTGTATGGCCAGCGCACGCGCCACGGCCAGGCGCCGCTGCTCGCTGATGGTCATGCTGGCGGCAGGCCGGTCGGCAAAGCGTTCAAGCCCGGCAAAAGCCAGCCAGTCCATGGCAGCCCGACGTGCCTTCACAACGTTGTGCTGCAGCAGCATGGCCGCGGTCATCACGTTCTCGCAGGCCGTCATGCTGGTGAAGGTGCGCGCAATCTGAAAAGTCCGCGCCACACCGGCGCGGGCGCATGTTTCGGGCGGCAGGCCTGCGATGTCGCGGCCGCCCAGCATGATGCTACCGGCCGTGGGGGCAAAATACCCCGCCACGCAATTAAACATCGTGGTCTTTCCGGCTCCGTTGGGGCCGATCAGGCCCACCACCTGCCCGGTGTCCACGCTGAAGGAAACATCCTGGTTGGCGACCAGCCCGCCGAAACGCTTGCTGACCTGTTTGACTTCCAGCAACTTCATACGGCCTCCTCGCCGGCGTTCTGCACGGCGGCGGTGGGCACCGCCATCTGCCGCGATGCATCGGCGCGTGCCTCGCGGCGCTCCCGGAAGCTGCGCAGCCAGCCAATGAGGCCCGTGGGATAAAAGACTGCGATCACGATGATGAGGCTCGCATAAATAATGACATCGGTGCCACGGCCTGTGCCGCCGAAAGCGATGCGGGTGAACTCCTCGATGCTGGTCAGCACCACCGCGCCTACGACCGGCCCAAACAGGGTACCCACGCCCCCCAGGATGGACACCAGCGCCATCTTGATGGAGAGCGCCGTCGAGAGCACCGAATTCGGATCGATGTAAAGCTCTTTCTGCGCATACAGGCTTCCACCAACTGCCGTGAGGAAAGCGCTGACCGACAGCGCGACCTGCTTGTAGCGGGCGATGTTCACGCCAATGCTGCGGGCCGCGTCGGGTTCATCCTTGATGGCCCTGAAGTAGTAGCCGAGGTAGCTGCGCTCTATCCACCAGTTCGCGCCCAAGGTGATGATCAGCAGCCCCAGTGCCAACCAGTAGTACGGCAATTTGGTGGCGAAGTTCAGCCAGAGCCAGCCTTGTTTGTCCATCGGCACGTAAAGCCCGACCGCCGCACCGCCGTAATCCCATTCGGTGAAGAAGATCTGCACCAGCTCGGCCACGGCGATGGTGGCCATCGCAAAGTAGTGGCCCTTGAGCCGGAAGCAGGACCAGCCAAAACCCAGGCTGAGCAAGGCTGCCACCAAACCGCCGGCTAGCACGCCTATCCAGGGATTGATACCGAACTTGACCAGCAGCAGTGTCGAGACATAGGCGCCCAGTCCGTAGAAAGCCGCATGGCCGAGGGACACCTGTCCCGCATAGCCGCCCACGATGTTCCAGGCTACACCCACCTGGGCCGCCATGAGGATAAGGATTGCCATGTTCAGGTGCGAGGCATCCGTGACAGCGGGAACAGCCAGGGCAAGCGCCAGCGCTGCGATGGCAAAAATGAGTTGCTTCATGATCATGCCTTGCCCATCAAGCCCTGCGGGCGGAACATCAGCACGCCGAGGAACAACACCAGCACGATGGCCGTCTTGTACTGCGGCCCAAGCAGCAGGCCGCCCATGACCTCGATCACGCCGACCAGGATGCCGGCCCAGAAAGCGCCAGAGACGCTGCCGAAACCGCCCAGGTTGACCACCACAAAAGCCAGCAGGATGAAACTCGCGCCAACGTCCGGAAAAATCGGGAAGAAGGTTGACAACAGCACCCCGGCTGCGCCGGCGCAGGCCGCGCCTATGCCCCAGGCCAGCGAGAACATCTTGTGCGAATCAATGCCCATGAGGCGGGCCGCTTCCTTGTCGGAGGCGGTGGCTTCCAGCGCCGCACCGAGCCGGGTTTTGTTCAGGAAGAAGTAAATCAGGCCGGTGACCACGACGGCCCCTACACCGGCGACCAGCTGCGGCTTGCCCAGTTGCACGCCCAGCAGCTTGACCGTTCCGCTGACCGCCGAATTCTCGATGGAGCGGAAATCCGGTTTCCAGAGGAACTGGGCCACACCGCGCAACAGGATCATGATGCCGAAGGTCGTGAAGATCTGCGACAGCATGGGCGCGTTGATGATGCGCACGATCACCAGTTTGTACAGCAGCACGCCGAAGCCGAACAGCATGATCACTGTCAGCGGCAAGGTAAGCATGGGGTCCAGCGCATACAGGGAAAACAGCCAGAAGGCCGAGTACATGCCCAGCATGAGGAATTCCCCGTGCGCAAAGTTCACGATGTCCATGACGCCGAAAATCATGGTCAGGCCGATAGCCACCAGCGCGTAAATCAGCCCAATCAGCACGCCGGAGGCCAGCGTCTGAAGCAATATTTCCGTAGTCATGGTTGTCTCTTGGCTTTTTAGGTCAAAACTCGCGGCTTATTTGCGCTGGTCCCACTTGGGCATGGGCCAGGTCACTTCACGCGAGGCCATGTCGAACGGCCAGACCGTGTTGTATTTGCCGCCGATGATCTGCACCAGGATGCCCTGGCCCAGGGTGTTCTGGCCGGTCGCATCGAACTTCACACCCTTCCACGGCATGATCAGCTTGCTGCCGGGCATGTCGGTGGCGGCCAATGCCTTGCGGATAGCTTCGGGCTCGGTGGAGCCAGCACGGTTGATAGCGTCCGCCATCACCATCAGGCCGGTGAAAGTGCGCGAGGAATTGCCGGTGAAGTTGATCTTGTAGCGGCTGTTGAACAGGTCGTTGACCTGCTTGATCAGAGGATTGCGGTTGGCCAGGTCCAGCGCCCAGACTTCACGCGTGATGATGTAGTCGGCGTCCTTGCCGAGTGTCCTGATGAAATCGGTATCGGTGAAGCCCGCGTTGTTCGCCAGGATCATGTCCGGCGAAAAGCCGAGTTCCTTGTAGGTCTTGATCGACAGGATGGCATCGGCCGTGTAGGACGACTGCAGCACCAGGTTGGGGTTCGCCGCCTTGAGCGTCTGCACTTCCGAAGTCAGCTGCGTGGTTTTGGCCGGGTACATCACCTGCTTGACCAGGTTCTGCTTGAACTCGGGCGCGAGTTTGGTCTGCAGCTTGGTGGTTTCCGTGCCCCACAAGCCGTTTTCGTTGAGGCTGGCGACCACGCCCGCCTTGATGCCCTTTTTGGCTTCGAGTTCTTTCAGGAAATCAAAGGCGTTGTGCACAAACAGGTCGTCGTGCGGCGTGGTGCGAAAGAACCACTTGAAGTTGCGCTGCGTGAGCGATGCCGACGACGATTCAGGGTTCAGGAAAGGGATACCGGCGCGCTCGGCGATCTGGCTGGCCGTGGCGGTGACGGCGCTGTTATACGCACCCACGAGTGCCACGACTTTTTCCTGTGTGATCAGGCGCTCGGCTTCCGTAGCGCCAGTCTGCGGGTTGGCCTGGTGGTCGGCAAACACCAGCTTGATTTTTGCGCCCTTGAGGTTGGGCAAGCCTTTGCCGGCAGACAGCGGCAGCTCGGAAACACCGGGCGCACCGTTATTGATGATGTCGGCGGCGAGTTCCAGCGCGCTGCGCAGCTCGGCACCCACGGAGGCGGCCGGCCCGGTGAGCGGATAAAGCACACCGATTTTTATCTCTTGCTGTGCATGCACGCCAAAGGCCATGCCGGTTGATAGCAACACTGCGGCCACTTTGGCCCACCAAGATTTCTTCATGACGCACTCCTCGTAAAAACATGACGGTTGGATGACATGTGACGAAGTGTGCGATTAGCAAATGACGAAATCAAACAAGTAATTTTTTGCTTACGTCATCGATTTTTTCGATGATTGGTATTTACCCTGATGCACCTTTTTTGCCTGTTTTTGCAACCCTGGCCGCCGGCTTGCGACCCGTTTTGGTGCCGGCTCCCGTGCTCTCCGCGGCAAACTGCACGGCCGACCTGACCACCGTCTCAACCACCGATGAAGTCGGGTCGGTGCGGTAGCTCGCGTGGATCGGCAACGACTTCACACGGGTGTCGCAGGTGAGCAATTTCAGGCTGGCGAACCCCGTCAGGCGCTGGACCGCGATGCGCGGCAGCAGGGCCACGCCAAAGCCGCCCTGCACCAGCTGGACCATCGCGGAAATGGATGAAATGGCATGCACCTTTTTGGGTTCCATGCGGTGCTGTTTGAAGAGGTCGACCAGCGTGACGTGCGGCTGCGAGCCTTTCTGAAATGTCAGCAACTCCATCTCCGCGAGCTCATCCAGCCGGTAATTTCTTTTTTTATGCAGCGCCGGATTTCCCACAAACGCCATGTCCATGGGCGGCAAGGCCTGGTTGCGTACCCCGTCCGCCGACGCGGGCAATGCGGCAAACACCAGGTCCAGCGTGCCGCGTTGCACCTGGTCCATCAGGATGGGGGTGGTTTCCACCGTCAGCTCCAGCTCCAGGCCCGGATGGTCTACCCGGAGTTTTTCAAGCCAGGGAATCAGCCAGGAGTGCAGCACCGATTCGATGGCACCTATGCGCATCGATACCGCCATGGCCGCACCGGAACCCATCTCGTGTTTGACCTCGCGCTGCAGCTCCAGCAGCTTTTGCGCATAGACCAGGAAACGCGCGCCCGCGACGGTGAGCTTGAACTGCTTGTCGCGCCGGTCCAGCAGCAGGATGCCCAGCTCTTCTTCCAGTGTGGCGATCCGGCTGGACATGGCAGACTGCGTCAGGTAGAGCTTCTCCGCGGCGCGCGAGATACTTTTGAGCGAGGCAACCCAATAGAAAGCTTCAACAAAACGCAGGTTCATGGCGGGGCCTCAAGGTCGCAAAACAGGTAGGCGCCGGCTTTTCGGGGTATGCCCGGTGAACTGGCGCGGGATTTGCGTCTATCCTATTACTACTTACTAATTCCTTGTCCTGGAGCTTTTCATGAAATTCAAAGTCACTCTGGTGGCCGCCGCTCTCGCCTTCGGCGCCAACGCTTTCGCCCAGACCAAGTGGGATCTGCCCGCGGCCTACCCAGCCAGCAACTTCCACACAGAAACGCTGACGCAGTTCGCGGCAGACGTCGACAAGGCCAGCGGCGGCAAACTCAAGATCACGGTGCACGCCAACGCCTCGCTCTTCAAGGCCAACGAAATCAAGCGTGCGGTGCAAGGCGGCCAGGCCCAGATCGGTGAAGTGCTGCTGGTCAATTTCGAAAACGAGAATCCGATTTACGGCGTCGATGGCATTCCTTTTTTGGCCACCTCTTACGCTGATTCCAAAAAACTCTACGAAGCCCAAAAGCCCGTACTTGATAAATTGCTGGGCACACAGGGCATGAAGCTGCTCTATACCGTGGCGTGGCCACCGCAAGGCATTTACAGCAAGAAAGAGCTCGCCTCGGTTGCCGACCTGCGCGGCATCAAATGGCGCGCCTACAGCCCCGCCACCGCCAAGATTGCCGAGTTGATCGGCGCGCAGCCGGTCACCATCCAGGCGGCTGAACTCTCGCAGGCGCTGGCCACTGGCGTGGTGGAAAGCTACATGAGCTCGGGCTCGACCGGCTATGACTCCAAGACCTATGAAAGCATCAAGTACTGGTACGACACCCAGGCCTGGCTGCCCAAGAATGCCGTCATCGTGAACAAAAAAGCCTTTGATGCGCTCGACCCCGCCACACAGGCGGCCCTCACCAAGGCCGCGGCGGACGCCGAAGTGCGCGGCTGGAAGCTCAGCGAGGAAAAGAACGAGTGGTACAAAAAGGCCCTGGCCGACAAAGGCATGAAGATCGTCACGCCGCCGGCCAAGCTGGTCTCCGACATGAAGCAGGTCGGCACCATCATGCAGGCCGACTGGGTGAAAAAGGCCGGCCCTGACGGCGAAGCCATCATCGCCAACTTCAACAAGCTCAGGGCCGCGAAGAAGTAAGGCATACAACAAGGCAGGCCGTGCGCAAATTCCTCGACAAACTTTATCTGGCAGGCGGGGCCTTGGGCGCCGCCTTCATCGCCCTCATCGCGGTGCTGATGATCGCTCAAAGCATCCTGCGCGAATTCCGCGTTAACACCGGCGCCGTGAACGACGTGGTGGCCTGGTTTTGCGCGGCCGCCGCCTTCTTTGCCATGGCCCACGCATTCAAGCATGGCGACTTTGTGCGGGTGACCTTGCTGCTCGATTCAGTGAATGCAAAGACCCGCCGCGTGCTGGAGCTGGCCTCGCTTTTTATCGGCAGCGTGGCGGTGGCCTACCTGGCATGGTCGGCATGCCTCTTCACCTATGAAAGCTGGGAGTTCAACGACATCTCGCAAGGCCTCTTGCCCATGCCGATGTGGATTCCGCAGTTGAGCTTTGCGCTGGGCTCCATCCTGCTGCTGGTCGCCGTGGTCGATGAATTCATCATCGTGATACGCGGCGGCGTGCCGACCTTTGTGCGCGAAGTCGAAGAACGCCATGCGCGCGGCGACTTCTCTTCGGAAGTTTGAGCCTCAGCCTGCGTCTCTTTCATTTCCGTTTATTTTCCAGACTACAAAGACAACAACATGGATATCCTGATGGTGGGCGGCATCTTGCTGCTGCTCATGATGCTGCTGCTCTCGGGCGGCGTGTGGATTGCGATGACCCTGGCCATCTGCGGCTGGGTCGGGCAGGCCTTTTTCACAACAACCCAACCGGGCAAGAATCTCTTCAGTGCTTTCTGGGAAAGCAATGCCAGTTGGGAACTGGCAGCCCTGCCCCTCTTTATCTGGATGGGCGAGATTTTGTTTCGCACCAAGCTCAGCGAAGAGATGTTTGAGGGCCTGCGCCCCTGGCTCAACCGCGTGCCCGGCCGCCTCATGCATACCACCATCCTGGGCTGCGGGATCTTCGGCTCGGTCTCGGGTTCGTCGGCCGCCACTTGCGCCACGATTTCCAAGGTTGCGCTGCCTGAGCTGCTCAAGCGCGGCTACGACGAGAAGATCGCCCTGGGCTCCCTCGCCACCGCCGGCACGCTGGGTATTTTGATTCCCCCGTCCATCACCATGGTGGTGTATGCCGTCGCGGCCGACGCGTCCATCATCCGCATCTTCCTGGCGGGTTTTTTCCCGGGCTTTCTGCTGATGGCGCTGTTCTCGGGCTACATCATCTGGTGGAGCCTGCGCCATCCCGACAAGGTGCCCGCCGCCGACCCGCCTTCCACGTTCATGCAGAAGATCAGGCAGTCGGGCAACCTGCTTCCCTGCGCTGCGCTGATCGTTTTCATCTGCTGGGTGCTGATCAGCGGCTATGCCACGGCCACCGAATGCGCGGCTTACGGTGTGGCCGGTTCACTGGGCCTGGCGCTGTGGAGCCGGTCACTGACATGGCAAAACTTCAAAGAGGGCCTGATGGGCACGACGCGCACCAGCTGCATGATCATGTTCATCCTGGCTGGCGCGGCATTCCTGACCAAAACCATGGCTTTCACCGGCATTCCACGTGAGCTGGCCGAATGGGTCAACAGCATGAACCTCTCGCCGTTTGCGCTGATCGGTGTGCTGACCATCGTCTACCTGATCCTGGGTACCGCGCTCGACGGCATCTCCATGATCGTGCTGACCAGCGCCGTGGTGCTGCCGATGATCCAGAAGGCCGGTTTCGATCTCATCTGGTTCGGCATCTTCATCATCCTGCTGGTCGAGATTGCCGAAGTCACGCCGCCGGTGGGCTTCAATCTTTTTGTGCTGCAAAACATGACCGGCAAAGACAGCAACACGATTGCACGCGCCGCCATTCCCTTCTTTGGCTGCCTGGTGGTGTGCATTGTGCTGATCACGGTATTCCCGCAGATCGTGACCAGCTTGCCTGATCTCGTCATGGGCAAAGATAAATAGATAGCGGCTCAGCGGACGCGCCAGGGCGACAGAAGTCTCTCATCGTCAGTCAGCGCCCAGGTCTCAAAGCCGGTGGCCTCTTCAATTGCGTGGCGGTACGGCGGCAAGTTGGTGCATTCAAGCACCACTGCCTGTAATGAAGGCTCTCGCTGCCTCAGGGCCACCGCAGCCGCCACTACATCGCCGCACGCCTTCTCCCTGTCCATGGTCGGGCGGTTACCCAGAATGGCAGTAGCAAATTCACTTTCAGGATCCACCCCCTGCACCACCACATCCGCCAGACGCTCATGCGCCACACCTGCAGCACGCAAGTGTTCCTCACCCAGCGCCGCTGAACTGATGGTCAGCACGCCCACCCTGGCGTGGCGTGCAAGCAGCACCGGCAATTGAAGCAGGCTGGAAGTGATAACGGGAACCTCCACGGCCGCCTGCAATTCGTCCTGCAGCAGCACGAGGAAACCGCAACTGGTGGTGATGGCCAACGCGCCCTCGCTCGCCAAGGCCTGCACCGCCTGCACAAAAGCCGGCAGCACGCCCGCAGCACGCAGGCCGGCGGCGGTCTGCACAATCTTGCCGGGCCCGGCTCCCGACACCACCCGCTGGCGAACGGGCACGCCAAACGCGTCTGGGTGGCCGATGTCACCCGGCCACCGGTGAAAGCGCGTATCAAGCATCACCACCCCCAGAAAGCCCGAAGGCTCGCTGAAAGCGGGTGCTGAGGTTAAAGTCATGGCTCCATTCTCCCGCCAAACAAACCACCCGCCACCGCCATGTTGAACGTCATCGCCATTTCTCTTGGAGCTTCAATCGGTGCGCTGGCGCGCTGGGGCCTCGGCCTGTGGCTGACGCCGGGCGGCCTCATTCCCTGGGGCACCCTTGCGGCGAACCTGATTGGCGGCTACCTGATTGGCATCTGCATCGCGGGCTTCCAGTCCATGCCCCAGCTGGACCCGGTGTGGCGGCTGGCGCTGGTGACGGGGTTCCTGGGCGGTCTCACCACGTTTTCCTCGTTTTCGGCCGAAGTAGTGATTTTCCTGATGGAAGCGCGCTACGGGCTGGCCGCGCTTACGGCCACCGTGCACGTGCTGGGATCCCTGTTGATGACCGTGGCCGGCCTCAAAACTGCTATGTTTTTTATAGCTGCTGGCGCACGCTGAATATGGGCTGGAGGTTAAAAAAATGATATCAATGTTAATTCGCAGGGAATCTGGCGCCGTTGAAATGGAATGGGATGTCGAAAACGTTCAGGGCATGTCTCATGCTCTGAGTGAAAGCCCGGACGGTTTTTTGATTTCAATGTGGAATTTGAAGGCACGTGGTGCTTCCGCCCAATTGGAAACCGGTGTCCTGTATTCGCTGTGGAAGGTGTACGCCGGTGTTGAGTTTCGGATTTCCCTTTTTTACGTCGCAAATAATTTAGCGACCGTGGGGGAGCGCACTTACCTCTTGGCCTTGTTTGGCGAGTACGACGGGTTCAAATCGATGCTGCTGGATGCGTGGGCAGACGGTCTTTCTATTAACTGGTCTGACTTGAGCGTGCAGTATGGCGACTCATGGTTGTCCATGTGTCAGGCATTAACTTCGAAAACCAACTGGATTCAGGCAAAGGTGGATGAAAGTCCCATCGTCCTTGACGCAGCAGGCTTGCGTTCAAAGCAGGATTTGTATTGCCGGCTTGGCGAAGCTTTTTTTGGGTACAAAGGCTATGCAGGCACCAATCTCGATGCTCTTTACGATGTGTTGAGGGAGAACAGATTGGATTGCAAAATAGCTTTCAAAGATAAAAAACAGTTTTCAACTGTCTGTGAAACCCTCACGAACGATGTCAGCTATTTCGATAGATTGACTGAGGTATTTTCGGGTGCTGGATTGCGCATTCAGGAATAAAGCTATCCAGTCGAAAATTGCTATTTTTTTATAGCTACTTGCGCAAACTGAGTCTGGGCTGGAGCCACTTTTCTTATAAATTTCCCAGTCTGTAAGCCGGCCGGCTTTTGCAGCCCGCACGCGCTTGTCATACCGGCGCAGTCAACCAAAGCCGCCACCACCCGCGAACGGCCTGAATTGGCCACAATGCGTCATGGCCTCCATGACAACCCCCATGACATCGGTGTATCCGGCTCTCTCAAGCGGCGGGCCGGACCGGCTGGCCAACATAGGCCGCGCACGGCAAGCGGTTCTGTACGGTGAGTACACGCCCGGAGGTGTCAGCCCGGTGGTTGAAAGCTGGATAGAGCGCTCCTGGCAGCGCTGCCTGGCCGGCGGCCAGCGGCCCGAGCGGGCGCCTTCTTTCGATATCGTTCCGGCCGCCGCGCTGCGCCGCACGCTGGAGGCCAACCACCAGCTGGTGCAAGCTGCGGCACCTGTACTGGAAAAGCTGGGCCAGGCCATTGCCGACACGCGCTACTTCGCCATCCTGACCAACCAGGCCGGCGTGGTCATCAATGTGAATGGCCCGATAGACCGGCGCGACCGCCGTGCCGACATGATCACACGCATCGGTACGGACCTTTCGGAACAACAAGTGGGCACTACCGCCATCGGCGCAGCGCTGACCGAACTGCAACCGGTGTGGCTGCATCGGGGTGAGCATTTTTTTGATGCCACCTCGGTCTACAGCTGCGCCGGCGCGCCCTTGTTCGGCCCCGACGGCCGCTGCGCCGGCATGCTGGACCTGACGGGCATCGAAGTGGTCGAGAGACCCGAGCTCAAACACCTCGTTGCGCAATCCGCGCGCAGCATAGAGAACGCACTCACTTTGGGCAAACCCCATGCATTGCTGATCCGGCTGAATTGGCCGGGCCGCACGCTGGGGGATGAGACCGATGGGCTGGTGTGCGTGGATACCGATGGTTGCGTCACTGGCGCCAACCAGGCGGCGCGGCAGATGATTTCACAGCTGGGCTTCACCGCAGGCATGACGCCGCATTGCAACGATCTCTTTGCCATGCCCTTCGAAATGCTGTTTGACGCGGCGCAGCGCCAGGCGCCGGTGAATGGCGGCATCCTCGAGGTGCCGCTCTGGACAGGCCTGCGCCTGCACGCGCTGCCGCAGTTGCCCGGCCGGGACTCGCCGCCCCCGGCAACCAGCCTGCCGCCTTCAGGCGCCGCGTCGCGAACGCTGAAGGAACTCGAAACCGCCTTGATCCGCAAGGCGGTAACCGATTCACGCGGCAATGTGCTGCAGGCCGCAAAGGCGCTCGGCGTCAGCCGGGCCACGGTTTACCGCCGCCTGGGCCCGGGCAAACGCAACTAACCCCGCAAACACAAATCAGTGCTTGTGCTCGGCCGTGGCACCGGCTGCTCCCGGTGCGGCAGTGGCAACCGGCAGCTTCAGCTCGAGCTTGCTTTCCACACCTTTGGCGTCCCTGAACAGCAGGGTCACGGGGATTGTGCTGTCTTTGGCCAGCGGTGCCTTGAGGTCCATCAGCATGACGTGGTAACCCCCTGGCTTGAGATCGACCTTTTTGCCTGCAGGCAAATCAAGCGATGGCACGGCACGCATTTTCATGACGTCGCCGTCCATTTTCATTTCATGCACTTCAGCCACGCCCGCCACCGGCGACGACACGCCGATCAGCTGGGCCCCATCCTTGGCGGTGAGGCTCATAAAAGCCCCCGTGCCTTTTTGCCCTTGCACGGTGGCACGCGCCCACGCCCCATCGACCTTGACGGCGGCCGTCTGGGCCAGGGCGGCCATGCTGGCCAGTGCCATCGAAAATGCCAACACGGCTTTTGAGAATTTTGCGGATGTCATGTGTAAATGCTCCTTGAAGCAGTAAATTGAATCGGAAATAAAACCGCCGGGGCTCGCTCAGTGATTGTGTTCACCACCGCCTGCAGGCATCAGCTCAAGCGCGGCAGCAGGGTTTTTGAGGTCGGACAGTTTTTGGCCTGGCTTGGGCACTTCGGCCCAGTCAACCTTGCCGGTCTCGCAAACCTGGCTGACTGGCCAATACAACATGCCCGCCTGTGCGGGCAGTTTGGCCTGCAGCACAAATTCGTCGTACCAGTCGTTCTGCAGGTAGTCAGCGGGGGTTTTAGCTGTCCAGCTGATTCGCGACACGTCTTCGGTGACGGTTTTGCCGTGATCCAGCAGCGGCTGCGCCAGCTTCTCACGTGTGACCTCCAGCGTCCAGCCTGCTTTGGGCATGGGCTTGGCACCCTGCACACCCGCGGGGATGGTGACCACGATCTGTTTGACGGGTGAATTCCCGCAGCCATGCCCGACCTTGAATGTGCCCTTGTAGTAGCTGCCTGCATTCGCGACCTGGTATTCCAGGGTGACGTGTGCGGCGGCAGGCAGCGATACGGCAATAAAGATAGCTCCAGCCCAATAGGGACGAGCGCAAGCAGCTATGGTTTTAATAGCATTTGGGTATTTCATGATTGATTCTTACAGGATTGAAAATTAAAGGCAGCAGGATTTGCGGCTGAAATTAGGGCCAGCGAGCGCCATGCCGAACGGAGCGCACGGGTGCGCAGAAAAGGCTCGTGAAAGTGCACGCTGAAATGAACGATGGCACGGCGCCGGCCGCAAGGCCCGTGCGCGGGATGCCTGAGGCCTCCAGCGAGAGGCGGTTCAGTTCAAAGTGCGGGAGGTGCGCGGCTGAAAGGCAGCCCGGAGATGGCTGTGCCGGTGGTTGCCGGAATATCCGCCACCGCAACCGTGGTACCGGTGACACAGGAAACGCTTGCTACCGGTAGAGGTGGCAGCACCAGCCCTGCTGAGCCGCACAGGTCGCAGCGCTGGCCTGGGGAGGCTGCATTGCCATCGGTGGAGTCCACGCCGGCATCAGACGAAGCGGTGTTGACGCTGCAAATGCCGCTCAGCTTGCCGCTGCGCACGTCCTGGGCGAGCATGGACACCGGTGCCCACAACGCCGCCGCCACGGCCAGGAAAGCCAGCCAGGCGGCAAGGCGTTCCCATACGGGAAGGGTCGGACGGGATGCGGGGTGGTGGGGCACGGGGTGATTATATGTAGCCCCCACGCTCCCCCACTTCGTGTGGGTCGCTGCCCCCCGAGGGGGCCGCCCGCCTGCGGCCCGGCAAAGCCGGTTCCGCGGCTCATGCTGGGTTGAAGAATTCTTTGGACACTACCAGCGGGGGCCGCGGGACTGGCTTTGCCAGACCGCAGGCGCCGCCCCCTCGAGGGGGGAACAGGCTACACGCAGTGAGACTGGACGGGGGTGGTGTCTTGCTAGGGCGCCCCAAAACCAAACCGCCGAAACACCTCCTGCGCTTCCGGCGTCAACAAGTAGGCAGCAAACTGCGCAGCCGCAGCATCCCCGCTTCGCGCAGTCAAACCGTAGGCCGCACTCACCTGCAAGGCAGCCGGCATCTGCACCACGTTCATGCGCGGCGCTTCTTTGCGAACCGCCACGGCGTTGGTGCAATAGGTCAGGAACAGGTCGGCGCGGCCCTCCGTGATCAGCCACTCATACGTACTCCGGCCCGGCGGAGGCTGGGGTGCTTCGGGTGAGCCGGTGAGCTTGAGTGCCTTGCTGTCCAGTGCCGTGTAAGCACCGGGCTTGAGTGCTTCCGCCTTGCGGAACACTGCCCACGCATAGTCGCCCGACGGGTCCGCCCTGGGCGTGGAGGTGCCGAGCTTGACGGCGGGATCCAGCATCAGGTCGAGCAACTTTCCCGAATCGGCATTGAGCTGCGGCACGGCCAGAGCACACAGCTGGTTGCGCACAAACAGCGTGGGTTGCACCCATGCACTGCCCGCTGCGGAATAGAGGCGCTGGGGATGCTGCGTATCGGCCGAGGCAAACACCTGCGCAGGCTCGCCCTTTTCAATGCGTTCGCGCAGCAGTCCGGAGGCGCCAAACGTCAGCTGGGTTTTCACGCCCGTGCGGGATTCGTACGCGCGGGCCACTTCGGTGAGCGCTTCGCGCAGGCTGCCCGCCGCATACACGCGCAGCGGCGCGGCGCCTTCAGCAGATGCTGCGGGCGATTGGGCATGCGCCATAGTCAGGCCTCCTGAAAAAACAACCGCAGCAGCAATCCATACCAGCAGGCGCCGCGGGACTGGCTTTGCCAGACCGCAAGCGCCGCCCCCTCGAGGGGGGAACAAGCTACACGCAGTGAGCTTGGACGGGGGTGAGCCAATTTCACCGTCCCCTGTAGGGGAGGACAGGCTACACGCAGTGAGCCTGGGCAGGGGGGAACTCATTTAGCGTTTGGGAAGAACAATTGCTCACCGCCAATTTTGTAACCGGCGATCACGTTCTGGCCCATGGGCGAGATGATCCAGTCCACAAACCTCTGCGCTTCCACCACTTTGGTCTGCGGATGCTTGGCGGGGTTCACCACCATCACGCCGTACTGGTTAAACAGCTTGGTATCGCCTTCGACCAGCACGGCCAGGTCGCCGCGGTTTTTGAAGGACAGCCAGGTGCCGCGGTCGGCCAGCACATAGCCGCCGCTGCTGGCCGCGATGTTGAGCGCCGGGCCCATGCCGCAGCCGCAAGCCTTGTAGTTGGCAAACGCGGGCTTGTCGCCCGGCGTCTCAACGCCCGCGGCTTTCCAGTAGCGAAGCTCGGCGGCATGCGTGCCGCTCTTGTCACCGCGAGAGATAAAACCGGCATTGGCGGCGCTGAGTTTTTTCAGCGCTTCGACAATGTCCCTGCCCCTGGTTTTGGCCGGATCAGCTGCGGGGCCGATCAGCACGAAATCGTTGTACATGACAGGAAAGCGCTTGATGGCAAAACCTTCGGCTACGACTTTTTCTTCCGCCACCTGGTCGTGCACAAACAGCACGTCGGCGTCCCCCCGGCGGCCCATGTCGATAGCCTGGCCGGTGCCGACAGCGACTACTTTCACGTCAATGCCCGTAGCTTTTTTGAACTCGGGCAGCAGGTAGGGAAAGAGGCCCGACTGCTCGGTCGAGGTGGTTGACGCCATCACGATAGTGTTGGTTTGTGCTATCGAAACAGTAGCTGCCAGCGCAAGCGGGACAAGCACCAAGGCCCTGATCGACCCGAAAATTCCCGATACCATGCTCAAGCTGTTCATGCAAGTTCTCCTTTTAAAAATGCTTCTGCCGCTGCGGGGACAGGACCGGTGAAAAAGGCCGCAGTCGGCAAGTCGGCTACCAGCCGGCCATGCTCAAGGTAAATCACCCGGGTGGCCAGCCGCTTGACCTGCCCCAGGTTGTGGCTGCTGAAAATAAGCGTCATGCCGGCATCGGCAAACTCCGCCATCAGGCGCTCGACCTCGCGCTTGGCCGTGGGGTCCAGGCTGGCCGTGGGCTCGTCGAGCAGCAGAACCTGCGGCTTGAGCGCCCAGGCGCGCGCCAGCGCCACGCGCTGCTGCTGCCCTCCGGACAAAGCCTTGGCATTGCGTGTGGCCAGGTCCTCCAGCCCCACGCGCTCCAGCGCGGCCAGTGCCTGGACTTTGGCCTCTTTCCAGCGCACACCACCCAGCCACAGTCCGAGTGCCACGTTGTTCAGCACGCTGGCGCGCAGCATGTAGGGCCGCTGGAACAGCATGGCCTGCCGCAATTGCACGTCGTGCTGAAAGCTGCCGCTGGAAGGCCGGACCAGGCCGTTGAGGGTTCGCAGCAGCGTGCTCTTTCCGCTGCCGTTGGCGCCCACCAGCGCCAGTCTTTCGCCGGCCTTGATACGCAGGCTGCAGCCGCTGAGCGCCTGCACCTGGCCGAACTGCACACCGATGGCATGCAGGTTGAACACCTGCGTCATGGCTGCGCACCCCCGGTGGCCAGGGCCACATCCGGCAGGCGGTCGTCGAACCGCTCACGCCAGCGCCGCACCAGGGCGATCAGGATGTTCAGCAGCAGCACCACCCCGAGCAATACGATGCCCAGCGCCAGCGCCAGCGGCAAATCGCCCTTGCTGGTCTCCAGCGCAATCGAAGTCGTCATCACGCGCGTGAAGCCGTCGATATTGCCGCCCACCACCATCACCGCGCCGACCTCCGAGATCGCCCGGCCGAACGCGGCGATCAGCACCGTCAGCAACGCATAACGCTCGTCCCACAAAAGAATGAGGCCGCGCACAAAGCGGCCCGCACCCAGCGACCGGAATTGCTCGCCATGAGAACGGTCGGCATCTTCAATCGCCTGGCGGACCAGCGCGGTGACGACCGGCAGCACCAGCACGGCCTGCGCCAGCACCATGGCCTTGAAGGAAAACAGCCAGCCCAGAAAACCGAGGGGGCCGGTTCGCGAGAGCAACAGGTACACCACCAGCCCGACCACCACCGACGGAAGGGCCAGTGCCGTGTTGAGCAGGGCCAGAACCGCACCGCGGCCGCGAAAGCGCGACACGCCCAGCCACGCACCGAGCAGCAAGCCGCCGCTGCAGGCAATGAGGCAGGCACAAGCACTCACGGCCAATGAACGGGCCACGATGCTGGCCAGCATGGGATCGAGCGAGGTGATGAGCGTGAATGCCGTGGCGGCGCTGTCTGAGAAGGTGTTCATGTCAAAGCTGTGCGGCACTCTAGCCTAGGGCCTAAGTCCTTGATTTGCATCGGGAATCATCGCTATGAATTCATTTGCATAGGTTGGCAAACCCAAGCTGTCCACCGCGTCCCCGACCCGTTCCCGCCGACCGATGCACTCATAATCTGTGCACTTACCGTTTGCCATGCATAAAGTCGAACTCTCTTACCTGCTCACACCCCAGCGCGGCAAAAACGCCCTGATACGCAATCCGCTGATGGACATGCTCCATGCGGTGCGTGAGCAGGGCTCCATCTCCAAAGCCGCCAAGGCGCTCGACCTGTCGTACCGCCACGTGTGGGGTGCACTCAAAGACTGGGAGCAGACCCTGGGCCGAACGCTGATCGTCTGGGACAAAGGCCAGCGGGCACGGCTCACGGAATTCGGCGAGAAACTGCTTTGGGCCGAGCGGCAGGCACAGGCTCGGCTGGCGCCACAGATCGAAGCGTTGCGAGGCGACATCGAACGGGCCTTTTCCACCGCCTTTGACGACAACGCCCATGTGCTCACGCTGTATGCAAGCCACGACGCAGCGCTTTCTGCGTTGCGCGAGCAGGCGAGCCCGCGCGGGCTGCACCTGGACATCCGGTTCATGGGCAGCGTGGACGCCATTGCCGCCCTGAACGCGGGACGCTGCATGATGGCCGGATTTCACACGCTGGACCAGCCTGGCAGTCAGTCCGTGACCGCACAAACCTACCGCAACCTGCTCAAACCCGGACTGCACAAGCTGATCGGCTTCGCCCATCGCATGCAGGGCCTGATCGTGGCCAAAAACAACCCGCTGCAGATCGCCGGCATCACCGACCTTGCAAGGCCGGGCGTGCGTTACGTGAACCGGGCGGAAGGCACCGGCACGCGCGTGTTGCTGGACGAACTGCTGGGCAAAGCCGGTGTGGCGACTTCAGATATCGAGGGCTACCAGAGCCAGGAGCCATCCCATACGGCCGTAGCCCAGGCGATTGCCAGCAATGTCGCCGATGCCGGCCTTGGCATTGAAACGGCAGCGCGCGAGAAAGGCCTGGGCTTCATCCCGCTGGCGCAGGAGCGCTACCACCTGGTGTGCCTGAAGTCCGAACTGCCCACGCCGCAGGTGCAGGCACTGCTCAAGGAGCTCCAGAGCCGCGACTGGCAGGCCACGCTGGAAGAGTTGCCCGGCTACAGCGGCGAAACGGCCCAGAGCGGCAAGGTGCTGTCCCTGCGCGCCACTTTGCCCTGGTGGACATACCGCAAGGAAAAATTGGCGAAAAGTGCCTGAAATCCTTTATAGAAGAGCGCAGGCAGCTATTCTTTTTATAGCGCGCAAGACCTGAAGCCACAGAAAATATCATCCCGTCCGGGCAGGCAGAAGTTGCGGAAACGGGGATGCTTCAGGCGCGCACGTGTGGCGAACGAGCCGCCACGCAGCACCTTGTGGCTGCCGAACCAGGGTTCGGAATAGGCGGCGAAAGGACCGGGCACAAAACCCGGGTAAGCGCGAAAGGTGGTGCCCGTCCACTCCCACACGTCACCCCAGCGAAAGCCCCTGCGGGCGGCCGTGCACGCAGCGGTTTCCCATTCCACTTCTGCGGGCAGGCGGCGGCCAGCCCAGCGGCACCAGGCGTCAGCTTCCCACCAGCTCATATGCATGGCCGGCTGGTTGCCGAGCATACGCATGGCCTTGCCAAAGCGCGTCAGCATCACGGCGCCGCTGGCCACACCGATCTGTTCAACGTAACGCGGACCGCGCCTGCCCTCGCTTTTGACGGTGGCCTGCAACCACGCCCATCCCTCGGGCTGCCAGAACTCGGGCCGGTCATAGCCGCCGTCATCGACAAACTCCACGAACTGCGCCCAGCTCACCGGCTGCGCGTCGATCTCAAACTCGGGCACGCTGATGTCGTGCAGCGCCAGTTCGTTGTCGAAGGCAAAGCCTGCAGTGTCCGATGGTGCGGCAGAGCCCATTTTCCAGACGGTAGCCGGGACCAGCAGCGCGCCCCTCAGTGCCATGGACGGGGGCGTGAAGGCTTGCAATAAATCCTTTTCCATGGGCACACCCAGCATTTGCGCTGCGTGGGTCAAGGCTTCGGCCTGCATGTCCTCATAAAAGAGGCACAGGCGGTAGAAGTAGAGTGCATCGCTGTCTTCACCGGCTTTTCCCAGCAGTTCCAGTGTGCTTTCCAGCGTGTCGAGCAGATAGGCACGGCAAACGTCCACATCGGGCAGGTCAATCGCCCAGCGCTGGCTGTACGGAACACTCGCAGGGTCCCACCAGCGGTCGGCGTTGAGTTCCATCGAAGCGAGGCGGGTGTGCCCCGGTGCGCAGCGTATTCCCTGCGCGCGCTGCACATTGCGGCCGATCCACCATTCCTGGAACCAGCCGACGTGGCCGAGCATCCACAGCGGGGGGCTCAGCGGCGGGGAGGCCGGCACGGCAAAACCAACGGATTCCAGCGCCTGCTGGTACTGGCCAAAAATCCGCAAGGTGTGATTGCGGGCATCCATCAGCGCCAGCGACAGGACGTCACGGCCGGCGCTGCGCATGAGGGGCGAATCGATCTGGCGGTCCATCGCGAAAAAAATGATTGCTGGCGGGAGTAATGAAAAGGTGTAGCGTCTTGAACCCGCACAAAGTCTGGCAAGCATCGACACGAATGGACACAAACAAGACACCATCAAAGCCGCGCGCCGATTGAGGCCAGAATAGCAGACGGACGACCGGCTGGCGCGCATAAGTGTTTAGGTTGCATACTGGGCTCGAGGACAAACAAGGGGGCCTGCCAACCCGACGAAATATTGATGGCAAGGTGTCGCGCCACGGCGACTTACCCCCTTTTGTAACAACAAGTACACGGATAGACTCCGGCCAGTCGCCCCGTATCTTGAGAATGCCTGCAGGTGTCTGGAGGACGCATCGACTGCCCCTTGACCCCGCCCCTTGACTCACTCACCAGCACGCCACTTATGCAACCACACGATCTGAACTCATCGCCCGCCGAGCTCGACATGACGCTCCTGGACCTCGGGCCCCTGGCGTGGGTGCTGGAAGAACTGCGCAAGTCGCTGGAAGGCTCCAACAAAGCCCTGAAACGTTTTTTGCGGGAGGCTGAAGGCGTCAGCAACTCCGATCTTGCAGCACTCGATGCCGGCCAGTTACGCACTGCCCGCCAGCAGTTGCACCAGGCGGTCGGCGCGCTTGAGATGGTCGGCATGAGCGCGCCTGCGCTGGTGCTGCGGGCCATGGAAACGGCGGTGCAAAAGTTCATCCAGACACCGGGGCAATGCACACAGGACGCTGCGACCAAAATCGAACTTGCTGGTTTTTCCCTGGCGCATTACCTCGAAGACGTGCTGGCCGGAAAACCGGTGTCTGCGGTGTCACTTTTTCCCCAGTACCGCGACATCCAGGGCCTGGTTGGCGCCGATCGCGTCCATCCGGCAGATCTCTGGGTGTTCCAATGGCGCTGGATAGAGCCGGTCCTCAATATCACCGTCGATGCCAGGGCGTACGGCGGGGAATCCAGGCAGCTGCTGGACCGGCTGATGCTGACCCTCATCCGGACCGGTGATGCAGAAGCCGCACAGAGCCTCAKCGATGTGTGCCTGGGCTTCGCCCAGGCTCAAACCGGCATCGAACCCAGGACCTTCTGGAAAATAGCAGCGGCGTATTTCGAAGCACTGGCAAAAGGGCTGCTGAAAATCGATCTCTATGTAAAGCGTGCAACCCTGCGCATCCTGCTTCAGTATGTCTGGCTGGCCAAGGGTACGGAGGCGTCGGCCCGGCTTGCGGAAGATCTGCTTTTCCTGTGTTCCCAGGCGAAAGTCCCGCGCTCCAGCGACGCACCGGTGCTGTCGGCGGTTCGTTCAAGTTATGGCTTGACGCGGTTCAAGCCGGTGGACTATGAGTCGGTCCAGTTCGGCCGCTTCGCCCCGGCCCTGATCGCACAGGCCCGCAAGCGCATCAGCTCGGCAAAGGAAACATGGTCTGCAGCCACCGCTGGAGACCTGAGCAAGTTCAAATCCCTGAACGACCAGTTCAGCCTGGTGACGGATTCACTGGTCAAACTGCATCCGCCGAGCGAGCCGATGGCGCGGTCACTGACGCGCGTGATCGCCTCGACGGTCAGCTCGGGTCAGGCCCCCAGCCCCGAACTGGCGCTGGAGGTGGCAACCGCCGTGCTGTACCTGGAAGCCGTGTTTGACGATTTCGACCCCAACGACCCGCGCCTGTGGGCCCGGACAGCCCGGCTGGCGGAGCGGCTTGAAAGCGCCAGGACGGGCGGACAGCCACAACCCCTGGAGTCGTGGATGGAGGAGCTGTACCAGCGCGTCAACGACAAACAGACCATGGGAAGCGTGGTGGGTGAACTGCGCGTGGCCCTGGGTGTGCTGGAAAAATCCCTCGACAGCTTTTTCCGCACGCCGGAGGACAAAAAACCCCTGGCCGTGGTACCAGGGCAACTCGCGCAGATGCAGGGCGTGCTGTCCATGCTGGGGGTAGACCAGGCAGCCCTGGCGGTAATGCACATGCGTGAACTCGTGGAACAGATGCTCAAACCTGGTGCCAATGAGCAGCAGGCCCACATGGCAGGATCGGTCGATCGCCTCGGCAACAATCTCGGAGCCTTGAGTTTCCTGATTGACATGCTCAATTACCAGCCCGGCCTGGCCAAAAAGCTGTTTGTGTATGACGCGGTGAAAGGCGAACTGAAGGCCGACAAGGACAACTGAACCGCCATAAGCGCGGCCGGGGCTGCGCCTGAGGGCAGCAGGTGAAATGCCCGAGAAAACACCCTTGTTTTAAACTGGCTGCCCCCGCGCACCGCCGGTACTGCGGGAACGCCATTGAAAGCACGCCATGAACGCCCCTGAAACACTTCCGGGCACCCCACCCCGGCTCACCAGCCTGTCGCATGGCGGCGGTTGCGGCTGCAAGATTGCGCCTGGCGTGCTGAGTGAAATTCTCAAAAACTCCAGCAACCTCCCGATTCCGCCGCAGCTGCTGGTGGGCATTGAAACTGCCGACGACGCGGCTGTTTACCTGCTCAATGACGAGCAGGCTCTGATCGCGACGACCGATTTCTTCATGCCCATCGTCGATGATCCCTACGACTTCGGCCGCATCGCCGCCACCAATGCAATCAGTGACGTCTATGCCATGGGCGGCACGCCCATCATGGCGCTGGGGCTGGTGGGCATGCCCATCAATGTGCTGCCGCTGGAGACCATAGGCGCCATCTTGCGCGGCGGGCAGGACGTTTGCCGCGATGCGGGCATTCCGATTGCGGGAGGCCACACCATCGACTCGGTCGAGCCGATTTATGGCCTGGTGGTGCTGGGCCTGGTGCATCCATCGCGGGTCAAGAAAAATTCCGGAGCCCGGACTGGCGATGTGCTGGTGCTGGGCAAGCCGCTGGGCATCGGCATCCTGTCGGCGGCGCTGAAAAAAGAACAGCTGGATGCCGCAGGCTATGCCCGCATGATCGCGCTCACCACACAGCTCAACAAGCCGGGTATCGAGCTGGCGCGCATGGAAGGCGTGCATGCACTCACCGACATCACCGGCTTTGGCCTGGCAGGCCACGGCCTGGAACTGGCCCGCGGGGCCGACGTCCAGCTGCGTATCGACTGGCATCGCGTGCCGCTGGTCAGTGGCGCGCGCGAACTCGCGGCGCAAGGCTGTGTGACGGGCGCCTCGGGGCGAAACTGGGCCAGCTATGGAAATGAAGTGAGTTTGCCCGCCGCCTTTGCCGACGTAGACAAAGCCCTGCTCAGTGACCCGCAAACCTCCGGAGGCCTGCTGGTGTCCTGCAATGCAGACAGCGCCGCCGAGGTTCTGGCAATTTTCCACGCCCAGGGCTTTGCCGGGGCAGCGGTCATCGGGGAGGTCACCGCCGGCCATGGGCTGGCCGTACGCTGAAAAAACGCGCGAGAGTCTGGCACAAGCCGTAAAACCCTAGGGTAAACCCGGAAATTTTTTGTCAGTCTTTATTCAGTGCGGGAGCGGGCATCCGTCGTACCATTCATGCCTCGACGTACCCGGGTGGGTACTTTCTCATTCAAAAGAACTTATCGGAGACATCCCGTGCCCGCACTCCTCAAACTCGCACTGGCCTACGACTGGCTGACCACGCGACTTGGCAAGATCGCCGCCTGGACGGTGTTGCTCGCCGCGATGATTTCCGCCGGCAACGCCTTTGTGCGCTACGGCCTGGACATCAGTTCCAACGGCTGGCTTGAAATCCAGTGGTACCTGTTCGCCGCCACCGTGATGCTGGGCGCACCTGTGGTCCTCAAGCTCAACGAG
Source organism: Polaromonas sp. P1_F1 (assembly GCF_056405795.1). Classification (NCBI taxonomy): domain Bacteria; kingdom Pseudomonadati; phylum Pseudomonadota; class Betaproteobacteria; order Burkholderiales; family Comamonadaceae; genus Polaromonas; species Polaromonas sp. P1_F1. The sequence continues at coordinate 126,163 of NZ_JBFUBJ010000001.1, forward strand.
CACGTGCGGGTCGACATCATTTACGGCAAGCTCAAGGGCAACGGGCCGGTGTATGTAGACATCTTCGGTCTGGCCATCTTTCTGCTGCCGGTGATGGGGCTGATGGCCTACCTGAGCTGGCCGCTGTTCATGAGCATGCTGCGCTCAGGTGAAGTCTCAGGCAATGCCGGTGGCCTGATCCGCTGGCCGGCGATGCTGCTGCTGCCGCTGGGCTTCGGTCTGATGTTCGTACAGGGCCTCTCGGAAATCATCAAGCGCATCTGCTATCTCCAGGGCAAATTCGAGATGGATACGCACTACGAAAAACCGGTTCAGTGATCCGTTTGCATCGCTCGTTCCCATAAAAATACTTTCAGGACTACCCCATGCAGATGGAAAATTTCGCCCCGATCATGTTCGCGGGCCTCGTGCTGATCATGCTGATCGGCTTTCCCGTCGCCTTCTCGCTGGCCGCCCTCGGGCTGGCCTCGGGCTTCCTTGCCATCGAGATGGGCTGGTTTCCCGCCAGCTTCATGTCCAACCTGCCGCTCAACATGTTCGGCATTTTGTCGAACGAGTTGCTGCTGGCGATTCCCTTCTTCACTTTCATGGGCGCCATCCTTGAAAAGTGCGGCCTGGCCGAAGACATGCTCGACTCCATGGGCCAGCTGTTCGGCCCGGCCAAGGGCGGCCTGGGCTACTCGGTCATCATCGTCGGCTTCATCCTGGGTGCCATTACCGGCACCGTAGCCGGCCAGGTGATCGCCATGGCGCTGATCTCGCTGCCCGTGATGATCCGCTACGGCTACAACATGCGCTACGCCACGGGTGTGCTGGCGGCCTCGGGCACCATTACGCAGCTGGTGCCGCCGTCACTCGTACTGATCGTGATGGCCGACCAGCTGGGCCGCTCCGTCGGTGACATGTACAAGGGCGCCTGGGGCCCCTCCATCCTGCAGGTGCTGATCTTCGCGGGCTACACCTTCATGCTCGGCGTGTTCAAGCCGCACCATGTTCCCGGTGTGCCCAAAACCGCACGCACGCTCAACGGCTGGGCGTTGTGGGCCAAATGCCTGCGCGGCATCATTCCCTCGGCCATCCTGATCTTCGCGGTGCTCGGCTCCATGGGCGGCCTGCCCGGTATCGACACCGCCATCGCCACGCCGACGGAAGCCGGCGCCATGGGTGTGGTGGGCGCACTGGTGCTGGCCGCCATGCACAAGCGACTGACCCCCGCGCTGATCTGGGAGGCCATGAGCGGCACGATGCGACTGACGGCCATGGTCGTCTTCATCCTGATCGGCGCGCGCGTCTTCTCGATGGTGTTCCAGGGCGTGGACGGTGCCAAGTGGGTCGAGCACATGCTCAGCGGCCTGCCGGGTGGCCAGACCGGCTTCCTGATCGCCGTCAACCTGTTCATCTTCTTCCTGGCCTTCTTCCTCGACTTCTTCGAGATCGCTTTCATCATCCTGCCGATGCTGGGCCCCGTCGCCGACAAGCTGGGCATCGACCTGATCTGGTTCGGCGTGCTGCTGTGCGTGAACATGCAGACCAGCTTCATGCACCCGCCCTTCGGCTTCGCACTGTTCTATTTGCGCGGCATCGCCGACACGCTGTTCAAGGAAGGGCGCATCCCCAAGCCGATCAAGTCCAATGACATCTACCTGGGCGCGATTCCCTGGGTGGCGATGCAGCTGATCCTTGTGGCGATCGTGATCTTCGTGCCGCAGACGGTAACGATCTTCCTCGACAAACCCGCGGTGATCGACCTGGACAAAGTCAAGATCGAAATCCCGGCCGACGAAAGCGCGACCCCACCCGCGGGCGCGGCCAGCGGTGCGACAGGCAGCGATCCACTGGCACCGCCGGCAGAACCGAATTCCGACGACGAACAGAAAAAGGTCGACGAACTGTTCAAGACCAAATAACCGATCGCAGCCTTCCAGGCCAGCGTCCAACGCCCCTTTCGCGAGGGGCGTTTTTATTGGCAGCCCATACTGTCAGTTTTTCCTTTCCAGACCGCGAGCACTCCATGGACCCCGTACCCGCCCCCAGCACCTATTTTGGCCCGCCACCCTTCAAGTTCACCCCAACAGGTGGGAGCATCTCGGGGCAGGCGTTTTCCGTGCCCTTCAAGGTGTTGGCGACCGCCATCGTGCTGGCGCTGGCCGCGGCTTTTGCCCAGGCCTGGCTGGCTGGGAGGGCCTCAGGCGCGGCTGCAGGCGGGGGGTGGTTCATCGCCGGGCTGCTGATGGTGGGCTACACCTGGTGGCACATCCTGCGCAGCGTCACGCGCCTCGACGAGCAAGGACTCTACCAGAGCTGGGTCTGGGACAAGCACATGGAGCTGCGCGAACTCGCCTACGGCAAGCTGATCCGCGTGCGCGGACTCGAATGGCTGATCGCGCCGCGTCTGTATGTGCGTACCTTGATGGGGAAGTTCGCGGTGTTCTACGCCGCCTCGCCCGAAATGGTCGCAGAATTCGAACGGCTGGTAAGCGAGTTGAAGACCTTTCGCAGCCAACGCTGAGGGCACGGCTCACTGCCGCCGGAAAGGCAGGCGAAAAAAACCGCGACATGTCGCGGTTTTTTATTTCCCGGGAAAACGGGGAACCACTGATTTCCCTTTCAAGCAGGGGCCGCGGAACCGGCTTCGCCGGGCCGCAGGCGCAGCGGCCCCCTCGGGGGGCAGCGCATTACACGAAGTCGAAGACGCAGTGAAAAGCGTGGGGGCTCATAAGGTGACACCCTGCATGTAAGTGTCGAAGCGCGACTCGGCGAAACGGAACCAGAGGATCTGGTCCTTCTGGAAAGCACGGTAATCGCTGTAGATCTTCTTCCAGTCAGGGTTCTTCTCGGCCAGCTCGGCATACAGATCCATTGAAGCCTTGAACGAGGCATCAAGCACGGGCTTGGGAAAGGGCAAGACCTTGGTCTTGGCGCCCACCAGCTGTTTCAGCGCGGTCGGGTTGCGCGCATCGTACTTGGCCTGCATGTCGATATGGGCGTGCGAAGCCGCGGCTTCAATGATGGCGCGGTATTCCGCGGGCAGGGCTTCCAGCGCCTTGTTGTTGATGAAGAAATCAACCTCAGGGCCGCCTTCCCACCAGCCGGGGTAGTAGTAAAACGGTGCCACCTTGTTGAAGCCCAGTTTCTGGTCGTCGTAAGGACCGACCCACTCGGCAGCATCCAGCGTGCCCTTTTCGAGGGCCTGGTAGATTTCGCCGCCGGGAAGGTTTTGCGGCACCACGCCGAGACGCTCCACCACCTTGCCTGCAAAGCCGCCGATACGGAACTTCAGGCCTTTCAGGTCGGCCACGGTCTTGATTTCCTTGCGGAACCAGCCGCCCATCTGGGTGCCGGTGTTGCCGCCAGGAAAGCTCACCAGGTTGTATTTGGCATAGAACTCATTCATGAGCTTGCGGCCGTTGCCTTCGTACATCCAGGCCGACATCTGGCGTGAGTTCATGCCGAATGGAATTGCTGCACCGATCGCAAAGGCTTCGTTCTTGCCGAAGTAGTAATACGGGACGGTGTGGCACATTTCCACGGAGCCCTGGCCAACGCCGTCGACCACACCAAAAGCAGGCATCAGTTCGCCGGCGGCATGGACGCTGATCTGGAATTTGCCGCCAGTCATTTCGCTGACCTTCTTGGCGAAAACTTCGGCACCGCCGTAAATGGTGTCAAGCGGCTTGGGGAAACTGGAAGCCAGGCGCCAGCGGATGGCGGCCTGGGCGTGAACAGCGGGTGCCACACCGGCGGCCAGTACACCGGCAATACCGGCGTTTTTGATAAGTGAACGACGATCCATTAAATGCTATCTCCTGAAGGGTGGTCGGGTTTGCGGTCCGAATGGACCTGCGGGCGCCCAGCTGGCAATCGACGGCCATGCAAGCCGCGCTTTTGAGCAAGAGGGCGGAGATCTATTTTGTCAGCATTTCACACCGCCTGCCCAACCCGTTTTTACAGATCGGGACAGACGTAAAAAAGCCGCCTGCAAAAGGCGGCTTTCGGGATGACGGATGGGCCGGGTTCAGAGTTTCTGGGCTTGCATGAAGCGGTCAAACGTGGCTTCCGTGAAACGGAACCACAGGTTCTGTTCGGCACGGAACTTGGAGTAGTCGGCGTAGATCTTCTTCCAGTTTTCGTTCCTTGTGCCGATCTCTTCGTAGAGCGCCATCGACTCCTTGAAAGCCGCGTTCATCACGTCCGCCGGGAAAGGCCGGAGCTTGGTACCCGCACCCACGAGCTGCTTGAGCGCACCTGGGTTCTTCGCGTCGTATTTGGCCTGCATGTCGCCGTGGGCCTGGGCCGCAGCCGCTTCCACAATCGCCTTGTTCTCGGGCGTGAGGGCGTCGAATGCCTTGTTGTTGATGAAGAAGTCCAGCTCGGGACCACCTTCCCACCAGCCGGGGTAGTAGTAAAAGGGGGCAACTTTGTTAAAGCCCAGCTTCAGGTCGTCGTAAGGTCCCACCCATTCGGCGGCATCAATCGTGCCTTTTTCGAGGGCCTGGTAAATCTCGCCGCCGGGAATGTTCTGCGGCACGCCACCTATGCGCTCAAGCACCTTGCCGGCGAAGCCGCCTATGCGCATCTTCAGGCCCTTGATGTCCTTGACGGACTTGATTTCCTTGCGGTACCAGCCACCCATCTGGGCGCCGGTATTGCCGCCCGGGAAGTTCACGATGTTGAACTTGGAATAGAACTCGCGCATCAGCTTCATGCCGTTGCCTTCGTACATCCAGGCACTCATCTGCCGGCTGTTCAGGCCGAAGGGAATGGCGCAACCCAGCGCAAAGCATTCGTCCTTGCCGAAGAAATAGTAGGGCGCCGTGTGGCAGGCCTCGATGGAGCCTTGTTGTACACCGTCGACCACACCGAAGGCCGGCATCAACTCACCGGCCGCATGCACCGAGATTTCGAACTTGCCGCCGGACATGGCCTTGACGGCCTTGGCAAATACTTCGGCGGCACCAAAAATCGTGTCAAGGGATTTGGGGAAGCTGGAGGCCAGGCGCCAACGAACGGCAGCCTGCGCATGAACAGCAGGTGCGACACCTGCGGCCAGCACACCGGCAATACCGGCATTTTTGATAAGTGAGCGACGATCCATAAAACTCTCTCCTGAAGTTATCGAATTTTGCGTTGATCTGCCAGATCGGTTCGGCCTGCTATAACAGTTGAATTGCATTGCCTTGATTGAATCGGCGGAGCATGGATACTTTGTCACTCTTTTGCATAAAAACACCCCGTTTTTACCCGTAGATCGCGCACAAAAAAGCCGCCTGGGCAGGCGGCTTTTTGACGAAAACGTTTCAGCGAGCGGCTTGCCAGTTGCAAGCCGCTCGCCCCTATCTGATCAAGATGATGGCTTTACAGCTTCTGGCTCTGCATGAAGCGGTCGAAGGTCGCCTCAGTAAAACGGAACCACAAGTTCTGGTCACCGCGGAATTTCGAATAGTCCGCATAGACCTTGCGCCAGTTTTCATTTTTGGCCGACAGCTCTTCATACAGCTTCATCGACTCCTTGAAAGCGGCGTTCATGACATCGGCAGGGAAAGGCCGGAGCTTGGCGCCAGCACCCACCAGCTGCTTCAGGGCCGTCGGATTCTTGGTGTCGTATTTGGCCTGCATGTCGACGTGTGCGGCGGCGCTGGCCGCTTCCACAATCGCCTTGTATTCGGGCGACAAAGCATCGTAGGCTTTCTGGTTGATGTACAGGTCCAGCTGCAGGCCGCCTTCCCACCAGCCGGGGTAGTAGTAGTTGGGTGCCACCTTGTTGAAGCCCAGCTTCTGGTCATCGTAGGGACCGATCCATTCGGCGGCATCGATGGTGCCTTTTTCCAGCGCCTGGTAAATCTCGCCGCCGGGAATGTTCTGCGGCACGCCACCCAGACGCTCGATGACCTTGCCGGCAAAACCGCCGACGCGGAATTTGAGGCCCTTCATGTCGGCAATGGACTTGATTTCCTTGCGGAACCAGCCACCCATTTGCGCGCCGGTATTGCCGCACGGAAAGCTGATCATGTTGTATTTGGCGTAGAACTCGCGCATCAGTTTCAAGCCGTTGCCCTCAAAGGTCCAGGCGCTCATCTGGCGGCTGTTCAGGCCAAAAGGAATGGCGCCGCCGATGGCAAAGGTTTCGTCCTTGCCGAAGAAATAGTAAGGCGCCGTATGGGCTGCCTCGATGGAGCCTTGCTGCACACCGTCGACCACACCAAACGCAGGCATCAGCTCGCCCGCAGCATGGACGGAGATCTCAAATTTGCCGCCTGAAATCGCCTTGACATGCTTGGCAAACGTTTCAGCACCTCCATAGATCGTGTCCAGCGATTTGGGGAAGCTGGATGCCAGGCGCCAGCGAACAGCGGCCTGTGCGTGAACAGCCGGCGCAACGCCTGCTGCCAAAACACCGGCAACGCCGGCGTGTTTGATGAGTGAACGACGATCCATCAGGTTGACTCCGAAAGGTAAAAATGAAAATTCCACTGGGCTCAGGCGCCAGTCAGACCGTTTTGCAGGTCTTTGGGAATTCTAAAAATGAGGGGGTCTCGACCCGGCCGGGTTTACCCTTGAAGAGCTGACAGGAAGCTGTCTATGTAGCCCCCACGGTCGCGCACTTCGTGTCGCTCCCTGCCCCCCGAGGGGGCCGCTGCGCCTGCGGTCCGGCAAAGCCGGTCCCGCGGCCCCTGCTTGAATGAAGAGCCTTCAGGGCTTAGCAGAATCAGTGGTCAGGCGACGGACTTGAGTGCCGGTTTGCCGGGCTTGCCGGATCCGAGCAATGCGGCAAAACGTGCCGTGATGGACGCTTCGATGCCGGTGGCATCGAGGCCTTGGAGGGCGAGCAGTTTTGCGGGATCGCCGTGTTCGATGAACTCGTCTTTCAGGCCCAAATGCAGCACCTGTTTCGCGATGCCTGCGGCCTGCAGGGCTTCACTGACTGCGCTGCCGGCACCGCCCATGATGGCTCCCTCTTCCACCGTCACCAGGGCTTGGTGGTTGGCTGCCACCTTGAGCAGCAGCTCGGTGTCCAGCGGTTTTGCCCAGCGCATGTTGACCACTGTGGCGCCTAGTTTTTCTGCGGCTTGCAGGGCCGGGTATAGCAAGGTGCCGAAAGCCAGGATGGCAACACCTGCGCCTTCGCGGCGGACTTCGCCCTTGCCAACGGGCAGCGCTTCCAGTCCGGTTCCCGGCTTGATGCCGGCGCCGGCGCCGCGCGGGTAGCGTACAGCCACCGGATGGTTTTGCTCGAAAGCCGAGCTCAGCAGCATGCGGCATTCATTTTCATCGGCGGGGCATGCCACACTCATGTTGGGAATGCAGCGCAGGTAAGGAATGTCATAGGCGCCCGCATGCGTGGCCCCGTCGGCGCCGACCAGGCCAGCGCGGTCCAGCGCAAACACGACAGGCAGGTTCTGCAGGGCCACATCGTGGATCAGCTGGTCGTAGCCGCGCTGCAGAAAGGTGGAGTAAATCGCGACCACGGGCTTGAGCCCTTCGCAGGCCATGCCCGCGGCAAACGTCACCGCATGCTGCTCGGCAATGCCGACGTCGTGGTAGCGCTCGGGAAAGCGCCTGTGGAACTCAACCATGCCCGAGCCCTCTCTCATGGCCGGTGTGATACCGACGAGCCGGCTGTCGTGCTCGGCCATGTCGCACAGCCACTGGCCGAACACCTGGGTGAAGGTCTGCTTGGCCGGTGCGGTGGACTTTTGCAGCCCCATGGCCGGATCGAACTTGCCGGGGCCGTGGTAGGCGATGGGGTCGGCTTCGGCGAGCTTGTAGCCTTGGCCTTTTTTGGTGACCACATGCAGGAACTGCGGGCCGCCCTTGGTGTCCATGAGGTGTTTGATGTTCTCCAGCGTGGGGACCAGCGACTCGAGATCGTGGCCGTCGATGGGGCCGATGTAATTGAAGCCGAAGTTTTCAAACAGCGTGGCAGGCACGACCATGCCCTTGGCGTGCGACTCCAGGCGTTTGGCCAGTTCCAGCAGCGGCGGTGCTACGCGCAGCACCTGCTTGCCCATGTGCCTGGCGGATGCATAAAAACGCCCGCTCATCAGCTGGGCCAGGTAACGGTTCAGCGCGCCCACCGGCGGGCTGATGCTCATGTCGTTGTCGTTGAGCACCACCAGCAGCTTGCAATGGTCATGCACGCCCGCATTGTTCAGGGCCTCGAAGGCCATGCCGGCGCTCATGGCACCGTCGCCAATGATGGCCACCGCATGGCGGTCTTCGCCTTTTTGCTGGGCGGCCAGCGCCATGCCCAGTGCGGCGGAAATCGAGGTCGATGAGTGGGCCGTGCCGAAGGTGTCGTAGGGGCTTTCGTCGCGGCGCGGAAAGCCCGACAGGCCGCCAAACTGCCGCAGGCTGTCCATGCGCTCGCGCCGGCCCGTGAGGATTTTGTGCGGATAGGTCTGATGGCCCACGTCCCACACCAGGCGGTCTTCGGGGGTGTTAAAGACGTAATGCAGGGCCACCGTCAGCTCCACCGTGCCCAGGTTCGAGCTCAGGTGGCCGCCGGTTTTTGAAACGCTGTCAAGCACGTAGGCACGCAGTTCGTCGGCCAGGGGTTTCAGGTCAACGCGGGGCAGGCTCCGCAGGTCGGCGGGGCTGTTGATGGTTTCAAGCAATGGGTACATCGTGGTGTCGCTGTTTATGGCAAGGCCGGTTTCCCGGTCCGCGGTATTCAATCCTGATGACGGCTTCAATGATGACGGTTCACAAGCATGTCCGCCAGTGCGCGCAGGGCATCGGTGTGGCCCAGCCCGCTGGCATCCAGGCTGCGCAGTGCCTTGCCCAGCAGCTGCTGCGCATAGGCTTTGGAGTCTTCCAGCCCCATCAGCGATACAAAGGTGGGTTTGTCCTGGGCGGCGTCCTTGCCGGCCGTCTTGCCCAGTGTGGCGGAGTCAGCGGTGACGTCGAGGATGTCGTCAACGACCTGGAAAGCCAGGCCGACGGCGGCGCCGTAATCGCGCAAGGCGTCTTGAGCGGCCGGTGTCGCAGCACCACAGGCCGCGCCCATCATCACGCTGGCCTGCAGCAGCGCACCGGTTTTGAGCCGGTGCATTTCATGCAGCTGGACGGACGTCAGCGGCATGCCCACGCTGGCAAGGTCAATGGCCTGGCCGCCGGCCATGCCCTGAAAACCGGCCGCCTGAGCCAGCATGCGGCACAGGCGCGCCTGTGTGGCCGCATCAACTGAATCGTCGGGCGGCGTGAGGAATTCAAATGCCAGCGCCTGCAGGGCGTCGCCGGCCAGCAGTGCCTGAGCCTGGCCGAACTTGACATGCACCGTGGGCTTGCCGCGGCGCAGCACATCGTTGTCCATGCAGGGCATGTCGTCGTGCACCAGCGAATAGGCGTGGATCAGCTCTACCGCGCAGGCAGCCCGCAGGGCGGCTTGCGCATTGCCCTGCACGGCCTCACAGGCCGCCATGACCAGCAACGGCCGCAGGCGTTTTCCACCGTCGAGCACGGCATAACGCATGGCGTCGCCCAAGCCCGCAGGCGCAGGCGCGTCGCTGGGGCAGGCAACCCAGCGCGACAAGGCGCTCTCGACATTGGCAAGCTGCCCGGCACTCCAGGCGCTCAAGGTAAACAAAGGCAGTTTTTCAGGGGCGTTCAATCGTGGGTCTCTTTTTTAGGGGGTGAAGGAATGTTCTGCCTGCAATGCGCCGGTTATTCCTGCACCCACGGCTTGAGTTCCGTGCCTTCCAGCACCTTGATCTGGGTTTCCACGGCCTCAAGCTTGTCCCTGCAGAACTTCAGCAGCTGCGCACCGCGCTGGTAGCCGGTAAGCAGTTGGTCCAGCGGCAGCTGCCCGGATTCCAGGCTGTCAACCAGCCCTTCAAGTTCCTGCAATGCGGCCTCATAGCTGGCGGGCAATGCCGGAACAACGGAAGCGGAGGCAGCAGCGGTGGACGAAGGACTTTTGGCCATGGTGATTTGGATGAAGGCTGATTTTAGGCCGTTGCAGGCAGTTTGCGATCCCGGCGCCCGGGGCTACGAATCCATACATCTCTATTATCCGGCGGCGGCGTGCGAAGACCCGCAAAAAGGCCTGCGCGGGTACAATTGATAACAGTTCTCGACAACAGCAGTGCCCCTGCTGCGGGATATCCGGCCTTGTTTTCTCCGTGGGCTGTCGCTCAGCCTGCCTACCCGCTTGTCAACAGCCTCCACCGCCTTGGCGCGGAGGCATGTTCACCGAAATTTGCATGTCTGATCTCAGCCTCCGTCTCCTGCAGGCCACCAGCCAGCTCCCCATTTCCAGCTACTTCGATGCGGGCTTGTACCAGCGGGAGCAGCAAAAGCTGTTTGCCCGCGGGCCGCGCTACCTGGGCCATGAACTGGCCGTGCCCCACCTGGGCGACTATTACGCCCTGCCGCATGAGGGCGAAGGGCGGGCGCTGGTGCGCAACGCCTCAGGCATCGAGCTGATCTCCAACGTCTGCCGGCATCGCCAATCCACCATGTTGCAGGGCCGCGGCAATACCGGCAGCAACATCGTCTGCCCGCTGCACCGCTGGACCTACAACACCTCGGGCGAACTCATAGGCGCGCCGCACTTCGAGATCGACCCCTGCCTGAACCTGAACCGCTACAAGACCACGACCTGGAATGGCCTGGTGTTCGAGGACACCGGCCGCGACGTGGCGGCCGAGATGTCGCAGCTGGCCACCTACGCCGACCTCGACTTTTCAGGCTACCAGCTCGACAAGGTGCACCTGCACGAGTGCAACTACAACTGGAAGACCTTCATCGAGGTCTACCTGGAGGACTACCACGTCGGCCCCTTCCACCCCGGCCTGGGCGGCTTCGTCACCACCGACGACCTGCGCTGGCAACTTGAGCCTGACTACTCCGTGCAGACCGTGGGCGTGTCGGACAAGCTGGGCAAGCCTGGCACCGACACCTACAAGAAATGGCATGACGTGGTGCTGCAGTACCGCAAGGGAGTGCCGCCCAAATACGGCGCCATCTGGCTCACCTACTACCCGCACGTGATGGTTGAGTGGTACCCGCATGTGCTGGTGGTCAGCACGCTGCATCCACAGGGCCCCGACAAGACGCTCAACGTGGTCGAGTTTTTTTACCCCGAAGAAATCTGCGCCTTCGAGCGTGAATTCATCGAAGCTCAGCAAGCCGCCTACATGGAAACCTGCGTGGAAGACGATGAGATCGCCCTGCGCATGGACGCCGGCCGCAAGGCCTTGATGGTTCGCGGTGACAACGAGTTCGGGCCTTACCAAAGCCCCATGGAAGACGGCATGCAGCACTTTCACGAGTGGTACCGCCGCGAAATGGGCGCCAGCAAAACCACGCAGATGATCTGACGGCACCGGAACTGCTATTTATTTGATAGCTGTTTTCGCACAGCCATTGCGGATCCCAGCCTCTTTTACCACTCATAACTCCTTCTCCTGAAAATCGATGCAAGCCGTCTGGATGATTCTTTCCTCCTTCCTGTTTGCCACGATGGGGGTCTGCGTCAAGTACGCGTCAGAACACTTCAACAGCGCCGAACTGGTGTTCTACCGCGGCACCCTGGGCATCGTCTTCATGGCCGCCTACGCCCGCGCGCGCGGCATCACCCTGGCCACCCGCTACCCGTCCATGCATGCCTGGCGCAGCGTGATTGGCGTGATGTCGCTGTCAGCCTGGTTTTATGCGATTGCCCATCTGCCGCTGGCGACCGCCATGACGCTCAACTACATGAGCAGCGTGTGGATTGCGGCCTTCCTGGTCGGCGGTGCGCTGATGCTGGGCAAGGCCGGCCAGAAAGGGCCCAGCCAGGGGCCTCTGGTCATGGCCATCCTGGCAAGCTTTGCCGGCGTCGTCATGCTGCTGCGCCCCGCCATCGACCAGAACCAGACCTTTGCCGGGCTGGTGGGCCTGATGTCCGGCCTGGGTGCTGCCTTTGCCTACATGCAGGTGATGGCGATTTCGCGCATGGGCGAGCCCGAAACGCGCACCGTGTTTTATTTTGCCGTGGGCACGGCGGTTGCCGGCGCGCTCGGCATGTGCGTCATGGGCATCACACCCTGGAACTGGGAACACGCGCTGTGGCTGCCGCCTATCGGCATCCTGGCTTCACTGGGCCAGCTGTCCATGACCAAGGCTTATTCCATGTCTGAAAACCATGGCGGCACGCTGATGGTGGCCAACCTGCAGTACTCGGGCATTGTGTTCGCGGCTATCTACAGCCTGATCCTGTTTGGCGACAATATCCCCCTGATCGGCTGGGCCGGCATGGGCCTCATCATCGTCAGCGCGATTGCCGCAACTGTTTTGCGCGCCCGCGCTGCGCCGAATGCCCCGGCTGAAGAGCATTAAGGAGTTTTCCATGAGCTACACCACCCTGATTTCCGCCGAACAACTGCAAGCCCTGATCGCATCGGCCAAGCCCCTGCGTATCTTCGACTGCACCTTCGACCTGATGAAGCCCAACGCCGGCCAGGAGCAGTACCTCGCCTCGCACCTTCCCGGCGCCGTGTATGCCAACCTGGACACCGCATTGAGTGCCAAGCACGGCGTGGCGGGCGCCCATGGCGTGATCACGGCCAGCGGCGCTGATACACCCGCGTCGGGCGGACGCCACCCACTGCCCAACCGCGAGAAGTTCGCCACCTGGCTTTCCAGCGTCGGCTTTGCCAACAACATGCAGGCGGTGGTGTATGACCGCAACGGCGCCAACTACTGCGGGCGCCTGTGGTGGATGCTCAAATGGGCCGGTCATGAAAACGTGGCGGTGCTCGACGGTGGGCTGCAAGCATGGCAGGCCGCCAGCGGCGCCGTCAACAGCGGCGAAGAACCTGCGCATTTCCAGGCCAGCTTCCTCCTGGCGCCGGAAAAAGCCACATTGGTATCGGCCCAGACCGTGGCGAGCCAGTTGGGCCGCCCGGCACAAACACTGGTTGATGCACGCGCCACGCCACGCTTCAAGGGCGAGGTGGAGCCGCTGGATCCGGTGGCCGGCCACATCCCCGGCGCATTGAACCGCCCCTTCGGCCAGAACCTGGGGCCCGACGGAAAGTTCAAGCCGGCAGTCCAGCTCAAGGCCGAGTTTGAAACCTTGCTGGCCGGCCGCGACCCGGCCACCGTGGTACACCATTGCGGCAGCGGCGTCAGCGCCGTTCCCAACATCATTGCCATGGAGTTGGCCGGCCTCGGAAGAAGCGGGCTCTACGCCGGCAGCTGGAGCGACTGGTGCAGCGACCCAGCGCATCCGGTCGCACAGGGCTGAGGCCGCCCCGCTTCGCGGCGCCGCCAGAAACACAAAAACCTGCATGCTTTCCGGCATGCAGGTTTTTCTTCTTGTTGAGGCGGCCGCGCAGGACCCGCTCAAAAAGTGCCGGTCAATGCCGGATTTTCAGGTCCGATTACTTGGCCGGAGCGCTGGCTGCCGTACCAGGCGTCGCTGCGTCACCTGTCATCGGAGACGTGCTGGTTCCCATTGGGGTGCTACCGGTTGTGGACGTACCCATCGAAGAGCTGCTGCCTGTTGGGGATGGCGTGGTCGACGGCGAAGGTGTGGTCGAGGGTGAAGCGGCAGGTGTCGAAGGCGACGCGCCGGTGTCTTCCACCTTTTTGCCACAGGCTCCCAGTGCCAGCAAAGCGGCCAGGGCAACGGCGGTAAGGGCAGCAGGTTTGAATTTGGATGCGTGCATGTCGGTTTCCTTTTTTGAAGATGAAATGGCTGAACGGTGAGTGGCTGAACGTCAGCCGGAATTCAATTTAGCCCGCTACATCGGGCTTACCCCATGAGACGGTGTCCCACAGGGCTGTAAGCGTTTTTCGCCTGATGCGCACACAGAGGCGCCTGCATCAGCAGGCGCGCGCGTGGCCGGACAGGCGGATGCGCTTGTGCGGATTGTCCAGGCGTGACCCCGACGAAGGGCCGGCACCGCGACTGCTCCGCGAGCCGTTGTCCGGCCGGTCACCCAGGCGTCCTTTCGAAGGGCTGGGTTCGGGCCTGTGGGAGTGAAGTGTCTCTGCGGCGGTTTTCATGACGGTCTCCTTGAAGGTCACCTTTGCTTGCGGCAGAAAGCAGCAGCGAGGTGCAGACTGTTGAGTGGGATTGGGGGGTGGTTTGCGGCGCTTGCACACCTGCTACGCACCTGTGCCTGCCTTATTCACTGTAGGCATCGTTGCGGCCGGGGAATGTAGGCAATGCCTGTGGATTGCGTAGGAACAAGCCTACAAACCCTCTTTTTTTGTCTTTTTGCCCTTCCTGCGGACGCCAGTGTTCAAGTCCTCCCGCTGGAAAAGAAGGCGGATGCAGCTCAGGACCGCCCCCCGAAAATCTTCAAGGACTCAAGAAAAAATGGCCTTCCAGCCTTATTGAACAAGCGCAAACAGCTATCAAATCAATAGCAACTACGACCATTCAGCCGGTATCGGCAGTCACCAGCTGGACAGGCGAGCGCACGTGCTCAGGCCGCACGCCCACGCCGACCGCATAGGCCGGCAGCGCCTGCAGCAAGGGCCAGCGCCGCATCAGCTTCAGCGGCCAGGGCAGCGCCATGGGCGGGCCGTCGCGCCCCCGCGCCGCCAGTACCGGGCTGAGCAGGCGGTTCTGGATGGCGACCTGCACCGCCTGCGTGACGCGTGTGGGAAACAACCGGCGTTTTTGTACCTGCGCCAGCAAGGGCGTCAGCGCGGCCCGGTCCACCTGCGGACTTGCGAGGGGAGCAGCCAGAATGTTGGCCGCCGCCACGGCATCCTGTACCGCCAGGTTGATGCCCACGCCGCCCACAGGCGACATGGCATGTGCAGCGTCGCCGATGCACAGCAGGCCGGGCTTGTACCAGTGCTCCAGCCGGTCGACCGTGACACTCAGCAGCTTGATGTCGTCCCAACTGGCCAGGGTGGCGATACGGTCGGCAAAGAGCGGCGCCACCTTCACCACGTCTGTGCGGAAAGCCTCCAGCCCCTCTGAGCGAACAGCCTCGATGCCGCCCTTGGGAATCACATAGGCGCACTGCCAATAAGTACGGCGGTCAATCATGGCCAGGAAAATGCCGTTGGTAATGCGCCCGCCCGTCGTGGAAGGATCGCCCGGCATCTTGGGCAGGCGCATCCACAGCACATCGATAGGCGCGCCCAGATCGCGCACGACCAGCCCGGCCGAACTGCGCACCGTGGACCGCCTGCCATCGGCCCCGATCACGAGGTCCGCCATCACCTGCAGGGCGCCCTCGGGTGTGGCGACCTCCACGCCCGTCACCACGCCATCTTGCTGGATCACGCCGGTCACTCCGGCGTTCTGGATCAGGCGAAAACCGGGATACAGCTCCGCCTCATCGCGCACAAAATCCAGAAACTCCCATTGGGGCATCATCGCGATGAATTTGCAGCGCAGGCGCAAATGCCTGAAGCTGGCCAGCACGAGTTCGGTGTTGCCGACCACGGCGCGCAACTCACTCACTTCATCGTGCGGGCGCGCCAGGAACTTCTCCAGCAGGCCCAGTTCGTGAATCACTTCGAGAGTGGATGGATGCACGGTGTCGCCGCGAAAGTCACGCAGGAAATCGGCGTGCTTTTCCAGCACAAGCACCTGCACCCCGGCGCGTGCCAGCAAAAGGCCCAGCATCATGCCGGCCGGGCCGCCGCCGGCGATGCAGCAGCGGACATTCATTACGTCGGCCATGGTGTCTCCCCGGGGATGAAAATCCTCCGACCATATCCAGGCTTGATGGCCCTTGCAAGCTCCAGGCGGGGCAACCACCGCCCAGACCCGTCAACATCTCTTGCGGAGCTGTTTTCGCCTATTTCAGCGTCATTGGCATGGGAGTGGTCTGTACTTCGCCCGGGTCCGGCGGGGTGTCCAGGGGCGGCAGGGGCTCGGGTGGCGGAACGTTCGGGTTGGTGGCCATGGCTACTTCCTGCTTCCCTTTTCCGGCGCCGTTGGGCCCCTGCCAGGCGACTGCAGAGACTGCGGCGGCTCCACCCGTCTGGGCAAGTCGCGGATCATCGCTTCACCTTTTTCGTCCCCGCCGTCGGACGGCAGGTCCGCTTCCAACGTCGGTTCGGGCTCTTCATTGCCTGGCCGCTTGCGCGTTCCGCCCATCACAGACCCACCACCATCAAAGGCATGTCATGGATTGCCAGCGCAGCGGCGGCGGCCATGCTGGCGAAAACGGTGATGAAAAAAGCGATGTACGCGGCTGCGCGCGGGCGGTGAAAACTCCGCGGCTTGCGCGGCGGCGCGTCTTGAGCCAACTCGCCGCTGACATCGTAGGCCGACGGGCGGAAGGCGCTGGAAACCGTGGTGGAGTCTGAATGGAAGTTCATGGCGGGCCTGCCTTTTGCACAGTGTTTGCACAACGCAACGGAGCATCAAAAGGATGCTTGCCCTTATCTTCCCGCTCCGCCCGAAACCCGCCTATAGGTCGCCAGGCCTTGTACTTGTCAGGCGCCGTCTGACAGCAGCCGCAACCGCAGCTGCGCCTTGCCGCTCAGTGGTGGTGCGCCATCCCGCTGATCAGCGTGACCAGCCCGATGCCGATACCCAGCCAGGCAATTTGCGCCATGGTTTCCCGGGCGGTGACGCGTTTTTGCAACTGGGGAATCAGGTCGGCCAGCGCGACATAGATAAAACTGCTGGACGCCATGATCAGGAAAAACGGCAGGTAGTCATATAGCTGGTCAACCAGCGCATAGCCGACCACGCCGCCCAGCGCGGTGACGGCACCGGCCAGCGACACCTTGATGAAGGCGGCGCGGCGGTTGTTGGAGGTCTGGCGCAGGACCACCAGGTCGCCCATGTGGTGAGGCACCTCATGCACCAGCACCGCCAGCGCGGCGACCACGCCCAGCCGCAAATCGGCCATGAAGGCCGACGCAATCAGGATGCCGTCGCCGAAAGCGTGCACGCTGTCGCCGGCCAGCACAGCCCAGCTGCCGCTTTTGGCTTCGCCATGCGTATGGCCGTGGTGGCCGTGGTGGCTGTGCGCGGCATGGACGTGCTCCGTATGGTCATGGTGTGCATGCGCCGCAGCCTCGGGGCCATGGTGCTCGCCGCCATGGTGCTCATGGCCGTGATGCCAGAGTTCGGCCTTGTCGAGCAGGAAAAAGAACACCAGCCCGACCAGCAAGGTGGCAAACAGTTCCTTGGCCCCGGCCTGGCTTTCAAAAGCCTCGGGCAGCAAATGCATGAAGGCCGTGGCCAATAGCGCGCCGGCCGCCAGGCTGAGCATGTGCTGGGTGTAGCGGGCCAGCACACCAAAGCTGAGCAGAGCCGCCAGCCACACGCTGCCAATGCCTGCAGCCAGGGTCCCCACCAGGATTGCTATCAAAGTCATAGCTGCTTGCGCTCGTATTTATTGGGCTAAGGCCCGAAATCACTCAAAATTATCCGCAGAGGTTACACCACAGACGACAAACCCCGGGCGCGGCATCCAATGCCTGCGGCCGGGGTTGTTTCAATCTTATCAAGCCTGTCAAGTGGTTAGCCCCCACGGTCGCTCACTGCGTGTAGCTCCCGAGGCCTTGCAGGCCGCGGCTCGCGAGACGCTTCGCCTCTGTCGCCCGTCCAAGCCTGCGCAGGCAGGCTTGGAGCCGCGGGCTCCAGCCCCTCGGGGGCCGCCCGCCTGCGGTCTGGCAAAGCCAGTCCCGCGCCTCATGCTGGCTTGAAGAGTTCAGGGCGCAATCAGTGTGGGGTATTTCACCAGCAGGGGCCGCGGAACCGGCTTTGCCGGGCCGCTGGCGCCGCCCCCTCGAGGGGGGAACAAGCTACATGTAGTGAGCTTGGACAGGGGTGCATCACTTTTGGGGGAACAGGCTACACGCAGTGAGCCTGGACGGGGGTGCTTTAACCCACGCCGTGGGATTTAAACCATTCCAGGGCACGCTTGAATCCGTCATCTGCCGCATCCTTGCGGTAGCTCGGGCGATAGTCGGCATGGAAGGCGTGGGGCGCTTGCGGGTAGACCACAAACTCAGAGGCGGCTGCCGCCTTGTTGCCCTTGGCGCCGGCTTCAGTCAGTGCGTCTTTCATCTGGTTGACGGTGGTCAGCGGGATGCCGCCGTCTTGCCCGCCGTACAGGCCCAGCACCGGCGCCTTGAGGTTGGCGGCCAGGTCCAGCGGGTGCTTGGGCGTCAGCGCTGATGGCTGGCCGACCAGGCGGCCATACCAGGCCACACCGGCCTTCACGTTCTTGCTTTGCTCGGCATACAGCCAGGTGATGCGGCCGCCCCAGCAAAAACCGGTGATGCCCACCTTTTTCGCATTGCCACCGTTAGCGGCTGCCCACTTCACGGCGCCGTCCAGGTCGGCCATGACCTGTTCGTCAGGCACCTTGGACACCACTTCGGCCATGAGCTTGGCCATTTCGTTGTATTTGCTCGGGTCACCCTGGCGCGCATAGAGCTCTGGGGCAATCGCCAGATAGCCGGCTTTGGCAAAGCGCCGGGCCGTGTCGGCGATGTATTCGTGCACGCCAAAAATTTCCTGGATCACCAGCACCACCGGCAGGTTGGTCTTGCCGGCGGGCGCCGCAAAGAAAGCGGGCACCTTGAAGCCATTGACTTCATAGGTGGTTTCGCCGGTCTTCAGGCCTTCTGAAGAAGTTTTGATGGCTGTCTGCGCCATGATGGGCATGGCGGTGGCCGCGTACCCGACCCCCAGGGCCGTTTTGAGCGCGGTGCGGCGACTGGCGCCGGCTTCGGTGGACCGCCCGGGCAGCAGGGCGTCGAAGTCTTTCTTCTGGTCGTGTTCAAGCATGGCGGTTCCTCAGTAGATTGTGGGAGGTTCTCAAAAGGCAAACAGTCGGAGTCTATGCGGCCCCGGAAGTTCTTGCCACCGCAAGGCAATGACGCTGGTGTTTTCCCTTGCCCACCGCCCCGCCCCGCCCCGCCCCGCACCCAAACTCAAACGATCTTGACGCTCAACTCTGGCAAACCGTCAATATGGCATTCGATGACGTCGCCCTTGACCACCGGGCCGACGTTTTCAGGCGTGCCCGAGTAAATGATGTCGCCGGGAAAGAGCTCAAACGCTTCGGACAGTTTGGAGATCTGCTCGGCCACCGACCAGATCATGTGGTTAAGCGTGGCGTTCTGCTTGACCTGGCCATTGACCTTGAGCCAGATTGCGCCCTTGGTGTAGTGGCCGGTCTGCGCAACCTTGTGGATGGGACCGATGGGAGCCGACATGTCAAAGCTCTTGCCGATTTCCCAGGGCTTTTTCTGGTCGCCCATGCCGCGCTGCAGGTCGCGGCGCGTCATGTCCAGGCCCAGCGCGTAACCGTAAACACGATCCAGCGCCTCGCTCATCGGGATGTTGCGCCCACCTTTGGCCAGCGCCGCCACGAGTTCGACTTCGTAGTGGTAGTTTTTGGTCAGTGTGGGGTACGGGTGGTCTGCAACCTTGCCGGGCGGCACCACCTGAATGGCGTCCGTCGGCTTCTGGAAGAAGAACGGCGGTTCACGGCTCGGATCCGAACCCATCTCGATTGCATGTGCTGCGTAGTTGCGACCTATGCAGTAAATGCGGCGCACCGGAAACATTTCGGCGCTGCCCGCGATGGGGATGTAGGTCTCAGCCACCGTGAAAGGCGTGGCCGGCGCATTTGCCGCCGTGCCCGGCGTGGCGCAGCCGACGACGGCGCCTGTCGCCATCAGGGCGCCTGTTTGCAGAATTCCGCGTTTGCTCATGTCTGGTGTTGTCATGTGTGTCTCCTGGGATTGATAAAAAGCCGGGTGAAGCTGGAGCTTGTTGTCCGTGTTTTTCTCCAACTGTCGAGCTTATGGCGAACACGCCCGGCGCAGGCAGACGCAATTACGCATTAACCGGACGATTCAATGCAACGCTGCTGCGCTGCAGCAGCAACGGCTTCAGGTTGAACCGGAAATTTTGGCGCGTACAGAGTCGCGAAAAGCCTTGGGCGTCTGGCCAAAACGCTGCCTGAAGCGCCGCGCGAAGTAGGCCTCATCGGCAAAGCCCGAGGCATGGGCGATGCTGGCGATGCGCTGGCTGCTGTGCGCCAGTTGTTCCTGCGCAAACTCCAGGCGCCGTTCGGTCACCAGGTCGGTGAAAGTCTTGCCGGTTTCTTTCTTCAGCAGATGCGCAAGGTAGTTGGGCGAGAGGAAAGCGGCCGCTGCCGCGTCGGCCAGCGTGACCTCGCCAGCCAGGTGCTCGCGGATGTAGCGCACCGCGCGCTGCAGGCTGGCACGCCGGCTGCCCTGCTGCGCCTGGCTGGCCGAAAAACGCAGCAGGTCAGCTTCGTACTTGCGGCAGACCAAACCTATCAGCTGCAGCATCAGGCCGCGGATCATCTCGATGGAGCCGAAACGGCGATGCGCGTTTTCCAACGCGAGTTTTTCCAGCAGTACTTCGATCTCCGGAAACTCATCTTCGGAAAAATAGAAGTCAGCGTATTCCTGGAACAGGAAGGGCGCGAGTTCAGGCGCGCGGCTCAAGGGCACGTCTTCCAGGTCCAGCGGATCCACATCGAGGCCGGGGCGCAGGAACTGCTGCGACATGTTGATGATGACGTAGCGCGAGCCCTCGGGATGCGGGATCACATGCACACGGTAAGGCAGGATAAAACTCAAATAGCCACGCCGGAAAGGCCGCACCGTGCCGGCCACGTTCTGTTCGGTGTCGCCCTGCAGGCTGATCTGGACCTGGAAATACTCGTGCCGGTGCGGGCGCACCAACGGCGGCCGCACCAGCTGGGACCGGATGTCGAAGTCGAGGTGGTCGGCCCGCTCTGACATGCCGTAGGTCTTGATGTCTGTCATGCGCCGTATTCTCGGGCTTGGGCCTTTGCTGTTGTTTCTTTTCAGAATCCTTTATTTCTGTATTGACAGAAATTTCAGACGGCGTATATTCAGAACCATGGAACTCAGCCCCGTCGCCCGCAAATTTGTCGTCCACTGGGGAGAAATGGGCACCGCCTGGGGCGTGAACCGCACCGTTTCACAAATCCACGCCCTGCTTTTCTTCCACGGCCGCCCCCTGCATGCCGAAGACATCGCCGATACGCTGGAAGTAGCGCGCTCCAACGTCAGCACCAGCCTCAAGGAGCTGCTGAACTGGAACCTGATCCGTGCCACCCATTTACTGGGCGACAGGCGCGACTATTACGAAACCTCGCTCGACGTCTGGGAACTCTTTCGCACCGTGGTGCGCGAACGCAAGGAGCGCGAGTTTGACCCGACCGTGCGCATGTTGCGCGAGCTTGTCAAGGAAGACGGCTTTGAGGCCGAGTCCTCCGATGCCCAGGACCGGGTACGGGAAACGCTGCGCCTGATGGAATCCCTGGGCTCGTGGGCCGACGAGATGCTGCGTCTGTCGCCCACCACGCTGGAGAAAGTGCTGCGCATGGGCGCCAGCGTGCAGAAATTCGTGCGGGGCGACAGCGACGCGAAACTCATGGATCCTTCGGAGTTGTTGCCGCCCACCTTCTGAAAGGCGGGGTTGGTTTTTTTTTGACTAGTGATTTCTGTTTGTACTGAAATTTATAAAGGAGAGAAAATGACTGTCATTAAAGGCTTTACCAACGCAGGCAACACGCGTTACGACGACTTCAAGGCCGGCAATCCTGACCCGCTGACCTTTCCACTGACCCTCTTCTACGAGTCGGCCTGCCCGCTCTGCAACGCAGAAATGACCAATCTGATGCTGCGCAATACCGCAGGCCACCTGCGCTTTAGCGATGTGTCGGCGCCGGATTTTGCCGACATTCCAGCTGGCACCACCATGCAGGACCTGCTGGACCTGATTCATGCCCGCACGGCAGACGGCCGCGTTCTCAAGGGTGTTGATGTATTCCGGCTGGCTTATGAGGCGGTAGGCCTGGGCTGGGCCAGTACGGCCATGCGCCTGCCGGTGCTGGCCCCACTGGCCGACTGGGCCTACCCGATGCTGGCACGCAACCGCCACCGCATTCCGCGCCGGCTGGTGGGCCTGCTGTTTGAAGGTGCGGTACGCCGCGCCGCTGAACGGTCCGCCAGTGCCCGTTGCGATTCCGGTACCTGCGCACGTTAACCATCCCCCACCGATAGAAACGAAAGGAAACCTCATGAGCCCCAACCTGTTTTTCATCTCGCTGCTGATTGCACTGGTCGGCCCCGTGATTGCCATTGGTTATCTCAAGCCCATTCTCTACAAGGTGCTTCGCATGTTGTGCGACGCCGAGGGCGGCGCGGAGTTCTGGATACGCTGCGCCTACCTGCTGGCGGTGTCCGGCACGCTGTTGCTGATGCTGACCTTTGGTGAATTCAATGGCAGGAACGACGTCATTGACGCGGTGCGGCGATCGCTCTGGCTGGTAATGGCCGGGGTGTTTGTCACCGTCGCCATCATCGCGCGCAATGTCTGGACGCAGGTACGGCAGTGGATAGCCGCGCAGGAGCTGGCCGCCCATGTGTCGGCTGCCGGCAGCGCCGCACCGGCCGTACCTGCGGCTATTGATGCTCGCTAAAGATCGCCGAAAGTATTGACGGGTCGAAGCAGCACTGAAGGAGAAGAAAATGCTCACCACAACACCTGTTGCGCGCCGCGCCGATATGCCAACGGACAAGGGCCGGGAAGCTCGGCTGGCGGACATCCGGTCTTATTACAACGCCGTGGCCGATGATTACCGTGCCTGGAGCCCCGGCATGAACATGCACTTCGGCTACTGGTCCTGGCAGGTCAACCCCTTGGCCCGCGAAGCGATGCTGGAACGCATGAACCGGGAAGTGCTACACCGGCTGGCCCTGCCGGGCACTGGCGCCGTCCGGCTTGCCGACCTCGGCTGCGGTGCCGGTGCCACGGCCAGATCGATCGTGAAAAACCGCAAGCACAGCACCGTGGACGCCGTCACACTGGTGGCGCGGCAAATCATCCAGGGTGCCGGGCTCAACCAGGCCGCCGCCTTATTCAATCAGGTTCGTTTTCATCTGGCCGATTATGTGGACACAAGCTTGCGTTCAGGCGCGTACGACGGCGTTTACGCCCTGGAAAGCGCTTGCCACGCGCCGGGAGCCGACAAACGGGCACTGGTACGGGAAGCTGCACGCCTGCTGCGGCCTGGCGGCACGCTGGTGATCGCCGATGCCTTGCGGCGCAACAACAAGCCCTTGCCGGGGTTCATGGAGCGCATCTATCGCCTGTGGTGCCATCACTGGGCGGTCAATGAGCTGGCCGAAAAACAGGCGCTGCACGCCGCACTCGCGAGCCAGGGGTTTACGGACATCCGGTTTCAGGACATCAGCCTGCGTCTGGCGCCCAGCGCATTGCAGATACCTCTGTTTGCCACCCGCTTTGCCTTGCGTGAACTCTGGCGGGCCCGCTTTCGCCTGTCGCCGCTGCGCCGCGGCCATATAGTGGCTTCCTACGCAGCCTTCCTGCTGGGCATGTGGCTGCCGGGTTTTGGCTACTTCATGGTCACCGCGCGCAAACCAGCAGATAGGCAGGCATCGAACTAAACCTGTCAATACACCCATGACCGCAGAACAAAACAAGCCGACAGCTGATCTCGCTCCGCACGATCGCATACCCGCGCCGAAAGAGGGATTTGCGTCTTCGGACGGCTTGCCGTTTTCAGGCTGGACGCCTTTTCTTGCCGGAGCGCTGAGCGGGCTGGTACTGCGCCTGGCGTTTTCCGGAAAACCGGGGAGTGCACTGTCGGCCATGGCGGCCGGTTTTGTCTGGTTTGCACCATTTGCCGTAGGAGCCATCACGGTGTACGTGGCCGAGCGGCACAAGCGCAGGGGCTTTTCCTATTACCTTTTTGCACCGGCGCTGGCAACCTTCGTGTTTGTGCTCGGCAGCCTGGCCATCCTGATAGAGGGGGTGATTTGCGCCATCGTCATCCTTCCGCTCTTCACCGCCGTCGGCATGCTCGGCGGTGTGGTCATGGGCCTGGTTTGCCGCATGACCAATTGGCCCAGGCAAGCGGTCTATAGCATCGCCGCGTTGCCACTGCTGGTGGCGATGGCATTTCCACAAAACCAGGTAGAGCGCATCGGCAGCGTGGAGCGCAGTGTGCTCATACAGGCAACTTCTGCTGAAGTTTGGCAGCAGATCAACAACGCACGCGATATCGCGCCTGCAGAGGTTCAGCATGCCTGGGCCTATCGCATAGGCGTTCCGCTTCCGGTTAGCGGCATCACGACCGACACGGCTGAAGGCCCCATACGAAAAAGCACCTGGGGCAAAGGCGTTCATTTTGACGAGGTGATACGACAGTGGGAGCCGCAGCGGCATGTGCGCTGGACCTACCGTTTCGCAGAAGATTCATTTCCCGCAGGCGCGCTGGACGACCACGTGAAAGTGGGCGGCGCTTATTTTGATCTGCGCGACACCTCCTACACATTGACGCCCGAAGAAGGCGGTACACGCCTGCACATTCGCGTGAGCTATCGCATCAGCACGGATTTCGACGCGTATGCGAACTGGGTGGCCCAACGCCTGCTTGGCAATTTTTCAGAAGTGATCCTGGACATGTACAAGGCACGCAGTGAACATGCCGGGAACGCAGCGCTGTCTTGACTGCTACCGTACCGGCCCGGCCACTACGGCGTGCTGCATGACCACCGCACGCACACCATCGACGACCTTTGCCATGCGGCGGTAGTCCAGCCTGTCTGCGGTGTCCTGCGGCGTGTGATAGGCCTTGTTCCGGTAGAAAGCCGTATCGGTGACCATCATTCCCACATAGCCTTCGTTCCAGTAATTGAGATGGTCTGAAAAATCGACCCCCACCACGAAACCCGGCGCGTTGATGGAATACACCGGCAGGTCGGAGGCCGACTTCATCGCCGCCTTGACCTGGCGCGCGATGTCGCCGTCCTGGTAGAAACCCACCAGTGAAATGAAATTTCCGGTAGTGGGGTAGATCGCATTGAGAAGCCGCACAGGATGGTCCTGGCTTCCCGGCTCATCACTGAAGTAGCCGATGCACTCGAGCGACAACATGAGGGATGCGCGCTTGCCGGACTCTGCGAGAGACCGGGCGTGAATGGCGCTGCCCATGTAAGGTGTGCGGAAAAAAGGAGGCTCTTCATTCGTGTAGATCACCAGTTCCACCCGCTGGCGGAAAGTTTGCCCCTTGAGCAAGCGCACCAGCTCAACGAGGCCCGCCACGCCGCTGGCATTGTCGTCCGCGCCGGGCTGCTCACCAGCCACGTCATAGTGCGCGCCCACCACCATCACCTCAGGTGTATCAGGACCCAGCTTCACAACCAGGTTGCGGTAGGACCTGCCTCTGGCCCTGAAGCGCTGGCTCTCCACCTGAAGGCCCAATCCGGAAAGCTGTGACTCCAGATAAACGGCAGCACCTTCAAGCCGGGTTCCGTTATCGAACGTGCGGTTCGGAAAATCGGTGGAGAGTTTGTAGACCAGTTGCTTCAGTCTCGCGGCGGATGCCGTTTGCGAAGCAGGCGCTGGCGTCTCGCCAGCCGGCACAAACGGCTGGGTCAACCGGTACCAGGCATAGCCTGCCGCGGCGCCAGCCATCAGCAAGGGCAGGACGACACCAGCGACGAGGATTTTCCAGCCCCGCCTCACACACAGCCCCATCGCAGGGAAAATGGAGCCGGCTTAATGTGCCTTGTCCCAGTTGAGCCCAACGCCAATCTCCGCCAGCAACGGCACTTTCAGCTCAGCGACGCTGGCCATCAGGCGCGGGATCTCGGTACGCAGCCACTCGACCTCTGCCTCCGGCACTTCAAACACCAGTTCGTCGTGCACCTGCATGATCATTTTGGTGGCGCGCTTTTCTTCGTCAAGCACCTGCTGCACCTTGTTCATGCTGAGCTTGATCAGGTCGGCCGCCGTGCCCTGCATGGGCGCGTTGATGGCCTGCCTTTCCGCGGCCTTCTTGCGTGGCCCGTTGCCGCCGGTGATTTCCGCCAGGTACAGCTGCCGGCCAAATACGGTTTCGACGTAGTGGTGTTCCCGGGCAAACGCCACGGTCTGGTCCATGTAGTTCTTGACGCCGGGATAGCGCTGGAAATACTTGTCGATGTAGGCCGCCGCGGCCTTGGTTTCGATGCCGAGGTTGCGCGCCAGCCCGAAACTGCTCATGCCGTAAATCAGGCCGAAGTTAATGACCTTGGCGTAGCGGCGCTGCTCGCTGCTGACCTGGTCGACCGCCACCCCGAACACCTCGGCGGCCGTGGCACGGTGCACGTCCAGGCCGTCGGTGAAGGCGCGCAGCAGCGCTTCATCGCCGCTCAGATGCGCCATGATGCGCAGCTCGATCTGCGAATAGTCAGCGCTGGCGATCACGCTGCCTGCAGGCGCGATAAAGGCCTCACGTACGCGCCGGCCTTCTGCCGTGCGAATGGGAATGTTCTGCAGGTTGGGGTCGTTGCTGGAAAGCCGCCCCGTGACCGCGACGGCCTGCGCGTAATGCGTGTGCACGCGGCCGGTACGGGGCAACGCCAGCTGCGCGAGCTTGTCGGTGTAGGTACCCTTGAGTTTGCTCAGCGAGCGGTGCTCCAGCAGCTTGGCAGGTAGCGGGTAGTCTTCGGCCAGCTTTTCCAGCACCTCCTCGTCGGTGCTGCGTGCGCCACTGGGGGTTTTCTTGATGACCGGCATGCCGAGCTTGTCGAAAAAAATCTCGCCGAGCTGCTTGGGACTGCCCAGGTTGAAGGGCTGACCGGCGATCTCATAGGCCTCGGCTTCCAGCTGAATGATGCGCTGGCCCAGCTCGTGGCTCTGCGCGGCCAGCGTGGGCGCATCGATCATCACGCCGTTGCGCTCAATGCGGTACAGCGTTTCGCTGCTCTGCATCTCCAGCTCATAGATAAAGCGCAGTTTCTCGTTGGCCTCCAGCCGCGGCCACAGCACACGGTGCACGTCCAGCGTCTGGTCGGAGTCTTCACAGGAGTATTCGGCGGCCTTGGCGATGTCGACCTGGTTGAACTTGATCTGGTGCGCGCCCTTGCCGCAAAGGTCTTCATAGTTGATACCGCTGCGGCCCACATGCCGCTCGGCCAGGCTGGCCAGGCCGTGCGGCTTGGTCACTTCCAGCACATAGCTTTGCAGCATGGTGTCGTGCGCATAGCCCTGCACTTCCACACCGTGGTTGGCAAACACATGGCGGTCATATTTGACGTGCTGGCCCAGCTTGGCTTTGCTCGGGTTTTCCAGCCAGGGTTTCAGGCGCGCCAGCACATCGTCGCGCGGCAGCTGGGCGGGTGCATCAGGGTAATCGTGTGTGAGCGGAATGTAGGCTGCCTCGCCGGGCGTGACGCTGAAACTCAGGCCGACGATTTCCGCCAGCATTTCGTCGAGCGAGGTGGTTTCGGTGTCCAGCGCTACCAATTCGGCCGCTTCGATCTTTGCCAGCCAGCGGTCAAACGCTTCCCAGGTCAGCACCGTGTCGTAGTTCAGGTTGCTGGCACGTTCAGCCGGTGGCGTATCGGTCAGGGGCGCTTCGTCAAACAGGCCCGGCGAATCCGAACGGCCGCCTGGACCGCCGGCGGGTGCGGGCTTGTGCCTGCCTTCAGGTCCGCCAATCAATTCCGGCGGTGTGCTTTCGATTTCGATCTGCTTGACCAGGCCTTTGAAGCCGTACTTTTCATAAAAGGCTTTCAGGGGTTCCGTCTGCTGGCCGCCGATGGTGATGGCATCCAGGGCGGGCAGGCCGGGGATGTAGCCGTCCAGTTCGCAGTCCTTCTTGATGGTCAGCAGCTCACGGCCTTTGGGCAGCCAATCGAGTGACTGGCGCAGGTTCTCACCCACCACGCCCTTGATCTCGCCGGCGCGTGCCACCAGCGCATCGAGCGAGCCGTATTCGAGAAGCCACTTCACGGCCGTCTTGGGGCCGACCTTGGGCACGCCGGGCACGTTGTCGACCGCGTCGCCGACCAGTGCCTGGTAATCGACCATGAGCCGCGGCGGTACGCCGAATTCAGCCTCCACCCCGGCCAGGTCGCGCCGGCGGTCGTTCATGGTGTCGATGACGGTGATGTTTTCGTCGACCAGCTGGCTCAAGTCCTTGTCGCCGCTGGAGATGATGACTTCGATCCCCTGAGTTGAAGCCATGCAGGCGAGCGTTCCGATCACGTCGTCGGCCTCCACGCCGGGGACGTCCAGCACTTTCCAGCCCAGCAGGCGCACTACTTCGTGGATGGGTTCGACCTGGCTACGCAGGTCGTCGGGCATGGGTGAGCGCTGGGCCTTGTATTCAGGGTACAGCGCGTCGCGAAATGTCGGCCCTTTGGCATCGAACACGCAGGCAGCGAAGTCAGCGCGCACGTCCTTGCGCAGCTTTTGCATCATGTTGACCATGCCGCGTATGGCACCGGTCGCCGGACTGGCCGGGTCGCCCGGGTTGGCGCGCAGGTCGGGCATGGCATGAAAGGCGCGGTACAGGTAGCTGGAGCCGTCCACCAGCAGCAGTGTTTTTTTGTCGGTACTCATGAAGCCGATTGTCGGGGATATCGGCCCGCCGCTGCCCGCGGCGCCGATAGCGCCCGGCGCTGGCCTGTGGGGAAGCTTTCCGCCTACAGCCGCAGCCCCCTTATTACGACATATCGGGCTTTCTCGGCTGGGCTCCGCAGCCTACAATGCAGGCATGAACCACGCTTTCCGCCCTCTTCTTGCCGCCGCGTTTGCGGTGCTGCCGCTGGCTGCGGCCATGGCTCAAGCGCCTGCACAAAACGCAGTGCCGCCCGTGACCGCGGAGGCCCCGGCGCCTGCAGGCCGGCCGGACAAGGCAATCCAGCGCATTCGCACTGAAGACGCGGGCAGCCGGATCGACGAACTCCGTGTGGGCGGCGAAACGCAGCAAATCCTGGTCCAGCCCAAAGTCGGCGGTGCGGCTTACGAAATCAAGCCCGCAGAAGGCGCCCGGGGCACCGCCCCCGCGTCGACCAACAACGACACCAACGGCTCACGCGTCTGGAACGTGCTGAAGTTCTGATTTTCGCAGCTCCACGTACTCCAAGAACTCCAGGATCCAGTTTCAGGCATGGCCGTATATACCGAAGTCTCGTTTGACGAGGCTGCAGCGTTCTTGAACGCCCTGAATCTGGGGCAGCTGCAAAATATCAAAGGTGCCGCAGGCGGCATCGAAAACACCAACTACTTTGTGGATACCGACCAGGGCCAGTATGTGCTGACCCTGTTCGAGCGCCTGACATTCGAGCAGCTGCCGTTTTACCTGCACCTGATGAAGCACCTGGCGGCGCACGGTATTCCGGTGCCTGATCCGGCTGCCGACCCCAAAGGGAACATTCTTCACCGCCTGAAGGACAAACCGGCCTCCGTCGTCAACAAGCTGCGCGGCCACAGTGAGCTGGCGCCCACATCCGGCCACTGCGCCGGTGTCGGGGAAACGCTGGCACGCATGCACCTGGCAGGCCTCGAATACCCGCGGCGCCAGCCCAACCTGCGGGGCCTGGCCTGGTGGAACGAGACTGTTCCGGTCGTGCTGCCTTACATCACGCCGGCGCAAACCAGCCTCATCCTGGGGGAGCTGGCTTACCAGAACCATATTGCGGCTTCATCCGCTTTTGGCAGCCTGCCCCGCGGTGCCATACACGCCGACCTCTTTCGCGACAACGTGATGTTCGAAGACGGCCGGCTCACCGGTTTTTTTGATTTTTACTTCGCCGGCTGCGACACCTTCCTGTTTGACATTGGTGTGTGCCTCAACGATTGGTGTATAGACCTGGAAACCGGCGTACAAGACGAAGCCCGTTCGGCGGCCTTCGTGAGGGCTTACGAAAGCGTGCGGCGCCTGACGGCGCAGGAGCGCAGGCTCCTGCCTGCCATGCAGCGCGCCGGAGCCCTGCGCTTTTGGCTGTCGCGGCTGTGGGACTTGCATTTGCCCCGTGAAGCTGCAGTGCTCAAGCCCCACGACCCCAGCCATTTCGAGCGTGTCCTGCGCGAGCGGCTCACACACCCTTACGTCCTCTAGCCCAAGCCACCCGCGGGCCTGATGACCCTTCGGCCAAGGCCTGTTTGAGGGCCTGCGCCAAGCGTCGCTGCTTTCAGGCAAACTGCCCTCCTGCAATATCCCGGTCTCGTCCGGCCCCATTTCCCGCTGAAGACCATGAAACTTAATATTGTTCCCGCAAGCACCGGCATAACCTGGGTCAGGTTGGGCATCAAGACTTTCATGCAGCAGCCCCTGGCCATGTCGGGCCTGTTTTTCCTGTACCTGGCCGCAGTCACGGTGCTTTCCTTGCTGCCGTTTTTCGGACTGATCCTGGCACTGATGATTGTTCCCGCTGCCATGCTGGGCCTGATGGCCGCCACACAGGAAGCCGTGAAGGGAAAATTTCCCATGCCCACGGTGCTTCTCAGCGCTTTTCGCGCGGGACGCGAGCGTTTGGGCGCGATGCTTGTCCTTGGTGCGATCTATACGGCGTTCTGCGTGCTGATCAACTGGATCGTACCGATGCTGGTGGACCCCCCCGTTGCCGCCGACGCGAGCCGCGAGGCGATGATGACGCCGCAGTTCCAGCTGGCCATGGCCAAGAACATGTCGGTGTCCCTGCTGCTGTACCTGCCCGTGCTGCTGCTGTTCTGGCATGCACCCGCCCTGGTTCACTGGCACGGCATTTCTCCGGTCAAAAGCCTCTTTTTCAGCGTTGTCGCCTGCGTTCGCAACGCGGGGGCCTTCCTGATGTTCGGGCTGGGCTGGCTCGGCGTATCCATGGGCCTGGTCATCGTGCTGAGCGTGCTTGCCGGCCTGACAGGCAGCGCTGAATTCGCGGCCGCGGCAATGATGCCCCTGGGCTTGCTCATCGCAGCCATGTTTTCCACCTCGATTTACTTCACGTTTCGTGATAGCTTCGTGGCCACGCTACCCGGTGACTCGCCGGATGGCGCCAATAACCCGGAAAACACCAATAACGACCCCGCTACCCCAGGAGATTCTTCATGACCCAGCACCAGCTGCAAGGCCGTACCGAACAGGACATTTTGTGGTTTCAACGGCGTGACACGCTCAAGGCAGCAGCCGCCTGGGTAGCGATGGGGGGATTGCCGGCCGCCATGGCCCAGCAGCGAAGCAATATCGTCGAGCTGAGGGGCGATGCCCTGCTCAACGGCAATCGGCTGCAGACCGGCGAAACCATCCTCACCGGCGACCAGATCCAGACCGGTCCGGGCTCCAACCTGATGTTTGTCATCGGCAACTCGGCATTCCAGGTGCGTGAGAACTCCATGATGAAAGTGGAGCGCGGCAACTCGCTCAATACCGTGAGCCTGCTGCGCCTGCTCACGGGCGCCGTGGTCAGCGTCTGGGGCAAGGGCAGCAGCCGCTCCATTGTCCTGCCCACGCTGACGGCGGGTATACGTGGCACGGGCGTCTATGCCGAGGTCTTCGCCGACCAGGGGAACCGCAGCTATTTCTGCAACTGCTACGGTACGGTTGACATGGAGTCGAACGGGGAAAAGACCGTGTCACAGTCAAGTTACCACCAGTCATTCTGGGGCGAAGTGGAGCCCAAAAACGGCCGCCGTCTCACCCCTGCCAACGCGATCAATCACAGTGACGAGGAACTGGAATTCCTAGCCGGCCTGATCGATCAGCGTACCTCCTGGCAAATTGCAGGCAGGAAAGGGATCAAGGACGGCAGCGGAAAAATGACCTACTGACCCGGCCTCACCGGCGCTGCCTATAAGGCATCGCCGGATGCGTTTTGCAGCCGCCTGACCAATGCCACCAGTTGCGGCTGCACCTGCGTCATCAGGAAATGCGGCGAAAGATTGAACCCCGGGCCGCCGCAGCTCACCACCATGACGGAGCGTCTACCCGGTGGCCGGAATGCAGCAGCAATAGCGTTAACGTCCTTCTGCCAATCACCAAAAGACGCGCAGCAGCCGTGATCGCGGTAATGCGCCAGCGCCAGCGCCATCACCTCGCGGGTTTTAGGCCACGCTTCCTCGTCCTGGACCCGAATACGCTCAAGCAGGGTCTCACGCTCCTTATCCGAACAGCCGCACAGGTAGGCTCGCCCCATCGCAGTGCTGGCCAGTGGAATGCGCGAACCTACGTCCAGGCTGAGCGTGAGCGCAGATTCGCTGCGGCAGTTTTCCACATAAATCATGCTCAGGCGATCGCGTATCCCCAACGACACCATGGCCTGCGAACTGTCGGCGAGATCCTGCATCAGCGGCCTGGCGAGCTGCCGCATGTCCATGCGCGCCAGCATGGCGCTGCCCAGCGCCAGTACCGCACTACCCAGGCGATAACCGGCGCGACCGCTGGCGTCCTGCGCATGCTCGAGGTAGCCATGCTTGGTCAGCGTATAGGTCAAACGCGAAATCGTTGACTTGGGCAGGCCGCAACGGCGTGCCAGTTCCGTGTTGCCCAAGGACCGGTCTCGCGAGCGAAAAGCACTGAGCACATCCAGGCCGCGTGCCAATGCCGTCACAAAGTGCCGATCCTCCTTGGCATGGACGGGGCTGACCGTTCCGGGGGCCGACCTGGTGGGAACAGGAGATTGGGACATTACCAGTTCTGCATTGCGGAATAAAAAGTCCAGCGATTGTGGCACCCAGACGTCATTGCACTCATCACTCAAGGGAAATCCACTAGTGAAAATGTATCCTAATGTTTCACAATTTGAACAATGATCAGGAAAATAGTTCTGCAATGCAGAACAAGTAAGTAATCTTAATTAACCAGGAAGACTGATGGAACACAAAAAAATTCATCTCATGGCCAAAGCCCTGAGCTTTGCCGCCCTGCTGTCGGTTGTCCTTTCCGGGCAGGCGGCGCCGGCACGCGAAGATCTGGTGATCGGTCAGGTGGCGCCGCTGACAGGCACCATCGCCGGAACCGGTAACGAATACGTGGCCGGCGGCGCTGCGTATTTCGCCTATGTCAACGACAACGGCGGAATTTATGGTCGCAAGATACGCGTCGCACTGAAAGACGACAGCTACAAGCCGGAGCAGACCCTTGCCCTGACGCGCCAGCTGCTGGCCGAGGAAAAGCCTTTGGCACTGTTCGGTTTTGTCGGAACCGGCAACGTGCTGGCCCTGAACAAGAACAAGGTGCTTGAGGAAGCGGGCATCGCCCTGCTGGCACCTTACACGGGCGCCCAGGATTTGCGTGACCCGGTCAACCCCCTGATTTTCCACATCCGGGCCAGCTACGCCGACGAAACTGCCCGCATGGTGGAACACCTGCACACCATTGGCCTGCGCCGCTTCGCGGTGATGTACCAGGACGACCCCTTCGGCAAAAGCGGCCTGGCAGGTGCGGAAAGCGCGCTGAAAAAACTGGGCATGACGGCCGTGGCCACGGGCAACTACGACCGCACCAAGCCTGAGGAAGTCGATGGAGCGGTCGCGGCCATCACCCCGGCCAATCCTGACGCCATCATCATGGTTTCAGTCAACCGCGCCTCCGCCGCTTTCATCAAGAAGATGCGGGCACAAGGCAGCAAGGCTCGCCTGTTCAGTATCTCGGTGGTGAATTTCAAGGAACTGCTCAAAAATGCCGGGGAGGACAACGCCCGCGGCATCGGTATTTCCCAGGTCATGCCCTACCCTTATTCCACCCTGGCGCCGGTGGCCCGCGAGTTCCAGACCCTGATGGCCAAATACCAGCCGGACAAGGTGGTCTCCTACGCCAGCATGGAGTCCTTCATTGCAGCCAAGATTCTTGTTGAAGCCATGCGCCGCAGCGGTGCCGATCCAACGCGCCAGAAAATCATCACCCAGCTGGAGAAGATGAACAACTACGACGCAGGAGGCTTCAAGGTCAGCTTTTCGCCGGAGAACCGTGTCGGCTCGAAGTTTGTTGAAGTGACCGTGATCGGCCGCGACGGCAGGTTGCTCAAGTAGCGCGGCGCACTTCCAGGATCTCGTACTCCATCGCTTCCTCGTAGGTCTTGGCGTCGTTCAGCGCTAGGTGCAGCAGAATCCTGGGCGCATGGGCCTTGATAACCCTGTGCATCAACACGCCGACGACGACCATCGGCAGGCCCACCCAGAGGTAGCCGTACATGGAAAGCACCACACCGATGCCCAGGAGGGGCAAGGAAATGCCGACAACAAACAGGCGGTGCTTGACGTATTTTTGCGCACGCTCCGGATTCACGATCACGCGGAACCGGCCGTGCGGCAGGCCGGTGCGGAATTCCTGGTGCGGAACATAAATCGCTGACGGGCTTTCAGGGGGTTCAGTGCCTTCACTTTTTCCGGTCTCGATTCCGGTTTCGGAATTTGTCTCTGTCATTTTTTTTCCCGTCAGTTTGAATTCAACAAAATGCCGCAAGCGGCGCGGCAACTACACCACCGTCAGTTTGGCCACGCTCAGGGCCAGCCACTTCACACCGTGCCGCGTGAAGTTGATCTGTGCGCGTGCATCGTCACCGCTGCCCTCCAGCATCAGCACTTTTCCTTCGCCGAACTTGGCATGGAACACTTCCATGCCGCTTTTGAGTCCATGCGAAGGCGCATTCTTCTGAGGCGGCACCGGTGGGTTGGCAAAACGCTCTGCGCTGCCGGATTTTGAAGAAAAAACGCCGCTAGCCCAATCTCCACGTGCGCCACCAGCTCCTGAATTGCTAGCACCAGGCCATCCGCCGGAACCCATTCCCGACGCAAAACCGGGATTCTTCGGCGTGATCCACTTGAGGGCGGCTTCCGGCAACTCGTCAAAAAACCGGCTCTTGAGGTTGTAGCGCGTCTGACCATGCAGCATGCGGGTTTGCGAATGACTGAGGTACAGGCGCTTGCGCGCGCGCGTGATCGCGACATACATCAAGCGGCGTTCTTCTTCCAGGCCATCGCGGTCGCTCATCGAGTTCTCGTGCGGGAAGATGCCGTCCTCCAGGCCGGTGATGAACACGCAGTCAAACTCCAGCCCCTTGGACGAATGCACGGTCATGAGCTGCACTGCATCCTGTCCGGCCTGGGCCTGGTTGTCGCCCGACTCCAGCGCGGCGTGCGTGAGGAAGGCCGCCAGGGGCGACAACGTCTCGCCGGTTTCAATGTCGGGTGCCAGCGCCTCAGGCAAGGGCTCGTTCACCAGCGGCGCAGACGCATCCAGCCCCTGGCTGGCCGGCGACTGCGTGAGCCGCCCGCCCAGTTCATCGACCGGCAGCGCAACGGCATCACGGCCAAAGCCTTCCTGGCTGACGAAAGACTCGGCGGCATTGACCAGTTCGGCCAGATTCTCCAGCCGGTCCTGGCCTTCCTTTTCGGTCTTGTAGTGTTCTTCCAGCCCGCTGTGCTGCAGCACCAGTTCAATGATCTCCCGCAGCGTCAGCCCCGTGGTCTGCTCGCTCAGCACCTGGATCTTGGCGGCAAAGGCGCCGAGGTTCGCGCCTGCCTTGCCCGGCACGGCACTCACGCCGTCGTACAGCGAACAGCCGGCCGCGCGCGAAATATCCTGCAGCTGCTCAATGCTGCGCGCGCCAATCCCGCGCGGCGGAAAATTGACGACACGCATGAAGCTGGTGTCGTCGTGCGGGTTCTCCAGCAGGCGCAGGTAGGCGAGTGCATGCTTGATTTCAGCGCGCTCGAAAAAGCGCAGGCCGCCATAGACGCGATAAGGCACACCGGCATTGAAGAGCGCTGTCTCCATCACCCGGCTTTGCGCATTGCTGCGGTAGAGCAGCGCGATCTCCTTGCGCTCGGTGCCGTCACGTACCAGTTGCTTGACTTCATCCACAAACCACTGGGCCTCGGCAAAATCACTGGTCGACTCGTACACACGCACCGGCTCGCCCGGCCCCGCTTCGGTGCGCAGGTTTTTGCCCAGGCGTTTGCTGTTGTGGCTGATCAGCTCGTTGGCTGAATCAAGAATATTGCCGAAGCTGCGGTAGTTGCGCTCGAGTTTGATCTGATGTGTCACCTCGAACTCGCGCACAAAGTCAGCCATGTTGCCCACACGCGCGCCGCGAAAAGCGTAAATGCTCTGGTCGTCATCACCCACCGCCACCACGGAGCCGCCCGGCATGGCGTCCGCGCCCTGGGTCGCATCGGGCCCTTGCCCCGCCAGCATCTTGATCCAGGCGTACTGCAGCTTGTTGGTGTCCTGAAACTCGTCAATCAGGATATGGCGAAAGCGCCGCTGGTAGTGCTCGCGCACGGGGGCGTTGTCGCGCAGCAGTTCATAGCTGCGCAGCATGAGTTCACCGAAATCGACCACGCCTTCGCGCTGGCATTGTTCCTCGTACAGGGCATAAATTTCGACCTTCTTGCGGCCTTCTTCGTCGCGCACCTGCACGTCTTTGGCGCGCAGGCCGTCTTCCTTGTTGCCGGCAATAAACCACATCAGTTGCTTGGGCGGAAACCGTTCGTCGTCCACATTGAACTGCTTGCACAGGCGCTTGATGGCCGAGAGCTGGTCCTGCGTATCGAGGATCTGAAAACTCTGCGGCAAATTCGCCAGCTTGTAATGCGCGCGCAAAAACCGGTTGCACAAGCCGTGAAAGGTGCCTATCCACATGCCGCGCACATTCACCGGCAGCATGGCCGACAGGCGCGCCATCATTTCCTTGGCGGCTTTATTGGTGAAGGTGACAGCCAGAATGCCGCCTGGCGACACCTGGCCGGTTTGCAGCAGCCAGGCGATGCGTGTGGTCAGCACCCGGGTCTTGCCGGACCCGGCACCGGCCAGGATCAGCGCATGCGTATTGGGCAGCGTGACCGCTGCGAGTTGCTCCGGGTTAAGGTTTTGCAGGAGGGGGGAGCTGGGAACTTCTGGGGACATCCCCCATTGTAGAAAGAACCCCGGCTCCGGCACGGTGCCGGGATGCACCCCGTCCGCCCGAGGCAGATTTCTCTTCACCAGCCGGGGCCGCGGGTCTGACTTTGCCAGCCCGCAGGCGCAGCGCCCCCTCGGGGGCAGGGAGCTTG
The DNA here is from genome assembly GCF_056405795.1 of Polaromonas sp. P1_F1. Classification (NCBI taxonomy): domain Bacteria; kingdom Pseudomonadati; phylum Pseudomonadota; class Betaproteobacteria; order Burkholderiales; family Comamonadaceae; genus Polaromonas; species Polaromonas sp. P1_F1. The sequence continues at coordinate 162,929 of NZ_JBFUBJ010000001.1, forward strand.
CGCGTTGTGAGCGACCGTGGGGGCTCTAGCTCCCGTCCGTCTTCAGGATGGTCTCGCCCTTGAGCGCTCCTACGTCGCGGATGGCCATGCGGTGGCGCTTCCAGCCGTCCCAGGTACGGCGGAAATTCGCCAGCGAAATACCGTAATAGATCGCCTTGAACATCCGCAGCCGTCCCCAGAACGGCGTCTTGCCGAAGATATCACCCGCCAGGAGCGACAACAGGGCTTCCTTGACGCGCAGCGGGTTGGCCGGGTGCATGAACATGTGCCGGATGGTCGGGTTGGTCACGCGGTAAATGAACCACGAATACTCGCTGGGGCCCTTGCGCATCATGGCCTCGAAGCTTTTGCGCACAGCGGGCAGGTCGGCCGGCTGGTCAAGCGCAGTGGCCACCAGCTCGGCGCCATCAAAAGCGCTGTGCATCGCAAGGTAAACACCTGACGAGAACATCGGGTCGATGAAGGTAAACGCGTCGCCCAGCATCAGGTAGCGGTCGCCGGTGGCGTGGGTGCTGCTGTACGAAAAATTACCGGTGGCGTGCACCGCGTCATCGACCAGCGTGGCGTTGGCAAGGCGCCGTTTGAGCTCCGGCGCCAGGGCGATGGTGTCCATGAAGAACTCGCGCAGCGACTTTTCGCGCGACTTCAGGTAATACGGCCAGCACACCGCGCCGACGCTGGTGGTGCCGTCGGCCAACGGAATAAACCAGAACCAGCCGTGGGGGAACCAGCAGATGCTGATGTTGCCTTCGCGCTTGCCCTGCAGCCGCTCGACATTCGTGAAATGGCCAAACAGCGCCGTGCTGTTGTGTTCCTTGCTCTTGGCTTTGGAGCGCAGCTTGTTCGCCAGCAATGTGTCGCGGCCGGAGGCGTCCACCACAAAACGGGCCCGCCAGCTGCGCTTCGCGCCGTCGTCCAGCTCCGCCTGCACGGTGGCGCCTTCCGCGTCAAACACCACATCACGCACGGTGCAGCCTTCGAGCGTTTTTGCCCCACGCGTCGCCGCGTTGCGAAACAGCAGTTCGTCCAGTTCAGAGCGCCGCACCTGCCAGGCCGAAGGCATCGATTTGTCCCAGGCGTCGGCGAATTCGATGTAGCTGCAGTGCGTGTGTTCGGGTGAAACAAACTCAATGCCCCATTTGGGCATGCCGATGCGGTCAACCTGGTCGCGCACCCCCAGACGTTCGAAAAGCTCGACATTGGCCGGAAGCAGCGATTCACCGATGTGGAACCGCGGGTGATGCGCTTTTTCGAGCAGCACCACGTCACGCCCTTGGGCAGCCAGCAAGGCTGCAATGGTGGAGCCGGCCGGGCCGCCGCCCACAATCAGTACGTCACAGGTCGAGGTAGAAGTGGGGATTTCGTTCATGGCAGGCATTGGCTACGGGTTCGCGCAACGGCATGTCAGGCACGCCGCTGCAATTGTGGAAGACTGCGCGCAGGGTAACACCGCTCGCGCCGCGCGTTCAACTTTGCCTCTTTTGAAATTGTATGGTTCAGTTTCTTCCGTCACCCAACGGGATACGCCGGACTGCGACCGGAAACCCGTAAATCCCCGCCCGGTTGCGGCTTCTGCGAACATAGCCGTATTTGGGGTTTTCATGACTACAGGTTTGGGCCCATCAGGGCCTGCTTGGCTGGCCGCCAGCCTTTTGGCGGTGGGCCTCGGTTTTGCCGGCGTGGCGCGTGCGCAGTCGTCCTGCTCCAGCGACGGCCAGGGCCGGCCGGTGATGCTGCTTGAGCGTTTTATCAACGCCAACTGCGACACCTGCTGGGCCGACCCGGCCACCCCGCAAGCCGCGGCCGGCCAGGTCGCACTGGATTGGGTGGTTCCTGGCGACAAGGGCAGCGACGCCCCGCTGTCCGCCGTCGCCGCAAGCGAAGGATTGCAACGGCTGGACGCGCTGCGCCAGGCCGTCCCCGCACAGAGCCTGGCCAACACCTCGCCCGTCAAAGCCATCAAGGGCGCCACCCTGCGTGTCGCGCATGGCCTGCCGCTGAGCGGTTATTTTGGCGCCTCCATCGAGCTCAAGCCCGTCCCGGCAGCCGCCAAGGGCCGCCAATGGACAGCCTGGCTTGCCCTGGTCGAAACCTTGCCGGCCGGCACCGAGGGTTCCCCGGTTGAGCGGAATTTGATTCGAAACGTGCTCCAGACCAGTTGGGACGGGCGCAAGCAGCTATCAAAAACAGAGCAAAACCGGTTCTTTGATGCACGCTCCATGAGCATTGCGGAGGGCGCCAACCCCGACCGGATGCGCGTGGTGGGCTGGGTAGAAAACGAAAAAGGCCTGGTGGTGGCCGCGGCGCAGTCGCGCTGCGTGCCTTAAAAATATTTGGCGTCATTTAACCCCTTTGCGTTGCGCGCGCCGTTTAACGGTGCATCGCCAACAACAAAAGGGGTTTTCATGCCAAACGGCTTTCACGTCTTTCGCGGGTTCACCCGGCTGACTGCCGCCCGCCTCCTTCAGGCCACCGCCGCAGCCTGCTTCAGCCTGCAGGCACTGGCGCTCAGCCCGATGCCGCAGCCTTTCCCCAACGGAAAATTCGCGCCGCCGCCCGACTGGCGGCCGCCGGTCATCGCCGTGAACCATGCGGGCCAGCCCATCCAGCTGCGGGCCGTTTCCATCGAAGTCGACCTCTTCGGCGACCAGGCCCGTACCAGCGTGGAGCTGCGCCTTTTCAACCCCAACCCCCGCGTGCTCGAAGGCGAGCTGCAGTTCCCACTGCAGGAGGGCCAGGTCGTGACCGGCTTCGCGCTGGATATCAACGGCCAATTGCGCGACGCAGTACCTGTACCCAAGGCCAAAGGGCAAGAGATCTTTGAAGACATACGCCGCCGGCGCGTAGACCCGGGCCTGCTGGAAGCCGCCGCCGGCAACCAGTACAAGCTGCGCGTTTATCCCATCCCGGCCCAGGGGGAGCGCCGCGTGCTCATCACATTCAACGAGACCCTGCCGCGCCAGCGCGATGCGGGTGTACTGAGGGTGCCGCTGGTGTTCGCGTCAAGCGTGGGCCAATTGCAGGTGAAAGTGCGCGCCCACGGCGCCGCCCACCGGGATGTGGAACTGCTGCAGGCGCCCGCCGGCACCGAGCTGAACGCCAGCGCCACCGGCACGGAACTGGCCCTGCAAAAAAACCACTGGCAGGCCCCCCAGGGCCCTGCGGGCTGGCTTCAGCTGGCGCTGCGCCGCACCGGCAAGCCGCAGGTCATGGTCGGTGAATCTGCCGGCAAGCCGTTCTTTGCCGGGCAACTCGATGTGCGCGATGAGCTGGTGAGACGGCCCGCCCCTGCCCACATCGCACTGGTGTGGGACGCATCGGCTTCGGCCGCCGCGCAGGCCCGGGTGCTGCCGGTGCTGGAGGCCTACTTCCGCAAGCTGGGCAAGCCCGTCAAGCTCAGCCTGCTCGTGGTGCGTAACAAGGCCGAGGCTGTGCGCAGCTTCACCGTCACGCCGGGCCGCTTCGGTGAACTGGCCGATGCATTGCGCGCAGAGCCCTTCGACGGCTCCAGCAATTTTGACGACCTGCCCATTCCCGCCGACGTGGACACCACCCTGATGGTGACGGACGGCCTGATGACGGACGGCAAAAAACTCATTCGCTACACCCACACGGCACCGGTGATGGTGATCAATGGCGCAGCCTCCGCCGACATGGCGCGGCTGGCCAGGCTGGCCGACCGCACCGGCGGAGCGCTGGTCGATGCCGCGCTGCAATCGCCCGACGAGGGCGCGCAAGCCATGCTGATGCACGGCTGGCGTATTGAGAAGCTGGACAGCCTGTCCGCGCGGCAACTCGTGACGCCGACAACGCGGATCAACCAGGGCCGCATTTCAGTGGCCGGTGAGCTGCAAGACAGTACCGCCCGCATCGACATCACGCTGGCGCACCCGGACGGCCGCAAACGCACACTGGCGCTGCAGGTCAGCGCCAAGCCGGTCAGCGGCCACTGGCCCGGCCAGCAGTGGGCCCAATGGCGCAGCGCCGAGCTGGCTGAAAATGCCGGCCTGCACAGCGCAGAACTTCAGCGCATCGCGGCGGCGCACGGTGTCGTGGGGCTCAACAGTTCGCTGATCGTGCTGGAGCTGGCCACCGACTATGCCCGCTACAACCTCCCTGCCCCGCCCGAGCTGGCGGATGAAGTGGCGCGGCTGGGCCAGCAGCAACTCGCACAGGCCGTGCAGACGCGGCAGGCGCACATCGAGGCCATGGTGAGGCAGTTTGACGAGAAGCAGCGCTGGTGGGGCAGGGACTTTCCCAAGGAAGCACCCAAACATGCGGAGCCCAAGGCCGAGAAGCACATCAGCCAGGGCGGCCTGGGCAGTCTGGCCGGCACAGCGCGGTCGCGCGAGCAAGCCCAGAGCGCACCCGCAGCACCACTTTCCTTCGCCCCTGCTGCCCCTGCCGCTGCAGCCCCCGCAGCCGCACCCGCCATGATGGCCGAAGCACGCTCCGACGCCATGGACAAACGCAGCGCCAAGGCGGTTACAGCAGCGCCCGTAGCCACCATCGCGCTGCAGGCCTGGGTGCCCGACGCGCCCTACATGAAGCGCCTGCAGAATGCCGGCAAGGACGAGCTGTACCGCGTCTACCTGGATGAGCGCGCCGCCTACTTGAGCAGCAGCTCTTTCTACATGGATGCGGCCGGCGTGTTCTTTGACCGCGGCCTGCCCGAGCTGGGGCTGCGCGTGCTCTCCAACCTGGCGGAAATGAACCTGGAAAACCGCCAGCTGCTGCGCCTGTATGCCTACCGCCTGGTGCAGGCGCGTCGCAACGACCTGGCCGTGCCGGTGTTCGAACGCATCAGCGAACTGGCGCCCAATGAGCCGCAGTCATGGCGCGACCTGGGCCTGGCGCTGGCCGAGAGCGGCCAGCCGCAGCGCGCCGTCAACGCCTTGTGGGAAGTGGTGTCGCAGCCCTGGAACGGCCGCTTCGCCGGCATCAACATGATTGCGCTGGCTGAACTCAACGCGATTGCCGCCCAACCTGCCGCCAGCAGCCAGCCGGCGCTGGACATGAGTCTTGTGGACACGCGCCTGCGCCGCAACCTGCCGCTGGCCTTGCGTGTGGTCATGGCCTGGGATACCGACGACACCGACATCGACATGTGGGTGAGCGACCCGAACGGCGAAAGGGCCAGTTATGCGAACCGGCTGACCCATCAGGGTGGCGCCATGAGCCCCGACGCCACGGGCGGCTATGGCCCCGAGGAGTTTTCATTAAAGACCGCCAAAACCGGCAAGTACAGCATAGAGGCACAGTTCTACGGCCACCGCCAGCAGGTGCTGTCGGCCGGCACCACCGTGATGGTGCGCGTTACCACCGGGTTCGGCACGCCGCAGGCGCGTGACGAGTGGACGACCTTGCGGCTGGCGCGCGGGCGGGAGACCGTGCGCGTGGCCGAGGTCGAGGTGCGCTGAGGCTGGCGCCTCAAGCCCGGGTTATCAAGATGCCACTATGCATATAAAGGCTATACCGCTTTGCGGGGTAGCGCCCGCTTGAGAGGCGCATAGAATCAATCACCGGGCCCAAGCAATTGCGCCCGGTTTTTTGTTTCTGCCTTGTCTACTTGCCAAGCGCCCGCAAACAAAACCGGTCCAGTCCAAGCGCCTTCTGTTTCTTCAACAGTTTTTTCAAAGGCTTGGGAATCATGGAAATCTTCGACTACGACAACATCCTGCTGCTGCCGCGCAAATGCCGCGTGGAAAGCCGTTCCGAATGCGACGCCAGCGCGACGCTGGGCGGGCGCAGCTTTCGCATCCCGGTGGTGCCGGCCAACATGAAGACGGTCGTCAATGAGGAGATCTGCGCCTGGATGGCGAAGAACGGCTACTTCTACGTGATGCACCGCTTCGACCTGGACAACGTCCAGTTCGTGAAAGACATGAAAGCCCGCGGCGCCTACGCCTCGATCTCCTTGGGCGTGAAGAAACCCGACTACGACACGGTGGACCGCCTGGCCGCCGAGGGCCTGGTGCCCGACTACATCACCATCGACATTGCACACGGCCATGCCGACACGGTGCAGAAGATGATCGCCTACCTCAAGCAGAAGCTGCCGGCGTCCTTCGTGATCGCCGGCAACGTGGGCACGCCCGAAGCGGTGATCGACCTCGAAAACTGGGGTGCCGACGCGACCAAGGTCGGCATCGGCCCCGGCAAGGTCTGCATCACCAAGATGAAAACCGGTTTCGGCACCGGCGGCTGGCAGCTGTCGGCGCTCAAGTGGTGCGCGCGCGTGGCGACCAAACCCATCATTGCCGACGGCGGCATTCGCGAACACGGCGACATCGCCAAGTCGGTGCGCTTTGGCGCGACCATGGTGATGATCGGCTCCATGCTCGCAGGCCTGGAAGAAAGCCCGGGCAAGACCGTCGAGGTGGACGGCAAGCTCTTCAAGGAATACTACGGCAGCGCCTCGGACTTCAACAAGGGCGAGTACAAGCACGTCGAAGGCAAGCGCATCCTGGAGCCGGTCAAGGGCACGCTGGCCGATACCTTGCGCGAGATGGAAGAAGACATCCAGAGCTCCATCAGCTACGCCGGCGGCACGAAGCTGCTGGACATTCGCAAGGTCAACTATGTGACCCTGGGCGGCGACAACGCCGGTGAACACCTGCTGATGTAGGCCGACGGTAACAAATAGTAGCAAGGCCGGCTCCGGCGACAATAGGCCTTGTTCCTGAAGAGACTCACTCCCCTTGCCCACCGCAGCCATTGAAGTACGCCGGCCCTATTCCGGCGAAGAAGAAGCAGCCCTCATGGACGCCGTCCAGGAGGCGTTGACCTCTGCGCTGAAGGTACCGCTCTGGACGACCTCCGTCCGGCTTGTTATCCATGAGCCGCAGCGCTTTCGTGCGCCAGCAGACAAAGGGGACCGCTACACGCTGGTGACGATCGACTGCTTTGTCGGGCGATCCCTGGAAACCAAACGCGCCCTGTACCAGGTCATCGTGCAAAAGCTCGGGCTGTGCGGCATTCCCGCAGATCACGTGAAAGTGCTGCTGCGTGAGGCGTCACGCGAAAACTGGGCGATCCGGGGTGGCCTGCCGGCGTCCGACGTGGTGCTGGAGTACGACGTCGATATCTAGGCTGGTTAGCTAACGCTGGCCAGCCGCCAGCAGTTGCAATGCAAGCCGGTGCAGGCGGTGAGACGGCTCCGTCAGCGCCTCCAGGATGCTGAAGTGGTTGCGCCCCAGATGGGATTCGCAGACCGGCACCACCCCGGCGCCCCAGGCCTGCTGGATCAACACGTTCTGTCGCAGGAACTCCGCGCTTTCGTCGGCACCTGCCACGCCGTACAGGGTGCCGCGGCCCGGCGCCGGCAGCAGGGCCGGGCTGGCCTTGAGCACCTGTTCAGGTGTGAGTTTCAGCGAATCCTTCAGGAAAGGCGTGTGGCGCATGGGTTCAAGGTCGTACAGGCCGGAAATCGACAAGGCATTTTTCAGCAGGTCTGCAGGCAGGTCGCCGGCATAGGCCTTCCAGTCGCACGCCATCAGCATGGCAGCCAGGTGCCCACCGGCTGAATGGCCCACCACCGTGATGCGGGATGGGTCCCCGCCGTAATGGGCAATGTGGCGCCAGGTCCAGGCCAGCGCCGCCACCATCTGCATGGTGATCTGGGGAATGGTCACCGCGGGGCAAAGCGCATAGTTCGGCACCACGACACAGGCGCCCGTTTGCGTAAAAGCCGGCGCCACAAAGGAATGGTCGGCCTTGTCGAGAGACCGCCAGTACCCGCCGTGAATGAACACCAGCACCGGCGCACCGGCCAGGCCCTGGGTGCCGCCCTGTGTGGCGAAATCACCCGCCGGAAACACGTCGAGCATTTCACCCGCATGGTTGCCATAGGGAATATCGATCTGGCAGGGCACGCGCTTGCGAATGGCTTGTGAGCTCTCAGCCCAACGAGCGAAATACACCCCGTGGTCCGGTACCAAAGCCCGGTTGTTGTACATGCGGTCAAGCCAGGCGGGATCGGGCTGGGTCATTGTTCTTCTCCTGAAAGTGTCGAAGCGGCTTCAATGTGCCATCTTGGCACAGCCCGGCCGCCCGCAACCATTTACGGGTAAACCCGAAACTTCAGGTCTTCAGTCGCAATGTATTCTGTATACAGAGTACTAACATGCCACAACAACTGATCAAAATCGAATCCACGCCCGACCTCGTCGACCAGGTCTACCGCAGCCTGCTGGACGCCATCAGCGAAGGCTCGCTGGCGCCGGGTGCGCGCATCATGCAGGAAGACATTGCCGAGCAACTCGCGGTGTCGCGACAACCGGTACTGCAGGCTTTGCGCCTTTTGAAGAAGGACGGCTTTGTACTGGACGCCCCGGGGCGCGGCGTGCTGGTGGCGCCACTGGACGTGGCCTGGCTCGTGCAGATCTACCAGGTACGCAGCGCACTCGATGCACTGGCCGCCCGGCTGGCCGCGCAAGGCCGCTGCCGGCTCGACCCGCAACTGATCAGCCGGGGCCGAAAGGCCGCGCGGGGCGGTGACGTCAAGGCCATGATGGCGACCGACGCGCAATTTCACGCGGCCATTTACACCGCCTCGGGCAACCCGCTGATCGCCCAGAGCGCCCAGCTGCACTGGCACCACATCCGCCGCGCCATGGGTGCTGTGCTGCAGGTATCAACCATGCGCGAATCGATCTGGGATGAGCACGAAGCCATTGCCGAGGCCATCGCGGCCGGTGATGAAACCCAGGCCGAAGCGCTGATCCGCGAGCATGGCGAGGAAGCGGGCCACAACCTGGCAAAACTGCTGTCCAGCGCACTCGGCCAAACCGGCGCCCGCGCGGCGCCCTGAACACCCGACAACACGCAACAGGAGACATGCGATGAAACTGACCCCGGAACAACTTGCGCAATTCGACCGCGACGGCTACCTGTTTTTCCCCGGCCTCTTCACGCCTGAAGAAACCCGGGCGCTCAACGATGCCGTGCCCGAGCTCTACAGCCGGCGCGAAGACTACAACGTGCGTGAAAAAGGCAAGGACGCGGTGCGTACCAACTTCGCCGCGCACATGTACAGCGAGCCGTTTGCCCGGCTCGCGCGGCACCCGCGCATGATCGAGCCGGTGGAAGACCTGCTGGGCGAAAAGCTCTACATGCACCAGTTCAAGATCAACGGCAAGATGGCGTTTGAAGGCGACGTGTGGCAATGGCACCAGGACTATGGCACCTGGCTGAACGACGACATGATGCCCACCGAACGCGCGATGAACGTGGCCATTTTCATGGACGACGTGACCGAGCACAACGGCCCGCTGATGTTCATCCCCGGCAGCCACAAAAAGGGCGTGGTCGATGCCAAACACGACCTCACCACCACCAGCTACCCGCTCTGGACGGTGGACAACGATTTGATCCGCCAGCTGGTGCAGCGCGCCGGTGGAAAGCAAGGCGGCATCGTCAGCCCCAAGGGCCCGGCCGGCTCGATGATCCTCTTTCACTCCTGCCTGGTGCACGCCTCGGGCAGCAACCTTTCGCCCTTCAACCGGGTAAGCGTTTACCTGAGCCTGTGCGCGGTGAGCAACCACATCCGCCGCCACAAACGCCCTGAATACATCGCCCACCGCGACTTCACGCCGATTGAATGCCTGCCCGACGACTGCCTGCTCAAAGACTACCCGGTGGACTTGCCGTGGAAAGACGGCGTGCCGGCGAGCGCGCTGCAAACGTCGATGGAAGAACTGAAATTGGCTGCGTAACCATTGGGAGAACTGATGATGAATATGAATCGCCTGGCTTGTATCGCTTTCGGAATTGGCCAATTTATTGCACCACTCGCAATTGCCGAGGAACTCGGTGGTCCAGGCACTCATTGCGAAACGCACGAGCTGGTCGTGTTGTCGTGCCCAATCGCGGGGAAAAGCGATAAACACATGTCGATTTGCCGCACATCTGCCCAGACATCAGCGAATGCCTACATGCAATACCGTTTTGGCAAACTAGGTCAGACTCCCGAGCTGACATATCCGGCTACGACTCAAATGCACGCCAGGGAAGCGTTTCAGTTTTCCGTACGTAGCCCGAATGGTTGGACAGGTGCAGGTAATCTTCATTTCAAAATCGGCCAAGCGTCGTACACCGTGTACCAATTTTCCTCAGCGCGTTTCCCTGAAGAAGAAGCGGGCGTCGTAGTACGCGTGGGAGAAAAAAAAACCATGTACATCGAATGCGCGGAATCAAGAACGAGTCAATACAAAGACCTTATCGAACTGCGCAAATTGGAATTACCTGAGATGACAACCCCCTTCATCTTCGGTCCAAAAGCAAACAAGATCTATCGAAATTAATCAGCAAGACCCCTCATCCATGAACCTTTACACCAAACTCCAGCAGCGCGCGGCCGAAGGCAAACCGGTGCGCATAGGCCTCATAGGCGCCGGCAAATTCGGCTCCATGTACCTGGCGCAAGTGCCGCGGACACCGGGCGTGCACCTGGTGGCGATTGCCGACCTGTCGCCCGACGCGGCGCGCGCCAACCTTGCCCGTGTAGGGTGGAATTCGGCTGCAGCCCAATCTGAATCAGCGCAAGCAGCTATCAAAACAGGAGCAACCTGGGTCACCGACGACTGGCAGGCGGTGGTGACACATCCGCAGATCGACATCATTGTGGAATGCACCGGCAACCCGATTGCGGCGGTAGAGCATTGCCTGAAAGCCTTTGAACACGGCAAGCATGTGGTCAACGTGACGGTGGAAGCCGACGCTTTCTGCGGCCCGCTGCTGGCGCGCAAGGCGGCGGAGGCCGGCGTGGTGTATTCGCTGGCCTTCGGTGACCAGCCGGCACTCATTTGCGACCTGGTGGACTGGGCGCGCACCTGCGGCTTCCCGGTGGTGGCGGCGGGCCGTGGCCACAAGTGGTTGCCGCATTTTTGCGAATCCACGCCCGAAACGGTGTGGGGCAACTACGGCCTCACGCCCGAGCAGGCCGCGCGCGGCGGGCTCAACCCGAAGATGTTCAACAGCTTTCTCGACGGATCCAAGCCTTCCATCGAATCGACTGCCGTGGCCAACGCCACGGGCCTGACCGTGCCCAGCAACGGCCTGCTCTACCCGCCGGCCAGCGTGGAAGACATTCCGTACGTGACACGGCCCATCAGTGAAGGTGGCGTTCTCGAACGCAAGGGCATGGTCGAAGTTATCTCGTCGCTGGAAGCCAACGGCCGCAAGATTCCCTACGACATCCGCATGGGCGTCTGGGTCACCGTTGAAGCCGAGACCGACTACATCAAGAACTGTTTTGAGGAATACAACGCCCACACCGACCCGAGCGGGCGCTACTTCACCTTGTACAAACGCTGGCACCTGATCGGGTTGGAAGTCGGCGTGTCCGTGGCCAGCGTGGCGTTGCGCGGTGAACCCACCGGTGTGGCGACCTGCTGGAACGCCGATGTGGTGGCCACTGCCAAACGTGACCTGAAACCCGGCGACATGCTGGACGGCGAAGGCGGCTATACCGTGTGGGGCAAGCTGCTGCCGGCCGATACTTCCATGAAGATGGGCGGGCTGCCCCTGGGCCTGGCGCATAACGTGAAGGTCGTGCGCGCAGTCAAAAAGGGGCAGAGCCTGAGCTGGGCCGATGTGGCGATGGACACATCGACCCACGCCTGGAAAGTGCGCCAGGAGATGGAAAGCATGTTTGCGCCGGCGCTGAAAAAAGCGGCCTAGAAAGCTGCCTGACAGCCTTCTTCCCGCCGGTTCCTTCATGATGACTCAAAGCCATTCCGAGGACACGAATTGACCATCACCAGCGACACGCCCCTGCCCCGCATCGCATTTTTGGGTACGGGCATCATGGGCCTGCCCATGGCCAGGCGTCTGTGCGAAGCGGGCTACACGCTGCAGGCATGGAACCGCACGCCGGGCAAGGCCGGCCCGCTGGCGGCGCTAGGCGCCACGCAACATACGCAAGCCAGTGCCGCGGTGGCCGCTGCCGACATCGTCATCAGCATGCTCGAAAGCGGCCCGGTCGTGGAAGACGTGCTGTTCACGCAGGGCGTGGCCGCCGCGACGAAACAGGGCGCGCTCTTTCTGGACATGGCCTCCATCCAGCCGCGCGAAGCGCGCGACCATGCAGCTCGCCTGGGCGCATTGGGCATCGCCCATGTGGATGCGCCGGTTTCAGGCGGCCCGGGCGGCGCGCAAAGCGGCACGCTGGCCATCATGGCCGGCGGCAAGGCGGAAGACTTCGCGCGGGCCCTGCCTGTGCTCAAGCACTTTGGCCACGCCGTTCACGTGGGCCCGCACGGCAGCGGCCAGCTCACCAAGCTGGCCAACCAGATGATTGTGGGCATCACCATAGGCGCGGTGGCCGAGGCCCTGCTGTTCACCGCGCGCGGCGGGGCCGACATGGCCAAAGTCAAGGAAGCGATTACCGGCGGCTTTGCCGACAGCCGCGTGCTGCAGCTGCACGGCCAGCGCATGCTGGAGCGCGACTTCGCGCCGCGCGCCCGCATGGACATCCAGCTCAAGGACATGCGCAATGCGCTGGCCACCGCACAGGAGATCGGCTTTGAAGCACCGGTCACGGCACTCTTTGAGCGGCTCTATGCCGAAGGTGTTGAAAACGGCCTGACGGACCTGGACCAGTCGGCGTTGTTTGTCGAACTGGCCAGCCGCAACGGCATGAGCTGAAGCGCTCAGCGAGTCAACAAGGCGCGCACCAGATAACCCGCGATGCGCGGATTTTCCTTGATGCGCCGCATGCTGTAACCGTACCAGTCCTTGCCGCAAGGCACATAGATGCGGACCGCGTAGCCCTCGGCCAACAGCCGGTCCCGCAGGCCTTCACACACGCCGAGCAGCATCTGGAACTCGAACGTCGAGTTGGCCACACGTCGGCTACGCGCCAGTGTGATCACCTGGTCCACAAGTTCCTCGTCATGCGTCGCGACGCCGACAAAGGTGCCGCTGTCAAAGCAACGCGCGATCTGGCGCAGGAAGTGCGGGTTGATCGCGCGCCGGTCGTGCCAGGCGCCCTCCACGAGATGCTCGCGCGCCTCGACATAGATGCCTTTGCAGACGCGCAGGTTTTCACTCGCGCCGAGCAGCGGGCCAATATCGTCATCGGTGCGGTTGAGGTAGGCCTGCAGCACCAGGCCGACATTGGCATATCCACGCTTTTTCAGGCGCAGCAACAAGTCGATCTCGCGCTGCGTGCAGCTGGCGTCCTCCATATCGATGCGCACAAAAATTGAGTGCGCCTTCGCTGCGTCGAGCAGGCGTTCCAGATTGCGCTCGCAATGGGCCGCGTCGAGCAGCAGGCCGAGCGCTGTCGGTTTGACCGAGATGTTCGCGCGCAGTCCCTCACGCGCGATCGCTTCAAGCACCTTGAGGTATTCGCGCGTCGTGTCGTCGGCTTGAGACAAGGATTTGACGGTTTCGCCCAGGACGTCGACGGTCGCGGAAAAACCATCGATATTGAGCGCCACGATGCGGTTGATCGCATCGGCCACGGTGTCACCGGCGATATAACGGCGCGAGACTTTGCGGATCAGCGCGTGCGGCGCCAGCGGGATGGCAGAGGCCACCAGGGTATTGAACAGGGACATGACGATTTCCAAAAAAGAGAGATGAACGTGACCGCGGACGATGCGGGATCGTCACAAATGAAAAAGGCGGTCGGGATCAGGCACCCCGCCTGGGGCGATCCGGCGAGTGCGGGCAGTGCTTCAGCCTTGCAACAGGACGGACGTCCGGGTGCGCAGGAAGCAAAGAGTCAGTTCTTTGAAAGAGGAGGCCAGGCGGCTGCGTGCATGTGGATGTGTTTTTTGGCAAGCGCCGGACTGCCGGCGCGGCCATCGCATCATAACTTCAGCGGGCGTTGCAGGTGTCCGCGGGTGCGGCCCCCAGTCCGCACGGGGCCATAAAAAAAAACGCCCCAGACATTGTCCGGGGCGGCTTTTTTATTTGCCCTTGCTGGCGATGCTTAATTAAGCATCAATCGCGAAAGGGCTTGGAGAACTTGCCGGGTTTCTTGGCCGCATCGCGGGGCACAAACACCTTGCCGGCAGGCTTGGCAAAACCAGGCTTGCGGTTGGCAAAGTCAGGGCGCGGTGCGAAACCTTCATTGCGGGAAGCAAAGCCTTCGTTGCGCGGAGCGAAGTTGCGGTCTTCACGCGGCGCAAAGCCGGTGTTGTTGCCGCCACCAAAACCACGGTCATCCTGACGGCGCGGGCCGCGGTCATTGAAACCGGAACGGTCGCCATAGCCACCCTGTGGTCCAGGAGCGCGGCCCTGGAAGGGAGCACGATCGTCACGGTCGTTGTGACGAGGTGCGCCGAAGCCGCCACCGCCAGCACCACCGCCAAAGCCACCTGCAGGCTTGCGGCCGGCATAGCCGCCACGATCACCACCACCGCCGAAGCTGCGGCCACCGCGGTCGCCGCGGTCACCGCCGAAGTTGCCGCGTGGGCGATCGGAGGTCGGGGCAAAGCGCTGCTGTGGCTCCAGACCGGCGATCACGCTGGGCTTGAGGTTCTGCTGCATGTAGTGCTCGATGTCCTGGATCTTGCGGCGATCGCGGAACTCGGCAATCGTGATCGCCTGGCCTTCGCGGCCGGCGCGGCCGGTACGGCCAATGCGGTGCACGTAGTCTTCGGCTTTCATCGGCAGGCCGTAGTTGATCACGTGGGTGATCGACGGAACGTCCAGGCCGCGGGCAGCCACATCGGTAGCGACCAGGATCTGGACACGGCCGTCGCGGAAAGCCATCAGGCGGCGGTTGCGCAGGCCCTGGCCCAGTGCGCCATGCAGCGCCACAGCGCTGAAGCCTTCCTGCACCAGGTCATTGGCCAGGCCGTCGCATTCAACCTGGGTGCAGGCAAACACGATCGACTGGTTCATGGTGGTGTCGCGCAGCGAATGATCCAGCAGCTTGCGCTTGTGGGTCATGTTGTCGGCCCACAGCAGAGACTGGGTGATCGACGCATGTTTTTCATGCGGCGAGTCGATCTCGACGCGCTGCGGCTGGCGCATCACACGCGTGGCCAGTTGCATGATGCGCGGCGCAAACGTGGCGCTGAACATCATGGTCTGCTTGCGCTCGATCGTGAGCTGGTTGACTTCGGTCAGGTCGTCGGCAAAGCCGAGGTCCAGCATGCGGTCGGCTTCGTCGACGACCAGGAACTGCACCTGGTCCAGCTTGATCTGCATGCTGCGCTGCAGGTCGAGCAGGCGGCCGGGGGTGGCCACCACGAGGTCGGCATTTTGCAGCTTGGCAATTTGCAGCTGGTAAGGAATACCGCCCACCACGTTGGCAATGCGCAGGCCGCGGCAATGGCGAACCAGGTCGATTGCGTCGGCGCAAACCTGCTGGGCCAATTCACGCGTCGGGCACAGGATCAGTGCACCGGGCGTGGCAGCCTTGAAGTTGCGCGGGCTGGTCGGGTCCTTGCGCTTGGGTTTTTTCAGGGGTGCTTCGCCGCGGGCGACGGCTTCGGCGCTCAGGCGTTCAAATTCGGAGCGCTCAAAACGCTCGGCTTCTTCCTGCTGTTTCAGCAGGGTGTGCAGCACGGGCAGCAGGAAGGCTGCGGTCTTGCCGCTACCGGTCTGGCTGGAAACCAGCAGGTCGGTGAATTTGGCTTTGGGGTCGCTTTTGGCGTCATGGTCCAGGGCCTGCATGGCCTTGGGGATCGTGGCCATCTGCACGGACGTCGGCTGGGTGAAACCCATGTCGGCGACAGCTTGCAGGAGTTCCTTGGCCAGGCCCAACTTCACGAAACCATTGGGTTCGGCTGCAACGGCTTCCAGGGAGGTGGGAGCCATCGAAGGCTCGTCCGAAGAGAAGTCCGGAATCACGTGGATCACGGCCTCAGCGGCGGTATCAATATTTGTGTCGGGCAAAACGTCGCCACGAGCCTCAAAAGAGTCAGTCATGTTTTTTCTCACTAATCACCTGTCCGCAACGCTTTTGGCGAAGGAACAGGAAACTTCACCCCCGCGATGCGGAGGATTCGTTCATGGTTAATAAAACATCAACCATCAAACGAATATGCGGTCCAGGCAGCAGAAATGTGCCCGAAGCGGTGACTCCGTTATTGGAATCAAAAGTGTGAGGTAGATGTACAAATGCAGGGCACCCAGTGCACTGCAAGCCCACGATTATAGCGTGCTTTACGGGTTTCTACCAGTCCCCTGCTCAACCGGGGGCATCGCGGCTTCCTGCCGTCAGCCTGTACCGTGCGCACCCGCTATCATTTCAATAGCTGCTTGCGCTTGTCCTGTCTGGCTAAAACCCCGAAATGACTTACGCAGAATTCACTTCAGGAAGTGTTGCCGATAGTGCTCAAGTTCGTCAATCGACTCGTGCACATCGGCCAGGGCGGTGTGGCTCTGGCGCTTTTTGAAGGCGCTGTAAACCTCGGGACTCCAGCGCTTGGCCAGTTCCTTGAAGGTGCTGACGTCAACGTTGCGGTAGTGCAGGAAGGCTTCGAGTTTGGGCATGTACTTGACCAGGAAGCGCCTGTCCTGGCTGATGGTGTTGCCGCACAGCGGTGAAACACCCTTGGGAACGTATCGGGCCAAAAAAGCCAGAATCTGCGCTTCGGCATCTGCCTCGTCCACGGTGCTGGCCTTGACCTTGTCGATCAGGCCGCTGCGCCCATGGGTGCCCTTGTTCCAGTTGTCCATCTGGTCCAGCAACTCGTCGGTCTGGTGGATCGCCAGAACCGGGCCCTCAATGCGCGGCGTGAGTTGCGGGCCTGTGACGATGACGGCGATCTCGATCAGGCGCTCTTTTTCCGGGTCGAGGCCGGTCATTTCGCAGTCCAGCCAGACGAGGTTCTGGTCTGATTTTTTGAGTAGGGGTTCAGTTTCAGGCATCTTGCGATTCTCGCTGATCGCCTAAACTGCCAGCCATGACCGACTATTCGCTTGTTTTCACCGGGGTGTTTTCCGCCTTTCTGGTGTTGGGGCTGCTCACGAAGTTCTACCTGGCTTCGCGGCAGATCCGCCATGTGGCACGGAACCGGAACGCGGTGCCCGCCGCCTTCTCGGCCACCATTTCGCTGCAGGCGCACCAGAAGGCAGCCGACTACACAATCGCCAAGGCACGCTTCGGCATGCTGGAGATGGCCTTCGCCGCCGCCGTGCTGCTGGGATGGACGCTACTGGGCGGCATCGACATGCTGAACCAGGCGATAGCCGGTTCGGGCCTGGCCGCCTGGGGCGCGCTGGTGCCGCAGCTGGCCCTGCTGGCCGCTTTTGGCCTCATCAGCGGTTTGCTCGACCTGCCCTTCACCTTGTACAGCACCTTCCGCATTGAAGAGCGTTTCGGCTTCAACAAGATGACCTTGAAACTTTGGCTGGCCGACCTGGTGAAGTCGACGCTGGTCGGCATCGTCATCGGCCTGCCCATCGTGGCGCTCATCCTGTGGCTGATGGGCAGCGCGGGAAGCCTGTGGTGGCTGTGGGCCTGGGGTGCCTGGATGGGTTTTAACCTGCTGGTGCTGGTGCTCTACCCCACCGTCGTCGCGCCGATGTTCAACAAGTTCAAACCGCTCGAAGACGAGACACTGAAGGCGCGCGTGACAGCCCTGATGCAGCGCTGCGGCTTTGCGGCCAAAGGCCTCTTCGTGATGGACGGCAGCAAACGCTCGGCCCACGCCAATGCCTATTTCACCGGCTTCGGCGCGGCCAAGCGCGTGGTGTTTTACGACACCCTGCTCAAACAGCTCAACCCCGGTGAAGTTGACGCCGTGCTCGCGCATGAGCTGGGCCATTTCAAGCACAAGCACATCATCAAACGCATCGTCTCGATGTTTGCCATGAGCCTGGCCGGTTTCGCCTTGCTGGGCTGGCTGTCGTCACAGGTCTGGTTCTATACCGGCCTGGGCGTGCGGCCCAACCTCACCGGCGCCAATGACGCCCTGGCGCTGCTGCTCTTTTTGCTGGTGGTGCCGCTCTTCAGCTTCTTCATCTCGCCGGTGTTCGCCCAGTTCTCGCGCAAGCATGAGTTCGAGGCCGACGCCTATGCCGTGGCGCAAACGGACGGCAAGGATTTGCAGAGCGCCCTGCTCAAGCTCTACCAGGACAATGCCAGCACCCTCACGCCCGACCCGGTATTTGTGAAGTTTTACTATTCGCATCCGCCCGCCTCCGAACGGCTGGGCCGCATGATTCCTTCTGTTGAAAGCACCGCGACATGAGCAACCCGATCCACCAAAACCGCCGCGCCCTGAGCGCCACGGAAATCGTCACCCAGTTGAGCAAGCTCAATGGCGAGCAGGCCCTGGGCTGGCGCCTGATCGACGGTTCACTGGAAAAAACCTACAGCTTCAAGAACTACTACGAGACCATCGCCTTCGTCAATGCACTGGCTTTCATTGCCAATGCCGAAGACCATCACCCCGACCTGGCCGTGAGTTACGGCAAATGCACGGTGCGTTTCAACACGCACGACGTCGATGGTGTCTCTGTCAGTGATTTTTTCTGCGCGTCGAAGGTTGACGCCTTGCTGGCTTGAGCAAACCAGCACGCCCTGCCGCTGCCCCCGTCGCGGGCACGCGGCCCGGGCTGGTGGTGGCGGGTTTTGGCCGGCACGTGCTGGTGGAGACCGACACCGGTGAACGGGTGATCTGCCACCCGCGCGGCAAAAAAAGCCAGGCCGTGGTGGGAGACCGCATTCGCTGGCTGCCTTCCGAAGACGAAGGCACCATCGAGAAAATTGAAGAGCGCCGCAACCTGTTTTACCGGCAGGATGAGATGCGCACCAAGTCCTTCGCCGCCAACCTCGACCAGGTGCTGATCCTCATCGCAGCCGAGCCCGAGTTCTCGGAAAGCCAGCTGACCCGCGCGTTGATTGCCGCTGAAGCAGAGGGTATCACCCCCATCATCGCCCTTAACAAAAGCGACCTCACCGAGCCTTTCGGGCGCGCCTGGGCCAAGCTGGCGCCCTACCGGGCCATGGGCTACAGAATGCTCTCGCTGGCCATCAAGCCCAAAACAGCGGCAAGCGGGCCGGCCGATGCCCCGCACCCGGAACTGCAGGAACTGACGGACTTGCTGCGGGACAAAAAGACGCTGGTGCTGGGACCTTCAGGCGCGGGCAAAAGCAGCCTGACCAACCTGCTGGTGCCCGATGCACGGGTGCTGACGGCGGAAATATCGCAGGCCCTCAATTCAGGCAAACACACCACCACAAGTACCACGCTGTACTGGGTGAATACCGGGACGGACGGTCAGAGGAGCACCGCGCTGATTGATTCGCCGGGCTTTCAGGAGTTCGGGCTGCACCACATTGACCCAGTGCAGCTGGCCAACTACATGCCCGACCTCAAGGCGCACGCCCAGGACTGCAAGTTCTACAACTGCACCCACCTGCATGAGCCGGGTTGCGGGGTGATTTCAAAGGTCAAATCGGGGCCCAGCCCAGACGGAATCAGCGCAAGCCGCTATCGTTTGTATAGCGAACTATTTGCCGAGCTGTCGCAACCCCGATATTGACGGGAACTGACGGGCAGCGCCCGTCCGGGCAATAGCGTCAGGCCTTGAGCAGCTCGCGGCAGGCCTGCACCAGCGCCTCACACTGCGCCGGCGTGCCCACGCTGATGCGCAAATGCTGGTCGATGCGCGGCTGCCTGAAATGGCGCACCAGGATGTTTTTTTCGCGCAAGCCGGCCGCGAAGGCCGCTGCGTCGTGGCCAGGATGGCGAGCCAGCAGGAAGTTGGCCTGCGATGGCAAGACGTCAAAGCCGAGGCCTTGCAGCTGCCGGCTTAACAGATCACGGCTCTGGATCACGGCCGTGCGAGTCGCTTCAAAATAAGCACGATCCTCGTAAGCCGCCACGGCACCGGCGATGGCCAGGCGGTCCAGCGGATAGGAATTGAAGCTGTCTTTCACCCGCTCAAGGGCTTCAATCAGGTGGCGCTGGCCGGCGGCAAAACCAACGCGCAATCCGGCCAGCGAGCGCGACTTGGACAGCGTGTGCACCACCAGCAGGTTGGGATAACGCGCAATCAGTTCAATGGCGGTTTCGCCGCCGAAATCCACATAGGCTTCGTCTACCAGCACAACCCGCTCGGGCTGTTGCTGCAACAGTTGCTCGATCTGCGCCAGCGGCAGGCCGGTGCCGGTGGGCGCGTTCGGGTTGGCAATCACCACGCCCGCGCATGGCGCGGTGTAATCCGCCACATGGATGCGCAGGGACGCATCCAGCGGCACGAGCCCGGCCTCAATGCCATAGAGCCCGCAGTACACCCTGTAAAAGCTGTAGCTGACATCCGGCATCAACAGCGGCTGGCCGTGGCGGAAAAATGCGCAGAAAGCGTGCGCCAGCACTTCATCCGAACCATTCCCAGCAAACACCTGGCCGGTGTCTATGCCGTGGTAGCCGGCAATCGCCCGCCTGAGTGCATTGGCCTGCGGGTCGGGATAAAGCTGCAGGCCGTTTTGCGCCGCGGCCGTGATGGCGGCAACGACACGGGGCGATGGCGGGTATGGGTTCTCGTTGGTGTTGAGCTTGACCAGGTCCGCAACACCGGGCTGCTCCCCCGGCACATACGGCACAAGACCGCGCACCGCAGGGCTCCAGAAGGATTGCCCGGAAGGCAGGCTGCCGCTCATCCGAGCAGGCGTGCCAGGGTCAGCAGCGCCAGCAAGACCATCCACAGCACCACGGAACGCCACACCAGCCCCACGATGCTTCGCAGGTGCGCCACTTCGGGCTCCCGGCCAGGCGTGGCTTCTGTGGCGATGCCGTCTTCCGCATCCAGGCCACCCGCCTGGAAACTTTGCGAGGTGTCCGCCGAAAACGTGGTCTTGAGCGCTTCGCCGCCCAGGCGCACGTTCACGGCACCGGACGTAGCAGCCAGGATGATCCCGTCGTTGCGGTTTTCAGAGGCCGAAGGTGCGCCAGCTGGAAACCGATGCGTGTAGTTGCGCCAGGCATCAATGGCGTCTTCAAAACTGCCGACCACCGCGAAACCCAGCGAGG
The DNA here is from genome assembly GCF_056405795.1 of Polaromonas sp. P1_F1. Classification (NCBI taxonomy): domain Bacteria; kingdom Pseudomonadati; phylum Pseudomonadota; class Betaproteobacteria; order Burkholderiales; family Comamonadaceae; genus Polaromonas; species Polaromonas sp. P1_F1. The sequence continues at coordinate 183,877 of NZ_JBFUBJ010000001.1, forward strand.
TGACACGGGCGGGCACAAAATCAATCACGCCCCAGGCACGGCTTGCGGCAAGCTGCAGCGCCGTGCTGGCGCCCTCGCCTGCAGCGGCGGCGGTCCTTCTTTTATAGGCCCAGTAGCGTGAAACGAACTCACTCATGCGGTAGAGCACGGCGCCTGCGGGCCCCAGCCCCAGCGCAGCGAGCACCGAAAACCAGCCCAGCACGCCGAACACATGGCGGTGCGCGGCCAGCACCGAATATTCAATCACGTGGCGGACAATTTCGCTGCGCGGAAGCTCGCTCGCATCGACCTGGCGCCACTGCGCCAGCAATTCGCGCGCTGTCGTTTCGTCGCCGTCATCCAGCGCGTCGCGTATGTCCGTGAAGTAGTGGCTGAACTGCCGAAAGCCCAGCGTGACATAGAGGATTGCCACGTTCCATGCAAAAGCCAGCACGGGGTTGATGGTCCACAGCAGCCAGTGAATCAGGAAGGTGACCAGCGCCGGCACCAGCACGGCGACCGTCCATGCGATCCAGCCGTGGTGCGGTTTGCCGGCATCCAGGCTGCGGTTGGTCCAGCGGGCCCAGCCCCGAAATCCCGCATGAATCCAGTTGCCGCGGGCCAGCGGACGGGCCTGTTCGATGATGAGTGCAAACAAAACGGCAAAAAAGCTCATGAGGAATCATAACTTGGCCCCCACGCTTTTCACTTCGTGTAATGCGCTGCCCCCCGAGGGGGCCGCCCGCCTGCGGTCTGGCATAGCCAGCCCCGCGGCTCATGCTGGGTTTAAGAGTTCAGTTAGCACAACCCAGCGGGGCCCGTGCGAGCAGGGGCCGCGGAACTGGCTCTGCCAGGCCGTAGGCGCCGTCCCCTGCAAGGGGAAAAGGGCTACACGAAGTGAGCCCGATAGGGGTGTGCTAATTTTTCGGCTTCGCCGGCCCCAGGCGCCGCCCCCTGGAAGGGGGGAACAGGCTACACGAAGTGAGCCTGGACGGTGGTGGGCTAAGCCACCAGAAAACGATAGAGATTACGCAGCATGCCGGCCGTCGCGCCCCAGATATAACGCTCCCTGGCCTCGTTGCCATCACCTTCCACGGAGGGGTCTGAGTACGGCATGGAAAGCCATTGGCGCAGGGCGCCGTCGAACTCCATCTCGTGGCGGCGATGATTGGCCGGGTTCATCAGGTAGCCCAGCGGCACCTCGAAGACATCTGCGACTTCACCCGGATTGGGCTGCAGCACGAACCCGGGCCTCACCAGCGCCACCACCGGCGTGATGATGAAAGCGGTACCGGTGACGTAGGTCGGCAAGGTGCCCAGCACCTCCACATGGTCGCGCGGCAAGCCCACCTCCTCGTGCGCTTCCCGCAGCGCGGTGTCTACCGCATCGCGGTCGGTTTCATCCGTACGGCCGCCGGGCAAGGCGACCTGGCCTGAGTGCGTGGACAGGTTGGTGGTCCGCTCCGTCAGCAGCAGTGTCAGCTCGTCCCGCATGACCAGCGGAATCAGCACCGCAGCCAGCGCAGGCGTGCGGTCGGTGAATGTCTTTTCAACGCTGTGTTCGGGAGTCCACACAGGCGGATGCCGAAAACGCTGGCGCAGGGCCTCCGGTGAAAGGTGCGCCGAAGGGACCCCCGCCAGATGGTCATCAATACCCAGCACCGGGATGCTGCGCGGGTCAAACTTCGGCAGGGGCCGGGTGTTGTTCATGGAGTGAGAGGTTAGCAGGCAAAAAAAAGCCGCTCGACAGAGCGGCTTTTCAGGGCGGAGGTGCTTTTAGGCAGCCTTGGCGCCCAGCTTTTCCTTGATACGTGCGGATTTGCCGCTGCGGCTACGCAGGTAGTACAGCTTGGCACGGCGCACATCACCACGGCGCTTGACTTCAATCTTCGCGATCAGCGGGCTGTAAACCTGGAACGTACGTTCCACGCCTTCGCCGTTAGAGATCTTGCGAACGATGAAGCTGGAATTGAGGCCGCGATTGCGCTTGGCAATCACCACACCTTCAAAAGCCTGCACGCGTTTACGCGTACCTTCCACCACATTGACGCTCACGATCACGGTGTCGCCGGGAGCGTAAACGGGAATGGTCTTGTTCAAGCGGGCGATTTCTTCCTGCTCAAGGGTCTGGATCAGATTCATGGTTTATTCCATCTAACTTCTTCGCTCATACACGCGCTACGCTAAAGACCGCAAATCCATGGAACACCCGCGGGTGTTCAGATGGTTGCAGTGGCCGCCAGAGGATCGAAAAGCCTTTGATTATAGCAAGTCAGTGCTTTTTCAAGCGTCTTTGTCCGGGTTTTCGACCAAATCGGCCAAAAAAGCCTCGTCACTTTCGCTCAAATTCCCACTCTGCCGTGCCATTTGCACCAATTCCGGGCGTTGGCGCTGCGTCAGCGCCAGGCGTTGTTCACGCCGCCAGCGCTCAATATGGGCGTGGTTTCCAGACATCAGGGTGGTCGGAACGGGCTGGCCGCGCCAGCTTTCGGGCCGCGTGTAATGGGGGCAATCCAGCAAGCCGTCGAGTGCAGGATTAAAGCTGTCCAGCTGATGACTGCCCTCGTCATTGAGCACGCCGGGCTGGAGCCGGGCCACCGCATCGAGCAAGGCCATGGCGGCAATTTCCCCGCCCGACAGCACAAAATCGCCCAGGCTGATCTGCAGGTCAACATGGGCCTGGATGAAGCGCTGGTCCAGCCCTTCGTAGCGCCCACAAATCAATACCGCACCGGCGCTGGCCGACCAGCCTTCAACGCCGGCATGGTCCAGCGCCTTGCCCACGGGAGAAAAAAGCACCGTGGGAACCTTGGGCGCACCATTCGCAGCACGGTCAGCCTGTATTTTTTCAAGGCACAGCGCCAGCGGCTCAGCCATCATCACCATGCCGGGGCCGCCGCCGAAAGGCCGGTCGTCCACGCGGCGGTAGTTGCCGTCGGCAAAGTCCCGCAGGTTCCAGAGCTTCACCTCAACAAGGCCCGATTCGTAGGCGCGGCGGGTCACGCCGCTGACCAGGAAGGGCGCAAAAAGCTCGGGGAAAAGTGTGATGATGTCGAAGCGCATGGGGCTATTGTGTGCGAGCCCGGCGCTTCAGGGCAACAGCTCCTTCGGGCTACAAAAATCAGTAGTCCGGCTGCCAGTCAACCGTGATGCATTTGCCGGCGATATCCACCGCGTCGACATACACGGAGACAAACGGGATCATGCGTTCGGCGGTCAGGCTCGTGCCGTCCTCCTGCTGGACGGTGTACTCCACACACAGGACCGAGTGCGGGCCGGTGGCCATCAGGTCACGCACCAGGCCTAATGGCACCCCTTCGCGATTGACCACGTTCAGGCCGATCAGGTCGACCCAGTAGTACTCATCCTTGGAGGCCGCAGGAAAACTGCTGCGGGGCAGGAAGATGCGTGCGCCACGCAAGGCCTCGGCCGCATTGCGGTCATCAAGGCCCAAAAACTTGGCGACGACGGTATCGGAATGAACTTTGGCCTCGTCCACGCTCAGTGAAACGGTGCCGGAAAACACGGTGAACCCCGGGCGGAATTTGGCGTCAGGCGCCTGCAAAAACCAGGATTTGGCTGCAAAAAGCGCTTCTGGATCGGTGCTGTGCGGCAGGATTTTCACCCAGCCCTTGACGCCCCATGCATCCAGGATGCGCCCGACTTCGATGGCGTCGTGCGGAAGGCTTGAGGGCGTCAAGCCTGCCGACGATTGAAGGCCGGGCTGCATCAATCTCTAAATCAGACCGAGTTCTTCAGGCCGTTTTGACAGCAGCCGTAGCACCTTGCTTGACCAGGCGCAGAACGGTAGGAGACGGCTGGGCGCCCACACCGATCCAGTGGGTCAGGCGGTCTTGCGCAATGCGCAGGCCTTCTTCGCCACCTTTGGCAATCGGGTTGTAAAAACCGATGCGCTCGATGAAACGGCCGTCGCGGCGAACGCGTTTGTCAGCCACAACAATATTGAAAAAAGGACGGTGCTTGGAACCGCCGCGTGCAAGTCGAATGACGACCATGATTTATCCTTCGGGTGGTGGGGCTTACCGGTAAGGTAGATACCCCAATGTTCTGCAGCGCTTGAGACACACGACATGGCCACCCGGCCAGCGAATTGCTGCAAAGCCTGAGATTATAGCCTGTGGAACGGTTTTGGCCCAAATTCACCTCCCCGCCCTTCTCCTATCCCCGAAACCACGACAGACATGCCCCTCATACGCCCCAGCCGCGAAGAAGACATTCCCGCCATCACGGCCATTTACGGCCACCACGTCCTGCACAGCACAGGAACGTTCGAAACCGAGCCTCCCAGCGTGGCCGACATGATGACCCGCCGGGCTGACGTACTGTCCAAAGGCCTGCCCTACCTGATCGCCGAGGAGGAAGGAAAAATTGTGGGCTTTGCCTACGGCAACTGGTTCAAGCCCCGCCCGGCCTACCGGTTCTCAGTGGAAGACTCGATCTACCTCGCGCCTGACCTGCATCGCAGGGGCCTGGGCCGTGCGTTGCTGGCCGAGCTGCTGGCACGGCTTGAAGCGGTGGGCGTACGCAAGGCCATGGCCGTGATCGGTGATTCGGCCAACGCCGGCTCGGTGGGCGTACATCGTTCGCTTGGCTTCAAAGAGATCGGCACCATTACCTCCTGCGGCTGGAAGTTCGGCGCCTGGCGCGACATTGTGATCATGGAAAAGACCTTGGGCGCAGGCGACACGCAGCCGCCGGTGGATGCACTCGCCGCATAATCGCCGCATGCAAGCAACCGCCTCCAAAGCCCCTAAAGCGCCCAAAAACAAAACCCTCGCCGCCTGGCTCGCTTTTATCGGCGGTCAACTCGGCGTGCACCGTCTTTACCTGTTCGGCCTTGGCGACGTGTGGGCCTGGCTGCACCCCATCGCAGCGGCGCTGGGCTGGTGGGGAGTCGAGCGCGTACGGCTTTATGGGCAAGATGACCACCTCGCCTGGGTGCTGATTCCGCTACTGGGCTTTACGCTGGCCGGCACGGCATTGACCGCCATTTACTACGGCCTGATGCCAACGGAAAAATGGAATGCGCTGCACAACACGGGCACGCCGGCCACCCAGGCGGGCAACACCAACTGGCTGACCATAGGCGCCGTGGTGTTTGCGCTGTTGTTTGGCACTATCTCACTGATGTCCAGCATAGTCTTCAGCTTCCAACGCTACTTCGAGTACCAGGTCGAAGAGGCCAAGAAAATCAGCCAGTAGATAGAGCCCCCACGGTCGCTCACTTCGTGTAGCTTCCTGCCCCCCGCGAGGGCCGCCCGCCTGCGGTCTGGCAAAGCCAGTCCCGCGGCTCATGCTGGCTTTAAGAGTTCTTTAAGCGCTACCAGCGGGCAGCCGCGGAGCCGGCTTTGCCGGGCCGCAGGCGCCGTCCCCTGCAAGGGGAAAAGGGCTACACGAAGTGAGCCCGATAGGGGTGAACCTATTTCTGCAGTGAGCCCGGACAGGGGTGTTCAAAAAACTTGCAGGCTGACCCAGTACGCGATCGCGGCCACGAAGGCCGAAGCGGGAATGGTGAAAATCCAGGCCCAGACGATGTTGCCGGCCACGCCCCAGCGTACGGCTGAGGCGCGCTGCGTGGAGCCCACGCCCACGATGGCGCCGGTGATGGTGTGCGTGGTGGAAACAGGAATACCCAGCCCGGTCGCCAGGAAGAGCGTCAGCGCCCCGCCTGTCTCGGCGCAGAAGCCGCCCACGGGCTTTAGCTTGGTGATCTTCTGGCCCATGGTTTTCACGATGCGCCAGCCGCCGAACATGGTGCCAAAGCCGATGGCGATGTAGCAGACGATGACCACCCAGATCGGCAGGTGTTCCGTGGTCGCCATCATCCACACGGGCAAGCCCTGCACATTGCTGGTGGTCGCGGCGATCAACAGCAGCCAGATGATGCCGGCCGTCTTTTGCGCGTCGTTGCCGCCGTGCCCCAGGCTGTAGGCGCCGGCGGACACCAGCTGAAGCCGGCGAAACCACCGGTCGGCCTTCGACGGGGTCGTCCTGCGACACACCCAGGCCACCGCCACCATCATCAGCGAGCCCAGCAAGAATCCGAGCAGCGGCGACACGAAAATGAAGGCCACCACCTTGAAAACGCCCGACGCGATCAAGGCACTCGCGCCGGCCTTGGCAATCACAGCCCCTACGATGCCGCCGATCAGCGCATGCGAAGAGCTGCTGGGAATGCCGTAAAACCAGGTCACGATGTTCCAGGTGATGGCGCCCATCAGCGCGCCAAACACCACATGCGTGTCCACCACGCCCGGCATCACGATGCCCTTGCCGATGGTCGCCGCCACGCTCAGGTGAAAGATGAAATACGCCAGGAAGTTGAAGAAGGCGGCGAACAGCACCGCCTGCCCCGGCTTGAGCACACCCGTCGACACCACGGTGGCGATCGAGTTGGCCGCGTCATGAAAGCCGTTCATGAAGTCGAACGCAATGGCCAGGAAGACCAGCAGGAACACCACCCACAGGGCAGCCTGTACGGTTTGCATGGTTCAGGCGCCCGTGATCAGGAGTTCTCGAGGACGATGCCCTCGATCAGGTTGGCCACGTCCTCGCACTTGTCGGTGATGGTCTCTAACAGTTCGTACACCGCCTTGAGCTTGATCACTTCCCGTACATCGGGCTCTTCGCGGAACAGCCGGCTCATGGCAGAGCGCATGACGCGGTCGGCGTCGGACTCGAGCTTGTCGATTTCCTCGCAGGTCTTGAGCGCCGCTTCAGCCGTCGCGGCATCGCTGACTTTTTCGATCAGCGCCACGGCATCCTGCAGGCGTTCGCAGCATTTGACGCTCAGGTCGGTCAACCGCACGATGTCTTCGGTCATGTGGCGCACGTCGTACAGCGCCATGGTTTCCGCCGAATCCTGGATCAGGTCGGCCACGTCGTCCATGGTGTTGATCAGCTTGTGGATCTGCTCGCGGTCGATGGGTGTGATGAAAGTCTTGTGCAGCGCCCGGTTGACTTCATGCGTGATGCGGTCGGCGGCGCGCTCGGCGTGGTCGACTTCGCGGTTGAAAGCTTCGCGCTTTTGCACGTCAGCGTAGTTCGCGACCAGGTTCGAGAACGCGTGGGCGGCCTCGACGATGCGTTCGGCATGCTGGTTGAACATCTCGAAAAAATTGCCTTCGCGCGGCAGCAATTTGCCAAACAGCATGTCAGTTCCTCAGGGAGTAAGTCAAAAATATGACGTTTTTGTAACAGCTAGAAGTTTAACCGCCCGGGATTTTAGGTAGCTTGGGTGTCTGACGGTGGGTTTACTGCTTAGGCTGCTGGCCGGGGGTTGCCCGGCATGCAACTCACTTTCTTTTGCTTCGCCAAAAGAAAGTCACCAAAGAAAAGGCGACCCTGGTTCCTGCGTCCCTTCGCTTCGCTACGGGCAACCTGCGGTGCTCGGTCCAGCCGGGGTCAAAAACAACTCGCCTGCGGCTCAAACAAGTTTTTGCCCTGATCCGTTTGGCCCTGCGCTCCTCGGCGCATACACAAGGGCCAATCAGGGGCGGGGACAGATACCGGGTACTCAGGCGGAACGGAAGATGAAATACACCGCGCCCACCATGCACAGCGCGGCCCACAGGTAATCGAGTTTCAACGGCTCATTCAGGTAAAACACCGCAAAAGGCACGAACACGCTGAGCGTGATCACCTCCTGCATGATCTTGAGTTGCCCGACGCTGAACTGGGTAAAGCCGATGCGGTTGCCGGGCACCTGCAGCAGGTATTCAAACAGTGCGATGCCCCAGCTGATCAGCGCTGCGATATACCAGGGCGAGGTGGCCAGGTTCTTCAGGTGTCCGTACCAGGCAAAGGTCATGAACACGTTGGACAGCAGGAGCAGGCCGATGGTTTGCGCCGATACCGGCAGGGACTGGAGGAACTGCATCAATGGCTCCGTGAATGAAATTTAGACAAACCGCCCGACCAGCAGCAGCACAATGGTCAGCGTCACCAGGGCCAGTGCGGTGGACACCACGACACTGGCAGTAATCAGGTCTTCCGCGACCTTGTAGCGCTGGGAAAACAAAAACACATTGGCACCGATCGGAAGGGCCGATGCCACCACCATCACCGCCATCGGCACGCCACCCACACCCAGCAGGCGGCACAAGCCGAACACCAGCAAGGGATGCAGCAGGTTTTTCACGCCAGCCAAAGCCAGCGCCTGGCGCCAGTGCTCCCCCACACGCGTGTTGGCCAGCGTCACGCCCACCAGCACCAACGCCAGCGGACCGAAGGCATTGGCCAGCAATTCCAGTGGCTTGTCGACCACCGCGGGAATCGTGAGGCCGGTCTGCGCAAACAGCAGGCCCGCCATGATGGGCAGCGGCACCGGGTGCAGCAGCGCGTTTTTCACGGCCATCAACACCGTGGCCACCGGGTGGCGTGGTGCGGTGGTGACTTCATCGGCCGTGCCCAGCTTCTGTTCGTGCGCCACCGCCAGTTCCAGCACCACCGTGGCGCTGGTCAGCAACACCAGCGAATGCACCGAGACCAGCGTAAACAGCGTCACCAACCCTTCGGGGCCATACATCAACCCGACCAGCGCGATGCCGATCATGACGGTGTTGGAGAAGGTGTTGGCCAGTGCCAGTACGGCGGCGCGGCGGTTAAAGCCCTGAAGCAGCAGGGTGCCACCAAACAACACGACCACGGCCAGAAAGTAAGCCAGCACGGGCTTGAAGTCCAGCTGCTCAATACGCACCTTGCTCATGGTGCGAAACAGCAGCGCTGGCGTGAGCAGCAGAAAGACCAGGTTTGAAAGGTCTTTTATCGCTCCGGGCCTTACCCACTGTGCGCGACCAGCTATGAAACCTGTAGCAATCAACAACACGACGGGAAGCAGGGACACGAAGACAAGCTGGTTCATTGCGCAATCTTAGCGTGCGGGTTGCCAGGCCGTCGCGGTGCCGTCTCCGTATTTTTCGGGACGGCTCCGCTTAAAAAGCGTCAGCCACGGCAGTTTTGTGCGCGGCTCTTACCTGACGCTGGTGGCATCCGTAATGCGGTAGTAAAGGCCGTAAGAGTCGTCGTTCAGGACCAGGAAGCGCCCCTCCACCACCACCGGCTCCATGCTGTATTTCACCGGCGTTTTGGTTTTGACTTCGACCATGCTCTCGGGCCCGCCGGGCAGGCAGAAGGCGCAGGTCAGCGGCACTGACGACAGCAAAAAATGCTTTTGCTTTTCGCCCGGATCCAGCGGCATCATGAAGCCCTGGATGCGCTGGGTTTTCTGGTTCAGCGCCATCTGGTCGAGGGTGAAGACCGGCAGGATCCGGTTTTTCTCGTTTTTGGTTTTCACCGCCGTCAGCACCGACCAGGGCACAACGTCCGTGCGGGCCGCCAGCGGTGGGAACGGGCTGTTGGCGCCATGCACGCCCGCACCCTGCCCGACCGGTATGTCAAACGCCGGCCCTGCCGCGGCAGGCTTGCCGCCATTCGCCAGCGGTGAAGACAGCGTTTGCGCCGAAAGGCCTGCAGCGGCCAGCAGCGTGCTGCAGGCCAATGCCCACTTCAATCCGTGAAGGCTTGGAGTGCGAGGGCGAAAAGAGGCAGTCATGCAGTACTCCAGAAAATCCAGAAAAAAGGTGAGGCCACTTCAGGGGCGTCCCGGTGACGTCAGTGGACGTCAATGAACGTGTTTCATCCCGCAGTATTTGCCGACGGCCAGGCCTTTGCAAGCGGCCTGCAGCTCTTTTTCACAAACTTCGTCTTTCTTGCCCGATTCCAGGCATTTGGCGGCGTTTTCATGGGCGGCGGCCATGGCGCGGTGGCGCTGGATGTCTTCCTTGGTTTCCTTGTCGTTGTGCTGCGCATGGGCCAGCGAGAACGTGGCGCTCAGGGCCACCGCCGCAAACGCGGCCGCAACAGGAGACAGGGTGAGGAATTTTTTGATGGAAGAGAGGTTTGTCATAAGAAGTTACCTTGATTGGAGAAGTTCAAACACACTGACCCGGTAGGCTTCCCAGGCAGGCAGCAACGCAGACGCCAGCGCCACACCCAAAGCCAGCACCGGCACACTGACCAGCTCGACCGGCCATGACAGCGCACCGATCAGGACAGATTTTTCAAGTTGCAGCCCCCAGGCCAGCAGCGCCGTCAGCCCCTGCCCCGCCAGCACCCCCAGCACGGTGGCCAGCAGCGCCAGCCATAGCGCTTCGCACAGCAGCAGGCCGGCCACGCGGGCCGGTGGCGCACCCAGCATGCGCAGCAGCGCCAGGTCGGCCCGGCGCTCACGCACGGCGCCCCACAGCGCGATGAAGACACTCAGGCCCGCCGTCAGCAGCAGCACGCCGGCCAGCGCACGCAGCACGTCGGTGCCCACACCCACCATGCTCAAGAGGCGCGTGATCTCCAGCGCCGGCGCCGCAGCCTGCATCTCGGTGCTGCTGTTGATGTAGCGCGGAAAGGTCACGGCCGCCAGCGGCGTCTTGTACTGGATCAGCGCCAGCGTGATTTCGCGTTCCTCTTCCAGCACCTTGCGGTCGTCGTCGTCCAGCGCGGTGTCGGTTTCATGCACCTGCCAGACGGACTCGGTGGCCGTCAGCACCAGGCGGTCCAGCACGGTGTGGCTGCCGGCCAGGATGCCCGACACCACATAGGGGCTCAGCTTGTGCTCTTCACCGCCGCCGCCCAGGCCGTGCGTGCCGGTAAAGCTGTCGCCCACTTTCAGGCCGGTCTGCTGCGCCACCTGCGCGCCAATGACGGCCTGCATGGGCCTGGACCACAGCGCGCCCTGTGCCAGCTGCGCGTCGTAATGGTGGATGTAGTCGGGCGTGGTGCCCACGATGCGAAAGCCACGAAAACTGTCGCCCAGGCTGATCGGAATGATCCTGGCGACCTGCGGATGTCTTTCCAGTTCCTTCACCGCCGCCAGCGGCACGTTGCCCGTCGGTACGTCAAGGTGAAACACACCTGACAGGATCAGCTGCATCGGGCTGCCCTTGGCGCCCACCACCACATCGATGCCGGCCACGTCACGGTCAAACGCCTGGCTGATCTGGTGGCTGACGAGCAGCAGAAAGGTAATGGAGGCCAGCCCCAGGGTGAGCAGCAGCAAATTCAGCGCCGCCGCCAGCGGCCGCGACCACAGGTAGCGCCATGAAAACACAACGGTCTTGAATGCTATCGTTTTCATAGCTGCTTGCGCTCGACCAATAAGGACTGCAGGCCCTTTTTTTCCTTAAAAAAAGCCCAGACACGTGCATCGTGCGTGGCAATCACCAGCGTGGCGCCCTGCTGCTGTGCCGCGCTTTGCAGCAAGGCCAGCGACGCCGCAGCCGCGTCGTCGTCCAGGCTGGCCGTGGGTTCGTCGGCCAGGATCACGCGCGGCTTGAGCAACACCGCACGCGCCAGCGCCACACGTTGCGCCTGCCCGCCTGATAGTTGAGACGGCTTGCGCTGCGCGAGTGCCTGCACATCCAGCGCGACCAGCGCTTCGGCGATGCGGGCCTCGTCGTCCGGCTGGCCGGCGGCCCACTGCGCCATGGCCAGGTTGCCGTGCACTGTGAGCGCCGTGCTCAGGTGAAGCTTCTGCGGCAAAAAACCAATGGTTTTTGCCCGCCACGCGTCACCTGCACGTCCACCCAGCGCCTTGATGGACTGGCCGGCCACCGTGATGTCGCCCTCACTGGGCGCCAGCAAACCCGCCGCCAGCGCCAGCCAGGTGGATTTGCCCGAGCCCGACGCACCGCGCAGCAGCAAGGTGCCACCCTGCGCGACGTCCACGTCCGCGAAGCGCAGCTCGGGGCCGTTGGCATAACGGTAAGCCAGTTGCCGTGTACTGATCATGAAGAAGTCGCGCCGGTGGCGCAGTCGGCGCACACGCCCCGCACGGCAAAGTCCATGCTCATGCCCTGGTAGCCCAGCGCCTTCAGTGCCTCCAGCGCGGTCTGCGCGGCGCGCTCCAGGTCTTTGGTGCTGGCCTTGAGGGCGCCCGAACGCTTTCCCGACAGCGCGCCCGACAAGGGGCTGTCGCGGTGGCAGCTCTGGCATTCAAAGTGGGGAATGGCATGCACGCTGCTCGGCATGGCCTGGTAACGGCGCACRCGATTGGCGTCCACTCGGCACAGCAGCAAGCCCACCTGCGTGAGCCGGTCGATCAGCCGGTACAGCGTGACGCGGTCCAGTGTCACGCCTTCGCCGGCATCATCGTCGCCGCCCAGCGCGGCCTGCAGCTGCGCGTGCGTGTAGCTGGTGTCCGGGTGGGCCAGCAGCCAGCCCAGCACCAGGCGCGCAGCGCTGGTGCGGCGCAGGCCGTGGGCTGACAACAGCACATCAATCGGGTCTGCGTCGGCGGTGATACCGGGCTCGGTTTTGGAACGCCTGACAGGTTGGACGGATGCCATGGGATGAAGCCGTTCGGAAAGAGTTTGGCAAAAGAGCGCGCAGTGTATTTTCGCAATGCGCGCACATAACGCAACAATGTTGCATTAGACTATACAGCAATTCAGTTGCATTATTACCGCAACCGAGTGGCTTTTGATAACTTCCCGGCCCGCCTGTTTGTAAAGACGACTCCCTTGCCAGCTTCACCTCCTCCCTTCCCCCCACAGCCTCCGCGCCGCCGCAGCATCCTCGCCTGGCCGGCCTGGCGCCGGGTGCTCGCGGTGTTGCCGGCCGTGGCGCTGCTGTGGCTGGCGGTCGCCTGGGCTTCGGCGGAAATCGCACCATGGTGAACACCGTGAACAACGCCATGGTCACGCTGGACAACCTCACCGTCAGCTACCGGCAGCATCCGGCGCTGCACCACGTCAGCGGTCACTTCGCGGCGGGTTCGCTGACTGCGGTTGTTGGCCCCAACGGCGCCGGCAAAAGCACGCTGTGCAAAAGCATCATGGGTTTGCTGCCCCGTTCGGGCGGACAGGTCACCACGGCAACGCCGCGCGCGCGCATTGCCTACCTGCCGCAACAGGCTGAGCTTGACCGGAGCTTTCCGATGGACGTGTGCGACGCCGTGCTGCTCGGCTGCTGGCCTTCGCAGGGCGCGTGGGGCGGCGTCAGTGAGGCGCAGTGGGCCGCCGTCGGCGCGGCCTTGCGCGCCGTCGGCCTGGAGGGTTTTGAAGCGCGGCCCATCGGCACGCTTTCCAGCGGGCAGTTCCAGCGCGTGCTGTTTGCCCGCCTGCTGGTGCAAGACGCCCGCCTGATCCTGCTGGACGAGCCCTTTAACGCGATAGACAGCAAGACCACCGCCGCGCTGCTGGCGTTGATTCACCAGTGGCATGGCCAGGGGCGCACCGTGATTGCCGTGCTGCATGACGACGCCCAGGTGCGCGAACATTTTCCGCAAACACTCCTGCTGGCGCGCGAAGCCGTCGCCTGGGGCCCCACCGCACAGGTCATGACCGAAAGCAACCTGGCGCAAGCCCGTGCGATGGCCGAGGCATGGGACGAAAGCGCCGAAGCCTGCCGCATCGACGACAAGGCACTGGCCACCCCAACGGCATTGCACGCGCCCGCGCTGCACAAGGCCGCTGCGTGATGGAAGCCGCGCAGCATTCCATCCTTCACGGCGCCTGGGCCGTTCTGTTTGCGCCGTTCGCCGAATACGCCTTCATGCGCCGCGCGCTGGTGGCCACGATGGCACTATCGCTCAGCGCCGCGCCGCTGGGCGTTTTCCTGACCTTGCGGCGCATGAGCCTGCTGGGCGACGCGCTCAGCCACGCCATATTGCCGGGTGTCGCCATCGGTTTCATGCTGTGCGGCCTGTCGCACACGGCCATGGCCGCGGGCGGCGTACTCGCCGGCATGCTGGTGGCCGCGCTGGCCGGCTTCATCAGCCGCGCCACCACGCTGAAAGAGGACGCCAGCCTGGCTGCCGTTTACCTGGTGGCGCTGGCGCTGGGCGTGACGCTCATTTCCGGCCACGGCACGCAGCTTGACCTGCTGCACATCCTGTTCGGCAGCGCGCTGGGCGTCGACACGCCGGGCCTGCTGCTGGTGGCCGGCGTGGCCAGCATCAGCCTGGTCGCGCTGGCGGCTGCCTACCGCGGCCTGGTGCTCGAAAGTTTTGACCCGGTGTTCCTGGCTGCAACGGGCCGCAGCGCCTCTTTCAAATGGTCCTGGCAGCAAGGCTTTTTGATGCTGGTCGTCATCAACCTCGTGGCCGGCTTCCAGACGCTGGGCACGCTGATGGCCGTCGGCCTGATGATGCTGCCCGCGGTGTCGGCGCGCTTGTGGCACGACACCCTGCCCGCGCAGCTCGCCAACGCCGGCGCGCAGGCCATGGCGGCAGGCTACGCCGGGCTGCTGCTGTCTTACCACTTCGATACACCCTCGGGCCCGACCATCATCGGCTGCGCCGGCGCGCTGTACTTTGCCTCGCTGCTGCTGGCACCCGGCGGCTGGCTGCCGCGCACGTTCGCGCGCACGCACCGCACCGCCTGAAGCTGCGCATCTTTCCTTTCTTTACCAACCCGGAGCCCTTCCATGACTTTCATGAAACACCTGGCGCGCAAACTGCTGACACCCCTGGTCGGAGCCGCACTGCTGGCCACCGCCACCGCCGGCATGGCCGCCGACAAAATCCCTGTGGTCGCCAGCTTCAGCATCCTCGGCGACCTCGTCCGTGTGGTCGGCGGTGACCGCGTCGCCGTCACCACGCTGGTCGGCTCCGACGAAGACGCGCACGTATTCGAACCCAAACCCGTGGATGCCAAAAACCTGTTGCAAAGCAAGCTGCTGGTCAGCAACGGCCTGGGCTTTGAACCGTGGGCGCAAAAACTCGTCAAGTCCGCCGGCTACAAGGGCCAGGCGGTGGTGGCTTCACAAGGCGTGAAGGCACGCACCATGCCCGGTGAAAAAGGCGGGAAAGAAACCGACCCGCACGCCTGGCAGGATCCAACCAACGTCGTGATCTACGTGCGCAACATCGCGGCGGCGCTATCACGGCTCGACCCCACCGGCGCTGCCACCTACAAAGACAACAGCGAAGCCTACGTGAAGGAATTGCAGGCACTCGACACCTGGGCCAAAGAGCAGCTCAGCGCCGTCCCCGCCGCCAAACGCAAGGTCATCACCTCACACGACGCCTTCGGTTATTTCGGCGCGCACTACCAGGTCAGCTTCCTGGCGCCACAAGGAATTTCCACCGAAGCCGAACCCAGCGCCAAAGAAGTCGCCCAACTGATCCGGCAGATCCAGCGCGAAAAGATCAAGGCCGTGTTTTTTGAAAACATGAGCAACCCCAAGCTGCTCGCCCAACTGAGCAAGGACGCGGGTGTGACACCCGGCCCCGCGCTGTATGTCGACGCCCTGTCAAAAGCTGGTGGCCCAGCTGACACCTACCTCAAGCTGATGCGGCACAACGTGATGCAGCTGGTGGCGGGAATCAGGCTGAACTGAGCAGGAAATAAAACGGCTGAATCAGGAAAACCGCGCTGACATCAAACATTGCGAAACGCTGACAACATCAAGCGCACCACCGTCAAAACCGCCAGCTGGGCAAAAAGCCAGACCGCAAACAACAGACCTGTTGCACCCCATTTGATGTTGCAGTTTTCGCCCTGGACTGAATAATTTGCAGATACGCCGCGGGCCACATAAGCACAGAACTCTTCCTGCGGGTTGTGATCAAGCGCTCCGTAGCACATGAAAAAAGCCAGAGGCAGGGCCACTAAAAGCGGGATCAGCACCCATGACACCAAACGATCAACGGTGAAGTTCATTGCCAATCTCACTCATTTTTTGCTCTCGAAAATCTGGCCGTTTGCAGCGCGCCACGAATACGCGGATATCGACAGTCAAATGTGTTCAGTCGCGATAGGGTTCATTACTTCGCGGCGCATCCGGCAACTGTTCATCCAGCGACTGGCGGTAGCGGATGCAGCCGCGAAAGAACTGCGGCCAGTCAGGTACGACGGGCACAGGGTCGGTTCTCTCCGGCAGCAGCGCCCACAGCGCCGGATGATGCCAGCACAACTCGTGGCCCGTGCTGTCGCGGTGCTCGCGAATACCCTGGCGGAGTTTTTTGACTTCCACAATGAGTTGTTCACGCGACAAGCCTTCAAGATCGGTGTCCATGCTGCCTCCGTATTGAACATGAGATGTTCAGAGTGTGCGAACACCGACATCATAGGCACGACGGACCAACCGCACTCTGCCACCGGACGCCGATTGGGATCAGTCGTCGCGTCGCCCCGCAAGTCTTGCATAGGCAATGGCATCCGCCAGTTTTTCATAACGGTACTCACGAAACCCATACAGGCGTCCATCGAATGTGATGCCTAGCTCATGCATCAACGCTTCAGCACTCACTGGTGCTTGCACCGCATCGGGCAGTGGCGAAGGTTCTACCCCCACCTTGCTTGCAGCTGGCGATCTGCGCCGGCCGCGCATCAGATTAATGCCAATGGATGCCGCCACGCCAACTGCTCCCCAAACCATGAATGGCACGATCAGCTCCAGCAGTTGCGGCATCACCAGGATGAAGCTGCAACCTGCGTGGGGGCACGCGCGTTGCAGCCACGCGGACCAGGCAGCGTATCCCAATGCGATCCATCCAATCCAGAAAACTATGTGCATCACGGTCTTTCCAGCGCTTTTATTAGAAGTTAAGCCGCAAACCGAAGCTTGCCGCATGCTTGCGATTCCAACAAGGTTGAAGACAGGTGCATGGTTGCCAACTGCCCACGATCATAGGTTCGAAGCCAAACAACACCATCCCCCAAACGCATGAGGGACTCGCGCGAACAACGTTCTTGCCTCCGCCGAAACCGCTGTATAACCAAGCCATCAACGCCATCCACGTTTATCACCCCCAGAGGTGCACACCCCATGACTTCCACCCCTAGCCCCCACCCTACCCACCTGCGCAGCCACACCTTCCACGGCCTCGCCCCCGGTCCGCGCCTGCTGGTCACCGGCGCCGTACACGGCAATGAAACCTGCGGCACGCGCGCCATCACACAGCTGATGGAAGAAATCGACAACGGCAAGCTGGGCATTGAGCGCGGCACCGTGACTTTTGTGCCCGTGACCAACCCGCTAGCCTACCGGCTCAAGCAGCGCATGGGTGAGCGCAACCTCAACCGCAACATGGCGCCGAGTGCAATTCCGCAGGACTTTGAGGACCGCATCGCGAACGTGCTGTGCCCGCTGCTGGATGCGCATGACGTGTTGCTGGACCTGCACTCTTTTCACACGGGCGGTGCGCCGTTTGTGATGATCGGCCCGCAGAACAACACGGGGGCGCTGGAGCCCTTTGACCATGCCGCGGAAGAAATGCAACTGGCGCTGCACACCGGGCCGCACCGAATCGTGGAAGGCTGGCTGGAGACGTACGCCCGGGGCGTGCAGCGGCGCGCGGCAACGGCTGCGGGCGCTGCGGGGGGCGCCCGCGCGCAGACATTGGTGACCGACCCGAACTACGGCGTAGGCACGACCGAATACATGCGCTCACGCGGCGGCTACGGCGTGACGCTGGAGTGCGGCCAGCATGACGACCCGCAGGCGGTGCAGGTGGCGCGGCATGCAATTCAGCAGACGCTGGGCCTGCTGGGGCTGATTACCCAGAAACCCGCGCCGGTGCCGATGGCGCGCGAGATCCTGCGCCTCGTTGACGTGGTGGATCGCGAGCATGCCGGCGACACCTTCACGCGCGAGTGGCGCAGCTTCGACGCCGTGAAAGCCGGCGAGGCCATTGGCACGCGAAATGGCGGCGCACCTATTGCCGCGCCGGCGGACGGCTTTGTGGTGTTTCCGAATCCGCGGGGGGAAGTGGGCCAGGAGTGGTTTTATTTCGCGCAGCGGCGGGCTTGAGCCCGGATGGGCCGGGCCAGCGCCGTTGCGGGGTGGCTACGGCTTGCCGCAAGGTGCCGACATTGCTATCTATTTAATAGCTGCTTGCGCTCGCCCCTATTGGCTTGCAGGCCAATTTGATGGCTAAACGAAGGGCTTTTTTGCTTCAAAACGGGCTAAAACCCGTTTGAAAACCCGAAAAAATGATTTCAAACAGCCCCAACGGCCGGAAAACATGGTTTTTCAGCATTAAAAACGGCATCAGACCAATACTGACAAGCGCAATCAGCTATCTATTTGATAGCAAACTAACAGCACTCACGCTCCAACCCATTCAATCCTTCACACGTGACGCAAAGGTCTTGCGGAATTTGTCGACCTTGGGGCCGACCACGAACGCGCAGTAACCCTGGTTGGGGTTGTTCTCAAAATAGTCCTGGTGGTAGGACTCGGCGGGCCAGTAGTTTTCGAGCGGCAGCACTTCGGTGACGATGGGTTTGCCAAAGGTTTTGTCCTGGCTGACCTGACGGATGAAGTCGTCGATCTCCGCTTTCTGCTCAGGCGTTGAGTAATAGATGCCGCTGCGGTATTGCGTGCCGGCGTCGTTGCCCTGGCGGTTCAGGCTCGTCGGGTCGTGGATGACGAAGAAAATTTCGAGGATCTCGCGCAGCGTGATGTCGGCCGGGTCGTAGGTAAGTTTGACGACCTCGTTGCTGCCGGTGCGGCCCGTGCAGACCTCTTCATAGCTGGGCCGTGCGGCCTGGCCGTTGCTGTAACCCGACTCCACGTCGGTAACACCGCGCACCTTGACATACACCGCCTCGGTGCACCAGAAGCAGCCGCCGCCGAGCGTGATGGTTTGGGGGGAAGAAGGCATGGAAATCTCCGCTGAAATCCGTTGGTCGTACGGGGAGCGGCAATCTTACGCCGGGGCCCGCGGACCCGCGGAGAGGCCCACACATTGCCCCTGAAGCGAACTGGAAAGCGTCCGGTTCAGTCGCGCCGGCGCGGGCCTTTGGTGACGTGCTGGGGACCGACTGCACGGCGCATCAACCGCAGCAGGGCCAGCGCCAGAAGGCCGCCGGCCACGGCCAGGCCGAGCGAGCCCATGCTGAAGACCTTGTCGTTGGTGGCGCCCTTGCTGAGCAGGGCGGCCACGAAGTCGCCGCCGATGAAAGCGCCGAACATGCCGACGCCGAGGCTTTCGAGGATGAGGATTTTTTCGCGGGTGCCCGCGAGCAGGCAGGCGGCCCCGCCGAGAAGGGCACCCACCAAACACCAGATATACGGGTTGATGCCGTTCTCCTGAAGACTATGAACTGCCCCATGGTGACAGCTTTACGCCCCCAGCGGTGGACATATTTTTACCAAGGTCATTCGCCAGGGCACCTGGGCGGGATGGAATCCTCATGCCTTCGTCGCCGGGGCGATTGCGCGCACCGCCTTCACAAAAGCGGCCAGCGCCTGGTGGTCGCGTGCGGTTTTCCAGAGGCAGTGCGTTTCATAAGGTGTGGTGGCGGCATCCAGCGGCACAAAGGCCGCCCCCGCCATGGCCGACTGCCTGAGCGCAGCCGGCACCAGCGCCACACCCATGCCCTGCGACACCAGCGACACCACACTGAGCCAATGCCGCAGTTCGTAGCGGATCTCCGGGTAAAAACCGGCTTCAGTACAGATCGTCAGGATGCGTTCGTGGTAGTCGGGCGAGACGGTGCGCGACACCACGGCAAAGGGTTCGCCCTGTAACTGCTGCAGCGATATCGAACGCTTTCGCGCCAGCGCGTGCCCCGCGGGCAGGCAACCGACAAAGGCCTGGCTGGACACCAGCACCTGCGACAACTCGGGCGGCACGCGTGTGGTGTGCACAAAGCCGAGGTCCAGCCGGTCATGCGCCAGCTCAATCAGCTGCTCGCTGGAGTTGAGTTCCTTCAGCGTGAGGCGCAGCAACGGGTGTTCGGCCTGGAAGCGCTCCAGGATCCTGGGCAGGCCGCTGTACAGCATGGTTCCTGAAAAGCCGATGGCCAGACTGCCGGCCATGCCCTGCCCCACGTCACGTGCATGGCCAGCCGCCTGCGCGGCCTGATCCAGCAAGGCGCGCGCCGCCGGCACAAAGGCCTGCCCGGCGGCGGTGAGTTGCACCGATTTGCTGTTGCGCGTGAGCAGCCTGGCGCCGACCGAGGCTTCAAGCTGCTGGATGTTCAGCGACAGCGGCGGCTGGGAAATCGACAGGCGCCGGGCCGCCCGGCCGAAATGCAGCTCTTCGGCCAGGACAAGGAAATAGCGGAGGTGACGAAATTCCATAAGCCATCCATGAATATGTTTTTTATATCGTTGGATCGATATTTGATATTAGACAACTATTCATGCTTGTCAAACAATCGAGCTGCCCGCGGGCATCCCAGCCACGCGCCCTACACTGCAAACCAAGCCACCTTTTTCGGAGACAACCCATGAAAACCCAATTCAACTGGCAAGACCCGTTTTTCTTTATGGAGCAGCTGAGCGAAGACGAGCGCGCCATAGCCGACGCCGCCCACGCTTTCTGCCAGGAAAAACTGCAGCCCCGCGTGCTGATGGCCGCACGCCACGAAAAATTCGACCGCGAGATCATGAATGAAGCCGGCGCCATGGGTTTCCTGGGCTCCACCATCGAAGGCTATGGCTGCGCCGGCCTCAATTACGTGAGTTACGGCCTGGTCGCGCGTGAGGTGGAACGCGTCGACAGCGGCTACCGCAGCGCCATCAGCGTGCAAAGCTCGCTGGTCATGCACCCCATCAACGCCTACGGCAGCGAAGCGCAAAAGCAAAAATACCTGCCCAAGCTGGCCACCGGCGAATGGGTGGGCTGCTTCGGCCTGACCGAGCCCAACCATGGCTCCGACCCCGCCAGCATGCTGACGCGCGCCAAGCCGGTGGACAGCGGCTTCATCGTCAAGGGCGCCAAGATGTGGATCACCAACAGCCCGATCGCCGACGTGTTCATCGTCTGGGCCAAGCTGGAAGACCCCGACGGCAAGGTCGGCGGCCAGGAAAGCATTCGCGGCTTCGTGCTTGAGAAGGGCATGAAGGGCCTCAGCGCCCCCAAGATCGAAGGCAAGATGAGCTTGCGCGCGTCGATCACCGGCGAGATCGTGATGGACGACGTGTTTGTGCCTGAAGCCAACCTGCTGCCCAACGTGAGCGGCCTCAAGGGCCCCTTCGGCTGCCTGAACAAGGCGCGCTACGGCATCGCCTGGGGTGCGCTCGGTGCGGCTGAAGACTGCTGGTTCCGCGCCCGCCAGTACACCATGGACCGCCAGCAGTTCGGCCGCCCGCTGGCACAAAACCAGCTCATCCAGAAGAAGCTGGCCGACATGCAAACCGAGATCACGCTGGGCCTGCAAGGCTGCCTGCGCGTGGGCCGGCTGATGGACGAAGACAAGTCCGTGCCGGAAATGATTTCGCTGATCAAACGCAACAGCTGCGGCAAGGCGCTGGACATCGCCCGCCTGGCGCGCGACATGCACGGCGGCAACGGCATCCATGACGAATACCATGTGATCCGCCACATGATCAACCTCGAGACGGTTAACACCTACGAAGGCACGCACGACGTGCATGCGCTGATCCTGGGCCGTGCCCAGACCGGCTTGCAAGCCTTTTATTGATGGCCTTTCAGGGCTCCGGACCAATCAGGACGAGCGCGAGCAGCTATATTTTTCATAGCAATCAATACAACGCATGGAATTCGGCGCGCTCAAGCCTTTGCTAACCAGCCTGGCGCTCCCGCCGGCCTTGCTGCTGTTGCTGGCCCTGCTGGGCCTCGTGCTGGCCTGGCGAAATAAAAAGGCCGGGCTGGCGCTGGCAACCTGTTCAGTACTGCTGCTGGCGCTGCTCAGCTGCCACGGCACGGCCGTATGGCTGGCGCGCACCGTGCTGCCGCAGTTTGCCGCCATGCCGGTGGCCAGCCTCAAGGCCCAAAAGGTGCAGGCCATCGTGGTGCTGGGCGGCGGCGTGCTGCCTGAAGCAGCTGAATACGGCAGCAGCCAGCCGGGCGCGCACACGGCGGCGCGGTTGCGCTACGGTGTTTGGCTGGCCCGGCAGTCGGGCTTGCCGCTGGCCTTTACCGGCGGCATGGGCTGGGCGGCCAGCAGCGCACAGACCGATTCCGAAGCCGTGGTGGCCGCACGCACGGTGCAGCAGGACTATGGCATGACACTGCGCTGGAACGAAGCCCAGTCGCGCGATACATGGGGCAATGCCCGCCTGCTGGCGCCTGTGCTGCGGCAAAGCGGTGTGCAGCGCATCGCGCTGGTCACCGACGCCTGGCACATGCCGCGCGCTGTCCGGGCTTTTGAGCGTGCCGGCCTGACGGTGACGCCCGCCCCCATGGGCCAGGTGCAGCCGGCGCAGCACGACCTGATGGAATGGGTGCCTTCCGCCTCTGGCCTGGTGGTTTCACAGCAGGTACTGCGTGAGTGGCTGGCGCTGATGGTTGGCCGGTTCACACCCGTTTAGACAGCCGGCCTCTCGCGGGGCCCTTTCGCCTGGGCCCGCGGCAGACCCGGCTGCTTTACCGCGGGTTTACCTTTCAGGGCACTACCGGCTCCCCCGCCTCGGTGTAGCCTAGGCGGTTTTGGTTGACGGTCGGAAAGTAAGCAGATATATTACTAACCAGTCAGTCAGTAACTATGTCACTTTCCAAATTATTTTGCGACAAAACCTCCGCGGTCGCCGCCAAACGCGAGCGCCGCAAGGAAGCACGCCCCGGCGAACTGCTGGACGCGGCGCTAGACCTGTTCGTGGAAAAAGGCTTTGCCGCCACCCGCGCCGAAGAAGTGGCGGCGCGCGCCGGGGTCTCGAAAGGCACACTGTTCCTTTACTTCCAGAGCAAGGAAGAACTGTTCAAGGCCGTGGTGCGCGAAAACATTTCGGGCCGCTTCACGGAATGGCGCACCGAGCTGGACACCTTTGAAGGCACCACCCCTGAATTGCTGGCTTACTGCATGAACAGCTGGTGGGAGCGCGTGGGCCTGACGCGCGCGTCGGGCCTGACCAAGCTGATGATGAGCGAGGCCAAGAACTTCCCCGACATCGCGGCCTTCTACCAGCAGGAAGTCATCATGCCGGGCCACGGGCTGATCCGCAGCATCCTGCAGCGCGGCATGGACCGCGGCGAGTTCCGCCCCATGGACCTGGACTATGCGGTCTACCTGGTGGTCGCTCCCATGATTTTCCTGATCCTGTCCAGGCACACCGCCGGCATCTGCATCAGCAGCGACGCGGACCTGGATGCCCAAAAATACATCGCCTTCCAGGTGGAAACCATCCTGAACGGCATCTCCGCGCCAGCCGGCGTCGCCGCACAGGCCAACAGGAAAGCCGCAACATGAAACGATGGGTCAAGTGGGCGGTCGCCGGGCTTATCGTGCT
Organism: Polaromonas sp. P1_F1; assembly: GCF_056405795.1. Classification (NCBI taxonomy): domain Bacteria; kingdom Pseudomonadati; phylum Pseudomonadota; class Betaproteobacteria; order Burkholderiales; family Comamonadaceae; genus Polaromonas; species Polaromonas sp. P1_F1. Next base: position 207,019 of record NZ_JBFUBJ010000001.1, read on the forward strand.
GCTCATCGCGGGCGGCGTACTGCGTGCACTGTCCGCACGCAAGGCCCAGCAACAGGCGCTTGCCGCAAGCACCGCTGTCAAGGACATGGGGCAGGTCGAGCTGGCCGCCACCGATGTGGTCAAGGCCCAGACACGCGACGTGGTTCAGGGACTGCCGGTGTCGGGCTCGCTCAAGGCCGTCAACTCCGCCGTCATCAAGGCGCGCGTGGCCGGCGAGCTGCAGGGTCTCACGGTTCGCGAAGGCGACGTGGTCAAGGCCGGCCAGGTGATTGCGCGCATCGACGCCACCGAATACCAGTCACGCGTGCGCCAGGCCCGCGAGCAGGCCGAGTCGGCCAAGGCACAGGTCGACGTGGTGCAGCGCCAGTACGACAACAACAAAGCGCTGGTTGACCAGGGCTTCATCTCGAAGACCGCGCTCGACACCTCCCTGGCCAATCTCAATGCCGCGCAGTCCACCTACAAGGCAGCCCTGGCCGCCACCGAGGTCGCGGCCAAATCGGTGGACGACACGATCCTGAAAGCCCCCATCTCCGGCCAGGTGTCGCAGCGCCTGGCGCAACCCGGTGAACGCGTGGGCATCGACACCAAAATCGTCGAGGTGGTGGACCTGAGCCGGCTCGAGCTGGAAGCCACCTTGAGCGCCACCGACTCCATGGACGTGCGCGTGGGCCAGACCGCGCAGCTGCAGATCGAAGGCAGCCGCCAGCCCGTCACGGCCAAAGTGGTGCGCATCAATCCCACAGCGCAGGCCGGCAGCCGCAGTGTGATGGCTTACCTCAGCATCGACAACCCGGGCGCAGCAGGCGACGCCGGCGCGCCGCCCTTGCGCCAGGGGCTGTTTGCGCAGGGCACGCTGGGCACGGCCAGCGCTTCGCTGCTGTCGGTGCCGGTCAGCGCCGTGCGCACCGACAAACCCACACCTTATGTGCAGGCGGTTGAAAACGACCTGGTGGTACACAAGAGCGTCGAGCTGGGTGCGCGCGGCACCGCCGGCAAAGACAGCGTGGTAGCCGTCAAGGGCCTGGCCGACGGCGCGGTGGTGATACGCGGCGAGATCGGCCCATTGCGTGAGGGCACCAAAGTGCGCTTCACACAGCTTCCGGCTGCGGCGCAAGCGGCCAGTGCACCCGCCAAGCCGGCGCCCTGAGGACTCACGCGCATGTGGTTCACGCAGGTCAGCCTCAGGAATCCCGTGTTCGCCACCATGGTCATGCTGGCCATCGTGGTGCTGGGACTGTTCTCCTACCAGCGCATGCAGGTCGACCAGTTCCCGAACATCGACTTTCCGGTGGTCGTCATTACCGCCGAATACCCGGGCGCTTCGCCCGAAATCGTTGAAAGCGAAGTCACCAAAAAAATTGAAGAAGGCGTCAACTCGATCGCCGGCATCAACGCGCTGACCTCGCGCAGCTACGAAGGCCAGTCGGTCGTCATCATGGAGTTCCAGCTCTACGTCGACGGGCGCCGCGCTGCCGAGGACGTGCGCGAAAAGATCGCCGCCATCCGGCCCACCCTCCGAGATGAAGTGAAAGAGCCGCGCGTGCTGCGCTTCGACCCGGCAAGCCGGGCGATCTGGTCCGTTGCAGTGTTGCCCAATGCCCAAAGCGGCAATGCCATGTCGGCCGTGGAGCTCACCAACTGGGCCGACCAGGTCTTGAAAAAGCGCCTGGAGAACGTACGCGGTGCGGGCTCCGTCACGCTCGTGGGCGGCACCAAGCGCGAAATCAATGTCTACCTGAATCCGCAGGCCATGGAGTCGCTGGGCATCACGGCCGACCAGGTGGTCAATGCCGTGCGCAACGAGAACCAGGATTTGCCGGTGGGTGCCATCCGCTCGCTGCAGCAGGAGCGCGTCGTCAAGATCGATGCGCGCATGAAGCGCCCCGAAGATTTCGGAAAAATCATTGTGGCGCGCAAGGGCGCTGCGCCGGTCACGGTGGACCAGGTGGCACGCGTTGCCGACGGCGCACAGGAAATCGACAGCCTGGCGCTGTACAACGGCCAGCGCACACTGCTGCTGTCGGTGCAAAAAGCGCAGGACGAAAACACTATTGCCGTGGTCGATGGCTTGAACCAGGCCATCAAGGACATCCAGCCGCAATTGCCGCCCGGTGCGCGACTGGAGCTCATCACCGATGGCTCGCGGCCGATTCGTGTGGCCGTTGAAAACGTGCGCCGCACGCTGATTGAAGGCGCACTGCTGACGGTGCTGATTGTTTTCCTGTTCCTGAATTCGTGGCGCTCCACGGTGATCACCGGGCTCACGCTGCCGATCTCCATCATCGGCACCTTCCTGTTCATGAACCTGTTCGGCTTCACCATCAACATGATCACGCTGATGGCGCTGTCGCTGTGCGTGGGCCTGTTGATTGACGACGCCATCGTGGTGCGCGAGAACATCGTGCGCCATGTGCAGATGGGCAAGGGACCCTACCAGGCCTCGCTGGACGGCACGCAGGAGATCGGCCTGGCCGTGCTGGCCACCACGTTTTCCATCGTGGCGGTGTTCCTGCCGATCGGCTTCATGGGCGGCATCATCGGCAAGTTCTTCCACGAGTTCGGCGTGACCATCGTGGCGGCGGTGCTGATCTCGATGTTCGTGAGCTTCACGCTGGACCCGATGCTCTCCAGCATCTGGCACGACCCTTCGATAGAAGCGCACGGAAAACGCCATGCGCCCGTCACTTTCTACGACAAGACCATAGGCCGCGTCACCGGCTGGTTTGACCACGCCACCGACTCGCTGAGCAACAGCTACCAGGGCATCCTGCGCTGGTCGCTGGGCCACAAGCTGGCCACCCTGGCCCTGGCCGTGATGATTTTTGTCACCAGCATTTTCATGGTGCCGCTGCTGGGCACCGAGTTTGTGCCCAAGGCCGACTTCTCGGAAACCTCACTCAACTTCTACACGCCGGTAGGCTCCTCGCTGGAAACCACCGAAGCCAAGGCGCAGCAGGTGGAAGCCATCATCCGCGAATTCCCCGAGGTGAAATACACGCTGGCCACCCTGAATACAGGCAATGCCCAAGGCAAGATGTACGCCAGCATTTATGTGCGCCTGGTGGACCGCAAGGCACGCACCCGCAGCGTCGACCAAATGTCGGGCGTGCTGCGCGAGCGCCTCAAGCAGGTGCCCGGCATCACCGTGACGCACGTCGGGCTGCTCGACGCGGTGGGCGGCAACAAGCAGGTGGAGTTTTCCCTGCAGGGAACGGATTTGAAAGAGCTGGAGCGCCTCACGCGCGCCATCAACGACAAGATCCGCGGCATCCCCGGCCTGGTAGACCTGGACTCCAGCGTCAAGGCCGACAAGCCGGTGATTGAAATTGATGTGCGGCGCGACGCAGCCTCCGACCTGGGCCTGTCGGTGTCGCAGATCGCTGCCTCATTGCGCACATTGGTGGCCGGGCAGACGGTGGGCAACTGGCGCGCGCCCGACGACCAAACCTACGACGTGAACGTGCGTCTGGCACCCGATGCGCGCAATGCGCCGCAGGACCTGGAGCGTCTGCCCTTCATGAGCACCCCTGGCAGCAGCGCCGACGGCGCCGCGCATATAGTCCGGCTCAACCAGGTAGCCACCGTGAAGGAATCCACCGGGCCCAACCAGATCAACCGGCGCGACATGGCGCGCGAAGTCGCCATCAACGCCAACGTCTACAACCGCTCGGCCGGCGAGGTGTCGAACGACATCAAGGCAGCGCTGGAGAACTTCAGCTTTCCGACCGGTTACCGCTACCAGTTCAGCGGCTCCACCAAGAACATGGCTGAATCCTTTGGCTACGCCGTGTCGGCACTGGTGATGGCCATTTTGTTCATCTACATGATCCTGGCCAGCCAGTTCAAGAGCTTTTTGCAGCCGATGGCGCTGATGACCTCGTTGCCGCTGACGCTGATCGGTGTGGTGCTGGCCCTGCTGCTGTTTCGCTCCACGCTCTCTATGTTTTCCATCATCGGCGTGGTGATGCTGATGGGGCTGGTCACCAAGAACGCCATCTTGCTGGTGGACTTTGCCATTCGCATGCGTGCCGACCAGGTGGACGTGGATGGCCACCGCGTTCCGGGCATGAACCGCAGCGATGCGCTGCTGCATGCCGCCAAGGTGCGGCTGCGCCCCATCCTGATGACCACGCTGGCGATGATTTTCGGCATGGTGCCGCTGGCTTTTGCCCTGACCGAGGGCTCGGAACAGCGCGCGCCCATGGGCCAGGCCGTGATCGGCGGTGTCATTACCTCTTCGCTGCTGACCTTGGTGGTGGTGCCGGTGACGTATTGCTACCTGGACGACCTGGGCCAGTGGTTCAAGCGCAAATTCGGCCCCAGAACACCGCCGCAAGACCCCGCAGACATGCCTGCCGCAACGCCGGCCACCGTCATGGGCGACCGCTAAAATCAAAGGTTTATCTCGTGTACAGCTCACCCTCCCCCATTTCGCCAACCTACAGGTCCGCCATGAACTACGAACAAGCCCGATTCAACATGATTGAGCAGCAAATCCGCCCCTGGGAAGTGCTGGACAACCAGGTCCTTTCCCTGCTGGCCGTGGTCAAGCGCGAAGACTTTGTGCCGGCCGCCCAGAAGGCACTGGCCTTTGTCGACATGGAAATCCCGCTGGGCACCGGGCCCGGCCAGTGCATGCTGGCGCCCAAGGTGGAGGCCCGCATCCTGCAGGAACTGGCCGTGCAAAAGCATGAAAAGGTGCTGGAAATCGGCGCTGGCTCCGGCTACATGGCCGCACTGCTGGCGCACCGTGCGCAGCAAGTGATCACGCTGGAGATCGACCCCAAGCTCGCACAGACCGCACGCGACAACCTGCAAAGGGCAGGCCTTTACAACGCCGAAGTGCGCACCGGCGACGGCGCCGCAAAAATCGCCCAGGCCGTTTCCAGCAACGACCCGCTTCGTGGACCGTTTGACGTGATCGTGCTCAGTGGCTCGGTCGCCGAAGTGCCGGCTTCGCTGCTGTCCCTGCTCAAGGTGGGTGGCCGCCTGAGCGCCATCGTGGGTTTTGAGCCGGTGATGCGCGCGACCCTGGTCACACGCGTAGCCGAAGACGCCTGGCGTACCACCCAGGCCTGGGACACCGTGGCGCCGCGCCTGCTGAATTTCCCTGAGCCCTCGAAATTCAGCTTCTGAGCCTGGCCGCCGTACACAACTTCACCAACGCCAAGCACGCATTCCAACGCAGGACAGCCGACCATGATTCCCCAACTGAGCCCCGTCAACTTCGCCGAGTGGCGCAACAACGCCGGGGAAGGCGCGCCCGCCCTGCCTGTGGTGCTGGACGTGCGCGAGCCCTGGGAACTGCAGACGGCCTCGGTCAAGGAGGACGGCTTCAGGCTGGTGCACATCCCGATGCGGGAAATACCCACGCGCCTGGCTGAGCTGCAGGAAATCGGAGCCGGCACCGGCCAGCCGATCGCCTGCCTCTGCCACCACGGCATGCGCAGCCTGCAGGTGGCCAACTATCTGACACAAAGCGGCTTCACCGAGGTCGTCAACCTGCAGGGCGGCATTGACGCGTGGTCGCAGCAGGTGGACCCGTCGGTCCCTGTGTACTGACCTTTGCCGCCGCTGCGCACCGTACTCACTCCATCCACCCATTCCTCAGGACCTTTATGACCACGCCCAAGAAACCGCCGGCGCTACGCCTGTCGATGTTGCCCCTGTCGATTGCCGTCACCGCAGCGCTGATGATGGCGGCGCCGGCCGCGCAGGCCCAGAGCCTGGTGGAACTGTATGAGTCGGCCCGCGCCTTCGACGCTGCCTACCAGTCGGCCAAGCTGCAGTACGACGCCAACCTCGCCAGGGCCGACCAGGCCAAGGCCGGCATCTTGCCGACGGCAGGCATTTCGGCGGGTGTGTCGCGCACCGGCTTTGAAAACACCGCACCGGTGATAGACCGCAGCTTCAACACACAAAACGCCACGCTCAACCTTTCGCAGCCGCTGTACCGACCGGCCAACTGGGCCACCTACCAGCAGGCCTCCAGGCAGGTCGAGCAGTCCCAGGCGCAACTCGAAACCGCCAACCAGGACCTGATCGTGCGCACCAGCCAGGCGTACTTTGACGTGCTGGCCGCACAGGACACGCTGACGTTTGTCCGGGCGCAAAAAGCCGCAGTGGCCGAGCAGCTGGCGTCGGCCAAGCGCAACTTTGAAGTGGGTACATCCACCATCACCGACACCCGCGAAGCGCAGGCGCGCTACGACCTGGTCATCGCCCAGGAAATCGCCGCCGAAAACGATTTGCGCGTCAAAAAAATCGCGCTGGACACGCTGGTCGGGAAAACCGAAACGCAACCCAAACCCCTGCTGGCGCCCGTCAATTTGCCGGCCGTGGTACCTGCCGATGTGAACATCTGGGTGCAGCAATCAGAAGCAGTGCACCCGAATATCCGTCTGGCGCAAAGCGGGCTGGAGATCGCCGACCTGGAAGTCAAAAAAGCCGAAGCCGGCCACAAGCCGACGCTGGACGCGACGGCCAGCTACAACGTGACGCGCAACCCGTCGGGCACGGCCACCACCATCCCGCCGTTTGCCTTTCGCACCAACACAACCACCATCGGTGTGGTGCTGAACGTGCCGCTGTTCGCCGGTTTTGCGACGCAAAACCGCGTGCGCGAAACCCTCTCGCTGAAAGACAAGGCGCAAAGCGACCTTGAAGGTGCGCGCCGCACCGTGGCCCAGGCCACGCGCACGGCCTATTTCGGCGTGCTGTCGGGCCAGGGCCAGGTCAAGGCGCTGGAAGCCGCCGAGCTGTCAAGCCAGAGCGCACTGGATGCCAACAAGCTGGGTTACCAGGTCGGCGTCCGCATCAACATCGATGTCCTCAACTCGCAGAGCCAGCTGTTCCAGACCAAACGCGACCTGGCCAAGGCGCGCTACGACGTGCTGTTGGGCGACCTGAAACTGCGCCAGGCCAATGGCACGCTGACACCGGAAGACCTGCAAAAAATCAACGCACTGCTGGCCAGGTAAATCGCGGTACGCTTCACAACACTCCAACAAAGGCCCGGCCCGGGGCCAGAATTTCCATGTTGATGCCCGCACACAATCCCCTGCCCTTGCCGATAGAGGCTGAACGCGTGACCGATGCGCCGGTACACATCCCCAAAGGCCCCAGCTTCGAGCTGATCGAGGAAACCACCTGGGAAGAACTCAAGCGCGCGGGACGCCAGCAACCGTTTGACAAACCCGTGCTGGTCAAGGGCGGCATCCATCACTGGCCGGCCTGGAAAAAATGGTCGTTTGAATTCCTCGCCGACGTCTGTGCCGGCAAGGGCGCCGAGGTGCCGGTCAAGTTTACCGATGGCCTGGTCGAACAGGGCGTGACCAAGGGCCGCCCCTTCCTTCCGGTTGCGCCCTACCTGCGGGAACTCGGCAAGGCGGCGCAACGCACGCCGGACCCCATGGCAGGTCTGCTGCCCAAGCCGGTGCGGGACAGCTACAAACCCGGCGAGCGCTTTCACCTGAACTGGGCCCACATGCAGTCGTTCAAGCCGACGACCTTGTACCTGGCGCAGTGGGACATCCTCGAAAAATACCCCGAGCTGCGGCGCGACCTGCTCATCAAGAGCCTGTGGCCCGGCCGCATGACCTGGGAATACGTGTTCATGGGCCCGGCCAATACCGTGACCGGCCTGCACAACGATTTCCCGCACAACTGGTTTGTGCAACTCCAGGGCGTCAAGGAGTTCATCCTTTTCTCACCCGACCAGCGCCAGCACATGTGCCCGGCCGCCAAATACGACTGGGGTGCCACGCTGAGTGACATCAACGTCTCGCGCCTGCCCGAGCAAGTCCGCGAACTCGCCTCCTTCGAAAAAGCCCATGGCTACCACGCCCGCGTTGAAGCCGGCGATGCCCTGTTCATCCCCAAGCGAACCTGGCATTCAGTGGTGTCAGTGGAGCCCTCCATCAGCCTGGGCATGTTTGGCCTGACGCCTTATGAAGTGGCGACCGGCGGCGCCTGGGCCACGCTGCGCGACTGGGCGCATCACCTGCGCCTTTATGCCTGGGGCAACTGCACTTGTCATCAGGTACTGAAGTAGCCCCCAAGCTCCCACTTCGTGTGGCTACCCCCCCCGACGGGCCGCTGCGCCTGCGGTCTGGCAAAGCCAGTCCCGCGGCCCCGGCCTGAAAGGGGAAATCCGTGCTCGCTAGATACTAGATGAGTGTCAGGATGACGTAGGTGCCGAAACCGAAGAGGCACGCGGCCATGAAGAGCAGCATCCAGAACCAGATCGGTACCCGTAGTTTGGTTTTGGATGGTTCGGTCATGGTGTGGCCTTACTTCGCTGGGGCTGCCAAAAAGCTCTCGAGCGCACTCACCGTCTTCACCGTGGCGCCCCGATTGCGGTCGGCGAAGGCCAACCCGGCCGCCACGGAGGCTGCGCGTGCTTCGGGTTTGTCCATCAGCTTTCGGGCGGCACGCACGCCCTGCTCCATGTCGACCACACGCCGGGCTGCACCGCCCTCGATGGCCAGCTCGGCGGCTTCGGTGAAGTTGAAGGTATGGGGGCCCATCACGACCGGGCAGCCACAGGCAGCCGCCTCGATCAGGTTTTGCCCGCCCAGCGGCGCGAAGCTGCCGCCCAGCAAGGCGACATCGCTCATCGCGTAATACAGCGCCATTTCACCCAGCGAGTCGCCCAGCCACACATCCGCATGCAGCGCATCGTCGTTCACGGCCGGACCGCCCGCCGTATCGGGCCAGTGCGAGCGGCGCGAGACGCGCAGGCCGTGCTGCTGCACCAGAGCCTCCACCTCATTGACGCGTTGCGGGTGGCGCGGCACCAGCAACACCCTGAACTGGCTTCCCGGCCCCTCCTTGTGTGCTTCTGCCTGCAATTCATTTGCTACAGAATTGATAGCTTGTTGCGCCCGTTCAGATTGGGCTGTGGCACTTAATTGCTTTAAAAATTCCTGCTCTTCGCCTTCACGTGAGCTGGCAAACATAAGCACCGGAAGTCCGAGCGTCCGGCGCCAGACCTTGCCTTTTTCCAGCTGGGCGTCGTCGGGCGAAGCGTCAAATTTGAGGTTGCCGAACACGCCGCTCACCGCAGCACCCGCCTGGCGAAAGCGCCGGGCGTCGTCATCGGTCTGGGCATACACCGCAGACAACGCCGCGTAAGCCGGAAACGACAGCGGCGACATTTTCAGCGCCTGCTGCAGGGATTTTTCGGACAGCCTGCCATTGACCAGCACCAGCGGCATGGCACGTGCCTGGGCTGCGGCCACCATGTTGGGCCAGATCTCGGTTTCCATCAGCAGGCCCAAGCGTGGCTTGAAGTGGCCAAAAAACCGCGCCACTGCGCCCGGGCTGTCCCAGGGCTGCCATACCTGCACGTCGCCGGGCTGCAGCAGGGCCACGCCCTCGGCACGTCCGGTGGCCGTGCCGTGCGTCAGCAAAATACGCAAGCCGGGGTGTTGCGCGCGCAGCGCCTTGAGCAGCATGGCCGCCGTGCGCGTTTCGCCGAGCGAAACGGCATGCAGCCAAACCAGCTCAGAGGCGGTTTCCACCGGCTGGGTGTAGTGGCCAAACCGTTCCTGCACCGCCTGAAGGTAGCCGGGCTCCTGCCTGCCGCGGCGCGCCAATTTGCGGCGCAGCAGCGGCTGACCCAGCCACATCAGAAGCGAATAAAGTTTCAGGGCCAGCGCACTCATTTCGCCCCGCCGGCACGGGTGGGGCTGCTCACCGCCCAGCAAGCCAGCCAGGCCTGCCAGACGGTTTCCACCGTGGGTGCCGGGCGCGCAAACACGCTGACCTGCCGCCCCCCGTGGCCAAGGGTGCCGGGGCCGGTGCGCCACGCCGTGTCGAAGTTGTAGATCTGCACATGCGGCAAATCCAGCGCCACGGCAATATGGCTGACACCGCTGTCGACACCAATGACACCGGCGCACTGCGCCAGCGCTTCAGTGAGCGCGTCGAGCGGCAGCAGCGGCAGCACCAGGGCGCTGTCCGCGGCGGTTTTGGTCAGCGCCTGCGCAATGGCCTGGCTGGTGGCCAGCTCGTGTGCGTTGCCGTGCGCCAGTGCCACCGGGTAGCCGGCCGCATGGAGGCGCCGCCCCAGCGTGATCCAGTGGTCCAGCGGCCACTCCTTGTCGGCGCGCGAGGTGCCGTGGACCAGTACCACCCGGCCTTTCGACGCTGCAGGTGCTATCTTTTCAGTAGCTGCTTGCGCCCGTCTCTCAAGGGCTGCAGGTATTTTTAATCCAAAATCCGGCGCTCCTTTCGGGGCGTAGCCCAGCGCACGCGCCGCCAGCTCCCGTGAGCGCTGCACCGCGTGAATATGCGGTGTGAGGGTGATGGCCACGTCAGCCACCCATCGCGTAGGTGCCTCATAGCCCGAGCCCTCGGTCTGGTTGGCCAGGGCATAGCGCTTGCCGCCGGGCGCCACCGTGGCAAGCCGCGCTACCAGCGCCGACTTGGTTAAGCCCTGCAAGTCAATGACGGTGTCATAGGCTTCACGTTGAAGGTCCCGCTGGAAGGCACGCCATTCGTTTCGCGTGGCCAGCGTCCAGAATGATTTGCGCCAGCGCCGGATCTCACAGGGAATCACGCGGTGCAAGCCCTTGTGGCGCGCCAGCAGCGGCGCAAATGATTTTTCCACCACCCAGTCAATGCGCGCGTCCGCAAGCGCGGCGTGGATGTCCTGCACCACCGGCAGGGTGTGCACCACGTCGCCCAGGGAGGACAGCTTGACCAGGAGAATTTTCATGAGGTATTTTAGGCCCCCACGGTCGTTCGCTTCGCGTAACTCCCTGCCCCCCGAGGGGGCCGCCCGCCTGTGGCCCGGCAAAGCCGAAAAACTGGCACACCCCTATCGGGCTCACTGCGTGTAGCCCTTTTCCCCTTGCAGGGGACGGTGCCTGCGGCCCGGCAAAGCCGGTTCCGCTGCACCCGCTGGCTTGAAGAGTTCAATGGGCGTAACTAACGGAGGTATTTCACCAGTGGGGGCCGAGGGTCCGGCTTTGCCGGCCCCAGGCGCCGCCCCCTCGAGGGGGGAACAGACTACACGCAGTGAGTCTGGAAGGGGGTGAGCTTAATGTGAGGCGGCAGCGAAGCTGGCGCCGGGCTTGACGCTACGCAGCAGGGTCAGCATGTCGGCCTCGATACGCTCCAGCGCCTGCTGGGTGTGGCCCTCAAAGCGCAGCACCAGCACCGGCGTGGTGTTGGAGGCGCGGATCAGGCCAAAGCCGTCTGGCCAATCCACGCGGACACCGTCAATCGTTGAAATCTTCGCGGGCGCCGCAAACTTCGCCGACTTGATCAAGGCCTCCACCACCGTGTGCGGCTCGCCTTCCTTGCAGGCCACGTTCAGTTCGGGCGTGCTGAAGCTGGTAGGCAGGGCATTGAGCACGATGCCGGCGTCGGGCACGCGGCTCAGGATTTCCAGCAAGCGCGCGCCGGCGTAAGTGCCGTCGTCAAAGCCGTACCAGCGCTCCTTGAAGAAGATATGGCCGCTCATTTCGCCGCCCAGCGGCGAATCGACTTCTTTCATCTTCGCCTTGATGAGTGAGTGGCCGGTCTTGTACATCAGCGGCACACCACCAGCGGCCTCGATCTCGGGCGCCAGGCGCTGCGAGCATTTCACGTCGAACAAGATGGTGCCGCCCGGCACGCGTGAGAGCACGTCGCGGGCAAACAGCATCATCTGCCGGTCGGGGTAAATGTTCTGGCCGTCTTTAGTGACGATGCCGAGGCGGTCGCCGTCGCCGTCAAAGGCCAGGCCCAGTTCGGCCTTGCCGCTTTGCAGGGCCTTGATCAAATCCTGCAGATTTTCGGGCTTGCTGGGGTCGGGGTGGTGGTTGGGGAAATTGCCGTCCACTTCACTGAAGAGTTCGGTCACCTCGCAGCCGAGCGCGCGAAAGATCGCAGGCGCCGAAGCGCCGGCTATGCCGTTGCCAGAGTCGATAACGATTTTGAGCGGACGCTCGAGCTTGATGCCGGACACGATGCGGTCGCGGTAGGCCGTTTCAACATCGACCTGGCGAATGGCGCCGGCCTGGGACGGCAACACCCATGTCTCGCCTTCCATCGCGCGGCGCAGCGCCTGGATTTCTTCGCCATAAATGGCGCGGCCTGCCAGCACCATCTTGAAGCCGTTGTAGTCCTTGGGGTTGTGACTGCCTGTGACCTGGATACCGGAAGCCGTGAGGGTGCTGGCCGCAAAGTACAGCATGGGGGTGGTCACCATGCCGACGTCGATCACTTCCATCCCCACCGCGGCCAGGCCGCGCATCAGCGCTGCACTGAGCGATGGCCCGCTGAGGCGCCCGTCACGGCCTACCGCCACGGATTTCTCACCTTCGGCCAGCGCCGCCATGCCAAAAGCCTTGCCCAGCGCCTCGGCCATTTCCTCATGGATGGTGGAGGGCACGACACCGCGGATGTCGTAGGCCTTGAAGATGGACGGGTTGATTTGCATCGGCGAGATCCTTCAATTTGATGGGTTTGATTGTAGGGGGCGGTCCTTTCGCGAACTGTAGGCCGCCACCGTTTCCAGGGGGCCCGTTCAGACTATGGAAAGCTTCGCCAAAGTGGTATCTAACCGGTCTCCAACGAGGCAAAAAACAGCTAGCCTGGACAGGAATTTTGAAGGCTTTTTCGACCAAAGGGACATGTCCGAAAACGGCTAGTCAACAGCCTGCTGCGGCGTATCATTTCCCTCATGAACCGCGAAACCACCCCTCTTGCCGACAACGACTGCTACCTTGCCCTGAAGGCGCGGGACGCCCGGTTTGACGGCAGCTTTTTCACCGGTGTGACCTCCACCGGCATCTATTGCCGCCCGGTCTGCAGCGTGAAAACCCCCAAGCGCGAAAACTGCCGCTTCTTTCACCACGCTGCCCAGGCCGAGAGCGCGGGCTTTCGTCCCTGCCTGCGCTGCCGGCCCGAGCTGGCGCCGCATTCAGTGGTGTGGTCAATACAGGATGCGTCCTACATCCTGGCGCACCAGGCGGCGCGCCTGCTGGATGAGCCCGAGGTGTGGACCGAGGAAGCACCTTCTGTAGAAAAGCTGGCCGCCAGGCTGGGCGTGAGCGATCGCCACGTGCGACGGATTTTCGAGGCACAGTTCGGCGTCTCGCCCATGCAATACCTGCAGACGCACAGGCTGCACACGGCCAAACAATTGCTGGCCGACACCAATCTGCCCATCACGCAGATTGCGCTGATCAGCGGTTTTGCCAGCGTGCGGCGCTTTAATGCTGCCTTTGTGGAGCACTACAAACTCAACCCCACGCAGCTTCGGCGCCAGGGCCCGGCCCGGGTCGGCGAGGTGGGCGAAGGCGTCATCGTGCGGCTGGGCTACCGCCCGCCCTATGACGTGCAGGCGATGCTGGCCTTCTTCAGCAAGCGCTGCATCAGTGCCATTGAATTCATTGACGCGGACGCTGCGCAGCCCGCTCTGGGCCGGACTTTCAGCATCGAGTCGGGCGGCAAGCTGCATGCCGGCTGGCTGCTCGCAAGCTTTGATGAAAGCCGTTCGCAGTTGGTGCTGCGCGTCAGCGATTCGCTGCGCGAAGTGTTGCCGCTGGTGATACGCCGCGTGCGCACCACCTTTGACCTGGACGCTGATCCGGCCACCATCAACAGCGTACTGCACGACAGTTTTCCCGAAGGCGACGGCCTGCGAGTGCCAGGCGCGCTGGATGGCTACGAGCTGGCGGTGCGCGCCGTGCTGGGCCAGCAGATCACCGTGGCCGCCGCGCGCACGCTGGCGCAGCGCATGGTGGACCGTTTTGGCGAACCCGTGGAAACACCGTGGCCACAGCTGACGCGCCTCTTTCCCGCCCCGGCCGTACTGGCCGCAGCCAGTGGCGATGCGCTCGGGCAACTGGGCATCGTCAGGCAGCGCCAGGCCGCCATCGTGGGAATCGCGCAGGCAGTGGCAGAAAAACGCCTTCAATTGCACAGTGGCGCCGACATCAACACGACGGTGGCTACGCTTAAAGGGTTGCCCGGCATCGGTGACTGGACGGCGCAATACATAGCCATGCGGACATTGCGCTGGCCCGATGCGTTTCCTTCAGGCGATGTGGCGCTACACAAGGCGCTGGGTGTGCAGGAAAAAAAGAACCCGGCACGGGAGGCCGAGTTGGCCTCGGATGCATGGAAACCCTGGCGCAGCTACGCGGTGATACGCGCCTGGAGCGGCACGCTCGAGCGCCCCGGCTGACGGCGCAATAGCGACAACATGCCGATTCATGCGTTCGGGGAATGAATGCAGCGCTTCGATTTCATTGGACGGTCCAGCGCCTTGGCGCGAACATCGCCGGTGAATGATCGAGCCAGTCTTTGCCCGTAAAAGAGACAAGTCAGCTTAAGCCGCCTATTCAGGCCCGAAAAAGACCTGATAAGGCAGAAACTCGAAACCATTCAAAGGTGAACAAGATGAAATTCGACAACTCCGTCGTCCAGACGACCTTCCACAGCCCCCTGGGGGAAATGATCATTGCCGCGACTGACAAAGGCCTGGCCGGCACCTGGTTTGCCGGCCAGCGTCACCTGCCGCCGCAACTCGTGAAACCTTATGTGTGGCGCGAAGACCCGGACCACCCGGTGCTCAGGCAGACCATCAAGCAACTCACGGAATACTATGCCGGCACACGCACCGAATTCGACCTGCCGCTGGACCTGGGTCACGGAACGGCCTTCCAGCAGTCGGTATGGCAGGCGCTGCTGGCCATTCCGCAGGGCGGCACCCTCAGCTACGGCCAGGTGAGCCAGCGTATCGGCAAGCCGCAAGCCGTGCGCGCCGTGGGCGCAGCAGTCGGGCGCAACCCGGTCAGCGTGATCGTGCCCTGCCACCGGGTGCTGGGCTCCGATGGCTCACTCACAGGCTACGCAGGCGGCCTGCACCGCAAAACCGCCTTGCTTAAACTCGAAGGCGCACTTCAGGAGAACACGCTGTGAGTTCCAGTCCCTCCGGTATCGCTGCGCCGGTGGGTGCGGCCCTCACCAGGCCCAAAAACTGGGCTGCCGATTTTGTGATGCTGGCCGCCATCTGGGGCTCGTCCTTCCTCTTCATGCGCATCAGCACGGTGGAGTTCGGTCCCCTGCCCACCGCCGCCGTGCGCGTGGGCATTGCGGCACTGTTCCTGTTGCCCATCGTGTGGCTGCGCGGCCTGTTGCCTCACCTGAAGAAAAACTGGAAGCGGATTTTTTTCATCGGCGTGCTCAATTCAGGCATTCCGTTTGCATGTTTTTCGTTTGCACTGCTGTCCATCACCACGGGCCTGTCGGCCATCCTCAACGCCACCGTCCCCATGTTCGGCGCACTGATCGCCTGGCTGTGGCTCAAGGACAAACCCAATGCCTCGCGCATCCTGGGCCTCTTCGTGGGTTTTGCCGGCGTCGCCATGCTGGCCTGGGACAAAGCCACCTTCAAGCCCGATGCCTCGGGTGTAGCACCGGGCTGGGCCGTGCTGGCCTGCCTGTTTGCCTGCCTCTGCTACGGCATATCCGCCAGTTACACCAAACGTTATCTGTCAGGCATGCCGCCGCTGGTCACTGCGGCGGGCAGCCAGATTGGCGCCACACTGGGCCTGGCCCTGCCGGCCGCCTGGCTGTGGCCGGCGCAGATGCCGGGCGCGCATGCCTGGCTGGCGCTGCTGGCCGTAGGTGTGGTCTGCACTGGGCTGGCCTATATTTTGTTTTTCCGCCTGATCGAAAACGCCGGCCCGCCGCGCGCGCTGTCGGTCACCTTCCTGGTGCCGGTGTTTGCCGTGATCTATGGCGTGATCTTCCTCGGTGAGCATGTGACGGCCTGGATGGTGATCTGCGCCGTGGTGATTGTGTGCGGCACGGCGCTGTCGACCGGCCTGCTCAAGCTGGGCCGCAAAGGCCCGACGCAAGGATGACTTCGGCCCGCAAGACCAAGCTCAAGCTGACCGCGCCCAAGCCTCGCAACCCTCTGGTGGCGCCGGCGTCGCAGCGCAAGGCCGGCTCGCACCGCAAATCCGAAGCGAGCCTGCGCAAGAAGGAAAAGATGGCGCTCAAAAAACAGCTGTTTCAGCTGTAAATATGCGCGTCTCCCGGGTTCGGTGAGAATCGTGGCTCCAACCATCCGATTCAAACAACCAGATCGACTCGCATGCAGCAGTTCGACGTTCATGGCCAGTCGACCTGGCGCCGCACCACTTGATCGACTTCAACAACGTGAATCCAGCGAAACTGATGCCCAATCCCTGTTTCGAGCGAACGCCCAGCCGACAGCTTCGTTGTCCGTCGACGACACGCCCATGCTAAACGTCAGGCCGCACAATCTGCCACCCACCTCATGTCAAGTTCCCACCCTGAAGAGTCGCAGCAACCAAAGCGCGCTACCTGGCGCGGCCTCCTGATAGGCGCTTTTTTGCTCACGATCACCTGGCTCGGCGCTGTAATGCTGGAACCGGATCTTGTGGATGCCTCAGTCCAATCCGCAGATCCTTCCGTCATACGTGTCAACACGCCTATGTATTCTTCGGACAGTTTCCGGCAACCTCGGCCGCCTGGCGCATTGCCTTATGGTCGTTGGGGCTGCCGGTTTCTTTTCTTTTCGGGGCATGGCTAGGCGCGCGGTGGCAAAGTGCGGCCTAAACCTTACCCAATCCGTACCTGACTCGAACTCCAGGCCTATACAAAATATGAACTATCAATACCTGCTCATTGCGATATCCACGGCATCACTGATGGCATGTGCAATTCCACCGACAACAACGGCTCAACAGAAGGCAGTGATAGCAGGACCCAATGATGCCAATGCGAAAAGCTTCCTCCTTACACAGGTGGTCACGCAAGTTCCACTTGGCAGCCGGGTTCTGAATATCCAGTACGGCTGGAGCTGCTTCACTGGCAACTCGGTCGACTGGCGCGGCGGAAGAATCAACCTGACAGATGACGAATTCAAGGATGCCTTTCGCAAAGAGTTCACTCAGTCCAACTACAAGGTTGCGGGCGACCCAAAAGCCCTGTTTGTTGACAAGACCGTTGCGAATGCGGAGTTGCTTGTCGCTGGAGCCATTGAAAAATACGAGTCCAATCTCTGCTTTCCTTTCTCCGGCAGCCCAAATGCAGATATCGGCATTACCGGCAAGCTAAAGGGTTCCACTTACCTGCAGGTTCGCTGGCAAGTCTTTAGCACAGCCTCCGGAAAAGTTGTTTTTGAAACCACGACAGATGGGTCTTTCAACGCTCCGGAAATTACTTCCGGCAGCGTGCCTGAGTTCCTTAAAAAGGCATTTGAGGCAAATGTCAGAAATCTGCTGGCGGAGCAGCGCCTGTATGAACTTGCAAAACCGGGCAAAGATGCCGCAAATGCCAGCCCCATATGATCCATTAGGGACCTCGCGACGTCTGGCTGGCCCTACTGCAACGCGCCCGCCACCACATTGATGCTGAGCGCCAGGATCAGCATATTGAAGCCGAACGACAGCACGCTGTGCACCAGCGTGAGACGGCGCATCTCGCGCGAGGTGACCTGCACGTCGGAGACCTGCGAGGTCATGCCGACCACGTGGGCGTAGTACAAAAAATCGAAATAGTCCGGATCCAGCCCTCCGGGAAAACACAGGCCAGGCCCATCGGGCTCTCCGAGTTTTTCCTCGTGGTAATAGCGGTGCGCGTAGCGAAACGCATAAATGGTCTGCATGAACAGCCAGGAGGCGGCCAGTGCCGCGACTGACAACACGATGCGCAGCGTGCGCTCCATCCCTGACAGATTTTTGGACTGCTGCATCATGACCGTGATGGCCGCGACGCAGGCCATGGTAGCCAGCAGCATCAGCAAAAACAGCACCACGCTGGGCTCATCTTGTGCCTGCGCGCGCTCGCGCGTGCGTTTGGCGTCGAAACGCACGCACAGCCACCAGGCCAGCCACAGGTAAACGCCGACGCCGGCACACCAGCCCAGCAGGCCGCAAAACTGCCAGCCCAGGGGAAGCGGCAGCGCCGCCACGATCAGCCCGGTCACCAAGCCCAGGGTGAGCCGCTGCGGGCCGGTGGTTTCGGAGAAATGTTTGCGCATGGCTGCATTGTGAGGCTAGCGGCATCCCGACTTCAAGGGGGAGACGAGGCACCCATGGTTCGCCGGTACCACTCATGGAAATGCTGCATGCCGTCTTCCAGCGGCGACTGGTAAGGCCCGGTGTCCGAGACGCCGCGCGCCAGCAGCGCGCGCCGGCCCGCATCCATGCGCTCGCCGATCTCGTCGTCCTCCCTGGCGGTTTCCATGTAGGCGGCGCGGTGCGCTTCAATGAATTCCCGCTCGAAGGCCGCGATCTCCTCGGGGTAGTAGAACTCCACCACATTGACCGTGTCCTGCGGCCCCTTGGGGTAGAGCGTGGACAGTACCAGCACATGCGGGTACAGCTCGATCATGTGGGTAGGAAAGTAGGTGACCCATATCGCGCCAAAATCCGGTGGTGTTCCGGTGCGATAGTTCAGGAGGCGGTCGTGCCAGGTGCGGTAGATGTCCGAGCCCGGCGCGTTCAGCGATTCGTGCACGCCGACGCGCTGCATGCTGTACCAGTCGGCAAAATCCCAGCTCAGGTTGTCGCAACTCACGAAGCTGCCCAGGCCCGGGTGGAACGGAGCAACATGGTAGTCCTCCAGGTAGACCTCGATGAAAGTCTTCCAGTTGTAGTTGCACTGGTGAATTTCCACGTGGTCGAGTACGTAATCCGAAAAATCGAACTCGGGCCGCTCGAACAGCGGCGCCATATCCTGAGCCGGGTCGCGCGGGCCTTCGAACAGCTGGCCGTGACAGTTGCGCAAGGAAAAGCGCTGCAGGTTCTTGCAGGGTTTTTGCTCGAACTGCGGCGCGCCCAGCAACTCGCCGCTGCTGTTGTACGTCCAGCGGTGCAAGGGGCAGACGATGTTGCCGCCGGCAGCCGCCAGATTACCTTTCGGGTTGGCTGGCCCGGTCACATTGCCGGTTTCGCCGCCCAGGATCAGGGCTTGCCGGTGCCGGCAGACGTTGGACAACAGCTCCACGCCCTGCGGGTTGCGCACCAGCACGCGGCCGCCGCCTTCCTGCGCGAGCCGGTGCCAGTCGCCGACCTGCGGCACGGCTTTTTCATGGCCGAGGTAGCGGGCGGACTTGTTGAAGATCAATGCCTGTTCGCGCGCGAACAGGGCCTCGTCAAAGTACGCGCCTACGGGCAATTGCGGGTCCGCCGGCAGGACATGCACCAGGCGTGCGATATCGTTCATGGAACTCTCCAGGGCGTGGCGAAACACACCGGCCTTGAGAAAGGCACAGCCGCATCGCGGGATCAATGGCCCGGACTACGAAGGATCGGCCAGCAATCGGGCGATACGCTTGTCGAGCGGGAGCTTGGGGCAGGTGCTGCATTTCTCGCCGTCATGGCGGCGAAAGTAGTGGCAGCACACCTTGCGGTCGAGAGCGAGCGCAGGCGTCCCGTCACGCGCCCGGTAGGCAAAAAGGCCGCAGCCGCCGCTGATGCCGAGCCGGGCCAGCCATTCCTCACCTACCGCGGCGACCTCGCTATCGGCCAGAACTGACCGGCTGCGATGCACTAGCAGCAGCGCGCCCAGCACACACTCAGCCTGCAGCCGGTCGGCGGCGCGTGCATGCAGCGCCACCAGCTGCATGAGTGCCGCCCGCGTGGATTGGCACAGTTCGCGCAGCTCGCCTGTTGCCAGGCGGATGCGTGAAGGCAGCGTCGCGGCCTTCATGGGTGCGTGCACCGGCAATTGAAAGTCGCTGGGAAACCCGTCCACCACGGGTTGTGCCAGGCCGGCGAGCCGCGGAACGTGCGTATCAAGATGCGCGGCGATCACGCTGAGGTACACCGGTTGCCAGATCGCTAGCCCCCAGCAGCGCAGCGCCACATAGTGCGCGCCGGCTTCGGGGTAGGTCTCTGCCCAGTGCCGGCACAGCGCCCGCAACGGGCCCGGCCTGGCCGCTGCGTCGTCGCCATGACGCAGTGCGCTGGGCAGCGGTGCATCGCCCTGCTCGCCGCGCAGCGAGGGTGCGATGCGCCCGGCCAGTTGCAACACGCGGGCGAGGTCAGCGTTGGGCGCGGACGCCCACGCCTGCAGCGGCGCGCCGTCACGCACCGTGTCCTCCGCCCGCATGTCAAAGCTCATGCAACGCTTTCCGCAACCGGTTCTGCCTCGGCCCGGTGCGCGGCGCGGCGGCGGAGCCCGCCTATCGGGTTCACAAGATTGCCGGCCATCTTCAGGCTGGACGCAGGGTCTGCCAGGTTGACCATCTGCACGTTGTTGCCGAGTTGCAGGCGGTTCAGGCAGGAATGCAGGAACTCGGGCACAAACATGTCGTAGTGCGCGAACTTTTCGGCCATCTCAGGGTGGGCATCCTGGTAATCGGATACGCAGTCGGCCACCGATTGCCAGAAGTCTCTCTCGCTGCAGCAGGCGTTTTCCACCAGCACCTGGTTGATGTGGCGCAGCACGCCGTCGAACACATCGATGAAGATGCCCAGCAGCTTGAAGTGGTCGGGCACATCGACCGCCAGCCGGTTGACGCGCTCCGGCAGCAGCGCCTTGGCCTCAATGTTGAGGATGGCGCATTCCTCGGCAATGTCTTTCATGATGGCGCGCACCGGCACATGCTTGTCCAGCACCAGGATCAGGTTCTCGCCATGCGGCATGAAGGTCAGGTCGTGTTTATAGAAGCAATGCAGCAGCGGCGTCAGGTAGGACGCCAGATAGCTTTTCAGCCAGGCCTTTGTGCTTAGGCCAGAGCGGCGGATCAACTCGKGCAGCAGGGCATGGCCGTCCTTGTCGACATGCAGCAGCGCGGCCATGGTCATCAGGCGTTCGCCCGGTTTGAGCAAGGGCAGCGGGCTCTCGCGCCACAGCGCCGAGAACATCTTCTTGTAAGGCGTGTCGACCGGTATTGCAGCCTCATAGTAGTGATTGCGAAAGCCGATGGAGGCGACCTCCTGCAGGATGGTGAAACCGTTCGCGCGCAGGAAGGTGTCGCCGGACACCAGGCCCTTGATGAATTCGTTGATGGCGGGCGTGCCCGACATGTAATACGGTGAGAGGCCGCGCATGAACCCCATGTTCAGGATGGATAGCGAGGTCTTCACATAGCGCTTGCTGCGGTCGCTGGTGTTGAAGAAGGTGCGGATGGACTGCTGGGCGATGTAGTTGTCGCGGCCATAGGCCAGGCAGATGATCTTGCGCTGGGCCACATAACCGGCGAAGGCGATCGACAGCTTGTTGAACCACTGCCAGGGATGGGCCGGCATGAAGTTGTAGTCGGCTGGATCCACGCCCAGCGCGGCCACTTCGCGGCTAAAGCCGTCTACCGTCTCTTGCCCCAGCTCTTCGGCCAGCAACTGCTCGTAGCTGAGCGTGGAGATGCTGGAGAAAGCCGCGTGGTCCTTGTGCACGGCCAGCCAGATGACGCGAATCTCCGAGCCGGCCTCAGGCGCGTAGGCCTGGTAGTCGGCCGCAGTGAAACCCAGCCGCCCGTTGTTGGCAACAAAACCCGGATGGCCTTCCGTCATGGCGACTTCAATGGTCTGGAAGTCAGTGGTGTCGGCCAGCTGGGCGCTGCTGGGTGCGTCTGCCTTCATGCGCTTGTAGGCGCTGCCGAAGAGCGTGCTGCTGATCTCGTCGAGGTAGATGGGCAGCAGCTCCTCGCGTATTCCCAGGCGCTGGCGGCATTCAATGATGAACTGCAGCGCGTCCAGCGACTGGTCTGCGCTGTTCACCAGCTTGCGGATGGATTCCGGTTTGATGTACCAATGGCGCAGCGCCAGACGTTGTGCTTCGAATTGGTAGCACACGGCGCCGTCGTCGGAGCACACCTGGTACAACGCGAAGCCGCCCTGACCGGCACGCAGCAGCTCCGGTTCGATGATGATCTCGTGGGCATATTCGGCAATGGCTTTGCGCAACAGCAGGCGGTTGGCTTGAGCCCAGACCTCCGGCGTCAGGTGGGCGGCGAACTGGGCCGGGTCGTGCGCGATCTGGTGGGCGATGGTGACGTTCATGAATGGACTTCCTCTAAGGTGGCGGCCGTAGCCTGTTCAAAATCCCGCCGTGTGCAAAAGGCGAGGCTGGCGATCTTCTCGGGGAAGACCACATCACGGTCGTAGGCAAAGCCTGCCGACCGGTTCAAGGCATGGACCTTGTGATTGGTGGCGTCGGGCTCCACGACGATGCGCCGCGCGCGCAAGTGTTCGAACATGAAGCGCATCAGCGCATGGAACGCGGTGCGCGAATAACCGACAATGCGCCGCTCAGGCGGCCCGATAAAAATGTGCATGCCCAGGTCACCGGGCCGCACGGTGTAGAAGGCCTTGATGCGGTCCTGCGCGGGGTCGTAGCACTCCGCCAGGAAGGCTGGCTGGCCTTCGTGCCAGCCGATGTAGGGTGTGGCGGTGCCGGAATCCATCATGCGCTGGTAGGCCTCACGAACTTCGTCCTCGGTCTTGTCCTGCATCAGCCAGAAGGCGGCACGCTCCTGGATGAACCAGCGATGCAAAGTCGGGATGTCCTCCGGTATCCGCAACGGGCGGAACACAAAACCCGTCTCGTCGCGGTACAGCCTTTGCACGGCGTCGGCGCGGCGGTGGATCGTGTCAGTCTCAATTGGCATGGGCGGGCTCCTTTAGAGAGGCGGGATGGGCTGACTTGTCGCCTTCCTCCAGATGCCCGGCGCTGGGTACTTTGAGGATCAGGCGATCCAGCAACGCAGTGAGTACAAAGCCACCGGCCGCCAGCAGAAAGGGCACATGCAGCCCGTAGCGATTGACAATCGCGCCCGCCGCAAACGAGGACAGCAGCACGCCCATGTTCTGGAAGAAGTTGGTGATGCTGTAGTCTTGCGCATAGCGCTGCGGCGTGGACAGGCGAAACAGGTTGACCTCCAGCTTGACGATGATCTGGAAGAAGGCCCAGCCGTACAGCACGCGCCCCAGCACGACCAGGAAAGGATCGGGTGCGGCATGCAGCAACAGGCCGACCGCGCCCAGCAGCAGGTTGCCCACCGTGTGGTCGGGCAGGTCCCCGCCGCGTGCCCGTATCCAGGCGTGCAGGCGCAACGCGACGATGGCCACCACGCCCGGTATGGCGAAGGCCATGCCCGACAGCAGCTCGCTGTCGTTGCCAGTGATCTTCTGCCAGTACAGCGCGAAGAAGGGGCGGATCAGGTAGGCGCTGAAGTCAAACATCAGCATCACCAGCGCCAGCTTCAGGATGGGCAGGCGGGCCAGCAGCCCGACGCGGCGCGCTTCGGTGGCTTCGGCCATTGCCTGCTCCCCGGTGTTGACGCGAATGATCTTTCCGCTGCGGATCAGGTAGAAGCAGACCGCCATCTGAAAATAGTCGCCGGCCGCCATGGCAAAAATGCTGGCGCGCGGCCCCCAGGTCTGCAGCACAAAGCCGCCCACCACCGCGCCGAAGATGGCGCCGAAGTGCACCACCACCGACAGGATGCCAATGGTGGCCGCATGCTGCTCCTTGGGGGTCAGGCGCATCATGTACGGGTACATCAGCAGGTAGCTGCTCTTGCACATGAACATCAGCATGGACAGCACCCAGTAGATCTTCACCGTAGGCGCCCAATCGCTCAGCAGGCTGAAGGTGCCGGCGGCAAACTGCGTGTAGACCAGCAGATGCAGCGGCTCGACGCGGCGCGCCACGCGCGCCCACAATGGCAGGGTGCACATCACGGCGATGGAGATCGCCGCCACGTAGGCGCCCACGTGCACAGGGCTGTCGATGCCGTAGCGCACGCTGAAAAACTGCGGGTAAAAGGGAATCAGGATGGCGTCGCTGATGACGGCTAGTACCGTCATCGTGATAATGTGAAATCTCAGGTTCATGTTGGTTGTGTCTCTCAGGCCTCAGAGCAGGACGAAGTCCGCAGTGGACGGAATGGTGAAATCCTGGATCGCGACGCGACGCTCGATCTTGTAGTGCTCCACGCCCGTGAGTTCGCGCAGGATGTAGGAGTTGCGGTAGCAGCTCATGCCCAGGTCCTGGTTGGTCATGCCATGGGTGTGCTGGCCGGCGTTTTGCACGAATATCTCGTTGCCGTTGAAATCGGCGGCGTAATTGCGCGCGAGGCGATAGCGGCCTTGTTCGTCCCAGCGCAGGCGGTGGCGGATGCCGTCAACGAAAGGCGGGATGTTCTCGCGATAACCCGTGGCAAAGACCAGCCCCTCGCTGCGGTGCGCATAACGTGCGTCGCAGTCAAGCTGGCGGAATTCGATCTCGTAGCTGTCACTTCCGGCGTCGTAGCGGCACCCCTGCAACTCGCAATTGGTAATGAGGTGCGTGCGCAGCGGCCCCTGCTTTCGCCTGTCGTCCAGCAGGTCATAGATCTGGTTGATCAGGCTGGCATTGACGCCCTTGTACAGGCTGTCCTGCGCGCGCACGATGCGCTCCTTCTTCCCATCGGCCAGGTTGTAGAAGTAATCGATGTAGTCGGGAGAAAACATCTCGAGCGTGAGCTTGGTGGTCTCCATCTGGAAGAAGCGCGAAGAGCGGGTGATCCAGGTCAGGCTGTAGTCGTGCCCGTCGGCGTCCTTGAGCAGGTCGTGGTAGACCTCGGCCGCGCTCTGGCCGCTGCCGACGATGGTGATGGAGCGCTTCTTCTGCAGCTCGGCCTTGCGGGTGATGTAGTCGGCGGTATGCAGGTAGCGATGCCCGCCCGGCGCGCAACATTGTGGGAAACGGGGCTTGGAGCCAACGCCCAGCACCAGTTTACGGCAGCGCATGACAAAAGGCTCGCGCTGCGGGCCTTGCACACCGGTCACGACATAGCAGCCGTTCTCGATGTCGTGGACGATCTCCTGCACGTCGTACTCGAAGCGCGCGTTGGGCAGGCGCGCCGCCGCCCAACGGCAGTAGGCGTTGTACTCAGCCCGCGTCAGGTAGAAGCTCTCGCGGAAGTAGTACGAATAGATTTTCCCTTCTTCCTTGCAGTAGTTGAGAAAGCTGAAGCAGCTGGTGGGGTCCGCCAGGCTCACCAGGTCGGCCAGGAAGGGGTTTTGCAGTGTGGTGTTGTCAATCAGCATCCCGGGGTGCCAGTTGAACTCCGCATTGCGCTCCAGAAAAACCGCGTTCACCCCGGTGATCGGCTCCGCCAGACAGGCCAGACTCAGATTGAAGGGTCCAAGCCCGATCGCAATAAAGTCATAGACATCATTTTTCATTGCACTGAACTCCCTGATTTCTGGTGCGCCATCCGGCGGCGCATGGTGATCAAAAGAATGCCCGCCGCTGGATACAGCACCGGACCGCGTTCCTACCACTGATACGTCAGGGTCGCGTTGACGCTGCGTGCGTCGCCCCAGTAGCAGTACTGCTGGCTCAGGCACGACGCCACATAGGTCTTGTCGAGGAGGTTATTGACACTCAGGCGAAGGTTGGTGCCCTTGAGCGACGGGTTCAGCTGGGCCAGATCGACGCGCAGCATCAGGTCCACCAGCGTGTAGGGCGGCACCTTCATGCTGTTGGCGTTGTCAACCCAGCTGGAGCCCACATGGCGCACGCCCGCACCCATGGTGTAGCCCTGTGCGAAGTTCCAGTCGCCCCAGACCGAGGCCATATGGCGCGGCGCCTGGTACGGCGTGTTGCCGGTGAAGCCGTCCGACGATTCGGTGAACTTCATGTCGGTATAGGTGTAGCTTGCCAGCACCGAGACCTTGCGGCTCAGCTGCGAACGGGCCTCCAGTTCGAGGCCGCGCGAGCGCACCTTCCCGGTAGGCTCAAAGTAGGTGGCGCCTACCGGGCGTGTGGCGACATTTTTCTGCGACAGGTCGTACACCGCCGCCGACAGCAAGGTGTTGGAGTCCTTGGGCTGGTAGCGTATGCCGACTTCCAGCTGTTTGGTCTCCGCGGGCGGCAGGTTGTTGCCTTGCCGGTCATTGCGCAGGCTGGGATTAAAGCCGTCCGAATAACCCACGTAGGGCGCAACGCCGTTGTCAAACAGATAGACAACGCCGGCCCGCTTGGTGAATTTGGAGCCGCTCCACTGCGCCGGATTTCCCGAACCATACTGGTTGGAGGCCTTGGCCCAGTCCATGCGGCCGCCCAGCGTGAAGCGCCAGCGGTCCAGCTCGGTCTGGTTTTGCAGGTAGAGGCCGGTCTGCTCCAGCTTGCGGTCGATGAGGTCGCTGGTCACGCCGGTCAGGCCCGGGGCGCCGTAACTCGGGTTGAACACATTGACGGGCAGCGCGCTGCCCGACTCCCAGTTCCCACTGACGCGGCGCTTCTGGTAGTCCAGCCCGGTCAGCAGGGTGTGCTTGAGCGCTCCCGTCTCGAAGTGGCCTTCGAGCTGGTTGTCGACCGTGTTGCCGCGTGTCGACTCCGTGGCGCCGGAATAGTAGCGGGTCAACTCGTTGGCGCCGGCCCAGCCATAACCGTAGATCTGGCGCAGCGTGGTATTCGCCGTCACGTGGCGAAAGTTCTGCCGGAACTTCCACGCATCGTTAAAGGCATGCTCGAACTGATAGCCGAGGAAGCGTTGCTTGCGCTGGTATTTCTCGACACTGGAATCTCCATCGAAGAAATACCGCGAAATCAGGCGGCCGTTGTGATTGGCATTGAGACTGGCGTCCGCCGGAACCCCGCTGTGATAGCTGCCCTCCGGGTCATCCTGGAGATAAGCCTGCAGCAACAGGCGCGTGTCGTTTGACG
Source organism: Polaromonas sp. P1_F1 (assembly GCF_056405795.1). Lineage (NCBI taxonomy): Bacteria > Pseudomonadati > Pseudomonadota > Betaproteobacteria > Burkholderiales > Comamonadaceae > Polaromonas > Polaromonas sp. P1_F1. The sequence goes on from NZ_JBFUBJ010000001.1 coordinate 233,662, forward strand.
GATTGATCGCCAGGGATGCAGCAATCGCCTGGCGCTCTTCCTTGACTGTGCTGAACTGTGAGTCGAGCGAGCGCGTCAGTGCCGTCAGGCGAAAGGCCATCACACCGTCTTTGTCGATGGGCCCCGAAAGATCGACAGCCGCTTCCCGGCGGTTCCGGTTGCCGGTGGTGACTTGTACTTCCCGGTAAGGCTGGTACTGCGGTGTCATGCTGGTCAGCGCCACCAGGCCGCCCGGCGACGCGCGTCCGTACAGCACAGACGCAGGGCCCCGCACCACGTCAATGCGCTCCAGGAAGTAAGGATCCACCTGCATCGAGGTGTAGCTGCCCTGGTCGCTCAACATGCGCAGCCCGTCAAGCAGGGTGCTGTCTACGCTGCTGTCTTTGAAGCCGCGCAGCGCCACGTAGTCGTAGCGGTTGGACGCGCCCACCAGCCCTGTGAAGGCGCCGGGCGAGTAATTCAAGGCCTCGGAAACGCTGCGCGGTTTCTGGTCTTCCAGCTGCTGCTTGGTCACCACCGAGATCGACTGCGGCGTCTCGATGATGGGCGTGTCAGTCTTGGAGCCCGAGGTACTGCGCTTGGCGACGTAGCCATTGCCGCCGCTGGTGGCCGTTTCCTGCTCCGCGCCGGCCATCACGGTCACCAGCGGCAATGTTGCCGCGCCCGATGACGTTGAAACAGGCTTGACCACAAACACATTGCCGTCGATGGTCGCCGCCAGGCCACTGTCGGCCAGCAACCTGTCCAGCGCCTGCTGCGGCGTCAACCGGCCGGATACCGCGGGCGCCGTCTTGCCAGCCACCAGAGCGGGCTGGACCATCAACTCCAGCCCGGCCTGCTGCGCCAGGTTGTTGAGCGCCTGGGCCAGTGGCTGCGCCGCGAGGCTGATCTGCATGGGGGTGGCGGCGCGCGTGCTGGCGGCCCCCTGGGAGTAAACCACCGAGCTGCCGAGGGCCAGAATCAGGGCCAAAGGGGACAGGTGGAAGCGGGAACGAGGCATGCGTGCAATCTCCGGGAGAAGGTTTAAATAAGAATCCTTCTCATGTAGACGCGTGGGTCCCGGGAAACCCTAGGTCGGGCACAAAGTTTTTTTGTGTCCTGATGTCAGCCGTGCTTCGGCCAGCAGACTAGGCAGCTCAAGCTAATAACCAACGGTTAATGGCGAATGGCGAACGGTTAATGACCGGCGGCGACGATCTCGGCCTCGCCGCCCTGCTCGCGCAGCCGCACCGGCAAAACCTGCGGCAAGACGCGGGCGAAGTTGCCCGGCCGCCGCGGGTCGAACGTGCCCGTCACGCGCAGCGCGGCCACGGCCGGCTCCCGCACCGTCAGGTGCACCGGGCCGTAACGCTCAAACTCGGCCAGGGCCTGGTTCAGCGGTGTGTTGTCAAAACTGACGCGGCTTTCACGCCAGGGCGCAATCCCGGCTGCGGGCACGACAGACACCGCGCCCAGCAATCCCGACATGTCGCTCGCAATTTGCTGGCCCGCGACCAGCTCGACCGCCGCGTCCGTGGCGGACCGTTCGGCGCGCGCCACGCGCACACGCCCTTCTTCCACCGCAACCTGCACACCTGCACGGCCCGGCACACCAGGCGTGTAGCGCACAGAAAACCGCGTGCCGACCACCGTGATGCGCAAAGGCCCGGCCAGCACATCGAAAGGACGCGCCGGGTCACCCATGACCTGGAACATTGCCTGTCCCAGCGGCAGACGTACCACGCGGCGCTCACGGTAAAGCGTGACATCGGCGGTGGTCAGGGTGTCCAGCCTCAGGCGGCTGCCTTCCGGCAAGACCACCTCCAGCTGCTGGCCTCGGGTGGTGGCAAAACTTTGCTCGAACACCGGCTGCTGTTGCCAGAGGCTCCAGGCCATATAGCCCCCGCAGGAAACCATCAACGCCACGGCGGCCAGCGCGCCCTGCGCCACCCAGGCAGACAGCCCCTGCCACCAGGCGCGCTGGCGCGGCGCGGCGCGGGCGGCAGCAACGGCTTTGTCGTCGGCGAGGTTTTGCCTCAGCGTGCGCAAGCCGTCCGCCGGCAGCGCGTCGAGCAAACGCCAGTCGCGCTGGTGGCGCGCGAAGGCTGCGCCGTGGGCGCTGTCTGCCGCAAGCCAGGCCTGGAACGCAGCCTCGTCCGCCGCCTCAAGCTGCCCACCGGTACGCCGCACGAACCAGTCCAGCGCCGCTTCGTCGGGCTCTGTGGACGGTGCGGCTGGCGGATGGGCTGGCGGCGGGGTGTTCATGGTGTGCTTATCGGCTCTTGGATGTAGACGCACGAACAAACTGAAACCCTATGCCGGGAAAGCAAAAATACAAATAAAAATTCATTCGAAAGCCGAAAGTCATTCGCGGGCAGGTTTTCTTCGTCGGAGCACCGGGGTAGAGATGGGGGTAGAAGTTGGGCCGGCGGCGGCGGGCGCCCCGTCGAGCGCGTCTTTGCAGCGCCTGCAGGCGTCCATGGCCAGCTTGATGTGCTGCTCGACCATCTTGCGCGAGATGCCCATCTGCTCGGCCACCTCCGAATGCGGCAGGCCGTCAAACTTGTGCAGGATAAAGGCCTCGCGGCAGCGCAAAGGCAGGGCATCGATCGTGGCCAGCAGGGCATTCACACCCTGCGCGGAAGACGCCGCCGCATCGGGCTCGCAGGCCAGCGGCGCCGCGAGGTTCTCGAGCTCGGCGGCCGAGGCCTCGGCATCGGGATGCAGCGCCTCGCCGCGCACTTCACTGCGGCGGTGCTGGTCGATCTGCAGGTTGCGGGCTGTGCGGTAGAGCAGTGCGCGCGGCTCCGGCACCGCCTGGCCGGAATGCTGCACCGCCAGCACGCGCGCATAGCTCTCCTGCACGACATCAGCCGCGGCATCGCGGTTTCGCACCGTGCGGGAACAGAAGTTCAGCAGTTCTTGGTAATAGCGCTCAAGCACAGGTCGGTCATTGCCATGGAGGTGACGGATCCCTTCAAGCGGCATACGAGATGTGGCGGTGGCTGACCAGGCGCGCGTCGTAGATGGGAATTATTCTCATTATTACCGAAGCGTGCTACCGGGCCAGCACCATTACCTTTGATACCACGCGGCCTTGCTGAACAGCGGTTCGTGAATTCACATGCGGGTCTCAAGGGCCTGAGACATCGCAAGAAGGAAGCGAGGAATGTGCGTTGTCTATGGTCGGTGCGCTTCAACCTTCATCGGGATTGTCAACACCCTGAAAACTACATAACTGGCAGTTCCGTCGTTGAGAGCACCTGCTTCAGCACGACGAAAGTGCGGATCTGCCGCACCCCCGGGAGGTAGAGCAGCTCCGCAGCATGCAGGCGGTTAAACGATTCGTTGTCCTGCGTGCGGACGGTGACGAAATAGTCGAACTCGCCCGTCACCACCACGCATTCCAGGCAGCCCGGCACCTTCTGCACCGCTTTTTCGAAGTCGGCGAAGGACTGCGGTGTGGACCGGTCCAACACCACGCCGATCACGACCAGCATGCCAAGGTTCAGCGAAGCAGGATTGAGCAACGCGACGATGCGCTGTACCAGGCCCATCGACTTCAGGCGCTCCACCCGGCGCAAGCAGGCTGCGGGGCTCAGGTGCACCTTGGCTGCCAGTGCCACATTGGAGATCGATGCATCGCGCTGGAGCAAGCGCAGGATCACTCGATCAACCCGGTCCAAGTCAGGTCGCGGGGCAGTTGTTTCATTCTGTAAACGCACTTTTATTTCTCTTTTTTCTTTAATCACACACTTCTCCAAATTTCTGAATTCAATTATTCGAATAATTGATCTCAAAAGTCAATCATGTTGCAACCCTGTTGCGTGGCCTCGGCGATAGACTTTCCTTGACTCCTCAAGCGGATTTCCGACATGCCCTCCAACTTTGCCGCTTGGGAATTCTGGATATCCCGAAACGCAATGCCTGCAGTTTCCTGTTTCGCAATGGTTGATCAACGCGGCCCATGCCGTATCAAAGAGGAGCAATACGATGATGAACCCAAGGTATGAGAAGCGCTTCTTCCTGGCCATGGCGCTGGTCTTGCTGGCCCCATGGGCCAGCGTTCACGCGCAGGGCTATCCGTCCAAGCCGGTCCAACTGGTCATTCCTTTTCCGCCGGGTGGCGCCACCGACATCGCCGGACGGCTGGTCGCCAAGAAGCTGGGTGAGCGCCTGGGGCAACCTGTGGTTATCGACAACCGGCCGGGCGCCGGCACCGTCGTCGGCGCCGCTTTTGTTGCCAAGGCGGCGCCGGACGGCTACACGCTGCTGATCAGCTCTGGTTCCACCTTCACGGTGAATCCAGCGCTCATGCCCAAGCTGCCTTACGACCCGATCAAGAGTTTCGAGCCTGTCGGAATGGTGGCGCGCGTTCCCCTTGTTTTGCTGGCCAACGCCGATGTCCCGATCAACGACCTGAAGCAACTCATAACAGCAGTGCGCGCCGCGCCGGACAAGTACGTGTACGGGTCGTTCGGCAACGGCACCACAGGGCACTTCGCCGGCGAAATGCTGTGGAGCGCCGCCGGCATCAAGCTGCAGCACATCGCTTACAAAGGCAGCGCACCGGCGATGAACGACTTGATGGCCGGCCAGATCCCCTTCTCGATTGACACCGTCGCGGCGGCGCTGCCGCAGCTGAAGGCGGCCAAGCCGAGGATCAAAGCCATCGCCGTCACTGGCGAGAGCCGCGCGACGCAAATGCCCACGGTGGCGACTGTGGCGGAGAGCGGTTTCAAAGGTTTCTCGGCCGATTCCTGGCTGGCCATTGCCACGCCCAAGGGGGTGCCGGCGGATGTAAAAGCCAAGCTGCAGAAGGCGCTGGCTGAAACCATGAAGGATCCGGAGCTTCGCGAAAAACTCGTTGCGAACGGACTCGAATACGCCTGGGAGCCCGCTGCCACGGTTGCGGCGCGCATCGAAAACGAGCTGCCCCGCATGCGCGTGATTGCCCTGCGTTCCAACATCCGGATCGATTGAACGTGGCGGCCGGCAAGGACCTCGTGGCCTTCTCCGATTGTTACCCGTGGGGCTGGATTCACTATCTACAGCCTCAGGCTTGACAGGTGAAAGCGTTGCACGTGCGAGTTGGACCGCGTTAAGGAAACTGGAAATGAGAACTGGTCAGTTGATTGCCCGCTTGGCGGGCCTGGTTATCGCAAGCGGTATAGCGTCGTCCATACTGGCCGCGCAGCTTGTAGTCGGTCAGGTGGCGCCGTTGACCGGTATTGACGCGAGCCAGGGCCGCGCCTATGCAGCTGGAATGCAGTTGCATTTCAACGCCGTGAACAAGGCGGGCGGGGTCAACGGAAACACCTTCATCCTGGCGCGCCGCGACGACGCTGGACGTCCCGATGAAACACTCACCCAAACGCGCGCGCTTCTGGCCGAGGACAAGCCAGTGGTGCTTGCCGGCTACTTTGGAAGCCGCAATATCGCCCAGCTGGTTAGCGCGGGCGTATTTGAGCGCGAGCGCATCGTGCTGGTCGGCTTCCGCGCGACCGAACTGAATCTGGACGCTCCACAACTTTATGGCGTGCGCGCCACATTGCGGGACGAACTTGCGAGAATCACGGCGCACCTGGCGACAGTCGGAATCACCAGGCTTGGCTTGTTTTACGAAAATGGCCCCGGTGCTGCGCCACTCATCGCCGCCGCACAGGAAGCAGCGGCGAATGCCAAGGCCAGGATCGTACAAACGGCGGGTTATGACGCTGGGACCAGCCGCGTGGCTGCCGCCGCCGACGCCATGCTGCAAGCCTCGCCGCAGGCGATCATCATGATTGCAAGTGGAGGCGCTGCTTCCGGTTTTATTGAGAAATACCGCTCGGCCGGAGGAACGGCTCAGCTGTTTGCACACTCGGGCGCGGACATTGAGCAGATGGCGAAACGGCTTTCTGACGAGCAAATGCAAGGCATCGCGATCGCCCAGGTTACGCCCAGTCCCTACAAATTGACAAATCGGCTTTCCAAGGAGTTCAACGACATCGCGGCAACGGCCGGCGCGCAGGATGTTCCGATCAGCTACGCAATGATGGAAGGCTTCATCGCGGCCAAGGTGATCGTTGAAGCGGCCCGGCGGCAAGGCTCGCGTGTGACCCGTGAAGGTTTTGCTTCCGCTCTGGATGGACTGGACAGCTTTGACCTGGGAGGATATGTCATCGGATTTCGCCCGGGGATGCACAGTGGTTCACGCTTCGTGGAGATGACGATCATCAGCGGGAATGGAAGAATCCGGCAATAGAAAAGCAAGGCCGATACCGCTGCTTTGCGCCCCTCACCCAATCTTGAGGATGCAGTCAGGAAACAAGGGCCGGAAAAGAGAAAAGGGTTAGCAGATACTTACCTGCTAACCCTTATCAATATTGGCGGAGTGGACGTCGCTCACAAAAATAGCCGTCAATATCCATCATTCGCGGCAATCGCAAGCGCCTGAATGATTGCGGCACTGTCGGGTGTCCATCTTTGATCGGCAACTTCCACCCATATCAACGGCTAGATTGATAGCTCATTTGATAGCTAAGTCGAAACGTCCGATAGTCGAACCGGTTATGCTTCCTAAGTGCATTCTAGGAGCAGTCGTGCGCGGGCCAATCAACAAACTTACCGACACAAAGATCGAGGCAAAACTCAAAGAGGCGCAAAAGGCCATCAAGTTGGGACTTGGAAAGCCGATTCTGCTGGGTGACGGAGGGGGGCTGACCCTGCAGATCACCAAAACCGGGACCGCCTCGTGGTTACACCGCTACATGCGACTGGGCAAGCCTATGGCCGTTGGACTCGGCCCGTACCCCACAGTCAGTCTCAAAGTGGCACGCACCAAGGCCGAAGCGTGCCGACAGCAGATCGCAGCCGGCGACGATCCAATCACTGCTAAGCGCGCTGCCGAAACAGCAACCCGCCTGGCGACGTCGAAGGGCAAGACATTTAACGAATGTGCGGCCGAATACATCGCCGATCACCGTGAAGAGTGGAAAAACCCCAAGCACATCCAACAATGGGAAAACACCCTCCTCACATATGCGTCCCCGATCATCGGCAATCGACCGATCTCCAGCATCAGCACCGCAGATCTCAAACGCATACTGAATAGCATCTGGAAGACCAAACACGAAACCGCAACGCGCGTGCGGGGACGCATCGAGGCAGTAATTGATTGGGCAACGGCGCATGAACTGAGAAGCGGCGACAACCCTGCCCGCTGGAAAGGCCATCTTGAACACTTGTTGGCCAAATCCACCGCTGAAATCCTCCCGTTCTTTTTTTGGATTCCGCCAATCCAGGTGCAGCTGCCGCATGGACGCTTGTTTTATCAACTCAACCAGGAACAAGAACCATGGCATCAAAACTAGCAGTCAATACCGCCTTTCCCGAAGGCTTTGAATCCCCGCTTAAAAGAATTTCAATGGAAGAGCGTTGCGATGACGTCATTGCATCTATAGCTAACCGCGCAGGGATCAGCGGACCACCCTCCGAAAAGCGACGCTTCAACCACTTCTGGCGATACACCGCTTCGAGGCGGATGGTTTCATGTGCCAGCAGCATCAGGCGGGAGGTGTTCTGCGTGACCGGGATATTGAGGCGAGTCCTGCTGGCCACCTCGGCGGCCTTGTCGTAAAGCTTCAGCGCAGCCAACTGGGAATGCTGATCGAAATAAACAGACTCGTTGACGTACACGCTGGTGTTGTTTCCAGCAAGTAGACCGGCCAGCGCCAGCCCGTTGATTACAGCGCTAGTTTGCAGGCCGGCTGGTTTCGCGAGCAGAACCGGTGTGTCCACGCGGGTCACGTCCATGCCCCGTCCTCGGACAAACTCCGCTGCGTGCTTCAACGAGAAGCCGAACTTCAAGTCGCGGTTGGCCTCCTGAATGGCGGCGAATGCCAGCATTGGTACATCGCCGGATGAAATGATGTTGTGGCCTTGGCGAAGGAATGCCGGGCTAGTTTCCATCCGGTATTCGCGTTTGGACTTCACCGCCCTGACTTTCAGGGCCTGCTTACCGGCCGCTGTCACGAGCGAGCCCTTAGACCATTGCGCACCGTCGTCGCCGTCGATCTTCATAAACTTGTCGCGCAGTCGAGCGGGATCTGCATCGTGTACACACAGTCCGAGCGTGTCAACCATCATGCAAGCCTCAATGTCCTCAAAGTTCATACGATTTCCTATCTAGAAAATGCACCGCGCCGCCCTGGGCTACTCGCCGCAAAGCTATGTATCGGTGGTGCTGTTAATACGGTTTACGGCCCTGCGGCTGGTGGCAGCTATGCCGTATAGGCTTGCTACTGCTTATCGGCTGCACTGGTACGGCCTGCACTGTTTACAAGCTGTACGGTATTACGACCGCCGCCGGTCGGCTTACAAGCTGTACCGACCGCGAGTACCATGGCGTCTGCACACGCACGCCCGCCGAATACTTCCGCGTGCTGCGCGGCACTGTCGGCGGGCGCCGTTTTCCCTATCTACAGGGAAGTCCCTGACACGGGCAAGACCTCATCGTCATTAATCGACGAAGGCAGCTTTGCTCTCAGCGCCGCGATGGCCTCCGCCACGTTTTTCTTGGAAAGCGTGTGGTCGGCGAAATCAGGGTCATCGCCAGGCAAAAAACGGCTCTCGTAGGCGAGACGGGGGCCTAGGCTCGCGCTGAGGTTCAGTTGAGCGACAACCCAAGGAATCAGAATGTCGATGTTGGCCTCGTCGAGCAGTTCTTTGCGGTAGTCCAGAAAGGCATCGTCGTCATCAAACCAGTCCAGCCGCTTCAAATTCTTGCCTGCGAAGTAGGCGTCCAGTACGGCGCTGGCGCCGTCGGTCAAGCGGCTACGATCCACATCACTCTGATCGGTAGCCAGTGGCAGGTTCAACCACAGGGCATAACGCGTTGCCTCCCAGATGATCCTAAACGGGTCATTCGGATAGTCATCCTTGTTCCACTTGTCGTACCTGGCTGGAAGTTGGTACGTAGCTTCCTCGCCGAAGTGCAATTGCTTGCTCACATCCACTGTGACCTCAACACAGAGAACGCAGCGCGCTCTTGCACGCATGGGCTCTCGCAACTGTGGGGCGATTTTGCCGAAGCTGTAAGGACTCTCCTGATAGTCGCGAGCCAGATGCACCCGCGCTTGGCCGAAGCTCTTGAGGTGAGGAAGGTGAATCAGTTCCACGGTGAAGGCGTGCCGGCTTCCGTCGTCGCTGCGTACACGCGGACCCTTCGTCGTTGATTTGGGATGCGGATAGCTGTCATTGCTGTCCGTCACCTTCGCGTGATTGAGAAGATTCTGAAAAGCCCGGAACGCCTCGGTTTCACTGTCGAACTTGAAGTAATAGACCGCAGTGATGGAGTCCAGCGTGCAATCGTCAGCGGTGATAGATGCCAACTCGTTGTCGGGCAAATCCGGATACTGCTTCCTTACCCAGGCCTTGAAGAGGCTCAGCACGATGGGCAACGCTTGCGGGACCGCGTAGTTCTCGGTGTAGGCGCGCCGACACAGAAGCAAGCCGGCAAGGTCCGCGTTGCAGATGTAGCTGACGTCAGTCACAGTGGATTTATCGCCGGGCTCGTTGGCGACAATCTCCATTGATGCGTGGGTACCCGGGCCGAACCATTCATGCGTCGTGCGGCGCATCTTGGTACCGGATTCCCGTGCCTCAACCTGATGATCGAGTTCTGCGACTGCGCGAGCGAACGAGCTGGGCGGTGAGACCTTGAGAACAACCTTATGCTGCATGATGCGCTCCTGCCTGTTCGGTGATTTGGCGACCGGAGTCGCTGTATTCGACTGTGACGACGGGTTTGGCGGCTTTTCCGCCCTTAGGATGGGAAACGTTAAACATGAAAACTCCAAAAAATGAATGAGCTATCCCTCCCACCAACGTTGTGGTGGTTTTCAATAGCAGGAAGGTGAAGAGAACTCTTAGGGCTCTCGCGGCGGGTCGCGCCCAGAGGGCCACAAATGTGTTGTGATGGTCGGACCGAGAAAGGCCCGCTCAGATGGCTTCGATGGGGAAATCATTGGCCGCCCCCTTTAGGGAAATCGACCGGCGAAATCTCTGTACGAGCCGCTGCTTTGCTCAGAACGAATGCCACGATCTCGTGCTCTAACCACCTTGCAGCGGCTCTGCGGCTGGTGCCAAATTTGATCGGTGCGGGCAGTTCGCCCGTCGCGACCTTGGCATGTACCGCCGACCGTTTGAGTCCGAGCATGTCGCAGACGCGCTCGATGACGATAAGCTTTGGAACACCGTATAAGGGATATCCTGCAACCGTTGTGTGCGAAGCGGGAGCTACCTGGTCCAGCTCCGACTCTGATGCACGTGCAGCAGCAGCGGAGATCGGTGCGCGGACAATCTTGAGCTTTTTTGTGCGGGTCTGTGGAAACTGGCGCGGTGCTGAATCGATCATCAAGAACTCCATCAATATGTGCCATCGAGTGGCATTGATGTGATTGTTCTTGAGCGAACGATCTTGCGGAAGACGCACGAGCCCGGCCGGGCGCTAGCTACTTCTTCGGCAAATATCCGACCGAACGTGATAGCTCAGGCGGTAGAGCGTGCGCAGCGCATTTGCGTTCGCAAGTCAACACGTTTTGTATGAAAAGCGCAAGGACAAGACGTTTGCTTGGAAATTTGGTGGAGGCTGAATTTCCGAGTTTGTACCTTGGAATTTTTAAGGCCAAAAAGCGGCTCGTTGCCGATCTACAACGGTGCCGCGTTCTTGGGGGGCGGCAGGTCCCACTCGTCGAATTTGAGAAGCCCCAAGCATTCCCAGCCGTAGATCATCTTCCAAGCTTTATCGGCATATCTGTAGGCGCGGTCACAACGTTGGGCATCCGTGATTGTTTGTCGTTTATCGTCGGCAACGTCATAGTCGGGCAACAGCGTTGCGGCCTGCTCAATCGTAATCATCCCCGGCTTGCCCCGCCGCTTCGCCATAGGCAGGTGCTCGGTGCCCTCTGACAAGAGGGTCTGGGGATTTGACAGGAGATCGGCCAGTCTGAGGTAGCCGCGGAGCAGTTGCCGATTCGGCTTGTTGGTGGATTCCCTGGCCGCTTCGCCGCCCGTTGTTCGTGATGTTTGCAACAGATTGCTCGTGCTCAGCAGGCGTTCGAGGTACTTGACGGCGAGATCTGCTTGCGTTTGGAGGGCTAGGGTTCCGGGGCCGAATACAGGTGCTAGATCGAAAACGACCGCGACTTGCGCGCCGGGATATTCAATGCGTGGCTGGTGGTGTTTGAAATGGGCGACGGTGTCCTGCATTCGGTCCACCATCGCCGCGATGGGTGTCCAGCGCGGAAGTGAGTCGTTGTGACTTTCACTGTAGTGCTTGACACGCTGCAAGCCAAAACCTGCTTCGTGCGCAGGCGTCGGTCGGTATCCCCATTGGGCAAGATCGAATGACGGGTTGGTGCCGTCTACCATTGCTTGGTAAAAGCGATTTCGCCTGAGAAATTCCCAGGCGTACTCGGAATAGAAGGAGTCGTCATTGAGCGCGGCATACTCTTTCGCGGTTCCCGGTCGGGGAGCTCCGAGTATCTTTTTGGGCTCGAAATGCTCAACTATCGTGGGGTGAATGCGGCCGACCTCACGGGCGAAAGCTGTGTTGGATGGGATCATTCTGTTTTCCTTCATTGTCATTTTCTTGATTTGGTTCGGGTCTGCGAATTTGAGGGCTGGGCCTCAGTTCACGCCTGGCTGCACTGCTGGCCACTTAGAAGGGAGCGAAACTGCTCCTTTCCCTCCTCAGAACTCAGGAAAGCGGACAGATCGCGCATTGTTTCTTGCAGAGCTCGCGAAAATCCCGAGAACACATGGAAAGTGGGCAACGCTTTCTGATATTGCTCCTCAAGAAACGCGTCCGCTTCGAGAAAAGCTTCGAGCGTATTGGGCGCGATGCGATCAAGAAAATGATGGACGAGATGGTTGCGCTGCTCGACCATCAGCTCCCAGTTCTTTCGATGAAGCTCACGGGCCTCTTGGTCCACCTGGAGCCGAAATGAAAAAGACACCCAAGGCTTGTCCAGTTGCGTGGGTTCCGCCGAGCTCTCGGCCTCGTCCGACAGAATGTCATCTAGAAACTGTTCAACCAGCAGCCCAAGCATTTGCTTTGTGATCTTGCGACTTCGATCCTCCCTAAACTGCGCTAGCTCGTTCAAGGTGCCCGAAGCCCTCGCGTTCGCCAGTACAAATTTCAGATGCCCCTCGATCTGCTGATAGAGAAGTAGGTTTCGACCAATCTTTCGCTGGACGGCATCTTTAGCTGCAGTCTTGGCGGTCTCGCTGTCATCATTCATTGCAGTTCCCCCGCGAATGATTATGGGCAATAAAAAAGCCGCTGCGAAATCGCAGCGGCTTTTGATAGTTGCTTTGCTAGTTGAGAAGTGATAAAGTAAAAAGCTTTTACCAATCAACAACTTACAAGCATAACTGGCGGAGTGGACGGGACTCGAACCCGCGACCCCCGGCGTGACAGGCCGGTATTCTAACCAACTGAACTACCACTCCTGGTAGTGACAACATTCGCTCTTTCGAGCCAAGTCGCTTGGCCCTTGCGGGCCGGCGGTTGTCAACTTGCGCCTTGGACATCACACACAAGGTGCGATGAATGCTGGCGACCCTAAGGGGATTCGAACCCCTGTAGCCACCGTGAAAGGGTGGTGTCCTAGGCCTCTAGACGATAGGGTCAAAACCTTGGAACTTCCGGATGAGCCCCTGCTTTCACATGGGCCCACAAAACTTCAAATTCTTCCCGACTAACTTTTAACTTTTGGTGGAGGTAAGCGGGATCGAACCGCTGACCTCTTGCATGCCATGCAAGCGCTCTCCCAGCTGAGCTATACCCCCGTCAAGTTATTGAGGTTTCCCTGCAATTGTCGAGCCTTGAATTATAGCCCGAAAAATTGGCCTATTTCAAATCCTCAAACAAGCTTGAGCCGGGAGACCACATCTTCGCGCTTCATGAGCTCCAGAATCGCGTCGAGGGACGGGGTTTGCGGCGTGCCCATGACCAGCACGCGTACGGGCATTGCCAGCTGCGGCATCTTCAGGCCGGTGTCGGCCAGCACCTGTTTGATGGCGGCCGAGATCGCGGCCTTGCTCCACTCGCAGGCCACCAGGGAACTGCTCAGTTTTGCAATGGCCGGGCGCACTGCCTCCGTGACGTGCGTGCTGATGTCCTCAGCACTGGGCTTGCCCCCGGTCACCAGCAGTTGCAGCCAGCCGGCCAGCTCTACGAGTGTGCTGCAGCGGTCTTTAAAAAGCCCGCAACCGCGCGTCACCCATACCGGGTCCACGCCGGTAATGCCTTGGGCAGCCAGGAAGGGCTGCACCAGCGTTGCCAGTGTGTCATCAGGAGTGGCCTTCAGGTGTTGGGCATTGACCCAGCGCAGCTTGGCTTCGTCGAACTGCGCGGCGCTCTTGCCCAGGTGATCAAGGTTGAACCATTCAATGAATTGCTCGCGGCTGAAGATTTCGTCGTCGCCGTGGCTCCAGCCCAGGCGCGCCAGGTAATTGACCATGGCGTCGGGCAAATAACCTTCGGCGGCGTACTGCGTCACCGGCTTGGCGCCGTTGCGCTTACTGAGTTTTTCGCCCTGCTCGTTGAGCACGGTCGGCAGGTGGGCGTACACCGGAGGCTCTTTACCCAGGGCCTTGAAGATGTTGATCTGGCGCGGCGTGTTGTTCACGTGGTCGTCGCCGCGGATCACGTGGGTCATGGCCATGTCGATGTCGTCGACCACCACGCAAAAGTTGTAGGTCGGCGTACCGTCGGGCCGCGCGATCACCAGGTCGTCGAGTTCGTCGTTGCTGATCTCGATGCGGCCCTTGACCTTGTCGTCCCAGACCACACTGCCGCCCTGCGGGTTCTTGAAGCGCAGCACCGGCTGCACGCCTTCGGGCACGGGCGGCAAGGTCTTGCCGGGCGCCGGGCGCCAGGTGCCGTCATAACGCGGCTTCTCCTTGGCGGCCATCTGCTTTTCGCGCAGGGCGTCGAGCTCGGCCACGCTCATGTAGCAGGGGTAGACCAGGCCATCAACCTGCATCTGCGCAAGCACGGCCTTGTAGCGGTCCATGCGCTGCATCTGGAAAAACGGGCCCTCGTCGTGGTTCAGGCCCAGCCAGCGCATGCCTTCGATGATCACATCGACGGCTTCCTGGCTGGAGCGCTCGACATCGGTGTCTTCGATGCGAAGAACGAAGTCACCGCCAGTGGCGCGCGCAAAAGCCCAGGGGTACAGCGCTGAGCGGATATTCCCGAGGTGGATGAATCCTGTCGGGGAAGGAGCGAAACGGGTTCTTGTTTTTTGGGTCATTGAGGCAGTCATACGATAAGGCTCAGGCCGCGGGAGAGGTCGGCCTTGATGTCGTCTACGTGGTCCAGCCCGACGGCCACGCGAACCAGGCCCTGGCCTATGCCGGCGGCCTGGCGCTGCTCTTCGCTGAGGCGCCCGTGCGACGTGGTGGCGGAATGGCTGATGATGGTTTTGGTGTCACCCAGGTTGGTCGCAATGCTGAGCACCTGCGTGCTGTTGATCACCTTGAAGGCATTGGCGCGTGCCGCTTCCGGTGTGTCTCCACGCACGTCAAACGACAGCACCGCGCCACCCAGTCCCGATTGCTGGCGCATGGCCAGCTCATGCTGGGGATGCGATTCAAGACCGGGGTAATAAACGCGCGCAACCGCAGGCTGCGTTTCAAGCCACCTGGCAACGGCCAAGGCGTTGGCGCTCTGTGCCTGCATGCGGATGTTCAATGTCTCCAGTCCCTTGAGCACGACCCAGGCGTTGAAGGGCGCGAGCGTCATGCCGGCGGTGCGCACGATCGGGCCGAACACATCAACGATGAGTTTGGACGAGCCGCAGAGCGCACCCGCCATCACACGGCCCTGGCCGTCCAGGTATTTGGTGCCGGAATGCATGATGAGGTCGGCGCCGAATTCCACCGGACGCTGCAGCGCCGGTGAGCAAAAGCAGTTGTCCACCGCAAGCAAGGCGCCCACGCTGTGCGCCAGATCAGCCAGTGCCCGGATGTCGCAGACTTCGGTCAGCGGATTGGTCGGGGTTTCAGCAAACAGCAGCTTGGTGCCGGGTCGCAATGCAGCCTTCCACTCGCTCACGTCGGTCTGTGACACAAACGTGGTTTCAACGCCGAACTTCCCGAACTCGCGGCCTATCAAGGCGATCGTCGAGCCAAACATCGAACGCGAGCAAATGACGTGATCGCCGGACTTCAACAGCCCCATGCACATCATCAGGATCGCGCCCATGCCGGTCGAGGCGCCGATGGCGGCTTCGGTGCCCTCCATCGCGGCCAGGCGACGTTCAAAGCTTGTAACCGTCGGGTTGGACGTGCGGCCGTAGGTGTAGCCTTCTGTCGGGTCGGCAAAACGCCGCGCCGAGGTCTCGGCATCAGGCTGCACAAAGCCGCTGGTCAGGTACAGCGCTTCGGAGTTTTCACCGTGCTGGCTGGGCTCCAGCGCCACGCGCACGGCCAGCGTATCGCGGTGCAGGTTGTCAGGCAGTTTTCTTTTCGTCATGCTCAGGCTTCTTGCGGATTGGGCAGCGCCAGGCGGGACACGTCCACGTCACCGTCTTCACCGATTTTCTCGGCGGTATCGGCGCGCTGGGAATTCATCGCGGCGATGGTCTCTGCAGTCACGTCGCCCGTGATGTAAACGCCGTCAAAGCAGGAGGCGTCAAAGCCGTCGAGCTTGCCATTGAGCGAGCCTATGGCGCGCTTCATGCCTTCCACGTCCTGGTAGATCAGCGCGTCGCAGCCAATGACTTCACGGATTTCTTCAATCGTGCGGCCATGGGCCACCAGCTCATCAGGCGTAGGCATGTCGATGCCGTACACGTTCGGATAGCGCACCGGCGGCGCAGCGCTGGCAAGGTAAACCTTGCGCGCGCCCGCGTCACGCGCCATCTGCACGATCTCGCGGCTGGTGGTGCCGCGCACGATGGAGTCGTCGACCAGCAACACATTGCGGCCCTTGAATTCGCTGGCAATCACGTTGAGCTTCTGGCGCACGGACTTCTTTCGCACGCCCTGCCCCGGCATGATGAAGGTGCGGCCCACGTAACGGTTCTTGACGAAACCTTCGCGGTAAGGAATGCCCAGCAAGTGTGCGAGCTGTGTGGCACTCGGCCGGCTGGATTCGGGGATCGGGATGATCACATCGATCTCGCTGGGTGGCACGGTGGAGACCACGCGTTTGGCCAGCGTCTCGCCCAGGTTCAGGCGGGCCTGATAGACCGAGATGCCGTCCAGCACCGAGTCGGGGCGCGCCAGGTACACAAATTCGAAGATGCAGGGGTTGAGCTTGGCGTTGGGTGCACACTGCTCGGCGTGCACCTTGCCCTCCAGGTCCACATACACGGCTTCACCCGGCGCAATGTCGCGCTCGAACTGGTGCGAAGTGCCTTCCAGCGCCACCGATTCGCTGGCCACCATCACGGTCGTGCCGTCTTCGTTCTGCCCGTGCCCTATGCACAGCGGGCGGATGCCGAACGGGTCACGGAACGCCAGCAGGCCGTGGCCGGCGATCAGCGCCACCACGGCATAAGAGCCCTTCACACGCTTGTGCACACCGCGCACGGCGGCGAACACATCAACCGGCTTGAGCGGCAGGCCGCGTGTGGTTTTTTCGAGTTCGTGCGCCAGCACGTTGAGCAGCACTTCAGAGTCGCTGTCGGTGTTGATGTGGCGATGGTCGGTATTGAAAAGCTCGGCCTTCAGCTCGGCCGCGTTGGTCAGGTTGCCGTTGTGCGACAGCACGAGGCCGAACGGCGCGTTGACGTAAAACGGCTGGGCCTCGTCTTCGCTGTAGGCGTTGCCTGCCGTTGGGTAGCGCACCTGGCCCAGGCCCACCGTGCCCGGCAGTGCGCGCATATTGCGGGTGCGGAACACATCGCGCACCATGCCCTTGGCCTTGTGCATGTAGAACTTGCGCCCCTGCTGCGTGACGATGCCCGCAGCATCCTGGCCGCGATGCTGCAGCAGCAGCAGGCCGTCATAAATCAGTTGATTGACCGGGGCTTTGCTGACGACGCCGACTATCCCGCACATGGTGTTCCGATCATGATGAGTTGACTCTTCAAAGTTAAATTAAATACTTGGCAAACTGTTCGGGCAATACCGGCTTCAGGGCCTTGAGCGTGGCCGTCAACACCGGCGCGCCCTTTGATTCCCGCCACCAACTGCTGGACTTCAGCGCCGTCATGTCGATCACAACGGTCGCGGCCAGCAGCAAAACAATTCCGCGCAACACACCAAAAGCGGCTCCGAATACTCTGTCCACAGGCGCCAGGCCGACGGCAGCTACCAGCTTCTTCACCACAAAGGCCAGCAGCCCTGCCGCGAACACGGCGGCGATAAAGATCAGCACAAACGCCGCCGCATAACGCACCGGGTCAGAAGCAGACTGCACTGGCAAGCGGGTGGCCAGGTCGGGCGCAAACCATTGCGCCACAAAAAACGACACCACCCAGCCCAGCACCGACAACACCTCATACACCAGCCCGCGCCATGCGCCTAACAGCATGGAAAAACCCAGCACCCCCAGCAAAATCCAGTCAACAGCCGTCACGAAACTACTAATTACAAGGTCAGGATGGCAGCGGGTAAATCAAGGCCCTTGATCTTGGTCGCCGCCTTGTCGGCCTCGGCCTTGGTGGCAAACGGGCCCACGCGGACCCGGATGCGCTTGCCGTCTTTGGTTTCCGCCACTTGTGTATAGGTTTTGAGGCCTGCCTTTTCCACCTTCAGGCGCGCTTCGCGGGCCTTGGCCACATCGGCAAACGCGCCGACCTGAACCACAAAACGGCCATCCGCCTCGCTGGCAGACGGTTTGGCGGCCGGCACAGCGGTGCCGTTCAGCAGCGCGGCGGCGCGCGTGGCGTCATCGTTCGCAGCGGGCTTGGCTGGCTTGGGTTCCGGTTTGACCGGGGGCTTCACCTCGGGTTTGGTTTCCGGTTTTGCTTCATTTTTGATAGCTGCTGGCGCAGATGCAGCAAGGGCTGGAGCCGGTTTTGATGAAAGAATTTCTTCCTTTGGCGCCAGACTGGCGTCAGCGGTTACTTTTTCGGCGGGCTTGTCGGCCACCTTGGGGGCAGATGCGGAAGTGGCTGCAGGGGCACCAGGCCCGGGAATCACCAGGGGCTTGACCGTGCCCTTGCCGGGAATTTCAATCGGGATGTCGACCGGAATGGGCCTGGGCTGGGTGTCAAACAACAG
Source organism: Polaromonas sp. P1_F1 (assembly GCF_056405795.1). NCBI lineage: Bacteria > Pseudomonadati > Pseudomonadota > Betaproteobacteria > Burkholderiales > Comamonadaceae > Polaromonas > Polaromonas sp. P1_F1. The sequence continues at coordinate 251,869 of NZ_JBFUBJ010000001.1, forward strand.
CGGGAAACCCAACACGCCGATCAGCACCAGCACGGCAGAACCGATCAGCCGGTGTTTGGCACGCTTGCGGATCACTTCCACGCTTTCCGTTTGAGCGGCTGACCCGGCATTGGAGGCAGCGTTGGAGCCGCCCCGGCGGAAGTTGAAAAACGGCATGGTGTGGCTTGGATCCGATAAGGGGTGACGTTAACGGTGAACGTAGGCTGACGGCCCCTCTGAATACTTCAACGGGCCGGTTTGTCCTGCATCAGGTGGCCAGGTGCGGGGCCGAAAGACGCGGCACACCGTCCTTCAAAATGCCGCCCACCGTGTAGAAGGAGCCGAACACGACAATTCTATCAGCGGGGGTTGCGGCCCTGACCGCCGCCTGCAGCGCCGCTTCGGGGGATTTGTAAGTGCCGGCGCTTGCATCAGGCCGGGTATTGGCCGCCGTCCACCTGACCTGCAAATCCTCGGCAGAAGCGGCCCGCGGCGTCGGCAAATCGGTGAAATACCACTTATCGATGAGCGGTGACACCCGCGCCAGCATGGGAGCCAGGTCTTTGTCGGCCATGGCACCGAACACGGCGTGTGTGCAGGGGTAAAAGCCCATGGCATCGAGGTTTTCGGCCAGCGCAGCCACCGAATGGGGGTTGTGCGCCACATCCAGCACCAGCGTGGGCTGGCCCGGCACGATCTGGAAGCGCCCCGGCAACTCGACCATCGAAAGCCCGTTGCGCACCGCCTGGGCGGTGACCGGCAGGCGCTCACGCAAGGCCGTCAGCGCCGCCAGCACGCCTGAAGCGTTGACAAGCTGGTTGGCGCCGCGCAGCGCCGGATACGCCAGCCCGGCATACCTGCGCCCGCGCCCTGCCCAGCCCCACTGCTGCTTGTCGCCCGAGAAATTGAAGTCCGTACCAAAGCGCCACAAGTCAGCACCTACTGCGGCGGCGTAATCAATGATGCTTTGCGGCGGCACCGGATCACTCACGATGACCGGCTTCCCGGCGCGCATGATGCCGGCCTTTTCGCGGCCAATGCTTTCACGGTCGGAGCCCAGGTATTCCATGTGGTCCAGGTCGATGCTGGTGATCACCGCGCAGTCGGCGTCCAGCATGTTGACTGCGTCCAGTCGGCCACCCAGGCCGACTTCAAGGATGACCACGTCCAGTTTGGCGTCGGCCAGCAGTTGCAGGATGGCCAGTGTGGTGAATTCAAAGTAAGTGAGCGAAATCGCGTCACCGCCCTGCGTGCGCGCCGCCTCGACGCGCGCGAACTGGGTCACCAGGTCTGCCGCACTGACGATGTCGCCGCGCACCCGGCAGCGCTCTTCAAAATGCACCAGGTGCGGCGAAGTGAAGACGCCGGTGCGGTAGCCGGCCTGCAGCAAGATGGCTTCAAGCATCGCGCAGGTCGAGCCTTTGCCGTTGGTGCCGGCCACCGTGATGACGGGGCAGCCAAAGGCCAGGCCCATGCGCCTGGCCACAGCGCTGATGCGCGTCAGGCCCATGTCGATGCCGACGGGGTGCAGATGCTCGCAGTAAGCGAGCCAATCATCGAGAGTGTTGAGTTGCGGTTGTTCCATACAGCCCACCATTGTCGCAGGGGGTTGCACACCCCGTCGACGCTCACTTGCGTGTAGCGTCTTCCCCCTTGCAGGGGCGACGCCTGCGGCCGGCAAAGCCGGACCGCGGCCCCTGCTGAAAAAAAGCGGGGGTCAAGCGGCGAAGCGATCGGTGGCGGCTATAAGCTGGCGCAGGATGCCGGGTTCGTTGAAGGCGTGGCCGGCGTTGTCGACCATGTGGAATTCAGCCTCCGGCCAGGCGCGGTGCAGGTCCCACGCGGTTTTGGCCGGCGTGGCCACGTCGTAGCGGCCCTGCACGATCACGCCGGGAATCCCGGCCAGCTTGTGCGCGTCGCGGATCAACTGGCCCTCTTCGAGCCATCCGGCGTGCACAAAATAATGGTTTTCGATGCGGGCGAACGCCAGCGCAAAGGCGTCGTCCCCGTGCTGCGCGGTAAAGGACGGGTCGGGCAACAAGGTAATCGTCTGGCCTTCCCACAGGCTCCAGGCGCGGGCAGCCGCCAGTTGCGCGGCGCGGTCAGCGCCCACCAGGCGTTTGCGGTAGGCGGCAATCAGGTCGCCGCGCTCTGCCGGGGGAATGGGTTTGACGAATTCTTCCCACAAATCAGGGAACAACCAGGACGCCCCCTCCTGGTAGTACCAGAGCAGCTCGGCGCGGCGCAGCGCAAAAATGCCCCGCACGATGAGCGCCGACACTCGGGCCGGATGGGCTTGGGCGTAAGCCAGTGCCAGCGCGCTGCCCCAGGAGCCGCCGAACACCAGCCAGCGCTCCACACCCAGCAGGGTGCGCAAGCGCTCGATGTCGGCCACCAGGTGCCAGGTCGTGTTGTTTTCCAGTGAGGCACTGGGTCGGGAGCGGCCGCAGCCGCGTTGGTCGAACAGCAGCATGCAATAGCGTTCGGGATCAAACAGGCGGCGATGCTCGGGCGAGCAGCCCGCGCCCGGACCACCATGCAAAAACACCGCCGGCTTTCCTTGGGGGTTGCCGCATAGCTCCCAATACACCGAATGGCCGTCACCGGTTTCAAGAATGCCCGTGCGGAAAGGTTCGAGAGGCGGGTAAAGAACGGCGGGGGCAGTGCGCGTGGCTGAAGCAGCGGTCATGAGGCAAGGCATCCATACAAAAAAATTGGGCCGGTCGGCGTTCTTCATTATTCCAGCCTTGCCAAAAGGCTCGCCTACGCGTCCAGGCCCTTGCCTGCCTTCGCAGAAACGCTACCAATTTGATAGCGGCTTGCGCAAGTCCCGCTTGGCCGGAAGGCCTATTTACCTTAAATCTGCGAAAATCAGGCCATGATCATTCTTTACGGCATCCCCAATTGCGACACCGTCAAAAAGGCCCGCGCATGGCTCGGCGGAAAAGGTGTCGACTATCAGTTTCACGATTTCAAGAAGCAGGGCGTGCCGCCCGACCAGCTGGCGCGATGGGCCCAGGCGGCAGGATGGGAAAAGCTGTTGAACCGCCAGGGCACCACCTGGCGAAAGCTGGATCCGGCGTTGCAGGCAGGCGTGCATGACAGCGCCAGCGCCCAAACGCTGATGCTCGCCAACCCCAGCGTCATCAAGCGGCCCGTGGTGGACTGGGGCAAGGACATCACCGTCGGTTTTGACGCCCCAGGCTGGGCTGCGAGGGTTTGAACGCACGGCAGGCCGACCGGTTACGTTTTGCAGCCTGTTTTGCCTCCAACGGGATTAAAAGGGCAGCTTTACCGTCGATTTACCGAACTCCGCGCCCCAAAATGACTCTGACTTACTAAAATTACGTTTGCCACCCGAGCCATCACCCGACCAGGGTGAGCCCTTTGGCGGTGCAACTTCAGCCACGTGCTGAAAAGGGTTGAATCATGAAAAAAGCGCTTGTTCTCTCCGCTCTTGCTGCCGCCTCCGGGTTGGCTGCTGTACCCGCCTCCGCCATGGACATCCTGGCCCGGGTGATTTCAAGCACGCCGGTGGTGCAGCAAGTGGCCGTACCGCGCCAGGTCTGCAGCAACCAACCCGTCGTTGTCCAGCAACCGAATTCGGGCGCAGGTGCGCTGATGGGCGCCCTTGCGGGCGGTGCAGCCGGTAACGCCATCGGCAATGGCGGCGGCCGTGCGGTTGCCACCATGATCGGGCTGGTAGGCGGCGCCATCGTTGGCGACCGCATCGAAGGCTCAAACAACCAGGTTCAAAACGTGCAGCAGTGCACGACACAAACCTATTACGAAAACCGCCCCAGCCACTACAACGTGGTGTACGAATACCAGGGCACGCAGTACAGCACGCAGATGGCCACCGACCCTGGCCAGTATGTGCGCCTGCAGGTCACACCGGTCGGCGCCATGGCACCGGCGCCGCAGACCTTCCAGTCTGCGCCCCAGCAGCCCCAGACCTATGTGCAGCCGGCACCCCAACCGGTGTACGTCCAGCCTGCTGTGACTTATGTGGAGCAGCCGGTGGTTTACCCGGCTTACTACCCCCGTCCCTATTACCAGCCCTACTACGCGCCCATCGGCCTTTCGCTGAACTTCGGTTACAGCCGGGGCTATGGCCACCACCACTGGCGCTAAGACCAACTGGCGGGCTGAACAAAAAAGGGGCGTTGTCAACGCCCCTTTTTGCTGTCCGCGAATATTCGACTGTTGCTATTTGGGCGTTTCAATCAGGGCACCCTTGAACAGCACCGGCCCGGTCGGCCCGCTGCCCGGCGGCACGCCACCCTTGGGCTCCAGCGTGATCGCCAGCGTCGGCACCTGGCGCATGTAGGTACCCGCGGCCGTCAGGCGAACCACGGGGTCCGCACTCATCACACCCAACGATTTGGGCGCCGCGCCGGGCGGCAAAGCCCAGAGTTCCAGGGACTTGTCGGGCTGCTCCCTGAAACCACCTACACGCTTGAGCACCAGCGTTTTGTTCTTCGGGTCAAACGTCACCAGCAGCGACGCCGCAGCCTTGTCATCGGTCAGCACGGCCACGTATTCGATCTCGGGGGTGGCTGTCAGTTTGGCGGTCAGCTCGCTCACCTGCCCGCTCAGCCGGCCGTTCACGTTCAGCCCCACGACAACCGCCGCCGCAGTCGCGAGTGCGCCCGCCACAGCCCCGCCGCGCCACAGGCTCAGGCTGGACCACCAAACCATGGCACTCGGAGCGACCCGCGCCGCCTGCATGGCACGCGCCTCCTTGTCGGCCCTGACCAGGTTTTCAATGCGTTTCCACACGGCGGGGCTGGGCGCCGCCTGCGGCTGCAGCTCAGCCACCGAAGACAGCCGGCTTTGCCAGACCAGCGCCGCAGCACGCAAGGTCGCGTTGTCACGTGCCAGCGTCTCAAACCGGCGACGCGCACCGCCGCGCAAGGTGCCCAGCGCGTAGCTGGCCGCCAGTTGGTCCATCAGGGCGGGGTTGTTCTGGATATTCATTACGCGAACCTCGCCATGCAGCCGCGAAGCTGTTCAAGTCCGCGCCGGATCCAGGTTTTAACGGTACCCAAGGGCAGCTTCAGCTGCTCGGCCAGCTCGCCATGGCTCAAATCCCGCAGGTACGCCAGGCTCACCACTTCACGCTGTTTGTGTTCCAGCTGACCGAGGCACTGATGCAGGGCCCAGGCCTGTTCGCTGGCCTGTGTCGTGTCCATCGGGTTGGGCGAGTCGCCGGCCACGGTGTCGGAAATCACGTCGTCGAGTTCCTGCATCAGGTCGGCCCGGTCCGAAGCCCGGCGCCGCAAAAAATCCAGGCCGCGGCTGCGCACCACCAGCGCCATCCAGGCCATGGGCGGTGACAGGGTCGCCTTGTAGTCGCCGGCGATGCGCCAGATGTTGAAGAAGGCCTCCTGCAGCACGTCCTCAGCCCATTCACGGTTGGTCACCACACGAATCGCGACACCGTAGAGCTTGGACGAAGTCAGCTCATACAGCTCCCGCAGGGCCGACTCATCGGCCTGGGCCACGCGGTCAATCAGTGCGATCAATTGTCTGTCCGGGCTTTCTGGCTTCATGAAGAACATTGTCAGGTATTGGTGGCTATCGGGAAACACCGGCAGGCGGCTGGTACGGGGGGATACGCCACAAAGGGCCAACCGGATTCACCGCGGGCCCGGCGAAGGGCTCCGGGTGACCTAAAATCAACGGTTTGGGCGCCACGCGGTGCTTTCCCGCAGCCCGAAACGGCCCCTTTCGCCCCTTTCGTCTCCTCCCGCCCCTTTCAGTCTCTTTTCAGCACATTCCCATGCCTACCGAAAAAATCGACAACATCAGCGTGACCACCAAGGCCAATGTCTACTTTGACGGCAAATGCGTGAGCCACGGCATCACGCTGGCCGACGGCACCAAAAAATCGGTCGGCGTGATCCTGCCGGCCACCCTGACCTTCAATACCGGCGCACCCGAAATCATGGAATGCGTGGCCGGCGCGTGCGAATACAAGCTGGCCGGCAGCGACAGCTGGGTCAAGTCTTCGGCAGGCGAAAAGTTCAGCGTGCCCGGCAACGCCAAATTCGAGATTCGCGTTGCAGCGGGCGAAGCGGCTTATCACTACATCTGCCATTTCGGCTAAAAAGCGTCTAAGTCCACCCTCAACCGATCCTTCGCTCCTTTTTTCATAGCTGCTCGCGCCCGTTCTGCGCGGCTTACAGCGATATTCAGGCCTAAAACATGTCCAACACCATTCTGCAAAACATCCCCGCCAACCAAAAGGTCGGCATCGCGTTCTCTGGCGGCCTGGACACCAGCGCCGCGCTGTTGTGGATGAAACAGAAGGGCGCCCTGCCCTACGCCTATACCGCCAACCTGGGCCAGCCCGACGAAGCCGACTACGACGAGATTCCGCGCAAGGCCATGGAATACGGCGCCATCAAGGCCCGCCTGGTCGACTGCCGCCCACAGCTCGCCGCTGAAGGCATTGCCGCACTGCAAAGTGGCGCCTTCCACATCACCACCGCCGGCGTCACCTACTTCAACACCACGCCGCTGGGCCGTGCTGTGACCGGCACCATGCTGGTATCGGCGATGAAGCAGGACGACGTGAACATCTGGGGCGATGGCTCCACGTTCAAGGGCAACGACATCGAGCGCTTTTACCGCTACGGCCTGTTGACCAACCCCGCGCTGAAGATCTACAAACCCTGGCTGGACCAGCAGTTCATCGACGAACTGGGCGGCCGCTCTGAAATGAGCGCGTTCATGACGGCCAACGGCTTTGGCTACAAGATGAGCGCCGAGAAGGCCTACAGCACCGACAGCAACATGCTGGGCGCCACGCACGAAGCCAAAGACCTGGAAAACCTCAACAGCGGCATCAAAATCGTCAACCCCATCATGGGCGTGCCGTTCTGGAAAGACGACTGCGTCGTCAAGGCCGAAGAAGTGAGCGTGACCTTTGAAGAAGGCCGCCCCGTAGCACTCAACGGCGTCGCATACCCCGACCTGGTGAGCCTGATCCTCAAAGCCAACGAAATCGGCGGCCGCCACGGCCTGGGCATGAGCGACCAGATCGAGAACCGCATCATCGAAGCCAAGAGCCGCGGCATCTACGAAGCCCCCGGCCTGGCGCTGCTGTTCATCGCCTACGAGCGCCTGGTCACCGGCATCCACAACGAAGACACCATCGAGCAATACCGCGACAACGGCCGCAAGCTCGGCCGCCTGCTGTACCAGGGCCGCTGGTTCGACAGCCAGGCCATCATGCTGCGCGAAACCGCCCAACGCTGGATCGCCAGCGCCATCACCGGCACCGTCACGCTGGAACTGCGCCGCGGCAACGACTATTCGCTGCTCAACACCGAATCACCCAACCTGACCTACGCGCCTGAGCGTTTGAGCATGGAGAAGGTCGAAGACGCGCCGTTCTCGCCGCTGGACCGGATTGGGCAACTGACGATGCGGAATCTGGACATCACGGATACGCGGGCCAAGCTGGGGATTTACTCCAATGCCGGGATGTTGGAGTTGGGTAAGGGGGATGACTTTTTGAAGTTGGGCAGGTAAGCCTCGCTTGATACCCCAAAGAACGAGCCGCCAAATGGAAACTTGGCGGCTTTGTTGTTTGAACCAGCTAAATCACATTCTTGTAAGACTGCTCAATTATTGATGGCCGATGCAGATCGATTGCGCTGGAAATGCTACGGGGCAATCTGTTCGAGTCGCCTGATGAGATCAAGCGCGATAGTTGTTGAATTCCGCTGAAGTCTGACCCGAGTTTTCCATCGAATTTTGACCCACACTCTTTGTGAGCAGAAGGTGCTCACGATGTGGATAAGTTCTTGGTTTTCTCCTTTTTGTGTGTGGATCTGCCTCAAAGTGCGCCGCTGTTTCCGCGATTTTGTTGCCTCGATTACCAGCCAGGTGGCCAGCTTCTCGGCGTAGGGATCGAGCTTACTTGAGCTGACCCGCCTTGGGTACTTGGGCTCGCTCTCTTCCGATCGCAGGTGCTTTTTAATTGTGTTGCGAGCCAGGCCTGTACGCCTTGAGATCTCGCGGATGGACATCTGATCCCGCAATGCCCAACGTCTGATGACATTCAATGTCGCCACGTCTATCACTCCTAAATTCCCCCTGCTTTTAAAACAAGCAGGGTAGTGCCTACGTGGGTCAGTTTTGGATGGAAATTACTGCGATAAGTGGATCAGATTTCGACGGAATTCAACACGAAGGGCGCTCATAAGCCTAAAAAGCTGCGCTGAAGGCTCCAAAACCCTCATTTTCTGTATCAAAAGTGCTCGAAGCCCCCGTCTAACAGGCGCGAGCAGCTATTAAAAACATAGCAAACATCAAAAAGCCRCCTTCGGGCGGCTTTTTCGTTGGCTTTTCGTCCCTCGGCACGCACTAGTCGCCACCCCCGCCGCAACCTCCGCCGCATCCACCACCGTCGCTACCACCATCACTGCCTGCGTCACTGGAGTTACTGCTACTGTTGTCGGAGCCACCAAACCCATCCGCATCGCCGCTGTAGCTACCGTCGGAAAAGCTTTCGCCGCAATAAGCGCCTGCTGAGCCGCCTGTTCCGTCGTCACGCTGAGGCTGGCTGCAGTCGGGCAGGTAATGAAAGCCGTTGGGGATCGCCAGCTTTGCATCCAGGGCAAAGAGCAGCGGCAGGCGGCTGGGGGAGCGCGGCTTGATGGCCTCGTCACGACAGGCCCAGTACCAGGCGCGCCGCAGGCCGTCGTTGCTGGAAGCGCGGCGGCCCAGCACTTCAGCCGGTACATGGTCCATGAAACGGCCCAGCACGAGGTCGCACCACTCGCGGTAGGCGCGCGTGTGCAGGATGAATTCGTGCCACATGCTGTCGACCACGCGTGAGGGCATGGCCACAAACTTGCCCTTGCTGCGCACGCAGGCCAGAAAAAACTGTCGAAGCCCGCGCTCGACCAGCTCGGTGTCTTTGGCGCTCAGGTGCGGATAGGTGTCACGCAGCTTGCGCTTGAGGAACTGCGGCAGCGGCGCCTCGCGCACCAGGCGCTCGCGTTCGCGGCCTGCCCACACGGCCAGCACCACCATGGCCGCGACCAGCCCGAATATTCCGGTTGCCAGCCCCGTCGGTTTGCGCCATCCGGCCTCGCCGACCATCATCAGCACCACCCAGAGGACGGTCAGCACGATCGCAAGCTGCCGCGCATGGCGCAGCACCAAGCGGCGCCAAAGCGCGATATCGGGCCCGGTGTAGACCTTTGCGGCGGTCRCCATCAGACCACCACCGGTTCAGGCTCCAGCAGGATGCCAAAGCGTTCGTACACACTGGTCTGGATGGCCTTGGCCAGCGTCATGACCTCGCCGCCCGTGACCGGGTCGGCTGTGCCGCCGCGGTTGACCAGCACGAGTGCCTGTTTTTCATAGACACCGGCATTGCCGATGGTCTTGCCCTTCCAGCCGCAGGCGTCAATGAGCCATCCGGCGGCCAGTTTGACCGTGCCATCGGCGAGGTGGTAGTGAACGATTTTGGGCTCCCGCTGGATGATGTCGGCGCACTGCTCGGGCGAAACGGTCGGGTTCTTGAAAAAGCTGCCGGCGTTGCCAATGACCTGCGGATCAGGCAGCTTGGCTTTGCGAATCTCGCAGATCCAGTCGTAAATTTGCTGTGCGTCGGGCGCCTGGATGCCGGACTGCGCCATTTTTTTATCGATGTCGGCATAGCCCAGCACCGGTTTCCACGCCTTGGGAAGGGAAAAGCGCACCCGCGTGATGAACGCCTTGCCTTCCAGCCCAAAACCATGGGCGGCCGACTCCGGTGCCGAACTGCTGTGCTTGAACACCGAATCACGGTAGCCAAACGCGCATTGCGCGGCATTCAGGGTAAATGGCTGGCCTGTCGTCAAGTCGATGGCGTCGAGCGACTCAAAGCGGTCTTGCAGCTCCACGCCATAGGCGCCGATGTTCTGTACTGGTGATGCACCGACCGTTCCGGGAATTAATGCCAGGTTTTCCAGGCCCGGGTAGCCGTTTTGCAGCGTCCAGGTGACAAGGTCGTGCCAGTTTTCACCGGCGCCGGCCTCGATGATCCAGGCCTTCGCGTCTTCCCTGAGCAACCGTTTACCCATGATTTCGACCTTGAGCACCAGCGGCTTGACGTCTCCGGTCAGCACGATATTGCTTCCGCCGCCCAGCACAAACTTGGGGGAGGCCTTCAGGGCCGGGTCCTGCAAAGACGCGGCAATATCGGCCTCCTTTGTCACCCGCACCAGGCTGAGTGCCTTGGCGACGATACCAAAGGTGTTGGAATGCTGGAGTGGAACGTTTTTCTCGACTAACATCCGGGTGATTGTCTCACCCCAACCCCCGTAAAAAAGACTTGCACCATGCCCTCTTTCGACACCGTTCTTGAAGCCGATCTGGTCAAGGTCAAAAACGCCGTGGAAAACACCGGCAAGGAAGTCGGCAATCGCTTTGACTTCAAGGGCACCTCGGCCTCCATCGAGCTGAAGGACAAGGACATCATCCTCGTCGGCGACGGCGACTTCCAGATCGACCAGATCAATGACATCCTGCGCTCCAAGCTCGCCAAGGCAGGCGTTGACGTACGCTTTCTGGACACCGGCAAGATTGAGAAAATCGGCGGCGACAAGGTCAAGCAGACCAACAAGGTCCGCAATGGCATCGACACCGAAACCGCCAAGAAGATCCAGGCCGCCATCAAGGCCAGCAAACTCAAGGTGCAGGCCGCCATCCAGGAAGAAAAAGTCCGCGTCACGGGCGCCAAGCGCGACGACCTGCAGGCCGCCATGGCGCTGATCCTGTCCGAGATGAAGGACTTTCCGCTTACTTTTGACAACCGCCGCGACTAGGTCTGCCATGAACCTTCTGCCTGCCCTCACCCAAGCAGCATTTTTGCTGTCCGCGTCTTTGCTGCTGCACGGCGCCGCACAGGCGCAGAGCGAAGGTCAATCCGTGGCGCTGGCCGGCATGATGGGCACCAAGGCCCTGCTGGTGGTCAACGGCGGTTCACCCAAGAGCGTCGCGCCCGGTGAAACACACCAGGGCGTAAAGATTATTTCCACCACCAGCGATCAGGCTGTCATCGAGCAGTCCGGCAAGCGGCACACACTGCGGGTGGGCGATGCGCCGGTGAACTCGGGCGGTAGCACTGCCTCAGCCGGTCGGGGCACGCGCATCACCATCACTGAAAGCGGCGGCGGTCATTTCATGACGGCCGGGCAGATCAACGGAAAGGCCGTGCAGTTCATGGTTGACACCGGTGCGACCAGCATTGCCATGAGCGCGTCGGATGCGGAGCGCTCTGGCATTAACTACAAAGACGGGCAGCCTGTGCGCATGTCCACAGCCAACGGCACCACGCAAGGCTACCGGGTCAAGCTCAACTCGGTACGTGTGGGTGACGTGGAGGTCTTTGACGTGGATGCCGTCGTCATACCGCAACCGATGCCTTTTCTGCTGCTGGGCAACAGTTTTTTATCGCGTTTTCAGATGAAGCGCGACAACAACCTCATGACGCTGGACAAGCGTTATTAGCCCTTCGCGGTGCGTTGCCGGCCGGGCTATTTGGTGGCCTGTTTTGAACCACCCAGCTTCGACTCGGTTCCCTTGATCAGCTTGTTGATGTTCTCGCGGTGGCGATAGATCAGGAGCGCACTGACAACGACCATCATGGCCAGCAGGTTCTTGTCGACATACCAGGCGGCCCGGTCGCCAAACAGGTAATACAGCGGCGAAAAAACGGCCGCCACCAGTGATGCCAGTGAGGAATAGCGCGAAAAGAAGGCGACGATCACCCAGGTTGCCAGCGTGGCAACACCCAACACCCAGCTGACGCCCAGCAGCACGCCCGCCGCCGTCGCGACACCCTTGCCGCCCTTGAACTGAAAAAACACCGGATAGAGGTGCCCCAGGAAAGCCGCCAGCCCGACGGCAGCCATTGTTCCTTCGCCGAGGCCATAGTCACCGCCAAACCACTTGACAAGCACCACAGGCACCCAACCCTTGAGGCCGTCCAGCAGCAGCGTGATGGCCGCCGCGGCCTTGCTGCCGGAACGCAGCACGTTGGTGGCGCCGGGGTTCTTGCTGCCGTAGCTGCGGGGGTCGCTCAAACCCATCACCCGGCTGACGATGACGGCAAACGACAGCGAGCCGATCAGGTAGGCCAGCAAAGTCGCGCCGGCAGAATACACGTAGTCCAAATTCATCTCCCTTGTTATGTGGTGGCCACCGGCATTTCAGCCGTGGCCCGCTGCGTTGTCGATGCTCAATGCACAGTTGACTGATTTTGCACCCAGCAAGGTGACACAAACCTGCGGGTCAATACCAATCAGGTAGCCGCGCCGCCCGCCGTTGATGGCGATTTTGGGCAGGGCCAGGATGCTTTCCTCGATATACACAGGCATCGCCTTGCGCGTGCCGAAAGGCGATGTGCCACCGACCAGGTAGCCGCTGTGGCGGTTGGCGACTTCAGGCTTGCACGGTTCGACCGACTTGGCGCCGATCTGCCGCGCCAGGTTTTTGGTGGAAACCTTGCGGTTGCCATGCATCAGCACCAGCAAGGGTTTGGCGTCCTGGTCCTGCATGACCAGTGTCTTGACGACAGTAAAGGGATCAAAGCCCAGCACCTCGGCGCTATGCTGAGCGCCGCCGTGCTCAAGATATTCGTAAGGGTGCTCAGTGAAGCCGACCTTGTTGGCCTTGAGCAGAGCGGTAGCCGGCGTCTCACTGACGTGGCCCTTCTTGCTCACTGCGGTACCTCTGTTCGCAGGCCAGCGCGGAACCGGCTTTGCCGGGCCGCAGATGGCGCCCCCTGGGGGGAGGCGCCGAAGGCGCTTCGGGGGAGAGTCATTTCTAGAGCGCGGGGTCCCGCAGCTCCCATCGGATTTTGTCAATTTCGGCAAGCACTTCAGCGGACAACTTGGTGCCCCAGGCATCCAAATCTTCATCCAACTGCGCAACCGAGGTCACGCCGATGATGGTGCTGGCCACATGCCACTTGGTGTAGCAGAACGCCAGCGCCAGCTGGGTCGGGGTCAGCTTGTTGTCACGCGCCAGCGCGTTGTAGCGCCGGGCGGCGGCCAGTGCCTCGGGGCGGCCCCAACGCTGTTTGCGCACCGACTCGAATTTGGCAATGCGCGCATCCTTGGGTGCGGCCGGGCCTTCAGTGCCGGACTGGTCGTATTTGCCTGTGAGCAACCCGAAGCCCAGGGGCGAATAGGCCAGCAGCGAGACACCCAGGCGGTGCATGGTTTCGTCCAGGCCGTTTTCCACCGTACGGTTGACGAGGCAATAAGGGTTCTGCACGGTGGCCACACGCGGCAGGCCATGCTGCTCGGCCAGGCGCACAAACTCGTGCACGCCATACGGGGTTTCGTTGGAAAGCCCGATAAAACGCACCTTCCCGGCTTTCACCAAAGCACCGAGTGCCTCGAGCTGCTCATGGATCGGCGTGGCCGAGCGCTCTTGCGCAGGGTTGTAATACAGCGCGCCAAACGCCGGCACGTGGCGTTCGGGCCAGTGAATCTGGTAGAGGTCGATCACGTCGGTCTTCAGCCGCTTCAGGCTGGCATCGCACGAAGCCAGAATGTCTTGGGCCGTCATGCCGCTACCTTCACGCACCCAGGGCATGCCGCGCGAAGGTCCGGCTACCTTGGTAGCAAGCACCAGCTTGTTGCGTGCCGAAGGATTTTTGGCGAACCAGTTGCCGATGATGGTTTCGGTCGAACCACAGGTCTCGGCGCGCGCCGGCACTGAATACATTTCGGCGGTGTCGAGAAAGTTGACGCCGCGCTCCAGCGAGCGGTCCAGGATGGCATGGGACGTGGGCTCATCCACCTGCTCACCGAATGTCATGGTGCCCAGGCAAATGGGGGTCACGTGAAGGTCGCTGGAGCCGAGTTGAACTTTATTCATGGAGGAGCCACATGTGAGATGGAAGAGGCCGTACGACAGCAAAAACGCTGTGACGGAATTCACGAAATTGACAAAACGGCTAGTTTAAGGTCTCCGCAAACGGCGTGCAGGCGCGCCTATATCGCGCCCTTGTCTTACAACTGCTCACTTTTTGCATGCCTAGTATTCACACACCCGCGCTTTAATGCGCTGCTGATTGAAGTGAGACCGACAACCGCTCTCCTTCACTCCCATACCTAGATTACCTACATTAACTTTCCGAGGAGCATTTCATGAACAAACTGACCATCACATCCATTACCTGTGCGGCGCTGGCCGCGCTGGCCATCTCCGGCTGCGCCAACATGAGCGAAACACAGCAGGGCACCGCCAAGGGCGCCGGTATTGGCGCCGTAGCAGGCGCGGTGCTGGGCGCAGCGACCGGCGGATCCAAAGGCGCAGCCACCGGTGCTGTTCTGGGCGGTGCTGTGGGTGCCGGCGGTGGTTATATCTGGTCCAAGAAAATGCAGGACCAGAAAGCTGCGATGGAAAGGGCGACTGTTGGTACCGGCGTAGCCGTCAGCCAGACCACCGACAACCGCCTGAAGCTCGACATCCCCAGCGACGTTTCTTTTGACGTGGGCCGTTCCGCCATCAAGCCGAACTTCGCACCTATCCTGAACCAGTTCGCCACCAGCCTGAACCAGAACCCGGTGACGACAGTGACCATCATCGGCCACACCGACAACACCGGCTCTGACGCCATCAACAACCCGCTGTCCATTGACCGTGCCGATTCGGCCCGCGACTATCTGGTCAGCCGCGGCGTGGCACGCACCCGCATCGTGACGGACGGCCGCGGTTCGCGTGAGCCGGTGGCCGACAACAACACGCAGCAAGGCCGCGACAAGAACCGCCGCGTTGAAATCTACGTGGCCGAACAAGTCGCAGCTAGGTAAATTGCACACCCCTATTGGCGCTCACTGCGTGTAACGCCTTTTCCCCTTGCAGGGGACAGGCGCCTTGGGACTGGCAAAGCCAGATCCCGGCCCCTGCTGGCAGCGCAACAAAAAGCACCCTCGGGTGCTTTTTTCATGGGTGCTTCTTTGTGTCAGCCTGCTGAGTTTTTGAAGCGCTCTTCCTCTTGCAACCGCAGCACGCGCCTTTGCACCTTACCCGTCGTGGTCATGGGCAACGCGTCTATGAACTCGATCTCCTTGGGGTACTCATACGGCGCAAGCATGGTCTTGACGTGGGCTTGCAGCTGCAGCGTCAGTTCATCATCAAATCGGGCTGTACCGCCCTGGTGGCTTGCGCGAGCAGCTATCAAATCAGGAGCGAGCACCACATAGGCTTTCACGACTGCACCGCGCTCGCGGTCGGGTTTGGGCACCACGGCGGCGTTGGCGACAGCTGCGTGCTTGACCAGGCAGTTCTCGATCTCACCGGGGCCGATGCGGTAGCCGGCGGCCTTGAAGACGTCGTCGGCACGGCCTTCGTACCAGAGGTAGCCATCGGCATCGCGCCTTGCCAGGTCGCCTGTGCGGCACCAGTCGCCGGTGAACTTGCCGCGGGTGGCCTCGTCTTTCTTCCAGTACCCGAGAAAGAAAATCGGATCGGGGTCGCCGTGGATGTCGTAGCGGTTGACCGACACATCGCCCGGCACGCCCACCGCGCATTCATTGCCTTCGTCATCAATCACCGCCACGCGGTGGCCCGGGTAGCCTTTGCCCATGCTGCCCGGCCGCGCAGGCCAACCTGCAAACGCCCCCACGCTTTTCACTTCGTGTAATGCGCTGCCCCCCGAGGGGGCTGAGCTTGCTTGGGGCGGCCCGGCGCTGCGCTCGCCATGAACCCTGTTCATGCTGCAGTTGCCCACCACGTAATTGATTTCAGTCTGGCCAAACATCTCGTTGACGATCACACCGAGCTGATCCTTGCAGTACGCAAACACCGCATCGCCCACGGCTTCGCCGGCACTCATCATGGCCTGCAGTTTCAGCTTGAAATGCTGCGCGGGCCTGGGGTAGGCCTTCATCATGGCCTTGAGCGCCGTCGGGAACAAAAAGGTGTGTGTGACGCCCTGTTCCGCCATCAGGCTGAAGGCCAGCTCGGGGCTGAAGCGGCCGTTGAAGGCAACGATGGGCCGGCCGAAGTAAAGGCTGGGCAGCAAGGCGTCCATTAGGCCGCCTGTCCACGCCCAGTCTGCCGGGGACCAGAAAACAGCGTCCGACTTTTTATTGGTTTTGCCGTCAAAGCCAAACCAGTTCTGGCTGCAGATGAAGCCAGGCAGGTTGCCAATCAAGGCGCGATGCGGCAGCAGCGCACCCTTGGGCGGGCCGGTGGTCCCGCTGGTGTAGATCAGGATCGCGCCTTCGTCGGCCTTGGTCTTGACGGCGGTGAAGGCGCTCCTATGTGTCGCTAACGCGGTTTCGTAGTCCACGTCACCCTTGCCCTGCGCCGTACCTGCTGCCACCACCGTGCGCAATGCCGGGCAGTTGCCACGGATGGCATTCAGGCTGTCTATCGAGCTCTCGTCGCAAATAGCCAGCACGGCATCGCTGTCCTGCAACCGGTATTCGAGCGCGTCAGGGCCGAACAGCATGGACAGCGGCATGGCGACCGCCCCCATCTGGAAGACCGCCATGTAAGCCACAGCGGTTTCAAAACGTTGCGGCATCACGATGGCAACGCGGTCGCCGCGCTGAACGCCCAGGCCGGCCAGCACGTGGCTCAGCGCATCGGCAGCGCCCTGCAGTTCCGAATAGGTATAAGAAACGGCTGCAGCGCCCGGCTGGTGAGCGCGAACAGCTATTCTTTTAGTAGCACCCGCCGTTGCACCTTCACCCCTGGCCCAGCGGCTGCAACACACTTCGGCGATGTTGAAGTGCTCGTCAACCTGCCAGCGGAAGCCGGCGTGCAGCGCTGCGTACAGGTCAACCGGTCCACTTTCCGGGGAATTCCTGCCGCCACCGGTCTTGTCGCTGCCTTGACTGCGTTTCGATTCGTGTCTCTTTATCATGGGAACCAATGTACAAAGAAAAACGATCATCACGCAGCGAGTTTGTCCCTATACGTGGCTTGAGTTACCACGTGTGGCTCTGGGAAAGCGCAGCAGGCACGAACCCCTCATTGCCGCCGCTGGTTCTGGTGCATGGCTGGATGGACGTGGCGGCCTCTTACCAGTTCATGGTGGACGCACTGTCGGAGGCCTTCGTCAGCGGCCGGACCATCATCGCGCCCGACTGGCGCGGTTTCGGGTTGACCGGCTCCGGCCCCGCAGGCAGCCCTGCTGACAATTATTGGTTTCCCGATTACCTGGCGGACCTGGACTTTCTGCTCGACCACTACGCGGGTGACAAACCCGTTGATCTGGTAGGCCACAGCATGGGCGGCAATGTCGCCATGCTGTACGCGGGCGTACGGCCGGCGCGCATCCGCAGGCTGGTCAATCTGGAAGGCTTTGGCCTGCCGTCCACCCAGGCCGGGCAAGCCCCCGGCCGCTATGCCCAATGGATGAACGAACTCAAAAGCCTGCATAGGGGTGAGCTGGAACTCAAAGCCTATGCCGACGTGGCCGGTGTGGCGCGCCGCCTGATGAGAACCAACCCGCGCCTGTCCGCCGACAAGGCCGGCTGGCTGGCCAGCCATTGGTCCCGGCCAAATGCCGCAGGGAAATGGGAGATTCTGGGAGAAGCCGCCCACAAGATCACCAGCGCGCAGCTCTACCGCGTCGATGAAGCCCTCGAGGTCTACCGCTGCATCAGTGCTCCGGTGCTGGCCGTCGAAGCGTCCGACGATTCACTGGCTCTGTGGTGGAAGGAAAAATACACCCTGACCGAGTACCACGAACGGCTCAAACAGGTGCGCGAAGCCCGTGTCGCCGTGATCCAGGATGCCGGCCACATGCTGCACCACGACCAACCGGAACAGCTGGCAACACTGATTGAGGGCTTTCTGAGCTGAAACGCGCCGCATCGTGAGAAAATGGGCGGTTCAGCCGCCAATGCGGCAATCACACATCTCAGGACAGAAAAATCATGGAAGCAGAACGCATCAACCTCATCGGCAACCAGCTCATCGACCTCAGCAACCGGGTCAACGAACTTCGGGGGTATCTTTGACTACCCTGCCAAAGAACGAAAACTGAACGAAGTCAACGCCGCACTGGAAGACCCGAAGGTCTGGGACAACCCCAAGCGCGCGCAAGAGCTCGGCAGGGAAAAGAAATCGCTGGAAGACGTGGTCCATGTGATCGACCGCCTGAGCTCCGAGCTGGCCGACAACACCGAACTCTTCGAGATGTCCAAGGCCGAAGGCGATGACGCCGGCATGCAGACGATTGAAGCAGAAGCCGCCAAGGTGGCTACGGAAGTCGAAAAGATGGAATTTCGCCGGATGTTCAACAACCCGGCCGACCCCCTGCCCTGCTTCCTGGACATCCAGGCCGGCGCGGGTGGCACTGAAGCCTGCGACTGGGCCAGCATGCTGCTGCGCCAGTACCTCAAGTACGCCGAGCGCAAGGGTTTCAAGACCACCGTCGAAGACGAATCCCCGGGCGACACGGCAGGTATCAAGGGTGCGACCATCAAGATCGAGGGCGAGTACGCTTTCGGCCTGCTGCGCACGGAAACCGGCGTGCACCGCCTGGTGCGCAAGTCGCCGTTTGACTCCTCCGGCGGGCGCCACACCTCGTTCGCTTCGGTGTTTGTCTACCCCGAGATCGATGACTCGATTGAAATCGAGATCAACCCGTCGGACGTACGCACCGACACCTTCCGCGCCAGCGGCGCCGGCGGCCAGCACATCAACAAGACCGACTCGGCCGTGCGCCTGACGCACATCCCGACCGGCATTGTGGTGCAGTGCCAGGACGGCCGAAGCCAGCACAGCAACCGCGACGTCGCCTGGAAACGCCTGCGCTCGCGCCTGTATGACTTCGAATTGCGCAAGCAGCAGGAAGCCCAGCAAAAACTCGAAGACACAAAAACCGACGTGGGCTGGGGCCACCAGATCCGCAGCTATGTGCTGGACAACAGCCGCATCAAGGACCTGCGCACCAATGTGGAAGTCTCGGCCACGCAGAAAGTGCTGGACGGCGACCTGGACGTGTTTATTGAAGCCTCACTCAAACAAGGTGTGTGAGGGCGTGTGAGCGTGTGACTTTCGACGCGCTCCGGAAGTTGTGAAATTTTGATTTTCAGGAATTAACCATGCTGCATATGCTTGACGGAGCGAGCCCCGGCGCCGCGGTGGTCATCAACCGCGCCGACTACGTCGCGCCCGCCTACTGGATCGACACGGTCGATCTGTGCTTTGACCTGGACCCGCAGAAAACGCGCGTGCTCAACAAAATGAGCCTGCGCCGCAACCCGGACGTACCGGCACAAGCCCTGAAGCTGGACGGCGAAGAGCTCAATCTCTCCCGTGTTCTGGTCAACGGCCAGGGCACCTCATTCAAGATGGAAGGCAACCAGCTGGTGCTGGAAAACCTGCCAGAGGGCACCGAGCCCTTCGAGCTGGAAATCTTCACCACCACCTGCCCCGCCAAAAACACCAAGCTGATGGGCCTGTACGTCAGCAACAACTCCTTCTTCACGCAGTGTGAGGCTGAGGGTTTCAGGCGTATCACCTACTTCCTGGACCGCCCCGACGTGATGGCCAGCTACACCGTGACCCTGCGCGCCGACAAGGCGCAGTACCCGGTGCTGCTGTCCAACGGCAACCTGGTCAGCCAGGGCCCGCTGGAGCCCGGCCCCAACGGCGCGCGGCATTTCGCCAAGTGGGTAGACCCGCACAAAAAACCGAGCTACCTCTTTGCCCTGGTAGCCGGCCAGCTGGTGGCCCGCGAGCAGCGCATCACCTCCCGCGCAGGCAAGGAACACGTGCTACAGGTCTATGTGCGCCCCGGTGACCTGGACAAAACCGAGCACGCCATGACTTCGCTGATGCATTCGGTCGCCTGGGACGAGGCCCGCTTCGGCCTGCCGCTGGACCTGGAACGCTTCATGATCGTCGCCACCAGCGACTTCAACATGGGTGCGATGGAAAACAAGGGCCTGAACATCTTCAACACCAAGTACGTGCTGGCCAACCAGGCCACCGCCACCGATGTTGATTTCTCCAACATCGAAAGCGTGGTCGGCCACGAGTACTTCCACAACTGGACCGGCAACCGCGTGACCTGCCGCGACTGGTTCCAGCTCAGCCTGAAGGAAGGCTTGACGGTCTTCCGCGACCAGGAGTTTTCACAAGACCTGTGCGGCGAAGCCTCGGCCCGCGCCGTCAAGCGCATTGAGGACGTGCGTGTGCTGCGCACCGCCCAGTTCCCCGAAGACGCCGGCCCCATGGCCCACCCGGTGCGGCCCGACAGCTACGTCGAGATCAGCAACTTCTACACCGTCACGATTTATGAAAAGGGCGCCGAAGTCGTGCGCATGATGCAGACGCTGGTGGGCCGCGATGGCTTTGCCCGCGGCATGACGCTTTACTTTGAACGGCACGACGGCCACGCCGTAACCTGCGACGACTTTGCGCAGGCGATTGCCGACGCCAACCCGATGTCGGACCTGGCGCGCCTGCTGCCGCAGTTCAAGCGCTGGTACAGCCAGGCCGGCACGCCGCGTGTGCACGCGCAGGGTGCTTATGACGCGGCGGCGCGCACCTACACCCTGACCTTGTCGCAAAGCTGCATGCCCACGGCAGGGCAAGCCGTGAAGGAGCCGTTTGTCATACCGGTCGGCCTGGGCCTGCTGGGCGCAGATGGCCAGGACTTGCCGCTGCAGCTGGCCGGTGAGAGCCAGGCACCTGCCCGCACCCGTACCGTAGTGCTGACGCAGGCCAGCGAAACGCTGACCTTCGTCAACATCGATGCCGAGCCGGTGCCCTCCATCCTGCGCGGCTTCACCGCCCCGGTGGTGCTGGAGTTTGACTACACCGACGCCCAGCTGCTGCACCTGCTGGCGCATGACAGCGACCCTTTCAACCGCTGGGAGGCCGGGCAACGCCTGGCCGTCAACCGCGCTATCAAATCCATAGCTGGTGGCGCAGGCCCCGTAACGGCTGCAGTGCTCGATGATGCTTATCTTGATGCGATGCGCCAGGTGCTGCGCCACCCCGCGCTGGACTCGGCCTTCAAGGAACTGGTGCTGACGCTGCCGTCTGAGACCTACCTGGCCGAGCAGCTTGACGTGGTGGACCCGCAGCGCATTCATGCAGTGCGCGAAGCCATGCGCCTGCAGCTGGCCACGGCACTGGCAGCCGACTGGCAAGCCGTGTACGAGGCCAACCACGACACCGGCGCCTACACGCCAGACCCGGCCTCCTCGGGCCGCCGCGCGCTCGCGGGTATGGCGCTCACGCACCTGTGCCTGGCAGCGCAGGCTTCTGGCGATACCCTCTGGCCGGGCAAGACCCTGCAGCGCTTCAAGGACGCCGGCAACATGACCGACCGCTTCAACGCGCTGGCGGCCCTGGTCTCCAGCGGCCACGCACTGGCGGCCGAGGCGTTGCCGCTATTCCACGCCATGTTCAAGGACGAAGCCCTGGTCATCGACAAATGGTTTGGCCTGCAGGCCGGCGCGCCGGATCGCGGCGGCAACATCCTGCCGGCGGTCAAACAACTCATGAAGCATTCCGACTTCAGCCTGCGCAACCCCAATCGCGCGCGCAGCGTGGTCAGCACCTACTGCCAGGGCAACCCGGCCGCCTTCCACCGCGCGGACGCCGCGGGTTATGTGTTCTGGAGCGACCGCGTGATGGAGCTCGACGCCATCAATCCGCAAGTGGCCGCCCGCCTGGCGCGCGCGCTCGACCGCTGGAGCAAGCTGGCCGAGCCCTACCGCAGCGCGGCGCGTGAGGCGATCGCGCGCGTTGCAGCCAAGACTGATTTGAGCAAGGACACACACGAAGTCGTCTCTCGCGCACTGGCTGACTGAACGCGGACGGCACCCGCCATGGCATTGTTCACATTCAATAACCCCGCACAGCGGTTTGCGAAGAAGTTCAACCCGCTGCGCGACACGGTGTACGACGCCAGCGGCATGTTCAGCGGTTCACGCATGTCAGCCGACCTGGCCGCGCTGGAGCCCCTGGCCGAGGCCCTGGGCGCCGACTCCGCCGAGCTGGCTGACTTGCTGTGGTTGCAGTTCGTGGTGTTCCGCAAACGCCAGCTGGATGCCGAGGGCCTGCCCCTGGGCCTGCGCGCCCTGGCCATCCGCGCTGCCAAGGACAGCCTCACACCCACCGAGCGCTACGAACAGCATTACGCCATCGGCGAGTCGGCCCTGGAAGCCGAGGAGTACAACACCGCCGTCGAGCACCTTCAGCAGTCGGTCCACTGGGCCGCGCACGAAGGCGCCACCCTGAACACCGACCAGAAGCTGGGTATTCGCGAAGAGACAGGCTACGCCCTGCACGAGGCCGGCCGCTTCGCCGAGGCACTGGCGCACAACCAGCAACTGCTGGCTGATGCACAAAGCGCCTTCGGCTCCGGCACGGACAAGCGCCTCTGCGGCCTCATCAACAACCTGGCGCAAAATACCTACGAGCTCGGCGAGCATGCGCAGGCGCAGGCCTGGCTGCAACAGCGCCTGGCGCTGGGCCAGGCCCTGCAGGACACAGACATCGTGCTGGACACCTTGTTCCAGCTCGGTGTGCTCGCGCACGAAACGGACCAGCCCACCGAAGCGCGCGCCCTCTTCCAGCAACGTGTGGACATTGCCCGCGCGAAGGACGACGAGGACCTGCTGGACGACGCCCTGGCCACGCTCGCCGAATTTGAAGAACGCGAACAGCAAGGCGAGCCTGGCTAAGCGCCCCGCCCAGCCATACGCCGCCCAAACGAACTATCCCTCAATCGAACGGAGCCCCCTATGTCCCAAAAAATCTCCCTGACCCGCTACCTGATCGAACAGCAGCGCATCGACGGTCACATTCCCTCGCAGCTTCGCCTGCTGCTCGAAGTGGTCGCCCGCGCCTGCAAGAGCATCAGCCAGGCCGTCAACAAGGGTGCGCTC
Organism: Polaromonas sp. P1_F1; assembly: GCF_056405795.1. NCBI lineage: Bacteria > Pseudomonadati > Pseudomonadota > Betaproteobacteria > Burkholderiales > Comamonadaceae > Polaromonas > Polaromonas sp. P1_F1. The sequence continues at coordinate 274,740 of NZ_JBFUBJ010000001.1, forward strand.
GGCAGCGGCATGGGCAGCGCCGAAAGCGAGAACGTGCAGGGTGAGATCCAGAAGAAGCTGGACATCATTGCCAACGAAGTGCTGATTGAGGCCAATGAATGGGGCGGCCACCTGGCCGGCATGGCCAGCGAGGAAATGGAAGGCATTTACGTGGTGCCGAATCGCTACCCCCAAGGTGAATACCTGCTGCTGTTCGACCCGCTCGACGGCTCCAGCAACATCGACATCAACGTCAGCATTGGCACCATCTTCAGCGTGCTGAAAATGCCCGAGGGCGACCGCGCTGTGGATGAAGGCGACTTCCTTCAGGCCGGCCACAAACAGGTGGCGGCGGGTTACTGCATCTACGGCCCGCAGACCACGCTGGTGCTGACGGTGGGCGACGGCGTCGCCATGTTCACGCTGGACCGTGAGCAAGGCTCCTTTGTGCTGATCGAGGAAAACGTGCAGATCCCTGAAGACACCAAAGAGTTCGCCATCAACATGAGCAACATGCGCCACTGGGACGCCCCGGTCAAGCGCTACGTGGACGAGTTGCTGGCCGGCAAGGACGGTCCGCGCGGCAAGGACTTCAACATGCGCTGGATCGCCGCCATGGTGGCCGACGTGCACCGCATCCTGTGCCGCGGCGGCATCTTCCTCTACCCTTGGGACAAACGCGAGCCCGAAAAAGCCGGAAAACTGCGCCTCATGTACGAAGCCAACCCCATGAGCTGGCTCATTGAGCAAGCCGGCGGCGCCGCCACCAACGGCAAAGACCGCATCCTGGACTTGCAACCCACCAAGCTGCACGAACGGGTCAGCGTCATACTCGGCTCCAAAAATGAGGTCGAACGGGTGACCTCCTACCACTCCGGGCTATAATTGAAGGCTGTATTTCATAAAAAGCCGGTGTAGCTCAGTCGGTAGAGCAGCTCATTCGTAATGAGAAGGTCGGGTGTTCGATTCATCTCTCCGGCACCAATTCAGGCGGAAATAGCGATAGTGGTCACTTACCGGTGATCGCTGAGGTCACTTCTGGTGACAGTCGATTTTCCGCATTAAAAATGCCTCCTTTGTGGAGGCTTTTTCTTTTCGGTAGGCAAGCATTTACCGCCGACTCAACCCAAACCTTGTTGATTTCTGCTGCCCTCTCATCAGCAAGACACAAAACCTGTTCTCGCAGCAGCTCTCGCAGCGGTACACACTACAGTGAGGGTTCCAAAATCGTAAAACGCTGAATGACCGATGTCACCGCTGGGCTCAGGAACGCCTATGGGAACAAAGAAGGTTGCTCTATATTCGTTTACCAAACCAGAAGGGTAAGTGAACTTGTCAAGCACCACATAGGCACGCGATAAGTCCGTTTCGGCTACAGAAAGAGCATCTTCTGTCACTGGCACCAGGAGGTTTTTCCTGGTGTAGTTTTTGTCAATGTATGCATCCCGAAATTTTCTTACATCTTCTGCCGTTGCTTTACGAATAATTCCATCTCGAATGGCTTTATCAAGAGCAGGTTGGGGGTCGGGCTCCGCAGACTTGGAGTCTTGTAGCTCGAAGCAAGTTCCTTCCTTGCACTTCAAGATTTCAGCAAGCTCTTTCTCGCGCCTATCCGTCATCTCTTGCCAACACATGGCGATCGCTACACGGCGGAAGCTTCCTCCTTCCCAGTCCCCCGTGGAGAACATGCAATCCGAGTCGCGGAACTCAAGCCATGCCTTCTGCGATTTGCGCAGAGCATTTTTCAAGTCGGTACTCACCAAGCGTCGCATCAATAGCCGATAGGTATCGTTCAGAGCGACGTCCTTCGTGTAGTAGCCATACCAAGTGCAAAGAGCCATGTCTCCAGTGCCATCGCAGCCTTTTGAGATTTCTTCACGAATCTCTTTTTCTGTATAGCCTTTTTGCCCCTGTGCCATAGCTCGGATAGCTCTGTCGTTGCCCAAAGAATAGGTCGTTGTGAGCAAGAGAAGTGCGAGAACTGCAGTGAACTTCATGGTGAGAACTAACGTTGGATTAAATCGATGTCCTGTGTGACTCTATTGTCCGGGGTTTCAGGCATATACAAGGGATGTGATTAGCACCATTTTTGGATCTCCCCCCGTGGGTGTCAAATTTCCGCACTGAGCTGCCCTTAAAAATTGACAGCTTAAAGGCTCCTGTTAGATATATGAAAGCATCTCTTCGGAACCAATTGAAAGTCCGACTCGACTACAGCGCCCCTAAGTTGCACACCCGTCTTTTTCAATAGTGAGGTAAGGACGCCCTCGTCTGGCAATTGCGTGAACGTCCAAAAAAGGGGGTTAGCCCCAGCCTTGGCCTCAGTCGCGCCTGTTTGCGCGTGAAGGGCATGCGAAGATATAACCTCCCGGAAACCAAAAAATCAAAATGCTGGAGCAGCTTCTTTCCAACTACATCGGCAATGCCGGCGCCGCCAACGCTCGCGGTGAATACGCCGCCGCCGCTGAGTGGTGCCAACGTAGTCTTCAACTCGCCCCTGACCTGCCTGAAGCCTGGTATCACCTGGGAACCGCATTCGGTGGGATGGGCAGAAAACCTGAGGCGGTAGACGCCCTTGAAAAGGCCCGGGTTCGGACACTCAATTCTGCGGACGCACAAAACAGCATCGGCCTGCAGCTGACCGAATTGGGGGCATACCTTAAGGCGGAGCAATGTCTGAATCAGGCGCTGGCATTGGCGCCGGACTATGCTTTTGCCCACTCCAACCTGGGCAAACTCCGGAGCAAACAGAAACGGCTGGACGATGCCGAAACGGCTTTCAGGAAGGCAATTGCACTGAGTCCGGATCTGGCTCCCGCTTATGTCAATCTTGGTGGCGTATTGAGTGACCAGAAAAATTACGAGGCCGCCGAAGCCGCCTGCCGCAAGGCAACCGAGCTGGCGCCGGATTCAGCCGAGGCCTGGCTCAACCTGGGGATCGCGTTGAACGGACTGAAGCAGCATGAGGCAGCCGAATCCTCTTACGCGAAAGCGATGGCGCTTGCACCGCATTGGCCCGACGTGTGGATCAACCGGGGAGTCGCTCTCGATGAGATGAAACGGCATGACGCGGCTGCCGACTGTTACAAGCGGAGCATGGAGCTGGATGCAAACGTCGAATTCGTGTTTGGTTCGCTGTTGCACGCAAAAATGAAGGTTTGCGACTGGCATTCACTTGCCTCCGATCTGCCAAAGATTTTCCAGGAAATCGAGCGTGGGAGGAATGTGGCAATACCGTTCGAAATCCTGGGACTCACTACGGATTTGGCGTTGCAGGCGCAAGCGGCCGCTATATGGGTCAAAGACAGATGCCCAAACTCAGCCACCGTCAGCCCCATCCCCAAACGCCAGCGACACGAAAAAATTCGGATCGGGTATTTTTCCGCTGACTTTCACAACCATGCAACCATGCATTTGATGGCTGAGTTGTTTGAGAGACATGACCGGTCCAGGTTCGAGCTATACGCCTTCTCGTTTGGGCCCGACAAGAAAGACACGATGAGGGACAGGGTTTCGGCGATTTTTGACAAGTTTTTTGATGTACGCCTTCAATCCGACAAAGCCGTCGTACAACTTTCAAGAGATCTGGAGGTAGACATTGCCATCGATCTGAATGGCTACACGCTAGGAAGCCGGCCAGGAATTTTTAATCTCAGAGCTGCGCCTGTTCAGGTGAACTATCTCGCCTATCCGGGAACGATGAGCGCCGATTTCATGGACTATCTCATTGCAGACAAAACGGTCGTTCCAGAAGCCAGTCAACAGCAGTACACCGAAAAGATCGTCTACCTTCCCAATAGCTACCAACCAAACGACAGCAAGCGCTTAATTTCCGACAAGGTATTGAGCCGCAGAGAAGCTGGCTTGCCTGAGACAGGTTTTGTCTTCTGCTGCTTCAACAACAGTTTCAAAATTACACCCGAAGTTTTTGGTTGCTGGATGCGGATATTGAAGGCTGTGGAAGGAAGCGTCCTCTGGCTTCTTCAGGACAACCCAAAAGCAGCCATCAACTTGTCTGAAGAAGCATTGCGAAGAGGCATTGCCTCGGAGCGGCTGATTTTTGCGCAGCGGGTGCCCCCCGCCGACCACCTTGCAAGGCATCGCCTGGCCGACCTGTTTTTGGATACGCTGCCTTACAACGCGCACACAACGGCCAATGATGCACTGTTGACGGGGCTGCCCATATTGACGTGCATGGGTGAATCTTTCGCCAGCCGGGTGGCCGCAAGCCTGCTGAATACGGTTGACTTGACCGAGCTGGTTACCTCGAACGTGACGGACTATGAGGCCTCTGCGATTGAGTTGGCGACCGTCCCCCGGCGCCTGGCACAGATCAAGGAAAAGCTGGCTCGAAACAGGCTGGCAACACCGCTGTTTGATACGCCCTTGTTCGTCAGTCACATCGAGGCGGCTTACACGGCAATGTATGAGCGCTATCAAAGCGATCTGCCGCCTGCATGCATTTACGTTCAACAATAGTTCTGCAGCGGTCATTGCCGAACTGAAGGTATCCTGAAAATCAACGGCTGGTGCGATCCTGGGCTTTTTTCATTCATAGCCGCCGATGATTGCAACACAATGAGTACCTTGGTCGTACCGGGAAAGTCATCCCCCCGCATTGTTTGCGTGCCTGGGCCTTTTACATAAGAATCAAACCCAGCAACAGGGGGATTCGTATGGGGATAATTCCGCTTCGTCCTTTTCGACAACGGCTGTTTCCGGCCGTCCTGGCTATAGCGGCGATTGCCGTACCGCAGTGGGCTCAAGCGCAGGCCACACTGGAGAAAATCAAGAGCCGTGGGCAGATCAATGTCGGCTACCGCGCAAACTCCGCGCCTTTCTCGTTTCACCAGACTGCAGAAAAGCCGCTGGGTTATAGCATCGAATTCTGCAAACCCATCATCGAACGGCTCCGCCAGGCTGTCGGCAAGCCGAACCTGCCGGTACGGTATATCGAAACGTATGTGGACGCCCGCACACGCTTGCTGTCTGAAGGCAGTGTCGATTTGCTGTGCGAGAACGTGACCGACACACCGGAGCGCCGGACGCGGATGGATTTCTCGACACCGATTTTTATCGAAGCTGTCCAGGTGGCGGTGCGGACCAAAGACAAACTCAGCGCACTCGACCAACTGCAAGGCAAAAGCATTGTGGGCATTGCCGGCACCACCGTGGTTCCCGCGCTGGATCTTTACGCGCAGCAGCATTCATTGAAGTGGCAACACGCCAAAGCAGTCAACGCGGATGCCGCCCTCGGACAGTTGCAACTGGGCTGGGCGGCAGGGTACGCCCGCGACGGTGTTGCGCTCGCCGCGCAATTGGCGAGCCTGCCCAATGCAGGCGATTACCTGATCCTGCCCGAACGCCTGTCCGTAGAACCTATTGCCATCGCCTACCGCAAGGGGGATGCAGTCATGGGTGACCTGGTGAACGCCTCTATCAAGGAATCCATGCGCAGCGGCGCAGCGCAGGGCTGGTATGAACAATGGTTTTTAAAACCCATGAAACCGGGCGGCAAACCGCTGACAACCGTGATGCCGGCGGAAACGAAGGCATTGTTTGACACCGCGAAAGCAAATTGAGTAGAGCCTGAAGGCCGCAACACCGCTACGGCTTTAAACGTTCAGGCGTTGGTGCCGTTCGGCGTATCCGGCTCTTCCGGTGTGATGAAAGAGTCTTCCCACTGCACAGCAAAATTGTGGTCGGCATTGTCATGAACAATGCCTGAACCGGTACTGAGCGGGTCGAAATTGGTGAACCGTATCCTGCGGTTGCGTTCCAGCTTGGCTTGCAGGCTGCTTCGGGCTGCCGCGATGTCCATGCTGGCGACTTTTGGCGCGTCCTCCAGGAGGGTTCCGTTGGCTGCACGCATGGTATCGGGCACGGTGGCCATGGCATCGGCGTCGGCATCCACCTCAACTGGCAAGGCCAAGGGAGGCTCGCCCAGCACGGCGGGTTCGTCGTCCGACAGGTCGATTTCTCCGAGGAACGCCGCGCGAACATCTTCCAGGGAGGGAAGGTTGCTCGCACGCACGACGGCGTAGGCAATCCCGCATTCTTCAAACAGCTTGCGCTTGAGGTCGCGGTTACTGGCCTTGAGCCCACGGGGACCGGGAACATCCAGGCAACCAATGACGGTTCCATCCGCGGCGCATACAGTGAAAGTGYAGTAAACGGTTTTCAGCAATTCAAAGGAACGCTGCCCTTCGGCTTCGGTTCGCGGCGAGACAAAGCGGATGACAGGGACTTTGATCAGGACATGGTGGTCAAAAAAGGCCCGCTGAAGCCAATGCCACACGTCCTGTTCGGCCTCCAGTAGCAGTGGCCTTGGCTGCAGGTGCCAATGCGCGGGAAGGCGCCGTTTTTTGCGCGCGGAACGCGCCAGCCAGCCATGGTGGCAGGCTGCTCCCGTCGCCATTGCAGACACCGCCGTCGCAGTGAGCGCCAACACAAAAACATCAAACATGAGTGCCTTAACTTTTTTTCAGTTTAAACACAGCCCCGTTAAGTTACAACTATTTACGTATGAAGGTGTTGTGAACGCGACTCATATTGAATCCAATCTACCTAAAAGCGGCCTTTTTTCACATATATGTTCCGCCAATACAACCCAAGTGGTCTACTGGTAGAAACAGATATTTACATATTGGGATCGACCGGGATGGGGCTGGCCAGGATCTTGTCGATCCGCTTGCCATCAAGGTCAAGAACTTCGAAGCGCCAGCCCGCGCATTCCACCCGCTCGGCGGTTTTCAGCAACCGCCCCGAAACGCTTTGAAGCAGGCCGGCCACCGTGTTGTAACGCCCCCGGCCTTCCTCTGGCAGTTCCCTGATATCCAGACGGGCCTTGAGTTCGGAGACAGGCATGACACCGTCAATGAGCCAGCTGCCGTCCTCCCTTTCGGTCGCCCACGCGTCCATCTGCGCGCCGGGCTGCAATTCACCGGTGATGGCTTCCAGCATGTCCATGGGCGTCATGAGACCCTGCACAACCCCGTATTCATCGACCACAAACACAATGCGGGTGGAGCGGGCCCGGAACTGCTCCAGCAATTCCATGCCCGTGAGCGTTTCCGGCACGAAGACCGCCGGCACTGCATAAGCGCCGATACGGTCGGTCACTGAAGGCACTGCGCCTGCGCCCTGGGTTGATGGCACAGGCTGGATCTGGCCGCGCAGCGCGAGCAACTTGGCCACATTGACCACGCCCACCACGTCATCGAGGCTGCCGCGGCACACGGGATACCAGGAGTGGCCGGTGGCGCCGGCCTTGTCGATGGCTTGGGCAATGGTGTCGGAAGCATCGAGCCACTCGATGTCGGAACGCGGCAGCATCAGTGAAGTGAGCAGGCGGTCATCCAGCAAAAACACGTTTTGCACCATCTGGTGTTCATGTTCCTCAATCAGGCCGGCGTCCACGCCCTCCTCCAGGCTGGCTGCGATTTCTTCTTCAGTGACGGCCCGGCCGGCGCTGTTGTCGATACGCAGCAGCTTGAGTACCGCCTGCGTGCTGATGGACAGCAGCCTGACGAAGGGCTTGAAGCCCGTCGCCACCCACATCATGGGCCTTGAAACCAGGCGTGCGACGGTTTCCGGGTAGAGCTGCCCGATGCGTTTGGGCACCAGCTCGCCAAAGACGATGGTGATGAAGGTGATGACTGTCACTACCAGCGCGGTGGCAGTAATCTCGGACGCGCGCGGCCGCACGCCGAAGGTCTGGATCCACGCTGCCAGGCCGCTGCTGAAAGCCGCCTCGCCAATAATGCCGTTGAGCATGCCGATGGAGGTGATGCCGACCTGCACCGACGAAAGAAACTGGGTAGGGTTGTCCAGCAGCCCCAGCGCCGCCTGCGCGCCCTTGTCGCCGGATTCGCCCATGGCCGAGAGCCGGGCTTTGCGGCTCGAAGCCAGTGCCATCTCCGACATGGCAAACACACCGTTGAGCAAGGTCAGAAAAGCAATCAGGAAAAAGTCCATGGGGCCTGGCGCAAAATAAACACATGTCACTTTACTGTATCGGCGACCTGCAGGGTTGCCACGCACCTTTTCAGCGATTGCTGGACAGGATCGATTTCTCCCCCAGCCGCGACACTCTCTACATCCTTGGCGACCTGGTCAACCGCGGCCCCGGCTCCCTTCAGGTGCTGCGCAGCCTCTCGGCATTGGGCGACGCTGCGCAATGCCTGCTCGGCAACCATGACCTGCACCTGCTGGCTGTGTGGCAAGGCGTGCGCAAGCCGGGCCGCAGCGACACCGTACAGGACATCCTCGAGGCCAAGGACAGCCACGCGCTGCTCGACTGGCTGCGCCACCGCGCCATGGCCATCCATCGCTACGGGTGGCTGATGGTGCATGCGGGCGTGCTGCCGCAATGGGCTGCGGCGCAAACCGTGGCGCTGGGCTCAGAGGTGGAGCAGGTGCTGCGCGGCAGCCATCTCAAGGACTTTCTGCAGGCCATGTACGGCAACACGCCTGATCACTGGAGCGACAGCCTGCAGGGCGCCGACAGGCTGCGGGTCATCGTGAACGCGCTCACGCGCCTGCGTTTTTGCACACCCGAAGGCGTGATGGACTTCAGCAGTACCGACGGCCCCGGCAGCGCGCCAGAAGGCCACCTGCCCTGGTTTGATGTTCCCGGCCGGGCCACAGCAGATACGCCGGTGGCGTTTGGCCACTGGTCTACGCTGGCCAGCAGCAAGAACAGCACACCCACCCTGCGCAACAACACCTTGCCACTCGACACCGGCTGCGTGTGGGGCGGCTGCCTGACGGCGGCCAGATTGGGGGCGGCGCCCGGCGAGTTTGAACTGGTCAGTGTGCAATGCGAAGAAGCGCAAAAACCTGGCAAGGCCGGCAAGTCGGCTTAAACCGGTTGCCGCGCGGCACTTGCCTCATCCGCCCAGGCCCGGGCCATGCTTGCAGCCAGCAACAGCACAGCCGACGAAAAGTAAATCCACATCAGGATCACCACCAGTGAGCCCGCCGCGCCATAGGCCGACACAATCGCAGCGGTCGAAAGATAAAAAGCCATCAGGTGCTTGCCGACCGCAAACAGGATGGCCCCCGCGGCGGACCCCATCACCAGATAGCGTAAAGCGGGCTTGGGGCCCACGCTCATTTTCATGAGCGCCACAAAGAGCACCACGCAAAAGCAGAAAGACACGACCTCATTGAGGACCCAGGCGATCTTCTCAATCGGCAAATAACTGCCCGCCCAGCCTGAGAGAAGACTCAGAAAAGTCGAGATCGCCAGCGAAACCAGCAAGAGAAAACCGAAGGCCAGGATGTAGGCCACACCCCGCAACCGCAAAGAAGCGCTGTGCCACCATTTCTGCTGCGGGAGCTCGCCACTGCCTTGCCGCCACAAGCGCTCAAACGCATCCTGCAGTTCGGCAAAAACGCCGGTCGCACCCGACAACAGCAGCGCAAAAGCAAACAGCGAAGCCGTGATGCCCTCTGAAGGAGCCTGGGCACTTGAAAGTGCCTGCTGTACCACCTGTGCGCCCTGCGCGCCGATAACGCTGCGGATTTGATCCACCAGACTGGTTTCGATATACCGGCGGTCCAGCCACCAGCCAAGCACTGCCACCATCAGCACCAGCAACGGCGCCAGGCTGAGGATGCCGTAGAACGACATGGCCGCGCTCATGCGCATGCCGCCTGCATCAATCCAGTGGTCGATGGCCTGCCACAGGGGCCGGTAAAGAGGCCTGAAAATCTTCTGAAGGGAAGAAAGCGCGAAGGCCGGCGAGGCCTGAACATGCGGATCGGGTTTCTCCATCATCCCGGAAGCTTAGGAAACCCGCAGCAAAGACCCAACCGGACAGCAGCTCCCCGCACCGTAGGCGTGAACCGACGGGAATATGGAAACTGGTAGAGAAAATCGGGTAGAGGCGCTGCTCAGCGCCCCGCAATGAACCGGTGCTGGACCGGCTCACCCTGGCCGGTTGTCTTAACCGGCTGTCTTGAACAGCGCTGCGACTTTTTTCTTCGGCTTGATATTGGCCGACACACTGCTGCGCGCGGGGGCAGCTTTGGCGGCGGCTTCCCAGGCGGGCGTGGCATCGGGCGCAGCGGTTGGTTCGTAGGGCTGGTCAAAAAACGGGTCACGCGGCGCCGCCGGCTGGCGATGCGGCGTGTATTCGCGCCGCTCCCGCGGCTGGCGCGCTTCACGCGCATGGCCGCCCTCTTCACCTTCACGGTACATGCGGCGGCCGTCATTGATACGGCCCTGCTCGCTGATACGGGGCTGGTCTTCCTCGAACTCGATGGGCTCCAGTTCGATCTTGGTCTTGATCAGTTTTTCAATATCAGCCACCAGGCGCTGGTCGCTGCTGGCAACAAAACTCACTGCCAGGCCCGATGCGCCAGCCCGGCCGGTACGGCCGATGCGGTGCACGTAATCTTCGGCATTGAAGGGAACATCGAAGTTGAACACTGCGGGCACATCCTTGATGTCCAGGCCGCGCGCCGCCACGTCGGTACACACCAGCAGGTCGACTTCGCCCTTCTTGAAGGCTTCCAGCGCTTTCAGGCGCTCGTCCTGGCTCTTGTCGCCGTGCAGCGCCGTGGTCTTGAGGCCTTCACGTTCCAGGGAACGCGCCAGCCGTGCGCAACCGAGTTTGCTGTTGACGAACACAAAAGCCTGCTTCATGCCGCGCTGTTTCAGGATCTGGTGCAGGGCGCGGCGTTTGTCGTCGGCGCCCACGCTGTAGAAATGCTGCTCGACGGTGGAAGCTGTAGCGTTGGAACGGGCGACCTCGATCGTGACCGGATCCTGCAAATAGCTGGAAGCCAGGCGCTTGATTTCAGGCGAAAAAGTCGCCGAGAACAGCAAGGTGATGCGCTGCTTGGGCAGGTAGCTCAGGATGCGCTGCAGATCGGGCAAAAAGCCGATGTCCAGCATACGGTCGGCTTCGTCGAGCACCACGTATTCGACCTGATTGAGTACGGCGTTCTTGGCTTCAATGTGGTCAAGCAGCCGGCCCGGCGTGGCCACCAGCACTTCAACGCCTTTTTTGAGCTCGGCCGTCTGCGGCTTCATGTCCATGCCGCCAAACACCACGGTGCTGCGCAGATTGGTGTATTTGGCGTACAGCTCGACTTGCTGGGCCACCTGCACGGCGAGTTCGCGCGTGGGCAGCAGCACCAGCGCACGCACCGGGTGGCGGGCTGGCGACGTCGAGGCGTTCTCGTGCTTCATCATGCGCTGCAGCAGGGGCAACGCGAAAGCCGCAGTCTTGCCGGTGCCGGTTTGCGCGGCGCCCATGACGTCTTTACCCTGCAGGACGACCGGGATGGCCTGTTCCTGGATGGGGGTCATGGTTTCGTAGCCCATTTCGGCTACGGCGCGGGCCAGCGGTTCTGCCAGCGAAAGATTGGAAAAAGAGGATGTCATAAAAGGCTCGGCGGTACTCTGCGGGTTGTCTTGCGAAGGGCGCGCGGACCGGCGCGCTGGCAGCCAACGGCACCGCTGCACCATTGACAAGAAAGGGAGCGCGGCAGGCCGCCCGGCGTGGCACGGTCACCGACCGTGATGGGGCTGTTGCAGCGCTTCCTCAGCCTTCTATTGTCGCACTTTAGGCCCCGATGCCGGTTTTGCCGGCCCACTGCGCTTTCAGGGCCATTTGGGCCAGGGCAGCCACTGGGGCAACACCCCTTTATTGCTATCTATTTTATAGCTGTTTGCGCGCGTCAGTAAAGGGCTACAGCCCGATTTCACTCTTAATTGTTGGCTGCCGGCTAAATACTGCGGGCGCTAAAGGTGTCGCAGGCCTTCACGCTGCCGGTTTTCAGGCCCGTGTCGAACCAGCGCTGGCGCTGGGCGCTGGTGCCGTGGGTGAAGCTTTCGGGCACCACCGCGCCGCCGCCGGCCCGCTGCAGGGCGTCGTCGCCGATTTTGGCGGCGGCGTTCATGGCCTCCTCCACGTCGCCCTGCTCCAGTATCTGGCGCGCGTTCTGCGCGTTATGCGCCCACACACCGGCAAAACAGTCGGCCTGCAACTCCAGGCGAACGCTCAGGGCGTTGTATTCGGCTTTGCTGACGCGGCCACGCATCTGGTCCATCTTGCCGCTAATGCCCAGCAGATTCTGCACATGGTGGCCCACCTCATGCGCGATCACATACGCCTGGGCGAAGTCGCCGGGTGCTCCCAAACGGTTACGGAGGGTTTCGTAAAAGCCCAGGTCGATGTAGACCTTCTGGTCGCCCGGACAGTAAAACGGCCCCATGGCGGCCTGGCCCTGGCCGCAGGCAGTTTGCGTGGCGCCACGAAAGAGCACCAGCCGCGGCTTCTGGTAAGTGCCGCCGCCCTTGGCAAACACGTCGGTCCAGACATCTTCGGTGTCCGCCAGCACGGTCGAGACGAATTTCGCCATGCGGTCATCGGCCGGCGGCTTGGGGGCCGGGCCCTGCTGCACCTGTGCGGGGGATCCGCCGCCGCTGAGCAGGCTCAGGATGGTCATCGGGTTGATGCCGAAGATCCAGCCGCCCACCAGCGCAACCACGATGGTGCCGATGCCGACGCTGCGGCCCCCAAAGCCGAAGCCGCCTCCCCCGCCACCGCCGTCGCGCCGGTCTTCAACATTGTCGGATTCGCGATTGCCTTCCCACTTCATGGTGTCTCCCTGTCTGTCATCCGTGCATACTGGCCTTTCCGGCCCGCTGCGGCACCTGCCCCAAAGCCCGGTCCGCTGTCAGCGCATGCGCCGACTTTACTTGAGCGGCCCCCCGCCGTGGAACAAAATTGAACCTTGGTGTATCCATTCGTCATGACTACTTTTGCCCACCCAACGCCCGCGGGCCCCGGCACCCAGGGCGGCGCCATTTCCGTGTTTTTCCCGCTGCGCCTGGCGCTTGCGTTGCTGCTGGCCGCGCTGCTGACGGCCTGCGCCAGCCCCATCACCACCCGCGTGACCAGCTTCAACCAGTGGCCGGGCGATACGGCGGGCGCCACTTTCAGCTACATCACGCCGGTGGACACGACACGGCAGCTGGAACAAGCCACCTATGAGGGCTATGTGCAGGCCGAACTGGAGAAACGCGGCCTCAGGCGCGCGCCGGAAGGCCAGGCAGGGCGGCTGCAGGTTGACGTAGCGGCCAGCAGCCGCAGCGAAGAGAAAACCTTTCTGCAGCCGGTTTACCAGGACAACTTTGTCTTCCTGCCGCCTTACCGCGACGCCGCGGGCCGCGTATACGCGGGCGGCTGGGTGCCCGACCCTTTCGGGCCGCGCTATGTCGGCGACAGGCCGCTCAACATGACGATTTACACCAACAGCCTGCGCGTGCGGTTACTTGACACCCAGGGCACGCCACCCGGCAAGCCGCCGCGCACGGTGTTTGAATCGCGCGCTGTGTACGAAGGCGGCAGCGGCGACCTTCCGCTGGTCGTGCCTTACCTGGTTCGCGCGGTGTTTGACAACTTTCCCGGCCAGAACGGCCAGGTGCGTGTCGTGAAGTTCGACAGCGAAACCGGCGCGGTGATCAAAAAATAGGCCCGGCGCGCGGCGCTTATTCGAACCGGACCGTCAAGCCCTTGAGCGAGCCGGCCACCGGGCCGGACGCTTGCAGTTCGGTATGCCAGGTCTGCCTCGCCTGCACCGGCCAGGCGTCAGTCAGCGTGCCGGTGGTGATGACGTCGCCGGCCCGCAAAGCCGGTGTGCCGGGCGTGGCGCGCAATTCCTGTACGAAATGCAGCAGCGCCTCTACAGGACCGTCCAGCACATTGGCGCCCTCACCTTCATCTTTGAGCACCCCATCGCCGTAGAGCTTGAGCCGCAGGCCCGCCAGGGCTTGCATGAGTGCCGCGGGCGCCAACCCGTCGGGCAGCTTCACGGCATGGCCCACCAATAACCGGCCGTGCAACCCGCCGTCGGCCACCGCCTGCGCAGCCGTGAACTTCCATCCCGGGAAATGCGTGTGCACGATCTCATAGCCGTGCGCGACCCAGTCTATGGACGCAATCAGTTCTGCCGCCGAACAATCGGTCGGCGGCGCTTCGCGCAGGCCGAACACCACCTCGGGCTCAATGCGCGGTTCACACAGGCCTTTGAGCGACAACACTCCCTCGTTGGGCCCGGAGGCATCGACACGCGCCAGGCTGCTATGCCACACCGTGCCCCAGATGGGGCCATAGACTTCATAACGCGGCCAGATGGTGCGGTTGGTAAAGCCAACCTTGTAGCCTACCGGGCTGTCGCCCTGCGCGCTTCGCGCGGCGCGCACGGCCAGCGCGGTGGCATAGGCCAGCGGCACGTCAGTTGGCACGGTGGCGGGCCAAGGCAACGGGCTGGCTTCAAGACGGGCGCGGGTGAGGTCGGTGGCCAGCGCGGAAATGTCCGGATGGGTTGGGGTATTCATGGAGCCATGGTAGCCAAAACACCGCCGTCCTTCACAATGGCGGCATGCGCACAGCCCCTTCCGCTTCTTCGCTCCCGCGTGTCCTGCTCACCGGCTTCGACCCCTTTGGCGACACCGGGCACAGCGGCTTGCCCCTCAACCCCAGCTGGCTGGCGGTACAGGCGCTGGGTGGCAAGCGCATAGGCGGCCACCTCCTGGTGGCGGCGCAATTGCCCACCGTGTTTCAGGCCTCCATCGCAGAACTCATCCGGCTGCTCGCGCTGCATAAGCCGGTACTGGTGATCTGCGTCGGCCAGGCGGGCGGGCGCAGCGCGATTTCGCTGGAGCGCATTGCCATCAACGTCAACGATGCCCGTATTCCCGACAATACCGGCGGCCAGCCCGTCGACACGCCGGTCGTGGCGGGCGGGCCGGCAGCCTATTTCAGCAGCCTGCCCATCAAGGCCATGCTGCAGGCGCTGCAGGAGGCGGGCGTGGCTGCCGAGGTTTCGCAAACCGCCGGCACCTTTGTCTGCAACCACGTGTTTTATGCGCTCATGCATGCCCTGACCACAAAGCGCGGCTTCAGGCGCACGCGTGGCGGTTTTATCCATGTGCCCTATGTGCCCGAACAGGGTGCGCCCAGCTTGCCGCTCGATGAGATCGTGCGCGGGTTGCGGCTGGCCATAGCGGCGGCGCTGGCCACACCGCACGACATCGTCAAAGGCGCCGGGGCCGTCAATTAACGTCAGGGTTAGCGTCTTGCGCGCCGGCATTCTGCGCGGGCATGGCAGGCTCATTGCGCAGCAATCGCCACAGCAGGAATGTGCCAATCACGGCGTTACCCAGCGCAAAACAGGTGACCAGCACCGTGGCCCAGGCATTCAAGGGACGGTTATGTACCACCCAGGCCAGCAAAGGAGACAGCCCGTTGAGCACGAGCATCAGCCAGAACAGGGGGTTTCGCGGCTGGTAAAGACGCAACAGGCGTGACATGTCCATCGCGGCCATACTAACCGCACCGGCCGTAAGACCTTCCGATGATTGCTGAATCAGCGGATGGCGAAGGACGCCGGCATAAAGCCCTGTGCAGGCTGCATTGGCAGCATGCTGCTGACAGTGGCGCCTGCTGCGTTGCTGGCCATCACACCGCCGGACTCCCCCGATGAATCGGCCACAGCCTGACCCTTTTGCGCGCTGGTGATGACGGGCGGCAAGGCTGAGGCGGCCGCGACGCGGGCCTGCTGGATACAACCCTGGCGGGCGGCACCGGCGGTGTTTTCGATGCACTGCGCAATCGCCTGCACTTCAGCCTGGCGCTGATAGTCGCGGATCCTGGCTTTGGTGACTTGCCCGTCCGCCACAAACGCGAAGGCTGCCAGCTGGCAAACAAACACCAGCCCAGCCGCTACCCAGAGCAGCGTCTTGTAAGGCATTTTGTCGAATTTTTGCAAGTGGTCAGAAAACATGGCAGGCCTCCCTGTGAACCTGTTTTCATCCTAGGGAAGCGTTTGCGGTTTCCATCCAGCACTTTTCCCGGGAATATGTAGGATAAAAACCTTTCATTTTTTTACGCGACGTAACGCGGGGCACCGACACCCCCTCGTCTCGCCCTCCCACTTCCTTCCCCGCTTTACCATCGCCCCATGACGCCCACCCTGCTAAACCCCGCCCAGACCGCCGCCCGCCTGCCTTACCCGTTGCTGGTCAGCGAGCTGACGCACCTGCTCAAGGACAGTTCCGTCCAGGTGCCGCCGCGCGTGGTGCAGCCCCTGACTGGGGGCGGCAGCCTGTTTGTGATGCCGGCGCTGGACGCCCGCACCGCGATCACCAAACTGATCACCTTCACGCCTGGCAATGCCGGCACCGGCCGACCCACTATCCAGGGCGACGTTGTGGTGTTTGACGTGGCCACCGGCAGTCGCCGGCTGATGCTCGACGGGCCCACCGTCACCGCCCGGCGCACGGCAGCCGTCTCACTGCTGGCCGCGCAGCGGCTGGCGCCCAACACGCACGGCCCCATGCTCATCGTCGGTGCCGGTGTCCAGGGACTTGCGCACCTGGAGGCTTATGCCGAAGGCCTGGGCGTACACGAATTTCGCATCGCTTCGCGCAGCTACGCCAGCGCCCAGGCCCTGGTGCAGCATGCAGAGGCGCTGGGCCTGATCGCCCGCGTGGTGCACGACGCCGATGCCGCGCTGGCCGACTGCCCGCTGGCCGTTACCTGCACGCCGGCTGCCGCCGTAGTCCTCAGCGCGCTGCCCCGGCCTGACGGCTTCATCAGCGCCGTTGGGGCTTTCACCCCGGCCATGATGGAACTGAGCGCCGCGTTATGCCAATACTTCGCGGCGAAGGGTTCGGTGTTTGTCGACGCGGCTGATGCCATCCACGAGGCAGGGGACCTGCTGCAGGCCGGACTGGACGTGGGCCGCTTCGCCACACTGGCCGATGTGATCCGCCAGGACCTCAAAAAACCCGCCGGGCCAGTGCTGTTTAAAAGCTGCGGCTGGGCGGGCTGGGACTTGGCCGCGGCACGGACAGCGCTGGCTTGAACGGCGCCAAGTCGGCACCTGGAGCCAAGCCATTTTCCCCGGACTGCAAGACGAAAACAGGCGCTCACCTACAGCGGCACGAGGGCGCTGGTGTTACGCTGATCCGATCACACCGGAGAAAAACCATGAAGATTCTGTTCGCCGCCGATGGCAGCAAGTACACCAAAAAGGCCCTGGCCTTTCTGGTGAACCACGATGAACTCGCCGGTGCCGAAGGCGAAGTGGTGGTGATCAATGTGCAGGCTCCCGTGCCGGGGCGCGTCAAGACCATGCTGGGTTCGGCCAACGTCACCGCCTACCACACCGAAGAATCGCAGAAGGTGCTGGCGCCGATCGAGCGCTTCCTCCAGCGCCACAAGATGGCGTTTAAAACCCTCGCCGTGGTCGGCTCGCCCACCGCCGAAATACTGCGTGCCGCCAAGCGCGAAAAAGCGCACCTTATCGTGATGGGCACACACGGCCAGGGCCTGCTCAGCCGCGCGCTGATCGGCAGCGTGGCCCAGCGCGTGGTCGCCGAGTGCGAGATTCCGGTGTTGCTGGTCAAGTAACAAGGTTCACCGAGGCCCAGTCCCGCCCCCGGCATCCGTTGAGCCGCTGCGTGAGAGCGCTTTCACGCGTCCGGGATTTACCGGATACTTGCCCTCACACAACAAGGAGCTCAAGATGGAGACAGGCATGGGGTTCAAGTCGATTCGCAAACTGCTGGGCTGGTTTTTACTGGCACTTGTTGCGGCTGGCGCACCGCTGTCGTTTGCCAGCGAGGTCACCGTCAGGTCCTTCAACTCAAAGGCCTTGAACACAGACTACCGCTACACCATTTACCTGCCGGACGGCTATGAGAGCGGCCGGCTGCGCTACCCGGTGCTGTTTCTGCTGCACGGCAACGGCGGCGACCACAATGACTGGCTGGTTAAAGGCCAGGTCCAGGCGACCATGGACACGCTGGTCAGGGAAGGCCGCGTCCAGCCGGCCATCATCGTGATGCCGGGCGGCGGCTCCACCTGGTGGGTGGACGGCAACAAGGACAAGGCCGAAACCGCGCTCATCAAGGAGCTCATCCCGCACATCGACACCAACTTCAGGACCATCACCACGCGTGAAGGCCGCATGATCGCAGGGCTGTCCGCCGGCGGTTTCGGCACGGTGAACGCCGTTTTCAAGTACCCGGAACTGTTTGTTTCCGCCGCGGCGTTGAGCCCGGCGATCTATTCACCGACACCCCCGGGCCACTCTTCGGCCATGCAGGTGGCACCGTTCCAGGCAGGCGGCAAATTTGACCAGGCCTCATGGGACCGCCTGAACTACACCGCCAGCTGGGAAGCCTACAAAAGCAAAAAAATCGTGGTGCCCCTGTACATCAACAGCGGCGACCACGACACCTTTTCCATTGCCTACCACTCGGCCGGCCTGTTCCAGAAATTGTTTGAATACCAGCCCAAGCTGGTGGAGTACCGCGTCGTCGATGGCGATCATGAATGGCCGGTGTGGCGCGACACCATTGGCGACGCCATCAAGTACATGAGCGGCTTTGCCAGCCGCCCCCAGGTCGCCAAGCCCTGAGGCTGTAGAGGGCAGAAACGAAAACGGACGCCCTTTGCAGGCGTCCGTCCAAATCAGTCGTGTAGATGTCCGTTACGCCTTCGGCAAGGTCACCCCAACCTGCCCCTGATACTTGCCGCCGCGGTCCTTATAGCTGACCTCGCAGACGTCGTCCTTGTCGCTCTCGAAGAACAGCACCTGCGCGCAGCCCTCGCCCGCGTAAATCTTGGCGGGCAGCGGCGTGGTGTTGGAGAACTCCAGCGTTACATAGCCTTCCCATTCGGGCTCAAACGGCGTGACGTTGACAATGATGCCGCAGCGCGCATAGGTGCTTTTGCCCAGGCAGATGGTCAGCACATTGCGCGGGATGCGGAAGTACTCCATGGTGCGGGCCAGCGCAAAGCTGTTGGGCGGGATGATGCAGCTGTCGCCGTGGAAGTCGACAAAACTTTTCTCGTCGAAGTTCTTTGGGTCCACCACCGTGCTATGGATGTTGGTGAAGACCTTGAACTCGGGCGCGCAGCGGATGTCGTAGCCGTAACTGCTGGTGCCATAGCTGATGATTTTCTGGCCGTCCCGCTGGCGGATCTGGCCGGGTTCAAAAGGTTCGATCATGCCGTGCTGCTCGGACATGCGGCGTATCCATTTATCGCTCTTGATGCTCATGGGATGGGGCTCCTGTTGTGGCTGTGATTGTAAGTTGGGGTTGGAGCGCCACCCCCACTGACCGCCAGTCCGGAGACAGCCGGCCCTTCCTCACCAAGGGGCCTGTTGGCAAAAGCACGGGCTGAGGGCTATCGCTGCCCCACAATCCGATAAAAACGCCAGGGACGCATGGACGGGGAAAGTGCCGCTGGTCAAGACATCACATTCCGCGTAACGTTGCCCCTACGACGGGCACAGGTGCAAGCTGAAGTGCCGTTGTCCCCTATCTGAAGCCGGTTCATGCGAGGCGCCCCCACTATGAAAACAAGATCTACCCAGAACAAGGACCGTATTCTTGTCGTGGACGGCAGCCCCGGCATTCACGATGCCTTCCACAACATGCTTGTTGAAAATGAGAATGCGGGAGGGATATTCGAACTGGATGGTGCCCGCGACACACGCGAGGCGCTGGCCCTGGTACAACAGTCGCTTCTGGCTTCGCGTCCCTACTTCCTGGCATTTATCGGTGTTTCTGGTACGGCGGGAGGAATTTCGCTCGAAATGGCACCTCAAATATGGGCGCTTGATCCGGGAGTCCAGATAGTGCTGTGCGCGGAGCGGCTGGATCTTTCTTCTGATGCGCTGCGCGCAGCCATGGGAGCCACGAATAGCAGGTGGCTGGTGCTCAAGACGCCGCTTGATCCTGTAGAAGTCATCCAATTGGCGTACTCCCTGGCAGAGAAGTGGCATTTGCAACAACTCGCCGGGTCTCATCCAGGCGGGCACCCTGCGGCGGATGTTACGGAGAAGGGGAGCGCGGCGGCTGACTCCCAGATCAACGAGCAGGATTTGTTGCGCACGCTTCTGGACAACGCTCCCGATCACATTTATTTCAAGGATGCGCAGTCCCGCTTTCTCAAATGCAGCAAGGCACAGGCGCTACAGTTTGGGGCATTACCGGAGGAGCTGGTGGGCAAGACGGATCACGATTTTTTTTCCGAAGAGCATGCGCGCCCCGCATACGAGGATGAACAGGAAATCCTGCGCACAGGTCAGCCGATCATCGGCAAAGTGGAGAAGGAAACCTGGAAAGACGGGCGCGGTGAATCCTGGAAGCTGAGTACAAAGATGCCGCTGCGCAACAACGCCGGAGCCATCATTGGTACCTTCGGTATTTCCAAGGACATTACTGCCCTGAAGCAGACTGAAGCAGCGCTGGCGCACCACCATGATTTGCTGGCTACGCTGATGGAGAGCTCACCAGATTCCATCTTCTTCAAGGATCTGAAATCACGTTTGCTAAAAGTCAGCCGCTCGGAAGTTCACAACCTCCTGCGGCTATCGATCAGCCGCTATCGCGCAGCACATCCGGACATGGGTGAGGAGACACTTCCACCGCATTTGGCCAGTGTGGAGGAGTTTGAAAAGTATGTGATTGGTAAAACCGATGCAGACATTTACGGCCAGGACAGGGCGAGTGAATTTAGTCACGACGAAGAAGAGATTATCCGGACGGGGAAACCGATCCTCGAAAAGAGCGAAAAAACCGTTCATCCTGATGGGCGTGTCGTCTGGTACCTCACTACCAAAGGCCCCTGGAGAGACAGGAACGGCACACTGATCGGAACCTTCGGGACTTCGAAAAACATATCCGAATTGAAGGAAGCGGAACGAAAAATTGAAGAGGTTCAAGCCCAGCTGCTCACCACGGCGCGTCTGGCGGGCATGGCAGAGATCGCAACCAACGTGCTGCACAACGTGGGGAATGTTCTCAACAGCGTCAACGTGTCGGCCGAACTGATTGGCAGCCAGTTGCGGACGTCCAAGCTCAAGGGGCTCGCCCGCTCTGTGGGTTTGATGGACGCTCATACCGGAGATTTGGGGGAGTTTTTGACGCGGGACAGCAAGGGCAAGCTGTTACCCGCCTATCTGCGCGAGTTGGCGCGGACACTGGAGGCAGAGCATGAATCGATCGCGAAAGAACTCGACGCACTTTGCAGCAGTGTGGACCACATCAAACAGGTCATCGCGACCCAGCAATCATACGCAGGCACCCCGCGTGTCGTCGAATCCGCAAAGGTGGATGAGTTGCTGGACGACGCGCTGCGCATGAATGCGGATGCACTGACGCGCCACAAAGTGGATGTTGAAAAAAAATACGCAACGTTGCCCACCCTTTTGCTGGATCGGCAACGCGTTTTGCAGGTGCTGGTGAACCTGATCAGCAACGCCAAGCAGGCTTTTGGCACGATTGCAGACAGGCGCCCGTTCATTACGCTCCATGCTGTTTTGCTGGAAGGGCCCGTGCTGCGCATCACGGTGACAGACAACGGGGAAGGCATTGCACCGGAGAACCTGACACGCGTTTTCTCTCACGGCTTCACCACACGCAAAAACGGGCATGGCTTTGGCCTGCACAGCTGCGTTCTGGCCGCGCAGGAAATGGGGGGTAGCTTGCAGGTCCACAGCGACGGTACTGGAAAAGGCGCATCGTTCATCCTGGAGGTCCCCGTCGCTACCGCGGAGATTCATTGAACGCGGCAAAAAAAGCCGTTTTTTCCGCCCAGGCAGGGCTTGGGCCGGCCTAAAAGACATGCCCAGTCGCCAGTGCCGCGGCTGCCGCCCGTGTTTCCACGCCCAGCTTTTCAAAATGTGCTCCAGGTGCTTGTTCACGGCGGCGGCTTTTTGACCGACCATTTCCCCGAAGCGTAGAAATCGATCTGGGACTTCAAAGTCATGTTTACGAGTTCGCGCCACGTGCCGGGCGTGAACTTCGTCGGCCTGATTCACCCCGGCCTGATAGGCCGGAAGTCTGCCTGCCCACAGTCCCGAAAACCCGAAATCCTGGCCAAAGCGGGCCGTGGACCCACTCTGGCGGTGTGCTTAAATGGCGCATCACTACATGACAGGGGGAGTCGGCAATGAACTGCAAAACCTGGATGGGGATCGCCGCAGGGACCGTGCTGATGCTGCTTGGCGCCGGGGCACAGGCGCAGAAGATGCATCGCTGCGGCAACGTCTACCAGGACCGCCCCTGCGACACGGTGCAGCCGGGCACGGAAGTGCGCAATTTCGACAATGTCCCCCGACCCGTCGCCAGCGCGGGCACGGACACACAATGCCGGCAACGCGGCATCGACTCCCAGAAAATTGTCTGGTCGCGCGAAGCGGGAGCGCTGGCGGAAAAACTCAGGGCCGCCGCCTATTCGGAAGAAGAGAAAACCCTGATCACCGAGGTCTACGGCAAACGCGGCACCGCGCCGGAAGTTCGTGCCAGCATCGAAGCCGACTGCATCGCAGCCAAGAAACATGCCCAGGAGGTTGCGGCGGCGCTGGCCGCCGTGGGAAAACTGCCCGGCAGTCCGGCGCCAGGCGTCGCGCCTGCGCGGCCTCAGGCCCTGGAATCCAGGGCCGTCGAGGCTGCGCAGGGCGGCGATGCCTCCTCGCTGCGATCCGCCGAATCGCAAAAGAAGCGTTGCAGCAGCATCAACACCAAAATTGAGGGCATCCAGAAGAGCCAGCGCAGCGGCGGCAGTGTGGCTGCCATGGAAAGCCTGAACCAACGCCGGCGCGACGCGGAAGCCGAACGCGACCGGGCCGGCTGCTAGGCTGTGCCGCCCGCCTGAGAAATCACGGCCTTTTCAATCACCCGGTCGTCACCCAGCACAATCAGTGCGAACAACAACTCGTCCAGGCTGGCGGCTCGCGCCGTCTTGCGCGCCAGCAGCGGCGTGGCCTGCAGGTTGAGCACGACGAAGTCGGCTTCGCAACCGGGCTGCAGGTTACCGACGACACCCTCCAGGCCCAGTGCCCGCGCCGCGCCCGCCGTATGCTGCCACCACAGGTGCTGCGGCTTGAGCGACAGGCCGGTTTTGGTCTGCCCTTCCCTTCCCACGTAGTAAGCCGCCAGCATGGTGTGGAAAGGGCTGAACGAGGTGCCGCCACCCACATCGCTGGCCAGGCCATAGGGGAAACCGATGCGGTCTGCACCCTCGTAGTCAAAAAAGCCGCTGCCCAGAAACAGGTTGCTGGTCGGGCTCACGGCTGCCGCCGTGCCGGTGCCGCGCATCAGGGCACGGTCTTCGTCGTCGATGTGGATGCAATGCGCATATACGGCGCGCGGGCGCAGCAGTCCGAACTGTTCATAGACGCTGAGGTAGCTGCGCGCCTTCGGATAAAGCCGCCGCACCCAGGCGATCTCGTCCTTGTTCTCGGCCACGTGCGACTGGATCCACACGTCCGGGTATTTCGCGGCCAGCTCGCCGGCACCGCGCAGCTGTGCTTCGCTGCAACTGGGCACAAAACGCGGCGTGATGGCGTAGCCCAGCCGGTCTACGCCATGCCAGCGCTGGATCAGCGCTTCGGTGTCCTGCAAGCTTTGCACCGTTTCGTCGCGCACGCCGTCCGGGGCATTCTGATCCATCAGGCATTTTCCGGTCATGAGGCGCAGCTGGTTTTTCTGTGCCTCGGCAAACAGCGCGTTAACGGATTCCACATGCGAAGTCGCGAAGGCCAGCGCCGTGGTGACCCCGTTTCGAAGCAGCTCTGCTATGAAAACCGTAGCTGCTTGCGCACAGTGGTCCTTGCTTGCGAAGCGTTTTTCTTCTGGAAATGTGTAATTTTCAAGCCAGGGCAGCAACCCGTCGGCCGGCGAACCGATCACGTCCAGCTGCGGATAGTGAACGTGCATGTCGACAAAACCCGGCGCGATGAGACGGCCCGGCAGGTATTCGGTGGGCACCTCGGCGAACTGTGAAACCAGCGCGTGGTAGCTGCCGACGGCTTGCACCACCTGGCGGCCTTCGGCATCGGGCCCGGTTACCAGCAGGCCATCAGCCTCATAAACGGCCTGCGCAGGCGCGGCAAAGTACAGGAGGGCGGCGCGATAGGCTTTCATGGCTGCAAGATTAACCCAGTCACCGGCGGGCTGAATACTCAGAACCCGATAAGGCCTATAGGGCTTATCAGGCTTTTTGAGCTTGCTGCCAGCCGGACGGCCGGGTTCAGCGGCTCACGCGGCAGCCGTCGCCCAGCGAAGCGCGCCAGACACGTACCGAAGTCAAGCCCGGCAGACGTGCGTCCAGCTTGCGGAAGATGAACTGGCACAGATTTTCGAGTGTAGGCGGGCCCAGATCTTTCACGTCGTCGAGCAGGTGGTGGTCCAATTCTTCGCGCAGCACCTCGATCTCGCGCCGCACCAGGCCGAGGTCCATCACCATGCCGGTTACCGGGTCAGGCACGCCGGCCAGGAAAACTTCGGCGTTGTAGGTATGGCCGTGCACGCGCTTGCTACTGTCGGCCTCGATGACGCGCTTCAAGGTGTGCGCCGCGTCAAAGTAGAAAGTCTGGCTGATCTCGCAGCGCATGGGTTCTGGCTTAGGGAGCTGTTTCATCGGATGCCCGTGATTTTGTGGGTCTGCAGGCTCAGGCGCCAGGCCGGGCGTGCCATGCACAGCTGGATGCAGGTTTCGGTGTTCTGCTGCCGCTGCAGGTTGTCCATAGGCTGCAGGTAACGGTGCGTGAAGTCGGCAGCCTCAAGTTCGGCCAGGTCGAAACTTGGCTGTGGCCAGACGACCTTGAGCTCCTGGCCCGCGCGTTGCACCCAAGGTGCGCCGGCCTTGGGACTCACGCAGATCCAGTCAATGCCCTGGGGCGCGGCAATGGTGCCGTTGGTTTCCACCGCAATCTGGAAGCCGCGCGCATGCAACGCGGCGATCAGTTCGGCATCGACCTGCAGCAAGGGCTCGCCGCCTGTCATCACCACAAAGCGGTGGGCGCTATCGCCGACAGGCCACTGTGCTTCAATTTTTTGCGCCAGCGCATCGGCATCGGCAAACTTGCCGCCCAGCGTGCCGTTGGTGCCGACAAAATCGGTGTCGCAAAACTGGCAGACCGCCGTGGCGCGGTCCTGCTCGCGGCCCGTCCACAGGTTGCAGCCCGCAAAACGGCAGAACACCGCAGGCCGTCCGGCATTGGCGCCCTCGCCTTGCAGTGTGTAGAAAATTTCCTTGACCTGGTAGCTCATGGCGCGGCTTTCGCGCGGCCACAGCCGCAGCCCGCCACAGGCAGCAGCAGGGGCGAAACACAGGAGGGAGCGGGAGAAATAAAGCAGGAAAAACAGGCGCCCACACAAGCCGAAAGACCGGGGGTCGCGAGGTTTTTATACATGGTAGTCCTCTACATGGCCCCGGAAACAAAGCAAATGCCGGCGCGCCGAGGCAGCACGCAAGCCCTGATTTTAACGGTTCAGGGCCGATGGCGGGTTTTCAGGGGATTTGCGGGCAGATCAGGGCCGCTCAAGGCACAGGCATCTCATGCGCCTGCTGCTCCAGCCAGCCGCAAAAGGTGTCGAGCTTCGCATCGGCCTCTTCGCGCCGCCGGGCCACGTACTGGTAGGCGCTTTCGCCAAAGCCCAGCGGCGCCACCAGGCGGCCGGCGCGCACGTCGTCCATCACCAGGTGCCAGGGCGCTATCGCCACGCCCAAGCCGGCCACGGCCGCCTCTAGCGTGAAGTAGTAGTGCTCAAACTCCGGACCGTCCTGAATGGGGAGGGCAAGGCCGCGCGACTCGCACCACATCTGCCAGGCATCCCGCCGCGTCTGGGTGTGCAGCAGCGGCAAGCGGGCCAGGTCGATCGCTTCGCGCACGTTCGCCCGATTGGCGAGGCCAGGCGCCATGACAGGGCCCAGGCGCTCCACAAACAGCGGCAGCAGCGTGGCGGACTTTTCGCTGCCCCGCCCGTCTACCGTGATGACGAGGTCGTAGCGGTCACGGTCCACACCAGTCACACGCTCGGCGGCGCTGAGCCGGACGTCGATATCGGGATGGCGCGCATTGAAATCAAAAAGACGCGGAATCAGCCACTTGACGGTAAAGGTGCTGAAGCAGGAGACGTCCAGCGTTCCGGCCTCGCTGCTGCGCACTTCACGCACTGCGGCTTCCATCTGGTCCAGCGCAGCGGCAAGCGCCGGCCACAGCCCAGCGCCGGCAGTGGTCAGTTGTGGCTTGTTTTTGGCACCCTCGAAGAGCGGCACGCCCAGGGACTGCTCCAGCTGGCGCACCTGCCGGCTGATGGCCCCGGGGGTCACCGACAACTCCTCGGCCGCAGCCGTCATGCGGCCCAGCCGGGCAGCGGCTTCAAAGGCACGCAGGGCATTCAAAGGTGGGAGACGGCGCTTCATCATTATGTGAGTTTATGGCACATATGACTTGCGAACAAATCGCTTTTCCTGACGGTCATTGATTGCCAGAATTCGAGACACCTCGGTGAAAACTTCAATTCACCGCCATCTATTTAAATTGAGGAAAAATCACATGCCTTTTGTCCGCACCAGCGTCCACCACAGCACCAGCCCCCAGCAACGGCAAGGCATCGTCGACGGGATTCACCAGGCGCTGGTCGACAGCATTGGCATGCCTGAAGACGAGCTTTTTAATTCGGTCAGCAGCTACGATGCGCAGCAGTTCTTCTTCAACCGAAGCTTCAACGGCATGGCACGTTCAGAGCAGCCGGTGGTCGTCGAGATCACGATGCGGCGCGGCCGCAGCGATGCGATGAAGCGCGCACTCTATGCGGCCATCGCGCGCAATTTAAAGACCAACGCCGGTGTTGCCGCCGATGACGTTTTCATCTTCATGCATGAAAACGACTATTCGGACTGGTCGGTGGGCGGCGGCAAGTTTGCCATGGCGCTGGTGCAACAGCCCGGTCCTAACTGATGAGCGAAGCGCTTACTTCTGCGCCGCTACGCCGCCAGACGGTAAAGCCGGCAGTACCGGATAAGCCTTCGCCATCCACCCATACACCACAGCGCCCACCATCAGCGAGGCCGCCGCAATTTCCAGCGACATCGTGAAACCCGCACCCGCGTTGGGTGTACGCCGGAGCAGCACGGCCACCAGCGGCGGGCCGAGGATCTGGCCGACACCGTATGTGGCTGTCAGAAGGCCCATGAAACTGGCGGCCGTGGCGGGTTTGAGGCGCCGCACTTCCTGCATCGCAAAAAAGGTGATGGCGGTAAACGGGATGCCCAGCATCAGGCTGCCCAGCGCAAAACCGGCGAGGCTGGGGCTCCAGAGGCTGGCCCCAATGCCCAGCGCCTGCAAAAAGTAGCAGCCGGCCAGCAGCAGGCGGAAATCCTTGCCCGGCGGCAGGCGTGTGGCCAGCAGCGCACCTATCATGACGCCCAGGCCGAAAATGGGCCAGAACATGTCCAGCCAGGCTGATCCCGGCAGGGCCGCACGCGCAATCACCGGCAAAAAAGTGGCGGTAATGATGTAGCCAAAACCGGCCAGGCCATAGGCCAGCGTGAGCAGGGTCATCTCGGCATTGCCGTGGTGCTGCGGCGCATCACCCGGCCGGGCAGCAGCGCGCGGCGCCAGTGCAATCAAGCGTTCATCGCCGCCGCGCAAGACACGCCACACCGAGGCTGTCAGCGCAAACGCCAGCACGCCGAAAATCATCCAGCCCTTGGCGGCCGTCCAGTGCCAGGCGACCATGCCAGTGGCAAACAGGCCACTCACCAAAATGCCGGCGCCCGGCCCGACGTAGATGATGCCGCCCATCGCGGGCACGCCACGCTTGGCCAGCTGCGAGAGGCACCAGCCCGAAGTAAACACAAACACCACCGCACTGGTCACGCCCGCGGCAAAGCGAAGCAGCGGCCATGCAGCCGGAAAATGCCAGCCCATGGCCAACGTCAGCACGCCCGTGGCAATCAGTCCGGCGCGCACCAGGGACGAATACGCCAGGTGCGGCAGCCACTTGAAGCGCGCCCACAGCCAGGGCTGCAGCGTGCAAAGAATCGCACCCAGCATGTAGCCGAAGTAGTTGGCGCTGGCCAGCCAGCTGGCCGTCGGCAAATCGACCACGCCATCGTTGAGCATCATCGGCAGCAGCGGCGTGAAGGCAAAGCGCCCGAGACCCATGGCTACGGCCAGTGCCACCAACCCAGCCAGTGCAATGGGCCAGGGGCTGTGCGGCGCGGGAGATGGCTCTTGGTGTTGCTTCGGCGTTACGGCCATGCCGGGATCCTTGCTTGATGGTTCAGTGGGGATCATACGTTTGCGCCTATGCCCAGCCAGGTACCCACCGAATAACCCCCGCGCAAGACTGGGCCGGCACCCTCAGCGGCGAACAGCGGCCACGCGCTTTGCCCGCGGCGCGGACGGCGCCACCGGCTGCTGCTGCACCGCTTGCCGCAGCAGCGCCGCGAGCTGCGCCACCGGCGCTTCGGGCTCGGCCATCGCGCGGTACAGCGACAGCGTGATGCGCGGCAGCCTGGGCAGCCCGTGCGCCGCCGGCGCCAGCGCGTGCAAGGTGGCAGGCAAGCCGAGGGAAGTGCGCAGCGTGAGCCCCAGGCCGGCGGCAGCCGCGGCCCAGAGCGCCGCCAGGCTGGCGCTGGTGAAAGCATGCCGCCACGGAATGCCGGCCTGCTCCAGCGCGCCGGTGGCGATGTCGCGCAGCGGGCATGGCGCATCGAGCAGCACCAGCGGCAAGGCCTCGCCGCGCCAGGCACCGCTCTGGCCGTTGGCTTGAAGCGCGCGGGCCCAGGCGGGAAGGTCCTCACCTTGCGCGGCGGTGCCCAGCCATTGCAAGGGCAGGTTCAGCAGCGTCTCGCCATGCGGCAATGATGAGGGCTCGCCGGCGTCCCATACCAGGGCCAAGTCCAGCTGGCGCAAGGCCAGCCGTTCGCGCAGTTCGGCGCAGCGCGTCATGCAGGCTTCGATGCGGACCTTGGGATGGGCGCGCGCGAAGCGGCCCAGCACGCCGGGCAGCAAGGTCTCGCCGAAATCTTCCTGCAGGCCCAGGCGCACCCAGCCCTGCAGATCCGCGCCGCGCAGGGCCGCCGCGGCTTCCTCGTTGAGGTCCAGGAGGCGATGCGCGTAGGCCAGCAGGGTTTCGCCCGCGTCGGTCAGCGCCAGACCGCGGCCGGCCTTGCGGAACAGCGGCGTGTCGGCCTGCGCTTCAAGCTTCTTGAGCTGTGCGCTCACGGCGGACGTTGAGCGTCCCAGCCGGTCGGCGGCCTTGGCATAGCTGCCCAGTGCCATGCCGGTGGCAAAGGTGCGCAACACGTCGGGGTCAAACAGGGGCTGGGTCATCTAATCATCCTTTTTATTGGAACTATTCATCCAATATTTTCTGATTTTCAGAATGATTCTAACTTTCTACACTGGCTCCGTCTTCTCGTTTTTTCTCGTTTTTTCATCCTCCACGCCTAGGAAACCCCTCCATGCCCAGCTCCCCACATCCCCTTCCCGGCCCGCTGCATCGCTGGAAGGTGTTGGGCGTCGGCGTAGCCGCCAACGCCAGCTTTTCAGTGGCTTTCAGCGGCCTGCCCATGACCGCCATCTTCATGCGTTCGGGCTACCAGCTCGACAACACCTCGCTGGGCCTGGTGCTGGGCCTCATGGGCCTGGGCATCGCGGTCAGCGAACTGCCCTGGGGCCTCTTGGCCGACCGCTGGGGCGACCGGCCCGTACTGCTGCTGGGCCTGAGCGCGACGGCGGCGGCGCTGGCGGCGATGGCACTGTTCGCGGCGCCCACACCCGGCCACATACCAGGCCTGCCACTGCTGGCTGCCGGCCTCTTGCTGGTGGGCCTTTTGGGCGGCAGCGTCAACGGCGCAAGCGGGCGCGCCATCATGTCGTGGTTCCAGAGCGGCGAGCGCGGCCTGGCAATGAGCATCCGCCAAACCGCCGTGCCGCTGGGCGGCGGCATAGGCGCGCTGCTGCTTCCGGGGCTGGCGCTGCATGCGGGCTTCGCGGTGATCTACGGCTTGCTGGCGCTGCTGTGTGCGGCCACGGCCGCCCTCGCCTGGCTATGGCTGCATGAGCCGCCTCCCGCTGCCGCACAGCAGACCATCGCCTCGGTACCCGGAGCGGATGATGCTACCGGCGGCCCGCTGCGCGACCCACGTGTCTGGCGCATCGTGGCGGGCATAGGCATTCTGTGCGCGCCGCAGTTCGCGGTGCTGTCCTTTGGCACGGTGTTCCTGCATGACTTCGCGCACTGGGGCGTGGCCGCGATCACCACCGCCATGGTCAGCGTGCAGGTCGGCGCGATGGGCATGCGCGTCTGGAGCGGCCACTGGACCGACAGGCACCAGAACCGCCGCGCCTATTTACGCACCTGCACCGTGTTGAGCATTGCATTGTTCGGCGCGCTCGCGGCGCTGGTGACCTGGGCGGGGATGCGGCCCGTGGTGCCGGCCGCCATGGGCATCGCGTTGCTGGCGCTACTGGCGGCCTGCGGGATATGCGTATCGGCCTGGCACGGCGTGGCCTTTACCGAACTCGCGACGCTGGCCGGCGCGCGGCGTGCCGGCACCGCCCTGGGCATGGCCAACACCAGCGTGTTCGCGGTGTGTTTTGTCACGCCCTTGAGCCTTCCTTACCTGCTGGCCTGGCAAGGCTGGGCCATGGTTTGGGGTGTGGCCGGCCTGTGCGCGTTGGTGGCGCTGCCGCTGCTTGCGGCCGGTGCGCCGAAACCGGTGCGCGGCACTCAGTTGAAGGCTTCGAAGCTTTCGTTAAGGCGGTCCACATAATGCGCCTTCGCCGAAGCGTCGATGAAGCTCGCCTCAAAGCTGTTGCGTGCCAGCACGTAAGCGTGCTGTGCATTCAGTCCCGTCGCGGCAAAAGTCTGCGTGAAATTGTCATTCATGTAGCCGCCGAAATAGGCCGGGTCGTCTGAATTGACCGTGGCTACCAGCCCGGCATCAAGCAGCTCACGCAGGTTGTGGCTGGCAAGGTCCGGGAACACACAGAGCTTGAGGTTGGAGAGCGGGCAGACCGTGAGCGGAATGCGGTCTTGCGTCAGGCGCTGCATCAGCGATGCATCACGGCTGGAACGCACGCCGTGGTCTACACGCTCCACCTTGAGCACGTCAAGCGCCGTCCAGACGTATTCGGGCGGGCCTTCCTCGCCGGCGTGGGCCACCAGGTGAAAACCCAGCTCACGGCAGCGCGCAAACACGCGGGCAAACTTCTCGGGCGGGTTGCCGACCTCGCCTGAGTCAAGCCCGATGCCAATGAATTTGTCACGGAAGGGCAAGGCCTGCTCCAGCGTTTCAAACGCGTCTTCCTCACTGAGATGGCGCAGAAAGCACAGGATCAGCGAGGCGCTGATGCCCAGCCCGGCCTGCGCGTCCACACAGGCACGGTGCAGGCCGTTGATGACCGTTTCCATGCTGACGCCGCGTGCCGTGTGCGTTTGCGGGTCAAAAAACATTTCGGTGTGCACGACGTTATCAGCAGCGGCCCGGCGCAAGTAGGCCTGGGCCATGTCGTAAAAATCCTGCTCGGTGAGGAGCACACTGGCGCCTGCATAGTAGATGTCGAGAAAACTCTGCAGGTTGGTGAAAGCATAAGCGCTGCGGAGTTCTTCAACACTGGCGTAGGGAATGCTCACGCCGTTGCGGCGGGCCAGTGCAAAGATCAGTTCCGGCTCAAGCGAGCCCTCGATGTGCATGTGCAGCTCGGCCTTGGGCATGCGCTTTAACAGCGCGGGCAGGCGGTCTGCGGACACGGGTTTTACCTTGAATGGTGCGGGCGTCATCTCAACTCCAGAAACAAAAAAAGCTGCCCGAAGGCAGCTTTGAAACTACGTTGCGAGCGCTCCGGCCCAGGAACTGTTGCCCCGGGCACGGCGCTGCGTCCATTATCCTCAGTTGCCGGGAACCTTGCCTTCGACACCCTTGACATACGTCTTCAGGCCGCCGAGAAATTTGTCGTCTGCCACCACATCCTTGGCCAGCAGCTCCTTGCCGGTGTTGTCGGTGATCGGGCCTTTCCAGATCGAGAAGCTGCCGTCCTTCAGGCCTGCCTTGACTTCGTCGATACGCTTTTTGGTGTCGTCCGGCACATCGGCGGCAATCGACACGATGTCGATGGCGCCTTCCTTGACGCCCCACCAGGAAGCCGCGTTGCCGGTCCACTTGCCTTCAAGCGCCTCACCCACGGACTTCACGTAATACGGGCCCCAGTTGATGATGGCAGATGCCAGGTGGGCCTTGGGGCCGTAGGCGGTCATGTCCGAATCCCAGCCGAAAGCGCGTTTGCCCATTTTTTCGGCGGTCTGCAGCACGGCGGACGAATCAGTGTTCTGGAACAGCACGTCGGCGCCGCCGTTGATGAGCGCCGTGGCCGCCTCGGTTTCCTTGGGTGGGTTGAACCATTCATTGACCCACACCACCTTGGTCTTGACCTTGGGGTTGACCGACTGCGCGCCCAGCGTGAAGCTGTTGATGTTGCGCACCACCTCAGGAATCGGCACCGAACCGACCACGCCCAGCGTGCCGGTCTTGCTCATCTTGCCGGCGATCACGCCGGCCATGTAGGCACCTTCGTAGGTGCGGCTGTCATAGGTGCGCATGTTCTCGGCCTGCTTGTAGCCGGTGGCGTGCTCGAACTTCACGTCCTTGGTGTCGCCCGCCACCTTGAGCATGGGCTCCATGTAGCCGAAAGTGGTGCCGAAGATCAGCTTGTTGCCCTGGGCCGCCATGTCGCGGATCACGCGCTCGGCGTCGGCCGACTCGGGCACTTTTTCGACGAAGCTGGTGACGACCTTGTCGCCATAGGCTTTCTCCACGGCCTTGCGGCCGTTGTCGTGCGCGAAGGTCCAGCCGCCGTCGCCCACCGGGCCGACATAGGCAAATGCGATTTTCAGGGGCTCGACCTTGGCAGGTGCGGCGGCCGCCGGCGCGGGCGCGGCAGGCGCCGCTGCCGGCTCTTCCTTCTTGCCGCAGCCCATCAAGGCTGCGGCAGCCACGGCCGACAGGGCCGCCAGCTTGAGCAGGGAACGTTTTTGCAGGTCAGTCATGTGAACTCGCTTTCGTTTTTAGGAAATGACATTGAAATGAAAAGTGAAACGGGAAGGCGAAAAAAAAGCAATTATGCGGCGGATCGACCTTAAAACACCATCAGGCCCCCGGGTAAAACGGCTTGCCGATGGAACTGGGCATGTTGACGCGAATCCACAGCGGGTTGCGCGAGATCAGGACTAGCACCACGATGGTGGACAGGTAGGGCAGCATGCTCAGGAACTGTGTGGGCATATTGACGCCCAGGCTCTGCAGGTGAAACTGCAGCATGGTCACGCCACCGAACAGGTAAGCTCCAAGCAACACCCGTGCCGGGCGCCAGGTAGCAAAGGTGGTGAGCGCCAGCGCGATCCAGCCCTTGCCGGCGATCATGCCCTCCACCCACAGCGGCGTGTAGACCACCGACACATAGGCGCCCGCGAGCCCGCACAGCGCGCCGCCGGCCACCACGGCCGCCAGCCGGATGCGCCGCACCGGGTAGCCCAGCGCATGCGCCGACTCAGGGCTTTCACCCACCGAGCGCAACACCAGGCCGGCGCGCGTGCGGTACAAAAACCAGATCAACCCGGCCGTCAGCGCCATCGCGATGTAAACCATGGGGTGCTGGCGGAACAGCGCCGGACCCACCAGGGGGATGTCGGCCAGGAAAGGAATCGGGTACTGCGACTGTTCGGGCAACTTCTCTTGCACATACTTGATACCAGCAAAGGCCGAAAAACCCGCGCCGAACAGGCTGAGCGCCAGGCCTGTGGCGTACTGGTTGGTGTTGAGCCAGATCACCAGCACACCGAAAACCGCGGCCAGGAACGCGCCTGCCGCCATGCCGGCCGCAAAGCCCAGCCAGCTGTTGCCGGTGTGCACCACGGTGGCAAAGCCGGCAATGGCGGCGCACAGCATCATGCCTTCGGCGCCCAGATTGACGATGCCGGCCTTCTCGTTGATCAGCAGGCCGAGCGCGGCAATGGCCAGCACGGTTCCCGCGCTGAGTGTGGCGGCGATGAGCAATGCGGTGGAGTCCATCAGCCGGCTCCTTTCACAAGGTCGGTGGAAGGAGGCGTGGCCACCGGCACGGGGATGGGCCTGGCCAGCCTGAGTCTGTAGGCGATCAAGGTATCGCAAGCCAGCAGGCTGAAAAGCAGCAAGCCCTGGAACACGCCGGTGATGGACTTGGGCAGCCCCAGGCGCGACTGCGCGAGCTCGCCGCCAATGTAGAACATGCTCATCAGGATGGCCGAGAACACCACGCCCACCGGGTGCAGCCGTCCGACGAAAGCGACGATGATGGCCGCAAAGCCGTAACCGGCCGGCACATAGGGCGTGAGCTGGCCAATGGGGCCGGCCACCTCCAGCGCGCCGGCCAGGCCTGCCGCGGCGCCCGATGTCAGCAGCGCCAGCCACAACGCGCGGCGCGACGAGAAGCCGGCGTAGCGCGCAGCAGCGGGCGCCAGGCCGCTGACTTCATGCCGGAAACCCGCGTGTGTGCGGAACATGAACAGCCACAGCCCCGCCACGCCCAGCAGTGCGAGCACGATGCCGATGTTCACGCGCGAGCCCTGCATCAGCCGCGGAATCTGCGTCACGGCCTCAAAAGTCCTGGTTTGCGGAAAGTTGTAGCCGTTGGGATCTTTCCAGGGACCGAAGACGAGGTAGTTCAGCACCATCTCCGCCACATAGACCAGCATCAGGCTGACCAGGATTTCATTGGCATTGAAGCGGTCTCGCAGCAAGGCGGTGATGCCGGCCCACACCATGCCGCCCGCAAGGCCTGCCAGCAGGATGACCGGAACGATCCAGGGACCGGTGGTTTTTTCAGCCAGCAGCGCCACGCCGCCTGCGGCGATCGCACCCATGACGAACTGGCCTTCGGCGCCAATGTTCCAGACATTGGAGCGAAAACACACCGCGAGACCCAGCGCGATGATGAGCAGCGGCGTGGCCTTGACCAGCAGTTCGCCGATGGCATAAGGCGACTTGATGGGTTCCCAGAAAAACACCTGCAGGCCCTTGACCGGGTCTTTACCCAGCGCCACAAAGAGCGCCACACCGATCAGCACGGTGATCAGCAGGGCCAGCACCGGAGAGGCATAGCTCCAGAAGGAAGACGGCTGGGGACGGATTTCGAGCTTCATGCCGAGGCCTCCGCCGTGGTTTGTGTTGTTTCTGTTGGGTGCGTGCCGGGCGCCCAGAGCCCGCTCATCCACTGCCCCACCAGTTCCACCGTGGCGTCGGCGCGAGGCAGCGAAGGCGAGAGCTGACCCTTGGCCATCACATAGAGCCGATCGCAGATGTCGAACAGTTCCTCGAGTTCTTCGCTCACCACCAGCACCGCGCAGCCGGCATCGCGCAACTTGAGCAGCTCGCCGCGTATCTGGGTGGCCGCACCCACGTCAACCCCCCAGGTCGGCTGCGAGACGATCAGGAGTTCAGGCCGGGCATCAATCTCGCGGCCCATGATGAATTTTTGCAGGTTGCCGCCCGAAAGGGATTTGGCCACTGCCTGCGGCCCGCCGGACTTGACCTTGTACTCGGCAATGATGCGGGCGGCCTGCGCCTGCAACGCGCCGCGGTCGAGCCAGCCGCTTTTGCCGACGGCCTCCTTGCGCGTGAGCAAGAGGTTGCGCGCCAGCGAAAGCGACGGTACGGCGCCGCGGCCCAGGCGTTCTTCAGGCACAAAGTGCAGGCCCAGTGCGCGCCGGCCACCCGGCCCGAGCTTGCCCACCGGCTGGCCTTTCACCGCCACCGCATCGGCCGCGGCGCGGGTGTCTTCGCCCGACAGCGCATAGAGCAGTTCCTTCTGGCCGTTGCCCGACACCCCGGCGATGCCGACCACCTCGCCGGACCGCACTTGCAGCGCGACCTGGTGCAGGTCAACGCCGAACTGCTCTTCTTTGGGCAAGTCGAGCTGTTTCACCTCTAACACCACGGCACCGGTGCGCACCGCCCGGTGTTCCAGCGCGGGCGGCTCGGCGCCAATCATCAAGCGGCTCAGCGAGGCATTGGATTCCTGCCGCGGATCGCAAAAGCCGGAAACCTTGCCGCCGCGCAGCACCGTGCAGGCGGTGCACAGCGCGCGGATTTCATGCAGCTTGTGGCTGATGTACAAAATACTGCAGCCCTGCGCCGCCAGCGTCCGCAGCGTGACAAACAGGTTCTCGACCGCCTGGGGCGTCAGCACCGAGGTGGGCTCGTCCAGGATCAGCAGCCGTGGATGCGTAAGCAACGCCCTGACAATCTCCACCCGCTGGCGCTCGCCCACGCTCAGGGTGTGCACGGGACGTGTCGGGTCCAGCTG
This sequence comes from Polaromonas sp. P1_F1, assembly GCF_056405795.1. Classification (NCBI taxonomy): domain Bacteria; kingdom Pseudomonadati; phylum Pseudomonadota; class Betaproteobacteria; order Burkholderiales; family Comamonadaceae; genus Polaromonas; species Polaromonas sp. P1_F1. The sequence continues at coordinate 310,905 of NZ_JBFUBJ010000001.1, forward strand.
CAGGCCATAGGCTTGCGTCGTCTGCATGATGCGCTGCGAGACTTCCGCCAGCGTGAGGTGCTTGTCCAGCCCCAACCAGACGTTTTCGGCCACCGTCAATGTGTCGAACAGGCTGAAGTGTTGAAACACCATGCTGATGCCCAGCGCCCGCGCCTCGTGCGGGTTGCGCACCACGACCGGTTTGCCGTCCATCGCCACGCTGCCGGCGTCGGGCTTGACCGAGCCGTAAATGATCTTCATCAGTGTGGATTTGCCCGCGCCGTTTTCACCCAGCACGGCGTGAATTTCACCGGGCTGCACCACCAGCGAAATGCCGCTGTTGGCCACCACGCCGGGGTAGCTTTTGGTGATGCCGGAAAGCTGCAGCCGCGGCGGCTGGCCGGGCGGGCTGTCAGTCTGGGGCGGGGCTGCGGTCATTGTCTCTGGGTATCCGGTTTTGTCTTCGGTTTATAGGTAATTCTGGCTGCAGCCCATACAGGACGGACGCAAGCAGCTATTCTTTTCGTAGCGTCGAGGCCACAGACTTGACACGCTCGCGCAGCCACCGGGCCGAGTTGGAGGCGTGTGTGCGTTCGTGCCAGAGCTGGTAATACATCATGCGGGGAAAGGCGATCGGGGTAGGCAGTATTTTCACCGGCAACAGGCTGGCAAAGCGTTCGCAGTACTGGCGCCCGGTGGTCATCACCAGCAAGCTTGATGCCACCATGGACGGCATGAGACTGAAGTGCGGGCAGCGCACCGTGATGTTGCGCACCATGCCCAGGGTGTCGAGGTGCTCGTCGATCACGCCCTTGGCGCCCGGGTGCGTGGCGGTGGGGGCGATGTGTTCGGCTTCCAGCCAGGTCGCGGCATCCCAGCCGCGGCGCACGGCCGGGTGGTCTTTGGCGACCAGGCACACCACTTCGTCGCCAAAAAGGCGCGCCATGTGCAGGTCGTCGGGCGGCGCGGCCCAGTTGCCTATGACGATGTCGGCCTGGCCTTGCGCCAGGTGCATGCGGTAGTCGGATTCAGCGGACAGTGGGTGGATTTCAATATGGCAGAGCGGCGCCTGGGATTTGATCTGCGCCACCAGTTGCGGCAGGAAAGACGGGTCCAGGTAGTCGCTGGCTGCCAGGCGAAAGGTAGTTTCTGCCGTGGCCGGATCAAACCCGCGCGCATCGCTGAACAGCATGCCGGCCGCGCGCAAAATGCTGGCCGAGGGCTCGATCATGCGCAGGCCCGCATCCGTAGGCACCATGCCGGCGCCGGACCGCACCAGGATAGGGTCACCCGCCAGCGTGCGCAGGCGCTTGAGCGCCGCGCTGACGGCGGGCTGGTACATGCCCAGGCGGAGGGCGGCGCGTGATACGCTGCGTTCGGTAAGCACGGTATTCAAGACCCTGATGAGATGGAGGTCTATCTTGTCGAAAAGCGCCTGGTCTTTCATACCTTTTCACCCATGCGGTTGATATGCACTTTTGTATGCTGGCCGCGGCATGACTGTTTAACCTGAAGCATGGCTGTCCCATCTTTTTCCAGACCCATCCGCTTCGTCAGGCGGGGTGAAGTTGTTTCCGTCAGCAATGTACCACCCAGCCGCACCCTGCTGGAGCTGCTGCGCGAGGACCTGGCCTGCACCGGCACCAAGGAGGGCTGCGGCGAAGGTGACTGCGGCGCCTGCACCGTGGTACTGGGCGAGGCGGCCGGCGGCAAGCTTGAATACCGTGCCATCAACAGCTGCATTCGTCTTGCGCACTCCATCGACGGCATGGCACTCTGGACGGTAGAGGATATTGCAGAGGATGACGCCTTGCACCCCGCCCAGCAAGCCATGGTGGACAAGCACGGCTCCCAATGCGGCTTCTGCACACCCGGCTTTGTGATGAGCCTGTTCGGCATGTACCAAAACCACGTCTGCAAGGGCGAGCCCGTCACGCGGGAGCTGGCGCAGGAAGAACTCTCCGGCAACCTCTGCCGCTGCACCGGCTACCGGCCCATCCTGGAGGCCGCGCAGACCATGGGCAGCCTGCCTCCCGTGAGGATCGACGAAGCCGGTTTGCTACAAAAACTGGAGCTGCTTGCGCCCGCCCCTATTGGGCTGCAGGCCGATTTGGCTTACAAGTCGCCGCGAACACTGAAAGCCCTGTTGCAGGCCCGCGCCGCCCACCCCGGCGCCCAGCTGGTGGCCGGCTGCACCGACGTGGGCTTGTGGGTGACCAAGCAGCACATGCAGTTCGGGGAAGTGCTGGATGTCACCAAAGTGCGGGAGCTGCGCCGCATCGAAGACTACCCGCATCACATCGCCATCGGCGCTGCCGTGACACTGGCCGACGCCTATGCGGCGCTGGTGAAAGACCGGCCGCAGTTGCACAACTTCGCCGCCCGCTTTGCCGGGCTGCCGGTGCGCAATTCCGGCACGCTGGGCGGCAACATCGCCAACGGCTCGCCGATTGGCGACTCCATGCCCTTGCTGATTGCACTCGGTGCAAACATCGTCCTGATGAGCCTGCGCGGCCACCGCGAAATGCCGGTGGAAGCGCTTTACACCGGCTACCGCAAGAATGTGATGGCGCCCGACGAAGTGCTGGCCTGGGTCAAGGTACCCAAGGCACAGCCCCGGGAGGCGATGAAGGTTTACAAAATCTCCAAGCGCTACGACGACGACATTTCCGCCGTCTGCCTGGCAATCAACCTGCAGATTGAAAACAACACCGTTATCACTGCTTCCATCGGTGCGGGCGGCGTCGCCGCCACGCCGGTGCGTGCCATCCAGACCGAGGCGGCGCTGACAGGGAAGCCCTGGACGCAGACCACTGTGCAGCACGCCATCGCTACGTTTCGCGCCGAATTCTCACCCATCTCGGACATGCGCGCCTCCGCGGCCTACCGCAGCCAGGTGCTGGGTAACCTGCTCCAGCGCTACTGGCTGGAAAGCCAAGGCCTGCAGCAGATCAACCTGGCCAGCTTCCGGCTGGAGGAAGCCACATGAACGCCGCGAAAGATGTTTCCGTCAGCCGGGATGCGGTGGCCGACCCGGACGTGCGCGCAGCCAATGCCCGCGCTGGCGATATGCCCCCCGCAGACCTGGCGGAAAAAACGTCGCTGACCCAAAAACCTGCAGGCACGCAGGCGGCTGGCCGCTCCACACCCCATGAAAGCGCCCGCGCGCAAGTCGCTGGCGCCGCCACCTATGTCGACGACATTCCGGAAGTGCGCGGCACGCTGCATGCCGCGCCCATTTTGTCGACCGTGGCACACGGAAAGCTGCGGGGCATTGACACCGCCGCAGCGCTGGCGATGCCGGGCGTGCGCGATGTGATCCTGGCACGCGACATTCCGGGCGACCCGGTGCTGGGCAATTTCTCGCACGACGAACCGGTGTTTGCGCAGGGCACCGTGCAGCACATCGGCCAGGTGATCGGCGTGGTAGTGGCCCACACCGTCATGCAGGCCCGCCGCGCCGCGCGCAAGGTGGTGTGCAACATCGAACCCCTGCCCGCCCTGCTGACCGTGCACGACGCGCTCAAGGCCGAAAGTTATGTGCTGCCGCCGGTCTTCGTGAAACGCGGCGATGCGGCCAGCGCCTTGAATAAGGCCGCGCACACACTGCACGGCACACTCGAAGTGGGCGGCCAGGAGCATTTCTACCTCGAAGGCCAGGTTGCCTACGTGGTGCCGCAGGAACAGCAGCAATGGCTGGTTTACTCGAGCACCCAGCACCCCGGCGAGATCCAGCATTGGGTGTCGCATGCACTGGGCATCGCCAACCACGCAGTGCGCGTCGAATGCCGGCGCATGGGCGGCGGCTTTGGCGGCAAGGAAACGCAGTCGGGCCAGATGGCCGTCTGGGCCGCCATTGCTGCCCACAAACTGCATTGCCCCGTCAAGCTGCGGCTGGACCGCGACGACGACTTCATGGTCACCGGCAAGCGCCACCCGTTTGCGTATGAATACGACGTGGGCTTTGACGGCACCGGCCGGCTCAGCGGTCTCAAGCTCATGATGGCGGTGAACTGCGGCTTCAGCGCCGACCTGTCGGGCCCGGTGGCCGACCGCGCGGTCTTCCACGCCGACAACGCCTACTTTCTGGAAGACGTGGAGATCGCGTCTTACCGCTGCAAGACCAACACGCAAAGCAACACCGCCTTCCGCGGCTTTGGCGGGCCGCAAGGCATGATCGTGATTGAAGCCATCATGGGCGACATCGCGCGTACGCTGGGCCTGGACCCGTTGGCTGTGCGAAAACGCAACCTCTACGGCATCGGCGAGCGCGATGTGACGCACTACCAGATGAAGGTCGAGGACAACATCCTCGCCCCGCTGCTATCAAAACTGGAGCTGTCCGCGCTTTATTCACAACGCCGCCAGGCCATTTCCGCCTGGAATGCCCAAAGTCCGGTCATCAAGCGCGGCATCGCCATCACGCCCGTCAAGTTCGGCATTTCGTTTACCGCCACCCTCTTCAACCAGGCCGGCGCGCTGGTGCATGTGTACACCGACGGCAGCGTGCAGGTGAACCACGGCGGCACCGAAATGGGCCAGGGGCTGAACACCAAAGTCGCCCAGATCGTGGCCGATGAACTGGGCGTGCCCTTCGACCAGGTGCTGGCCACAGCCAGCGACACCAGCAAGATTCCGAATGCGTCAGCCACCGCCGCCTCAGCCGGCACCGACCTGAACGCGCGCGCCGCGCAATACGCCGCCCGCAATGTGCGCGACAACCTGGCGCAATTTGTTGCCGGCCTGGACCGCTGCGGTGCGGGTGCGGTGCAGTTTGAAGGCGGCGAGGTCATCACACCCGCAGGCGCGCGGCCCTTCACCGAGGTGGTGAAGCTGGCGTATGCCAACCGCATCCAGCTCTGGAGCGACGGTTTTTACCGCACGCCGAAAATCCACTACGACAAGGCCACGTTGACCGGCCGGCCGTTTTATTACTTCGCTTACGGCGCGGCCTGCACCGAAGTCGCCATCGACACCCTGACGGGCGAAAGCCGCGTGCTGAAAGTCGACATCCTGCATGACGTGGGTACCAGCATCAACCCCGCTATCGACATCGGTCAGATCGAAGGCGGTTTTGTGCAAGGTATGGGCTGGCTCACGACCGAGCAGTTGGTGTGGAACGACAAGGGCCTCTTGACCACGCACGCACCCAGCACCTACAAGATTCCGGCCACCGGGGATGTGCCCGAGCACCTCAAAGTTGACCTGTGGCCCGAGCCCAACCGCGAAGACAACGTCTTCGGCAGCAAGGCCGTGGGCGAGCCGCCGCTGATGCTGGCGATCAGTGTGTACGAGGCTTTGCGCGATGCGATTGCTTCAGCGCGTCCTGGACGGGCCGTTGTGCTGGAAGCGCCGGCCACGCCGGAGAACGTACTCGAGGCGCTGGGCAGGCCTTGAATCACACGGCGTTCAAGCCTCGCGGTACATCCCCGAGTCGCCGCGCACGCCCAGCTTCTTCCTGAACGCCTGGATGTCAAAGCCCTCGCTGGCGAGCTGCTTTTGCATGACGGTCTGGGCGGCGGCCACCGCATCGGCATTGGCCCACTCGACCACGGTCACCACATCGAACTCGCTGCTGTCACCCGTCTGGGTCAGCACATGTTTTTGCAGGCAGCCGGGCTGCTCGCCCAGCATGCGCTGGACCTGGTGAATGCGCTCGACAAAAGCGGAGATTGATTGCGAGGGCACGACGAATTTGTCGACGCGGAACACGGAGGCGGAAGCGGGGCTTGATAAATCGCTGGACATGAAAACAACTCCTTTGAAATAAGCGGGCCGGATTGGCCTGCAAAATGAGGAGTCTGAAACCTGAAGTAAAGTTGAGGTCAAGCATTTTTTCAAGGAAATCCATGGGTACGGAACTGGAACAGGCCGGCATCTTCCCCACACTCACGGTCGGCGACATGGCGCGCCGCAGCGGCGTGGCGGTGTCCACCCTGCACTTTTATGAGAAAAAAGGGTTGATCAGCAGCAACCGCACCGGGGGCAACCAGCGCCGCTACGCGCGTGAAATGCTGCGGCGCGTAGCCTTTGTGCGCGTCGCGCAGCGGGTGGGCATCGCGCTGGCGGACATCGAAGCCGCGTTGGCCACCCTGCCCGCGAAAGCAGCGCCCAGCCGCGCGGACTGGGCCCGACTGTCGGCCGCCTGGCGCGCCGACCTCGATGAGCGCATGGCCCAGCTCAAGAAACTGCGCGACACGCTGGACGACTGCATAGGTTGCGGCTGCCTGTCGATTGACAAATGCCGGCTGCGCAACCCTTATGACCAGCTGGCCGGGCAGGGCGCGGGGCCGCAGCGTTTGTGGGTTCGTCGCCGGGGAGACTAGAACAAGGGGCGGATCAAATCCAGCAACATCATCGCCACAGCAAAGCCCATCACCACCACACCGCCCCAGCCAAACCAGGTGGTCTTGAAACCGGAGGTGAAATTGCCCATTACCGATTTCCGGCCGGCCAGCAGCATCAGGCCCGCCATGATGGGCACGGCCACCACGCCGTTGATCACGGCACTCCAGTAGAGCGCCTTCATCGGGTCTATGCTGGTGAAGTCCATGCCGGTGCCCACCACGGTGGCGATGACGATGATGGCGTAAAAGCGCTTGGCTTCGTACCAGTGGCGCTCCAGGCCCTCGGGCCAGCCGAAGGCTTCGGCCACCGCATAGGCGGCCGATGAGGCCAGCACCGGCACGGCCAGCAAACCGGTGGCGATGATGCCGCCGGCAAACAGCGCGAAGGCAAAATCGCCGGCCAGCGGCCGCAGCGCCTGCGCCGCCTGCGCGGCTGATGTCACATCATGGATACCGGCCGCATACAGCACCGCACCGCCCAGCACCATGATGAAGAAGGCGATGGCGTTCGAGAAAAACATGCCGATGTAGGTGTCGCGCTTGACGCGGCGCAGGTCGCGGCGGATCTTCTTTTCGGCGCCCAGTACCCCGCCCTTCAGGCGCAGCTCTTCCACCTCCTGCGAGGCCTGCCAGAAAAACAGGTAAGGCGAAATCGTGGTGCCCAGCAACGCGACGATCATCATCCAGTAGCCCGAGGTCCATTGCAGTTTGGGAACGACCAGGTCATGCAGCACCTGGGCCCACTGCACCTGCACCAGGAACACGGCGATGACATAGGCAAAGAGAAAGAGCGTGAGCCATTTCAAAATGGGTGCGAGCTTGCGGTAAGGCACAAACACCTGTAGCAGCACGGTGATGATGCCGAAGGCCACTGCATGAAAGTGGTCGCCGCCGCCCACCGCCAGCTGCAGCGCCTCGCCCATCGCGGCAATGTCGGCGGCAATGTTGATGGTGTTGGCAATCACCAGCAAAAACACCATGCTCATCAGGAAGGCACGTGGCGTGTGCTCGCGCAGGTTGGCCGCCACACCCTTGCCGGTGACGCGACCTATGCGGGCGCTCACCAGCTGGATGGCGATCATGAAAGGCAGCGACAAAAACACCGTCCAGAGCAGGCCGGTGCCGAACTGCGCCCCCGCCTGCGTGTAGGTAGCGATGCCGGAAGGGTCGTCATCGGCAGCGCCGGTGACAACGCCTGGGCCGACATGGCGCAGGAAAGAGGGGATGCGGTTCAACATGGCCGCGAGGCTAACACGGCTTGATGAGGCCTGGCTTAAGCTATATCAATACATTGATTCAGGCTGCAGGCCAATTCAGACGGGCGCAAACAGCTACAAAATCAATAGCAGACGCCGAACCGCGGGCGGCCGAGCAGACGGACTGCAGACAAAGGCGTAGGATGACTCATCTGCGGCAAGCTCCCGCGGCCCATCGCGACTCAGGACGCCAGAGGACCTTCGCGCAAGCGCAGGTTTCCCTCCATACCGGAGAAATCATGACCACTGCATCACGCATGAGCGTTCAGGCTTCACAGCCCTCACGGCGCGCGGCGCCTCCACCCGGCCTTGCCGGGGGGTGGTGCAAGGGCAATCGATATGGCCCCGCACCTGCCTTGTCCGCTGGAGGAACCGCGTGATGGACAGCGCCGCCCTCAGCCTTCTGGGCGCCTTCCTGTTGTCCATCATCGGACTCTTTGTCTTTATCTGGTCGCTGCGCAAAGGACTACTGGTAGAAAACCCTGTCGCGGCTTCCGTCATCTTCGCGCACGGCGAGATCGGCCAGGTCGACGACCCCGCGCTACAGGACGTGGCACAGGCGTCGATGCAGAAGGCCGTGAAGGAAGGCGGCATCAAGACCCACGCCGCCGATGCCGCCGAGCTGCTGGACCGCATCACGTCCGACCGCTCTACCGCGTTTCCGGTGTTCATGTTCATCACCTTTGCCTGCCTGTGGCTCATCGTGGGCTCGATGGCGGGGCTGGTGTCGTCCATCAAGCTGCATGAGCCCGACTGGCTTACCGACTATGCCTGGTTGACCTTCGGCCGCATACGCACGGTGCACCTGACCGGCGTGCTCTACGGCTGGATCACCAATGCCGCGCTGGGAATGATCGTGTGGCTGCTGCCGCGGCTGCTGCGCACCCGGCTCTACGGCGCCATCTGGGTCATGCTGGGCGGGGCGCTCATCAACATGGGCATCGCAGGGGGCATAGGCGCCATCGCGACCGGCTGGAACGACGGCATGGAATACCTGGAAATTCCATGGCAGATCGCGATCTTCATGTTCGCCGGCTTTGCCCTTGTCATCCTGCCGGTGCTGTTCACGCTGGTCAACCGCAAGGTCTCGCACCTGTACGTCAGCGTCTGGTACATGACGGCGGCGCTGCTGTGGATTGCCCTGCTTTTCCTGGTCGGCAAGATGCCCGGCGTGCACACCGGCGTGCAGCAGGCCACCACCAACTGGTGGTACGGGCACAACGTGCTGGGCCTGTGGTTCACGCCGGTGAGCGTGGGTGCCATCTATTACTTCCTGCCCAAAATCATCGGCCGGCCGATACGCTCCTACAACCTCTCGCTGCTGGGCTTCTGGACGCTGGCATTTTTCTACGGGCAGGTCGGCGGCCACCACCTCATCGGTGGCCCGGTGCCCGGCTGGCTCATCACGCTGTCGATCGTGCAGAGCGTCATGATGGTGATCCCCGTGATCGCCTTCAGCATCAACATGGGCGCCACGCTGCAGGGGCGCATGCACCTGGCGCGTTATTCGCCAACGCTGCGCTTCATGATGTTCGGCGGGCTGATGTACCTCGCCTCATCGCTGCAGGGCTCGCTGGAGGCGCTGCGCAGCGTCAACCAGATCACCCACTTCACCCATTTCACGGTGGCTCATGCGCACCTGGGCGCCTATGCCTTTGTCACCATGGTGCTGTTCGGCGCCATCTACTTCATGATGCCCCGCGTGCTGAACTGGGAGTGGCCCTACCCGAAACTGATCACCCTGCATTTCTGGCTGGCGGCCGTCGGGGTGACGATATATTTTGTCGGGCTCACCATCGGCGGCTGGCTTCAAGGTGTGGCGATGCTGGATGCCGCCCAGCCCTTCATGGCTTCCGTCGAGCTGACCCTGCCCTACCTGAAATGGCGATCCGTGGGTGGCGGCCTGATGGTACTCAGCCACCTGGTGTTCGTCGGCCATTTCCTGACCATGGCGCTTCGTTTCGGGCCGGGCCGCGCGGGCGCCGCCCTCTTCTGGCCCAACGACGCACGCAGCGCTGAAATGGGAGCCGCTCATGGAAAATGAAGTCAAGCTGGCATCGGGCGCCATGGTGGCCCTGGGCATCGCCACGGCAGCGCTGGTGGTGATGCCCTACATGCAGGTGCGCGACATCAAGCCGCCGCCGGAGCTGAAAAACTACACCAGTGCCCAACTCCGCGGGCGCGAGGTCTACATCGCCAATGGCTGCGTGTATTGCCACAGCCAGCAGCCGCGTGACCGGAACTTCGGCCCCGATGCCGAACGCGGCTGGGGCCGGGCCTCGGTGCCGGGCGATTATTTCTATGACAAGCCGCACCTGCTGGGCAGCATGCGCACCGGGCCGGACCTCTTCAACATCGGGGCGCGCCAGCCGAGCAAGGACTGGCACCTGGGCCACCTGTACCAGCCGCGCGCCTATGTGCCCGGCTCCATCATGCCGTCCTACCCATATCTCTTCACGGTAAAGGACGCGAAAGACGCCGAAAGCGAGGGTGAGCAACCGCTGGCGCTGCCACCCGCCTATGGGCCGAACATCGGCCAGGTGGTCGTGCCTTCGCCCCAGGCGCTGGACCTGGTCAAGTACCTGCAGGGCCTGAACCACACCTACCCGGTGCTGCCACCCGCCCCCAAGCCCTGAGCCACACAAGGTCATCCCATGTTGAACGACAAGACATCTGAAAGCCGGGCCCAGGAGCGGGAACAGGCGGAGCCCTCTGAAAAAAGCCAGCCCATCCCGCTGATCTTCCTGGTCGGGGCATTGGCCCTGGTGCTATGGGGCGCGGGCTACATCGTGCTGTCCGGCTCCTTCGGCCGCGCCGACCTGGGGGACAAGCGCACCCTGGCGGATCTCTCGGGGCCCGCGCCAGGCGCTGCGGCCAACGGCAAACAGCTGTTCACCGCCAACTGCGTGGCCTGCCACCAGGCCACCGGCAAAGGGCTGCCCGGCGTGTTTCCACCGCTGGACGGCTCCGAATGGGTCACCGGCGACGAGCGCACCGTGGCCAACATCCTGCTGCATGGCGTCACGGGCGAAATCACCGTCATGGGCAATACCTTCAAGGGCGCCATGCCGGCGTTCGGGCAGCTCAGCGATGCCGAACTGGCCGCGGTGGCGAGCTACATCCGCGCCGAATGGTCCAACAAGGCGGGAGCCATCAAGCCCGAGCTGTTCGAGGCCGAACGCAAGGCCGGCACGCGAACCGCACCGTTCAACGGCGGCGCCGAGCTCAAGGCGCTGACGGCCAAAGCCTCCTGAGCCCTTCGATGTTTCGCACCGCCTTTCTGAGCGCCATGCTGGCCCTGGCAGGCTATAGCGCCGCCACGTGGCTGACGCACGACTTCCAGGTCTGGACCGCCGAGGGCGCCCGCCGACTCGAAGTTGCGCTGCGACCTGTCGCAACTCCCGCAGTCAGCGTCGACGGGCCCGGCATCGCCCCTCAAACGCTATCGCAGCGGCTCGCCGACGGGCAGTCCGTCACGCTGGTGGATTTCGTCTATACACGTTGCCAGACCGTCTGCCTGGCGATGGGCAGCAGCTTCCAGCAAATGCAGCGAATCTTGCAGGAGCGCAGCAGCCACGTGAAACTGCTGTCGATCAGCTTCGACGGCAGTTACGACAGCCCTGGCGTGCTGCAAACTTATGCAGCGCGATTGAGCGCCGACCCGGCGTTATGGCGCTTTGTGCGCGTGCAGAACCCGCGGGACACCCAGCGCCTGCTGGCGGATTTCCAGGTCGTGGTGGTCCCTGACGGCCGCGGCGATTTTGAACACAACGCGGCGCTGCTGGTCATCGACCAGAAAGGCCGGCTGGTTCGCATTTTTGACTACGCGGAACAACAGCTCGCGCTCGACTATGCGCAGCACCTTGCGCAGGCGGCCTCACCATGAAGAGGCTGGCGCATCCCTCGCGCGGCACCCTGGCGGTTATGGCCGTCGCCCTGCTGTGCCTGCTGGCCTTGCCCGGCCTGCGGCATGGGCTGGAAGCCAGCATGACCCTTCACATGCTGGTGCAGTATCCCCTGCTGGCGCTCGCCGGCTATCTGCTCGCCGCAGCACTGCCGGGGCGCTGGCTGGCTCGCCTGGGGCTCTGGAATGCCCACGGCATCAGCGGTTTGTTCGCGGCCGCGATGATGCTCGCGATCATGATGATTCCCCGCGTACTGGACCTGGCGCTGGTGGACAGCCGCATCGAAATACTGAAAAGCCTGGCCCTGCTGGCCTGCGGCGCCGCCGTGCGCTTGTCCTGGCACGCGGCGGGCCTGCTGGTGCAGGGTTTCTTTCTGGGCAATGTGCTGCCGATGATGGCAGTCGTGGGCAACCTGTATGAAACTTCGCCGGTACGCGTCTGCAACGCCTACCTGCTGGACGACCAGGCCCGGCTGGGGCAGATGCTGGTCTGGATTGCAGCGGCGATTGCCGCTGCATGGTTCGCCTGGCTGGTCCGTGCCTTGATGCAAAGAGACGCTGCCATGCTGCCTGACGATGCAGCAACGAAACCCACGGCACGCTGACACCACTCATGCCGCCGGGGTGCCACTCACATGGCAAGGTTCAGATCCACCTCCAGGCCTGCCCGCTTCATCTCACGTGCCAGCAGCAGCCGCCACAGGCCTGCCTCATCGACCGAAATGCTTGTGGCGCCCTTCAGGACATCCGGCAAGGCGTCGTCTTGGGACAGCAGGCAGGCAATGCGGTTGCGGCCGAGCGCGGCCAGCATGAATCCAATGGCCAGCATGGCCGCAGGCGCATCGGATTTGTTGCCCGGCAGGAGCAGCAAAAACGCCACATTGCGCAGCCCCTCCAGTTGATCGATGGAGACGGCGTCGAGTATCGCCGCCTCCAGCCCCAGCTGCTCCATGAACTGGCACGCATCGCCCACGGCATCTCCGCCCAGGCCCAGGATAGCCACGCGAGAACCGGACACGGCTTGCGGTGCCGTGGCGGAAGAGAAAGGGAGATCTGTCTTGGACATGGGCATCCTCGTTGGAATGGAAGGTGAAGGTGTGGAGATCTGCTCCGGTTCCGGTGCTGGTGCTGGTGCTGGTGCTGGTGCTGGTGGGGGCGGTGACACCGGTTTCGCCTCCACAACCGGGTCCACCATCGGCGCTGCAGTGCCATCGAGGTAGTCGCTCAGCAGCTTCTTGGCCGCATTCACGCGCATGATGGCCAGATCGATCCCTTGCCTGACTTTTTGCTGGCGTTCGTCGTCCGTGAAGCGGTCGCCGAAAGTCTTGTCCAGCAGAAAATCCTGTATCGCGACGGCAAACTGCCGGTATTCGGGCGTGCCCACGCCAAAGCTGTCGGCCAGGGTGGTGTTGACTTTCTTTTGCAGGGACTCCACGCTCGAATCCCAGCCGGTTTGCGTCACCGATATTTTGAAGGCCCGCAGAATCTTGATCTGCCGATTGACCTTTTCGATCGCGTTCTCGATCTGGGCTTTATCGGGGGCGCCGGATGGTAGTGTATTTTTGCCGTTGGACATGCAGGTTCCTCATGCGACCAGCCCATACTGTAAGGCTTCTCTGGCCCCGGACTCAACACCAGCAATGCACGGCACCTTTTCACATCGGCATGCATCGGCCAGGAATGACCCGGCCATTCATTACACCTGCAGCGAAATCACCGTTCCGCCACCGCATGGCTCGCACGAGAACTTCACAGGCAGGAAGGCTTCGATGGTCCGCGCATTGGTGCGGGTGTGCTCGGTCAGCTCCGTCGCCCAATAGCGACCCATCCGACCCTGCAGGCCCGCCAGTGCCATGGGAATCATCAGCTGGTCTGCCAGGTGCGGGCCTACCGGCGCCTCGTGGGCCTGGTAGGCCTTCACCTCCTGCAGCACGCGGCGGGCGACCTGCTCGGCACTCACGCTCTTTTCGCCATAGGCCGCAAAGACCTCGGTGATGTGCTCATAGCGCAGGACGGCCAACAGCGCGTTGCCCGGCCCTTCGTTGCTGCGCAGCCCGCGGTCGCGCAGGCAGCCTTCTTCCCAACCCAGCCCCTTGCGCAGCACGTCCAGCTCACGTTCCGCCACGCCTCTGGGCAGGCCAGCGTGCAGGCATTCGGCATAAGCCTCCAGCAACGCGCCGCGCTCCATGAGGTGAATGGCCGAAAAGCCCTGCGTGGGCGGATTCAGGCGCACGCGCGCCTCCCCGCCTCCCGCCGGGTAAAAACCGTGGCGGCGCAACTCAATGTCAAACAGGGCCTCTCCATTGCCGGCGAAACAAGGTGCCAGCAGCGACAGGAAGGAACACGACGGCGCCATCGGGTTGTGCGTCCCACCGCTGAGATGCAGCGTGGAGGCGGCCCTGGCCTGGAGCAGCGGCCACAGCACGGTTTGCAGCACCAGCATGCAGCTGCCGGCCGAGCCGACCGCAAATTCGTAGTCGCCCGCGCGCACCTCACCTGGCGTGAACAGCAACGTGGTTTCGCCAATCTGCACCGCCTGACCGGTGGCATTGACGGCGGAAGTCTGATCGACGCCGCCGCCCACAGACACGGCCGCGTTCACGCAGGCCAGGTGCTGGCGCATCAAGCCGGGCTTGGGCCGCTTCGCACGGATGTTGTCCATGCGAAACGGCTTGCCCGTCACCAGGCTGAGCGCCAGCGCGGTGCGCAAGATCTGCCCGCCACCTTCGCCTTGCGAGCCATCCAGTTCAATTATGTTTTTAACTTCAATTTTCATTGTTCTTCTTTTCTATCTTCAAAGCCAAGCCCGCCTGGCTCACGCGCCGCGCCTCTTCCACTCGCGCACGCTCCAACAGACGGCAAGGACGGCAGCGCACCGCGCAGCTTTCAATACGACCCTTGGCGATTTCATACCACCACTTCTGCTGCTTTGCCGTCCACACCTCGTGCGCACCGCAGTCCTTGCAGACAAAGGGCGTGTCGATGTAGAACGAGGGCAACAAACTCCAGGTGGTGTTATGCGCCAGTTGCGCGTGGTCCGCCGCCACAGCGCCCAAAGGCACTGACCTGGTTGAAATAAAGGGGTTGGGTGCCCGCGCCGCGCTCAGGCGTGCCAGGCGCTTGGCCTTGATCTCCTCCCGCCTTTGCTTTCCGCTCTTCATCACACGTCCTTTTGCGGGGCTCACCCCATTTCAATCTGTTTGACTCGCCACAAGGACGGAAATGGTGTTGCGAGCCGGGTTCCAGATTGTGAGACACCAAATTCCCCACCACTCCTTGCCGGAATCAAAGTAGGTACTCCACCCACTGCGCCCTGGATTCTGATCAGGGTCACCAACCCAATCCAAAACGCATAGGTTATTTGTCCGATCCGCCCCCAGAAGCTTCAGCCACTTCACGAAATTCTCTTGAGCGTCGGAATCTGTCCAACTGGTGCCGTAAGGTGGATCACGAAAGGCGTGAAACAACGGGGGGTGGATCTCAGGCAACCCCCGCGTTGTTACAAGCGCGTCAAACTCACCGGCCAGCAGGGTCTTGCTTTTTGCACTCTGGATGTCAGCCTTTATGTCAATTTCTTGAAAGGCCATCGCCAGTGCTGCTTTGTGCAAATCCTCCGAATACCGATAGGGCTCCACCTGAAAGACGTTGAACTGAAATGCGCAACGCGCTCGGATTAGCTCGGTCCGCAATTCAGCTATCGCGGGGCTCACCAATTCCACCAGATAGCTACTCGATGTTTGACTCATATTCCTTACCCCTTCACACACACCACCTGCTTCAACGTGTACACCACTTCCACCAGATCGCTCTGGGCCAGCATCACGGCGTCGATGTCCTTGTAGGCCATCGGAATCTCGTCGATCACCTCCGCGTCCTTACGGCATTCCACGCCTTGGGTAGCCTTGATCTGGTCTTCGACCGTAAACAGCTTTTTGGCCTGCGTACGGCTCATGGTGCGGCCGGCCCCGTGGCTGCAGCTCATAAAGCTGTCGGGGTTGCCCTTGCCGCGCACGATGAAACTTTTGGCGCCCATGCTGCCGGGAATGATCCCGAGCTCTCCCGCCTTCGCGCTCACGGCGCCCTTGCGGGTCACAAACACCTCTTGCCCAAAGTGCGTTTCCTTCTGCACATAGTTGTGGTGGCAGTTCATCGCCTCCACGTGCGTCTCAAACGGCTTGCTGATCACCTTGCGCAACGCGCCAATGGCGGCCTGCATCATCACCTCGCGGTTCAGGCGCGCAAATTTTTGCGCCCATCCCACACCGCGCACATAGTCGCCAAAGTACTGCGAACCTTCTTCAAGGTAGGCCAGGTCTTTGTCCGGCAGGTTGCGCTGGTGCAGCTCGGCGTCTTTCTTCGCGAGCTCGATGAAGTGCGTGCCGATGGCGTTACCCACCCCGCGCGAACCACTGTGCAGCATGATCCAGACCCCGCCGCTTTCGTCGAGGCACACCTCGACAAAGTGGTTGCCGCCGCCCAGGGTTCCCATGTGGCGGTGGTTGTTGGTGTTCTTCAGGCGCGGGTAGTCCAGGCAGATAGCCTCGAACTCATCGACCAGCTGGCCCCAGGCCGCATCTGCCGCGCTGGGCGGGTTCGTCCAGGCG
Source organism: Polaromonas sp. P1_F1 (assembly GCF_056405795.1). NCBI lineage: Bacteria > Pseudomonadati > Pseudomonadota > Betaproteobacteria > Burkholderiales > Comamonadaceae > Polaromonas > Polaromonas sp. P1_F1. The sequence goes on from NZ_JBFUBJ010000001.1 coordinate 326,995, forward strand.
CCGACCTCGCGCACCGAACCATTCCTGCGGTAGGTCTTGGGCGCCGAGCCGTGCGGTACGGCTTTTTCGATCTCCGTGCGTAGCGGACCCAGGTTGTCAGGCAGGTCTTCGGCGCGCAGCGTGGTTTTGCAGGCCATCATGCCGCAGCCGATATCCACACCGACCGCCGCCGGAATGATCGCCTTGAAAGTCGGGATCACACTGCCGATGGTGGCGCCCAGGCCGTAGTGCACGTCGGGCATCACGGCCACGTGCTTGAACACGATGGGCAGGCGTGCGGAATTCTCCAGCTGCTTGAGTGCCTGCGCTTCCACCGGCACGCCGTTGGTCCACATCTTTACCGGCACACCGCCGGGAACTTCATGTTGTTGGTAGTTCATTGTTGTTCTTCCTTTTTCAATAAAACGGATGACTAGAGCTTGTGAAATGAAATTTCGCCACTTGTTGCCAAGCTGGGGTTTGAACCCAGACCCCGCGCCTTTCAGCACGAGAGCGTTTGCACGCCGCGTCTACCTGTAATTTCACGGGCATTCATCCAAAACCTTTTTGATCACCAGCAGCAACAAAATTGTTGAAATGGATACGTGCTCTACCAGACTGAGCTACGGTGCTGCAATGGGCTCGGGCACAAGCCCATTGCAGCACCGGCGGGATTCGAACCCGCGACCTCGGCATTAACAGTGCTGTAATTCCAACCGCATTTGCCGCTGGCAATCAAAACTTTTTGCTCTCTCTTCAAGAGCTTTCAAAAACACGACAAGATCGGTGAGATTTTCATGTGCATTCAGTTTCCTGTGATGCACATGGCCAGAGTCGAACCGGCTATATCCAATGTAATCCCGCCAGCATTCGTGCTTTTGAAAACCCTCTTGTCCATCTTTAAAAAAGGCCCCCGCCTGAGGACTAACAGTTGGTGTGATAAAAACAGTTTGGATGTAATCACACCGGCATTCCTCAGGCGACGACGCTCAACACATCGAGTCATGGCTTACAAAGCCAGCTCGTCTATCAATCCGACCCAGTGGTCGGCTCCCAACGCTCCCGCGGCAAACAAGGCCAGTACCTTGAACACCTCATCGGTAAAACCGCCGATGTTCAGGATGTCAGGCCGTTCGAGCGCCTGCGTGTGGGCGTAAGGCTGGATGTCGATACACACCAACCTGGCTTGCGGGTTGCGTTGCTTGAACACTTCCCACTCACGCAAGGTTTGCGTCGCACCGGCACGCTTGCTATCCACCCACGACTCGTTGTCCGACACCAGCACCACCAAGTCTGCCTTGGCCTTACCGGCGTTCAACAGGGCCAACGGCGCCGAGCAGTTGGTTCCGCCACCGCCCACGGCAGCCAGTTTCTCCGCATTGGTCATCACCGAGTCACGCGGGTTCAACGACAAGTTGACGACTTTCTGCTCAAACGGCAGCACCATGGTTGCCGGGTTCTTGCGCAGCAGAGCCGCAGCCACCAGGGCCGCCACGTCAATACAACGCACCGCACTGGTTGCAGAACCACGATGTCCGGACACCGCCGAGCTCATGGAGCCCGACACATCAGGACACACCACCACCTTACCCACCAAAGCCGGCACGTTCTTCAACGCGATTTCCATCGCGTCTTGCAATGCTTCACGTACCTGCAGAGGAACGGTTTCATCCGTCGCTTTGTAGGCAGCCATCAACTGGTAGGGCAACACGCGGGCCTTCTCAATACTCTGCGCGTCACGCAGTTTGGCGGCAATGGCCTTTTCAGCCTTGGTTGTACCAAACACGCCGTGGCGCGCAAAGGTGTTGAGATTCTGTCGCACCATCTGCCACGAGCCATTCTTTGCAATCTGCGTCCACTGGTTGGTGGTCAGGTTCAAGGCTGTCAACATTTGAAACGGCACATCGGGCGCCACACCGCTGCGGTCCTTCTTGTAGGCTTCAAAAGCACGCGTCGCCTCGGGCAACTGGCTCACGTCAAAGTCACGGCCAATCAACCAGGCAAACCACGCGGCGCGCCAGGCCTCAGCCGGTTTGGGGTGAACCATCTTCACGACGTCGGCCAACGACGGGCTGTTACCCACGCTGGCGTTCAGCAGCTGCTTCTCGCTTGCATTGCACAACCAGGCCTGCACCAACTTCTTGGGACGCGAACCCATTGACTTACGGCCCACACGGCCGCTACGCAGAATTTGCACCACGTTACGCAGCATCTTGCCGTTGTCTACCACGCGAGGAAACGCCTTGGCAAACAGTGCCACATCGCGGGTCGCCAGCGAGGCCAACAGCAGCGCCGGCATGTCTTTCATATGGCCACGCTCGCGGGCATAGATGGCAGTTTTGGCCACGAAGCCCGCATCAACCTGCGCAGCCAGTTCCAGCACTTTGTCCAATTGCTCGGCAGCGCCTGCGTAGTAAACATTGTTCAGGCAACCGGTGACGGCCAATTGCACCAAAGCATGCCGGGGTGCCAAGGCATAAGCGACACCACCAGCCTCGTTGGCGATGGTGGCAGCTGGCAGGAAACTGCCTTTGCTGCTTTGAAATAGTTGTGTGTTTGCCATGTTCCTAGTCCTTGTTTGCATTCACCGTTGTGGTGACGGGATATACATTGCAGGTGGCGTGCCAACTCTTTAAAAGAGATCACCAATTTCTCTAAGCAATTGATTTCATTTGATAGTTTTTCAATTAATCAAAAATTCACCAGTTTTTTAAACTTATACTTCTTGAGTTCTTAGCTTTAAAGCTAGTACATTAGAAATATGAAGAAGAAAGTGGTGATGGGTTTCCTGGGTACCCAACTGGATTCGGGCCTGAGTGCTTCGCGTTGGGAGAAATGGCGGCCGACAGTTTCAATCGCACAGCATGAAGACCTGATCGTCGACCGGCTGGAGCTGATGCACGACGTGCGCAACAAAGCGCTGGCCGAAAGGGTGCGCGAAGACGTGGTTCAGCTCTCGCCCGGCACCGAGGTTCGCCTGGTCGAGATGAACCTGGCCAACCCCTGGGATTTCGGCGAGGTCTATGGCGCGCTGTATGACTGGATGCGTGCCTACGCCTTCGACACCGAGCGCGAAGAGTACTGGGCGCACATCACCACCGGCACCCATGTAGCGCAGATCTGCCTGTTCCTGCTGGTCGAGGCGCGCTTCATTCCCGGCGTTCTGTTGCAGACGGCGCCGCCCAGGGGCCGGCAAGGCCAGGGCGTGGGCAGTTATGAACTGATTGACCTGGACCTTTCGCGGTATGACGCGATCAACACGCGGCTTGCGGTAGCGCAGCAAGATGCAGTGTCCTTTCTCAAAAGCGGCATCGCCACACGCAACCCCCGCTTCAACAAGTTGATTGAGGAAATCGAACACATCGCCGTCCAGAGCAAGGCGCCCGTCCTGCTGACGGGGCCCACGGGTGCGGGCAAGTCGATGCTGGCGCGGCGAATCTTCGAGCTCAAAAAGTCGCGCCACCAGGTCAGCGGCAGCTTTGTCGACGTGAACTGCGCGACGCTGCACGGCGACGGTGCGGGCTCCACGCTGTTCGGCCACAAGAAGGGGGCGTTCACCGGGGCGGCCAATGACCGTCCCGGCTTGCTGCGCACCGCCGACAAGGGCGTGCTGTTTCTCGACGAGATTGGCGAGCTGGGCCTGGACGAGCAGGCCATGCTGCTCAAGGCCGTGGAAGAAAAACGCTTCCTGCCCGTAGGCGCCGACAAAGAAGTCGAAAGCAGCTTCCAGCTGATCGCCGGTACCAACAAGGACTTGCGTCTGGAAGTCGCCCGCGGGCGCTTCCGCGAGGACCTTTTTGCGCGTATCAATCTGTGGACTTACACCCTGCCCGGCCTCAGCCAGCGCCGGGAGGATATCGAGCCCAACATGGACCACCAGCTCACGCTCGCATCCGAGGATCTGGGCAGGAAAACCCGCATGACCGCTGAAGCCCGCGCAGCCTACCTGCGATTTGCACAATCGGGCGAGGCCATCTGGGCTGGCAATTTTCGCGACTTGAGCGCATCCATCACCCGCCTTGCCACGCTGGGTGACAACGGCCGCATCGGCGCAAGCCTGGTGGAGGCCGAGATCGCGCGACTACGCTGGCAATGGCAGGCCACAGAACAGGAAGCTAGCGGCGGCGCTGCCTCACTCGCCGAATTAATGGGAGGCGCCGCGGACACACTCGATTATTTTGAACAGCTACAGCTTCAGGCCGTGATTGAGGTCTGCCGCAAAAGCGCCTCCCTCAGCGACGCCGGGCGGGCGCTCTTCAATGTATCGCGCACCCAGCGCAGCGTAGTGAATGATGCGGACAGGCTGCGCAAATATCTGCTGAAATTTGACCTGACCTGGGAGAAGCTGTCGACCTGAACCCGGGTACAAACCCGAAACACAAGGCCAGGCAGCCCTATTCGCTCATCACCACCAGCACCTGCGCGTCGCTGCGGCCCAGCGAAAGGTAGATGTGGCCCACGCCGCTGTCGAAATAGGCCGACTCATGGCGCGCCACTTCGATGATTTCGCCGGTCTCGAACTCGATGCGCACCCGGCCCGACAGAACGATCACGAACTCCTGCCCTGCGTGGCGGATAAAGTCGGGGAACTGGCTGCGGCTGCGCGCCACGATGCGGCCGTGCATCGGCGTCATGCGCTTGCCCGGAAAGCCGGCGGCCAGCGCGCCGTAGTCATAGTTGCCCGAGCTGTAGGCCGGCGCACCGCCTGCTTCGGACCAGACCACCACCGGCTTTGCAGCGCCAGGGGCCGGCGCCGCGGCTCGCGCGTCCAGCAGCTGTCCCACGTCCAGCGACAGCGCCCGCGCTACGGCGGCCAGCTTTTCATAGCTGACCGAAATCTGGCCCAGCTCCATCTTGGACAGCGTGGACAGTGCCACGCCGGAACGGCCGGACAGGTCCTTGAGCGTCAGCCGCCGCGCCTTGCGGTGCCCGCGCAGGCTCAGGCCGAGCCGCACCCGGTCCGCCTCGGGGGCGGCGGCAGGGTTGCGGGCGGGGCGTGCAGGCATGGTGTTTTCCCTTTTTTCGAAAAATCCCGGTAAATGGGCTGGACAGGCATGATTCTCGCATGTGAGAATTCTCAAATGAGAGAATTTGACATCCTTATCTTCGGCGCCGGCATTGCGGGCGCATCTTTGGCCTGGCGCCTGGCCGGGCAACGCAGCGTTGCGCTCGTCGAACGTGAATCCCAGCCGGGGTTTCACTCCACCGGCCGGTCGGCGGCCATGTTCATGGAAACCTACGGCCCGCCCATGGTGCGGGCGCTGACGCGTGCGAGCCGCGGGTTTTACGAACGGCCGCCGGAAGGGTTTCACCCGGCACTGATACAGCCCCGGGGCGTGCTTTACCTTGCCACGCACGGCCAGGAAGAAGAACTGGCGCACACCCGCCAGGAACTGTCCGCAAGCTGCCCCGGCCTGGTGACGCTGGACGCCGGCACCACGCTGGCCCATGTACCCTGCCTGCGGCCCGATGTGGTGCACGGCGCGCTGTACGACGCAGGCGCGCAGGACATGGATGTGCATGCACTGCACCAGGGCTTTCTGCGCGGCTTTCGCCAGAAGGCCGGTGCCGACGGAGAGCTGCGAACCGCCGCCACACTGACACAGGCCACGCATGACGGACAGCGCTGGACCCTGCAATTCAGCGACGGCGAGACGCTGCGCGCCAAAACCGTGGTGAATGCCGCAGGCGCCTGGGCTGACGAGCTGGCCGCCATGTTCGGCGCGCAGCCCATCGGTCTGGTGCCGCACCGGCGCAGCGCCTTTACCTTCAAGGCGCCCGAGGGCATGGACACCTCACACTGGCCCGCCGTGGTGGGTGTGGATGAAAGCTACTACTTCAAGCCCGATGCCGGGCAGCTGCTGGGCTCACCCGCCAATGCGGACCCGACGGTTCCGCACGACGTGGTTCCTGAAGAGCTGGACATTGCCATGGGTATTCACCAGATCGAAAGTGTGTCGACACTGACGATTCGCCGCCCTTCCAGCACGTGGGCCGGCCTGCGCTCTTTTGTACCCGACGGGGAAATGGTGATTGGCCATGACAACGCCTGCCCCGGTTTTTTCTGGCTCGCAGCGCAGGGCGGCTACGGCATCCAGAGCGCGGCAGGTGCAAGTGCGCTGGCCGATGCGCTGATCCGCCAGGCGGCGCTGCCTGAAGAGCTGCACCAGCAAGGCGTTGATGCGTCCAGGCTGTCACCTGCCCGGTTGCGTTAAACCTTGAGCCAACCCCCTTCGAATCACTCCTTTCCGATTGATCAAATTTTCAACGAGGCCTACCATGCACCACATGTCTTTCAAAGCAATGCGCCGCACGCTGATCGCCAGCGCCTTCTTTTCCTGCGGGCTTGCCGCCATGGTTGGACCCGCCCATGCCGCCGATTTTCCTGAGCGTCCGGTGACGCTGGTCGCGCCCTTCCCTGCCGGCGGTGCGGCCGACGTGCTGGCGCGTATCCTGGGCAAGACCCTGGGTGACCAATTGGGCCAACCCGTGGTGGTCGAAAACAAGCCGGGCGCCGGCACCGCCATAGGTGCGGCTGCGGTAGCCAACGCCAAGCCCGACGGCTATACCCTGCTCGTGAGCTCCAACTCCACCTTCACGCTGAACCCGGCGCTGCAACCCAAGCTGTCTTATGACCCGGCCAAGGGCTTTGACGCGATAGGCATGGTGGGCTCGGTGGCGCTGGCCATGCTGGTGAATCCGTCGGTCACGGCCACCGACGTGCACCAGTTCGTCGCGGCGGCCAAGGCCAATCCGGACAAATACCTGTACGGCAGCTTCGGCAATGGCACCAGCTCCAACTTCGCCGGCGCGATGTTCAATACGGCCACGGGCCTGAAGATGACGCATGTGCCCTACAAGGGCTCCGGCCCCCTGATGACCGATCTGATCGGCGGCCAGATCCCGGTGTCTTTCGACACCGTGGTCGCTGCATCGCAGCAACTCAAGTCCGGCAAGATCCGCGTGCTGGCCGTGGCCATGAACAAGCGCTCGGCCCTGCTGCCCAATGTGCCGACCATGGCCGAGGCCGGCTACCCGGCCGTCGACATGAACGCCTGGCTGGCCGTGGTGGCGCCCAAGGGCTTGCCGGTGCCCGTCAAGGCACGGCTGGAAAAGGCCCTGGCCACGGTGATGGCCAGCACCGAAACCCTGGACAAACTCAAGGCGGCGGGTTTCGAGCCCGGCTACGCCGCCATCCCCGACTGGTCCGGCATGGTGACGGCGGAAATTGCGCGCATGAAGGCACTGGCCGAACGCTCCCAGATCAAAACAGATTGAACAAGACATCGATATGCCCTCCACCCTGCCAGACATCTCCGCCGTCGAACTCCGTAGCCTGATCGCCAGCCGCGAGGTATCGCCGGTGGAGCTGATGGACGCCTGCATAGACCGCATCGAACGCCTCAACCCCGCCATCAACGCGATCTGCGCGACCGACTTCACGCGTGCGCGCGAGGGTGCACGCGAAGCCGAAGCGCAAGTGATGCGCGGCGCACCGCTGGGCCCTTTGCACGGACTGCCGCTGGGGGTGAAGGATCTGCAGGACACCGCGGGCCTGCTCACCACCTACGGCAACATAGGACTTCGCGGCAACGTGCCGGCCAAAGACAACGCGCTGGTGGCCAAACTGCGCGCGGCGGGCGCCATCGTCACGGCCAAGACCAACGTGCCCGACATGGGTGCCGGCGCCAACTCACGCAACCCGGTGTGGGGCGCGACGGGCAACCCGTTCAACCCCACGCTCAACGCCGGCGGTTCTTCCGGCGGCTCGGCGGCGGCGCTGGCAGCCGGCATGCTGCCGATCTGCACCGGCTCCGACACCGGCGGCTCGCTGCGTATTCCGGCTTCGCTCTGCGGCGTGGTCGGCCTGCGGCCTTCGCCCGGACTGGTGGCCAACGATGCCCGGCCACTGGGCTGGTCCGTCATCTCCGTACTCGGCCCCATGGGGCGCAACGTGGCCGATACGGCGCTGCTGTTTGCAGCCAGCGTAGGCGCGAACCCACGCGACCCGCTTTCCTACCCGGTGGATGCCTCCACATTCTGGCCCTTGAAGCAGGTGGACCTTTCCACCTTGCGTGTGGGCACCACGGAAGACTTTGGCATGTGCATCGTGGACCCGGAAATCCGGCGCGTGTTCCGCCAGCGCGTGGAAGCCATCCGGCCGCTGGTAGCGAGCTGCGAGCCGATAGACCTTGAGCTGGGCGATGCCGACCGCGCCTTTGACACGCTGCGCGCAGAAAGTTTTGTCGCGGCATTCGCTGACACCTACCGCAACGCGCCCGAAACGCTGGGCCCGAATGTACGCGCCAACATGGAAATCGCAGCCGCCATCACCCTGGCGGACCGCGCCTGGGCGCACCTGGAACAAACACGCATTTCGCGCCGCTTTGCCAAAGCTTTCGAGCAGTACGACATCATCCTGGCGCCCGTCACGCCGGTCACGCCCTTCCCCTGGACAGAGCTGTATGCCGGCAACATCGACGGCCAGGCCATGCGCAACTACTACCACTGGCTGGGCCTGACCTATGTGGTGACCCTGGCCACCAACCCGGCGCTGGCGTTGCCCTGCGGCAAGGACGAACACGGCATGCCTTTCGGGCTGCAGGTGATTGGACGGCTGCACGCCGATGCGCAACTGCTGGCCGCATGCCAGGCGCTGGAACAGGTCTTTGAAGCCAGCGATACCTTGCGCAGGCCGCAACCCGATTTGCAAACTTTGCAGACGGCACGGCCGGAACTCAAATCCATCGTCACGCATCCGCCCGAGATCAGCGCGGCGCCCGGCACGGGTGGTTTGACGGCCGTGTGAGGTTTTTTCCCTGTTTTATTTACCAAACAGGCCCGAAACGCAGGCAGAACCTGCGCAAGTAGCTACAAAATCAATAGCGCCCGGAAGTCATTGACGTTGGTATGTGTGGGCCCGGGAATGACCAGGCCACCCAGCGGCTCGAAGTAGCCGTAGGCGTCGTTGCGGTCCAGGTACTGGTCCAGCTTCATGCCTTTGGCCAGTGCGCACTGCAGCGTGTCGGGCGCCACATAGGCACCCGCGTTGTCCTCCACGCCATCAATGCCGTCGGTGTCAGCTGCCAGCGCATACACACCCGGCTGGCCCTGCAGGGCCAAGGCCAGGCCCATGCAGAATTCGCCGGCACGGCCTCCGCGGCCGCGGGGTGTGCCTTCTGCTTGCTTGCGGACGGTCACTGTGGTTTCCCCGCCGCTCAGGATCACGCAGGGCTTGCTGAAGGGCTGCCCCTTCAATGCCACGGCACGGGCAAGCGCCGCATGCACCTTGCCGACCTCGCGGGATTCACCTTCCATCTCGTCGCTCAGGATGTGCGCCTGCAAGCCGGCTGCGCGCGCCACAGCGGCGGCAGCCTCCAGGCTTTGCTGCGGCGTGGCAATCATATGCACCTCATGGCCTTTGAAGACCGCATCGCCCGGCTTGGGCGTTTCGAGTGCGCCCTGCTCCAGCAGGCTCATGATGGCGCCGGGCACTTCAATGCCGTAGCGCTGCAGGATGGCCACCGCCTCGGCGCAACTGGTGGCGTCAGGCACAGTAGGGCCGCTGGCGATGATGGACGGATCGTCTCCCGGCACGTCGCTGATGGTCAGCGTCACCACACGCGCCGGCGCGCAGGCTGCGGCCAGGCGGCCGCCCTTGATGCGCGAGAGATGTTTGCGCACGCAGTTCATCTCGGAAATATTGGCGCCGCTGTTGAGCAGCGCCTTGTTGATACGCTGCTTGTCTTCCAGCGTCAAGCCTTCGGCCGGCAAGGTCAGCAACGCCGAGCCGCCCCCCGAGATCAGGCACAGCACCAGGTCGTTTTTGCCCAGCCCCTGCACCATGGCCAGGATGCGCTGTGCAGCTTCCAGCCCTGCCGCGTCCGGCACCGGGTGCGCGGCTTCGACAACCTCGATGCGCTGTTTCAGCCCTTCGGGGCGCGGCGGAATGTGGTGGTAGCGGGTCACGACCAGGCCTTCAAGCGGTGCGTCGGCGGGCCACAGTGCCTCCACCGCCTGCGCCATGGAACCGCCGGCCTTGCCCGCACCGATCACGATGGTGCGGCCGCCGCTTTCGGGGGTGGGCGGTTTGGGCAGGTAGCGTGCGGTGTTCTCAAGCGGCAGCGCGCGCGCAACGGCGGCGGCGTACAGGTGCTCGAGGAACTGGCGCGGCTGGGTGGCGGCGTCCGGGATGGGCGTGCCGGGGGTAGGTGTCTTGGCTGCAGTCATTGAAATGTCTCCACCCCGGATTGTGCCGTGGTAACCGGGCAGTAACCCGGAAACGCGGGATGGTTTGGGATTTCGCCGGAAAGGCAGTTTCCTAGAATGAGCCATCATCCACCGAAGCAGAAAGAAGAGTCTCATGAACGCCTACCTGGCCCTGGGCATCGCCATCGTTGCCGAAGTCATTGCCACCACGGCACTCAAGTCCAGCGACAGTTTCACGCGCCTGGTGCCCTCGTTGATCAGCATCGCGGGTTATGGCACCGCGCTGTATCTCCTCACGGTGACGATGAAGTCCATCCCCACCGGCGTGACCTACGCCATATGGTCGGGCCTGGGCATTGTGCTGATCAGCATCACCAGTTTCTTCGTTCACCAGCAGAAGATTGACCTCTGGGGCATGGTGGGGATGGCGCTCATCATTGCCGGCGTGGTGGTGTTGAACCTTCTTTCCAACACCACCAGCCTTCACTGAGGCCCCCGTCTTGCGGCCCTGACAGGACTCTCATCTCACGGCAAAGATCCGGCATTGGAGTTGAAGCCATAACCGACCGGCGCCGGGAGCTACTTTTTCCCCAGGCCCAGGCGCTTCGCACCTTCGGTGTAGATACGGATGCGCTCCTTCATGAATCCGTCCATCTGGTCCAGGCCCACGTTGACGAGCTCAAAGCCATTTTTGGCGGCGAGTTCCTTCATCTCGGGGTCGTTGTTCAGCACGGCCCACATGTCCGACAGCCGCTTGCGCGCTTCCAGCGGGGTGGACTTGGGCACGCCAATGCCGCGGTAGGCGCCGTCCACCCAGTCCACACCAAGCTCCCTGAAGGTAGGCACGTCGGGCATCATCGGGTGGCGCTTTTCCATGGCGACTGCCAGCGGGCGCACCCTGCCCTTGTTGCCGATGGCAAACGGCGTGTAGGTCATCGCACCGTCGACCTGCGAGCCGATCACGGCCATCGTCATGTCGCCCGTCCCCTTGTAGGGCACGTAGGTGCTCTTGACGCCGAAAGCCGCGTTGAGCCGCTCATGCGCCGCATGGTTGGCGGAGTTCAGCCCCGAGCCGCCCAGGTTCAGCTTGCCGGGGTCTTTTTTGGCTGCGGCGATGAAGTCCGCAAACGTTTTGATAGGGCTTTTCTCGGGCACCACCAGCACGTCGGGGGTGTAGTGGAACCAGAACACCGGCACGATGTCGGCAGTTTTGTACTGCACCTCGCCCTCGATGGGCTGGAACACGATGTGCGGCAGGTTGATGCCCACTACATTGAGGCCGTCGCCCGGCAGGTTGTTCATCTGGCCCCACATCAGGCCGCCGCCGGCGCCCGCCTTGTACTGGATGATGGTGTCGACGGCCGGGCATTTTTTCTTGAGCACGACCTGCTGGTGGCGCGCCGACAGGTCCGACTCACCACCCGGTGGAAAGGCCTGCCAGTACAGCACGTTCCTGTCGGGGCACACCACACCCGCTGCGGGCGCGGCAGTCTGCGCCATGGCGGCGGGCACTGCGGCCATGCAGAAAATGCCCATCCACTTTTTCACTTCAACTTTCATGGTGTGTCTCCTGAATGTTTCTGAAGCGGAAAACTCGCCGGCATGCGTAGCCTGGTTGCACCGGCTTTCACTGAAAGGCTCAAGCGGCCTGCAGTAGTCGCTGCCTGCCGACCTCTGCACAGACGGCCTCGGTGACCTGCGCCGTTGTGGCGCTGCCGCCCAGGTCGCGCGTGTGCAGCGCAGCGCTGGCGGTCGCCTTTTCGATTGCGGCCATCAACACCGCGGCCGCACCGGTTTCGCCCAGGTGCTCCAGCAGCATGACACAACTCCAGAAAGTGCCAATAGGGTTCGCCAGGCCTTTTCCCATGATGTCAAAGGCCGAGCCGTGAATCGGCTCGAACATGCTCGGGTAGCGGCGCTCGGGGTCGATATTGCCCGTCGGTGCAATGCCCAGGCTGCCGGCCAGCGCGGCCGCCAGGTCGCTCAGGATATCGGCATGCAGGTTGGTGGCGACCACGGTATCGAGCGAAGCGGGGCGGTTGACCATGCGGGCCGTGCAGGCGTCGACCAGTTCCTTGTCCCAGGTCACGTCCGGAAACTCCCGGCTGATCTGCAGCGCGATCTCGTCCCACATCACCATGGCATGGCGCTGGGCGTTGGACTTGGTGACCACGGTCAGCAGCTTGCGCGGGCGGGACTGGGCGAGCCTGAAGGCAAAGCGCATGATGCGCTCGACGCCGGCGCGGGTCATCATCGACACATCGGTGGCCACTTCGATCGGGTGGCCCTGGTGGGCGCGCCCGCCCACACCTGAATACTCGCCTTCGGAGTTCTCGCGCACGATCACCCAGTTGAGCTGCTCCGGTGTGCAGCGCTTGAGCGGCGCGTCGATGCCGGGCAGGATGCGCGTGGGCCGCACATTGGCGTACTGGTCAAAGCCCTGGCAAATTTTGAGGCGCAAGCCCCAAAGCGTGATGTGGTCGGGAATGTGCGGGTCGCCGGCCGAGCCGAACAGGATGGCGTCCTTGTCGCGCAGCGCGTCCAGGCCGTCCTCCGGCATCATCATGCCGTGCCGGCGATAGTAGTCGCCGCCCCAATCAAAAGCACTGAAGCTGAAAGCGAAATTCTTTTGTGCCGCGGCCAGTGCCTGCAGCACCTGCTGGCCGGCCGGTACGACTTCCTTGCCGATGCCGTCGCCGGGGATGCAGGCGATCTTGTAGGTCTTCATGTTGGTTCCTCAGTTTTCTCGGTTGTGATCTGTTCACTGTATCGGTTGGCACAGACAATAAAACCCCCTAAAGTAAGATTACTGTTAACCACAGGTTACGAATGATTCCAGTCAACACAGCCCCCTCGGAGATGGCTTTTTTCAGCCTGCTGGCGCGCTACGGCAGCCTGTCGGCCACGGCGCGCGAGCTCGGCGTCAGCACAGCTGCCATCAGCAAGCGGCTCGCGCAGATGGAGGCCAGGCTGGGGGTGCAGTTGCTGAGCCGCACCACACGGCGCGCCAGCCTCACGCAGGAAGGCGAGATTTACCTTACGCACGCGCGCCGCATCCTTGCCGACATTGACGACATGGAGCAGCAGGTGTCCAGTGCCGTGGCGGCGCCCAAGGGCCTGCTGCGCGTGAACGCCACCATAGGCTTCGGCCGCAACCATGTGGCGCCGCTGATCTCGCGTTTCGTGAAAGCCCATCCCGGGGTAGAAGTGCAGTTGCAGCTCACGGTCAATCCGCCGCCGCTGACTGAAGACGCCTTCGATGTTTGTGTCCGTTTCGGTGAACCGCCGGACGCCCGCGTGATCGCGCGGTTGATCGCACCGAATCGCCGCCTGCTCTGCGCCTCACCGGCCTATCTGGCCCGCCACGGCACGCCCAGGGTGCCGCATGACCTGGCGCAGCACAACTGCATCGGCATACGCCAGGGTGACGAGGCCTACGGCATGTGGCGCCTGGCTTCCGGCAAGCACACGCAGGCCATCAAGGTGCACGGCAACCTCAGCACCAGCGACGGCGAGATTGCGGTGAACTGGGCCCTCGACGGCCACGGAATTTTGATGCGCGCCGAATGGGACATCGCCAAATACCTGCGCAGCGGCCGGCTGGTGCAGGTGCTGGAGAACTACCGCACACCGGCAGCCGACATCCATGCGGTGTACCCGGCCCGGCATCAGCATTCGGTGCGGGTCAGGGCTTTTGTGGATTTCCTGGCCCAGCATTTCAGCAAGCCGTCCACACGCGCCGCAGGGCTGGCCGGCAACTGGTAAGGCTTGCCCGGCTTACTCGGCTTACTCCGTTTTGGCGCCCGCATCGAACCACTGCCTGATCGCCTGCCGCTCAGTCTCCGTGATGCCCGTGGCATTGTTCATGGGCATCAGCCGCGTGACCACCGCCTGCTGGTAGACCTGCGTCGCGTGGCGCGCCAATGCTTCGGGTGAGTCAAGCCGCACGTTTTTCATCTGCACCTGTGCACCGTGGCACAGGTAGCAGCGCTGGGCCATGATGGCCTGCACTTGTTGAAAGCTATTTTGGCCTGCAGCGCCCACTGGTTGTGCGCCACCAGCTACTGAATTGATAGCGCCCACAGCGGCAGGAGGTTTCATCCAGACGATCACGGCGGCGATGACAGCCACGCCCACCAGCGCATACGGCAACGGGTGCCGGTTGCGGCCCAGTTTGTAGCCGTGGCGCAGCACAAAAAACTGGCGGATGGCCGCGCCGACCAGCATCATCAGGATCAGCACCAGCCAGTTCTGCGGGTGGCTCCAGGTAAAGCTGTAGTGGTTGCTGAGCATGGCAAACAACACCGGCAGCGTGAAGTAGGTGTTGTGCACGCTGCGCTGCTTGCCGCGCTGGCCGTGCACCGCATCGACCGGCTCGCCGGCCTTGATGGCGGCGACGACCTTGCGCTGGCCGGGGATGATCCAGAAGAACACGTTGGCGCTCATGGCGGTGGCCATCATGGCGCCTACCAGCAAAAAGGCCGCGCGCCCGGCAAACCAGTGGCAGGCCAGCCAGGAGGCTGCGCACACCAGCACCGCGACCAACGCGCCGACGATGGCATCTCCGCTTTTCTTGCGCCCGAACAGCTGGCAGATGCCGTCGTACAGCATCCAGAAAATTACAAAGAAGGACAGCGCCACCGCACCGGCCGCGCCGGGCGACCAGTTCATCAGCGATTTGTCGACAAGGTAGGTGCCGGCGTTCCACAAATAGGAGATCGTGAACAGCGCAAAGCCCGACAGCCAGGTGCTGTAGCTTTCCCAGTAAAACCAGTGCAGGTGCGCCGGCAGTTGCGGCGGCTTGACAGCGAATTTGACGGGGTGGTAAAAACCGCCGCCGTGCACGGCCCAGAGCTCGCCGCTCACGCCCTGCTTTTTGAGGTCTTCGTCCTCGGGCGGCGTGAGGCTGCTGTCGAGAAAGACAAAATAAAACGAGGAACCCACCCAGGCGATGGCGGTGATGACATGGACCCAGCGCAGCAGCAGGTTGGCCCAGTCGAGAAGGTAGTTTTCCATATCTCTCAACCTATGCAGCACGCGAGGGCGCTGCCTTGTGCAACCTGCTCACCACTGCGGGCGCTGTAAGCAGAAACAAGGCCGCGAACAAAAGAAGCTGGCGCTAACTTGAAGTTAGCTCCGGCTTCCCGGCTCCGCTGCGGCCTGACGCACCAAGTTTATAGAGTTTGGCTTCAGCTCCGAAAAATTTCTGCGCCGCGCTCAACCCGCGTTGATGGTTTGCAACAGCTGGGCCGCTACCGCCACGGCGATGACTTCCGGCTCCTTGCCAGTAATGCCGGGCACGCCGATGGGGCACGTCACTTGCGCCAGCTCGCTCGCGGCGAAGCCCCGGGCTTCCAGGCGGTGGCGGAATGCCGCCCATTTGGTCTTGCTGCCGATCAAGCCGATGTAGGGTAAATCGGATTTCTCGCGCTGGCGCAGCAGGCAGGCAGCCACGATGTCGAGGTCTTCCGCATGGCTGAAGCTCATGATGAGCACGCGGGACTGCGGCGCCAGGCCAGGCACGGCGGCTTGTACGGGATCGGAATGTTCGGCCACCACGCGCGGCGGCACGCTGGCGGGGAACACGCCGTCGCGGCTGTCTATCCAGCTGAGTGAAAACGGCAAGGGGGCGAGCACCCGCACCAGCGCGTGGCCGACGTGGCCGCCGCCGAACAGCGCCACCGGCGTCAACTCGGCCTGGCCCAATCGCACGGCTAGCGCCGGTGTGTCGCCCGCGCTGACGCATTCAAAGCGAAGCTCCACCACGCCGCCACAGCATTGGCCCAGCGACGGGCCCAGTGCCACGCGCAACGTTGTCGCCTGACGCCCCTGGGCGCCATCCGCGAGCAGCGCACGCGCCCTGGCGATGGCGTCGTATTCCAGGTGGCCGCCGCCTATCGTGCCCACCAGCGCATCGGGAAAGACCGCCATCCAGGTTCCCGCCTCGCGCGGCACCGAACCCTGCGCCTTCGCCACCTCCACTAGCACCGCCGGCACCGAAGCCAGGCGGGCCAGGAAGTCTTCAAGTTGCAGACTGGAGACACTGGAAACCATTGGTGACGACTTGGCGGTTGGAGAATTGAAATATTGGGCAAAATGCCTTGACTGCCACCTTAGCACTACCTTGGCGCCGGGCAGTTCCCGGGCATGATGGCAGGTATATCAGGAATCCAATGAGCCGGCCGTTCAAAAAGCCGGCAAAGGCAAGCACGATGAGACAAGACATGTCCGACTCCACACCGCGCCGCTTCTGGCTGGTGGCCCTGCTTTCAGCAGCAGCTGCCGCCGTCGTCAGTGCCTGCAAGACCGCGCCGGAACCTGCGCCCGCCACACCCAAAGCCCCAGACCCCTCTCCAGTGATCGGGCCGATCACCGGCCCGCAAGGTTCGGCCAGAAGCTCAGGGGCGACCACGCCGCGTGCCTATCGGGAAGACGGCGCCACGCATATCTACGGCCTCAATTCCGACCGTATCTACAAAGGCCGCATGCCGCCGCTGCTGTATGCCGTGGGTGTGCTGAATGTGGAAATCGACAGGGTCGGCCGCGTCACCCGTCTGGACTGGATGCGCGCACCGCGCCATGCACCCGAAGTGATGGCGGAGATCGAACGCACCATCCAGCAGGCGTCCCCCTTCCCGGCGCCTACGCGCATGGGCAAGGTGGTCTACACCGATACCTGGCTTTGGCACAAGAGCGGCAAATTCCAGCTCGACACGCTCACAGAAGGACAAGACTAGCCCCCACGGTCGCTCACTTCGTGTAGCTCCCTGCCCCCCGAGGGGGCCGCCCGCCTGCAGTCCGGCAAAGCCGGTCCTACGGCTCGTGCTGGCCTTGGTTGGCTCGCTTCGCATCGCGCTTTGAGCGCTGCCGTCAAGAGCGACTAGCGGTCACTCTATTTTCAGATTTTGGGTTTTAACGACGTTGCGCCAGGCGCGGTAGTCGGCTTCGATGAAGTGGCCGAGCAATGCGGGCGAGCCGGGTGCGGCTTCCACGGCGTCGGCCTTGAACCGCGCCACCACCTCGGGCAAAGCCACGACCTTGTTGATGGCAGCGTTCAGTGCGTTGACGATGGCGGGCGGTGTGCCGGTGGGGGCCATCAACGCAAAGTAGTTGACCACATCAATGCCTGCCAGGCCGGCTTCCGTCATGCTGGGCACGTCGGGCAAGGCACTTGAGCGTTTGGCACTCGTTACGGCCAAAGGCTTGATGCTGCCGTTTTTGATGAAAGGCAGCAGGGCCGGGATGGTGCCCGTGATCAGCTGGATCTGGCCGCCGATCATGTCCATGGTGGCAGGCGCCACACCGCGGTAAGGAATGTGCGTGATGAAAGTACCGGTACGGGCCTTCAGCAACTCAAGCACGAGGTGGTTGACACCGCCCGCCCCGGCCGAGCCGTAGTTCAGCGCACCGGGCTTTTGCCGGGCCAGCGTGACCAGCTCTTTCATGGTGTTGGCCGGCAGCTTGGTGTTGGCGGCCCAGACCAGCGGTCCGCTGGCGATCATGCCCACCGGCGTGAACTGGCGCAGCGGGTCGTAATTGGCGCTGGGCAAAGAGGCCGCCACGGTGGTGAAGGGCGAGGCCACCAGCAGCAGCGTGTAGCCGTCGGCCGGGGACTGCGCCACGTACTGCGTGCCGATGGCGCCCGAGGCGCCCGCACGGTTGTCCACTACAAAGGTGGCGTTCATGGTTTCGCCGAGTTTTTGCGCAATCAGTCGTGCCATGGCGTCGGTGCCGGCGCCGGGGGCAAAAGGCACGACGATCTTGACGGCGCGCTCAGGATAGATGCCGGCGGGAACGGATGCGGCCGAGGCCGGTGAGCCGGCAGAACCCGCTGAAGGGCCTTGTGCCAATACGGCTGGAGCCACGAGGCTGGCGGCGGTGCCTGCGGACAGCAGCAGGGCCTGGCGGCGGCTCAGGGTCATGGGCTTGACGTTCATGGAGGAGGGGGAAGAAAGTTGCACAAACCGCTGATTGTCGCCGCCCCGGATGACGGCGCCATGACACGGTCTGGCCTGGCGCCCGCTCAGCTGCCGCGATAGGTGGAATAACTCCAGGGGCTGACCAGCAGGGGCACGTGATAATGCAAGCCCGGATCAGCCACACCGAAGTCCAGCGTCACCTGGTCCAGGAAAGCCGGCTCGGGCAATTTCACGCCGCGCGCCTTGAAGTAGGCCGCCACCTCGAACACGAGCCGGTAGGTGCCGGCTTTCAGATTAGCGCTGTCGTATAGCAGTCCATCGGGATTGCGCCCATCTTCATTGAGGATGAAGTGCTTCACCAGCGTCGCCTGACCCGCATGCGTGGTGTAGAGCGACGCCTTCATGCCGCCTGCCGGCGTGCCGTGCATGGTGTCCAGTACATGTGTGCTCAAGCCCATGGCAGTCCCTGAAGATTGTTTTTCAATTTCGGTTTACCAAAAGTGTATACACTTTTCGACATTCCGGCTATTATCGACCGATGGAATCGTCAACCACGCACACCATCGTCGAAGCCCTGACCAAGGCCATTGTGGAGCACAGGCTGCACCCGGGCACCAAGCTGGCCGAACAAAAACTGGCCGACCATTTCGGCGTCTCGCGCACGCTGGTGCGGCAGGCATTGTTCCAGCTCTCGCAAAACCGCCTGATCCGCCTGGAGCCGGCGCGCGGTGCTTTCGTGGCTGCACCGTCCGTGATGGAAGCGCGCCAGGTGTTTGCCGTGCGCCGCATGCTCGAAGCCGAGATGACGCGGGCCTTTGTGCGCGAAGTCACCCCTGCCAAAATCAAGGCGCTGAAAGAACACGTCGCGCGGGAAAAGTCGGCGGTCGACCTCGGGGACGTTTCGGGCCGGACGGAGTTGCTGGGCGACTTTCATGTGCGCATAGCCGAGCTCATGGGCAATGAAGTGCTGGCCCAGATGCTTGGCGAGCTGACCTCGCGTTGCGCCCTCATCACCCTGATGTACCAGACCGCCACCGCCGCCGAACACTCCAACGACGAGCACGCCGAAATCGTCAAGGCGCTGGCCGCCAGGAACGAAGCGCTGGCCGTACGCCTCATGAATGACCATCTGCTGCATGTCGAGAAGAGCCTCTCCTTTGACCGCAAGGTACCGACGAACGATATTTCCATGGCACTGTCATGAGTACGGATATGAACACTGGCTACCCTAGAGATTTGATCGGCTACGGCCGCAACCCGCCACAAGCCAACTGGCCGGGGCGGGCACGCATCGCCGTGCAGTTCGTCCTCAACTATGAGGAAGGCGGCGAAAACTCGGTGCTGCACGGCGACGCCGGCTCCGAACAGTTTTTGTCCGAGATGGCCAATCCACCCAGCTTTGCCGACCGGCACCTGAGCATGGAAGGCATTTACGAATACGGCTCACGCGTGGGCGTATGGCGCATCCTGCGCGAGTTTGAAAAGCGCAAATTACCGCTCACGGTGTTCGGCGTGGGCATGGCGCTGCAGCGCCACCCCGAAGTCGCCGCGGCCTTCACTGAACTCGGCCACGAGATCGCCTGCCACGGCTGGCGCTGGATCAACTACCAGCAGATCGACGAAGCCACCGAACGCGAACACATGCGCCTGGGCCTGGACGCGATCGAAAAGCTCACCGGCACACGTCCGCTGGGCTGGTACACCGGCCGCGACAGCCCCAACACGCGCCGGCTGGTGGCCGACGACGGCCGGCTCGAATACGACAGCGACTACTACGGCGACGACCTGCCCTTCTGGACCGAGGTGAAACGCACCGACGGAAAAGTCGTGCCGCGCCTGGTCGTGCCTTACACGCTGGACACCAACGACATGCGCTTTTCCCTGCCGCAGGGCTTCTCGCAGGCCGATGATTTTTTCATCTACCTGCGCGACAGTTTTGATGCGCTGTATGCCGAAGGCAGTGCGTCGCCCAAGATGCTGAGCATCGGCATGCATTGCCGCCTGCTGGGCCGGCCGGGCCGCATCGTGGCGCTGCAGCGTTTTCTTGACCACGTGCAAAAGCATGAGCGCGTCTGGGTCTGCCGCCGCATCGATATAGCGCGCCACTGGCAGGCCAACCATCCTTACATGCCCCGGCAGGAAAGCTGAACATGGCCATCACGCTGGAACAAGTCAATGCCGTACCGCGCGCAGAAGCGCTGCAACTGCTCGACGGCCTCTATGAGCATTCCCCCTGGATTGCCGAAAAGGCGCTGGACGCCCGCCCTTTCCAGTCACTCGCCCACCTGAAGCACACCATGGCGCAAGTACTGCGCGAGGCCGGCAAGGACGCGCAGGTCAAGCTCATCCAGGCCCACCCCGAACTGGCCGGCAAAGCCATGGTCAGTAAAAGCCTGACGGGGGAATCGGCCAACGAGCAAGGCAAGGCCGGCCTCACGGACTGCACGCCCGAAGAGTTCGCCACCCTGCAAAAACTCAATGCCGACTACAACGCAAAGTTCGGCTTTCCTTTCATCCTGGCGGTGCGCGGCCCGCGCGGTGACGGTTTGAGCAAGCAGCAGATCATCGAGACCTTCGCGCGGCGCCTGCAAAACCACCCTGACTTTGAGCTGCAGGAAAACCTGCGCAACATCCACCGCGTGGTGGAACTGCGGCTCAACGACAAGTTCTCCGCCACGCCCGCGCTGGGCAACGACGTGTGGGACTGGCAGGAAACCCTTTCGCAGTACAGCGATCCGGGCTATCTTGAAAAAGGCCAGCTCACGGTGACCTACCTCACTGATGCGCACCGTGCCTGCGCGGCTTTCATCAGCCACACCATGCGGGACTGCGGCTTTGACGAGGTGAAGATCGACGCGGTCGGCAACGTGGTGGGTATCTACAACGCCGCCACCCCCAACGCCAAGACCCTGCTGACCGGCAGCCACTACGACACCGTGCGCAACGGCGGCAAATATGACGGCCGGC
Source organism: Polaromonas sp. P1_F1 (assembly GCF_056405795.1). NCBI lineage: Bacteria > Pseudomonadati > Pseudomonadota > Betaproteobacteria > Burkholderiales > Comamonadaceae > Polaromonas > Polaromonas sp. P1_F1. The sequence goes on from NZ_JBFUBJ010000001.1 coordinate 348,069, forward strand.
TCGGGATTTTTGTGCCCATGGCCTGCGTGCGCGAGCTGCACCGCCAGGGCAAGCGCCTGCCCTTTAATTTTGAGGTGGTCGGCTTTGCCGAAGAAGAAGGCCAGCGCTACAAAGCCACCTTTTTGGGTTCGGGCGCGCTGATTGGCGACTTCAAGCCCGAGTGGCTGGAGCAAAAAGACGCTGACGGCATCACCATGCGCGAGGCCATGCACAACGCGGGCCTCAAGCCCGAAGACATCACGAAGATCAAACGTGACGCGGACAACTACCTCGGCTTTATCGAGGTGCACATCGAGCAGGGCCCGGTCCTCAACGAGCTTGACCTGCCGCTGGGCATCGTCACCTCCATCAACGGCAACGTGCGCTACCTGTGCGAGATAACCGGCATGGCCAGCCACGCCGGCACCACGCCCATGACCCGCCGCCGCGACGCCGCAGCGGCCGCGGCCGAACTGCTGCTGTATGTGGAACGGCGCGCGGCGCAAGACGGAAATTCCGTCGGCACGGTCGGCATGCTGCAGGTACCCAACGGCTCCATCAACGTGGTGCCCGGGCGCTGCCTCTTTTCGCTCGACCTGCGCGCGCCCATCGATGCGCAGCGCGACGCGCTGGTGGCCGACGTGCTGGCCGAACTCAAAAGCATTTGCGAGCGCCGCGGTATGCACTTCACGACCGAATTGACCGAGCGCGCCGCCGCTGCACCCAGCGCACCTGCCTGGCAACAGCGCTGGGAAGCCGCTGTGCAAGGCCTGGGCGTGCCTCTGTACCGCATGCCTAGCGGTGCCGGCCATGACGCGATGAAACTGCACAAGGTGATGCCGCAGGCCATGCTTTTTGTACGGGGCCAGAACTCCGGCATCAGCCACAACCCGCTGGAAAGCACCACCAGCGACGACATCGAACTTGCGATCCAGGCCCTGGCGCATCTGCTCACTAATCTCTCTCCTGAACAACAATGACCCTCACTACAGATTACGCCCGGCTTGACAGCTGGATCGATGCCCATTTCGACGAAGAAACGGCATTCCTGCAGCAGCTCATCCGCGTGCCCACCGACACGCCACCGGGCAACAACGCGCCACATGCCGAGCGCACGGCAGAGCTCATCAAGGCCTTCGGTTTTGACGCTGAGAAACACCCCGTGCCCGAAGCCGACGTGCGCGGCTACGGCATGGAGTCCATCACCAACCTGATCGTGCGCCGCCACTATGGCGGCAAGGGCGAAGAAATGGAAAAAGGAAGGACCATTGCCCTCAACGCCCACGGCGACGTGGTGCCGCCCGGCGAAGGCTGGACCAAAGATCCCTATGGCGGCGAGATTGAAGGCGGCAAAATTTACGGCCGCGCCTCAGCTGTCAGCAAATGCGATTTCGCAAGCTTCACCTTTGCGGTGCGTGCGCTCGAATCACTGGACGCACCACTCAAAGGCAGCGTTGAGTTGCACTTCACCTACGACGAGGAATTCGGCGGCGAAATGGGCCCGGGCTGGCTGCTCAAGAAAGGCCTTACCAAGCCTGACCTGTTGATCGCGGCAGGCTTTTCTTACGAGGTCGTCACCGCGCACAACGGCTGCCTGCAGATGGAAGTCACGGTGCACGGCAAGATGGCGCATGCCGCCATTCCCGACACCGGCATCGACGCCTTGCAGGGCGCGGTGCACATCCTCAATGCACTCTATGCACAGAACGCGCTCTACCAGCAGGTGACGTCAAAGGTCGAAGGCATCCAGCACCCTTACCTGAACGTGGGGCGCATCGAAGGCGGCACCAACACCAACGTCGTGCCCGGCAAGGTGATGTTCAAGCTGGACCGCCGCATGATCCCCGAGGAGAACCCCGCCGAGGTCGAAGCCAACATCCGCAAAGTGATTGGCGACGCGGCGGCTGGCTGCAAGGGCATCACAGTCGACATCAAGCGCCTGCTGCTGGCCAACTCGATGCGGCCGCTGGCGGGCAACAAGCCCCTGGTGGAGGCCATCCAGAAGCATGGCGAGGCGCTCTTTGGCCAGGCCATTCCGGCCATGGGCACGCCGCTGTACACCGATGTGCGGCTGTACGCCGAGGCCGGCATTCCCGGCGTCATTTACGGCGCCGGGCCGCGCACCGTGCTGGAGTCCCATGCCAAGCGGGCCGACGAACGTCTGGACCTCGAAGACCTGCGCCGCGCCACCAAGGTGATTGCGCGGACCCTGCGGGACCTGCTGGCCTGACCACGCCGCCCCCATCCCCTGAAAACTCCCGCCACGGCGGGAGTTTTGCTTTTGCGGCCCTTCGCAGCGCACCTCGCACTTCGGGTGCATCAGCTTTAACCGAATAAGCATGAATCGCCCCGGGATAACCCTGTGACAGCAGGCAAAAATCTTGCCTACATTGCTTGTATGCAAGATTTGCGTGCAAAACACAGCGACGTCCTGCTGCCTATAACTACTCTTTCGGAGACTGACATGCCCAAGTTTTTCCGCTCCCTGTTCGGCCAGGTGCTCCTGGCCCTCCTTGTCGGCGTGATCATCGGCTTTTTGTGGCCCGAAACGGCCGTCAAGCTCAAGCCCCTGGGCGACGGCTTCATCAAGCTGATCAAGATGCTGATTCCCCTGATCGTCTTTTGCGTGGTCGTTCACGGCATTGCAGGCGCGGGCGACTTGAAGCGGGTCGGGCGCGTCGGCGTCAAGGCGCTGATCTACTTCGAAGTGGTCACCACCATCGCCCTGGTGATCGGCCTGGTGCTGGCTTTTGTGTTTCAGCCCGGCGCGGGCATGAACATCGACCCGAAACTGCTGGACGCCAAGGCTATGGCCGCCTATGCCGAAAACGCCGGCAAGCTCACCGGCGGCGGTACGGTGGAGTTCCTGATGAAGCTGATTCCCAATACGGCCATCAGCGCCTTCGTCAACGGCGACGTGCTGCAGGTGTTGCTGTTCTCGGTGCTGTTCGGCTGCGCGCTGGCCATGCTGGGCAGCAAGGGCGAGAAAGTGGTCGGCCTCATCGACGACCTGGCCCACGTACTCTTCAAGACCATGGGCATCATCATCAAACTGGCGCCCCTGGGCGTGCTGGGCGCCATCGCCTTCACCGTCGGCAAATACGGCATCGGCTCGCTCAAGCAGCTGGGCATGCTGGTCGTGCTGTTCTACGCTGCAGTGATCATTTTCGTGACGGTCGTGCTGGGCGGCATCATGCGTTTTTCGGGCTTCAGCCTCTTCAAGCTGCTCAAATACCTGCGCGAAGAACTCATGGTGGTGTTTGCCACCACTTCGTCCGACAGCGTGCTGCCGCAAATCATGGCCAAGCTCAAGCGCATGGGCATCCGCGATTCGACTGTTGGCCTGGTCATCCCGACCGGCTACTCCTTCAACCTCGACGCGTTCTCGATCTACATCACGCTGGCCGCCGTCTTCATCGCCCAGGCCACCAACACGCCGATCTCGATGACCGACCTGCTGACCATCCTGGCGATCTCGCTGGTCACCTCCAAAGGCGCGCACGGCGTGCCCGGCTCGGCCATCGTGGTGCTGGCCGCCACGCTGCAGGCGATCCCTGCGATCCCGGCCATCGGCCTGGTGCTGGTGCTGTCAGTCGACTGGTTCATGGGCATCGCCCGCGCCCTGGGCAACCTGATCGGCAACTGCGTGGCCACCGTGGCGGTGGCGGCCTGGGAGGGCGACATCGACCGCGAGCGGGCTCATGCGGTACTCGACGGCCGCTATGTGCCGCCGGCCGAAGACGACATGGACATCGAAGTGAGCGCCGTTCCGGCCAAAGCCTGAGGTCTCGCTCCAGAAAACGCATCATCTTGCCGTCGATTTTCTTCAAACGCTCCGCCTGCTGAATCACCCCGGGGTCGCTACACTTCCCAGCACATATGAGCATCAGCCAGGTCCAGATCGCCCAGCAAGTCGTCGAATCCATCCTCGCGCAAAAACTTGCGCCCGGTGAACGCCTCGGCGAGCAGGAGCTGGCAGAGCTCTTCGGTGTCAGCCGCACCCTGGTGCGCGAAGCGCTGATGCAGTTGCAGGCACGCGGCTTTGTCGAGGTGCGCACCCGCAAGGGCTGGTATGTGGTGGAGCCTTCCGTCGAAGAAGCGCGGGACGCTTTTTCAGCCCGGCGCATCATCGAAACCGGCATCCTGCGCGAGGCCGGGCGTCCGCTGCAGTCGGTCCTGCGCAAACTGCGCCAGCACATCGCCCAGGAGGAGCAGGCCATCGAAGAAGCCGACGCCGCCACCCGGGCCTTTTTACTGGCCGACTTCCATGTCTGCCTGGCTGAATGCCTCGGCCAGCGGCTGCTGTGCGACGTGCTGCGCGACCTGACCGCGCGCACTACGCTGGCGGCGTCTCTCTACCAGTCCAAGCACGACGCCGGCCAATCCTGCGCGGAGCATGCCGGCATTGTCGCCGCGCTCGAAAAAGGCCAGCTGGACCTGGCCCGCGAACGCATGCTCGCGCACATCGGCAGCGTCGAAGCCGCCTTGGGCTCATCGGCGCCGGGCACCTCACCCGGTAACGAACGGCTGCGTATCGCGCTGTCGCAGCTGGTACAGCCGCCCCTGCGCAAAGCTGTCCGGCACAAAACGCTCCCGATTTGATAGCTGGCTGCGCGCGTCCTTCAATGGCTACAGCCGGATAACCAAAACAAATCAGGCTCCGGACACCAAGCCTGGGCAGCCTCCGCAAGGAGTACCCAGGCCTGCCGTTTCCCTTACTCGTGGGTGTAGTCCAGCAACGCAAGGTATTCCTTGCGCTCGGCCTTGACCCACTGCTTGACGCCGATCTCGGACATGATGCTGGCCGACTGGCTGTTCATGGCCAGCAGGGAGTCCTGCAGGCGGCTGATCATGTCCGCCGGCACGCCGGGGGCGGCCAGCACCGACCAGTTCACCACCGGCTGGGTTTCACCAATGACACGGCCTCCGCCCTCTTGCCATTTCCTGGCGATGGTCGGATTCACCGCACCCACTTCGGCAAGGCCTGCCGCCACCTGTGCCGACACGGAATCCTGATAGCGTGTGTAGGAAATATAGGGTTCGCGCACATTCAGGCGGCGCATCTCGGCACGCGCGACCGCCACCGTGGCGGACGATTCGTCGGGCATCAGGATCTTCTTGCCGCTCAGTTGCCCGATGTTGTTGATGGGCGAGCTGTTCTTCACGATAAAGGCAGCCTGGTAGGGCTCGGGCCTGCGCACCAGGGGTTGATAACCTCCATCGCGAACCAGCTTGGACAGCTGGTTGACGGATTTTCCGAACACCATGAGGGGCTTTTGCTCTGACGATGCCTGGCGCACGAAGTTCTGGATGTCGATGACGGGATCAACCACCACCTGCTTGTTGCGGATCTGCCCTCCCAGGTAGTCGGCCAGCCCCCGGTAGCGCAGGGCCAGCATCGAAATACTGAGGTCTGCCGTAACCGCCTCATTGATCAGCAGCCTCCAGCGATCAACACCCGCCAGCTGGCCCGCCGCCTGCTGGCTCCAGCTGACCATGGGAAAGCCCTGCCAGGCCACGGCAACCGCGGTGCCCACCACACCGCGAAGAACCGCGCGGCGACCGGTAACTTGTGACAGCAACGGAGTATTCATTTGATCACCTTCAAAGGGTTAATTGCAGATTGCACGGTCTTCTTCGCTGCCTCGTCTTCCCATTGCCTGGCAGCTGTCAAGGTTGCCTTGAATGCCAGTGCACTCTCAAGCAGCCATTTCTTGTTGTCTTCCGAGAGCGCGTAGCTCAACCTGAACTCGTCCATCGGCATACGGTCCTCGCGCACGGCCTTGATCAACCGGTCCACCTCTGCCGCGGCATGCGCGGGCGTCGACAGCAGCACCAGGCGGCTCATCTTGTCGGGGTTGTTGGGTACATGGCAGTTCACACATTGCGACTCGCGCATCTGCAGCGCCAGGTCACGGTAGCGCTTGTCGACGTTACCCAGATACGGGTTTTCCGGCCGGTACAACCCGTCGAACAGCGTCACCGCCGGTTGCGTGTGGCCTTTGTCGTCGGTCCAGAGCCATGGGCCCTGGTATTTTTCATGCTGCACCGTCTGCACAGGTTGCAACAGCGGCGTGGGTGCCACGTCGGTGAACTGCGCCACCTTGATGACGCCTGTTTCGGGGCTGATCCATAGCATCATGCTGCGGGCGTTTTCGTACATCGCCCATTTGGCCTCGTCGTGCCAGAACGGATAAGGAAACTGGCCCGGCGGCAGGCGGTTGCGAAAGGCCGCCTCAAGCCGCACCAGGAACATCTTCTCGTCGGCCACCCACTCCACGGTATGCCGGCCGTTGAACATGAAGAGCGGCGCATACATGCCGGTCCAGGCGTCAGGGGCGAACTGGGTCAGGTTGGTCTGGCGCAGCGTGGCGTTGTCTTTTTTGTTTTGCCGGCCCCATAGCACGATGGGCGCCACGTGTGCACGCAGCTGGCTCGGCCCGAACAGTGTTTGCCGGCACTGGGTGTAAGCGTTGACGTCACCGGCCGGCGCCAGCGGGCAACTGCTGGCGAGCTCTGCGGCAATTTCGGCCGCAGCCTGCGCGATGTTGGGCGGTATCGCCCTTTTTTCCTGGGCTTGTACGCCGCAGGAAAATGCCAATATGGCGGCCAGCAGTCCGGCCCGCCATGGCGAAAGTGAAAACAGACGTGCTTGAATCAACGTACCCATTTTTTACTCCCTCGTGTAGTCCAACAAATCCAGGTAGTCCTTCCGTTCAGCTCTGGCCCATGCCTTCACGCCCATCGAAGCCATCACTGCTGCGCTTTCTGAATTGGTGGCCAGCAGCGCGTCGCGCAGCTGCTGCACCATGTCCGCGGCCAGGCTGGGACTGGCAAGCACCGACCAGTTCACCACCGGCTGGGTTTCAGCCACCACGCGCCCGCCCTCTTCCACCCACTTTTTGGCAATGGTGGGATTGACCACGCCGATCTGGCCCATTCCGGACTTCACAAACTGCGCGACTTCTTCCTGGAAGCGAACGTGTGTCACGCGGACCTGCCCAAGTTTTTGCCGCCGCAGTTCCGCCAGGGCCACCGCACTGGTGGCGGCAGACTCGTCGGGCATGATGACTTTTGCATCAGCCGCATCCGCCAGGGTTTTAATGGGCGAATCCTTGGCCACGATGAAGGCCGCCTTGTAGGGGTCGGCGCGCCGCACCACCGGCTGGTAGCCGTTGTCGCGCACCAGCTTGGCCAGCTGGTTGACGGATTTTCCGAAGACAAACTCCGGCTTGCTGGCGCCTTGGGCCACCGCCATGAAGCGCTTGATATCAACCATGGGCTCCACGACGATGGGCCGCCCCTTGAGCTGGGTGCTGATGAAGTCGGCGGCAGGGCGATAACGGTTGGTCAGCAAAAATGAGTTGGTGTCACCCCCCACCGCTTCATTGACCAGCAACCGCCAGTTCGAGCCACCTGCCGGTTTTTTAGCCGCAGAAGCAGCGGCAGCAGCTGAAACCTGGGCCCAGGCGCTACCCGGCCCACCCATACCCCCTGCGAGGGCGCCCAGGCCCAGGACTGACAACATCTGACGGCGAAGCTGCGAGGAAGGTGTTTTCATGAAAGCCTTGTTTTGGAAAGCCCGCTAACCCGGTACATCGTTGCTGGATGACTTCGGCTACTGCCCCAAGGCTTTGTCAAGGCTTCGGAACTGCACGGCCTCGCGGCTTAATCCTTGTCACCTACGCAAATACACTCTATGGACCGGCTGCAAAAATAGTCAAAGGCTGTTCATGGCACCCGCCCTGTCAGGGCTGACAGGTAAACCCCGGCAAAGGCACCTGCGCGGCGAGGCCCGGCTTCAAGCAATGGCAGCGGTCCGGGTCAAACGTAAACAGCTGTAACGCCTTCAACCCAGCCCAAAGACTTGTTGATGACCGGGACTACGGCGTGCAATCCGCCATCTTTTAATAGCTGCCTCTGGGCATCCTCCCGGCCAGGCCGGTCAATATGCGGAAGACGGGCAAGGCCGTCCGCCCAAAAATACGGATGCCGAAACATCACAAAATGCATCCTGTGAGTAATCCCAGTGTGTGAACAATGACAGCGCCTGAACGCGGCAGGTGTTGCTCTTAGGCCAATCCGCATCGCCCAGCGGCAAGACCCACCAGACACCTGAACTGCCGGGGCAATGCCAAAGTTCTACTCCGCAGCGTGGCAGGCATTGTTTTTGCTGTATCGTTTTGAGGTTCGCTTCGATTTCACGGCCACCGCGTTCTTATGCTGATTGCTGGCCTGCCGGTCTCCCCTTTTTGCAACCCCTTCAAGAAAATTCCGCCATGAAAAATCGTGCACCTGCCGCATCTGCCCTTCCCAGCCTTGTCGCCAGGATGACCGGGGCGGTGATCGCCCTGGCGGCCCTGAACGCCCATGCGCAAAACACGCCGATCAAGTTCCAGCTCGACTGGCGCTTCGAAGGCCCGTCCGCCCTCTTCCTCACGCCGGTGGCCAAGGGTTACTTCAAGGCCAACAAGCTCGACGTGACGGTGGACGCCGGCAATGGCTCAGGCGGGGCGGTGACCCGTGTCGCCTCGGGCACCTACGACATGGGTTTTGCCGACATGGCCTCCGTGATGGAGTTTCACGCCAACAACCCGGACGCACCCAACAAGCCGGTAGGCGTGATGATGGTCTACAACAACACCCCGGCCTCCGTCATGGCCCTCAAGAAGTCAGGCATCAAGACGCCTGCCGACCTGAACGGCAAAAAAATGGGCGCGCCGGTGTTTGATGCCGGCCGCCGCGCCTTCCCGATTTTTGCCAAGGCAAACAACATCACCGGCTTCCAGTGGACAGCCATGGACCCGCCGCTGCGCGAAACCATGCTGGCCCGCGGCGACGTGGACGCCATCACCGGCTTTACCTTTACCTCGCTGCTCAACCTGGAAGCGCGCGGCGTGAAGGCAGAAGACGTGGTGGTGCTGCCCTATGCCGACTTCGGCGTGAAGCACTACGGCAACGTGGTGATCGTCTCGCCCAAGCTCATCAAGGAAAACCCGGCCGCCATCAAGGCGTTCCTGCAAGCCTTTACCAAGGGTGTGAAAGACGTGGTGGCCGACCCGGCCGCCGCCATCGAATTCGTGAAAGCGCGCGACGGCATCATCAATGTCCCGCTGGAAGTACGCCGCCTGCGCCTGGCCATCGACACCGTCGTCAACAGCCCCGACGCACGCGCCGAAGGCTTCGGCCAGGTCAAGGCGCCGCGCCTCTCGCTGATGGCCTCCCAGGTGTCGGACGCTTTCGGCACCAAGACCCGTGTCAACCCCGACGCGGTGTGGAACGGCTCCTTCCTGCCCACGGCAGCCGAGCTGAATGTGCTGCCGAAGAAATAAGTCCTGGCTTCAGGCCCCGTGCCTGGCACCATGCCCGCCCGGATTGCTACACTTTTCATAGCTGCTTGCGCACGTCCCTATTGAGCTAACAGCCGTTTTCATACCTAAAACATGCCCCTCGCCACCGCTGACAGCCCTTTTGTTGACTTCCGCGACGTCTGGCTTGCCTACAACGACGAATTGCTTGCGCGCAAGCAATTCTCCGTTGAGGCCATAGACCTGCAGGTGCGGCAGGGCGAGTTCATCGCCATCGTCGGGCCGTCGGGTTGCGGCAAGTCCACTTTCATGAAGCTGGCCACCGGCCTGAAGATGCCGTCGGCCGGGAGCATCCTGATTGACGGACGGCCCGTGACGGGGCCCTTGAAGATTTCCGGTATGGCCTTCCAGGCGCCATCGCTGCTGCCCTGGCGCACCACCGTCGGCAACGTGTTGCTGCCGCTCGAAATCGTCGAGCCTTACCGCAGCCAGTTCAAGGCCAGGCGCAAGGAGTTCGAAGAGCGGGCGCGCAAGCTGCTGCAGAAGGTTGGCCTGGCGGGTTATGAGGACAAATTTCCGTGGCAGCTGTCAGGCGGCATGCAACAGCGTGCCAGCATTTGCCGCGCGCTGATTCATGAGCCAAAAATGCTGCTGCTCGACGAGCCCTTCGGCGCGCTCGACGCCTTCACGCGCGAAGAGCTCTGGTGCATCCTGCGCGACCTCTGGACCGAGCAGCGCTTCAACGTGATCCTGGTCACGCATGATTTGCGCGAGTCGGTCTTTTTGGCCGACTCCGTCTATGTGATGAGTAAAAGCCCGGGACGCTTTGTCGTGCGGCGCGAGATTGAACTGCCGCGTCCGCGCGACCTGGAAGTGACCTACACCCGCGAGTTCAGCGACATCGTGCATGAGCTGCGCGGCCACATCGGCGCGGTGCGCGGCGGAGCCGCCGTATGAACATGAACAACAAACAGCTCGAACGCTGGGCGCCATGGGCGTTACTGGCAGCCGTGGTGGCACTGTGGCAGGCGGTGTGCGCCGGGTTTTCAATAGCGGAGTTCATCTTTCCCGCGCCGCTGGCCATTGCCCAGGCCATGGCTGAATTTGCCGGCCCGATCGCCGAGGCCGCCTGGAAAACCTTCTGGGTCACGATGGTGGGTTTCGGTCTGTCCATCGTGGTCGGCGTATTGCTGGGCTTTCTGGTGGGCTCGTCACGGCTGGCCTATGCCGCGGTCTATCCGCTGTTGGTGGCATTCAACGCAGTGCCCAAGGCCGCGATTGTTCCCATCCTCATCGTCTGGTTCGGCATCGGCGTGGGCCCCGGCATCCTCACGGCTTTTCTGATTTCGTTTTTCCCCATCACCGTGAACATGGCCACGGGCCTGGCCACGCTGGAACCCGAGCTCGAAGACGTGCTGCGCGTGCTGGGCGCCAAACGCTGGGACGTGCTGGTCAAGGTCGGCCTGCCGCGTTCCATGCCCTACTTCTTCGCCTCGCTCAAGGTCGCGATCACGCTGGCTTTTGTCGGCACCGTGCTGGCTGAAATGACGGCGGGTGATTCAGGCATTGGCTACCTCATGCAAAGTGCCGGGTCGCAACAACGGCTGGCGTTGGCTTTTGCCGGGCTGGTGGTGATTGGGGCGATGGCTATGGCGATGTATGAATTGTTTAGCTATGTTGAGAAGCACACTACCGGGTGGGCGCATCGGGGGTCGCAGGGGGACTGAGGTATTCAGCCGGGTCTTGCTCCGGCGTGGCGCTTTTTGCTGAGGCTTGCTGGCCGGGGGTTGCCCGGCGGCAACTCACTTTTCTTTTGGGTCGCCAAAAGAAAAGTAAGCAAAAGAAAAGGCGACCCTGCTGTCTGCGTCCCTTCGCTGCGCTACGGGCAACCTGCGGTGCTCGGTTCAGGCGGGGTCTCGCTCGAACTCGCTACGTTGCACTTCGCTCAGACAATCGCGATCCCTGATCCGCCTGAACCTGCGCTCCTCGGCGCAGACAGAAGGGCCAATCGGGAGCGGGGACCGAATACCGAAATACCAGGAAACCAATACCAACAAGGACACGCCATGGCGTGTCCTTGTTTCTTCTGGTATTCGGGGTTCTGCCTTTGGCTGTTGGGAGTTCGGCTGTTCGGTATTCCGCCCCCCACCCCTTGTGGATGCGCCGAGGAGCGCAGGGCCAGACGGATCAGGGCAAAAAACTTGTTTGAGCGAAGCGAGTTGTTTTTGACCCCGGCTGGACCGAGCACCGCAGGTTGCCCGTAGCGCAGCGAAGGGACGCAGGAACCAGGGTCGCCTTTTCTTTGCTTACTTTCTTTTGGCGAAGCAAAAGAAAGTGAGTTGCATGCCGGGCAACCCCCGGCCAGCAACCATCAGCTAAGAGCACGTAGCTGGGGCAAGACCCGGCCTAAAGAAACCGTTCCAACAACCGCCGCGACCCCCGGTCCAGCGCCGTCATATCCTTCACGCTGTACTGCACCCCCTGGCTGCCGGCAATCAGCAAACCCGTGCGCCCCAGGCGGCGAATGTCTTCCTCACCCTTGAGCACAAAAGACGTTTCTCCCCTGTCGGTCTCTACCGTCCACACGCTGGGGGTGGCAAAGGTCGAAACGCTTTTGAGCCGTGTGATTTCAGGGGCGAAATCGCGCAGGGCCAGTTCTTCCTCCAGCACGGTACGCGCTTGCGCCGGCAAGGCCTGCAGGTCTTCCACCCAGGCCACCTCGTGCCCTTCGGCGTTAATCAGTGAAATGCCTTCATCGGGGGCAGCCAGGGGAAAGGCCCGTACCGGCACCACGCCCACATGCTGCAGGCCACCGGCATCGACGAACACCAGCCGGCCCGACGCCGTGCGTTCCAGGGAAAAGGAAGGAGAAGAGAAATGAGAAGAAGTTGTCATGTGCAATCCTTGGCTCACCGATTGCCGGTGTGCTGCGCGGTGTGGGCCAGCTGCGAGGTGGCCACTGCGATAAGGCTTTGCGCTGCTTCCTCGCCGCCCTCTTCGCTGTCGACCTGGCGCGCCTGGGCCTCGTACAGGCGCCAGTAGGCTCCCTGCTGCGCCATCAGTTCGTCGTGCGGGCCCACTTCAACCACCTGGCCGCGGTCCATCACCACCAGGCGGTCGGCCTTGCGCAGTGTTGAAAGGCGGTGGGCAATGGCAATCGTGGTGCGGCCCTGCACCAGGTTGTCGAGGGCACGCTGGATTTCTTTTTCCGTTTCGGTGTCCACCGATGAGGTCGCTTCGTCGAGGATCAGGATGCGCGGGTTGATCAGCAAGGCCCGCGCAATCGAGATGCGCTGGCGCTCACCACCCGACAGCCCCTGTCCGCGCTCACCCACCAGCGAGTCATAGCCCTGCGCCAGCCGCAAAATGAATTCATGCGCATGGGCGGCACGCGCGGCCGCGACGATTTCAGCGCGCGTGGCGCCCGGCTTGCCGTAGGCGATATTTTCGGCAATCGTGCCGAAGAAAAGAAACGGCTCCTGCAGCACGAGGCCGATGTTGCGGCGGTAGTCGGCCACACCGAAGCGGCGGATGTCGGTGCCGTCCACGCTGATGGAGCCGTCGCTCACGTCGTAAAACCGGCAGATCAGGTTGACCAGCGTGCTTTTGCCTGAACCGCTGTGGCCCACCAGTCCGATCATTTCGCCGGGGCGGATCTGCAGATCGAGCCCGCGAATGACCGAGCGGTTGCCGTAACGGAACCCGAGGTTCTTCATGTCGATGCGGCCTTCGAGCGCACCAATCTTCACCGGGTTGGCCGTTTCGGGCACGTTGGAGACGTGATCGAGGATGTCGAAAATGCGCTTGGCGCCGGCGGCGGCCTTTTGCGTGACGGAAACGATGCGGCTCATCGAATCAAGCCGGCCGTAAAAGCGGCCGATGTAGGCAATGAAGGCCGTCAGTACGCCGACGGTGATCTGCTGGCGCGACACCAGCCAGATGCCGAAAGCCCAGACCACCAGCAGGCCGACTTCTGTGAGCAATGAGACGGTGGGCGTGAACAGTGACCAGGTCTTGTTGAGCTTGTCATTGACTGCCAGGTTGTGCTGGTTGACCTCACGAAAACGCTGGGCTTCGCGCTTTTCCTGGGCAAAGGCCTTGACCACGCGAATGCCAGGAATCGTATCGGCCAGCACATTGGTCACGTCCGACCAGACGCGGTCGATTTTTTCAAATCCGGTGCGCAGCTTGTCGCGCACCACATGGATCATCCAGCCGATAAACGGCAGCGGCAGCAGGGTCACCACAGCCAGCCAGGGGTTGATGGAAATGAGGATCACCGCGGTCATCACGATCATCAGCACATCGGTGGCGAAATCCAGCGCATGCAGCGACAAAAACACGCAGATGCGGTCGGTTTCCGAGCCGATGCGGGACATCAGGTCACCGGTGCGCTTGCCGCCAAAGTAGTCCAGCGAGAGCTCCAGCAGGTGGTCGAAGGTGGCTGTGCGCAGGTCGGCGCCGATGCGCTCGGACACCAGTGCCAGCAAATAGGTGCGCGCCCAGTTCAGCGCCCAGCCCAGCACGGCCGCGCCCAGCAGGCCACCCAGCAGCAATCCCACCTTCCAGGGCTCGATCTTCTGGCCGTTCTGGAACGGGATCAGGATGTCGTCCATCAACGGAATCGTGAGGTAGGGCGGCACCAGCGTGGCGGCGGTGGAAGCCAAAGTCAGCAAAAATCCGGCCAGCAGCTGGTAGCGGTACGGATCGGCAAACCGCCACAGGCGCAGCAGCACCCAGGTGGAAGGCGGCGTGTGCAGCTCGCGCGCGCAGGCCGGGCATTCCTCGCTGTCGGGCGGCAGCGGCAGGTCGCACTCGGGGCACAGGGCCGTGTCCTCGGCCAGCGCCGCGGCATCGTCCGCTGCCGGGGCCTGCTGCTGGGCAAACAGGCGCACCAGGCGCAGGGCCTGCACATTGGCACCCAGGGTAAACCGCCAGCTGGCCAGCCGCCGGCCCGCTTCATGCAGCTCCAGCGTGCCCACGCCGGCATGGTCGAAATGGCGCAGTGAAAGCCCCTGCAATACGGTGCCGTCGGCGTCCGCCGTGGGCCAGCTGGCCCATACGCCTTCAGGGTTGCAGGCCAGCAGCCGGCGGTCCGTCAGGGCCAGCAGGCCCCGGGCGAAATGAAGTTGGTTATCCAGGTCAACCACCAGCGTGCACAAAACGTTCTCTTGGGTTGCAAGTTGTGAGCGAAGCCCTGCCAGAACAGGGTCGGTAGGGCTGGAGTCGTCTGCCGGGTGGTTGTGTTGCATTGTGTTGTGGAAAATCTTGGCGTCCCGCATCTGGCGCGGCAGGGTATTCGCAGGTTCTTCGTAGTTGCGCGAATAGGCCCGAAACAGGGATTTTCGCCGAATGCGGCCTGAAGCGACCGGTTTGACCATATCAACCCCCTGAAAATGACGGAACCATCAAAATCGACCCCTGGCGGCCATCGCCGCGACAAAAACAACAACATAACGAGACACAGGGACCCACCGAGACCTTGACCGGCCTCACACTGAAATCCATCGGCCAGGGCCGAGCCTTGCTCCCCGGGGTGGCAAGGCCCAACCCTGCCGACAATTTTGCGAAAAATGAGCCCACAGGACGACATCAAGCTGCTGCGCATCAATTACCTGCGCGGTCCCAACATCTGGACCTATCGGCCCGTGCTGGAAGTCTGGCTGGACCTCGGCAGCCTCGAAGACTTCCCCTCCAACCTGTTGCCGGGCTTCAATGACCGCCTGGTCGCCCTGTTGCCGGCCCTCGTCGAACACCACTGCGGCGTGGGCGAGCGCGGCGGCTTCATCCAGCGCCTGCTGGAAGGCACCTGGTCCGGCCATGTGCTGGAGCATGTGGTCATCGAGCTGCTGAACCTTTCCGACATGCCGACCGGCTTCGGCCAGACGCGCAGCACCTCCCAGCGCGGCGTTTACCGCATGGTGTTCCGTGCCCGCGACGAGCAGGTCGCCCGCACCGCGCTGGCTGAAGGCCACCGACTGCTGATGGCCGCCATCAACGGCACAGACTACGGCCAGGCCGGCGTGCAGTCCGCCGTCGAGAAAATCCGGACCAAGGTGGACGACTGCTACCTCGGCCCCAGCACGGCCTCCATCGTGGCCGCCGCCACCGACCGCCGCATCCCGCATATCCGGCTGAACGACGGCAACCTGGTGCAACTGGGTTACGGCGCCAGCCAGCGCCGCATCTGGACGGCCGAAACCGACCTCACCAGCGCCATCGCCGAAGGCATCGCCCATGACAAGGACCTGACCAAAAGCCTGCTGGCCACCTGCGGCGTGCCGGTGCCTGAAGGCCAGATCGTCGCCACAGCGGAAGAAGCCTGGGAAGCGGCCGAAGACATCGGCCTGCCGGTGGTCGTCAAGCCGTCCGACGGCAACCACGGCCGTGGCGTGTCGCTGGACCTTAAAACAAAGGCCGAAGTCGAAGGTGCGTTCGAGGTTGCGGCCCGGCATGGCAGCGAAGTCATGGTCGAGCGCTTTGTACGCGGCAATGAACACCGCCTGCTGGTGGTCGGCGGCCGTGTGGTCGCCGCCGCGCGCGGCGAAGCCGCCTGGGTCACCGGCGACGGCACCTCCACCGTCTCACAGTTGGTAGACGCACAGCTCAACACCGACCCGCGCCGCGGCGTCGGTGAAGACTTCCCGCTGGGCCGCATCAACACCGCCAGCGACGGCGCCATCATTCTTGATCTGCAGCGCCAGGGCCTGAGCCCCGAAGCCATACCGGCCGTTGGCCGCGAGGTGCTGATCCAGCGCAACGGCAATGTGGCCATCGACTGCACCGACCAGGTTCATCCTGACGTTGATCACATCGTGTCGCTGGCCGCCCGCGTGGTGGGCCTGGACATCGCCGGGGTCGATGTGGTGGCGCAAGACATCTCGCGCCCGTTGCACGAGCAAGGCGGCGCCATCGTTGAGGTGAACGCCGGCCCAGGCCTCCTCATGCACCTCAAACCGGCCGAAGGCGCGCCGCGCCCGGTGGGCCGTGCCATCTGCGACCACCTTTTCCCCGCCACCGACTCCGACAGCCCTGACGGCCGCATTCCCATCGTCGGCATTGCCGGCTCCAGCGACAACCAGCGCGTGGCGCGTCTGGTGGCCTGGCTGCTGCACCTGTCGGGTCGGCACACCGGCCTGGCCTGCCAGGGTGGGTTGTTCCTGGACCAGCGCTGTGTGGACGCATCCAACTGCGCCAACTGGGAAGCCGGCCAGCGCCTGCTGATCAACCGCGCCGTGCAGGCAGCGGTGTTTGAAAACGGCGCCGACACCATCCTGCGCACCGGCCTGCCCTATGACAAATGCCAGGTGGGTGTCGTCACGGACCTGGGCGGCGCCGAAGGCCTGGCCGAATTCGACATCACCGAAGCCGACCAGATGTACAAGGTGATGCGCTCGCAGGTCGATGTGGTGCTGCCCGGCGGCGCCGCCGTGCTCAATGCCGCAGATCACCGCATCGCCGAAATGCAGGAGCTTTGCGACGGCGAAGTCATTTTCTACAGCACCGACCCCAAGACCCCGGCCATTGCGGCGCATTGCGCCAAAGGCGGCCGCGCGCTCTACCTGCGCCAGGACCAGGTCGTGCTGGCCACCGGCGCCAGCGAGGCTTTTTTGCCGGGCCTCGGCAAGCTTGCCGCCTGGCGCGAACGCCGCGGGCTGTCCGAGGGTGGACTGCTGGCCGCCGTGGGCGCCGCCTGGGCGCTGGGCATCCCCCTCAATTTGATAGGCGCCGGCATGGAAGCCTTTGAAACCACCCCTAAAACCGCCGGGAGTGCCGAGTAATGGAAGTGTCCCGTATCCGGGCCCTGCGCGGGCCCAACCTCTGGAGCCGCCACACAGCGCTCGAAGCCATCGTTGCCTGCACTGCGGTGGAGTGCAATATCACGGGTCTGCCAGGCTTTGAGCCGCGCGTGCGCTCGCTGTTCCCCGAGATGGGCGCCTTCCGGCAGACCGGCCACGCAGGCCCCGTCTCACTGGCCCATGTGCTTGAAGCCGCCGCGCTGGCGCTGCAGACGGCTGCCGGTTGCCCCCTCACCTTCAGCCATACCGCCTCTACTGTTGAAGCCGGCACCTACCAGGTCGTGGTCGAGTACAGCGAAGAAACCGTCGGCCGGCTGGCGTTTGAGCTGGCGCAAGCATTGATTCACGCCGCCCTGCGCGACACCGCGTTTGACCTGGACGCCGCGATTGCCCAACTGCGCGCGCTCGACGAAGACGAACGCCTCGGTCCCAGCACCGGCGCGATTGTCGACGCCGCCGTGGCACGCGGCATTCCCTACCGGCGCCTCACCAAAGGCAGCATGGTGCAATTCGGCTGGGGCTCCAAACAGCGGCGCATCCAGGCCGCGGAAATCGACGCCACCAGCGCCGTGGCCGAATCCATCGCGCAAGACAAGGACCTCACCAAAAAACTGCTGCGCGCGGCCGGCGTGCCCGTGCCGCTGGGCCGCCCGGTCACCGATACGGACGATGCCTGGGCCGCGGCCCTGGAAGTGGGTTTGCCGGTAGTCGTGAAACCGCTGGACGGCAACCAGGGCAAGGGCGTCACCGTCAACATCACCACGCGTGAACACCTCGACACCGCCTGGAAGGCAGCCGCCGAATACGGCGAAGTCATGGTCGAAAAATTCCTTCCCGGCAGCGACTTCCGGCTACTGGTGGTGGGCAACAAATTGGTGGCCGCCTCGCGCCGTGAGCCGCCGCAGGTCGTGGGCGACAGCCTGCACACCGTGCGTGAGCTGGTCGACATCGTCAACCAGGACCCCAAACGCGGCGAAGGCCATTCCACCTCGCTCACCAAGATCCGCTTCGACGACATCGCCGTGGCCCGCCTGGAAGCCCAGGAGCTCACGCCCGAATCCATTCCCGCCAAGGGCCGGCGCGTCATCCTGCGCAACAACGCCAACCTCAGCACCGGCGGCACCGCCACCGATGTGACCGATGACGTACACCCCGCAGTAGCCGCCCGCGCCGTGGCGGCCGCACAAATGGTCGGCCTGCACATCTGCGGCGTCGACGTGGTGTGCGAAAGCATGCTGCGCCCGCTCGAATCGCAAAACGGCGGCGTCGTGGAAGTCAATGCCGCGCCGGGCCTGCGCATGCACCTGTCGCCCTCCTACGGCAAGGGCCGCGCCGTGGGCGTCGCCATGATCGACGAACTTTTTTCCCCCGGTGACAACGGCCGCGTGCCGGTGATTGCCGTCACCGGCACCAACGGCAAGACCACCACCACACGCCTGATTGCCCACCTGCTGGCCGCCGACGGTCTGCGCACCGGCATGACGAATACCGACGGCGTCTACATCAACGGCCGGCAAACCGACAGCGGCGACTGCAGCGGCCCCAAGAGTGCGCGCAACGTGTTGATGCACCCTGACGTCGACGCGGCCGTGTTCGAAATCGCCCGTGGCGGCGTGCTGCGCGAAGGCCTGGGTTTTGACCGCTGCGAAGTCGCCGTTGTCACCAACATCGGCAGCGGCGACCACCTGGGCCTGAACTACATCACCACGGTGGAAGACCTGGCCGTGCTCAAGCGCGTGATCGTGCAGAACGTCTCGACCACCGGCTACGCGGTGCTCAATGCCGCCGACCCCATCGTCGCCGACATGGCGGCCACCTGCCCCGGCAAGGTGATCTTTTTCGCCGCCGACCGGCACCACCCGCTGATGGCCACGCACCGCGCACAAGGCAAGCGCACCGTGTACGTCGACGGCGCCACGCTGGTAGCCGCTGAAGGCGCCTGGGTCGAACGCATCGCGCTGCAAGGCGTTCCCGTCACACGGGGCGGCACCATCAGTTTCCAGGTCGAGAACGTCATGGCCGCCGTCGCGGCCGCCTGGGGCGCCGGCATCAACTGGGACACCATCAAGCGTGGGCTTTCCAGCTTTGTGAACGACGCGCACAACGCGCCCGGCCGTTTCAACGTGATGGACTACAAAGGCGCCACGGTGATCGCCGACTACGGCCACAACCCCGACGCCATGCGCGCCCTGGTGGCCGCGGTCGACGCCATGCCGGCCACGCCAAGGCAGCGTCGCAGTGTCGTGATCAGCGGCGCAGGCGATCGCCGCGACAGCGACATCCGCGACCAGACCATCATCCTGGGCGGCGCGTTTGACGACGTCATCCTCTACCAGGACGCCGCCCAGCGCGGCCGCGCTGACGGTGAAGTCATGGGCCTGCTGCGCCAGGGCCTGGAAGGCGCCCACAAGGCGCAACGTACCAAGAAAATCGACGAGATCCGTGGTGAGTTCCTGGCCATCGACACCGCGCTCGCGCGCCTGTCACCTGGTGACCTCTGCCTGATCCTGGTCGACCAGGTGCAGGAGGCGCTGGACCACCTGGCCGCGCGCGTGAAAGAAGCCAAAGAGACAGTTGCGCACTAGCGTGTCAGGGTTGCCGGGCAAAACGGAGAGCGGCGCGGATGAGCTGCACCGCTTTTCGCAGCCCGGCAAGCCAGCAGTGAATACGCAGGACCCTGAATTTCAATCAAAAAGAGGCTACAACCCAATCAGGACGAGCGCAAGCAGCTCCTGAATTAATAGCAAAGCCAGGCACCCTGCCCGCGTTAAACTTGCCCCATGACCTGGAACGCGACCCTCGCTCTCGACTACACCCACCAGGCCGGCAAGACCCTTGCCCACTTTCGCCATAGCGGACCCCTGCGCATCCTGCAAAGTCTTTACCCCGAAGGCGACGCGATTTGCCATAACGTCATCGTGCACCCACCCGGCGGCCTGGTCGGCGGCGACACGCTGGACCTGGCCTTCAGCGCAGCACCCGGCACACACGGCCTCATCACCACGCCCGGTGCCACCCGCTTTTACCGATCCGCCGGCGAGCCCGCCCTGCAGCGCACCCGCCTCGACCTGCAGGCCGGCGCCCGCATGGAATGGCTGCCGCTAGAAGCCATTTGCTACAACGGCTGCCTTGCCGAAAACCGCCTGACCATGACATTGGCGCCCGGCGCAGAGCTGATCGGCTGGGACGTCACTGCCCTGGGCCTGCCCGCCGCCAGCCTGCCGTTCGAGAGCGGCAGCTTTCGCCAGCACATCGAAGTGCCCGGTGTCTGGCTCGAGCGCGCACGCATGGATGCCGCAGACACCTTGCTGATGAACAGCCCGCTCGGCATGGCCGGCAACCGCTGCCTCGCCTCACTCTTTTTTGTGGCCGGCAGCAAGCTCGAGCGCCATCGCCGCCAGCTGGCGCTGGACTGCGCACGTGACGTGATGCAGGCCCACCCGCTTGCCGCGTACGCCGGCGCGACCAGCCCCGACGGGCAGGTCGTCGTCATCCGTGTGCTGTCACCGGTGGTTGAACCTGCCATGGCCTTGCTCAAGCAGGTCTGGCAGGCCTGGCGCACACAGCTCTGGCAGCTGGCGCCGTCCACGCCGCGCATCTGGTCGATGTAGTGCTGTAACTGCCCCTGCAGGCTGTACAAGAAACCATCTTCAGAAAATTCGTTACGCCTGCCCCTCAGCTCAACGGGTTTTGTAGTCTTTAGTTAGCCGTTACCCGCGCGAACCCCGGCCCATCAAAAGCCGCTGAAAGACCTGTCCTACAGGCGAATGGGCTTAGGGCACGGCTTACCCGGACCTTTTCCTTTCATGGCCGTTTCAGGTAGCGGCCCAGACTCCATTTATCGATATCCATCGAGTTTCGAACAAGGAGTTTGACCATGACCTCATCCCTGAATTTCCGCCTTGCGCGCACTGCGGCCTGTTTCGGCGCAGCCGCCCTGCTCTCCCTGGGCGCTGCTGCCCAGATTGCTTCCGGCACCACCGGGATCGACGCCACGGGTGACGCCAGGAGCGAAATGGCCGCGTGTAACAACGGCAAGACCCAACAAGACCGGGCAACCTGTATCACTGAAGTGAAGAACGCCAATGCCGCCAAACGTGCCGGCAAGGTCGACAACGCCAATGGACAGTTTGCCGCCAATGCATTGAAGCGCTGTGATGTCTTCAAGGGTGAAGACCAGGTCGCCTGCCAGGCCCGTATCGTGGGCTATGGCAAGGCCGAAGGCAGCGTCGCCGGCGGCGGTGTGGTGCGCGAAGTTGAAACCGTTGTGGTGCCCTCAGGCGCCACCAACGTGCGCGTGCAGCCGCAGACCTCGACAGACATTGTGGTGATCCCGGCGCCCGTCGCCTCACCGCCGCAATAACCAGTTGCCACTCGCTCCGCCGGGGTTTGATGAATTCACCGGATGGAGCAGAAGCAAAGGTGGGCCGCTTGCGGCCCACTTCTTTTTGTGTGCGTTGTATGGGCAGGTTTTCCATATCACCGGTTTCTCCAGGCAACTCATATTTCATGCGCCGCCCACGCAGGTAATCCCCCCGTAAAGTCCACCCGGTCAACGGATTTCGCGCGCATGATGAGGGAGACTATCGCGCGTCCACTGCGGGACGCCGTCTCCATGTTCTCCCGGCCATCACCCGCCACATCATCCGCCACGAAAGCATCCATGCAAAAATCCCAGAACACCTCGCCCGAGAAGCCACAACTGGCGCGAGCGCTCGAAAAAAACGATGCCGTGCAGGACACGGTGGAAAGATCGGCACAAGAACTGCTGCTGATCAACAAGGTCCTCGAAAAAGAAATTCCACCCGCGGTCAAAACGGGCGACGTTGCGATGGCGCTGGTAAAAACCGCGGAACTGGAAGACAAAATCCAGAGTTCCGCGGAAGAGCTGGCACACGTCAACGACCTGCTGGAGCGGGAGATTGCGGAGCGTGCCGAACTGGAGAAAAAACTGCTGGCAGCCACAGCCGCTATCGCAGAAAAAGACACACCCAACGCCACCGGCAGTTGAAGAAAACAGTGCCGACACCTTTGTTGCCGGTCTTGAGTCGTGTCAAAGTGGACCGCTTGCAGCCCACTTTTTTTTAGCCTTCCTGCTTATCGGTTTGTGCGGATTTCAGCACCCCTTCCGCCTTGAACATGGCCTTGATGCCGCGCACCGCCTGGCGGATGCGGGCTTCGTTCTCGATCAAGGCAAAGCGCACATGGTCGTCACCGTGGTCGCCAAAGCCGATGCCCGGTGACACACACACCTTGGCCTTCTCCAGCAGCTGTTTGGCAAATTCCAGCGACCCCAGCTTGCGGTAAGCCTCGGGAATGCGCGCCCAGATATACATCGACGCCTTGGGGCAGTCCACCGGCCAGCCCGCTTCGGTCAGGCCCTTGTAGAGCACGTCGCGCCGCGCCTGGTATTGCGCGGCAATGTCCTTCACGCATTGTTGGTCGCCTTCCAGCGCGGCAATCGCGGCCACCTGCAGCGGGGTGAAGGTGCCGTAGTCGTGATAGCTCTTGATGCGCGCCAGCGCGGCCACCAGGTCGGGGTTGCCCACCATGAAGCCGACACGCCAGCCTGCCATGTTGTAGCTTTTGGAGAGCGTAAAAAATTCCACCGCGATGTCTTTGGCGCCCGGCACCTGCATGATGGAAGGCGCCTTCCAGCCGTCGAACACGATGTCAGCATAGGCCAGGTCGTGCACCACAAAAATGTCGTGCTTGCGCGCCAGTGCAATCACCTTCTCGAAAAACTCCAGCTCCACGCATTGCGCGGTGGGGTTGGACGGAAACCCCAGCACCATCATCTTGGGCTTGGGGTAGCTGCCGCGAATGGCTTTTTCCAGCTCGGCAAAAAAATCCGTGTCGGGTGTCAGCGGCACCGAGCGAATGTCGGCCCCCGCGATCACCGCGCCGTAGATATGGATGGGATAGCTCGGGTCCGGGACCAGCACGGTGTCGCCGCGGTCCAGCGTGGCCAGCATCAGGTGGGCGAGGCCTTCCTTGGAGCCGATGGTGACGATGGCCTCGGTGTCGGGGTCAATCGCCACCTGGTAACGGCTCTGGTACCAACGCGCAATCGCGCGCCGCAGCCGCGGAATGCCCTTGCTGGCCGAATAGCCGTGCGTGTCGGGCCGCTGCGCGACCTCGGTGAGCTTGGCCACGATGTGCGCGGGCGTGGCCCCATCGGGGTTGCCCATGCTCATGTCGATGATGTCCTCGCCGCGCCGGCGCGCCGCGATTCTCAGCTCGGCCGTGATGTTGAAGACGTAGGGGGGAAGCCGGTCAATGCGCGCAAAGCGGCGCTTGCCTGAAGAAGAGGCGGACATAAGAAACTTTCACGTAAGCGCCCGGAACCGTCCGAGCGACGTGGCTGGCAATGGGGCCAGCCGACGCCATGGTAACCGACAGGCAGGCCGCTTACAACCGGCGCCACCGCCATGGTCTACCATGCGGGGCTTGGCCGCCGGCACGGAGCCGGAAGGCATAAAAACAAAGGGAACCATGGACTCCGCAATGACCACCACCGAAACCTACTTGATCGCCATGGCGCTCATCTTCGCGGTGCCCTACCTGATCTGGCGGGTTCTCGGAACCGACTACTACGCGCCGCTGGTGGTGGTGCAGATGATCGCCGGCATTTTGCTGGGCCCGGGCATCCTGGGCAAGGTCTACCCTGACTACTACGCCTTTGTCTTCAGCGCGCCGGTGGTGCAGTCGCTCAACGGCATTGCCTGGTGGGCCGTCATGGTGTTTGTCTGGATCGCCGGCATCGAGCTGGACCTCAAAAAGACCTGGGAACACCGGCGCGAAAGCGGCATCACCGCCGGCCTGGCGCTAAGCACACCGCTGGTGTTGGGTTGCGTCGTGGCCGCAGGCATGCTGATGTACCCGGGGTGGCTGGGCGCGCAAGGCATGCCCTGGCAGTTTGTGGTGGGCGTCGGCATGGCCTGCGCCGTCACGGCGCTGCCCGTGCTGATCCTGCTGATGGACAAGCTCGCCATCCTGCGTCAGCCCGTGGGCCAGCGCCTGATCCGTTACGCCAGCCTCGACGACATCGCGATCTGGGGCGTGCTGGCACTGATCCTGATGGACTGGAAACGGGTGGGCACCCAGGTCGGTTTTCTCGTGGCGTTCGGCGTTGTGAGCTATGCCTTTCGCAAGCTCATGGTGTGGCTGCCCGAGCGTGACCGCTGGTACGTCGGGTTGATCTGGTTGATCGTCTGCGCCTTCGGTGCGGAATGGGCCGGGCTGGACTACATGATCGGGGCTTTCCTGGCCGGCGCCGTCATCGACGGTGAGTGGTTCAACCAGGAACACATGGACCTGCTGCGCCATCACGTGCTGCTGGTGATGATGCCGGTGTTCTTCCTCAGTGCGGGGCTGCGCACCAATTGGTCCGTCGGCGGAGAGGCTGTTTTTATCGCCGCGGCGGTGCTGTTGGTGGCTTCAGTCGGCGGCAAGTTGATGGGCACTTACATCGCAGGCAAAGTGCTGAAATGGGCGCCCGGCGAAGGCTCCATCATCGGCTGGCTGCTGCAGACCAAAGGGCTGATCATGATCATCTTTGTCAACATCCTGCTGAGCAAGAAAATCATCTCCAATGAGACCTTCACCGCCCTGCTGCTGATGGCCATTGCCAGCACCATGCTGACGGTGCCGATGACGGCACCCCGGCTTCAGCGCATGAAGGAGATCATCTCTCGCTCGAAGTAACAGGCGCAATCGGAGTAATCGGCCTTCTGGCGGCCTTCCAGCGGGCCAGCAGGAACTCCAGCGCCAAAACCAGCAGGAATCCGCAGGCATAGGCGAGCACGTCCATCCAGTCAGCCACCGAACCCAGCAGAATCTTCAGCACCCGGTTCTGCACGTGCCAGCCATTGACGCTGGCCACATACTGGGCCAGCTCCACGAGGCACCCCACCGCAAACGCCACCAGCGCCAGGCCGCGGGTGTTGGCCTTGACCACGGTCTTGAGCAAAAGGTACACCCACACCACTGCCAGCACGTCGCCGACAAAACCCCGTAGCCAGAGGTGGTGCGACCACACGGTTGCGATCAGCACTTCAATGATGAAAATGAAGACTGCCCAGAGTGCAGCCTCGCGGTCAAAGCGCAGCTTCACGCGGGAAGCATCTGTCTCAGTCGGGGACATGGATGCGCGCCTTCACATGCTTCAGGTTGGCCACGATGGTGAAGGTCATGACCACCAGCAGCGACCAGGAACTCCACTTGCCCACATGGACAAGGGACCAGGCACCCAGCTGGTTGGGGTAATGCCAGAGGCTGAAGAACGTGCTGATGTTTTCAGCCACCCAGATAAAGAAGCCGATCAGCAAAAAGCTCAGCAGCAAGGGCATGCTCCGGTCCCGGTCATAGGGCCGGAAGATCACCGTGGACCTGGCGTACAAGCCGCCCAGGCAGGCGGCGATGTACCAGCGGTAGTCGCCCCAAAAGTGGTGCGTGAAAAAATTGCCGTAAATCAGCAACGCAATCACCACGCCCATCCAGTAAGGCGGGTGATGCCGGATGCGCAGGTCAAACAGTCGCCACGCCTGGATGATGTAGCTGCCCACCGCCGCATACATGAAACCGGAAAACAGCGGCACACCAAACACTTTCGTATAGGCAAAATCCGGGTAGCTCCAGGACTGGATGGACCCGGAGGTCTTGAAGACCTCCAGCGCAAACCCCACCACGTGAAAGAGGCAGATGGCTTTCAGCTCATCCAGGGTTTCCAGCCCGGCCAGCACCATCCAGCCTTGAATCAGCAGCGCAATCAAAAGCAGCAGGTCGTAGCGCGGAACACCGGCCACGCCGGCCCGCGGTACCAAAAACACCGCCGCAAAGAACAAGCCCGCAAAGAGGCAGGCCCTGGCTTCCTTGAGGCCGAAACAGCCAAACTCCACCAGAAAGCGGCGAAAGCCCGACAGGCCCGCATGAGATTTCGCCTGGATCAGCCAGTTGTCCAACGCAAGCAACGCCATCGGCATCTACCTTTTTTTGATTGTTTTTAGCCGGTTTGTTTCGGCGACCGCTGCGATTCTACGTTCGCGGAACTGATACGAATATCGGCATGCCTGCAGGCACAAAAAAGCCCGGACAAACCGGGCTTTGACGCAAAGCGACGGCAGGCGGCCTGCTTAAATCGCCACCAGCTGCCGCACGCCGTTGGTTTCCATGTCCTTGCCCTGGCCGCGCGCAATGAATTGGCCGCGCTCCATCACCAGGTAGTCGTCGGCCAGTTCCTGCGCAAAGTCGTAGTACTGCTCCACCAGCAAGATGGCCATGTCACCGCGGTCGGCCAGCATGCGGATCACGCGGCCGATGTCCTTGATGATGCTGGGCTGTATGCCTTCGGTGGGCTCGTCAAGAATCAACAGCTTGGGCTTGGCCGCCAGCGCGCGTGCAATGGCCAGCTGCTGCTGCTGCCCACCCGACAAGTCACCGCCGCGACGGTTCAGCATCTGCTTGAGCACCGGAAACAGCTCATACAGCTCGGCAGGAATCGGCGTGCTGGCGCTTTTGTAGGCCAGGCCCATGCGCAGGTTTTCTTCCACCGTCAGGCGCGCGAAGATCTCGCGGCCCTGCGGCACAAAGCCGATGCCTGCGCGGGCGCGCTCATACGGCGTGTTGCCCTGGATGGGTTTGCCGTCGAATTCAATCGTGCCGGTCTTGATGGGGATCAGGCCCATCAGTGATTTGAGCAGCGTGGTCTTGCCCACGCCGTTGCGGCCCAGCAGCACCGTAACCCTGCCCAGGTGAGCGTCCAGGCTCACGTCCCGCAGGATGTGGGAGCCGCCGTAGTACTGGTTGATGTTTTTGACGTTCAGCATGGTGTGTCCTCAACGTCCCAAGTAGACTTCGATGACCCGCTCATCCGCCTGAACCTGATCCAGCGTCCCCTGCGCCAACACAGACCCATCACACAGCACGGTCACGATCTCCGAAATCGTCTTGATAAAACTCATGTCGTGCTCCACCACCATCAGCGAATGCTTGCCCTTGAGCGTTAAAAACAGCTCCGCCGTGCGCGCCGTTTCTTCATCGGTCATGCCAGCCACCGGCTCGTCGAGCAGCAGCAGTTTGGGGTCCTGCATCAGCAGCATGCCGATCTCCAGCCACTGCTTTTGCCCATGGCTCAGGTTGCCGGCCATGCGGCCCACGCTGTCGGCCAGGTGAATCGTCACCAAAATCTCGGCCAGCCGGTCGCTTTGCACCGAGTCAAGCTTGAAGAACATCGAATGCTTCACGCCCTTGTTGGTCTTGAGCGCGAGTTCCAGGTTTTCAAACACCGTGAGCTGCTCAAACACCGTGGGCTTCTGGAACTTGCGGCCTATTCCCAACTGGGCGATTTCGGCTTCCTTGTGGCGCAGCAGGTCAATCGTGCTGCCAAAGAACACCGTGCCTTCATCGGGCCGGGTCTTGCCGGTGATGATGTCCATCATGGTGGTCTTGCCGGCGCCATTGGGGCCGATGATGCAGCGCAGCTCGCCGGGCGCAATGTCCAGGCTCAACTTGTTGATGGCCTTGAAGCCGTCGAAGCTGACGCTCACATCTTCCAGGTACAGGATACGGCCGTGGGTAACGTCTACCTCGCCAGCGGCGTGGGCAATACGGCGGCCACTGGCGCTGCGGCCACCGGACTCGGTGTTGCTCTTTCCAGCTTCGAGTGCAGCCAGGCGTTCTTCAATGCGGCGCGCGCCCTGTTCAAGAAGGTCGGGGGTCATTTCGCACCGCCTTTGCGTAGCTTCTTGACCAGGCCCACCACCCCATCGGGCAGGAATAGCGTGACGCTGATGAAAAGCGCCCCCAGAAAGTACAGCCAGAATTCGGGATACGCCACCGTGAGCCAGCTCTTGGCGCCGTTGACAATAAAGGCACCCACTATCGGCCCGATCAGGCTGGCGCGCCCGCCCACTGCGGCCCAGATGGCAATTTCAATCGAGTTGGCCGGGCTCATTTCGCTCGGGTTGATGATGCCGACCTGCGGCACATACAGCGCACCGGCCACACCGCACATGATGGCCGAGATGACCCAGATCGTGAGCTTGTAGCCCAGCGGGCTGTAGCCCGAGAACATCACACGTGTTTCGGCGTCGCGAATGGCCTGCAGCACACGGCCAAACTTGCTGCCCACCAGCCATTTGGCAAACAGAAAGAAGCCCAGCAGCGTGAGGCCGGTCATGATGAACAGCGTCATGCGCATCGACGGCGTGGCAATCGGGATGTTGAGAATGCGCTTGAAGTCGGTAAAGCCGTTGTTGCCGCCAAAGCCTGTTTCATTGCGAAAGAACAGCAGCATGGCCGCAAACGTCATGGCCTGGGTGATGATGGAAAAGTAAACGCCCTTGATGCGCGAGCGGAACGCAAAAAAACCAAACACAAACGCAATGATGCCCGGCACCGCCACAATCAAAAACAGGGTGGCGACAAAGCTGTCGCTGAAGGTCCAGTGCCAGGGCAAGGTCTTCCAGTCAAGGAACACCATGAAGTCGGGCAGGTCGCTTTTGTAGTTGCCGTCGCGGCCGATCTGGCGCATGAGGTACATGCCCATGGCGTAGCCGCCCAGCGCAAAGAACACGCCATGCCCCAGCGAGAGGATGCCGGTGTAGCCCCAGATCAAGTCCATGGCTAGCGCGCAGATGGCGTAGCACATGATCTTGCCAAGCAGCGCCACAGCGTAGGTGCTCATGTGGAACATGCTGCCTTCGGGCACCCACAGGTTGAGCATGGGTGCAATGGCGCAGACGGCGATCAGCGCCATCATGAAGGCGCTCCAGCCGCCGCGTGTGAGCAGCGGGCCCTTGGCGGGAAGGTGCACGATGGTTGGCATCGGGGTCATGGTGGTCGTCATCTCAGGCCTCCGCACTGCGGCCCTTCATCGCGAAGATGCCCTGCGGCCGCTTCTGGATGAAGATGATGATGAACACCAGCACGGCAATCTTGGCCAGCACGGCGCCCGTCCAGCCTTCCAGGAATTTGTTGAGAATGCCCAGGCCCATCGCGGCATACACCGTGCCTGCCAGCTGCCCCACGCCGCCCAGCACCACCACCATGAACGAATCCACGATGTAGCCCTGGCCCAGGTCCGGCCCCACATTGCCCACTTGGCTCAGCGCGCAACCGGCCAGGCCGGCAATGCCCGAACCCAGCGCGAAGGCGTAAGTGTCAACGCGGGCAGTGTTCACACCCATGCAAGAGGCAATGGGCCGGTTCTGCGTGACGCCGCGCACAAACAGGCCCAGCCGCGTGCGGCTGATCAGCCAGGCCACGCCCAGCAGCACCGCCACGGCAAACACAATGATGACCAGCCGGTTGTAAGGCAGCGAAAGATTGCCCAGCACCTGCACGCCGCCGCTCATCCACACCGGATTTTCAACACCCACGTTTTGCGCACCGAAGATCGAACGCACCAGCTGCTGCAGCATCAGGCTGATACCCCAGGTGGCCAGCAGTGTCTCCAGCGGCCGACCATAGAGGAAACGGATCACGCTGCGCTCCAATGCGGCGCCCATCAGCGCCGAAGCCATAAAGGCCACAGGCACCGCGGCCAGCAAATACCAGTCAAATGCGCCGGGGAAGTATTTCTGGAACACGCCCTGCACCACGTAGGTGGCATAGGCGCCAATCATCATCAGCTCGCCGTGCGCCATATTGATGACGCCCATCAGCCCGTAAGTGATGGCTAACCCCAGCGCCACCAGCAGCAAGATGCTGCCCAGGCTGATGCCGCTGAAAATCGCGCCCAGCTTGTTGCCCCACTCCAGTGATGCCTCTACCTTGGCCAGCGCAGCCTGCAGGGCCACCTTCACGTCGGCGTCCGCCTCGGTGCCCAGGCGCTCTATCAGCACCGTCTTGGTATTGGGGTTCTTGCTGCCGGCCAGCTGCGCGGCGGCTTCCAGGCGCTTGGCTTTATCGGTGCTGCCCAGCATGATGGCGGCGCGCATCAGCTCGAGCTGGTTCTTCAGCTCGGGCACGGTTTCAGCCGCGTAGGCTTTTTCAATCAGCGGCAGCCGCGCTTCGTCGGTATCGCCACCCAGCGTCTTGATCGCATCGCGCCGCTGCTTCTCGTCTTTGGAAAACAGCTTCAACGCGGCCAGCGCGTTGTCGATCTCGCTGCGCATCAGGTTGGGATTGATCACGTCTTCGGCATCAGCCGGCAACGGCACCTCAGCGCCAGTGATCGGGTCAAAGGCCTTGTCGTCTTTCACAACAAAGACTTTGTCACCCTTGGTTTTCACCGCATCGTCAGACAGCGCCTGAATGAACGCAGCCGTCTTTTCGTCAGCCTTGGCGGCGGCCTTGCCCAGGGCCTCGACACGTGCCTCCGTCTCGCCAATTGACATGCCTTTTACCTCCTCAGGGCTTAAGGCATGGGCGCGAGCAGCTATCAAAAGCGTAGCAAGAAAGAGTAGGCGGAGAAGTGGGTAACGGAGCATAGGGGAAAGAACCTGTAGGTTGGGCACAGCACGCAACCGCGTTGCGCCCAGACTGCAACTTCCTGAGGGGCACCGGTCTTACTCACCAAGAGCAAGAACCGGACCGTAGACGCCAAAACGGCGTCAAGACTGGAAGAACCAGAACCACTCCATTGAAGAAGTGGTCCAGAGAGCGTAGCGAGCAGCCCGAGGTGGGTTTTGCAGCGCGGAGCCGTACAGAGGTACGGCGAGCACTGCAAGGCCCAGATCGGGTTGCGCAGTAGCTCTATGGCTTACTTCTTGACGGGTTCGTCCGGTTTTTTGTCATTGCCTTCGATGTAAGGAGACCATGGCTTGGCCTTCACGGGGCCAGGCGTCTTCCACACCACATTGAACTGGCCGTCGGCCTTGATTTCGCCGATGAAGACCGACTTGTGCAGGTGATGGTTCTTCTCATCCATCTTGCTCACGATGCCGGAAGGCGCGTTGAAGGTCTGGCCGGCCATGGCGGCGATGACCTTGTCGGTATCGGTGGACTTGGCCTTTTCAACAGCCTGCTTCCACATGTTGATGCCGATGTAGGTGGCTTCCATCGGGTCGTTCGTCAAAGGCTTGTCAGAGCCGGGGAGCTTCTTGGCCTTGGCGTAGGCAGACCATTTTTTGATGAACTCGGTGTTGGCCGGGCTCTTGATCGACTGGAAGTAGTTCCAGGCAGCCAGGTGGCCCACCAGCGGTTTCGTGTCCACGCCGCGCAGTTCTTCTTCACCCACAGAGAAGGCAACCACTGGCACGTCTTTGGCCTTCAGGCCGGCATTGCCCAGCTCTTTGTAGAAAGGCACGTTGGAGTCACCGTTGATGGTGGACACCACAGCCGTCTTGCCGCCTTGCGAGAATTTCTTCACGTCAGCCACGATGGTTTGGTAATCGCTGTGGCCGAAGGGGGTGTATTTCTCGTCGATGTCTTTGTCAGCCACGCCCTTGCTCTTCAGGTAAGCGCGCAGGATCTTGTTGGTGGTGCGTGGGTACACGTAGTCAGTGCCCAGCAGAACCCAGCGCTTGGCGCCGCCGCCGGCCTTGCTCATCAAATAGTCAACCGCAGGAATAGCCTGCTGGTTAGGCGCTGCACCCGTGTAGAACACGTTCTTGGAGAGTTCTTCACCTTCGTACTGCACGGGGTAGAACAGCAGGCCGTTCATTTCTTCAACCACTGGCAGTACCGACTTGCGGGAAACAGACGTCCAGCAACCGAAGATGACGGAAACCTTGTCTTGACCGAGCAGCTGCTTGGTTTTTTCAGCAAACAGGGGCCAGTTGGAAGCCGGGTCAACCACCACGGGCTCGAGCTTCTTGCCCATCACGCCGCCCTTGGCATTGATCTCTTCGATCGCCATCAGCACGGTGTCTTTCAGGGTCGTTTCAGAAATTGCCATGGTGCCCGACAGGCTGTGCAAGATGCCAACCTTGATGGTGCCACCCGATTGGGCAAAAGCCGGCATGGCGCCAAGGCCTGCCAGTGCGACTGCGGCGGTCATCGCCTTGAGGGTAAATCGACGTTGTTGCATGTGAATCCTCGCTCCGGTAGATAGGTAGGTGAGTCGCGTTTCGCTGCGCCAAAACCAGGGGAAACCAGGGCTTTTACACAGCGATGAACCGATTCTGGGGACCGGAGGGAGATTGGGGAATACGCCGGGTGGCGTATGCGGGGTGGCCTTTATGCTGTGGGGTGCCGGTGAGGGCCGGCATTACAGGGAGGTCACTGCGCCCGCTGACCTCTCTTCCATATCAAACTAAAAACGAGGACTCTCTTATATGAACGCGCTGGTTTCCCGCTCTTCACACCTGCTCATCCTTGCCTTGACCGCCGCAAACCTCGCAGGGTGCCAGACCACCCAGCCTGGCCCAGGTGCAAGCAACCCCGAGCCCAGGATTGTTTCCGTCACCCGCGTAGGAGGAAAAGGCATCCCCAACGGCCGATCAGATTCAGCAGCGCCCTATCTGCGCGTCATCAAGTTACAAACCGCCACCGACCCGGGCTACGGCTACTCTGCCGCGAAACCCATCAAGACAGGACCGAGAGACAAGAGCTTTCACCATCTGTACCTCAACTCACTGCGCGGACCAAAAGGCGAACCCGTGACCTATGAACGCCGAGGCGCCTGCTGCGAATACGAGGACAAATCGATCCCGACGGGTAGCGGGCTTCCCTCAGGTGGCGGGCTGCTGGATGTTTACGACATTCAGGTTGACGGAGGCAGCAAGACGATTGCGATTTATGTGGATATGTACCGGACGGGGCCGCCGCTGTTGCCGGTTGGGTTTACGGCTCGGTAGTGATGTTGCTTTGCTTAGCGCGGGGTTCCGCTTCGTTCGCTTCTCACTCCACTACTGATATGGTGAACCGGAAAATACGTACACCTATGTCGCAGCGATGAGCCGATTCTGAGGACCGGACGGGCGTTGGGGAATACGCCGGGTGGCGTGCGCGGTGCAGAAGCCACGGAGCGGGAATCATGGACCTGCTACCCCTTCGCCTCCCCCGCTTCGCTAATCGATGATTTATCTGGCTACCGACAATATGTACTTATCCATAGTCAGTCGACACGACTGCTTTCGACGACAAAGCGGAATTCCGAACGATCAGATTCAGTGCCTGAAAGCAGCCGGCACAGGTGACAACGCCTCTGGATGCTGGATGGCGTAATACAGCGGGTGCCGCCATTCGTCGTTGGAATATCTTTAACGGAAGATGTGATATGGGAGACAATTCTTGGTGTTGGTGCCACTGGGCGCCGACGTCAGGTGTAGGCGTAGGGCATCTGACGCTTAGAACAATTTCCGCGATCGCATCACGAAATCAGAAAAGTGGGTCATCTTGGCTACCTCACGGATTCCAACAAGTTCAAAAGGCGTTGAAGCTGGCGGCTCGGCCGCGGCAGGCGGCTTCGAGTTCCAGGCGAAGCTCGGGGCGATGTTCGGCCTGCAGCTGCTCGCGCAGCGTCCGGTGGATCACTCGCTCGGTTTGGGGGCGGCAGTTCCCGTCTGGATTCGGTTCGAAAGCRAAGCGCCGGTCGATGACATCCTGGTGGCGACTTCCCTGGATGGCTTCATCGCGGTGCAGGCCAAGACCTCGGTGGACCTCTCGCCCAACTCCAAAGGCGGCTTGGCGAAGACCATCCAACAGTTCGTTCGCCACTGGCTGGAATGCCGCGATGGCGATAGAACAGATCTTTGGAACCGGCCGCTGGACCCAGCCCACGACCGGCTAGTGTTGGCGGTCGGGCCATCAGCCCCTTCGTCCATCCGTCTAGACCTCCCCGCAGCCCTGCGATCCCTCTCGCAGCCCACGCCGATCGCGCTCAACAAAGAAGAGGACAGGGCACTTGACGTGTTCAAGTCGTGCGTGGAGGCGGCCTGGGTCGCCACTACATCTGAGGACATGCCGGCCGAGCTTCTGCGCGAGCTCGCCGCGCTGATCAGAGTCATCACGTTCGATCCAGACGGTACCGACAGTCAGGCGCTCGACACGATGGCGGCGGTGGTGGTGGAGCCTTCCCAGGCGCGCCCGTTGATCAACACGCTGACTGTCATCTCCAAGCGATGGATGACTCAGCGCGGCGGTGGCGACTTGGCTCAGCTGCGCCAGGCGCTCGGGGCCGAGAGCATCCCCCTGCGCGCGCCGCCGCAGTTCGACAGGGACGTCAAGAAGCTGAAGGCGCATTCCCTGCAGATCGGCGTCGATCTCCAGAGCTACGAAAAGATCGACCAGGCCGACGGCGTGATCAAGATCACACGGGATTGCCAGCCCGCCGCATTGGCGGCCGCCAGAGATGGATCACTTCTTCTCATCGGCGAGCCCGGGGCGGGCAAGAGCGCGGTCATCAACACGCTCGCCCGTGAGCTGCGAGCGCATGGTGATGTGGTTGAGATGGCGGTCGATCGCTACAGCGTCCAGGATCTCGCGGGACTGCAGCGGGAGCTCGACCTTGATCACGACCTGGT
Organism: Polaromonas sp. P1_F1; assembly: GCF_056405795.1. NCBI lineage: Bacteria > Pseudomonadati > Pseudomonadota > Betaproteobacteria > Burkholderiales > Comamonadaceae > Polaromonas > Polaromonas sp. P1_F1. The sequence goes on from NZ_JBFUBJ010000001.1 coordinate 382,566, forward strand.
CAGCGTGCTGCAAGCCTGGGACGGACCGACCGACGGCTGGCTGGTCATCGACGCGCTTGACGCTACCCGCGGCGGTAAGGGGGAGGGGGCTTTCCGGACGCTCATTGAGCGCGTCCTGGCTTTGAAAGGGCGCTGGAAGGTCATCGCCTCGATTCGCACGTTTGACCTGCGGATGGGCGTGCGCTTTCGCGAGCTGTTCAAGGGGCGACCTGCCCACGCCGACTACCAGGACAGCACGTTCTCGATGGTCAGGCACCTGGCGGTGCCATCCTGGTCCGCCGATGAATTCCAGCGCGTGCTGGATCAGGCTCCGCATTTGCGTCGGGCTCTAGCCGGCGTGCCGGTGGAGCTGCAGCAACTGGCGATGGTCCCTTTCAACACCCGCTTGATCGGCGAGCTGCTGAATTCAGGGATGACTGTAGCTGCCTTTGTGCATCTGGCCAGTCAGGCTGGCCTGCTGCGGCTGTACTGGGATCACCGCATCACGCCCCTGGGCGTCGGTGCCGACGCCTGCCTCCTGCGCGTTGTTGAAAGCATGGTCGACGGTCGGACCCTGCGAACCCCGACCGCCGCCATCGCGACCTCAAATTCTGAAGCGCTGAATAGCCTGCTTCACCATGGCGTGCTGGCCAGGGTCGAGAACGATCGCTACGTCCAGTTTCGGCATCACCTCATCTTTGACTACGCCGCGTCTCGACTCCTAATGGATGTCGATGGCATCGTCTCCGGTGCCAAGGAGTACCTAAGAGGGGAGACCGTCGGCCTGATGCTCGCGCCAGCTCTGGGGTTCCTGCTGCAGGAGCTCTGGAGCTCGGAGAACAGCCGTGAGCGCTTCTGGACGGCCGTTGAGAGGATTCTTGGCAACGCCAATGGTGACCCGATCTTCCGCAGCGTCGCCGGGCGGCTCAGTGCAGAACTTCCCGAGACGCCGCAGGACGTTCATTCCATCGCGGTCCACACTGCCGCGCGCCGGGAGCATGCAGCGACAGCGCTCCGGCACGTGGTCTCTGCCCTCGCCGTCCGCGTGGAAGATGCGCCCGAGATAAACCTCGCTCCATGGGCCGCTCTTGCGGGTGAACTGGCAGCGTGTGTCCAGGCGGTTCCATACGTGCTGGGATCACTGCTCCATGTCCTGGTCATCACAGCACGTCCACCGCAAACCGGAGAAGCAGTCGGCGTAGGGGCGCGCGCGTTGCTGCGACTTGCGCTCGAGCCGGAATCGAAGATCGCAGCATCGATGGTGATCCCGCGGGTCGTTTCGACCTACACGACGAACCCGGCCGCGTCCCGTGCACTGCTCGCGCAAGTCTTCTTGCCAGCCCGGGCAGCCACCCACAACTGGGATGACGTGCCGGCGCTTTGCCGCGAGATCGCCCCGCTCGTCGAGGCAGATCCGGACTTTGCCGCCGACGTCTATGGATGGACCTTTGAGGGCAGCGTCACCGAAAGCGTGACCACGAGCATCGGCGGAAGCCGGAGCCAAATCTTGTCTTTGAGCTCCAACTCGGTACAGGACTACGGCATGGCGCTGTATTCGCTCGCCGAGTTCTATCCAAAATTTCTGAAAGCTCATCCCGAGTCCGCCACTCGCGCACTGATCACAGCGGTTGAGGGCTTCATAAGGAGAGAGCACAGCTCTGAAAACAAAGAGGCCGTCAGCCGAAACATCGGCGGCGCCGTGTTCAAACTCATTGGAGATAACAGCCATGTGTGGGCGCACGAGCCCGATCGTTCTTATGGCCACGATGGCGAAGCGCTGATGCTGAAGTTCGTCGGCGCGTTCGTCGAACTTCCGGAAGCAGTTGCGCGCGCCGTTGCCGACCAGACTGCCAGGGGCCCTGGGTGGGGATTGCTCTGGTCGCGGCTCTTCCTGGCGGCCGTACGCCGTGGTGACAGCTGCGTCGATCTGCTCTGGCCCATCGCTGCCGACGAAGCGTGGCTGACCCAACCCGAGACCCGCAAAGACGCGATCGACCTAGTCGCGAAGGGTTATGCTCGGCGAAGCGCTGAACAGCGAGAGCGCCTGGAGTCCTCGGCTGCCAGCTTTGCCATGGATGGCTTCACCCACACTGATGAGGCCAGATCCGCCTTGATGCACCGCTTGTTCAGCGTCATCGGTCGGTCTCAACTGGCCACCGATCAGGCCAAGGCCGTGCTTGACGCGATGTCCACCGAGGCGCTCGGGAGAAGCAAGCAGAACGAGAGGCTGTTCAGGATCACCAGCGGATCGGGGCCGACCGAGCCGTACTTCTGGATCCGGGATCTTGACAAGTCCTTGCCGGGCAATGCTGCCGCGATACAGGCGTTTGACGCCGCCAAGAAGGTGCATGAAACACAGCGTGGCAAACAGGGTGACGACATCGGCACCGAGCAGACGCTGTCGCTGTTGGAAGCCGTTGCGAGCAGCCTTCATGCACCGGACCTGCATCCCGCCTTGCGCCTGAACGGGGAGGGCTTGATCGGCGAGGGGTGCAATCACTTAGCCCAGGGTGAGCGGCTGGTGGCCACGGACCAGTTCGATCCCGGGGATCGGTTTCTCGCGTTGCTGCGCATTGCAAGCACCTCGGCCAACCCGGATGTCGACGACACCACGGAGAGCGACTACGAGCGGTCTCAATCGTGGGGTGGGCCTGCCGCGCGAATCGAGGCCGCCGCGGCAGCGCTGGACGCCTGCCTGCAGCGTGAAGACCTGTATCTTCGCCTTGTGGCGGACATCGACCGCCTCATGAGTGATCCCCATCCTGCCACGCGGTCACAGTGCATCGGGCATCTGGTGCGCATCTGGAACATTGACCGGGAAGGGTTTTGGTCTCACCTGACGTCCCGGTTGAGGGACGAGACGAACCTTGCCGTCCTGAAGTCAACAGTGGGCGTTCTGCATTCGGTCATCCACGCGGATCCTGGGCGAACGGAGCCCCTGGTCTACGACTTGATGGCGAGGTACGTCGGCACGCCCAAGGAATCGGACGCGGAGGAAATGCTGGCTGACCTGTTCGCCATCCTGCACGTCACCTACGACCGTGCGACGGCGGACACCAAGTTGACGGAATGGATGACCAGCCCTGCAGACCACAGCAGCGCGCTTGGCACCATTCTCTACACGCTACGCGAAGCGGTCGTGCTCGGACTTCAGGCCGATCAGGCAGGCAACGACGACGTCAGGCGCCGCTCCCAGGCCTTGATGCATCGCATCGTCGTTGCTGCGGACGCGCAGCTGGCCGCAGTTGACTTCTCGCAACCTATGCCGGAAGAGCAGAAGACGCGCCTCCGCGCTTCTGCGGAGCTCGTAGACAAGGCGGCAATGCAGCTCTACTTCGCGACGGAACGCGCTACCGGTGGCTCGGGCCTCGACGATGCAGCGTGTGCCGTCTTCCTGAACGAAGTGTGGCCGACGCTGGAGTTGATCGGCCGCCAGCCCAACGCCCACACCATCTATCAACTACTGCAGCTCATCGAGGTGCTCGCACCACAGGATCCGATCAAGGCATTCGATCTCACGGCTCACGCCATTCGAACCGGCGGATCGAATGGCGGGTATCAGTTCGAGGCATTGGGCGCTGAACTGATGGTGCGACTGATCAGCGGTTTCCTGGCGGACAACAAGGAGATCTTTGAGGACGAACAACGACGCCAGGCGCTGGTTGATTGCCTTGAGATATTCATGGAGGCTGGCTGGACTTCGGCACGCAAGCTGCTCTACCGCTTGCCGGAGCTGCTCCAGTGAGTCGCATGGCGCGCAAGGCGGATTTCCCGGGAAAGTTCGCCGAACTCTTGGAACGTCTAGAAGCAACGGATGGACCAATCGCTGCAGCGCCCTACGCGGGTGGTCCCGTCGGTGACCTGCACGAGCATGCGACGCGCGTGTATTTCCTTGACGCCATGATCGAGCTGCTGGGGTGGACCCTGGGCCTGGGTGGGGATGTCGTAGAAGAGGCGCGGCTGAAGGACAAGACGACGACGCGCATGGACTACCTAGGCAAGGCGTGTGAGACCGACGTCCCCGCGCTGCTGATCGAAGCCAAGGCATGGGAAAAGCCCTTTCTGCAGCCTCGCAAGGATGGGGCCTTCCGAGTTGACGACGTATTGGCGAACGCCATCGACCATTGGCGCGGGGGCGGTAAGACCGCGGAATCGCCGCTTGCCGGCGATTGGCCGGACTACATCGTCCAGGTCGGCAACTACGTCAGTCGCCTGTACAAGCTCCACGGGCATCGGTTGCCGAGGGCCGTCATTTGCAGTGGCGAATGGATTGTCGTCTTCATCGATCCGGTAGCTGCGTTTGTGGAAGGTCCCGCTCAGAGCAACTCCATCAAGCACTTCGAGAAGAAAAACTACAAAAACGACGCCCCGCAGCTCTATGAGTTGCTATCCAAGGATTCGTTGGTCGAGGAGACGCCGGCCAGCGTCCGCCCGACGGAGATCTCGAACTTCTTGACGAGCGACACGCTCGACAAGTGCTTCCACGCGGTGCTGGTGAGCTATGAGACGGCAGGTACATCTCTATTTGGAAAGAAGCCAAGGATTGCAATCCATCCGGCACTCGTGCTTCAAGGTCTCGACGGCATGCGGTTGACGGTGTTGGAGGAGACGGATGCCGAGTACATGGAGTACGGTAGGGATGAACACGGGGTGGACTTGTTCTTGGACGCCCATGTGGCTTCGATTGGCGAGGCCGCCGCGGCCCTCTTGAAAAGGACCTCGGAGCAACTCGGCGTCGAACTCCACCCGTCTTCAACCGTCGATTTCCGCGGTTTTCCAAGGCAGCCATTGCATGGTGTCGAAGTCTTCACATCGTTTGTGAAGGACCTGCCGAAACACAAGGACAACTGGATCGTCGTCACTGGCCAGGACACGCACTTTGTGAGGGCGCGTCCAGACCTGGCCTGTGACTTCCACAGCTGGGGGACCTGCAAGGCCGCACATCGCGCGGCGGGTGATTCAGCCATCTTGAGGTCGACGATTACACCCAGGGTACTGTTCGCTGACGATAAGCCTCATCACTGTGCGCATCGCGACATGCTAGATCGGCGCAGATCGCGTTGCCAGGTCCCGATGATCGATGACCGACTTTGCTGCCGCGGTTGCACGTTCGCGCCGGTGTGCTGGCCAGGCACTGTCAATCCACCGCTGCCTTGTGGGTGGACGGCTTGAGAACAACTTCGCGCGTAAGCGTTATCCGGCTCGCTATGTCGTGATGGAGTCAGACACGGTCAACGAGGAGCGGACGCCTGTCTTTATCCGGGCCACCGCGCTGCTTTCCACTTTGGAGCAGGCGCTCGATTTCCAGCGAGATCGAATCTGTAACACGTCCCATAATATTTGTTTGTTGAATTCACGGAATGCGCATCGCCCTCGTCGCCATTTTCTGCAGTGTCGCGGCCATACGAGGAAGCCGCTCCCCAACGACTGGCAGTCGCTACAGCAGTAGGAGAGCCTGACAAGCCCGAGGGGCTGAGGTCAGCCTGTAACGAATATTCGTTCGCGAAGTAGTGAGCCAGCAGTGACAACAAATCCAGCGTCGAGAGCGGTCGTTCGCATATGTCGGTTCATGGCCCATAGCGGAAATACTGTTTACGGTGCCAACTATCGATAACTACATATTGGCGATAGTCACCCTCACCGCCCACTGCATCCTCATCCTCGCAGCACAGACAGCGTCCATTCCTCAAACAGCCGAATACTCCGCTGCTCCCGCCGCTCAGGCGGATAGGTGAGGAAGTAGGCATTCCCGCTGTCGACCTCGAGGTCAAAGGGCGTCACCACCTTCTGCGAAGCAATCAGGACCGTGAACAGCGCCGCGTCGGTGACGGCAACGCCCAGGCCGCGCTCCGCGCTCTGGACGCACATGTCTACCGTGTCAAACAGCTGCTCACGCGCGCCCTGCAGGTCGGGCACGCCGGCGCCGCGCAGCCAGGTCAGCCATTCGTGCCGGTTGGCGGTGGCATGCAAGAGGGTCACACCGGCGAGGTCGCTCGGCTCGCGCAGGCTGACGGCGAGCTGCGGCGTGCACAGGGGTACCAGGCGCTCGCGCATCAGCGGCACTTCGACCAGGTTAGACCAGCCGCCTTTGCCGTGGGCAATGATGACGTCGGCATCGGTGTTGCTGAAATCGAGTGCGTCTGTCCAGTGGGTCGTAGACAAAAGGCTTTACCAGCATGATGCTGCCGCCGAGACAATCACTTCATCCGTCCCGCGCTAGGCTCACACACCCCAGCCATGAATAAAAAGGTACACGTTCCGCCCGTGTAACCACCGCCCAACGACAACCAAAGACGGCTCGCCCAACGCCGCCAACACTGGCAAGATCAGCACAAGGCTGGCGGGGCAACAAAAACAAGACTTTTATGCCCCGGCTGGCGTGAAGCCAATGGAACACGGCGCACCGCCAAACGGCCGCGCCGCAATCCCCGATACCTGGCAAAGAAGGTCTTCATGAAGATCTCCCCAAGCGAAGGCGGGCAGATTCCATAAGCCAAATAATAGGTAGAAGCCCCCAATCCCACCCTCTTCTTCCCACCCGGTACTCAAGGGAAAATCACTGATATTGTTATTGCCCGCACCCCGCCCCGCTCACAGAAGAATCCGCTCTCAATGACGCCCACCACGCCAGCAGCCCCCGAAGGCGCCGTTCGATGACCCCACGCGAGACCTGGATCAGCGTGCAGCTGGCCCGCACGTTTATGCAAAATGCGCGGCCTACGCTGCATGCGGCCGTGCTGATCATTCTGGTGGTGGTGGCAATGCTGCATGGGCGTGTGGCGCCATGGGATTTGTGGGTATGGACCCTGGCCACCGGCTCCATGACGCTGCTGCGTTATGCCATCCTGCATGCTTACCGCCACCGCCTGGCGGAGGCCGACGGGGTGGCGCTGCGGGAGTTCATGTCGCTCCTTGGATGGGCCTGGCCCTTGAGCGCGGTGGTCTGGGGCTCGCTGATGTTTGTGGTGTACCGCCAGGCCCCCATTGAAGACCAGCTGGTGTGCATCATGATCCTGGGGGGCATCGCGGTGGTCGCGGTGGCTTCGGGCCCGCCGAGCTTGCGTACCGTCTCAGCGTACTGCAACGGCTTGAGTGCCTCGGTGCTGGCGGCCCTGGCCTGGCGAGTAGACCTGACGGGGGGTGTTCCTTCGGTGCTCGACACCGGCGCCGAGATGGGGGTGGTGCTGGTTTTCCTGTGGGTGGCCCATGTGACGGGCCGGCGCATGTACCGGGCCCAGCACATGAGCCTGGAGCGGCAGTTCGACCGCCAGGAACTGATCAAGGCTCTGGAGGAGCGAAAACAGGCCCTGGCGGAGGCGGAGGCCGTGCGGAGCAGCTTTATTGCCAGCGCCGCGCATGAGCTGCGCCACCCCGTGCAGGCGCTGGGCCCGTATGCCGACTGGCTGACCAAAGAGCCGGAGTTCGCGGCGCAGATTGCGCGCAAGATTGGCGATTCGACACGCAAGATTGACGAGCTGTTTGAATCGCTGTTCAGCCTGGCGGGGCTGGAACCGGCTTCGCTGAGCGTGCACCTGCAGCCGGTAGACCTTGGCGCGCTGGTCCACACGCTGGCCGAAGAGCACACGCCGCAGGCGCGCGAAAAAGGCCTGCGACTGCGCACCCGAACCGCCGCGGGACGGGCGGTGTCAGACCCGGTGCTGCTCACGCGGCTGGTGGGTTGCCTGCTGTCCAATGCCTTGCGCAACACGCATGGCGGCGGTGTGTTGCTGGCCGCGCGGCAGCGCCGGGGCAAGTGGCGCATAGAGCTGTGGGACACAGGCACGGGCGTTGCGCGTGAACGCCAGCAGACTTTCTCTGAAGGCATTCCGCAGCAGGGCATGGCCGAGGGCTTTGGGCTGGAGCTGGCGGTCGTCTACCGACTGAGCCAGCTGCTGGGGCACCCGGTGGGCATGACGGAACGCCAGGGACGCGGCAGCGTCTTCTGGGTGGAGCTGCCCCGATACGAGGAGGTTGAGAAAAGCGGAAATGCTCCCCGGGGGCCTCTACCTGGGCCTCTATCTGGGCCAGTAATTGGGCCTACACCTCCACCGCAGGCAACGCCTTCCGCAACCGCCCGGGCGAAACACCATACAGCTGTTGAAAGTGCCGGATGAAGTGCGAGGCATCGGCAAAGCCGCATTCGTAGGCGATGGTGCTCACCGGTGAATCGGTTGAGGTCAGCAGCCACCGGCCGTATTTCAGCCGCGAGTTGCGGTAAAACCCTGAAGGGGAAGCGCCCGTTTCTGCCAGAAAGACCCGTTCAAGTTGCCGGCTGCTGGAATCCACAATTTTGGCGATGACGGAAATTTCAAGCGGCGTGGTGATGTTCTTTTCCATCAGCACAATCGCCTGGCGGAGCTTGTCATTGTCGGCACAGGCATAACCCAGCGCGCGCCGGCGTGCGACGTGCGAGATGGCGGATTTGCGGGTTACCGTCATCTGGTGCACGACCTTGGCGGCGCGGTCCGGGCCGCAGTGCAGGCGAATCAGCTCGGTGGCCAGCTCGATGATCGAGATGCCGCCCGCGCAGGTGATCCGGTCACCATCAAAGATGTAGTCGCAGTTGGTGGTGAAGGGTAGATCGGGAAAGGCTTCCTTCCAGTCATTGACATGGAAGGGATGAACGCAGGCCATGCGGCCTTGCATGAACCCATGCCGCGCGAGCACAAAGCTGCCGGTGCAAATGCCGATCAACGGCACACCGGCTTTTGCGGCGTGGTTCAGAAACTTCACACCTCGAGGGTCGGCCGTTTTCATGAAGGGCAGCAAGCCCCCGATCACAGCCACGTAATCAAAGTTGCAGTCCGACGAAGCCGCGGGCAGCGTGGCCACTTCGACGCCGCAGCTGGAGGCCACGGTCTCGCCGGCGGCGCTGAGCACCGCCCACGTGCAGCGAAGCTGCCGGCTCTGGTCGCCCAGGTCTGCGGCGTGGCGCAGCGCATCGCACAGCCCCGCCAGCGACAACAGGGGAAAACGCGGGCACAGAAAAATACCGACCCGCAGTTCCACACCGGTTTTGGGAGGCGTTTTGGCCTTGGCCGCGTCAAGCCGGTCCACCAGCTGGTTGCCCTCATCCTGTACGCCGGCCGCCCTGTTGACCTTCGCGGGTGCACGCTTTGCGCGCTTTACCGCCGCAGCTTTGGGCGCAGAAGCGCCCTTCGTAGGTAATTTTCCCGAATGTCGCATACGTTCAATTTACACGCCAAAGCTTCCTATGACAAGTTGACGGCGCTTCATACCATCCACCCCGTCAGTGAGAGTTTCGTTAAACCACCATCAGGAGTTTTCATGAAAAAAACATTCGCCGCACGCCTCTTGTGCATGCTTCTCGCCGCGGGGGCGGTACTGCCGGCTGCCAACGCCCAGGCCTTGCAAACCGTTGAAAAAGACGCGTTGACGATCGCCTTCACCGGTGACATGCCGGGCACCGGCTACCAGGACGGCGCCATGATTGGCTACGACGGCGAGATCCTTCAGCGCGTGGCTGAGGCCGTGAAGCTCAAGGTCAAGCCCGCCCTCATGGAATGGTCGGGCACCATTGCTTCGGTGCAGGCCAAACGTGTCGACGTGATGGCCGGCACCATGGGCTGGACCGAGCAGCGCTCGAAGATCATGACCTTGAGCGACCCGATTCATTACTTCAAGAACGGCATCACCCAGTCGAGCAAGACCAACTGGTCGCACCTGAAGGACCTGGAAGGCAAAAAGGTCGGCACGATCACCGGTTTTTCGTTCATTCCGGAGCTTCGCAAAATCACCGGCCTGCAATTGACGATGTATGACACATCCGACGCGGCAGTGCGCGACCTGCTGGCCGGCCGTATTGACGCCGTCATCGGCGACCCGCCCGTGATGCAGTACGCCATTTCGCGTAACCCGCAGTGGAAGCTCAAGTTCAACGCCTTTGTTGACAACAACCCGGACTACCCCCTGCTCACCGGGCTGGGCCAGGTGGTGTTTGGCCTGAACAAGGACAACCCGGAACTCGCCAAGGCCGTGAACGCGGAAATCGCCAAGCTCTGGCAGAGCTGTGAGCTCAAAAAGATCGGCGGCAAATACGGCCTGGTGCAAGACGTCTGGTATGTGCCCGTGGGCCAGAACTTCCGCGCCGGCGTAGACCGCCCTGCCGACTGGAAATTGCCGTCCTGCAAGTAAGCCCTTCGAAGCATGGATACAGGCGAACGCGTGTTTTTCTCATGCGTTCGTCTGCGTCAAAAAACTGAACCCAATGAACAACACACTGTTAAAAGTCGACGGGCTGAAAAAAAGCTACGGCCCGCTCGAAGTGCTCAAGGGAATTTCCTTTGACCTGCGTAAAGGCGAAACCCTTTCGCTGATCGGGCCCAGCGGCTCCGGAAAGTCGACCTGCCTGCGCTGCCTGAATTTTCTGGAACAACCAGGCGAAGGCGCCATCGTGCTTGACGGTGAACGGATAGGCCAGGTGCCAACCCGGCACGGCGGGTTCCGCTTCATGAATGACCGCGAACTCGCGCCGCAGCGCCGCGAGATCGGCATGGTGTTCCAGTTGTTTTATTTGTGGCCGCACCTGAACGTTCGCGACAACGTCGCCCTGGGCTCCATCAAGGCCGGCGGCATGTCGAAGCCCGAAGCCTATGAGCTGGCCGACGCCATGCTGGAGAAGGTTCACCTTTCCAGCAAGGCGAATGAATACCCGGAGCGTTTGTCCGGAGGGCAACAGCAGCGCGTGGCCATTGCCAGGGCCCTGGCCCAGCAACCCAAGCTCATTCTTTTTGACGAACCGACTTCTGCGCTTGACCCTGAGCTGGTCGGCGAGGTGCTGACGGTAATTCGTGAGCTGGCCGAAGAAGGCCGCTCGATGATTCTGGTCACGCACGAAATCCGCTTTGCCAGGGACGTGGCCGACCGCGTGATCTTCATGGACGGCGGCCACATTGTTGAGCAGGGCCCCGCTCTGGACGTCATCAACAACCCGCAGCTGGAACGCACCCGCAGCTTTCTCGGCCAGGTGGCGGACAACCCGGGGCTGGCCAGGTGATGGAACAGCTTGGAATTTTCGGGGGCATCCTCGCTGTGCTGGTGGGTGGCGCGGTCACCGCCGCGGTGGTGGCCCTGGGTGCTTTCGTCATTGCGCTGGCAGGCGGAATGCTGCTGGCGGTGACAGTCACATTCGCGCGCTTTCGTTTGCTGAAGCTGGCCATTGCCGCCTACATCGAATGGATGCGCAACGTTCCGGCATTGGCACACCTCTTTGTGATCTATTTCGGGCTGGCGGCGGTGGGCATACGGCTCTCGCCGCTGGTGGCGGCGATTTTGGGCCTGGGGCTGGTTGGCGCAGCGGTGTTGTGCGATGTATTTGTCGCCGGGCTCAAGTGCCTTCATGCCGGCCAGCGCGAGGCCGCCCTTTCCGTCGGAATGACACCGCGGCAGGCGCTGATTCATATTCTTCTTCCACAAATGCTGCGGGTGACGTGGCTATCCCTCGGCAACTACACCAGCCAGCTGCTCAAAGACACGTCTATTGCCTCTGCGATTGCCGCGCCGGAAATCATGTTTTTTGCCAGGAACCTGGTGACCTCTACCTTTGAAACCACTTTGATCTACCTTGCCGCCATGCTGTTGTACGCGGCCATGGTGCTGCCGGTCAGTTGGGGATTTGCCAAGGCCGAAAGCCGCATGGAGAACAAGCGATGAACAGTTTTTTTGCGGTCTTCCTGCAATACTGGCCCGACTGGGCTCCCCGCCTTGCAGAGGCGGCCAAAGTAACGGCAAAGCTGTCATCTGCGGGCTTTGTGATGGCCCTGCTTCTGGGCGCGGCCCTGGCGGCCATGATCCGCAGCGGCCGGCCGGCCCTGCGCTTTGCCGCCAACTTCTTCATTCAGTTCGTGCGCACCGTGCCCTTGCTCGCGCTGCTGCTGGCACTCTACTTTGCGTTGCCGCCGCTCGGGCTTACGCTGCCGGGCTTCTGGGCCGGGGTGATCGGGTTGGGCCTGCACGGCGCGGCGTATGTTGCCGAGATTTTGCGCGGAGGCCTGCAGTCGATTCACCGCGGGCAGCGCGAAGCAGCCCTGGCCGTTGGCCTGGCGCCGCACCAGGTGTTTATGCATGTGGTGTTTCCCCAGGCGCTGCGCGTCATGCTGCCACCCTTGCTGAACACCTATGTGGCGCTGTTAAAAGACAGCTCGCTGTGCGCATTGATCGCCACGGACGAACTCATGCTGACGGCGCGGGCCATGTCCAGCGAGTTCTTCCTGCCCCTGCACATATTCCTGCTGGTGGGCGCCTTTTACTTTGCCATTGCCTTTCCCTTGTCAATGCTTTCGCGCGCGCTTGAAAAGCGCCTCTCGCGCGGCCGGCGGGTCATGGGTGCTGCATGACCTCCATCGCCAATTCCTCTCTCAACACATCGCTTGCCTACGCCTCCATGGAGCAGACGCTCGAAGCGCTTGCCAGCGGAGAGACCAACAGCGAAACACTGGTCGAAAACCAGCTCTCGCGCATAGACGCCTTTGACGCCAAGCTGCACGCCTATGTAGACCTCTATGCAGATGAAGCCTTGCAGGCCGCCCGCGGCCTGGACAAGCTCAGGCAGGCCGGCTTCACGGTGGGCCCGCTGCATGGTGTGACCATTGCCGTCAAAGACCTTTTTGAAATTAAAGGCCACGCCATCACCGCGGGTTCCAGATCGCTCCCGCCGCGCACCTCCACCGTCACAGCGACGGTGGTCGACCGGTTGAGGGCAGCCGGCGCCATCGTGCTGGGGAAAACACACACGGTGGAATTTGCCTTTGGCGGCTGGGGAACCAATACTTCCATGGGCACACCCTGGAACCCCTGGGACCTTGAAACCCACCGTGTGCCCGGCGGCTCCAGCAGCGGCTCGGCCGTGGCGGTTTCGGCGGGCATGGCCAGCGCAGCGCTGGGCACGGACACCGGCGGCTCCGTTCGCATTCCGGCCGGGCTCTGCGGGCTGGTGGGGCTGAAAACGACACATGGTCTGATCAGCCGCTACGGCCTGATTGACCTGTGCCCCACGCATGACACGGTGGGGCCCATCACGCGGACCGTGAAGGATTGCGCAACGCTGCTGGACGTGCTGGCGGGGCCCGACCCGCAGGACGCGGCATCCCGCTTTTCGCCCTCGCGTTCGGTTTCAAAAGAGATTGAAAAAGATGTCAGGGGAATGCGGGTCTGGACCCTGCCAAAAGCTGAACGCGAAGACGTGGACCCGGAAGTGCTGAAGGCTTATGACAGGTCTCTTTCCGTATTCACCGGGCTCGGCATGACCCTGGTGGACAAGCCGCTTCCGCAAAGCCTGGCGCAATCCATGCGCATTGCAGGCAGCCTGATGAGCGCCGAAGGCTATGCCAATCTCGGCACGCTTTTTGAGCGCAGTGAGCTGGAGTTTGACCCGAACATCAAGCGGCGGATCATGCTGGGCCGGGACATCGGGGCCGCCCAGTACATCAGCCTGCTGCGCGACCGCGAGTCTGCGAAAGCCGCGATGCTGGAGGCCATGGACGGCGTGGATGTTTGTGTATTTCCGACCAACGCCATTACCGCCATTCCCGTCAGCGAGGTCGATGAACTCGCCACGCCACTGTCGCGCTTCGGGCGCTTTGTGAACCTGCTTGATTTGTGTTCGGTGGCCGTTCCGGCAGGGCTTTCGGCCAACGGCCTTCCGGTTTCCATTCAGGTGATCGGGCGCCCGTTTGCCGAACCCACGATATTGCGCGCGGCGTTTGCGTTTGAGAAGGCAACGCCATGGAACCGCCTGCATCCCGCAGGCCTTGAGCTGGAGCGCTGAAGGGGCGGCGCTGCGGCGTGGTGGGCCGCCGTCGGTTTTCGCCTACAAAAATCAGCGCCAGCCTGGCTGGAGTTCGCTTTGCGCCTTGCTGAAAATGCACTGATCATGCCCAGCACTGCGGCTCACCTTCCCGACAGCACGTCCCCGGCAGCCGCAACGTCGCTGTGGCCGCGCATCCGCCGCTGGGTGTTTCCTGCGCTGGGCATCGTCGTCCTGGGTTTGCTGGTTTCCCATGCCCACAAGGTGGACTGGGAAGGCGCCTGGCAGACGCTGCGGCGCTACTCGCCTCTTTTGCTGCTTGCCGTGCTGGGCCTGGCCACGGCCAGCCATGCGCTGTATGGCTGCTTTGACCTGATTGGCCGGCAGCACACGCGCCACAAGCTGCCGCGCCTGCAGACCTGGGCCATTGCGGTCACCAGCTATGCCTTTAACCTGAACCTGGGCTCGCTGGTCGGCGGGGTTGCGCTGCGGGCGCGGCTGTATGCGCGGGCGGGGCTGGACGAAGCCACCATTGCGCAGATCGTGGGCCTGAGCCTTGCGACCAACTGGCTGGGCTATGGGTTGGTGGCGGGGAGCCTCTTTGCCGCCGGCGCCATTGCGCCGCCCAGCCAGGCGCACATTGGCGCCGCGGCGCTGCGCCTGCTGGGCGTGGTGATGGTGCTGATTGCACTGGGCTACGTGGTGGCGTGCGCGTTGGCGCGCGGGCACGCGTGGCGGGTGCGCGGGCGGCGGCTGAATCTGCCTTCGGCGCAGCTGGCCCTGGTGCAGCTCGGAATTTCGGCCAGCAACTGGGCACTGATGGGCGCGGCCATGTATTTGCTGCTGGGCCAGCAAGTGCCCTACACCACGGTGCTGGGCGTGCTGATGGCGGCGTCCATCGTGGGGGTGATCATGCCGATCCCCGGCGGGCTGGGTGTGCTGGAGGCGGTCTACCTGGCGCTGCTGTCGGGCAGCGTGCGCCAGGGGGCACTGATGGGCGCGGTGCTGGCCTACCGCGCGCTTTACTACCTGTTGCCGCTGGCGGGCGGGCTGGTGCTGTATGCGCTGCTGGAGCGGTATGCGTCAACCCACGCTGAAGCCCATTAGCCGAGGTACCGCCTGGTGATCGACATGGCGAGCATGACGGTTGTTGCCTTCCCCTCGATTGCTATCAATAACGTAGCTGCTTGCGCCCGTTCATAAAGGGCTGCAGGCCAAAATGATGCCAAATCGGCCCGGCCAGGCACCACACGCACTACCTGAATATGCGGGAGCCGATCAGCACGCCCAGCTTCCGGTAGCTTTCCCACTGCGCTTCGTCAAAGAACTGGTCAAACGTGGTTTGCTGCGGGAACGACGGCTTTTTGGTCTGGTATTCAAACAGGTCAAGGGGCGCGCCCTTGATCAAACGCGGCTTGAGCACCAGCAAGATACTTTCAGAGGGCTTGCCCGGCTGGCTGCTGGCATAGCGCACGCGGTAGAGCAGCGCGCACTTTTCGTCGAGCGGCGCCAGCGGATCGGTTGCCGGGCGCAGTTCAGATTCGTCGCGGGCGAAATAAGGCGCCAGTGTGGCGGCATTGGGTGCAAGCCGGGGAACCGCGCTCGGCCCGACACATTCAAACTCGGCACCGAAATCAATGCGTGCCAGGCGCATCAGGTTGGCAAGGTCTTCAAAGCTGTAGTTCGGGTCTGCGCCGCAATCGCAGCAGACGATGAAATCCACCCGCCTGCGCAACAGCTCGAAGACACCGGTGTTCTCAAAGTGCCCGCCGTCGCTCAGGTACCAGTGCGAGCCGTCCGTGCCCAGGAAGCGGGCCCGCAATTCGCACTGCAGATAGCTCTGGTTGCGCCATAGAAAAAAAGGTGTTTTGGTGTCCTTTTTGCCGGAGTCCCACCACCAGCCCAGGCGTATGTTGGTGATGGTGAAAAGCATGGCCTGCCCCAGCGAGGTGCCGCGGCCCAGCCCTGTCGAAAATGCCGCGCCCGACACGCCCACCCATTGGCCGATGGACAGCTCGGGCGGCGCCCGCCTGGCGGCTTTGGCCTGCGTGCCTGCAAAATTGCCGGTCTTTGCATTCCAGAGCCGGCCGTCCACGGTGATGCCCGCGGGTGTGACTGCCAGCGGCAGGCCCTGCCTGTCCCGCTGGGTGAGCTGGTCGCCGGTGCCCGTGGTGGCATTGATGGTCACGTTGATGAGGTGGGCCGGGCCCAGGTGGTCGTTGCGGTAGTAGGCCTCGCGCGTGAAGTCGTCGCTTGCATCGGCTTCGGTCACGTCCATCTTGGGCCGTTCCGATTCAAACCGTGCCTTGTTGGACGCCCCCAGGTAGGCACGCGTGAGGCGCGCACCGTACATCACCTGCAGGCTCGACAAATTGATGAACCCCAGAAAGTAGCCCGCTACCGCCACAGCCAGGAGGCAAAAAACAATGGAGATGACGGGGTAGAAGTATTGCCAGACCCATGATGAGTCCGCGCCAAAACGGACCGTGGTGAACATGGATTCGATCATCAGCTGCCCAAGCCCCGGCAGCGGCGGCTGCATGCCAAACAGCAGGGCCGCGGCCGCGCAGTTCCAGGCCACGGCCAGCAGCAGGGCCAGCGCCAACCCGACGGCGCCAAGCAGGGTGTTGAGCGGCAGCCTGCTGAGCAAACCGTCTTTTCCGGGCTGGGCCAGCACCGGCGCAAACTGCTTCACGGCCGCCACCAGGGCTGCGACCACGCCGGCCACGCTGAAAACAGTGAGCGGTGTTGACTGGCTTGTCGCCAGCCAGAGATACAGCGTTTGCCCCGCGGTTTCAATCAGCGCCAGCACGGCAATGATGAATGAGTACGTCAATACCCGCGAAAGCCACCGTGTGATGCGGTTGCGAAACAGCCCGGGTGATTGCTGCGGAAGGTACTTCGCCACAAAGAACACGCCCAAAGAAAAAGCCAGGATGACATCGATCAGCACCAGCAGCAAAACGGGCACCGGAACAGCCTCAAGCAGTGACCCGGCGCCGGCGGCCGGCGGCGCTACCCGGCTCCAGAAGACACAGGCAGCCAGCACACCCGCGGCCAGCAAGCCGGCGGCCGCAAGCGCTGGGGCGGGGATGGCCGGCAGCGGCGCTTTCCTTGCGCCGGCTGTACCGGCGCCGGAAGGCGAGGTGTCCTGGTCGAGCCAGTAGGCCGCGCCGCACGGTATGACCGCAAGCACGAGCCAGATGCCCAGCACCCCAAACCACGGGCTGAACCAGATGTCTCCACCCTTCAGCGGAGGCCTGGGCTGCATCATGGATTCCAGCGTAAGCCCCAGCGCATGAAACCCCTCCCAGGGAATCTGCAGGCTGCCGTAACGCAGGGCAAACATCAAAAGGAAGATGGTCAGCAAGGTCACGCCGATCACGTAATGCACCGCGCACAGGTTGCGGATGGCAATGGCGATGTCGTAGAGAAAGTCACCGGTGTTGTTCGGTGCCAGGTAACGCCCGTTTTCACGCAGCCAGCGCAAGGGGCGGTCGGGCATCTGGGTGAGCGCGGTCTGGACCTTGCTCAGCCTGCCGGGTGGGTCGGTCGCGAGTGCTTCGTAGGCCTCGGTGGCCAGCACTTCGGGCGCGGGCGGCGCAGGAGGTGTATGGGGCGCCGCAGGCGTGAGGGGATCGCGGGGGCGAAACAGGGCCGAGAAAAAACTGCCGGTGTACCCGCCCCCGCTGACGGTGGAGAGAAAGTCAAAACGGGCAAGCAGTGGCCAGGGCTTTTGCCGGTCTTTGGGGCTGCTTTCGGGCCCGCTTTCTCCCGGGAGGTTGAACCCGGCTTTTGCCAATGCCTGCAACACGCCAAGGCAAAAGGTGGCGCTGCGAATGCCGCCGCCCGACAAGGCCAGGCCCCACAACTCCTGGGGCGCCGTGCCGCTGGCATAAATAAAACTCCGCCGGAAATCGATGGCCTTGCGCTCTTCTTCTTGCGCCCCCTCCTGCGCCTGTACCTGCGCCTGTTCCGGTGTGACGGGGTTTCCAGTGCCTGGCTCGGTCATATCTCGCCTCCTTGGGCAAACAACACAGCTACCGCATGGGCTTTGAAGACGGCTGCTGCGTTGCCATGAAACGCGACGCCCTGCAAAGACTCAGGCGAGCTTAGGCAGGCGGTGCGGGAAAGACAAGGCTCTTATTCCCACAAATCGTATCGAAGCAACGCGCAGGCGGCGGCGCCAGCGAAACCTGACAGCTTCATCACCCGAACTGCTATCAATAACATAGCTGATCGCGCCCAAACATAAAGGGCTGCAGGCCAAAATGATGCGTAAATAATTGCTGTGGAGGCCGCTGGAATGCGTGGGCGCCCCTGCCCCGCGCAGCTTCATGTCCAATACAGGCATGGAACCGACGAACGACACACCCCAAACCGACCAGCGCCTGACGGCGCTGGAGATCAAGGCCAGCTTTACCGAAGACCTGCTGGACCAGCTCGACAAGGTCATCGTGCGGCAGCAGCAGCAAATTGATGCGCTGGTGCGCGAGGTGGCAGAACTGAAAGCCGGCCCGGTGCGCGACGGCGACGTGACGGTGGGCCGCAGCCTGCGCGACGAGCTGCCGCCGCACTTCTAGGCCCACGCGCTGCTCAAGCGCCCAGATGGGCGGCGAGCTGGTCGAGGGTGCCGCCGTAGCCTTGCGTGAGCGACGGCTTGAGCTCTTCGAAATACTGGCGTTCAGCCGCAAGCTCACCAAAGGGTCGCGCGCGCAATGACACGACGGTGCTTCCGTTTTTCTCGGCGAAGGTCACGGTGTTCTCAATTTCCAGGGGGCAGGCTTCGCTGAATGGCGCGCGCGCAATGCCGCAGTGTTCGTTGGCAAACGAGTTCAGCCACACGATGCGTTCACCCGCGGCGATTTCACGGTAATTGAACCGGCCCCACATCGTGGGTGCGCCCGGAAACTTCATGGCGTAGTGAAAAAACCCGCCGGGCCTGAACTCGAAACGCAGCAGGTCGATGGAGCAGCCCTTGGGCCCCCACCATTGCTGGATGCTGCCGGCCTCGCTCCACGCTTTCCATACGCGCTCACGCGGGGCCTTGAACACGCGGTCGATCAGGAACGGGGAAGCCATGGCTGCCTTGACGTCATTTGCGGGCATGTTTCTTTCCTTTTTTGGGGGTTGACTGAGTTGACTGGGCTGATGACGTGGATGTGTCCGGCTGCAAAAACGCATCGAGCCTGTCGAAGCTGTCTTCCCAGACATTGCGGTACAGCGCCATCCAGCTGGCGACTTCTTTCAGGGGTGCGGCCTCCAGGCGGCACGGCCTGGTTTGCGCCGCTCGTCCGCGAGAGATCAAGCCTGCCCGCTCCAGCACCTTCAGGTGTTTCGAAATGGAAGGCTGCGTCATGTCGAAGGGTGCCGCAAGTTCATTGACCGTGGCTTCGCCGGAAGCAAGCCGGGCGACGATGGCGCGGCGGGTCGGGTCCGCGAGGGCGGCGAACGCCTTGTTGAGGGTGTCTGGGGTCATTACATGGCCAATCGTTTATATAGCTGTTTGGCTATATTAAGGCGATCAAAAGAGGATGTCAACGGCTTGCGGCTTGGGCTCAACTACCAGAGGTTCTTGCCGTCGATCACCGTCACAGGTGCTTCGGCCGCGTCAAACCCGTCAAAGAGGCGGGCATTGACGCCGATGCGGCGGGTGGTGCCGTCCCAGCTGCCGTCCATCTCGAATGCGGGGCTGTCTGAATAGGTGGACACGCCGCATTCGGCGCAGAAGTGGTGGTCTACCAGCTTGGTCTGCCAGCGGTAGATGGCGTCGCCATCCGTGGGCGTGGTGACATGGAACTGCCCGGGTGTGTAGTACGCCAGCAGCGCACCGCGCCTGGCGCAAAACGAGCAGGTGCAGCGCGTCAGCTGCGCGGGGATTTCGCCGTCAATGCGAAAGGCGTTTTTGCCGCAATGGCAGCTTCCTGTGATCGTCATGCGCCACCTCCTCGGACTGTTGCATCGCCGTCTTCACCTTCCCCGTATTCGTCGTCTTCTTCATCCGTTTCATCTTCTTCATCTTCATCGGCCACGACGCCGGCAATTTCCTCTGCTCCGCCTGCGGCCAAGATGCCTTCGCCCTCTTCATCTTCTGCTTCCGGGTCTTCATCGCCGACGACTTCCCCTTCTTCCAGGAAGTCGGCCTCGTCCATTGTCCGGTCAGGCAGGATGTCGGCATCAGGCCGCTCATCGCCGATGACACCGGCACGCTCGCCGGTGCCGGCAGCGTCGCTGTCGCTGGCCAGCTCTTCGTCGCTGTAGGCACCTAGCGTGTCGCTGCCGGTGTCTGAACTGTCGCCCGGGCCGAGCGACTGTGTGTCTTTTCCGCGCATCCACTGTTCGGGCGGAATGCTGCCACCCGCAATGCTGCTTTTTGCCATGCTGTGCCTTCTTTCATGCTTGTACCGGCGCGAACCACGCGCAATGACGATGGGAAAGGCGCCAACCGCCGCCCCTTGAGATGGCGCTATTTTTTACCCAGGTACTGGCGCACGGCGGAGGCTGAATTGCCGACAGCCTTGACGGCGTCGCGCAGTTGCTGCTCGGTGCAACCCAGGGTTTTGGTCCAGTCGCGAACCTCATAGTCCTGCCCCAAGGCGATGAACCTGCGGTCCGCGCCGGTTTTGGTTGTGTCATCAGCCATGATGCATCTCCTAGGGAAAAAACGAATGCTAGGACAAAATGTCTGGGGTACCCTGTAGGACAAAACCCGTCACGCAGGCAGTCCACTTTCTGACACCGGCTGACATCTCCAGCTCCAGGTGCACGCCATGTCACTTCCACCGGATTTCAAGCCTTCAGACTTTTCCATCGGCTCCATCAGCGACCGCCAGCTCGTGAACCTGGCCAAGCTGGCCGGTGCCATGACGGAAGGCGACGCGCTGACGCCGGAGCTGCAGGAGTTCACCCTGCTGATCATGGAAAAGTGCGCCGACATCGGCGACAAGTACAAAAGCCAGAAACACGGGCGCACCGCCGGCGACGAGATTCGCGCCCTGTTCGGGGTTTACTGACCACTCTGTGGGCGGCAGACCCACGCCGCCGTCCCTGTCAATTCGCTACCAAATTAATAGCTGCTTGCGCTTATTCCTATTGGGCTGAAGGCCAGTTTGATGCATAAACCAGCCGTGGCTAGCCGCCGGCTTCCGTCGCCGGGTGCGCACCCGGCACTGCAGCGCCCGTGCGAAGCAGCACGGCAGCCAGCAAGGCTGCACATGCCGCAAACACCGCACCGATGACAAACGCCAGCTGGTAGCCGCCATTGAGCGCCACCACGGCATCGGCACCCGCACCGGCCAGCGAACCGGTGCGCGCCGCCGCCAGGCTGGCCAGCACCGCCAACCCCAACGCGCCGCCCATCATGAAGGAGGTATTGACCACGCCCGAGGCAATACCGGACTCGGCTGGGTCCACGTCGCTCATGGCGGCCAGCAACACCGGGTTGAAGGCCATGCCGGCCCCCAGCCCCAGCAGCAGCATGCCGGGCAACACGTCGAGCACAAAGCCGCCGCCCACCGGCGCACGCGCGAACAAGGCCAGGCCCAGGGCGGCCAGCAGCAGGCCGGCAGACAGCGGTGCGCGTATGCCGAAACGCATGACGATTTTGGCCGACAGGCCGAGCGAGAACGCGGCCATGATCAGGTTGGCGGGCAAAAAGCCCAGGCCGACCTGCAGGGCGCTGTAGCCCAGCACCAGTTGCATATACAACGCCGAAATAAAGAACCAGGCAAACATGGCCGCGGCCCACAGTACGCCGACCACGTTGGCGGTAGCGACGTTGCGCAGGCGGAAAAGGCCCAGCGGGACCAGCGGTGTCGTGACCTTGGCTTCGATGGCCAGGAAGATCGCCATCAGCACTGCGGCAACACCCAGCAAACCGAGTGTCTGGCCTGACAGCCAACCGGCTTCGTTGCCGTTGACGATGCCGTAGACCGCCAGCATCAGCGCGGTGGTGACGGTGACGGCGCCCCACACGTCAAGCCGCGCGCCGGTGGCCTGCCCCTTGCCGCCGGGCAGCAGGAACAGGCACAGCGCAAACACGGCGCCGCCTATGGGCAGGTTGACCAAAAAGATCCAGTGCCAGTTAAGCGAATCGGTCAGCACGCCGCCCAGCAGCACACCGATGCTGCCGCCGCCGGCACAGACAAAGCCGTAGACACCCATGGCTTTGGCGCGCTCGGCCGGTTCGGTGAAGAGGTTCATGATGAGCGACAGCGAAATCGCCGACACCACCGCGCCGCCCAGGCCCTGCACCGCACGGGCCACCACCAGCAGCACCTGCGAATTGGCCAGGCCGCAGGCCAGCGAGGCCACGGTGAACAGCGTGAGCCCCGCCAGGAACAACCTGCGCTGGCCATACAGATCGCCCAGCCGGCCGCCCAGCAGCAAAAAACCGCCGAAGGTCAGCATATAGGCGTTCACCACCCAGACGAGCGAGGTCTCGGTAAAGCCGAGGTCTGTGCGGATGGATGGCAGCGCCACATTCACGATGGTGGTGTCGAGCACGATCATCAGCACGCCCAGGCAGAGCACCACCAGTGCCCACCAGCGCTTTCGGGTTTCCATGTTGTGTGTCATCTGCAGTTTCTCCCCGGTTCAATGAAGGTCGATCGGCGTCATCAGCGGAATCAATTCATGAGGCTCGTCTGGTTCGCAAACCCGGATGCTATCAAATCAATAGCTGGTTGCGCGCGTTCATATTGCTCTGGAGATCATTTTTATGATGAACACGCCGCAGGAGCGGTGCGGGGTGCCTGTGTCCTACAAGCGCAGCCGGATTTGGCGGATAGAAGCCGGGCATCCGGCTGGCTAATTTAGCGGTCAGGAAACGGGAGCACCGTGGCCCTCCCGGCACCCTGGCATAGCCCCGGCATGGCGGAAAGCAGGCGCCGGCTGGATCAGCGGTTGAGAATATGCAGGATGTTGCCGTCCGGGTCCTTGAACCAGGCGCCTTTGAAGTCGCCCGCGACATGCGCATCGCCTTGCCGCGTCATGCCGGGCATGTCGTAGTGTTCAAACACCACGCCTTTGGCCTTGAGCGCCTTCAGGATGTTGTCGAATTCGTCGCCCACGCCCCACGTGGCGGATGTGGCCTTGTTGGTGCCGGCGAAAGACGAGACATACACCACCACGGTGGCGGTGCCGCTCTGGTAGGTGAGCACGCCCTCTTCGGCGGTGTCCAGCGGCGTGAGGCCGAGCGTGCTTCCATAAAATTTCTTCGCCGCCGCAAGGTCCCTGACGGCGATGGTGGCCATGGCGTTTCGGTTGGCAAGCATGATTGGATGATGGCTCCTTTCAGTTGCCATGTTTGTGGCGGCGCCGGGGCATGTCAACCCTGGCCCAGCGGGAAAAATGTGTCCTTGTGTACGTGCACCGGACTCCGCATGCAAAGAAATGTATCCACGCTCCGCCGGCAGGTAAACCGGCGCAACACCCTGCAAGAACACTGGTATTGGGTACGGGGATAGCATCCAATGGTGACTGACCACACTCCCTTAGGAAGCCCATGCACGCGACAACCAACACCCCCACCAATACGCCTTCCAGCCTGAACCACCACCGCATCTGGATGCCGGTCTCCTTGCTGGCCCTGGCCACCGCGGCAGCCTTGCTGGCCGCGCAGGCACAAGCCCAGACCGCTGAGCCGGCCATGGCAGCGCCCGCTCCCGCCGCCGCGCCCGCTTCCACGCCGGCGCCGACAACAGTCACCTATTACGAGCCCAAAGACCTGGAGCGCGCCTTCAAGTTCATGGACAAAACCGGCGATGGGAAGGTCAGCCGCGACGAGGCATCGAACTTTCGAGGCGTCTCCAGGCATTTTGACGAGGCCGACGTCAACAAGGACGGTTTTCTCTCGCGTGAGGAATTCGACAACGCAATGAACCGCAGCAAGGCGCGTTGAACCAGTTGAACATGCACATCGAAGTGTGATGCAAAGGCAGCGAGCCGTCTTCCTGGAGAAGATCAGGCCGACTCATCGGCATGATGAGTGACGTTCCTGGCCCAAAGCGAGAGCGGCCTGAACTTCGAGAAAAGCCAGAGGCCGAAAACACAGGCGGTACCAAGAGCGGCCGTGAGAAACCCCGTCATCAGAATGCCTACGACGGGCCCAAGCACGAAGCCCATCACTCCGTATACCTGCCGGCCGTTCCACTGCACCGTGTTGAAACCGAATCCAGCGAGAACGCCAAACACCACACAGAGGGGCAACAAGGAGAAAACCAGGCCGATGAAGACCAATTTGTAGACGGAGCCCACATACAGACGGGTTAGCGAAATTCGTGTGAACAAGGGAGCTCCTTTTTTTTAAAAGCGCAGCGTTTGACAAAGATGAAGACCGGCAACCGGCGAGGCCCACCATGGGGTCAGCCGCCTCACAGGGAGCATCGGACGCCCACCACGATATTGACGCGGCCGGGCTCCCAATCCGTCTCGCGCCAGCGGTACACACCGGGCGCCACGACCGTGAGTTCCCACTCGAGTGGCCGGCCGGATTCCTTGAGACGCTTCTCCCCCTCGTATTGAATCACCAGGGTAGTTGGGCCCGCAGACAACACTGTGGCGCGTGAGCCTTCGGTTTCCCCGAGCGCTGTCTTCCATTTGCGATCGTATGTGATGTCCAGAACCGTTCCATCCCGGCTGAGCTGCATGCGCATTTTGAGGTTGCCGGGCGCGCACGCGGGCTCGGTGTTGTAGCTCTCGGCCCAAAGGCCCGCGAGCTGGTTCGAATCAAAGGGAAAAGACGCGGGGTTGGCCGCGGCGTGTGTCACGCTCGACAACAGCAAGGCAAGGACAGAAACAAAAATTTTGAACATGGGTAACACGCAAAGGGTTGGATTTAGTGGATGAGCGACCGTTGCAAATATCGCACATTCTCATAAAAAGCCGCGCCCGCCCGGCGGATTCCACCAACGAGATGACCCATGAACGCTATTTCTTCCGGTAAACATACCAGGCCGCGAAGGCGGTGAAAACGCCAATGATCCCCACGATCACCATGAAGCCGTGAGGATGTTCTGCCAGGGGGATGCCGCCCACATTCATCCCCAGCAGGCCCGCAACAATGTTGATGGGCAGCGCCAGTACGGTGACCATCGTCAGGATGAAGACGCTGCGGTTGGTCTCCTCGCTGACCTGTGCGGCAATTTCTTCTTGCAGGAGCTTGATGCGCTCCTTCAGCTCGGACATGTCCCGGATGGTCAATGAGAATTCTTCCGTCGCCTGGCGGAGCTCCTCCAGGTCGTGCTCGCTGACCCATGGCGGCGGCAACCGCAGCAGGCGGAAAAGCGCACCGGGCTCCGGCGCGAGCAGCCTCTGCAGCCGCACCAGCACCCGACGCAGCTTGCCCAGGTCAGCCCGGCGGTTATGCAGCCGGCCGACCAGGAATTTGTCTTCCACCACATCCACCTGGACAGTGGCGTCACGCACGATGCGCACCAGCACATCGCCCTGCTCGCGCAGCAGCTGATTCAGAAATGACACCGATGACGCCAGCGGCTTGCCGTTCTTGATGGCGTCACGCATGCGGTCGATGGAACGCAGGGGATGGGAGCGCGCGCTCAGCGCCATATGGGGCGCCACGTTCAGCCACAGGCTGGACATCTCAGCCGGGTCAAACGCGAATTCATACGCCACGTCGTTGACGACAGCAATCAGTGTGTCGTGCGCATCTTCTATGCGGGTGGATCTTGAACCCGCATGCAGGGCCTCGAAAAACTCGGGTACGGCGTGCAAATGCTTGCGGATGCTCGCCTCCGCCGCGGCGTCACTCAGGTTGAAGTGCAGCCAGACGAAATCTGATTTTCCCTTGGGTCTTTCGTCCTGCAGCCAGGCGGCCGCCTCCAAAAGATCTACCGGTATGCCGGGCGCGCCGTTTTCAAACCTGTAGCCGCAGAGCAGGCCGGTTCTGTCGGCGCCGTAAGTGATGTCCATTCAGAAGTGGCGTGAAGTAGTCAAAATTGGAGTGAATCGGACACGGCAGGCGCAGGGCAGCCGGCATCGGGCGACCTGCCCCGGACAGTGGCGGTCATACAGTGTGTTGCCTTTGCATGACGGTTCGGTGACAGTGCCGTGACCGCGTTCTTCAGGCGCCTGGCCGGGCGGTGCATGCCCACTGCATACCGGGTTGTCACTGAGCTCCAATGCGCCTCATAATTTCAGGCCAGGCCGGCAGTAGCTCAGGCCTCGCCTGATTCCTTCACATCACCGACGGAGACGATATGGCCACCCACGAATTGTTTGCCTACCTTCATGTCAAAAATGCTGCAAAGGCCATGGCGTTTTACACCTCGGTTTTTGGCGCTACGGAAAAATTCCGGCTCACAGAACCCGATGGCCGCATCGGCCATGCCGAACTGGACTTTGACGGCGCCACGCTGATGGTGTCGGAAGAATTCCCGGAGTACGGCACCCGGGCGCCCGATGCCGGCGCGCCGGCCACCGTCACGTTGCACCTGCATGTGGACAACTGCGATGAGGTGATTGCACGTGCGCTGAAAGCCGGTGCCACGCTGAAAATGGCGGCACAAGACCAGTTTTATGGTGAACGCTCGGGCAGCTTTCGCGACCCGGCAGGCTACCGCTGGAGTGTGGGGCACAGCATTGAAACCGTGTCGCCGGAGGAAATGCAGCGCCGTTATACCGCGCTGATGACCGCGCCTTCTGCGTGAAATTTGCTATGAAAAATATAGCTGCTTGCGCCCGACAGTAATGGCTAAAAGCCCGGATTTATCCACTAGCGCGGCAGAAACCCAGTAGCCTGCCGCGGGCCCGGTACAGGTTCAGGCTTCGTCCGTAGGCGATTCCGCAGAATTGCTTTGCCCGAGCACGCGCCGCAAGGTTTCGAGGAGCTCGGTGTTGGAAGTCTTGGCCTTGACCAGCACGGCGGCTGCCCGCGTGGCCTGAAGCCTGTCCACCTCCAGTGCCGAGAAAATCACCACCGGCGGCGGACCGTCCATCGCCTCGACGTCCTTGAGCAAATCCCAGCCCGAACCGCCTGGCAGGCTGAGGTCCAGCAGGACCAGATCAAAGCGCTGTTCCTTCAGCCGGTCGCGTGCTTCCTGCACCGTGTCGGCGAAGACGAAGGTCGCAAACCCCTGGGCAATGGTCGCTGCGATGCGCTGGATGTCTGGATCGTCTTCAACATGCAGGATGACGGCGCGGGCTTCGACCGAACCGGCAATGGCGCGCCGCACGCCCAGCACGAGCATGTTCTCATCGATGGGTTTTTCCAGCCAGTCTGATACGGTCAGGGACTGCTCGTTGAACTGGATCCGCCCCTCGGCCGCCGAGGCCGACACCACCACGATCGGCACGTCGCGTGTATGCAGCTGGGCGCGCAGCGCCCTGATCAGCGCAATGCCGTCCTGGTCGGGCAGCTTCAGGTCTATCGTGACGGCGGCGTACCGCCTTTTTGCCAGCTCCGCGACGGCCTGCCTGGCTGTGTACACCATTTCGGTGTCAAAACCGCCCTTGTCGAGCATCATGCTGATCAGGCGGGAGATGTCCGGGTCGTCCTCGCAAACCAGGACACGCGGCCGCTGTTCGACCAGTGCCGAGAAACCGGAAGTGCGCTCCGGTGAATCCACCCATTCGGGCAGTTCAAAGAAGAAGGTGGTGCCGACCCCGGGGTTGGTATGAAAACCGATGCTGCCGCCCAAGCGCTCTATGATGGCCCGTGAAATATTGAGGCCCAGGCCCGTGCCGCCCTTTTGCCGTGTATCGGAGGAGTCCGCCTGGGAGAATTTCTGGAAGATGCGGTTGCGGAATTCCTCCGGAATGCCGGGCCCGTGGTCCCGCACCTCGACGCGTATGCCCGTCTCGCTGCGTGCCACGTGAATATCCACCGTGCCGCCTTCGGGCGAGAACTTCATCGCGTTGGACAGCAGGTTGGTCACCACCTGCGTCAGCCGGTCGCTGTCGACCCTGACCTGCAGGTCCTCGTCGGGAAACTCGAGCTGCAGGTGCACATTCTTCGCCGCGCCGTAGCCTTCGTTGGCGGCCAGCGCCTGCTCCAGCAAAGGCCTGAGTTCGATGGCCTGAAAATCCAGGGTCATCTTGCCGGACTCGATCTTCTCGATGTCCAGGATGTCATTGATCAGCCGGATCAGGCGCTCACAGTTGGTTTTCGCGATGCCCACCAGCGTCTTGACGGCGTCGGGCAGCTGGCCGGCAACACCGCCGGAGATCAGGCCCAGCGAGCCCCGGATCGAGGTGAGCGGCGTGCGCAGCTCATGGCTGACCGTCGAGACGAATTCACTCTTCATGCGGTCAATGCGCTTGAGTTCGGTGACGTCATTGGCCAGCGTGTAGAAGCCGATCACCTTGCCTTCGTCGGCGCCGTCGCCGTAGCGCGGGAAATAATTGACCACGTAGTCGCGCATGCCGCCGCGGGCGGTTTTCTGCGATCGCTCGTAGACCACCGGGTAGCCCTGCAGCACCTCTTCCACCCGGGGCTTGATCAGGGCGTACATCTCATCGCCCACAATGTCCCGGATGGTCTTGCCTTCGAGCTGCGCTTGCGTCATGCCGAAGACTTCCTCGTAGGCCCGGTTATGAAAGCACAGACGCTGGTTGGCGTCAGCGTAAGTGATCCAGGCCGGCACGGTATCGGTGATTTCGCGCAGCTGCGCTTCGCTGGTGCGCAGGGCCTCGGTGACACGGCGGATTTCGGTGGTGTCGCGTCCCGTGCCGCGGTAGCCGGTGAATTTTCCGTTGGCGTCGAATTTCGGCACGCCGCTGATGCTGAAGTAGCGCGGCCGCCCCTTGGAGTCGCGCCGTGTACTTTCAAGGTCGCGGAAAACCTCGTGCCGGGCTATTTTGGCCTTGTACTCGGCCAACGCACCGGCTTCGATGTTGATGTAGTCGAGCTCCCAGGCAGTCTTGCCATGGGCCGATTTCGGGATGCCGGAGGCGCTTGGGGCTTCGCCGGGAACCTCGACGAAGCGGAAGTTTTCGTCCTGCTCCCAGAACCAGTCGGAGGCCAGCGCCGTGAGTGCGCGAAAGCGTTCTTCGCTTTCACGCAGAACCTGCTCGGTCTGCTTGCGCTCGGTGATGTCCTGGATCTGCGCGATAAATTGAAGCGGCTTTCTGTCTGCATCGCGCACAAGGGAGCAGCTC
This sequence comes from Polaromonas sp. P1_F1, assembly GCF_056405795.1. Classification (NCBI taxonomy): domain Bacteria; kingdom Pseudomonadati; phylum Pseudomonadota; class Betaproteobacteria; order Burkholderiales; family Comamonadaceae; genus Polaromonas; species Polaromonas sp. P1_F1. Next base: position 411,427 of record NZ_JBFUBJ010000001.1, read on the forward strand.
ATGTAGCCCCATACAGTACGGCCGGACTTGTGGATGTAGCGCTTTTCGACGTGGAACGATTCGATTTCGCCAGCCAATGCCCTGCGGCGCTGCTCCAGGTCCCAGGCAATATCGTCGGGATGGGTCAGGTCATGGATGGTGCGCGACAGCATTTCCGCCTCTGAATACCCCAGCATCTGGCAAAAAGCGGCGTTGACCTTCAGCCGGCGCGAGTCGATGCCGATCAGCGTCATCCCGATGGCCGCATGTTCAAACGCATTGCTGAACTGCTGGTCACTGACCGTGAAGACATCGTTGTCCGTGCTGATGGGGCCAGCCCCCTTGGGACTTACTTCTCCGGCGTCCTCGAACGTACTTGCGCTGTCTGTCAGCGCAACGCCTGAATCGTCAAACACGTCCCCCTCAGCCGGCATGGCACCGGCCTGCTCGCCTCCGAGCGTGAAATAAAAGGTACTGCCCTCACCCACTGCCGACTTGGCCCAGATTTTTCCGCCGTGGCGGGTGATGATGCGTTTGACCGTGGCCAGCCCGATGCCGCTGCCGGCGAACTCTTCCGGTGAATGCAGCCGCTCGAAAGTGCCGAAGAGCTTGTCGGCATACGCCATGTCGAAGCCGGCACCGTTGTCCCGCACAAAATACACCACCTGGTCCTCGGCCCCTGCTTCTTTTCCGACCAGGATTTCGGTGTGCGGTTTTTTCGAGGTGAACTTCCATGCATTGGCGATCAGGTTCTCCAGCACCTGACGCAGCAATGCAACGTCCGCCCGGCCCCACAGGTTGGGCTCGACGGTGATCCGCACCCGGCGGTCAGGATCGTTTTCCGTCCACTGCTTGATGATCTTGGCCGCCTCGGTACTGATGTCGACAGACTCCCAGTTCAGGCTGGTCCGCGACAACTGGGCCAGGGACAGCAAGCCATCGGTCAGCTCACCCATGCGGCGCACACTGCTGCGTATGCGGCCCATGAAATGATGTGCGCGCTCACCCGATTCAGGTGGAACCGCTTTTTCAAGCAGCGCACAAAATCCGTCGATGGTGCTCAACGGTGTCCGCAAGTCATGCGCCACGGAATAAGAGAAGGCCTCGATCTCCCGGGTGGCGACTTCCAGCTGGGCGGTCCTGCGCAGCACGCGCTTTTCCAGGTTGACGTTCAGCCGGACGATTTCCTGCTCCGCCTGCCGGCGCTTGCTGATGTCGGTAATGGTGCTGACATACCCCGACGGGGCGCCGTTCCCGTCCACCAGGGGCTGCACGTTGATCAGTGCCCAGAACTCACTGCCGTCGGGCCTGCGATGGCACACCACACGGTTCAGCTGTGGCTGGCCGGTACGCACGGCGACAACACTGGGCCACTCTTCCCTGGGCATTGGCGTGCCGTCTTCGCGGAATCTTTGCCATTCCGGCTCGACCGAAGTCTGGCCTTTGAGCTGGGCCAGGGCCAGGCCGAGGATGCGCTCTGCACTGGCATTGCAATCAACAATATGCCCCTGGGCGTCCCGCAGGATCACGCCTTCGGCCAGCGCACCCACAACCGCCCGGAAGCGGGCCTCGCCGACCCGCAGCGCGATCTCCACTTCCTTGCGTGACGTGATGTCGGCACCCACACCCCGATAACCCGCAAAGGTTCCATCGTCGCCAAACACCGGTTCCCCGCTGACGCTTCGGTAAATGACGCTCCCATCCTCCTTGGTCAGCCGGTATTCAAAATTGCGGAACGGCAAATGCGCCTGTAACACCGCCTTGTGCTCTTCCCATGTGCCGACAAGCGGTGTGGAGTTGGGGAGGTCCCATCGGCATTGCCCCTCTCCAATGACCTGGGTTCCCAGGGCGAAGCGTTGCGGATCATTGGAGACAAAAACGTTGCGGAAGTTTGTGTCCTGTTCCCAGTACCAGTCGGACGAAAGACCGGTGAGGCTGCGAAAGCGCTCTTCGCTGCGGCGCAGTTTGGCCTCGGCCTCCAGCCGCGCGGTGATGTCGCTGCCCACGCCCCGATAGCCGGTGAAGCGGCCTTTGGCGTCCACCATCGGCTCTCCGCTGATGGACAAGGTCACGCGCTTGCCGTCTTTTTCTACGCGTTCGTATTCAAAGTTGCGGAAGACTTCGTGGCGCTCCAGCAGAGCGCGATGGCGGGCCCACATCTCCTGGTTGGCCTGGCTGTGGTCGATCTCCCAGCGTGTTTTACCGAGATGCTCACTGATGGCGCGCCTGGCTTCTTCCGTCTGGCCGCCGGACAGCTTGGTGAAGCGGAAATTGGCATCGGTTTCCCAGTACCAGTCGGACGAAAGACTGGTCAGGCTGCGGAACTGCTGTTCGCTGCTGCGCAAGCGCTCTTCGTCCGCCAGCTGCTGGGTGATGTCCTCCGCCGTAACAAGGACGTGTGTCACCACACCACTGGAATCTTTCAGCGGAACCTTGCGCATGTGCACACGGATGACGCCCTTGTGCTTGGTCTGGACAAGGCGGTCGGGGAATTCCTGCATCTTTCCGGCAGCGATCAGGGCGAGATCCGAGGCATGCATGTTGTGGGCATGGGCCTTGGGCCACAGATCATGGACGGTATGGCCCAGCGCTTCCGCCCGAGTGAAACCATAAAGCTCTTCCGCCGCGCGATTCCATGCGACATAACGGTGGTCCGTGACGGCTTTCAGGTTCATGGCGATCGGAATGTTTTCAACGATGTCGTCGAGCAGGCGGGCGACTTTGCGTTCTTTTTCCTCCGCGCGCCTGCTGGCCGTGACATCGCGCGTAATACCCCGATAACCCATGAACTCCTGATGCTTGTTGAACACCGGCACGCCGCTGATGGAAAAATAATGCGCGACGCCATCCTCCAGCACGCGTATGTATTCGAAATCGCGAAAGGGCTTGCGTTCCGCCAGCACGGCGCGGTGGTCTTCCCATGACATGGTGACCGGCAGGGCGCCAGGCAGTTCCCAGCGGCATTTGCCGACGGAACTGTCGAGATCCTTATCTTGTGACTTGCTGCTGTACTCGGCCGTGAAGTCAGTAAAACGGTACTCCGCGTCCTGCTCCCAGTACCAGTCTGCCGAGACGGTGGCGAGGCTGCGCAAGCTGCTGATGTCGTCCCTGAGCGATTCGACCAGCCGCTGCTGCTCAACGATCTCAAGCTTCAACGCATCATTGGCGGCCGCCAGCGCAAGCGCTTCGGCCTGCATGCGCTGCTGGGACTGCTCTGCCGTCTCGTCGCGTTTCATCGCGGCACCTGACGGGTAACCGTGCCGGGCCGACGCGGCAGGGGCACGGGCGCCCCCATCAGGCCAGGCTCACGGTGGACTGCGGTGAATGCGCTTGGCAAACTGGGGTTCATCCGCCGGTAGTGACTTTCTTTGCAAAGGTGCGCGGCTCTATCAAGGCCCGCTTTCCGTAGCTGCCGCACTGCAAGTGTGTAATGCTGCATTTAATTGCGCTATAGGACAACACCCTGATTTCTTTTGACCGTGCCTTCCATTAGATTGGCCTGGTTTTTGCATACTTAAGACCTCCTCTTATAGCAATCAATAGGTCCTCGGAATTACACGAATTGCCGTTCGGTATTTGGCAATTATTACCATCACTCCATTCAGGCAGTCTGGGGGTATTCCAGTGCCAGCCCGGCCGCTTGCCAGGCGTCGATGCCGCCATGCAACGGCCTGACATTGCTGAACCCGGCCGCCATCAGGCGCTTGGCCACCAGGGCTGCAGAAGCATCGTTGGGGCAAGCGCAATAAACGACCACGGCGACATCGTGCGGGATATCAAGCGATGCACGGGTACGGTCCAGGTCCGACCAGACCAGCGCTCCCGGAATAATGCCGCCACCGGCACGCGCCAGCTCCGTGCGCACGTCCAGGATGACGGCAGGCTTGTTCTGCTGCGTGAGCTGCAGCAGCTCCTGCGGTGAAATGCGGGCCATGCGCAGCTGCCGATAAAAGCGCTGCCGCTGCCACCATTTGTGCAACAGAAAGAGCGCAAATGCAGCCAGCAGCACCATCAGCCCGATGCGTCCCATCTGCTCGAAAATGGCCAGCACGTCGGCCACCGCGTCATGAAAAATCATGCCGATCCCCACGCCGGCACCGGCGTAAAGCGTTGCGCCCAGCGCATCAAAAACCAGAAAGCGGCCGAAGGGAATGCCGGTGCGTCCGGCCAGCGCTGTGGCGAGCGAAGCAAACCCGGGAATGAACTTCGCCAGGATGAGCGACTTGACACCCCAGCGCGTGAAGATGGATTCGGTTTGCCGCACGCAGGAGTCGGGCGACAGGGAAATGCGGCACAGCGTTTTGAGCACGCGGCTGCCGTAGCGGTGACCGGCCCAGTACCAGACGCTGTCCGCGGCCAGGCAAGCCAGGACGGCGGTGAAGATAAGGCCTGCCGCGGAGTATTGGCCGTTAAAGCTCAATGCGCCGGTGAGGATCAATACCGGATAGGCCGGGATCGGCAAGCCGAGCTGTTCCAGCCCGACATTCAGGAAAACGGCGGCGAGCCCGTAGTGCTCGAGCCACACAATGATCTGTTCCATGGAGTCGCGTTACTTTCTGCGGGGGTCGTTGCGGTCTGCAAAGCCGTTTGGCCCCGCTTTTGTTGCCCGTTCATGCAATGTAGACGGCCGCGGCTCAGCGGTAAATGGTGGCCCGGCCAATGTTCTTTTTCCATGGGGAGAACAATTCGGACAATTTGGTTTATTTGGGCTGATTTTGAGGGCGGCGCCCGGCGCCTGCGCTACCATGAACCCTTCCCCCGTTCACGTGACTCAGAGAGCGACTACCGATTGAAATACCTTGTGGCTGTCCGGGCCCTGTGCGAGTTCACGGCCAAGCATGGCGACCTGGACCTGCGCTTTACGCCGTCACCCTCCGCACTGGAAGGCATGGCCGGGCACGCCATGGTGGCATCGCGCCGTGCAGACTCCTCAGAGTCCTATCAGGCCGAAGTCAGCCTGGAGGGCGAGTACAAGACCCTGAAGGTGCGCGGCCGTGCCGACGGCTACGACCCTGAACGCAACCAGCTTGAAGAGGTCAAAACTTTCCGGGGCGACCTGCACGCCATGGCCGACAACCGCCGGCACCTGCACTGGGCACAGCTGAAGATTTACGGCTGGCTGCTTTGCGAAGCCAAAAAGCTGCAGGACGTCAACCTGACACTGGTGTACTTTGACGTGGCCAGCACACAGGAAACACCGCTGACCGAACATTTCTCCGCCGCGTCGCTCAAGGAGTACTTTGAAACGCAGTGCGAGCGCTTCCTGGCCTGGGCCAACCAGGAGCTGGCGCACCGCCAGGCGCGTGATGCTGCGCTCGCCACGCTGGCATTTCCGCACCCTGCATTCAGGCCGGGTCAGCGTGAACTGGCCGAAGCGGTTTACAAAACAGCCCAGGCCGGCACCTGCCTGATGGCACAGGCGCCCACAGGCATCGGCAAAACCATTGGCACGGTGTTCCCGCTGCTCAAGGCTGTGCCGAAAAAGCAACTCGACAAGCTGTTTTTTCTGGCGGCCAAAACGCCGGGCCGCAGGCTGGCGCTCGACGCGCTGGACCGCATCAAAGACAGCACGGCGGCCCTGCCGCTGCGCGTGCTGGAGCTGGTGGCGCGTGACAAGGCCTGTGAACACCCGGACAAGGCCTGCCACGGCGACGCCTGCCCGTTGGCCAAGGGCTTTTACGACCGGCTGCCCCAGGCGCGCAGCGCTGCAGTGCAGCATGCCGCCGCACAAGGCCCGCTCGATAAAGCAGCGCTGCGTGAACTGGCGCTGGCCCATCATGTGTGCCCTTACTACCTGAGCCAGGAACTGGTCACCTGGTCGGACGTGGTGGTGGGCGACTACAACTATTACTTCGACACCAGCGCGCTGCTGCACGGCCAGGCCGTGGGCAACCAGTGGCGCGTAGGCGTGCTGGTGGACGAAGCGCACAACCTGGTGGAACGTGCGCGCAAGATGTACTCAGCCACGCTGAGCCAGGCGCAGCTCCAACAGGTGCACGCCACCGCGCCCCGCGCCGTTCGCGGCGCACTGGAGCGGCTCAACCGCAGCCTGCTGGAATTGCAGGAGGCGCAGCAGGCGCGGGGCGAGGCCTACCAGGTCCATCCCGAGCTGCCCGTACCTTTTCTGAAAACTCTGGCGCAGGCGCTGACCCAGATCACCGACTTCCTGCTGGCCAACCCGACCCGCATGGACGGCGAACTGCAGGATTTTTATTTCGAGGCACTGCACTTTTCGCGCATGGCTGAAGACTTTGGCGAACACTCGCTGTTTGACGTGACGCTGCAGCAGGAAGCCGGCCGCGACGCGCTGGGCCAGGTACTCGGCCAGCAGCTCGCGGTGCTCAACATCCGCAATGTGGTGCCTGCGCCCTTCCTGGCGCCGCGTTTTGCCGCCGCGCAGTCGACGGCACTCTTCTCTGCCACGCTAAGCCCGCAAAACTACTACGCCGACACGCTCGGCCTGCCGGCCGGCACGGTCTGGACAGAGGTGGAATCGCCCTTCCTGGCTGAGCAGCTGCAGGTCTCGGTGGTGAGCGATGTCTCCACGCGCTTTCAACACCGTGACGATTCGCTTTCGCCCATCGTCGACCTGATGGCCCGGCAGTATGAAAGCCGGCCCGGTAATTACCTGGCGTTCCTGAGCAGCTACGACTACCTGCAAAAACTGGTCACGCTGTTCCGGCGGCGCTACCCGCATATTCCCGTGTGGGAACAGACGCGCGGCATGGAAGAAGCCGCGCGGGACGCCTTCCTGGCGCGCTTCACGCAGGCCTCGCAAGGCATCGGCTTTGCGGTGCTGGGCGGCTCGTTCGCCGAAGGCATAGACCTGCCGGGCGACCGGCTGATAGGCGCGTTCATCGCCACACTGGGTTTGCCGCAGGTCAATGCTGTGAACGAGCAAATCCGCGAGCGCATGGGTGTCAACTTCGGCGCGGCCCAGAGCTACGACTACACCTACCTTTATCCCGGTCTGCAGAAAGTCGTGCAGGCGGCCGGACGGGTCATACGCACCACCTCGGATCGCGGCGTGGTCTATCTCATGGACGACCGCTTCACACGGCCCGAAGTACAAAGCCTGCTGCCGGGATGGTGGAAGGTGGCGCGGCTGCGCGCCAGGCGGCGGGAACCGGCCGCGGCGTTGTCGGAGCCCCACTCACTGAATCACTAAAGCAAAAGCCCGCGTCCGCGGGCTTTTGCCTGCACGGCCGCGAAGGCCGCTCACCATGCGGGGCCTAGAACACGCCCAGCAGCATGAGGATAAGAACCACACTAAGGGGAACACCCAGTAACCAGGCAATGAGAGGCATTTGATTCTCCTGAAAGTTGTCAAATTGAAGACAACTTCAATGTAGATTGCGTCCGGGGGCGGCCATGCCAGCCTGAAGGCTTGCTGCAAGTAAGGAATCGCTGACGCGCGTGTAGTTGTGGACCCTGGCCGCTTGCAGTCCAGCAGGGAAACACCCGGAATTCAAGGAAAATTGGCCTGCAGGTCAATCGGCACAGGCGCCAGCAGCTCCTAAAATGATAGCAACCTTGCCATCTCAGTCAGCAAGGAATACTGTTTGCCGTTCTGACAGTTGCCATAAACCACAGGCCAGGGGGCCGGCAGCGTCAAGGCGCGCAGAGGCCGCAGAGGCGTTAGCGAAGCTGTTATGGGAATTTAGTTAGCGCTGGCTGAATTGCAGCGCGCCCAGCATGCGCTGCACGGGCTGGGTTTCAGGCAGGACGTACACCACGCCATGGCTTTTCCCCAGCACGGGATTCACGACGGCTTCGTAGAAATTGACGGGCACTACGACACACCCCAGCGAGATGCGGTTGTCGTCAGGTGTTTCAGAAGCCAGCCGCTCTGCGCGGCGTTCTGCCGGAGCTGCAGGACGAAGGCGGTGGATTGCCAGCTTGGCCGTGTAGTCGATCCACACAATAGCCTCGCCGTGAAGATTGTGGCCGGGCTCCGAAACGAAACGGCCCGCCGGCGTGGTGCGTTCGTCTGCGCGCAGGCTGGCGACGTTGCGCTGCTCCATGCCCGGTACCGTGTGGTCGCCGGGTGTCAGGCCGGTCAATGCCGGCGATGCGCCGCGCAATTGCCCTGTGGCATCGAACACAAAAATGCGCCCGCCCTTTTTATCAACCACCACAAATGGCAGGCCCTGGTTATCGCGTGCGTTCATGATCCAGCGCAGGGCGTAGCGTGCATCGGCCGATGCCGCCACCAGTGTCATGTCAGCGGAATTGCCGGCACCCGGCACCGGCATCACGGCATCGGGGCTGCGCACCGGTTGCAGGTCTGTGGGAGTGGCGGACACCCATGCGGGAATCGCAGCGAGAAAGGCAATGGCCGCCGTGCAGACGGTTTTTGCGCGCAGTGCCTTTCCTTTGAACAACATCCTGATCCCGTGGGTTGAATTCATTGCCATGTGCGGAGCACATGAAAAAGCCGGCCTCGAACCTTTTGGGTAGGAGCCCGGCTGTGGTTGCACCATGTTAGCGATGCAAGAAAATGTTCACAACGGAAAAACCCTGAAATCCTCCGGATTTTTGCTATGCTTTTAATAGCAACAAATCGTTTACTGCATTGCCATGCATGCTTTTTTTGCAGCCAAATTTAGCTACTCAGGAATTTGGTAACAGCGACCACATGTGGGCATTTTCCGCATTGAAGATGCGAGCGCGCAACAATACGTCAGGGGTTGTTACAACTCGCTCTTCGCGCGAGGTGATCGAAAGAGCGAGCAGGCGGTGTCAGGCGGCGGGGCGAAGCCCCTGTTTTGCGGCAAGCGCATGGGCGGCAGGAAAAACCTCAGCCAGTGGTTTGATTTCCGGCAAAACGTAAATCACGCCATAGCTCGCATTGAACGCGGGCTTGAGTACATCTTCGAAAAATGCCACCGGCATGTTGATGCACCCGTAGGAAATACGGTTGTCCTCGGTACCGGGAGACGCAAGCCTTTCCAGCCGGCGCTCTTTGGGCTCCAGTGTTCGCACGCGGTGCATGGAAACAGCCGCCTCGTAATCCACCCAGACAACATCTTCGCCCAAGGTGTTGCGGCCAGGCTCCCCCATAAACCGGCCCGCCGGTGTGGTGCGTTCGTGGGGCTGCACCTGCGCAATGGGCCGCCCGCCGATACCGGTCACGGAATCATCGCCGACCGCCGCACCGATCAGCACGGGCGTGGCGCTGCGCAACTTGCCGGAGGGTTCGAAAACAAAAACCTTGGTATTTATCTTGTCGAGGATGACAAAGAAAAGCCTGCGGTTGTCCCCGGAAGCAACCACCCAATTGGCGACCTGCCGCGCCTCATCCGACGCGGGCTCTTCACCAAAATCGGCGAAGCGCAAAGACGGCGCCAGCTGCAAGGCGCTGGAAGGGACGGGGTTCAGGGCCGGAGAGGAAACCGGACGGGCATGAAAAAGCGGCAATGTGAGGACAAGCAGTGCGGAGCCCAGCAAGATGCCTTGCTTGATGCCGTCAAGAACGTCTGCGCGGCTGGTGCCGGGCTCATCGCCGGTCGGGGGCCTTCCGCCAGTTGAAGGGGAAGACCCGCGCGCGGGCGACACAAACATGTCCATGAAAATACGACGCATGGCCTGCGCTAAAACAATGACGATCCGGCAGCCATGTGAAAACGCTCCGGAAGCCGCGCCTTAAAAGACACGGCAAGCCGGAGCGGCGTCACACCAAGGCGCATGACGGTCTGGGTTTAGTTGCGGTCAGCTTGTGCTGGGCGCTCGGTCTGGAAGCCAGCCGTGTTGCTTTCAGTCGTGGTGGCAGGTGCCGCACTGCTAGGGGTGGTGGTGTCCTGATTTTGCATGGTCTGGCCGGACGATTCTGCAGGCGCAGCCGGTGCCGTCGGGGTTTCGGTCTGGGCGTATGCCAGGCCAATGGTGCTCACAACAGCGGCGGCGGCTACGGCAGAGGCCAGGGATTTGGAAAACTTCATGTCTTGCTCCTTAAGTCATGCCCATCACAGGCAATCAGGGTTGGTAAATGGCTGGCCGTATTGCCAGCTAATTCCAATTTACGAGGGGAGAGTGGGACGCGGCGTCGGTCCGGTACGGCCTGTCATGTAGGACAAGCGAGGTCACAAAATGCTACGCACCGAACCAATATAAACACCCGGGCCTGATCAGGATCGCCATGTTTCCTGCGCGTTCTGCGCTGAGTGGGGCCGCACTTGCGACACGCTGCGGTGCCGCTGTTCCTGCATATTTATCCGGCGGACTATTCGTTGGGATTATTGCCCTTGAGGCCGTGCTCGGCCTTGATGGCCAGCTGAATTTTCTCAAGCGCATCGATGAGCTGATCAATGCGTCGAAAATCTTTTACCGGCGCCGCCTCCAGGGCCTCAAGCTGTGCGCGGAGCCGCACGTACTCTGCTTGCAGATCGGGTTTCACGCAGGCACCGCACCCGGTTTGATGCCGGTGTCCCTTGCAGGGCGGATTTCCGGGCTACCGACCGCCATATTTTTCTTCGCAGAACTGGCAGCACCAAAAAGATCGACCTGCTGCGGCTCGTCGCTGCGCGGGCCGTATTGCAGGTCGGGGCCGATCAGGCGCTGCAACTCGCCGTAACCGGTGGCCAATGCAGTGTCATATGCGGCAAAACTGATCTCGGAGCAGGACACCGATTCAAACACCAGGGGATCTGCGTGGCTCTCGAGGATGCGCCAGCAAAATTCGCCCGGGGCGGGCTCTTCGACTGTCAGGGCAAGGGAACGCAAGGGGGCATTGAGCTGCGCATTGACCAGCGTGGATTGACTCATAAATATCCTAGAAAAAGGCCGTGATGGCCGGGCATGACGTTGTTGCGCAGTTGATAGCGCAGCCGAAAAATATCAAGGGAATGAAAGGTAACTTTCAGCATCGGCGCTTGCTCAGGTGCAAGCACGATGTGAGCGGGAAGAAGACCTGGGTCGGGGTTCATGTCAGCGCTGGGCTTGAGACTGTGGGGTTGATTGATTTCTTTGGGAAGCAGCAATGGGCAGTGGCATCACTGCGACAGTAGTTTAAGCACGAGACAGTGACATATCGCAGTGATTAGTACCGCAAAAATGTAGGAGAAGACCGACAACCCTTGGCGAGGCGCGTCATGCGAAATGGTTATATTGCAGGCTAGCCAGAAAAATGCACCATGCGCAACGCGCCTTAACGAAAAAGCCCATGAAAAGCCTCTATAAATATTTCTTTCGTGGCCTCATCACCATCCTGCCGGTGGCACTGACGGTATACCTTCTTTATATCTTCCTGGCGTGGATGGAAACTGCCGCCCTGTGGATCCTGCGCCCTCTTATCGGCAGTTTTTACCTGCCCGGCATGGGCTTGGCGTTCGGCATCCTGACCATTCTGGCGATTGGCTTCCTGGTATCCCAGCAAAGTGTGCGCAAAGTGCTGTCTTTCGCGGAATTGCCGTTTACCAATTTGCCGGTGGTCAAAAGCATCTACTCGTCGCTCAAGAGTTTTGCCGACTACTTTTCGCCTTCGGGCAAGCAGGGCGAGCAAAGCGTGGTGATATTGCGCATGCCTGGGCACGCGATGGAAATCGTGGGCCTGATCACACGTCGCAGCTTTGCCGACCTGCCTTCCGGATTCCTTCCGGGTGAGCGTGTTGCGGTTTATTTGCCCATGGGCTACATGATCGGCGGCTACACGGTGTTTGTGCCGACGGAGTGGGTACAGCCCATCGACATGTCGGTGGAGGAAGCCATGCGCTCGTCACTGATTGCGTGGATGGCCCGCCCGCCGGCCTCAGGTACTGGCAGCGGCAGCCCGGCCGGCTGAGCTTGCGCCGGAGCGGCGTAAAGATTTGTTATCTGTGGTTTCCCACATGGACAAATCGCGTGGCGGGGCTATATTGAACCCGTCCCCCACAACCCGCGCATTCGCTGATGCGACCCGGCCATGACAAGCACAACGACAACGAAGACAAGCCGCAAGCCACCCCTTTACAAATCGCTTTACTTCCAGGTGATCTGCGCCGTGATCGCCGGTGTGCTGCTGGGGCATTTTTACCCTGAGGCCGGAAAGCTCATGAAGCCGCTGGGCGACGGCTTCATCAAGCTCATCAAGATGATGATCGCACCCATCATCTTCTGCACCGTCGTGATCGGCATCGCCGGCATGGAGGACATGAAGAAGGTCGGCAAGACCGGCGGCCTGGCGCTGCTGTACTTTGAAGTCGTCAGCACCTTCGCGCTGATCATCGGGCTGGTCCTGGTCAACGTATTCAAGCCGGGCGAAGGCATGAATGTCGACGTGTCCACGCTGGACACCAAAGCCATCGCGGCTTATACCGGCCCCGGGAAGATGGTCGGCACGACCGACTTCATCATGAACATCATTCCGTCCACCGTGGTGGATGCCTTCGCCAAGGGTGAAATTCTGCAGGTGCTGCTGATCGCGGTGATGTTCGGCTTCGCGTTGCACCGTTTCGGCGGGCGCGGCACGCTGGTGTTCGACTTCGTCGAGAAAGCCTCGCATGTACTGTTCACCATTGTCGGCTTCATCATGAAGGTGGCGCCCATAGGCGCTTTCGGCGCAATGGCCTTCACCATAGGCGCTTATGGCGTGGACAGCCTGGTGTCGCTCGGCAAGCTGATGGCCGCTTTCTATGCGACCTGCCTGATCTTCATCTTCGTGGTGTTGGGCACCATTGCGCGCCTGCACGGGTTCAGCATCTGGAAGTTCATCAAGTACATCAAGGAAGAGCTGCTGATCGTGCTGGGCACCTCGTCGTCCGAGTCCGTGCTGCCGCGCATGATGGAAAAGATGGAGAACCTGGGCGCAAAGAAAACCACCGTCGGCCTGGTGATCCCGACCGGTTATTCGTTCAACCTGGACGGCACCTCGATCTATCTCACGATGGCGGCGGTGTTCATCGCGCAGGCCACCAACACGCCCATGACCCTCACGCAGGAACTCACGCTGCTGGCGGTGCTGTTGCTGACTTCGAAAGGCGCGGCAGGCATCACCGGCAGCGGATTCATTGTACTGGCCGCCACGCTGTCGGCGGTGGGTACCGTGCCTGTGGCCGGGCTGGCGCTGATTCTGGGGATTGACCGCTTTATGTCGGAAGCGCGGGCGCTGACCAACCTGATCGGCAATGGCGTGGCCACGATAGTGGTCGCCAAATGGACGAATGATCTGGACACGGATCGGCTAAAGGCCGGACTCAACAACGAGAGCTGGGTCGAGGCCCAGGAGCCCGAAGTGCTGATCAACAAGAAGACCGAGCACATGGCGACCGGCCGGCGCTAGGGCCTGTTCACAGTTCAGGGAAAAACGACAAAGCCCGGCAAACGGAGGATTCTCCGCCTGCCGGGCTTTGTGCTTTTTTGGGGCGCGACGAGCCGCCGGTTTAGCGAGCCTGGCGCGGTGCCGGGCCGGGGCCGCGGCCAGCGATATGGCGGAAGGTGATGCGGCCCTTGCTCAGGTCGTAGGGCGAGAGCTCCAGCGACACCTGGTCGCCGGCAAGGATACGAATATGGTTTTTCCGCATCTTGCCGGAGGTATAGGCCACCAGTTTATGGCCGTTGTCGAGCGTGACGCGAAAGCGCGAATCAGGCAACACTTCGTCTACCAGCCCATGCATTTCAATCAGTTCTTCTTTGGCCATGATGTAACTCCTAGGGAATTGGAAAAATTGTCAGTGATGTCTGTTGTAAGGGCTGGCAAGGCTTATGCGCAGGCCGGCGTCGAACGCTCGTGGATCCAGCCGAGGGCATGTTCCGTCGCGTAATGCACGGCCGCGGCCGCACTGTCGAAAAGGCCGCTGAAGCGCATCACACGGTCATGCGTGGCGCTGCCGCTGCCTGAGCGGATGGAGACCGATGCAGCGTAGCGTTCGCCTTGCTGCTTGGCCAGTGGTGAGACAAGGTACTTGCCCACCGCGATTTTGGTGTGATCTACGTTCATAAAAAGTCCGTGCCGGGTATGTGTCCCGGCTTGATAAATAAGGAGTAATCGGCTTGCGAGCAAGCCGGCGGGTGTTCGGTGTCCACCCACCTGGCCCTTGTCAGGGGCTGGGCTGGTTGAGCCATGCGTGGCACTGTCGGGAATAGTGCTCGCCGGAAAAACGGAACAGTGTTGAGAGGGTTCAGGGCTGTATGGGCACTGAAAACACTGTGGATTCGGGCTCTGGGAAGCGCCGCAATTGAGAAGGAAACCTGTTGGGAAAAGGCCTCGATGAAAAAAGCTGATGCTTTACCGAAGCTCTTATTGTAACCGCCCAGCGGAAATCACGCTTTTTACCTGATACGGCCATCACAAACCGCTCTTTCTTAGCAAGCAGGGCCGCGGAACCGGCTTTGCCGGGCCGCAGGCGCAGCGCCCCCTCGGGGGGGCAGCGCAGTACGCGAAGCGACAAGCGTGGGGGCTCCATCTTTGCCCCTCATACAGCGCCAGGCAGCCCTTCTTCTTGCAAGCAGGGGCCGCGGAACCGGCTTTGCCGGGCCGCAGGCGCAGCGGCCCCCTCGGGGGGCAGGAAGCTACACGCAGTGAGCGACCGTGGGGGCCATATTCACCCCTCAAACTGCGGGTGCAGTTGCCGGATCCGGTTCATGGCCATACCTGCGGCGGCGGTGCGGGTTTCGACGCCCAGCTTGGCATACACCCGTTCCAGGTGCTTTTTGACCGTGGCTGGGCTGGAACCCAGGATGTCTCCAATGTCGCGATTGGTTTTTCCCTTGACCACCCAATACAGCACTTCAGCTTCTCGGGCGGTGAGCTTGAAGCTCAGGCTCATGGCTTCCACCACGGCGTCGTCGGAAATTTCGCGCATGACGATCAGCCAGTCACCGCCGCGGTCGCCGTCGCCGGTCTGCTGGTGCAGCCGGAAGGTCAGGCGCCGCGGACCAAGCTCCACCGCCAGGCGCGGCGGCTCAACCTGGCGCTCTGCCTCCGCCATGTGGCGGCGCAGCCAGTTGAGTACAGGTGCGGGCGTTTGCGGCGCGGACGTGCCGTAGTAGCGCATGAGCAGGTCGCGCGCCAGCGGCGTTTGCCAGATCAATTTCCCGTCGGCCTCGCCGCCCATGCGCACCGTGATGCTGGCGTAGCCGAAAGCGTCCAGCGCGTTGCGTGCTTGCCCTGCCTGCCGCGCTTCCTGCCTGGCACGGCGGGCGCCCTGCAAATGCACGCCCATGCGTGCCATCACTTCCTTGGGCTTGATCGGTTTGGTAACGTAGTCCACCCCTCCGGCTTCCAGGGCCGCCACGAGGTACTCGGTTTCCGTGAGACCGGTCATGAAAATAATGGGGATGTGCGCCGTTTCAGCCATGGCCTTCAGGCGCTTGGCAACCTCAAAGCCATCCATCCCGGGCATCATGGCGTCTAGCAAAACGATGTCGGGCAAAGCCTGCAACGCACGCTGCAGCGCAGCCTCGCCACTGGTGGCCACAAGGACGGTATAGCCCGATTCATCGAGCGCATCGTGCAGGACCGACAGGTTGTCGGGCACGTCGTCCACAATCAGCACGATATCGCTGTTGGCCCGGTCCAGTGTGCGGTCCAGCTTTCGATCCAGCGTTGGTCCGTCGTCAAGCACGCTGCTCATGGCCCGTCTCCTTGTTGGCTAGCTGGCGGCCCATGGCTTCAAACTGAAATTGCCGCGCCAGCACGCGCATTTCGTCCACAAAGGCCGCGGCCTCCGGCCGCTGCCTTTCAATCTCTGCCAGGTTGTTCATGATGCCCCGGTAAAACCCGAGATTGACGACCTCGAGCAGGGCCGCGAGTTGGGACGCATCGGGCAGTACACGCGGTGGCACGGCCTGGACAACAGAGTCGCCGTCATCCGCAGCAAGGTCATAGCGCCACTTGATGGCCAGCCGCCGTTCAAGCCAGTCGATCAGTTCGGTATGGCGCACCGGTTTGAGGATGAAGTCCTCGGGAAGGATGCCGGCATCGTTCTCGGCGCCCTTGTCGAATGCGTTGGCGGAAACAATGGCGAGATGAATGTCCTCGTGCCCTGACGCACGCACACGGCGCAGGGTTTCCCAGCCATCGATCCCCGGCATGGCCAGGTCCATGAAGATCACGTCGGGCCGGTACCCGCTGGCCAGCAGGTCCATGCAATCGTGACCGCTGGCGGCGGTACGCAATTCAAATCCCATGGGCTCAAGCAGTTGTACCAGCAGTTCACGGTCAGGCTCTTCGTTGTCGACCACCAGCAGCTTGCGGCGAACCCCGTCATAGCCGCGCGGCTGGCGCCTGGCTGGTTTGGTGGCGGCATCCTTGACGGCTCCTGCAGCCACGTGCACTTCGGGCAAAAACAGCCGGATACGGAAAATCGAGCCTTCGCCCGGGGTGCTGACCACCGTCATCTCGCCACCCATCAGGTCGGTCAGCATCTTGGCAATCGTCAAACCCAAACCGGCGCCCGGTGTGCCTTCCGCGCTTTGGCCGGCTGTAGCTCCCCGCGCAAAAGGCTCAAAAATCCGGGACAACTCCGCCCCACCCATGCCCGGGCCGGTATCTTCAATGTCGATGTAGGCCATCTCGCGCGCATGGCGCAATCTGAAAATTACCTGGCCCTGCGCAGTGAACTTGATGGCGTTGCCCAGCAAATTGATGAGAATCTGCCGAACGCGTTTCTCATCGGCCCGCACCAGCTCCGGCAGATGACCGCTGGTCTCAAAGCGGAACCCGAGACCCTTGGCGGCGGCCTGCAGCTCGAACATGCCGGCCATCTCGTGCACACAGTCGGCGAAATGCATGGGCTTGACATTCAGCGTGAGCTTGCCCGCCTCGATGCGGGCAATATCGAGCGTTCCCTCGATCAGCGAGAGCAGGTGTTCGCCCCCGCGCTTGATGACGCTGACCGCCTGTTTGCGGTGCGGCGGTATGGCGTTGTCTTCACCCATCAGCTGCGCGTAACCCAGGATGCTGTTGAGCGGCGTGCGCAATTCGTGGCTGATGGCGCTGATATAGCGGCTTTTCGCCTGGTTGGCCTGGTCGGCATGGCGGCGAGCCTCTTCGGCCACCAGCTTGGCCTGTTGCAGCGCTTCGTCTGTTTGCCGGTGCGACTCGATCTCGCGCATCAGCAAATGGGTCTGGCGGTTCGATTCTTCCTGGGCCACCTGGCGGCTTTTGTGCGCCAGCACCAGCCACCAGGCAACAAGGCCGGCAATGACCAGCAAGGCCATGTACGCCTTCATGAAACCTGAACGCAAAGCCGGCTCAGAGGGTTCGATGTCCGCCAGCGCGCTGATTTCCTGGTGGTAAAGCAGGCCGAACACGCTGGCCAGCAGCGGCACGATGATGAGCATGAGCAGCAGGAAATGGCCCAGGCCCGTATCCAGGTAAGGCCAGATGCGGCGCGGCAGCAGCCAGCGCAGCGCACCGGACCACTGCGCCGACAGGCTGGCGTGCGGCTTGCACAGGTCGCCGCAGCGCGCGTCCAGCGTGCAGCACAGCGAGCAGATGGGCCCCTGGTAGGCGGGGCAGTGTGCCATGTCCGGGCCTTCGTAGGCGCGTTCACAAATCACACACTGCTGCGTTGCATAGCGCTTGTAGGAACCGTCGGAAGAAGTCGCTCCGGAGCTGCGCGCAATGTAGTAACGGCCCCGGGTCGCCCAGGCGATCAGGGGCGCGGCCACAAATGCGGTGCCCATGGCGATCACCGCGGAAAAAGCCCGCGCCGTTTCGCCGTAAAGCCCCAGATGCGCTGTAACCGACAACAGCGAAGCCAGCGCCATGGCGCCCACACCGACCGGGTTGATGTCGTACAGGTGGGCCCGTTTGAATTCAATGCCTTTGGGAGAAAGGCCCAATGGTTTGTTGACGACCAGGTCGGCGACGACAGCCATCACCCAGGCGATGGCGATGTTCGAATACAGCCCCAACACGTCGCCCAGCGCCTGGAACACATTCATCTCCATCAGCATGAAGGCAATGAGCGTGTTGAACACCACCCAGACCACCCGCCCGGGGTGGCTGTGCGTGATGCGCGAGAAAAAATTCGACCACGCGAGGGAGCCGGCGTACGCGTTGGTCACATTGATCTTGAGCTGAGACACCACCACGAACAGCGCCGTGGCCGCCACCGCCATGCCGTAATTCGGAAAGACATACTCGTAGGCCGCAAGGTACATCTGGTTGGGATCTACGGCCCGGTCCAGCGGGACCATGTTGGAGATGGCCAGATAGGCTAGCAAAGCGCCGCCCAGCATTTTCACCACGCCGAGTAGCACCCAGCCTGGTCCCCCCACCAGCACGCCCCCCCACCATCGCCAGCGGTTGGCCTCTGTCTGYACCGGCATGAAGCGCAAATAGTCGGCCTGCTCGCCCATCTGGGTGATCAGCGCGATTCCGACCGTTAAAGCCGCACCAAACAGGTGCAAATTGAATTCACCGTTTGTTCCAGTTTCCCCTCCGTAGTGCAGAACACCCGAAAACGCACCGGGATCACGCAGAAAGACATAAACAAAAGGCACCACCAGCATGACCAGCCACAAGGGCTGCGTCCAGACCTGCAGGCGGGAGATCGCGGAGACACCATGGGTTACCAGCGGAATGACCACCAGCGCGCAGATCAGGTAGCCCCAACTGGGCGGGATACCCAGGGCGAGGTCCAGCGCGTAAGCCATGACCGCCGCTTCCAGCGCGAAAAAGATAAAGGTAAATGAGGCGTAGATCAGCGAGGTCAGCGTGGAGCCGATATAGCCAAAACCGGCTCCGCGCGTCAGCAGGTCCATGTCGACGCCATAGCGCGCCGCGTAAATGCTGATGGGCAGGCCCGCCATGAAAATGATGAGCCCGGTGGCCATGATCGCCCAGAAGGCGTTGGTAAACCCGTACTTCACCAGCAGCGTGGCGCCCACGGCTTCAAGGATCAGGAAAGAAGCCGCGCCGAACGCGGTGTTGGCAACCCGCCACTCGGACCACTTGCGAAAGCGCTGCGGCGTGAAACGCAGCGCGTAGTCTTCCATGGTTTCGCTGGCCACCCAGCTGTTGTAGTCGCGCCTGACCTTGATGATGCGCTGCAGCGGCGGCGCTTCTGCCGCCAAAGGCGCGGCCCCGGCCGCTTCGGGCGGCAGTGGCGGCAGCTGGGGCGTGAGCGGGGCGTCCATAGGGTGGGCAGATGCGCCGGGCGCGGAGTGATTGACCGTCTTCAGGTGCATGTTCTGTGCCATGCATCCTGCCCGGGGCGGCCTTGGTGGCTCACGTTTCTTATGGCACCATTCTTGCACCCCGGCAAGCATCCCCAAGCCGGCAGCCTGCCCTGAGAGAGCCCCATGGAATTGACGCCCCGAGAAAAAGACAAGCTCCTTATTTTTACCGCTGCCCTGCTCGCCGAAAGGCGCCGCGCCCGCGGCCTCAAGCTCAACTACCCCGAGTCCGTAGCCCTCATCAGCGCCGCCGTCATGGAAGGTGCGCGCGACGGAAAATCCGTCGCCCAGCTGATGAGCGAGGGCCGCACGGTGCTGACCCGCGCCGATGTGATGGACGGCATCCCCGAGCTGATCCCCGACATCCAGGTCGAAGCGACTTTTCCCGACGGTACCAAGCTGGTCACCGTGCACCAGCCCATTGTTTAAGCATTACCCGAGATCGCCACCATGCAAATCAAAACCAAAAACGCTCTTTTTTTGATAGCTGCTTGCGCAATATCGGCGGGCGCCAGCGCCCATATTGATCATCAATCCGGCGCTGCGGTGCACGACCACGCCAGTGCTTTCTTCAGCGGCTTCATCCACCCGCTGACAGGCATGGACCACCTTGCGGCCATGGTGGCCGTGGGCCTGTGGAGCGCCCTGGTCGCTCGACGCGCCGGCCCCGAATTGCTGTGGGGTCCGCTGGGCTTTGCCGGCATGCTGCTGGCAGGCGCCCTGCTGGGCCTGCAGGGTCTGGAGATTCCCGCCGTCGAGCCCATGATCGCGGCTTCGCTGCTGGTCACCGGCCTGCTGGTCGTGACGCGCTGGCATGTGCCCGGCATTGCGGCGGCGCTCGTCGTTGGTGTGTTCGCCGTCTTCCACGGTCTTGCCCATGGTTATGAACTCGCCGGGGCACCCAGCGCCTGGGCCACGCTGTCGGGCATGCTGGCCGCGACGCTGCTGCTGCACCTGGCGGGCCTGGGTGCGGGCTGGGCGCTGCGCAGTGCCAGCGTCTGGCTGCCGCGCGCGGCTGGCGCCGCCGTCGCCCTCTTCGGCGTGACCCTGCTCGCCCAACTGGCCTGAGGCGCACCATGATTCCCGGCGAACTCATCACCGACGGCCCCGACCACGTACTCAATGCAGGCCGGCGCACGCTGACCGTCGTTGTGCAGAACACGGCCGACCGGCCCATACAGGTCGGCTCGCACTACCACTTTGCCGAAACCAACGGCGCGCTTGGCTTTGACCGCGACGCCGCGCGCGGCATGCGGCTGAACATCGCGTCGGGCACGGCCGTGCGCTTCGAGCCGGGGCAGCAGCGCACGGTGGAACTGGTGGAATTCGCAGGCGACCGCAAGGTTTACGGATTCCGAGGACTCGTGCAGGGAGCACTTTGATGGCAACAATTGGACGCCGCGCCTACGCGGAAATGTTCGGCCCCACCGTCGGTGACCGGCTGCGGCTGGCCGATACGGATTTGGTGGTCGAAGTCGAAGCCGACTACACGCTGCGCGCCGGCAGCTACGGCGAGGAAGTCAAATTCGGCGGCGGCAAGACGATTCGCGACGGCATGGCCCAGTCGCAAAAAACCCGGGCCGAAGGCGCGATGGACTGCGTGATGACAAACGCGCTCATCATCGACCACTGGGGCATCGTGAAGGCCGACATCGGCCTGAAGGGCGGGCGCATCGCCGCCATCGGCAAGGCCGGCAACCCCGACACCCAACCCGGCGTCGACATGATCATCGGCCCCGGCACCGAGATCATCAGCTGCGAGGGCATGATCGTCACGGCTGGCGGCATCGACTCGCACATCCACTTCATCTGCCCGCAGCAGATCGAGGAAGCGCTGACTGCCGGCATCACCACCATGCTGGGCGGCGGCACAGGCCCGGCCACCGGCACCTTTGCCACCACCTGCACGCCCGGCCCCTGGAACATCGAGCGCATGCTGCAGGCAGCCGACGCCTTCCCGATGAACCTGGGCTTCCTGGGCAAGGGCAATGCCAGCCTGCCCGCCGCGCTGCACGAGCAGATCAACGCCGGTGTCATCGGCCTGAAACTGCACGAAGACTGGGGTACCACGCCCGCGGCCATCAGCAACTGCCTGGATGTTGCGGAAGAAACCGACACACAGGTCGCTATCCACAGCGACACGCTTAACGAATCCGGCTTTGTCGAAAACACGATTGCCGCCACCAAAGGCCGCAGCCTCTGCGCCTTTCACACCGAAGGCGCGGGCGGCGGCCATGCCCCCGACATCCTGCGCGTGGTCGGCGAAGAGAACTTCCTGCCCTCCTCCACCAACCCCACCATGCCCTATACCGTCAACACGCTCGACGAACACGTCGACATGCTGATGGTGTGCCACCACCTGGACGCCGGCATCGCCGAAGACCTGGCCTTTGCGGAAAGCCGCATCCGCAAGGAAACCATCGCAGCCGAAGACGTGCTGCACGACCTGGGCGCCATTAGCATGATGAGCAGTGACAGTCAGGCCATGGGCCGCGTCGGCGAGGTCATCATCCGCACCTGGCAGACCGCGCACAAGATGAAGCTGCAGCGCGGCAAGCTGCCCGGTGACAGCGACCGCCACGACAACTTCCGCGCCAAGCGCTACATCAGCAAATACACCATCAACCCAGCGATTGCCCATGGCATCTCGCACGAGGTTGGCTCAGTCGAGTTGGGCAAGTGGGCCGACCTGGTGGTGTGGAAACCGGCTTTCTTCGGCATCAAGCCCTCGGTCATCCTCAAAGGCGGCTTTATCGCCATGGCGGCCATGGGCGACCCGAACGCCTCCATCCCCACGCCGCAGCCGGTGCATTACCGCCCCATGTTCGGCGGCTTCGGCGGCGCGATTGCCAAGGGTTCGCTGACCTTTGTCTCGCAAGCGGGGCTGAACGCTGGCGTCAAGGAACGCTTCGGCCTGGCCAAGACCGTGAGCGCCGTGAAAAACGTGCGCGGCGTGCGCAAGCAGCACATGGTCCACAATGCCTATCTGCCCAGGATGGAAGTCGACGCACAGACCTACCTGGTACGCGCAGACGGTCAGCTGCTGACCTGCGAGCCAGCCACCAGCCTGCCGATGACGCAACGGTATTTTCTTTTCTAACCGGCGACGCAGAGGCGCTGCGACAATCGGGAATCTCGCTCACTCACCTTCCGCTATGAACCCCACCACACCGTTCGAGTCCGCCGCGCGCCTTGCCTTGATCGCTACCGCATTGGCCTGCGCCGCCGCCGCAAGTCACGCCCAGGAACTATGGCCCGGCACGCAAGTGGGCATGTCGCCGGCTGATGTGTCCAAGCGCTTTCCCTCCGCCAAACCCATTGCGGCGGCACCGAGCGGCAAGCCCTGGGGCACCTGCCTACGAGAAGCGAGTCTGGCCCTCGCCGGCGTGAAGTTCAACACCTGCTTCCGCTTCATCGACGACAAGCTCGTCAACGTGCTGGCCCGGCAGGAAGACGAATACGTGCAGAACGCATCGACCAAGATCAACTTCGAGAAGATTGCCGCTGAGCTCCGCAAAAAATACGGCGCGCCCAAGTCCATGACCCTGGAATCGCGCCACGCCGGTCTGTTCGGCGGCGCCATTTGGGAAAGCGAGGGGGTGTCCCTCGAGGTAAGCAGTTCACCCTCCACACAAATCACCTCTCATTTGGTGGTCGTGTTCAAGAAGGCGCAATGAGCTGCGAAAAAAACGGGCTTCACGGGTGCCTTCAAAGCAACATAAATCCCGCAACAACGCTTTGCCGACAATGACCCCCTCCGTGTTGCAGTGCTCCAAAGTCCTCCCGCAAGGCAAGGGCCTCGCGCCCGTGCTTCTTAAACGCGCCGCCATCGTCGAGCTCGACTGGGATGTGCGCCAAAAAAGCCGATTTGACGCGACCGACTCGCTCGGCCGCCACCTTGGTGTGTTCCTGCCGCGCGGCACGCTGGTGCGTGGCGGCGACGTGCTGGTGGCGGAAGACGGCTCCATGGTCAAGGTGATTGCCGCGCCTCAAGCCGTGCTCCGCATCACCGCTTGCCCGTCGCATGGCTCCCCTTTCGACCTGACGCGCGCCGCTTACCACCTGGGCAACCGGCATGTGCCGATTGAACTCAAGCCGGACCACCTGAAAATTGAACCCGACCATGTGCTGGCCGACATGCTGCGTGCCATGCACCTGATCGTGAACGAAGTTGAAGAAGCGTTCGAACCTGAAGGCGGCGCCTACAGCGCTGGCGGACACAGCCATGGGCATGACCATTCCCATGACCACGCGCAGCCCGCCGCCGCGCCACACGTGCATGGCCCCGACTGCAATCATGGTCATGACGACCACACCCACGAAGCCCTGCCGGTCGCCATCCAGATTCACAGGCACAAGCCGCACCAGGCGCGTTGATGGACATGTCCGCCGCGCCTGCAGGGCAGCTACCGGCCGCCAGCCTGCTCCAGCTCATCTGGCTGGCCTCCCCGGCCTTGCCTGTAGGCGGATTTTCATACTCGGAAGGGCTTGAAACCGCCATGGATCGTGCGCAACCAGCTACAGAAATGATAGCAAGCGACTGGCTGACCGACCAGCTCCAGATCAGCCTGGCGCGCGGTGACCTGGCGGTCATTGCCCAGGCTATTCCTGCCTGGCGCTCGGGTGACCTGCTACGCGTGCAGCAACTCAATGCCTGGGTGCTGCAAACCCGGGAAACCAGCGAACTGCGTGCCCAGGCCGAGCAAATGGGCAGATCCCTGCTGGACTGGCTGCGCAACCATGACGACGCCAACACAGCGCATATTGAGGCCTGCGCGCAGATGCAGCCGACCTTCCCCGTCGCCTTTGCGCTGGCCGTTTCACAGACCGAGGCAGGCGTGCGCGACTGCCTGCTGGCTTACGCTTTCGGCTGGGCGGAAAACATGACACAAGCCGCCATCAAATCAGTGCCTTTAGGGCAAAGCGCCGGCCAGCGCATGCTGGCGCGCCTTGCTGGCGGCATACCTGCAGCGGTCGAGGCCGCCATGCAGCTGTCGGATGACGAACGCCAGGCCTTTTCACCCATGCTGGCCATTCTTTCTTCACAGCATGAAACCCAGTATTCGCGGCTGTTCCGCTCCTGAAACCTCATTGCAAATCTGACCGCAATTCCAAAAAAGCCCCCCATGAGCCTGCATCACATCGCCAACCGCACCAAAAAGCTCCCCCCCTTGCGCGTCGGCATAGGGGGCCCCGTCGGTTCCGGCAAAACCACATTGCTTGAAATGCTGTGCAAAGGCATGAAGGCCAAATACGACCTGGTCGCCATCACCAACGACATTTACACCAAGGAAGACCAGCGCATCCTGACCGTCAGCGGCGCGCTGGACGCCGAACGCATCATGGGCGTGGAAACCGGCGGCTGCCCGCACACCGCCATACGCGAAGACGCCTCGATCAACCTCGAAGCCATAGACCGCATGCTGGTGGACTTCCCCAACGCCGACATCGTGTTCGTCGAGTCCGGCGGCGACAACCTGGCCGCCACCTTCAGTCCCGAGCTGAGCGACCTCACCATCTATGTGATCGACGTGGCCGCCGGCGAGAAGATCCCGCGCAAAGGCGGGCCGGGCATCACCAAAAGCGATCTGTTCGTCATCAACAAAACCGACCTGGCGCCCCATGTCGGCGCCGACCTGGGCGTGATGGAGGCGGACACCATCCGCATGCGCACCACGGCCAAGGGCCTGAAGCCTTTTGTCATGACCAATCTCAAGACCAATGCCGGCCTTGCGGAGGTCATTGCGTTTATCGAGACAAAAGGGATGCTGCTGGCCCAGCCCGAAGCCGCGTAGGGCGAGCAGGCAAAAAAAAGCCCGGAGGACCGGGCAGTAAAACTGGCTTCGCCAGTGGAGGGAGGTGCGACCCAGGACGGGCCGCAAGGAAAGTTTAGCCAGCGGCTGGCTGGCGGTGTGTAGGACAAGGTCGTGAATGCCGCCTGCGGACAGCGTTTCGGCGACAGGCCCTGGCCACGACGGGCGGCTGACTCATATATATATAGCAGGCAGATAGCAGGCCACTCTGGCGTCCTTACACCTCAAACTCGCTGGGGTGAACAGTTTCGAACATCCTGCCGTCCCGGAAGAAAACGACCATCCAGTTACCGAACCGTTGCGTAGGGTGCGCCGGAATGACCTGGTTCAGGGCATGCGCAATGGATTTCTTGACGGATAACCCAATTTCCTGGATTTCTGGGGAAAGTGAGTCCACGCTAATCAACATGAAGGTTCCGCGGTCCTGGACTTCGACCCGCGGAAACGACCAGCGGGCGCCGGTGGCATGCACAAATGCCGTAGTAACCTTCTCTGCCGACTCGGGGGTGAATGCTGGAGCAGTCATATTTGTGTCCTCTTAAAGTGCTGTAACTGAATGTTTCAATCATGGCTGTACCAGCGCCTTTAGTCACCGTTCCCAAAAACGTTTGGGAAGCGGAGAGGAAATAGTTCCAGGAAATAAGTCCGTTTTTTTGGCTCTATTTGCTTGACAGTCACAAAGTGACCAATGACGAACCAAAAGAGGTGGACTTCAGCCCTCTATTTTTGGCAGCACCCTGCCCTCGTGAGTAATTCAATGTGTGGAAGGCAGCCGATGCGCCAGGCGCGCCTGTTGTCCAGGCTGCGAAACCGCATTTATCGACAGTGGCTCATCAACGAGCCAGATGAGCGCCGACTAGCGGTTAAACTATGCGGCTCGGAAGCGTGGCAGAGCGGTTGAATGCAGCAGTCTTGAAAACTGCCGAGGATGCAAGTCCTCCGTGAGTTCGAATCTCACCGCTTCCGCCACTTGTTGGCACTGGCTTTTAGCTGGTCTAAAAGTGTGCTCTCCGGTTCAGCCTCAAGCGCTGCAACCGCAATCCAGTGCTCTGGATTTTCTCCTAATTTGATAGCAGGATTTCGAGCAAGCGCGAGGGATGGACGATGAGGGTTAACAATTCCATCGAGAGCGGATCGCCTTCGGCGCTCGCTCACGTCAAACATTAGCCGCCATGCTAGTGAGTGTCAGGCTACAGTACACAGAGGCCGTTATTCGAGATGCGGCGCTTGCAAGCTGGCATCGTGCGTTTGGCCTTCGCTTTGTCGTGGCTCTGCTACTCGTCGCGACAAGCCTTGCTTATCTAGTGTGGCATGGAGACCGTTCCTGGTTCGTTGGAGTCATGGGCACCCTGCTAATCCTCTGCGCAACTTTCGCAGTAGGCTTCTACCTGGTATCCCTGCGAAGCTCTCTCCGCAAGTTCCGGAAAATGCATTCTCCGGAGGCTAGTTTGCAAGGTGACGCCTCGGGTTTCAGCGTTTCATCCGAACTGGGCGCTTTTACCCTTCCTTGGTCCGCCGTCAGACAGGTACGGCGTTATCCCGATTTCTGGCTCTTAGTCCTTTCACGCACCAGTCAAGTCACCATTCCGCTTGCCGGCGTTGCACCCGATGCGCAATCATTCCTATTGCAGAAAATTGAGGGCGCTGGCGGGAGTGTGAATGGTTAACTTCACGGTATGCCGCACAGTAGCACTGTCCCTAGCCGTAAGGAATCATGGTGGTAAGGCCACCATAGTTGGCCTTAGTGTCGCTCCCCAGCCAGCTTCACTTGAACAACAGAATCGGTTCACGTTAGCAAAAAAAACGCCAATTCAATACCTTGTTTTTGCGTTGGCTATAGTCTTTCCGTTGCTTACCCTCTGGGCGCTTGTTGTTTGCGGAAGGTCTAAACTCAAAGGCCGAAAGTGGCCGTGGGTACTGTTCGTTATGCTTGGGTTTGGAAAGTTTGCAGTGAACTGGACAACTGGCGAATGGAGTTTCGCGCCCTTGTCCTTACAGCTATTTAGTGCGGGAGCGTTTGCCCCCTTGTACGGACAATGGACCGTTGCGATTGCTCTTCCGATCGGCGCAATCACTTTTTTGATACTCAGGAAAAAGCTAAGTGTTGCAGCAATTAAAAGCTAACTGGTCGACCCACTCGGACACAGCAGCAGATTCCTGCTGCGCGGCGCTTGCTACGTGCCGGTGGTCTCAAACGATAGACCCCGAGGAAACACAATGCGAGTGCTCCGTGAGAAGTCCGCTTTGTGAATGGGTGGGCGCATCGCCGTTGCCACCTGTAGCCGGTTCAAAAGTAGGCATCGCGTTGTCGACGATCGGAACTGAACCAATCCACGGCCTTCGCCACAAGCCCACGACAAGTACTAACGGTTGGTACTTCTGGTCCGGAGGTGAACCGTCAGAAGCCAGCGACTTCTTTGCCCTCCTGCATGTGGAGAATCTGGCAGAGAACCTACCATGGGTTGTCGAGTATCTTGAGTTGCCGCCAGGGTATCGCTTGCTGATAGATGGCTCCAACCATGAAGATGTGTGGTTCGATAAACGCTGCTTGTGGCCCAACCCCTCAGTCAATGAGACGTCTTGCGCATCGCACAAGCCGCCCCTTACCTCCACCGTTAGACCTCTTTTGACACCATGAACGTCCTCTTGTATCCCTTCATGCTGCTATCGGCAGTTGGTCTGCTTCTCAGCGTAGGAAGTCACCTGGCAGCCCTGATTGGCCTGCCAATTCCAGGTGGACATCTGGTTTGGGGTTTGCACGCCGGCATCTTCGTAGTGTGGCTTCCGACGGTCTTGGTCGCCAATCGTATGTCACGCCACGGAAGACGCTCTGATTTTTGGAAGCTGGCCCTATCGGGCTGCCCAACTTGGGCACGCTATGCGATCTACGGGCTCTTCGGATACGCGATGCTCAATTTCGTTCTAGGTATGAGCAACGTACCCAGCCATAGAGACGGGAGCAATGCTGCCAATTCCGGCGCCGAAGTGCGTCTCTTCTCTGGGCATTGGATGGTTTTCTACGGCGCGGCGTTTGCAACGCTGTACTCCGCAATCAAAAACTCCAGGTTGCTGAAAAACCGAAAATGCATTCGAGGCCATGAGGTCGCACCACTCGATAAGTTCTGTCCCGAATGTGGGGCAGCTATAGAGCATGGGCACATCTAACCCGTCACTCCAGCGGACTAATTCTGAGGGGCTTCGGCCGCCGCCATCCGTTGAGCTCAAACGTTGGGCGTCATGACCAATCCGCGTTTATGGAAGACCTGGGGTATTGCTGAAGCAAACCTGAAAGATGCTCGTCGCTACCTTGTTGAGGCGGCTACAGACGCGGACTCAGAGAAGTATTCATTGGTTCAGTTCGATGAATACCTTGCCCACAATGAACTTGGCCTGGCACTGCAAGAGATTGCCATCATTGCGGAAGATTTCACATGCAAGGCGGCATTCTGGAAGCGGCTCGAAGCGGCTGCAGAGGTCATGGAATTGCCAGAGTCTGCCTCGGCGTATAGGGATAAGTTCTTTGCGGAAACCCGCCGTCACTAAGACGCCCGACCCGTCATTGCAGCCGACCCTGGCGAGCTGCGCTGGTCGGTCGGCTGAATTCAAACGCAGGTTGCTCCATGGCTAACAAAAACCAGGCTTCAGTCGCACCCTTGCTCTAGCGTGTTGAATCCGTCGAAATCTGATCTAGTTATGGAGTGAACCCCTCGGGCTGGACCAAGGAGTTCACTCCAACACCGGGACGGGGTCTTGTTGGGGGGATTCAGCGGCGACCGGGGCAGCGCGTTTTTTTCACCGGTTTATGGGCGAGGATGACCAAACACAACGGAATCGGCTGTTTAGGCTTAGCTCGTCCATATTGAGGAGGCGGTAGCCACACTGCCCGCCTAGAATCGGTTTGCGGGGTTTGGTGTTCTTTTTATCGATCTGAACGAAACTCAAAATGAGCAATAAGTCTTTTAATAACAAGCACTTGGCTGGGTTTTCAGTGGCCTGGTTATACCGCAGGCGCGATGTTATACCGCAGACCTTGCGGTATACATTGCGTTAAGAACTCCAAATGCGTGTTCGCCTAGTACTACTGCTAGTCGCAGCTCTTCCTCTATGCAATGCATTTGGGCAGGAACGAGAAGGCCTACGAATTCATGCCCCACCCGCTTGGGCGGGATGGAAGAAGGCAGCGGAACAAAAGAAGGACGGACTCGAATTTACGGCTTGGGCCCCTCTGGACCAGGAGGGGTCTGCATGGAAAGAATCAATCACTCTAGCCATTCTGGAGCCGTCTCCCCCGGAAGATGCTGTAACGAACGCCATCCGCCTCACTCTTGGTGTGACGGCCAAGGCCTGTCCCAACTCCAATGTTGTGCCACCTAAGCCGCGTAGTGAAGGCATCTTTACTCTTGCTTATGCACAGTTCTACTGCTCTAGATTCCAGGACAAGAACGTGGGGGAACTTACCTTCGTCAAAGCCATTTCTTCTGCTCGGCGCACATATGTCATATCAATGATCAAGAGGGTAAGGCCATTTGACATCCGTGCACCCGGGGCGTTTGTGTTCTCTGCAGAGGAAGAGGACCCGGTTAGCTGGCTTTCAGCGGCAGCAAATTACCTAGGTACCGTGAAAGTCTGTGTCAGTCGGCAAGAAAAGGAAGACGTATGTTCGCCCTAGAGTTCCTAACACGGCAGTCCACACTGACGCCGTGCGGCAAAGCCGCGCAGCGCCGGTGACTTCTACGTTAGATACCATGGAAACACTGCTCGTTATGGTGCTCGCGCTTTTTGGGGTTGGCTTCGCGGTTGGTGCATTCTTGAATCATCCAGACGAACTCCCGCCGCACCGACTTCGTAGGTTTCTGTGGTCCGGGTGGATTGGATGGACCATCCTCTGCGGTGCACTGCTGCACCTTGCGAACGAAAAGCTTTGTCCCCCCGGCAGTTGCATCGGAGTGGCCTTAGGGCTTGCGTGGTTCGGACTGACGCTAGCGTGGTTAGTTGGCGGGCTGTGCGCGACGGCTGGTATCTATACTGCCCGGAACTATCTGAGGAACCACTAGTGGCAATGGCATCAAACAAGCCGTTCGACACTGACGCCCGAGTGCTTCAATGCGCTCCGTGCACACGCCTCCCGCTCGCCGATCAACTCCAACGTTAGGCCGCACCATGCGAGTCATTGCGATTGTTTCGCTTCTCGTTCTGCCTGGTCCGATATTCCTGGCCTACTCACAATTCATTGGCAACACGGGCTTTGAGTGGAAACACCTTCTAGCGAACTACGCTTGGTGTTCCGCAGTCTTGTATTGCTCCGCGTTGATTTTGATGGGAGCCCGCGCGAGCGTTACGCTATGGCTTGCTACTCTCGCCGCGGGGAATGCAGCTCTTATTGCATTCTGTTTTTGGATGGCCAGTCTCTTGGCGAGAAGCTACAGGGACACCGAAATCGCATGGGTGCTGCTTTTTCCAGCTCAGGCACTGGTCATTACCCTCGCGGTGTTGGCCTATTGGATTGCGCACCGGAACAAAGAACGGCCTGGCCATGTTGCCTAACAGGCCGATCGAGACCGGCACACAACGCCGCGGCTCCGCGAGGCGCATGATTTTCGGCGCGACTTATAGCGCCAAGCTTCTGAGTGCGGCTCACTTTCAACGTTGAGTGTCTTGACCATGCGTCTTTTTTATATCTCAATTGTCATTGCACTATTTCAGGTCACATCCAGCCATGCCGCGTGCTCTGACAAAGAAAGTTGGATGGCGGCAAAATCATTGCGCCTAATCTCATCCAATGGACAAAACCCGAAAGAATCTTTTGAGGTAGAGGTACGCCACTTGGGTAACGCACAAATGTTTTCGCGCGTCATCCAGGGTGTTGCGGTCGCCGAGTCTTACCGGCTTTCTGGCGGGCGACACCTGTTTCACGGCCTTGATGAAAAAGCGTTCATTCACCCTGTTGGCTTTGACCCCAGGCAGTCATTTTTTCTGCCAACCATGATTCTGGAAAAATTTGGATTTGCCGGATTGTGTGAGGTTTCAGGCGAGCAACACTTTCATGGTTCCATCGACCTGGGCGATTACTCGCCTCCTGGTATGCGCTGGCTGAAGGTTGAGGGAACGGTGGCCCGTTCCTCTGCTTCAGTTGTGACATTTTCACTTCGCCTGCTTGGTGACGCTGCTACGACCATCGACGGGTCGTTCGATTTTGTTGCTCCACCATTTCCAGCGGAGGCCCCGGTTCTCAATTGGTATTACCTCCTTCCTGGCGATCGTATGCTTTCCGCTAAACGTACGAATACCACTATGCCCACGCTGAGTGCTTTCGTTCAAGGTACGGAACAATAACTGTGCGCACAAAAAGGTGCCTAATTCTGGCGGGCGTAGCCGTGACCGAGAACGACAAGCATGTGCCCACCGCCAGACGCATCGTCGGCACCGTCAGGTTTGAAGGTCGATAGAAATGCTTAACCCGTCAATCAACACAGACTCACAACAGCAAAAGGCCGCTCCACCGCTACTATCGTGGTTCGGTCATCTCTAACATTAGGCGTCTCATGGCACTACTTTTAAAAATCATCACCGTATTGTTTGGCCTCGCATCGATCGCAGCGGGCGTGAAGAGCGTTCTGCGGCGAGAAGCCAAATTCACATGGAATGGAGATAGCGATGAGAAGCGTGTCGTTGAAGGGCTTCCGGCAATCCTCATCGGCTTGGGCGAGATCGCTGTAGGCCTTTACATCATCTTCGCTCTGCGCTTTCCCTTTGCGAGCTGAGATATTTACATCGGAACGATTCATCATCGCCAATGTCGCCTAACCCCTCCTTCAAACTGACGCCTTGCGGCGCCGCTTATTTCAAAGGTTAAATTTCATGGACTGGGCACGCGTCAACCTTCGAGCTTTCATACGCGGCCCACTAGTGGGTACGCCGGAAGGACTGTTGGTCTTGATCGGCACGTCGTTGTCGCTTTTGTTCGCTGGCTTGAGTTGGTATGCCCCTGGGTTGGTCGGGCTTAGGCCACAGCTCGCAACAGGCAACGCCCTTATTTTTGCAATTTGGCCAGTGCCGCTTTTTGTAGGCTACGTTGCGTTCTGCAGCCCCGATTTCAGGCCAACTGTCTTTTCAATTGCCATGGTTTTCTGTATGGCCGCATTTCCCTTTTGGTTGGTGTACAAGTGAAAGGCTTTTTAACTGGTTGTTCCATCGGATCGCCTTCGGCGCCCGCTGAGTGCCAACGTTAAAGCTCAGTAGTGATGCGTATTTACATCGCACTCCTGTTGAACCTGGCACTTGCTGGGGCGGCCACCGCGGCGCCAGCTTGCAAGGCAAAGACCGAAAACTCTTCCGGCTACTTGCGGGCGACAGAAGTGGTTGGAAGCCTTCCGGAATTGAAAGTTTGGTCACGGTCACACGAATTTCCAGTGACCTACGGCATGTCGTGGGACAAGCAGGTGCTCTTGCGCGGTCGGTGTTATTGGTCTGTCTCGGTGTACGCGAATCGCCCAGAACGTTTTGAGATGTGGCACATCTTCTATGTTGATGCGGCGCGCAACTCGGTGATGGTCATGGATCCAGTGAGTGGTGAGCCAATTTCCTTGCGTACCTGGCGTTCGAGGAAGGAGAGTTGATGAAAACCGTGGGCGTGGGCCTTACATGTCGCTCGACACGGAAACATAACTGCAGGTTGCGGCTGCGCCGCGCGGGTTGTGCGCCGGGTCAGCGCGGACGTTAGGCGACGCAAAATCATGGCAGCCTCAGTCGGCCTGAAGCGTTTTACTATCATGTGGTTTTTAGGCAGCCTCGGAACCGTCGCATTTCTTGCCGCATTCACCGCAGCCATGCTCAATAACAATGGCTGGTTAGGATATTTACGCCTGGTTCGAGGTGGCGCGTACGCTACTGGCATCGTCATTCGCACCGACCCTCGAAACCATTGCCTTACTGAGTACACCTTTTCTGCCGGAGGCCAACGCTTCACCGGGGCTGGATCGGCTTGTGGCGCGAGTGCCGGTCAGAGGGTCGCCATTACATATCTCGTCACAGATCCAGCGCGCTCTTGCCTCGGGCCAGCGCTCGCCAAGCTTGAAAATGAACTGGCCACATTCGTGTTGGGAGGCATTATCTTCCCACCGTTCATAATCTTTGCGTTCCGTAGCAGAAGGAAAAGACCATGACCCAATCCCACGGGCATTCATGTTTTTTTTGCCATGTGGCTGCTGCCCTGGTTGTATGTGATCACTGCATTGAGGAAAAGAAGACTGTCCGCCTAGAATTCGTTTGCGGGGTTTGGCCTTTTTTTATCGACCTGAACGAAGCTCAAAATGAACAATAAGTCTTTGAACAACAAGCACCTGGCTGGATTTTCAGTAGCCAGGTTATACCGCAGACCTTGCGGTATACATTACGTTAAACAGTAGAAATGAAGCACGATCCATCACGCCAGGAAGCGCTCGAGAAAGCACGCGAGTTGGAGGAGCTTTCTCGCAATCTCAATGCCAATTTCGAGCATGCAAGCTTGCATCGGGAGATTCCGTGGTGGCAGCGCTTTGCTTCCAGAGACCGAAAAAACTTCTGGCGCATGCCGGTTTGGCTATGGGCTCCCGCTGTTGCTGTTCTAGTCGCACTCTTTGTTTTGGCTCTTCTCAGAGTGGGAGGGCATCTTGCTACCTAACATGTCAATCGACACGGACCCACAACAGCAGGAGGCGGCTCCGCCCCTCATGTTGGTGGTCTGGTCATCTTTTCGTTAGGCCTCACGATGAACACCGAACAAAAGGCGCGGTTTGCCAAACGAATGCAGATCTTCCTAGGTCTTTTCTGGCTAGGCTCTCTTGTACTCATTGCAGCCCTCGTCGGCATATTCACGCTCAGGCCACTGGGCGAACACATCAATGTTCTTACCGCTGTTGCTTGCACCGGTTTCGGTGTAATTGCCATTGGAGGCTTGGGGCGTGCGACCAGCCGTTGTCCTCAGTGCAGCAAGCTTTTCTGTGGGCATTTTGAAAACACTGAGGGAGGTTCTGCAAGTGTTTTCGCCTCGTCCTGTCGTCACTGCGGCTTCCGCACAAATCGAGCTCAATGACATGGCGCCACAATCCATCAAAGTTGAAGGGCGAGCACACGTCGCGCGGTCTAACCCTTCCATCGAGAGGACGTACCCCGGCAAGCCGGGTCACGCCTCTCATCTCAAACGTTAAGGCTCATCAAGGCATCTCACCGGCACTTCGCTCAATCCGACCCAAGCTCCTTGTCGCTTGCTTGCTGGTGGTCGCGACACCCTCCTTCGCCGCGTGGGAACCTGTCGAGGGTGTGATCGAGGGCAGGTTGTTAATGGGAGGTCGCCCTCTCATGGGTGCACAAATTACAGGGTGCGCCGACCGCGGCTATTTCTTCGGTCGCCGACCCTGTTTGAGTCCCTTCGAAACGCGCACTGACGCCGAAGGCCGTTTCACCTTCAAGCAGTTCACAGGTGTCACACCGCCCACGCGTCAGGAGATTAAGGCCAATCCCGGCTATGCGGTTGCTGACCCCGGCTGGGGCTATGGTTTTCGGGTTGACTATGAAGGAATGGCTGCAGAAGCCTTTTCTACCGGCATGGGCTATGGTCGAACTCATGTGCGGGTTGAATGCGACTTTGGCGCCTTTTTGGAGGCGATGAAGAAGACGGGTGTTCGGCCGGTAGCCATCCCAGACAATATGCCGTTCATTGAGTGCGAATACCACGAAAAGCTCATCGAGCTTCCACGCCAATGAGCCTTAACAAGTCAATCGACATGGACCCACAACAGCAGGAGGCAGCTTCGCCGCAAGTGTTGGTGGCCCGGTCATTTTTACGTTAGAGCGCATATGATGACTGATCGCAACTCCACCAAGCTGACCGCTTTATCCGTGCTGCTCCGAGTCGTGATTGCAGCAATCGGAGTTTTTATTGGTCTACTTTTCCTTGTAGTCATTGGGCTTACAGGCAGTAGCATCTACGCGCCGCGCCTTGCCATCGAAATATCCAAAGTGGCCATTCTGGTCGCAACAGCTTCCATCGTTGTTTGCTGCATGACACCCCCCAGGATTCTTCGCGGGAGATCTACCCAAGTGAGAGTCTTTAAGTACTTGCTGGTGTTTTTTGCTGCTCAGCCACTAATAGTCATACCAATTGCATACAAGTTCTTTCGACATGCCCTCTAACAATTTGTGATGTTAAGCAAACCCTCCCCTAATTGGGCGTCCGCCCGCTTCGTGGGCTCCTGGCGCAAGTAGCCGGTTACCTCTACGCTACCCGTCATGAAGGTCATAATCACGCGGAATCCCGGCTGGTATGGCAAGTTTGTACCGATGGATATCCTTTGCAACGGCCGGCGCCTCGCGTACATTCGAGAGAAGGAAACCGTGCACGTTCAACTTGAGCAAGCTGATATACCAGCGAAGTTGGAACTGCGGATGCAGCAAATGGTTGGCAGCCCAACGATCGAGATATCTCGTGTGTCTTCCGATTTACACCTTGAATGCGGCGCGAACAACTGGACTCTATTGGACTTTTTTGATCTCTCCCTCCTGTCAGGCCTCAAGAACGAGGTCTTCTACTTCAGGAAGGTGGTGCCCGAGTGAACGCGTGCCACCGTCAATGAGACTTACCTTGCGGCGAATCGTCATTTCTCAGGCGTCACGTCGGGACATTCACACGATGACAGCCAACCCTTCCTTCAAGCGGACGTGCCTATGGCACGCCGCCAAAGTCAAAACGTTAGGCCTCACAATGCACTCTGGTCAAATTTATCCTTCTCTTGCTAGCGTGCTTGAAGAGTGGGGGGCGCGACCGCTGCATGTGTTGGCTGCGCGTATCGGAGCACCGGCAGAGATCAGCGACCTTGAAGTTGATGGAGAGCTTGTTCGAATCGAGACTTCCGTGACTTGGGCTGAGGCTAAGCACAAGGCCGTCATGATTGAAGCCGTGGCGTACGGTCCGGCCACTTGGCTCACAGAACGTGTCGCTGAAAGGCTGCGCGTTGGGTGGAAGCCGGATGCGGGA
This sequence comes from Polaromonas sp. P1_F1, assembly GCF_056405795.1. Classification (NCBI taxonomy): domain Bacteria; kingdom Pseudomonadati; phylum Pseudomonadota; class Betaproteobacteria; order Burkholderiales; family Comamonadaceae; genus Polaromonas; species Polaromonas sp. P1_F1. The sequence goes on from NZ_JBFUBJ010000001.1 coordinate 447,331, forward strand.
GGTGGTGATGCTTAACCCGTCAGCCAACACGGCCCCGCCTGCAGAAGGTGGCTTCGCGTCGAAAGGCGTGGTCCGGTCATTTTTACGTTATGTCTCACAATGACGGTTTGGAAGAGTTGTCGGCCACCTTGCGCTCGGCGGGTGTCGAGCACGCCCTGTACCACGACTGCATCTGGATCACCCTGCCGCAAATCCAAGGCCACGTTGAAATCAAGTCTTGGGGCCAGCAGGGTCGAACGGCCCAGCTTGCCATGAATCGCCAGTGGTTCTCATTGAGTGAGGTTGAAGGCGACTTTGACGGCCCGGCGGAAGCGGTAATTGCCCGGGTTGCTGAAAAGCTTGCAGAGCGCGGACTGTCACTTCTGCAAGGAGCTCCGGAGTGAGACATAACTCGCCGGTCCGGATGGACGTCCGAGTGCGTACGCGCTTCGCGCGCACCTGTTCTTGATCGTCACTCACCTTCACGTTAGACCTCATGCTCACAGCCGCTGCCGGATTGCACCGCACCCCACGGGTACTCCTTGGATGGCTCGCCGTTCCCGTCATTGCTGGCGCCGCTCTCCTCGCCTGGCCATTGCTTGAGTCCTGCGAAAACTCCCGACTTCGGGAGATCCCGTCACCTGATCAGTTGTGGAAGTTGGTGGTGTTCGAGCGCAGTTGTTCTGCAACGGTCGCGTGAACGACTCATGTATCCCTTGTAGGCGCGAGTGAAATGCTGCCGAACGCGCCCGGAAACTTGCTGGTTTCCTTCGAGCGTCACGGCTCATTGGTCGGCGCCTCCGTGCGCGAGCCGGAAGTGGTTGTCCGGTGGCAACGACCGGACGCAATCGAGCTGGCCTACAGTTCGGCTGCGCCCATCCACTCCACCGTGTCCGAGTTTGGGAGCTTCCGGGTGATCCACACGCGCGCGCCATGAGGTCTAACAGGTCGTGAACGCCTCCATCCAAAGCGAGACAGGTTGGTTGCAGTCGCTAAGCCCGGCTGAGCGAGCTCGATTCCTCTCTTCGCTGAGCCACAACCTCACCATCGCCATTCGAGTTCTTTGTCACAGTCAGGGAGCTCCCGAGCAAACCGTTGAATTAGTACGCCGGCTGAACGAGGCGCACCACCGGGTATCCAGCTATCTCGCCCATTACCACATCGGTGATGAAAACGTCGGTTGGATCGGTGCGGTCGTCGAGTATGTTCTCGACGCGAAGGACCCTGTTGTGCTGCAGCAAGCCGAGCAGGCGTGGTCATATGCGAGGAAGGTTGTGTCCGGTGGCACGGCCTAACCCCTCCATCGAGCGGACGTTCCAAAGGCCGCTTCGCGCCCTGTGGGGCCCCGCTCGTTCTAACGGCTCACTCAACTCCGATCCACAACGGGATACGGCGGTCTCGCCGCGGGTGTTGGTGGCCCATTCATTTTCACTATCAAGCTCATGAGTGCACTAGAGTTACAACAACAAATCCTGGCCGCGTTTGCATCGGTACTCCGCCCTGCGCGTGACGAAATTGCGCCTCACATTTACCAGGAATGCGCCGAACTTGCCGATGATCTCGCGCCGTTTTCTGCGACTGAAGTGCCGGAGAAGTTATTTCAAAGCCACGTGTGGGATATGCCGCTTCTTTCAGCGGAAGCCATGCACTACTACTTTCCCGCCTGGCTCATTCGAGGCCTCGACGACGGTGGACCCTGGCTATGCGACGCAGCTAGTGCTGTGTTGGGTGCATTGGAGAATTCAGAGCACCGCTGGGACCCTGCCCAGCCGTACTCATGCGAGCAATGGCTGGCGTTTCAAGCCTGGCTGTCCTACGTGGAGCAGATAGCTGACGATATTGATCGAGAGGGAATCGAAACGGCTCGGAGAAGAATCGAGAAAGAGCTTTAGCATGGCAACGAGCACGGACAAGTAGTCCAGCACTTTCCCGGCGAAGACTCACGTTTGAATACCGACCGGAATATCGCGTGCGATACCATGCCCTAAATGAAGGGGACGAGCGTTATGCGAATTGTCGGAATCGTGTTGGCGATTGGTATTGGACTCGTGAGTTGGCCGGCAGCATTAGCACTGGGTGGATGGGGTTCTCCCCTGCGCGCTCTTGATTCACTTTTACTCTGGACTCCCATTGTTGGCGCGGCAGTACCAATCGCTTTACTCCTATTTATGAAAGGGGCAAAGGTGTCCGGGGCATGGGTGGTGGCGCTGGCTCCGCTCCTCGGTGTGCTGAACGTGCTTTGGAGTGTCGATTTCTATACGGCTTACCTTGGACCCAGTCTTCTTTCGTCTGACCCAATCCCACGGGCATTCATGGTTTATTCTGCAATGTGGCTGCTGCCCTGGTTGTATATGATCAATGCATTGAGGAAAAGAAGTCCTTGCTGATGGTGAAGAGGTCAGATCGGGCCGGTCTTCATTTTTCGTGCACCGGTTTCACATGCGACACGCCTGCACCCACAACAACAGCAACGGCCTCGGCAATAGCGGCACTCATGTGAATCTCCAAAAGGAAGTAATGAACGAGGGAGGTTAAAAACCTCCTCTTGCTCGGGCATCCTCGCTTCTCTGAGCGGGGGCTGAAGAGTGCTGGTCAATCAACAAGGGAAAACCGGGATGACCCGGTTGTCGCTGTATTGAAAACCCTCCCACAAGTGCCTCTCAAACCGGGGCAGACCCGGCACTCGCAGGCGACGTGACACCAAGCGCAGCGAAGCCGCTGCTTCGCCTCTTGGCAAAAGACTCCTGAGGCGCGTCTATAGTTTCAGATCTTTCGGCGTGTGAAGGTCGAGTCCTTCGAGAGTTTCCACCTACGCAAACCTTAACCTAGTGGCTTGACGCCGCACCTATCGCAGCCCACATCAACACCTTGGCTTGTGTGGGAGCCGTCGGTACCAACTGGCGTACGGCCTTTCCCTCGAACACTTTTTCGCGTAAATCTTTGAGAACATCTTGCGCACCGCCGAACGGCGTAAATACATCGATCAACCAGATCTGATCACCTGAGTTCCAGTCCGTCAAGGCGAGTTGATGAGGAGCACCCATGTAACGTTGTGCCACCACTTCGCTAAGCCGTGCCCAGGACGCAAACGCCACGGGCGCTTCATCTTTCATATAGAGCTTGGCCTGATCAAGGATGAGCGCCGGCATAACACGCCACTCCAACTCACTGAGCAGCGTGTGTCGGCTGGCAGACTGCTGCATCATGAGCCATGTCACAGGACCCAATAGCGGAATCTTCGCAAGCACCTTATGAGCCTGGTTCTTAGCAAGCTGGGCGATCTCAGCCAATTCTTCCGGTGCGATAGGGGTCTCAGTCATGGTTCTGTCTCCAGCAAATCATTAATAGCTTGCAAATCCGTTTCACCCAGCGTAGCGTTGGAGGCTTTCAAACGCAGCCCTTGCATCAAGGTTTCCGCACGCGCCTTGTGCCAGTCACGTTGGGCGGCATAAAGCTGCTGCTCGGCGTTTAACACATCGATATTGATACGCGTACCAATACGATATCCAACCTTGTTGGCATCAAGCGAGCTTTTACTGGAAGAAATGGCCGATTCCAATGCGTCGACCTGCGCCGCACCGTTGACGACACCGGTAAACGCCTGCCGTGCTTGGGTAATTGCCTGCCGACGGGCCACCTCCAGGTCTTCGCTTGCTTTCTCTTTCAAGGCAATGGCTTCCCGCACGCGTGCCTGCACTCCGCCACCGGCAAAGAGCGGGATGGTCAAGTTCAAACCAACCTGACCTGAGTGGGTACGGGTTGCAATATCTGCCGGAGAAGAGATGCTCCCCGAAGCGTAGTTGTTGCCATAACCGGCTGTCAGATCGAGTGTGGGTGAATGGGCTGCCCGGCTTTTATCGATCTCACGGTCAGCCACCTCCAAGGTAGTCAAAGCGACTCGGACTTGCAGTGATTGTTCACGGGCACTGTCTACCCAGGACTGAACTGTCACTGGTTGTATACCCGGCAACCGACCACCATCACGCAGGCGCGCCAGACGGACTTCAGAGTCGCCCAGGATACGCGCGAGTTCAGCACGTCTGTTTTCCATATCGCTGGCAGCGGCAACTGCTTGGGCCCTTGACAGATCTAACCGGGACTTGGCCTCATGCACGTCTGTCACCGTTGCCGTACCTACCTCAAAGTTACGGCGCGCCAAACCCAGCTGCAGCTCGACAGCGCTGATTTGCAGACGCGCCACGCGCTCGGCCTCCTGCGCAACCAATACATCCAGGTAAGCTTGAGCCGTTCGCACAATCAGCTCTTGCTCGGTTTGTCGAAACTGCGCCTCGGCCAATATCTCCTGCTGTTCTGCTTGGCTCAAGGCCATCCAGCTGGTTGCGCGCCATAACGGTTGCGTCAGTTGCAGATTCCAGCTCCGGTTGCGCACATTGCGATCTATATAAGGAGCCTCACTGAAAGCAGCCTGTCCCGACTGCTTGCTGGTGGAGCCGATCAAATTCACTGCGGGAAGCAGCCCAGCACGCGCCTGGGGTACGCGCTCACGCGCCGCTTGCAGGGCATGGGCCGCTCCCCGGTAGGTCGGGTCGCGCTCCTGCGCTTTGCGATAAACCGCCAACAAATTGGCGGCCTGAACATTAAACGACGATAGAAGAAAAAATGTGGCGAACACAGGTCTAATAAGAAAAGTAGCAATACTCAACCAATGACGCGTTAGACAGGTTGGCATGCACAGGAGCACATCACCTTTCACGCAAAGACTCCTGCTTATAGCGCAGCATGGGTGAGATGAAATACTCAATCATGCGACGCTCGCCAGTACGAATATCCGATGTCACGCTCATGCCAGCGGTAACGGCTCCGTGCAAACCATTCACAACACTCGGTGTCTCCATCGTGTTCAACTTGATACGCACCGGATATATCGGGCCAAGCTTGGGGTCAGCCATCGCATCGGTGCCAACCCACAGCACGGTGCCTTCTATATATCCAAAGCGGGTGAAGTCAAAGGTCTCTACCTTATGGATCACACGCTGGCCGACTTTGACATGACCGATGTCGCGGTTCATGACCTGAGCTTCGACCTCCAGGAGGGCGTCGTGGGGCACGATGGTCATGAGCGCCTGCGCTTGAGTAACCACGCCACCGACCGTCGTGACTGCCAGCTGCTGTACCACACCGTCAATCGGGCTGCGCAGCGTTTGCAGGTCGCGCCGCTGCGTGGCCTTGATCAACTCCTGGCGAGCCGCATCATGCTTGCGAATGGCGTCCACCAATTCAGCGCTGGCCCGGGCACGAAACTCGGCCTGTGCCTGTTTGCGCTGTTGGACAGATGCATTAAGGCTCGCTGCTGATTCATTCAACCTCTTGCCCATCACGGAGATATCCTTTTCCATGTTGAGGAGTTCAAGCCGGGTTTCAATCAAGCCCGTCTGCGCAATATGACCCGTGCTGGCCAGCTCTTCGCGCATTTCGTGCTTTCTCCGTACCAGCGGCAGGCTATTCTGCAACTGCGCGATATTCGCCGAAATGGCCTCGCGATCCGCCGTACGCCTTGCAACGTCAGCATCCAATGCGGCCACACGTGAATCCTGCTCACTGCGCCGATTAGCCAGTACTGCCTGCTGATTGGCAAGCATCGGAGCCGGCAAATCGCGTGTTTCGGCCCAAGTGTCCTTGCCCGACAGCAAGGCATTGAGTCGCGCCACGTCCGCCTGGGTCTCCCAGAATTCGCGCTGCAACCGATCACGGTCAGCCAGGGTTGCGGTGGCGTCCAGCTCCAGGAGCAAGTCTCCAGCTTTGACGAGCTGTCCATCCTTGACCGCAATCACCTTAACCACACCGGCTTCCAACGGCTGTATGACCTTGCTCTTGCCCGACGCACTGATGCGCCCCTGTGCCGTAACCACAATATCCATCGAGACCAGGCAGGCATAAGCCAGCGTCGCAGCCGCCATGGTGCAAATGGCCAGAGTGATCATACGTGCCACTTTGGCAGGAGGCTGTTGCCGCATCGCAATGGCTGCCGTGCTGAACATGACATGTCCAGCTGTGCTTTTGTTCTTCATGCAGCCTCCAGCACCTGATGCGCTTGATACAGCGAGGCGTAGCGACCATTGACGTTCATGAGCTCGCGATGGTTGCCAGTCTCCATAAGACGGCCTCGGTCCAGCACCAGAATCCGGTGGGCCATCCGCAAGGTGGACAAGCGGTGCGCAACAATAAATACCGTGCGGCCCTCACAAATACGAGCCATGTTGTCGTGAATAACTCGCTCGCTTTCGTAATCCAGAGCCGCAGTGGCTTCATCGAACAACAGGATTTGCGGGTTACCCACCAACGCACGCGCAATAGCGATACGCGAGCGCTGACCACCCGAGATCTTGCTTCCTCGCTCGCCGATCACCGTGTCATAGCCCTCGGGCAGCTGCAGAATGAATTCATGCGCGCCGGCCAGTCGGGCGCTTTCCATCACAGCGTCCATGGCAATAGCCGGATTACCTAGCGCAATGTTTTCGCGCACGGAACGATTGAACAAGGCCGTATCCTGCCCGACTACGCCGATCTGCCGACGTAGCCAGGCGGTGTCCACTACGCTTAGATCCATGCCATCAAGCAAGACCCGGCCCTTCTCGGGGAGATATAGGCGCTGCACTAACCGCATGAAGGTGGTCTTGCCCGCGCCAGAAATGCCCGTAATTCCAACGATCTCACCAGGACGGATATCCACGCTCACGTCGCCCAGCACCTCCGGAGCATTTTGGGTATAGCGAAACGAAACATTTTCGAATGTCACCCTACCCTCCAATGCTGGCGGAGTACTACGGCCTGGCTGAAACACGGGTTCGGGGGTGGCATTCATGATGTCGGCCAGGCGCTTGATACTGACCTTCATTTGGGTAAAGTCCTGCCACAATGAAGCGAGCTTCAGGATGGGCGCATTGACACGGCCCGACAACATATTGAAAGCGATCAGGCCACCCACCGTCATGTCACCGTCAATCACCAGCCTGGCACCAAAGTACAACAGCACTACCGTCAATACTTTGCTGGCCAGGCCGATAAACTGGTTGGTGGCATTGCCCAAATGGCCCGCTTCAAAAGCGGCCGTCACATAGTCACACAGTCGCCGCTCCCAATCCCGCTGCCATGCACCTTCCACGGCATGGCTCTTGAGTGTTTCCATGGAAGTGACGGTTTCCACAAGAAATGTCTGATTTTCGGCACCCAGCGCGAACTTGTCTTCCAGCTTCTTGCGCATAAGCGGCGTGATCAGCCAAGACGCGACAAAAAACACCGGCAAAGAGCAAATCACGATCAGAGTGAGCGCCACACTGTAATAAAACATGACGCCCAAGAACACCATCGCAAAGAACAGGTCCAGCCAACTGGTCAACGCGCTGCCTGTCATGAAATTGCGCGCGTTCTCCAGTTCCCGCACCCTTGCCACTGTATCGCCGCTACGACGTGACTCGAAATAAGACAGCGGCAGATGCAGCAGGTGACGAAATAGCTTGGCTCCCAGTTCCACATCAACTCGGTTCGTTGTATGGGTAAAGAGGTAATGCCGCATGGCACTGAGCACCACCTCGAAGAGCCCCACCCCCAACAGGGCAACCACCATTACATCCAGCGTGGTCATCGAACGATGCGTAAGCACCTTATCAATCACCACCTGGAATATCAAGGGGGTGAGGAGTGCGAATATCTGGATAAAGAAAGATGCAAGCAAAACCTCGCCGAGCACCTGCTTGTACTGACTCAGCGATGTCCAGAACCAGCCGACTCCAAAACCCAAGCCGGCACCATGACTGCCAGGCACCATTCCCGCTGCCTGTGAACGCGCCGTGATCCATTCAATCTGAGCAGCCTTTGCGGCCTGTTGAGTCATCCGCTGGCCAAACTCGATCCATGTCAACTTTTGTGGCTGCGCAGCACCGCTGGCTTGAACCACCACGTTATGCGCATCGGCATGGCCTATCAGCAGCCAACCTCCATCAATATCATGCGTCAGCGCGGGAAGCGGGCCGCGAACCAACTTGCCGATGGAGGTTCGGTGATGGATGACCTCCAGTGACAAGCCTTGCAAGGCTTGAACCAATGCAGCACTATCCGGACCGTCCACGGGCCAAGCATGATGTTGCGCCAGCCGCGCTACATCGGCGTTAACACCTACAAGGTGCAAGAACGATGCAATCAGGTTATGCAACGCCTTCGTCGTATCTTGCGATTTTGTGAAATCTACGGAGTCCACCTGGGCCGACTCTGCCGGGTTGGAGACGATGGTGTAAGTGTTGGGTGTCACGCAGTGTTTCGAGAAAGGAGGAAGACGATCGAGGCAAAGCTATAGAAAGAAAATTTCAAAGACGCTACTTGGGCCTAGCGGATTTAGAGGACTGCAGGCGTCCCCGTTTCGCTGGATTTCGCAGGCAGCCATGCTGAGTAGTTACCGCCGCTGAGCTCTAACCCAAGTTTGGACAAAAAGCGACCAGTTCTCTGCATTGCTACACCGCTGGCTATGCCAACATACATTTCCGCAGCAGTCCGGGCATGTGCCCAGGCGCGGAAGGCCATCACCATCTTGATGGCAGCCAAGCCCCCTCTATGCTGAGGGTGCACCAACAAAAAAATTGACGAAGCGATTCGCTCGTGGGAAAAAAAATACTCGTCGATGCTGCCAATCATCAAGCCGTGCATCCCGCCAGAGCTATGACGCGCACCCACAAAGAACGTGGTGGACAACGGTTTCTCAACCATGTGGGCAAATCTCTGCGCCACACGCTCATCTTCGTAACACAAGCGCGAAAACCGGCTTTCCACATGGCAAAGCCGCCCAAGCTCCACCAATTGCGGAATGTCGCCCAATGTAGGTGGTGCGATTTTCACGCGGCAGATCCATGCAATTGAACAACCGGCGATTGCGCAGCCTGCTCCCACTGCACCTGAGCAGCCAGCAGGGCGTCATGCGAATCTTGACCGTCAATCGCTTCAATGCTGATCAACGGTGTTGTGTCTTGGGCTCCAGTAACAGTGTTTATCATTTGCACCATCAGCAAGGCCATATGCTCTGGCGTGAGCGGCACAGCCACTACAGAGGTCGCAACAGGTTCGACCAGCGCAACCGAAATAGCATCACCATTGGGCTGTGCGATAGCGGCCGCCGTCGAAGCGCGACCAGCCTCAGAAGCATTCATAGCCGCTAACGTACCTGGCAAGCGAGCGGTTTCATCAACCGCAAACGCCACATCACCCACAGCACCCGTGCGACCATCCGACCACGTAAAGCGAGATTGCCCCAGCTCAGTGACACCGTCCAACTGCCGGATTTGATGGTCGCTTGTGAGACCAATTTGAGTGATGCCGATTTCGTCCAAGGTATGAAACTCGCCCAGAGAGCTCACGCCATTGCCATCAGCATCTTGCCAAACCCCGAATTCCCGCCAACGTGCATCCAACCGGCTCAGCAAGGCGTCGCCATTGCTGTCAAAAGTGGCAAGGCCTTCCAGGTCAGTACGCGAACCGGCGAGGTAGCTTGTAAAAGATATTTCATCAAAACGATCAATCACCCGGTCGGCGCCTATGTCACGCACCAACAAACCGTCGTCGGTCGACACCCACGCCAAGTGCTCTCGCCAGCCGTCGCTATTAACATCGAAATAGGCTTTGGAATCGTCCAGGCCCACGTATTGCAAGCCATTACCATTCAGGTCCAGCGTGACAGGCTTTTTACCGCCGCCTCCACCACTTGCGTTAGAACCCATATGCACGGTATTGATGGCAACGGTGGTACCGGCACCGCCGCTGTCAGTCACATTGATGCTGAAGGGATCAGCACCGCTGTAGCCATCGCCTCGCTGGCTGTAATACTGCCACGCGCCCGTCTCACTGACCCAATAGGAGCCAGCCTGGGTGTGATCGATCGAGTCCGGCGCGTTTGCCGCTGTGTACAGGTTGGCCCAGGCATGGCCATGCTGTGCCGATGCACTCAGTCCAAAACTAAGTTGATCTGAATTTCCGTCCGGGTCAAAAGCCACCACACCGCCGTTTTGACGATACGGATCATCGTCCAGATAGCCCGATTCGCCACTCGTAAACGTTGCATCCTGATTATCAAAACCGACTGGGCGCAGGTGACCGTTGAGGTAGGTGCTACCGCCAGATCCAATAAGCAGGCCACTGCCCAACAGTGAGCGTGCCTGACTTTCTGAGTAAACCAGCACCGTCGCCTGACCGATTACCACGGTGGCGCCGCTTTCATCCACGCCGTAAACGTTTTGCACCGTGGCTCCGTAAATTGGTCGGCCATACCATATGTCTTCGATGACGGGTGCATCGTTAACCGATTGCACATTCAGATAAGCAGTTGCCCAAGTCTGACCACCTTCTCCATCATTGCTTCTGTACTCAAAAGTGGCTGTGCCAAAAAAGTTGGAACTGGACTGAAACCGCACACTGCCGTCTGCCTGCAAAGTGACTGTGCCATGGCTGGCGTTACGCACGGCATCCACCGTCAAGTTGGCCAAGCCACTCGCATCCGGATCTGAGTCGTTGGCCACGAGTTGGCCGCGCTGGATAACAAACACAACATCTTCAAATCCGATAAAACTGTCGTCTACCGCCAAAGGATTCACATTGATTGCCGAAAAGTCAATCTCCGTTGTACCCACGCTTTGCCCGCCGTCCGCATCCTGCACTACGTACTGAAACTGCCCCCGCCCCGCATAACCCGGCGTCGGCGCAAAGGTCACCGACCCATTTGCATTGAGAACCGCACTGCCATGGATCATCCCTTGTACTGCCACGATACTCAAGCCGGTCGGAGTCTCCCGATCCGTGTCGTTGGCCAGCAGCGCTGCCTGGCTCAGGGTGTAGGTCGCGTCGCGCTTGCCCATCAGCAATTCGTTGTTGACCACGGGGACATCGTTGACCGATGCCAGATTCACCATCGCTGTGCCTTGTACCTGCCCACCGTTGCCGTCATCGACTACGTACACAAAACTGGCCGGGCCAAAATAGTCCTGTTCTGGCGTGAACTGAATCGTTCCATCGGCCAGCAAGGCCACCGCGCCATGCTGCGCACCACTTACCGCGCTGATGTTCAGCACCTGCCCGTTGGTGGCCATGTCCACGTCAGTGTCATTGGCTAGCAACAAGGCAGGGTTGATATTGAGAACCACGTCTTCGTCACTTGCAATGCTCTCACCCGCGACCACGGGCAGATCATTGACGGGCAACACCGTCAGACACATGGTCGCCTGGGATTCAAGGCCCTGACCTGCAGCGATCAGAGCATCGCTGCGGTCACCCACCCAGTAGCTGAACTGGGCCGGGCCGTTGTAATTGAGATCGGGAACGAAGCGCACCATGCCATCGGCTTGAAGAAAGGCCTGGCCATGCTCAGCCAAACCGACACGCGTGACGTGCAACACATCACCATCCCGAGCTGTGTCCACATCAAAGTCATTAGCCAGCAGGTCTGCAACGTTGAACATCAGTGTGTTGTCTTCGTTACCGACGGCGGTGTCATCCCGCGCAGTAGGGGCATCATTGACACTGACGATCTCCAGCGTAGCGTTGGCCACCGTGCTCAAGCCGTACTGGTCTGTCACCGTGTAGGAAAAGCTAGCCCTTCCGTAGTAGTTGGTCTCCGGAATAAAGACCACTTCGATGCCGCCAGTCTCGTTGATACGCAACGCAACCTGACCATGACTTGGGTTACCCACAGCGCTAATGCTGAGCATGGGCCTGTTCAAGAAACTTGCCGCGTTCAAAGTGCTGTCGTTGGCAAGCAAGGTTTCGGCAGTGAGGCGCAGTCCGATGTCTTCGGTGCCGGCGATTAGCTCACCTTTGACTTCGGGATAGGCCAGTAGCACATCGGCACCCATCACAGTGGCGATCAATCCCGCAGTATGTGCAGCTGAGGATGTCCAGTTCGATTCAGCAGAACTCGCTATTGAATTGATAGCTGCTTGCGCCTGTATTTCTTGGGCTAGAGCCTGATTTAACGCATAAATATCGCCCGTCAACTGCCCTTCCTCGCTATTTTTGAGGTGCACGTCTGAAATGACGCGACCGAGCTGCAATGACGACAAATCGACGTGCGCCGGGTCTGCCGGAACAGTCGGACCTGAGCCCGACGGCGTGTTGCCTGACACAGAGGCGGACGGCACATTCGGGTCCAAGCCAGTCAATGCCGCTTCGATGGCCGCGCCAGCCAAACTGCTGTCTATTGGCAACGACTCCGCAGAAACCACCGTTGGCCATTGCACCGCACTTGCACCCAGTGCCAAGGCGACCAAAGGCGTGATACCGGTCGCCGTACTAAACATGCTGCCGTCTGCACTGCGAATCATCGCTGCCGTGGCTTCCCGCTGGGCTTGCAACGTAGTGACCGCTCCAAAAGGTACGAATCCAAGCGGGTTACCTGTTCGGTTGGCCAGTGTACGAGCCGTCGTGGTAGACAAACGGCTGTCCTGGGCGTCAACCAGCACCGTTTGGCGGTCATTCGTGCCATCAGTATCTATATCCCCGCCATGCGTGTGCGCCGCATCGCCATCAAAGGTTCGGGTGTTGACCGCATGCAATGTGGCAATAGCCGGGGCATTCGCCTGTTCGTCCAGCTGCAATACGCCACCCGTGACGGACTGGTATGCCACGCCCAAAATGTCGCCGGTCAAGGTCTGCGCTGTAAGAGCGACGCGGCTACCATCAACCTTGATGATCCGGGGTGAACTGCCGCTGAAGTCGATAGCAGCGATACCTGCTTGCGTCAAAGTCTGTGTTTCGCCCTCGCTGCTTGCGTCGGCGTTAACGTCTATCCATAAGCGCAATGCAGCGAATGCCGGATCTCTCACATCAAGAAACTTGTCGCTATTCGTATCCAGCCAGTTCAAGCTGCTCAGGGCCGAGCCGCTCAGATTCAGGAGCTCACCCGCACCAATGACACCATCTCCGTTGACATCTATCGCCAACGCGCTTTGGTTGGTGGCCAACCACTGGCTGCGCTCCAGATAGCCGTCGCCATCGATATCTATCAGGGCGTTTTGAAGGGCGGGCTCAACCGGCAGCGCGAGTGTGAGAGCTTGCAGTGTCTGGTGGACGCCGTCGGCCAGCTCTTGTGGCAAGCCTGCCTGCGCAGCAGGCAAGTGGATGCCCTGACTTTGCTGGTAATGTGCCAGCACGGTCTGGACCTGCCACGTCGGAGCAATCGCGCCCTGAGCATGCTGCATGAAGTCCCCGGCCAGGGTTTCGCTCGTACCATCGCCCCGGCTACCTTCGCCATCGTAGTAACGAATCTGAGATTGGCCATTCTCATCGGTCCACTTCAGGTACACAAATCCCTTGGCACCGTTGGCCAGATTGAAGCCATCGGGGTCGTACTGATAGCCTATAGCGGGCAGCAGATTGGGAATTAGAGCGCAGCTGTTGCCTGCCTGGTCACGGGTGTTGGCCAATTGAGCTTGCAGGCCATCGACCAGGTTTTGCATCCAGCTTGTGGCAGTAGCGCCGCCGCCTTCCGTGTCCTGATCAGTGACGACGAGGATATTGCCTGCTCCGTCCCATTCGGCATGGGCCAGGCCTTCGCGCATGGGGATATCGGGTTCGTCGGCAAACAGGCCGCCCAAGAGGGTGAGGACAACAGCAGCCACCGCGCCCCAAGGCCCTATCATGCCCAAGCTGCTCATGAGGCTCAGTCCGCTGGAAGCGATACTGACTCGATCGCCCGAATCCAGCGCAAGCACAAAGCCCAGAGCAGGCAGGAAGTTACCGCCCAAATTTTGGCTAATCAACCCGCTGTTGGCTATGCCTGCGGTGGACGTCAGGCTCTCTACAAGGCTGAGCCCGCTGTACAAGGCACCACCGGCATTGCCTTGGTCCAAGGCACTGAGCAAACCCAGCACGCCAGCAGCCGTTCCCAAGTCGCCGGGCAAGGCACCGCCGCCGCTCATCTTGTCTAGTGCGTTGTAAATGCTGCTTACCGCGGCAAGCCGCTGCAAGTCGCCCATGTCGTCCCAATGCTGCAAGCCGATGATGCTGTTCATCAGGCCGATGGCGCTGGCTGCCTGGCTAACTTCGGCCTGCTCTTGTGCGTCTTGGTATTGCTGGGCGCTTACGATGGCATTTGGGTCACCGGATGCCGCCCGGGGGTTGAGGTAAACGCTCTCCCCTCCAATGTCTTTAACCTGTACCCAACCGTTCGACAATCGGGTGACTTCGCCCACCATGTCACCATCGGCGTTGACGAGGAAGCTGCTAGTGTCGTTGAAGGGCAGCACGTCCAGCCCGGCTAACTGACCCTCGCCGTATGCTCCGCCACTGTGACCGCCGGCAAAGTGGCTGGCTAAGTGGGAGGCCGGAATATCGACGACGTTGAGTGGTTCGTCTACACCGTGACCACCATCAGTAACCACAGCGTTGTCGGTGTGAGTCCCAGCATCAGCGTACACCGAACCGGGCTCTGCTGTAGCGGCCTGATTCAGGCCGGTTTCAATGGCTCTAAGCTCGTCGACGCTCAAAGCACGAAAACTGGTGATTTCCGCTGCGCTGGCACCTGGGTGCAAATTGAATAGACGCTGCGCTTCCTGATCAAAGCTTTGCTGGAGACGCTCCTCTGTATTCAAGCCGTTTGGGTCAGGCCATTGGGTCTGTCCTTCTGGACCGATGCTACGCGTGTAGGTAGTGCCACCCACCGTATAACGGTCACCCACACGATTTCCCGCTAGATCCCACTGCCCTTGGAATTGCAAAGTGTTGCCGACCCAGTGACTAAATGTGGTCGCAACTTCACCATCGGCAGGGTTGAGGACGCTTTCCATCACCGTGGTTTCACCCCGTTCGGTGTGGCTCACACTGAAATAGCCGAGTTTGCCTTTAGGATCAAAAACCTCGCTAACAATGTCACCTTTTTTGATGCTGCCGTTGGCGCTGTCCGCTTTCGCAATGAAGCCAAGTGTGATTGAACCATCTTCGTGATGTATGACGTCACGATTTAGGACCAGGGCTAACGCATTGGCCGCAACTGGCGAAGATGTCGAGGTGGCTGGTGCTGCAATCGTTGAGGCGTTGATTGAATCCGTGATCCAGACATTGCTTTCTGGGCCAACAGGCAAACCAGTCATCAAGTCATAAACCGTACGGTCTTCCCAATCGCCCCCGGCTTGCTGCGCCAACGGATGCACTCCACTCGTGGGGGAACTGTCTCGCCCCGCCGTGTCGCCGGGCAACGACGACTGTGCGAATCGATCCAAGCGAAACATGATATTGATGTCGGCATTCGCGTTAGTGGAATCGCCGCTAAAGAACTTTAGGACGGCACCCGCCCCCTCTTTCCATCCAGCCGCTATCAGTCCGGCCTCCGTGACAATGTGTCCTTCTACAGTTTGCCCAATCATTTCCCACGAACCGTTGGCCTTTAGCTCGCTTTTGAGCTTGCCCATGTATTCGACTCGCGCGGCCTCCTGCGCTGTTGGGTTGTCACGAAAACTCTCTGGGTTGCTCACCCCGTTGGAGCGGGCCTTGTCGGTCCAATTGCCATCAGTGTCCATCCAGCCGATAGCCTTGAGACTAGTGGCGCGAAATCCGTAGCGGCCAATAGCGCCTATGCCTTGGCCGTCCTGCGCCCAACCGCCATAGCCGTTGTTAGGTTGACCGCTGGATTCGAGCGCAGCTAGGGTAGTGGCAAATGCCGTATTCGCATTGGGCAGATCGATAGGGAGTGGTGGCGTAATACCACTGCTGGCCGCTGCGACGTCAACACGGGCACTGAGATCGGCGGCGCCTTTTACTATTGGAAAACCACCGTTCCCGGGTAAAGTGATGAAGCCAGCGTTGCCGGCTTCGGGAATATTGAATACTGGCGCATTGGGATTTGCACCGTTGAGGTGCTGATCGAGGGTTCGGTCGTATAGCTCGGGTTTAACTTCAGCGAAACCTTTAAAGGTAGTGGAACCACCCCAGTGGATGCCTGGGTTGATCTTTTCATCGGTGGTGAACGGCTCAGTTGGCTTCAGCTTTCCTATGTTGTTGCCGCCAGCCATCGACAGAAATTCTCCGGTCTTCGTCACAGGGTCATATGACTGAACAATGCCAACGTGTCCACTAAAGTAGACTAAGGTTCCGGGCTTGACGGTAGCGGTCTCGGGATTGACGACGCTTGCCCAACTACCATCGAAAGTTGCTGGATTAGTCATCACCGCGGAGGTCGCGTAAGGAACGTTGTACCCGGATTCGCGTAAGACGTGATAGACCAGACCGGAGCAATCAAAACCTATTGCCGTGCCGGTGCTGTTGCGCACATTACCACGGGTACTTCCTGTGCTGTCGCTACGAAAGGTATTGCCGGTGTTATAGCGATTCGCGTTGGTAATGATGTCGCTCATCTACTCAAACCTTATTTGATTTTTCGAAGAACTTCTAAGTCCGCGTCAAAGCGACGGGCTATGTCGAGGTCGCGCTGCCCAATTGAACGAATGGCACAGGCGGGATGCTGAAAATCCACTTGCCGAGGTTTCTTCCCAGTGGCACGTTCAATTTCGTTTGTGCAATATCCACGCGCAAGACTTTGATGATTTTCAATTGACTTCACAATTCGCGTAATTGCAGCCCCCAAGTAAACTGCTCGCGGTGGAAACGGATCCTGAATCAACCATCTCGGTTCCACTGCATCCACATACTTACGTTGCTCATGGTCATAGTGGCGATATTGACCGTTGCCGCTTCTGGGAAGAAACAGACTGATGCCATAGCTCCACTGCCGGCGATGTGGATCGATCACCACATATTCGCCCTGTACGGTGCCAAACTGTTTCATCATCTTCAGCAATGCATCACCGTCATCTGCGTTGTCCAGATACGCTTCGCGTTTTCCTGTTTGCGTATTCTTGACCTCGAGACCTAACCATGAACAACGCCTGTCGGCTGGAACTTTGTCAGAATTGAAAAGCCGCAAAGCCAGCACTTCAGCCTCAACAGTTACATACACCTCATAAGGCAAGGCCTTGGGTTGATTAACGGGAGGGGTCGGGTCTTGTGCATATTGCACTTTGGTGACTTTGATGTCTTTGACCAGCATTTCCTGCGTGCACTTGCCGAAGGTCGGCGTCACCTCCCGCGTGGTGGTCTTACCGGCTGGCACTTTTAACTGTTCAATGCCGTAGGGCGGATAGGACTCGAAGAGAGGCCTGTATTCAATGAGATCGCTGCCGCTGGTGTAGCGAAACATGCCCTTGAAATCACGTCCAATTAAGGCCTCAATAATCGCTTTCGGCTCGTTGACTGGGCTATCGTTGGCCTGAGGGGCCGCGCTGACTGCCGCATGAAATGTGATTGCAGCAATAGCGATGCCAAGCCATGCACGATAGCCAGGAGGTGGCGGGTTGGGAACAAGGCTGTTGTCGCGGGCGTCACTTGCGCTAGCGCATTCGGCCTGAGCCAACCGTTCGCGCACGAAAATGCAAGGCCCGTCGGCAAGCAGACGGTCAGAAAAGATCTGAGCGTATCCTTCTGCGCTTTGACATGGCTTTACGCGGCCACTATTTTTGTAGCTCTCCCTCATCTCACCCCCTTGCATTTCTCTTATTTTTTACGCTCACCAGCGTTGGCTCGATTTGATGAGCTCATTTTTTCTTAGGCGTGCAATCCTACGATGCATTTCTTCGCGCACCCCTGTCAGAACTAACAGGTACGTTGTCATCGCACTACATGTACAGCGTCAGAAAGTATGAGATGTCTAACATTAATACAAAAAGGGGTCGAGGCTTGTCAAACAGCGACCGGTCAATGTCAATTGATCCCGCACCTAACTGCGTTTTCTGGTGCGGACTTTCGCTTCACCTCCACATGTAGCAGAGTATCGCGAGGTAAGCTCCAAACACTTCGACGAAAGGACCTTGCCATGCGCACGCATTTTCTCAACGCTCTTGCACTAGCGCTGCCGATAGCCCTCTCCGCGTGCGGAGGCCCCGCGGCATCAACGCCAGCATCTGCGCCGCCAAGCGGTGCTTGCAACGCCGCACCAGCCCAATTCGCCGTGGGCCGCAATGTGAGCGCAGCGCTTCAAGAAGAAGCCCGCACACGCGCCGGCACCAAAACCGTCCGGGTGCTGAAGCCCGGGCAGGTTGTGACGATGGAGTTCAATGCTGATCGGCTAAGCCTGACTGTGGATGATGCCGGGCGCGTGACGCACGTGAGCTGCGGTTAAACAAACCGCTGTGGAGGCCAGTCAGCGCTTGCGGCTTTTGGCTTCTTCTTTTTCCAGCTGCTGAAGCTGGCGCTTGCGCTTGGCCTTGTTGAGGGACTCGGGTTCTGGGGGGCGGTTGCGCAATGCTTCGGCTTCGCGGGCCTGTGATTTTTCTTTGCGCTTTTTGTCGCGGAAGTGCACAAACAGCCGGCCCAGCGCGAAGCTGACGGCGCAACTGATAACCAGAAAAATAACGGCTGGTGTTTCCATAGATTTTGTAGACGGGATGTTGCGTTGACGTTGACGTTGGCGTTGGGCGTTGACGTGGGCGCTAGTCGGCCAGAAACAATGTCTGCAGGTCGTTCAAAAAATCAAAGCCGCGCTCGGTGGGCTTGACGCGTACGAAGTCTCGTTCGATCAGGCCCTTGCGTTCGGCTTCTTCAAGGCCGCGCTGAATGGCGGTGACGGGCAGGCCGGTTTTTTCGGTGAAGTCTTGCAGCTTGAAGCCGTCGCGCAGGCGCAAGGCGTTGAGCATGAATTCGAAAGGCAGGTCGGCGCGGCTGACTTCTGTTTCTTGCGTGACGGCTTCGCCGGTCAGGGCCTTTTCCATATAGAGCTTGGGCTCGCGAAAGCGTACCTGCCGGACGACGCGGTGCGCAAAGCTGAGCTTGCTGTGGGCGCCGGCGCCTATGCCGAGGTAGTCGCCAAACTGCCAGTAGTTGAGGTTGTGAAAGCAGCGGTGGCCGGGCCTGGCGTAGGCCGACACTTCATAGCGCTGCAACCCGGCGGCCTGCGTGATCTCGGTGATTTTGTCGAGCATGGCGTAGGCGGTGTCTTCTTCAGGCACCACGGGCGGGAATTTGGCGAAGTAGGTGTTGGGCTCGATGGTCAGGTGGTAAATCGAGATGTGCGGGGGCTGCAGCGCCAGCGCCTGCCGCATGTCCTGCTCCAGGCTTTCCATGGTCTGGCCTGGCAGCGCGTACATGATGTCGAGGTTGAAGGTGTCGAAGGCTTGTGCGGCTTCTTCTACCGCGGCGATGGCCTGGGCGCGGTCGTGCACGCGGCCGAGGGCTTTGAGGTGTTTGTCGTCAAAGCTCTGCACGCCGACGGACAGGCGTGTGACGCCGGCGCTGCGAAAGGCCTTGAAGCGGTCTTTTTCAAAGGTGCCGGGGTTGGCTTCGAGCGTGATTTCGCAGTCGGCTTCAAGCCTGAGGCGTGCGCGGATGTCGGCAAGCAAGCGGTCTATGGCCTGCGGCGAAAACAGGCTGGGTGTGCCGCCGCCAATAAAAATGCTGTGGACCATGCGGCCCCAGATCAGGGGCAGCGCGGCCTCCAGATCGGCCACTACGGCGTCGATGTAGCGCTGCTCTGGCATTTCGCCCGCGACCTCGTGCGAATTGAAGTCGCAATAAGGGCATTTCTTGAGGCACCAGGGCAGGTGCACGTACAGCGACAGCGGCGGCAACGCGGCCAGCTGCAGCGTGCCGCTGCGCATGTAGTGCTGGATGTCTTGCTGGGCCATAAAAGGAAGAGTGGTTACAGCCAGCGCTCACGCATGAGTTCGATCATTTGCCGTGCGGCCTTGCCGCGGTGGCTGTTGGCGTTTTTTACCTCAACGGGCAACTGTGCAAAGGTTTGGCCGAACTCGGGGATGTACATCACGGGGTCGAAACCGAAGCCGTTGCTGCCGACGGGCGCGGGTGCGATTTCTCCGGCCACGCGGCCTGAGGCAATCAGTGGCTCCGGGTCTTCTGCAGACCGGACCGCCACCAGGGTGCTAACCAGCGCCGCGCGACGCTGGGCGGGCTGCGTCAGGCCGGCCATTTGCTCCAGCAAGGCTTTGACGTTGTTGTCGTCGCCCTTGGCATAGCCAAACTGCGTGGCGTAAAACGCGGTGTCCACGCCGGGCAGGCCGCCAAAGGCATCCACGCACAAACCGGCGTCGTCGGCCAGCGCGGGCAGGCCACTGAGGCGCGACGCCTGGCGGGCTTTGGCAAGTGCGTTTTCCACAAAGGTGCGAAAGGGCTCGTCAGCCTCCGGCAGGCCCAGCTCGGCCTGGCTGACCAGCGTCAGGCCCAGGGGAAGGAGCATGGCCTTGAGCTCGGCGAGTTTGCCCTGGTTGTTCGACGCAAGTACGATTTTCATAAGCAAAAAATGGCTCCAGGCCAATAGGGGTCTGCGCGAGCAGCTATTAATTTGATAGCGACTGTTTCTGCATGCCGACCAGTTCGACGATGCCTTTTTCGGCCAGAACCAGCAGCGCGTCCATTTCCTTGCGCGAGAACGCCGCACCTTCGGCGGTGCCCTGCACTTCCACGTAGTTGCCGGCGCCGGTCATGACGACATTCATGTCGGTGTCGCAGGCGGAGTCTTCGGTGTATTCCAGGTCCAGCAGGGGCGTACCCCGCACGATGCCGACCGAAATTGCCGCGACGTGGTCGATGATGGGGGTTTGCTGGAGCTTGCCGCTGGCCAGCAGGGTATTAACGGCGTCCTGCGCAGCCACAAAAGCGCCGGTGATGCTGGCGGTGCGGGTGCCGCCGTCAGCCTGAATCACGTCGCAATCAAGATGGATGGTGCGCTCGCCGAGTTTCTTCAAGTCAAACACCGCCCGCATCGACCGGCCGATGAGGCGCTGGATTTCCTGGGTGCGGCCGCTTTGCTTGCCGCGGGCGGCTTCGCGGTCTCCGCGGGTGTGCGTGGCGCGGGGCAGCATGCCGTATTCGGCGGTGACCCAGCCTTCGCCGCTGCCCTTTTTGTGGCCGGGCACTTTTTCTTCAACGGAGGCGGTGCAGAGCACCTTGGTGCCGCCGAACTCGATGAGCACCGAGCCTTCGGCGTAGGCCGTGTAGTGGCGGGTGATGCGCACGGGGCGCAGGGCGTCGGCCGCACGCGCGCCGCTTCGTTCAAACTGACTCATGGTGGATGGCTTTCTGGCAAGGCGCCGGATTGAATGGCGGAATTGAGGGGGAACGGAATTGGAATGGAGCGGAAACGGGAGAGGCAAGCGGCGCCGAAGGCGCAGCCACCGAAACGGCTAACCCGGGGTATCAGGCTTTTCTTGCGGCTGAGCGGCGAATGGCTTCGTTGATTTCAGCGATGGAGCGTTCAATGGTCGCTTCGTCAAGGTCGTCCACCACGGTATCCAGCACGCCGGCCTGGATGGTCGAGGCGAAAACGCCGTCCATGATGCTGTCGGTAGACACCCCCCGGGTGGATTCGAAGGCGTCAGGCGTTTCCCACTCCATGGCCAGCACGGTGACGTTGTCGCTGTGTTCGCCGCCGGTACGCAAGGCATTTTCAACCAGGTCGGGGACGGCATCCGAAACCCCTTTGCCGGCCAGCTGGCGGACAATTTCCTCGTCACTCAGGCTGCCCCAGAGACCGTCGGAGCAGAGCAGCAGCTTGTCGCCCTGCTGCAGGGTCACGGGCCCGGCAACGTCAAAAACAGGTTTTGTAGGAGAACCGAGGCAGGTGAACAGGATGTTGCGGTTGATGCGTTCGAGCTTGATGACGCCGGCGCTCTGCTGCTCCAGGTAGGAGTGGTCGCGGGTACGTGTCAGCAGTTCGCCGTCTCGCACCACATACAGGCGTGAATCGCCGCAATGGACCCAAGTGGCTCCGGTGCCCTGCAAAATCGCCGCGACCAGCGTGGTGCGGGGCGTGTCGAGCATGCCTTTTTCGCTGGCGTAGCGAATGATCTGGTGGTGCGCCGCCATCAGCGCGGTGGAAAGAAATTCGGTGGTGTCTTCAATGACAGGGCGCGCTTCTTTCTGGTACAGCGCGGAAATGGTCTGCAGCGCAAGCTGCGCCGCCACTTCGCCTTCAGGATGGCCGCCCATGCCGTCTGCCAGCACAAACAGGCCCGACTCTCGCGTGTAGCAATAGCCCATCCGGTCTTCATTCTTCTCGCGCCCGCCTTTTCGGCTTACCTGAAAGACTGAGAATTTCATTTGAATTTAGTCGCGTAGCCAGTGGCCTTGCGCGCTGTTTTTTTCGTGTCAGACACCATATTGTCAAACTGAAGGCGAACCTTTTCGCTGACGGTGAGTTTGGTGTAACGACGCTCACCTTCCCTGCTCAATTCTTTTTGCAATGCAAATACCGACTGCGGCCGTGACAAGGGGTCAAGGGACATGCACCACTCTACAACTTCAATCAGGTTGTCGGAATACACGCCACGCAAACGGGACAGGGCTAGCGACAAACGGTCTTTTTCAAGGCGCTGCGGCGCGTCATTGGGGGGGTAGCCCTGCATGGTGGCGTAAATGCAGGCACCGATCGCATAGATATCGGTCCAGGGACCCATGGAGGAGTCCCTGCGGTACATCTCGGGGGCAGCAAAGCCCGGGGTGTACATGGGGCGGATGAAGTTGCCTTCCTTGCTCAGCACCTCTCGGGCTGCGCCGAAGTCGATCATGACGGCACGGTTATCGTCGGTAATGAAGATGTTGGCGGGCTTGATGTCCAGGTGGAGCATCTTGTGCTGGTGCACGATGCGCAATCCCCGAAGGATTTCGTCGAAAAGCGAACGGATGGTCGACTCGCGGAAAACCTTCTGCTTTTTCAGCTCACGGGCCGTGATGATGAAATCCTGCAGGGTTCCGCCCTCCAGGTAATTCATGACCATGTAAACGGTCTCGTTTTCACGGAAGAAATTCAGCACACTGACCACGGAGCCGTGTGAAATCTGGGCCAGCGAACGGCCTTCTTCGAAGAAACTTTTGAGTCCCAGACGATACAGCGAGAGCTTTTCAGCCTGGACCTGCGGAAGCAATTCCCCCGGGGCCCGGCCAGCCAGGGACGACGGCAGGTACTCCTTGATGGCGACCTGCTGGCCCTCGTTGTCGACGGCCAAGTAAACTACGCCAAAGCCACCGGCTGAAAGCTTTCGCACAACACGATAGCCACCAATCACGGTGTCGGGCGGCAATGGTGCGGGCTTGACCTTTGACATAATTTGGGATGAGCCAGAATGACTTGGTCAGTCTGGGTCTTGTTCTCTCTCTAGTAAAGCGTATTTTTAAATGTCAGTTTACAGCATGACGGGTTATGCAGCCGTGCAATCGAGCATGGCGCAATCCGCCCCGGAAACTGAATCGGGCGCGGATGCCAGCTCCCGTCTGGGCGTCGAAATACGCTCCGTCAACAGCCGGTTTCTTGATTTGGCGTTTCGCCTGCCCGACGAATTGAGGCAGGCCGAGCCCGCATTGCGCGAATTGCTCACCGGCAAGCTCAAGCGCGGCAAGGTAGAAGTGCGGGTTTCGCTGGAAAGTACCTCGGCCGGCACCCTGCGCGCGCCATCTTCGGCAACCTTGCAACGGCTCGGATCGCTGGAGGACAGCATCAAATCCTGGCTGCCGCAGGCACCCGCACTCAGCGTGGCAGATATTCTGCGGATCGCCACCAATGAGGACAAAAAACCACATGACTACAGCGATGAGCTGCTCAAGCTGGCCAAAAAGGCCTTGAAAGAGCTGATGGCGGCCCGCGAACGCGAAGGCGCCCGGCTGGCCGACATGCTGCTTGACCGCACGGGACAGCTGCGTGCGCTAGCAGCGCTGGCGGTACCCATGGTGCCCAAACTGGTTGAGCAACAGAAAACCCGCTTCCTGGAACGCTGGAAAGAAGCCATGGCGCTGTCGGACGGCGCCACGCTGCCGGAAGTTGCACAGGACCGGGCGCTGACAGAGGCCACAGCCTTTGCCATCCGCATTGACGTCGCGGAAGAAATCACCCGCCTCTCCTCGCACCTGGATGAAATTGACCGCCTTCTGGCAAACGGCGGGGAACTGGGCAAGCGCCTGGATTTCCTGATCCAGGAGCTGCACCGCGAAGCCAATACACTGGGCTCCAAATCGGCGTCCCTCGAGCTGACACGCATTTCTGTCGACATGAAAGTGCTGATAGAGCAGATCCGTGAGCAGGTCCAGAACGTCGAATAGCCCCGCCCCTAGCCTAAAACACCGAAATCACCGCCCAGGACGCATGGACTACCCCGGAAACCTCTTTGTTGTAGCCGCCCCCAGCGGGGCCGGCAAATCCAGCCTGGTCAAAGCCCTTCTTGAACTGGATTCACGCATCCAGCCCGCAGTGTCACACACCACACGCCCTCCGCGCGGCCAGGAAAAGCACGGCAGGGAGTACTTTTTTCTCTCGCCCGAGGACTTTGACGGCATGGTGCTGCGCGACTCCTTCCTGGAATGGGCACATGTACACGGCCACCGCTACGGCACCTCGCGGCAGACCATTGAGGAGCGAATCGCCACCGGCGCCGACGTGATTCTGGAAATAGACTTTCAGGGCGCGATCAACATCAAACGGATTTTTGCCAATGCGGTGCTGATTTTCATACTCCCGCCAAGCTGGGAAGAGTTGCGCTCGCGCCTGCAGCGGCGTGGCGAAGACAGTGCCGAAGTCATCGAATTGCGGCTCAAAAACGCGGCCACCGAGATGGCCCAGGCCCGGGAATTCGACTTCGTTATAATTAACGAGTTATTTGAGCGGGCAGTTTTCGACCTGAAAACCATTGTGCATGCCCAACGGCTCAAGTTTTCGGCCCAGCGGCGAGCCCGCGCCGAAACCTTCCAGGCCCTTCAAATTCCCTGATTTCACCCGCTTTCCCCGTTATCGATCACACCGGAGATCACCATGGCCCGCATTACCGTTGAAGACTGCCTCGAAAAAATCCCGAACCGCTTCCAGCTGGTTCTGGCTGCCACCTACCGTGCACGCATGCTCAGCCAGGGGCACGCCGCCAAGATTGAAAGCAAGAACAAGCCTGGCGTCACCGCCCTGCGCGAGATCGCAGAAGGCAAGATTGGCCTCGAAATGCTGAAAAAAGTGCCCTCCTGAGTCAAATCCGGCACCGAAAAAAAGCACCGCAATGCGGTGCTTTTTGCATTTATGGCCTCATAAAGTCCATTTTTTTCATGATTTATTCATGCCGCGATACATTTAAGGCATGAGCGCCATGCTTTCGCCTGTTGTTTCGAGCAAGTCGACCCCCGCCGCCGCGAACGCAGCAGCGGCAAGCTTTGCTGCGCTCACGGCGAAACTCGACTACATGAGCGCTGCCGACATTGACAATGTCCGCCGCGCCTATCGCTTTGCCGATGAGGCCCATCTGGGCCAGCTGCGCAACAGCGGCGAACCCTATATCACCCACCCTATCGCCGTCGCGCAACAATGCGCCGAGTGGAAGCTGGATGCACAGGCGCTCATGGCCGCCCTGCTGCATGACGCCATTGAAGACTGCGGCGTCACCAAGCCCGAGCTGATCGAGCGTTTCGGCGCGCCGGTGGCTGAACTGGTGGACGGGCTGACCAAACTCGAAAAGCTGGAATTCAACACCCGGGAAGAAAACCAGGCTGAGTCTTTCCGCAAGATGCTGCTGGCCATGGCACGCGACGTGCGGGTCATCCTGATCAAGCTGGCTGACCGGACGCACAACATGCGCACGCTGGGCGATGTCCCGCGCGCCAAATGGACCCGAATCTCGCGCGAAACCCTGGACATTTACGCGCCCATCGCCCACCGCCTGGGCCTGAACACGACCTACCGGGAATTGCAGGACCTTTCCTTCCAGCACCTGCACCCCTGGCGCTACGCCACCTTGACCAAGGCGTTGCAGAAGGCCCGCGGCCGCCGGCGCGACGTGATCAAGCGGGTGCAGGGAGAGGTCGAATCGGCCTTTACCGGCGCCCATGTGCCGGTGATGATCTCGGGACGAGAAAAGACGCTGTATTCCATCTACCGCAAGATGGATGAAAAGCACCTTTCGTTTGCCCAGGTGACCGATCTCTATGGGTTTCGAGTGATCGTGAAAGACCTGACGGCCTGCTACACAGCCATGGGGGTGTTGCACCAGCTCTACAAGCCCCTGCCCGGAAAGTTCAAGGACTACATCGCAATCCCGAAGATCAACGGTTACCAGTCTCTGCACACCACGCTGGTTGGCCCCTTCGGTACCAACATCGAGTTCCAGATGCGCACCGAAGCCATGCATGTGGTGGCGGAATCCGGGGTCGCGGCGCACTGGCTCTACAAGGCCACCGACCCGGATGGCGACGCTTCGCAGCGGCTGGGGACACAGTGGCTGCAATCGCTGCTCGACATCCAGCAGGAAACACGCGATGCGGCCGAGTTCTGGGATCACGTCAAGATTGACCTGTTTCCCGAGGCGGTCTATGTGTTCACGCCGAAAAGCCAGATCATGGCCATGCCGCGCGGCGCGACCATCGTGGACTTTGCTTACGCCATTCACAGTGACGTGGGGCACCGGGCCGTGGCGGCCAAAGTCAACGGCGAGCAGGTGCCACTTCGCTCAGAGCTGCATAACGGCGACGTGATCGAAATCATCACGGCGTCGGTCTCCAGCCCCAACCCCGGCTGGCTGGGATTTGTACGCACGGGGAAAGCCCGCTCCAAAATACGCCACCACCTGAAAACCATGGCGCTGTCCGAGTCGCAAGACCTGGGCGAAAAAATGCTCGCGCAGGCGCTGCGTGCCGAGGGCATCGAACGCGAACGCCTCCCCGACGACGATGAAGCCCACCACGCCACCTGGGAAAAGATCCTGCGTTTTACCGGCAACCGGTCACGTGCCGATCTGCTAACCGACATCGGGCTGGGCAAACGGATCGCCAGCATGGTGGCCAAGCGCATCGTCACCCTGCTTGCCGAAACCGGTGAAAAACCCAATGCCCTGCTCATGAGCCGTGAGCGCTACACCGCCCATGAGTCTGTGTCGCAAGGCGCGCTGGTGATCGATGGGAGTGAAGGCGCCTCCGTGCAGTTTGCCCCCTGTTGCCGCCCGATTCCTGGCGACGGCATCGTGGGCTACCTGGGCCGCGGTGAAGGTCTGGTGATACATACTGATGACTGCGCTGTCGCCAAGCGACTGCAGCACCGTGACAGCGAGCGTTTTATCGCCGTGGACTGGTCCGACGAGCCTGTGCGGACGTTTGAAACAAACCTCTTGGTCACCGTCTCCAATGGGAAAGGGGTCCTGGCGCGAGTGGCGGCTGCATTGGCCAGTGCCGAGGCGGACATTACCCATGTCGACATGGGCCAGGAGCCTTCGCATGACGCCACGGACCTGCGCTTCGGCGTGGCCGTGCGCGACCGCATCCACCTGGCTTCCGCCTTGCGCAGCGTGAAGCGCACACCTTCCGTACTGCGGGTGCAACGCGCCAAATCGTCCGGCTAATCCGCTGTCGATTTGTCCGGTGCGGGATAGTCCACTTTCAGTACCTCGAGCGCCTGTACACCCTGCGGAGTCATGAGACTTACTTCATCGCCAACACGCGATTTGAGCAGCGCTCTGGCGACAGGTGATATCCAGCTGATTTGTCCTTGGGCGCTGTTGGCTTCGTCAATGCCGAGAATGGTCACGACTCGCTCGACTCCTTCGCCATCGGCGTAGGCAACTGTCGCGCCGAAAAAAACCTGGTCGCTACCGTGGTGCACCGACGGGTTGCTGATTTCCGCAATTTCCAGTCTCTGCGTCAAAAACCGGATTCGCCGGTCGATTTCCCGCAGCCGCTTTTTGCCGTAGTGGTAGTCGCCGTTCTCGGAGCGGTCTCCATTGCTGGCAGCCCAATGAACGATTTCCACCATTTTGGGACGTTCGCTGTCGATCAGGTCCAGAAGTTCGCTGCGCAGGTGTTCATAGCCCTGTGGTGTGATGTAGTTTTTGCCGCCTGCAGGCAGGGGTGCGAGCGTCGGCTCGTCGTCCTCCGGCTCGGTTTCTTTGGTAAAGGCTTTGTTCATGCTCCGGCCACCATAGCATTCATGGCTGCCGGCCGTGAATGCACCTAAAAATCTTCCATTTTCAGCACGAGGGGATTTTCAGGCGTGTAGCTCACACCCGCCACGACCAGATCAGCGGCCCGGGCGTGAATCATTTCAGCATCCTGTTCATACGCTTTTTTCAGGGAGTCCGGCCCAGGCACGGCGCCGAAGAACTCCTCCATCGCCTCGCGCGAAATCCTGACGGGAATGGTGCTGCCCGCGTACGACAAGCCAAAACTGAGCCACTCGCCGTGGTCCTCGACATTCAGTGATCCCATGTTTCTCCTCCGGAATTAGGCTTCCAGAATAGCGGAGCTCTTGTTGGACGTACAGCCCGTCCGGCGCCGCCCAGTCCCAGGAAAACCACTATCGCGATGGCAACGGTATGAAAAAGGACCCCAAAAGCGGCCCCCCGGAAAGAAAAATAGCCTAGAGGGATGAGCCTCTAAGCTATTGAAATCACTTAAGAAAGTGGTGCGGCTGGCAGGAATTGAACCCACGACCCCTTGGTTCGTAGCCAAGTACTCTATCCAACTGAGCTACAGCCGCTAAGCCTCAAATTATAGCTTATTTAAATGGTAGGGCGTGAGTGACTTGAACACTCGACCAAAGGATTATGAGTCCTCTGCTCTAACCAACTGAGCTAACGCCCCACTCAAGGGATCGATTGTAAGGGCCTACTTGCTATGGCTAAGCGCGGTGCTCACCAGCTTGGAGGTGATGTCGACAATTTGGATCATTTTTTCGTAAGGCATACGCATGGGCCCTATCACGCCCAGGGTTCCCACGACCTGTCCGTCGACTTCATAAGGGGCTGTCACCACAGACAGTTCCTGATACGGAATCACCTGGCTTTCGCCGCCGATGTAAATCCGGACTCCCTCGGCGCGGCTCGAAACATCGAGGAGCCGCATAAGTTGCGCCTTTTGCTCGAAGAGATCAAAAAGCTTGCGCAGGTTACCCATGTCACCGGAAAAGTCGCTGACGGCCAGCAGATTGCGTTCGCCGGAAATAACCACCTCGTCGCGCGACTCGATGGCCTCCGAGCTGACCTTGACCGCCGCCTGCATCAACGTGGCGATTTCACCGCGAAGGGCTTCCACCTCGTTCTTCAGGCGCTCTCTTACCTCTTCAATCGCCATGCCAGCGTAATGTGAATTGAGGAAATTGGCCGCTTCAACCAATTGGGACTGCGTGTAGTCCGCTTCGGTGAAGATGACCCGGTTTTGCACATCGCCGTCAGGCGAGACGATGATCACAAGAAAGCGTTTTTCGGACAGGCGCAGGAACTCGATATGGCGAAATACCGACGTCCGGCGTGGCGCCATGACGACACCCACGAATTGCGACAGGCTCGACAGCATGTGCGCCGCATTGCTGAGCACTTTTTGGGGTTGATCAGGTGCCAGTCGCGGCGCACCGATATGGCCCGACGACGACAAGGGGTCGCGCTGGGTGGTCAACATCGTGTCCACAAAGAGCCGGTAACCCCGCGCGGTAGGAATGCGCCCTGCCGAGGTGTGCGGGCTGACAATCAGGCCAAGCTCCTCGAGGTCGCTCATCACATTGCGTATGGTGGCCGGAGACAGTTCAAGGCCGGAAGCTTTCGAGAGCGTGCGCGAACCTACCGGCTGTCCATCGGCAATGTAGCGTTCAACGAGTGCTTTCAGCAGCAATCGGGCACGATCATCAAGCATGGTGCCATTCTACGAAGCTTCGGTTGCCATGTTGTGATGTAATTTGCCGATGAAGTCGCAATTTCGCCATGTCGCATTGATCGGCAAGTACCACGCACAAGGTTCCCGGTCAGCACTGGAGGAGATCGCACACTTCCTGGGCACCCAGGGTTGCGAGGTGGCGATCGAGCAGGACACCGCCAGCAACACCGGCCTGACCCGGTTCCCCACCCTTGACGCAGCCGGCATCGGCGCCCAATGCGACCTCGCCCTCGTCGTGGGGGGGGACGGCACCATGCTGGGTATAGGCCGGCTGCTGGCCCAATTCGGCATCCCCCTGGTGGGCATCAATCAGGGCAGGCTGGGGTTCATCACTGACATCGCCTTTGAGGACTACCAGAACACACTCATTCCCATGTTGCGTGGCGAGTATGAAGAAGATCGACGCTGGATGATGCAGGCCGAGGTCGTGCGTGACGGCAGGTGCGTCTTCAGCGCCACCGCCATGAACGACGTTGTCGTGAACCGCGGAGCGACCGCCGGCATGGTGGAACTCCGTGTGGAGGTGGATGGCCGCTTTGTGGCAAACCAGCGCGCAGATGGCCTGATCATCGCCTCGCCGACCGGCTCCACGGCCTATGCTCTTTCAGCGGGCGGGCCCTTGCTGCACCCATCGATTGCCGGCTGGGTGTTGGCGCCGATTGCACCGCATACCTTGTCCAACAGGCCCATTGTGCTGTCGGACTCGGGCGAAATTACCATTGAAATCGTCTCTGGCCGCGACGCCAGCGCCAACTTCGACATGCAGTCGCTGGCAAGTCTGTTGCATGGCGACCGCATCACCGTCAGGCGCTCCGAACACCAAATGCGTTTCCTGCACCCCAAAGGCTGGAGCTATTTCGACACGCTTCGGAGAAAGCTGCACTGGAACGAAGGCGTGGCCTGACCGGCCAGGATTCAAGTTATGAGCCTCAAAACCATATCGCTTCGCGACTTCGTCATCGTCCACAGGCTTGAGCTGGATTTGTCCGGCGGCTTTTCGGTGCTCACCGGTGAAACCGGTGCGGGCAAATCCATCCTGATTGACGCACTGCAGCTTGCTTTGGGCGCCCGAGCCGATGCCGGCGTAGTTCGCGAAGGCGCCGCACGCTGCGAAATCAGCGCAGAGTTTGACAGCCCCGCCGGCCTGGCCCCCTGGCTGGAACAAGCCGGCTTCGACAGCAGCGAAACCCTGCTGCTCAGGCGCACGATAGACGCGCAAGGTAAAAGCCGCGCCTGGATCAATGGCAGCGCGGCAACAGCCACCCAGCTCAAGGACATCGCCGACCAGCTGGTGGACATCCACGGCCAGCATGCGTGGCAAAGCCTGACCCGCCCCGACGCGGTACGCGGCTTGCTCGACTCCTATGCGGAAGTCTCTACCGGCGAGTTGTCACGCCTCTGGCAGCAATGGCGGCTCTCCCAGAAAACATTGAACGACGCGCACGAAGCGCAAGACAGCCTGCAGCGCGAACGCGAGCGGCTGGCGTGGCAAATCGGTGAACTCGACAAGCTGGCGCCCGGGGCCGCCGAATGGGACGAACTGAATGCTCAACATGGGCGGTTATCCAATGCGCAGGCACTGCGCGATGCCGTACAGGCCGCCGTCGACGCATTGCAGGAGTCCGACGAGAACGCCACCGCACTGCTGGGACGAGCCATTGCATCGTTGCAAGGCCAGGAACACATCGAACCCGAGTTCAAGGGCATCCTTGAGGTGTTAAATGGCGCTCTGGCCCAGATGGAAGATGCGGTGCATTCGCTCAACGGCTACGCACGGCACGCCGAGCTGGAACCCCAACGGCTGGCCGAACTCGACGAACGTCTTTCGCTGTGGGTCAGCCTGGCACGGCGTTACAAACGCACCCCGGTCGAACTGCCTGAATTGCTGGCCTCCTGGCGGGCTGAGCTGCACAAACTCGACGAAGCCGCCGATCTGGTTCAATTGGAAAAAAATGAAAACCAGGCACGGTCAGCCTACCTGGATGAAGCCAGCCAGGTGTCGAAGGCGCGCAGCAAAGCTGCCCCAAAACTCGCCAAAGCCATTACCCAGGCCATGCAGGGCCTCGGCATGCAGGGCGGAAAATTCGACGTGGCGCTCAACAAACTGGAGCAACCGGCCCAGCACGGGCTGGAGCAAGCCGAGTTCCTGGTAGCGGGCCATGCCGGCAGCACACCTCGCCCCGTGGGCAAGGTCGCCTCCGGCGGCGAGTTGTCGCGCATCGCGCTGGCCATCGCCGTCACCACCAGCCAGTTGGGGCAGGCGCAAACACTCATATTTGACGAGGTTGATTCGGGCGTGGGGGGGGCCGTGGCCGAAACCGTCGGACGGCTGATGAAACAGCTGGGCAAGGACCGACAGGTCATGGCTGTCACCCATCTGCCGCAGGTGGCAGCCTGTGCCGATCAGCACCTTGTAGTTGCCAAGCGAGCCGAAAACGGCACCACCCTCAGCACCGTAGACCATGTCAACGGGGAACAGCGCGTAGCTGAGATTGCCCGCATGCTGGGCGGCGAGCGGCTTTCCGGCACCACGCTGGCCCACGCCAAGGAAATGCTGGGACAGTGATGGCAGCACTGGAAATGGTTCTTATCACCGGCATGTCGGGTTCCGGAAAATCGGTTGCCCTGCATGCACTGGAAGACGCCGGTTATTACTGCGTGGACAACCTTCCACCGGAATTGCTGACGCCCTTCGTCGCACTGGAGCAGCAGCACGGCGCCCAAAAAGTTGCCATTGCCATGGACGTGCGAAGCGCAGTCTCGCTTCCCCTGGTACCCCAGCAATTGCGGCAGTTGCGCGCTTCCGGCGTGGCGGTGCAATCCCTCTTCCTGGATGCAAACACGGAAACTCTCGTGCGCCGCTTTTCCGAAACGCGCAGGCTTCACCCTCTGTCGCGCATTGACGCCTCCGACCAGCACCGGGCGTTGGTAGACGCCATAGAGCTGGAGCGGGAGTTGCTGGGTGAGATGCGCGAGCAGGCCCACGTGCTCGACACCAGCATGATCCGCTCATCACAGCTGCAAGGCTATGTGAAGTCGCTGATCTCCGCTCCCAGCACCCAGCTCACGCTGGTGTTCGAGTCCTTTGCCTTCAAGCGGGGCGTGCCGCTGGACGCGGATTACGTGTTTGACGTTCGCATGCTGCCCAACCCACACTATGAATCGGGCCTGCGCCACCTGACCGGGCTTGATGAGGCCGTGGCGAGCTATCTCAAGGCCCACACGGAAGTGGGCGACATGTTCCGTCATATCGAGCAGTTTCTCGGTCATTGGCTGCATGCGCTGGTACGTGACCACCGGAGTTATGTGACCGTGGCCATCGGCTGCACCGGCGGCCAACACCGATCCGTCTACCTTGTCGAGGAATTGGCCGCAGCTTTTGGCCAGCAGTGGCGAACGCTGAAGCGGCATCGCGAGCTCGACGCCGTTTGAGTCCAGATAAGGCTGGGCACGGCCTCATCTTCCAGTACAGCGGGCAGGCCTAAGCGTCCCGTTCCAGCAGTTTGCGTATGGGCGCGGGCAGCCCCAGTGCAGGCCATTCGGCGGGGCCGAACCACGCACCGGGCCGTTCATCTGAAACCAAAGACCTGGGCATGGTTTGCCCGGCCCGAAAACCTGCGATCCATGGCGACAGGTGCAAGTCCTTGTGTGTCAGCACGTGGACAAAACCTGGCAGTGGATCGAGCCTTTCCCGCAAGGAAGACGGCAAATCCGCAGTCAGCGCCTCATCACTCTCAAAAACTGGCAGGCAATAAAGCCCACCCCAGATTCCCCGGCCGGGGCGCTTTTCAAGCCAGACCGAGCCATCAGGCTTCTGCGCCCACAGCAAACTCAGCGCCTGCGCACTGCGCTTGAGCTTTCGTGTCTTCACGGGATACCTGCCGGGATCGCCGGCGGCAAAACCGCGGCACAGGTTTTGTACGGGGCATAACAGGCACTGGGGCTGGCGGCCCATGCAAATCGTGGCACCAAGATCCATCAGTCCCTGCGTATAGCGCGGCATGGTTTCGGGCAGGTCCTGCTCAGGCAGCAGCTCTGCAGCCGTGTCCCAAAGCGCCCGTTCATTGGCACTTTGAGCCAGATCAGCAGAAAAACCCAGCACCCGCGTTAGCACCCGTTTGACGTTGCCATCCAGAATCGCAACACGTTCGCCAAAACAAAACGAGGCGATGGCCGCGGCGGTTGAACGGCCTATGCCTGGCAGAGTCTGGAGCTGCTCGGCCGTCTCCGGGAATCGCCCGGCATGCAATGCCATGACGTCCTGAGCGCAGCGGTGCAGATTGCGCGCGCGACTGTAATAACCCAGCCCGCTCCACAAGCCCAGCACCTCGTCTTCGCCAGCCACAGCCAGCTCCTTGACCGTCGGGAAGCGCAGGAGAAATCGCGCGTAATAGTCCAGAACCGTTGCGACCTGGGTTTGCTGCAACATGATTTCAGACAGCCAAACGCGGTAAGGATCACGCGTGTTCTGCCAGGGAAGGCTGTTGCGTCCGTGGGAAGCCTGCCAGCGCACAATTTCCCCGGCAAATCCGGGCAACTGGCATGAGGCCGTTTGCTTCACAGCAACCGCTTTCCGCCCCGCAGGTGTCTTGGTGGATTGCGACCGCGTCAACGCTCAGGCAGCCTCGGGCACCGCGGCATTTTCTGCGGCAGCGGCGCCATCCGGCGTCCTGGACTGCGCTGAAGAGCCCATCAGATGGGAAGTCAGCTCCGTGAGCTTGTTGTCCAGCTCATCGAGCACACGCTCCTGGATGTCGATTTCAGCGATCCGCTCATCCAGACCAGACGCCGCTTGCTGGATGCGCTCGATAGCTTCAAGCCTGCGGCCGAAATTGCGCCGCCGCTCGCGCAACTGCGCATCAAGCTGCGATGCCGCTGACTTGTTCCAGAGCTCAACTTCGCCAAGGGCGGATTCGTAGACCACCCGCAAGCGCGTGGCCAGGGCACGTACCAGCCGCTCGGAAAATTCCGGCTGGGAAAGTTTCAGAACATTGCCCACACCAAGATATTGCAAGTGGCTGCGTTCAATTTGCTCCAGGTCGTGCTCATAGCGGATCAGCTCCGGCTCTTTTGGCGCCTGCAGCGAAAAACTGAACTCGGCATTGAGCTGGCGAAAGGATGCAGTCAACATGGACTGGATTTCACTGCTCATGATCTGTGACTTCTGCAGTCCCTCGCGAAGGCGGGAAAAAGTCTGGCCATAAGCCTTCTTGACGCCCAGCTTGATGCCCGGCTGCTTCAGCGCATGCGTCAGCTCGGTCAGTTCTGCCTTGAGCGTCGGCGTGCTGAGCAGATTGAATACGTCACGGAGCAATTTGAGGTGGACAGAACGTACCGCGTGAATTTTCGAGCCGCTGGTGTCGAACTCAGCCTGCTCCTGCTCGATGCGGCTGCGCATGTGCTTGATGACCGAGACGTTCTTTCCTCTCAGGCCACGCAACTCAATCATCTGTTCGGCCAGATCGCGCCGGCGGATGTGCATGGCCCGCCCCGCTTCGGTCCGGAGTTCGCTGATACCGCCCGACACCGCTGTACGCAGGATTTTTTGGCGCTGTCCCATCACGCCCTGCCCCAGCGCCAGCTCGAGGGCAGGCAGGTGGCTGGCCTCCAGCAAGGCCTTGTCTCGCGTGACCTTGGCCACCAGCCCTTTTTGGGCCGATACGGGAATGACCTGGGATTCAGGCAGGCCCAGGATTTCGGCAGATGTTGCACGCTGCTTGTCGATCTGTGCCTGTACTTGTTCGGGCGTGCTTAACGCGTCCCAAAGGGTGTCGATCTTGTTGAGCACCACCAGGCGTGCATCGGTGCCATCACCGTCGGTGATCAAATGCTCGCGCCATATGGCGAGGTCGGACTTGGTGACACCGGTATCGGCGGCCAGTATGAACACCACGGCATGGGCCTGGGGGATCAGGCTCACCGTCAGTTCGGGTTCTGCGCCAATGGCATTGAGACCCGGCGTATCCAGGATGACCAGGCCCTGTTTGAGAAGCGGGTGCGCAATATTGATCAGCGCGTGGCGCCACTTGGGCACCTCTATCAGGCCGTCTGCGCCTACACGCGGGTTGTCCTCCGGGCTGCTGTCATGCCAGAAACCAAGAGAGCGGGCTTCGTCCTGGGTGACATGGCGGACTTCGGCCACTTTTTCGAGCGCCTGCGCCAATTGCGCCGGGTCATTCACGTCGAGGTCGATCCGTGTCCATTTTTCAGGTACCGCGCGCCACTCCATGAGGGCTTGCTTCTGCAGGCGCGTCTCGATGGGAAGCAGGCGCAGGCAGGGCGGCACATCCGCGTCGTAGCCCAGCTCGGTCGGGCACATGGTGGTGCGGCCAGCGCTTGCCGGCATGATGCGGCGGCCATAACCGGCAAAAAAGATCGCATTGATCAGCTCGGACTTGCCGCGCGAGAATTCGGCCACAAAGGCGACCATGACCTTGTCGGAACGTACCTGTGACTCGAGCCGCTGCAGGCGCTCCTCAACCGCTGCATCCAGCAGGTCATGGTCCTTCATCCACTCTGCAAGCAGTTTCAGGCGCAACGCGAATTCGCGCCGCCACGTGCCGTGCTGGTCAAATTGTTCGTTAAAAGACATCGGTCTACCGTAAAGTGTGTCGGTCAATATAGCATCGCAAACCCGAAAGAACCATTGGCGCGTCTACGGACTCAAGGTTTCTGGCAATTCGCACAGTAAAAAGTGGACCTTTGCCCCTGCCGGAGGGTCTTCACGGGTGCTGCGCACACCCGGCAGGGCAAGCCGGCGCGGTCATAAACCATGGCTTCCAGCTGGAAATAGCCCGATTCACCCTGTGCATTCGAAAAGTCCCTCAGGGTGCTCCCCCCCTTTGTAACAGCTTGGGCCAGTACCTGGCGGATCGCCCCGTGAAGCAAGGCCGCGCGGGGCTTGCTGATCCGGTTTGCCCGGGTGGTCGGCCGGATTCCGGCCAGGAACAGGGCTTCCGACGCATAAATATTGCCGACACCAACCACGGCCTCCCCGCCCAGCAATACCTGCTTGATCGCCGTTTGCCGCAGTTTTAGCGCCCGGTGAAAGCTTTCCGAGTCAAAAGCGTCCGTCAGCGGCTCGACGCCGAGCCGGCCAAGCAGCTTTTGGGCGGCAGGCGCGCCTTCATCGCTGGCATACACCACAGCCCCAAACCGGCGCGGGTCGTTCAGACGCAAAGTGCCCCGGCTGGTGGCCATTTCAAAGTGGTCGTGCTTGCCCAAGGCGGGGAAACCGTCGCCGAAAGCCACGCTACCGGACATTCCGAGGTGGATCAGCAGCAGCCCGTTGCTCAGATCCACCAAAAGGTACTTGCCGCGGCGGCGAACCGCCAGCACCTTCTGGCCGGCAAGCTTGTGGGGCGCGCAGCCCAGCGGCCAGCGCAGGGGCTTGCCCATCTGGACGCGCTCAATGACGGCGCCGGCGATACGGTCCGCAAAGCTCAACCGGGTGACTTCAACTTCTGGCAGCTCAGGCATGGTTTTGTAAATAAGGGCGCTACTGCATGGCGCAAGAAGACAGCGGTGGGCCAGCCGAAGATCAGGGCCGCGGCGTAAAGCGGCAGCGCAGCCGGGAAGCTTCAATTATCATGGTTCGATGAAGAAAAAAATTGGCCTTGCCATCAGCGGCCTGTGGCTGGCTGTTCCCCTGGTCCTGGCGCAGACCGAAGAACCGCTCCTGGCTGCGCCCTCAACGCTTGTCGAGGCCAAGGCCGCACAGGAAGCGACTCCATCATCGCAGCTGGATGGTGCCCTTTTTTACCAGCTGCTGGTGGGTGAAATGACCCTGCAGGAAGGCGAGCCCGCCGCAGGATTTGCGCTCATGCTGGACGCCGCCCGCAAAACCGGCGATGCGCAGCTCTACCAGCGCGCTACGGACATCGCACTGCAGTCGCGCTCTGGCGATGCCGCACTGCAGGCAGCCCAGGCCTGGAAGGCAGAGCAGCCCGCCTCGCGCGAGGCAAACCGTTATGTCCTGCAGATCCTGGTGGCATTGAACCGAATTGCCGACACGACCGAACCGCTGCAAACCGAAATCCGGCTTGCTCCGGAAATGGAACGCGCTGCGGCATTGACTGCGGTACCCCGGATTTACGCGCGTGTCCCCGACAAAAAACTGGCCAGCACAGTGGCCGAAGAAGCGTTGACCACCTACCTGAACAACCCCGCCACCGCCAGTGCCGCCTGGACCACGGTGGGGCGCATGCGGCTGGCCGCCGGCGACAGCAACGGCGCGCTTGCGGCAGCCAGGCGCGCACAGGCTGCAGGCCCGCTCTTCGAAGGCCCGGCCCTGGTCGGGCTGGAACTGATGGACCCGAAACAGCCCGAAGCAGAAAATCTGGTCCGCAAATATTTTGAAGGCAACGCCAAAGCCCTGCCCGAAGTACGGATGGCCTATGCGCGCGCGCTGCTGGATGCCCAGCGCTACGCCGAAGCCGCCGCCCAGCTGCAAGTGGTGACCCGCGAAAAACCCGAGCTTCCCGAAGGCTGGCTGGTGCTGGGCTCCCTGCAATTGCAGGACAACCAGCTGGCACAGGCACAAACCTCGCTGGAGCGCTACGTCACCCTCGCCCAGCAGCAGACCGCCGAAGGCGAGCGCAACCGCGGCCTGGCCCAGGCCTATCTCTCGCTGTCCCAACTGGCCGAAAAACGCAAGGACTATGCGGCGGCAGAAAGCTGGCTGGCCAGGATTGAAAATTCCGCTGACCTGACCCAGGCCCAAACCCGGCGCGCCTCTATCCTGGCCAGTCAGGGCAAACTGGAAGAAGGACGCCAGCTGATCCGCAAGCTCCCCGAACGCAACGCTGCTGACGCAAGGCTGAAATTGAACGCGGAAGTAGGCCTGCTCCGCGAATTCAAGCAGTACCAGCTGGCCCATGATGTGCTGGCACAGGCCCTGGCCAGGAACCCCGACGAAACCGAACTCCTGTACGACCAGGCCATGATGGCTGAAAAGCTGGGTTCGATGGATGAAATGGAACGTCTGCTGCGGCGTGTCATCCAGCTCAAGCCCGACTACCACCACGCCTACAACGCCCTGGGCTATTCATTTGCGGATCGCAGCGTGCGCCTGCCGGAAGCGCGTGATCTGATTCGCAAAGCGCTTGAATATGCGCCCTCCGATCCATTCATCAAGGACAGTCTGGGCTGGGTCGAATTCCGCATGGGTAACACTTCGGAGGCCATCAAGATCTT
Source organism: Polaromonas sp. P1_F1 (assembly GCF_056405795.1). NCBI lineage: Bacteria > Pseudomonadati > Pseudomonadota > Betaproteobacteria > Burkholderiales > Comamonadaceae > Polaromonas > Polaromonas sp. P1_F1. The sequence continues at coordinate 486,157 of NZ_JBFUBJ010000001.1, forward strand.
TGAAGCCGCTTACAAAGCCAAACCCGACGCCGAAATCGCGGCCCACTTCGGCGAAGTACTCTGGACCACAGGCCAGCGTGACCGCGCCGTGGCCATCTGGAAAGAAGGCCGGCTGCTGAGTCCCGAAAACGAGACCCTGCTCGAGACGCTCAAGCGCCTGCGCGTAAAGCTGTGACGGGAATTCGCGTCCTGCCGCCTGCACTGCGTATGCGCCTGACCCGTCTGGGCCTGGTGTGCGCCTGCGCTATTGCTCCTTTTTTGATAGCTGGTTGCGCTCAACCACAAAGGCTTGCGGGCACAAATGACTCAAAAAATGAGCTTCGGACAGGCCGTATCAGCCTGCAGATCCAAAGCGAACCTGTGCAGTCTTTTTCGGCGAGCTTCGAGCTCAAGGGCCAACCCGAGCGCGGCGAACTCTCGCTGATCAGTCCTTTGGGCAGTGTGCTGGGTGTGCTCCGCTGGTCGCCCGGTGAAGCCGTACTCGACTCAGGCAATGGCAAGATTCAGCGATTTTCTTCGGTGGATGAGCTGATGGCACAGGCGACAGGTGCGGCCGTCCCGGTGACCGCGCTCTTTGCCTGGCTGCAGGGCGACAATGCCAGCGTCAGCGGCTGGTCGGCAGACCTTTCCCGTTACGCCGAAGGCCGCATCACGGCCAGGCGGGTGCAGCCAGCGCCTCCGGCTGACCTGCGTGTGGTCCTTGACCAATAATTCCGGGGTGAATGCCCCGGCTTCGCCGCAAGGCCTCCAGTACTTTCACGCTCCCGGTTCCTGTTATTGCTTTGGCGACACCAGTTCATGACGACCCATACCGCCCCCGTCCCACACGCCGCGCAGCCGCTCAAAACCCTGTATGACGTGTCGGCGCCCGCCAAGCTGAACCTTTTCCTGCACATCACCGCACGCAGGCCCGACGGCTACCACCTGCTGCAATCCGCATTCATGCTGATCGACTGGTGCGACACCCTGCACTTTGAACTGCGCCTCGATGGCCGGATCACCCGGGAAGACCTTCGCCAACTCAACGAGGGCAATCCCGGCGAACTCCAGGCCTTGCCCGCTGAGGACTTGTGTGTACAGGCAGCCAGGGCGCTGCAGGCGGCTTGCGGCACGCCTTTGGGCGTTCACATCGGCCTGCAAAAAAGCGTCCCTTCAGAAGCCGGCATGGGTGGGGGTTCATCCGACGCAGCCAGCTGCCTGCTGGCGCTGCAGCGGCTCTGGGGTGTACGCCTGCCGACCCCAAAACTGCACGCCATCGCCCTGTCGCTGGGCGCCGATGTCCCCTTTTTCCTGTCCGGCGGCCACGCCTGGGTGGAAGGCATTGGTGAAAAAATCACGCCGCTCGCCTTGCCGCCAGCCCGTTTTGTGGTGGTCAAGCCTCCTGCCGGCGTCTCCACGCCACGAATTTTCAGCGCGCCGGGGCTCAAACGCGACACAGAAACTGCTACAATCCAAGGCTTTGCTGCAAATGCTGAAGGCCCTTTGAGATCGGTTGATTTCGGATTCGGCCGCAACGACTTGCAGCCGGTAGCGCAGGAGATGTGCCCGCAGATTGGCCAGTCGATCGACTGGCTGAAAACGAAACATCTTCAAGGACGCATGACCGGCTCCGGAAGTGCTGTATTTGCGCAACTGCCGCATGGCACGGATTTGACGGATCTTTCAGGTTTGCCTGATGACTGGATAGTCCGGACATGCAGCAATTTGGAGGCGCATCCTCTGGCTGGTTGGTAAAATAACCGCTCTTTGAAATGCGCTTTCAAGCGACCTAAATGGAAAAGTTTATAGGTCTGTTGTTGGCAACAACAACTGTCCTGTGTAGGGGTGTCGCCAAGCTGGTTAAGGCACCGGATTTTGATTCCGGCATTCGCAGGTTCGAATCCTTCCACCCCTGCCAAATTATTCGCCGTGGGCCGTAGCCCCGGTGTTGCGGTCCCGCCCGGAGCGGGCCCGTGTGACTCCTGACAGACCCGCGTGATGTGTATCAGCGGGTCTGTGTGTTTTTGGAAACAGGCAAGCGGCGCTCACTGCCAAGCCCCGTTGCAGCGTGTTGTCCCCGTGCGTATTTTGCTCCGATAAAAATTTCAGCCACGTTCAAGTCCTTGTAGCAGCTGGGCCCCACATGCAACCGCACCATCCCGACTTCATGGTTTTCACCGGCAATGCCAATCCGAGCATGGCCTCCGATATCGCCCAGCACCTGGGCATTTCACTGGGTGCAGCCCATGTCGGCCGCTTTTCGGATGGCGAAGTCACCGTCGAGATCCAGCAGAACGTTCGGGCCCGTGATGTGTTTGTGGTGCAGTCGACCTGCGCACCGACCAACGACAACCTGATGGAACTGCTGATCATGGTTGATGCGTTGAAACGGGCTTCGGCCGAGCGCATCGCCGCGGTGATTCCGTATTTCGGCTATGCCCGGCAAGACCGCCGCCCACGTTCGGCGCGGGTGCCGATCACAGCCAAGGTGGTGGCCAACATGCTGCAGGCAGTGGGCGTGTCGCGTGTTTTGACGATGGATCTGCATGCCGACCAGATCCAGGGCTTTTTTGATATTCCGGTCGACAACATTTATGCGTCGCCGGTGTTGCTGGGCGACCTGCGCCAGAAGAATTACACCGACCTGATGGTCGTGTCGCCCGATGTGGGCGGCGTGGTGCGCGCCCGGGCGCTGGCCAAGCAGCTGGGCTGCGACATGGCCATCATCGACAAGCGCCGCCCCAAGGCGAACGTGTCCGAAGTGATGCACGTGATCGGCGACATTGAAGGCCGCAACTGCGTGATCATGGACGACATGATCGACACGGCCGGCACGCTGGTGAAGGCGGCTGAAGTGCTGAAAGAGCGCGGCGCCAAGAAGGTTTACGCATATTGCACGCACCCGATTTTTTCGGGCCCGGCCATTGACCGCATCGCCAAGGGCGACGCACTTGATGAGGTGGTGATTACCAACACCATTCCGTTGAGCCCCAATGCCGTGGGTTGCACAAAGATTCGCCAGCTCTCCGTGGCGCCGCTGATCGCTGAAACCATTCAGCGCATCGCCAAGGGAGAGTCGGTCATGAGTTTGTTTTCGGACCAGGACAACCTGTTCTGATCTGAAGCAAAAAGTAGCTGCCCTCGCTCCATGATGTTTGTCATGAGGCAAAAGCAGCTTTTTAAACCAGAACGAGACTGGTCGCGGTCCGTTCTTTATTGGAGTTGATTATGAAATTCGTCGCTTTTGAGCGCGCAAAGCAGGGCACGGGTGCGAGCCGCCGTCTCCGCATCACCGGCCGTACGCCCGGTATTGTTTACGGTGGCACCGGTGAACCCACGCTGATCGAGCTCGATCACAACGCGTTGTTCCACGCCATCAAGAAAGAAGCGTTCCATGCTTCCATCCTCCAGATGGAACTGGCAGGCAAAGAACACAAGGTTCTGCTGCGTGACCTGCAAATGCACCCGTACAAACAGCAGATCCTGCACATCGACTTCCAGCGCGTGGAAGCCAAGACCAAGATGACCGTGAAAGTGCCCGTGCACTACAGCGGTGAAGAAGAGTCTCCAGCCGTCAAGACCGAAAACTGCCTGGTCAACCACGTGATCACCGAGTTGACCGTGTCCTGCTTCCCTGCAGACATCCCCGAATTCATCGCCGTCGACCTGAAGGGCCTGAAGAAGGGCTCGCCGCTGCACATCAAGGACATCACCCTGCCAAAGGGCGTGAAGTTCGTGGCCAAGGGCCAGGACAACCCGGTTCTGGTGTCGGTGTCTGCCGTTTCCGAAGAAGCCGAGGCCGATGCCGCAGCAGCCGCTGCAGCAGCCGCACCGGTGGATCCGAAAGCCGCTAAAGCTGCTGCCGCCAAGGAAGCCAAAGCCGGCGCCAAGGCCGACGCTGCCAAGCCTGCCGCCAAGAAGTAATTCGCTTCCCGCACAGGCCTGAAAAGGCTCACGGCCCTTGTCCTCTTGCAGGACAAGGGCCGTTTTTCTTGGTTAGCGCTTCAATCAGAACCGCCCGCTTGCAAAGACACAAGGCCACGCACCCTAAAATTGGACAGATGGAAATCTCCAAATGATCAAATTGTTTGTCGGCCTGGGAAACCCCGGCCCCGAATACGAAGCCACCCGCCACAACGCCGGTTTCTGGTTTATTGATGCTCTCTCGCAAGAGCTGAAAGCCCCGCTAAGCCTGGACAAGAGCTACCACGGCCAGGTGGCGCGCATCACCCTCAACGGCCAGAACGTCTGGCTGCTCAAGCCGCTGACCTTCATGAATGTCTCGGGCAAATCCGTGGCGGCCCTGGCGCGCTTCTTCAAGGTCGCGCCTGAAGAGGTGTTGGTGGCGCACGACGAGATGGACATCGTGCCCGGCCAGGTCAAGCTCAAGTTCAGCGGCAGCCACGCCGGCCACAACGGCCTGCGCGATATCCATGCGCAACTGGGCACGGCCGACTATTGGCGCTTGCGCATCGGTGTGGGCCATCCGGGCGTGAAGGCCGAGGTGGTCAACTGGGTGCTGAAAAAACCTTCACAGGAGCACCGCGTGGCGATTGAAGACTGCATTGCCCGCTGCATCAAGGCCGTGCCTGAACTGCTCAAGGGCGAGATGGAAAAAGCCACGATGATGATCCACACCAGCACGCCACCGCGGCCGAAACCGCCGCGCAAAGTGGATATTGAAGATTAAGAGTCTACCGTTCCGGGTCTGCCGCGCGCAAGTTTGACGCTATGATTTTTATAGCTGCTCGCGCAGGATCCTGTTGGACTGCACCGCTATTTGTGCGCTAAATCGGCGCTTCCAAGGCCATGTCAGGCCACAAACCCTCCAACCAGGTCAATTAGCGAGCCGTGACCACCGGAATAATGGTTTGCAGCCGCTGGTATTTTTCAAACAGGGTTTCCCGCGTTTCAATGTGCTGCGGGTTGATGGGAATGCAGGCGACGGGGCAGACCTGCACGCACTGGGGCTCGTCGAAATGGCCCACGCATTCGGTGCATTTGTGCGGATCGATCTCGTAGATCTCCTTGCCCAGGTAAATCGCCTGGTTGGGGCATTCGGGTTCGCACACGTCGCAGTTGATGCACTCATCAGTGATCATCAGGGCCATGTCAGTTCCCCTTACCTGCTTTGGCCGCCTGGTGCGCCGCCGCCAGGGCAGTTGCCACGGCCGGGCTCACCATCTGGCCGACATCGCCGCCCAGCTTGCTGATCTCGCGCACCAGCGTGCTGCTGATGCATTGCAGCGGTGCGTCGGGCAGCAGAAACACGGTTTCCACCTCGGGGCGCAGTTTGCGGTTCATGGCCGCCATTTGCGCTTCGTAGTCAAAGTCGGTGATATTGCGGATTCCGCGCACCACGGCTGAAGCCTTTTGCGCTGCGCAAAAATCCATGATCAGGCCGTCAAACGGCAGCACCTTGACGCCGGCGATACCTTGAGTGGCGGCCTGCACCTGCGCCACGCGCTCGTTCAGCGTGAACAGGGTTTTCTTGTGATGGGCCGTCGCCACCGCGATGACGACCTGGTCAAAGAGCCCGGCAGCGCGGCGCACCACGTCGTCATGGCCCAGCGTGAACGGGTCAAACGTGCCGGAATAAACAGCGGTGCGGGAGGTGGCCATAGGAGGAATTATGCCCGCCCCACCCTTTTACCCGCCAATTGCCGCCCTGTAACCACGAGACAGGCAAGGCCTGGCCGGCGATTCAGCCCGCTGGCGTACCCAGAGCAGCCAGCAGGTGGAAATGCACGGCGCCGGCCTTGCCACTGCGGTGCACCTGCAAACCCAGCGGCAGCAGTTCCTCATCCGTCCAGGGTTTGGGCGCCTCCAGATAAACCACGCCGGTCGGGCCGATGGCCTGCGCTGCGGCCTTGAGCGTGGATTCGTACAGGGTGGACTCAAAAGGCGGATCAAGCAGCACCAGTTGCAGGCTGCCCGGCGCAACGCGTTTCAAGGCGCTCAGCCCGTCGCCACGCTCGATGCGGCACATGTCGGCCTTGAGCCTGGCCTGCACCGTCTTGAGCTGTTGCGCCAGCGCCGGATCCTGCTCGCACAGCAGCACGTCGGCCGCGCCGCGCGACGCGGCCTCAAAGCCCAGCGCGCCGGTGCCGGCAAACACGTCGATACAGCGCCAGCCCGTCAGGTCCTGGCCCAGCCAGTTGAAAAGGGTTTCACGCACGCGATCGGGCGTGGGACGCAGGCCCGGCTTGCTGGGCACCGGCAATTTGGTGCGTTTGTACAAGCCGCCGATGATGCGGATCTCACCCGGCGGCACGGTTTTGCGGCCCACAACCTTGCCGCTTTTGGCGCGCGGGTTCTTGGGGGTGGCGGGAGTTTGGGTAGGAACGGGCGTGTACTTCATGGTGCGGCGCCAAGGATAACAGTGACCATTTTTTCGGGCTGCAGCTTGCGTGCAAAAGCCGCCTTGACATCGGCCACCGTGACCTTGTCGACCTGCTGCGTCCAGGTATCGAGGTAGTTCAGGGGCAGGTCGTTCCAGGCAATGCTCGACACGTTGTCAAGGAGCTTGCGGTTGCTGTCGATGCGCAAGGCAAAGCCGCCGACCAGGTTGTCCTTCGCCGCCTTGAGTTCGGCCTCCAGCGGGCCGTTGGCAACAAAGTCAGCCACCACTTTGCGCACCAGGTCCACGGCCTGCGCAGCCTGGTCAGGCCGGGTCTGCATGCTGATGGTGAAGGCGCCCGCATGCAGGGCGGGGGAGAAATAACTCGACACGCCATATGTCAGGCCGCGCTTTTCACGCACTTCACTGGCCAGGCGCGAGACAAAACCACCGCCGCCCAGGATGTAATTGCCCACCGTCAGGGCAAAGTAGTCCGGGTCCGAGCGTTTGTAACCCGGCTGGCCGATCAGCACCTGCGCCTGCGCCGAGGCGAAAGGGATGCGTTTTTCAACCGGTGCGGCCAGCGGCGCGACCTCGGCCACTGCCGGCAATGGCGGCAGGCTGGCGCAAGCCGTTTGCGGCAGGCGCGAGAGCAATTTTGCGGCGATGGCATCAGCCTGCGCGCGCGTCACGGCGCCCACCATGCTGATGCGCGCGCGGCAAGCCGTCACGCCAGTGGTATGCGCGGCGCGCATGTCGCCCACGCTGATGCGCGCCAGGCTTTCTTCCGTGACTTCATAACCATAGGGATGCGTGCCGTATATCGCCGGTGTGTAGGCGCGGCCGGCAACACTGGCCGGGCGGGTATAGGACTCGCGGATCGAGGCCTGCAGGCGTGCGCGCTCGCGTTGCCACACACCTTCGGGAAAAGCCGGCTCGGCGATCTCGCGTGCAGCCAGCGCCGCGGCCTTGTCCAGCAGCGCCGGGTCGGTCAGGGTGCGCAGTGAAAAGCTCAGGCGGTCGGACGTGGTGCCGGCATTGAACTGCGCACCCAGATCCGCCCAGGCTTCGCTGAGGGCGTTTTCGTCGAGCGCCGGCTCGGGAACGCACAGCCCTCCACAAATAACTTCAGGCCCCAAGCCATTGCTGGCACGCACCCCTTTTTCCAGCAGGCCGGCCATCATGCTGGCCAGGCCTGCCTTATCGGCAGGGTCACGCCGGTTGCCGGCGTCCAGATCGATCTGCACGTCCAGCATCGCAATCGCCGGGCTTTCGACCAGGTAAACCTTGGCGCCATTGGGTTGCGTCCAGTGCTGGATCGGCAGTGCGGCCAGCGCCAGCGAGTGAAAAAACAAGCTAAAAAGGCCTGCAACCCATACACACCTTGCGCGAGCCGCTATTGTTTTTATAGCAATCATGATGTTGTCAGCAATTCTGGATGAGTAGGGCAGTTCAACGCTGCAGGTCACCGGCGGGCGCAGTGCCCTGGCGCGGCTTGCGGTTCGGGTCCAGCGGCTGCGGCAACAGCGTTGCCATCGTCATCTGGTCGTCACCAAAATATTTCGCGGCCACGGCCTGCACCTCGGCGCCCGTGATGCTACGCAGGGCGGCAATGATGCGTTCGCTGGCATCCAGCGGCAGGCCTTGCACCCAGTGCGAGCCGAGCTCGCGCGCCTGGTTGAAGACCGAGTCGAGCTTGTAGGTCTCGCTGGCCACCCACTGCGTCTTGACGCGGTTCAGCTCGGCCTCGCTCACGCCCTCGCGTGCCACCTTGGCCACCTGCTCGCGCAGCGCGTCAGCCACCTGCTGGGCGGTTTTACCGGCAGCGGGCACGCCGTCGAGCGAAAAAACCTGCGGCCCCCGGCCCATCAGGCCATTGGACGCACCGGCGCTGTCGGCCACACGGGACTGCTGCACCAGCGCGCGGTCGAGCCGGGCGCCGGTGTAGCCGTCCAGCACGGCGGCCAGCACCGTCAGCGCCAGCGCGTCGCGGCTGGCGCCGGCGGCCGGCGCGGCCAGGTCTGCCGGCTCCAGCTTGGGCACCTTGAAAACCATGCTGACATAGGCCTGGCTGGCCGGCGCCTTGAAGTCCATACGGCGCACGCCGGCCTGCAGGGGTTCAGCGCGTGGCTTGCGCACCGGGACGGCGCGCGCGGGGATGCCGCCGTAGTATTTTTCGGTCAGCTTTTTGACCTGCGCGACATCCACATCACCGGCAATGACCACGGCGGCATTGGCAGGCACATACCAGCGGCGGTAAAAATCGCGCGCATCGTCGGGCGTCATGGCCGCAATGTCGCTCATCCAGCCGACCACCGGGCGCCGGTAAGGCGAGGCGGTAAATGTCATGGCAGTCATCTGCTCATACAGCATGGCGCGCGGCGAATCTTCGGTGCGCAGGCGCCGCTCTTCCTTGACGACCTCGATCTCGCGCTTGAACTCGTCGTCTGCCCACTGGTTACCCGTGAAGCGGTCGGCCTCCAGGCGCATGACGTCCTCCAGCTTGCCGGCCGGAATTTGCTGGTGGTAGGCCGTGTTGTCGCGGGCGGTAAACGCGTTGTCGCGTCCGCCCAGGGCGGCTATGCGTTTTGAAAACTCACCCGGCTTGACCTTCGCCGTTCCCTTGAACATCATGTGCTCCAGCACATGGGCCACGCCCGACGTGCCGTCAACCTCGTCCATGGAGCCCACGCGCACCCACAGCATGTGGGCCACGGTGGGCGCGCGGTGGTCGGGCTTGACGATGACCGTGAGGCCATTGGCCAGCGTGAACTGCTCCACCGGGGCCGGCACGGGCGTCTGCGCAAGGGCGGCCGTGCCCAGGCACAGTGCCAGCACCAGCGCGGGCAGGTGCCGCACGGCCGACGGGCGAAGTATGGAAGATAGGGGTACTGGGGGTGTCAAAAGGGCTGGCCTGGGGTGTTTCATAGAATAGCTGTGTGGCGCTGTACGTTGCCCCGCAACGGTGCAACAGCCCACTAGGACTCCGCAAGCATACCCAATGTTCAGTTTTTTCAAGAAAAAATCCCCCCCTCCTGCCGCACCGGCGTCTTCTGCGCCCGATGCAGCCGTCCCGGCCGGACCGGCCCCTGAACCGGCGACACCCGTACCCTCGCCGGCCTCTGCGGGCAGTGGCCTGATCGGCAGTGCGCTGGTCACCCCGATCACCATCCCGGTTCCCGGCGCCGTGGCCCCGGAGCGGGAGCGCTGGCTCGGCAAGCTGCAGGCCGGGCTGCGCAAGACCGGCTCCAGCATATCGACCGTGTTCACCGGCAGCCGCATCGACGATGCGCTTTATGAAGACCTGGAGACCGCGTTATTGATGGCGGACGCCGGCAGCAAGGCAACCGAACACCTGCTGGCCGATGTCAAACGCCGCGTCAAGGAAGGCGGCATGACACACCCCGTCGCCGTCAAGAATGCCTTGGTGGACTCGATCGCGCAGCTGCTCAAGCCGCTGGAGCAGCCGCTGGTGATCGGCCAGTACCAGCCCACCGTGATCATGGTGACCGGCGTCAACGGTGCCGGAAAGACCACGTCCATCGGCAAACTCACGCGGCACCTGGCCACCGAAGGCGCCTCGGTGCTGCTGGCAGCGGCCGACACCTTTCGCGCCGCGGCGCGCGAACAGCTCAGCGTCTGGGCTGACCGCAATACGGTCGAGATCGTGAGCCAGGAAGGCGGCGACCCGGCTGCCGTGAGTTTTGACGCCGTGAGCGCGGGCAAGGCGCGCGGCAAAGATGTGGTGCTGGTCGACACGGCCGGCCGCCTGCCGACGCAGTTGCACCTGATGGAAGAGCTGCGCAAGATCAAGCGCGTAGTGCAGAAGGCGGATGCCGCCGCACCCCACGAGGTGTTGCTGGTCATTGACGGCAACACCGGGCAAAACGCCCTCGCCCAGGTCAAGGCCTTCGATGACACGCTGCAGCTGACCGGTCTCATCGTGACCAAGCTGGACGGCACAGCCAAGGGCGGCGTTCTGGCTGCGATTGCGCTGTGGGCCCGTGAACGTGCCCTGGCCTCACCCGCGCTGCGCCCGGTGTCGGTGTATTTCATCGGCGTGGGCGAGCAGCTGGAAGACCTGGAAACCTTTAATGCGCGTGAGTTCGCGCAGGCATTGCTGGGCTGAACCAGCAGATTCGCCGCTTGCCGCTCAGGGCACCCCGAGCTTTAGCAGCAGCACCGAGATCACCACAAAGGTCACGATAAAAACGGTCTCCGCCAGCAGCAGCGCCACGGGCTTCCAGCCCAGCTTGAGCAAGTCTTCAAAACTGGTCTTCACACCCGCAGCGGCAATGGCCGTTACCAGCATCCAGCGCGATGTATCACTGGCCAGCTGAACCACGGGTGCTGCGATCAGCCCTGCACTGGCCAGCATGACCAGCACGACAAAAGCAATCAGGAAGCCCGGCACCAGCGGCACCTCTGTTTCCGGCACCTTGACGGCCGGATGGTTGCGGTACAGCACCGCAATGAACAGCACGATGGGCATCAGCATCATGACGCGAAACAGCTTGACCACGGTGGCCGTGTCACCCGCCTGCGGGCCGAGCATCATGCCGGCCGCCACCACCTGCGCGACATCGTGAATCGAGCCTCCCAGCACAATACCGGCCTGCCCCGGCAAGAGCCCGATGGCCTGCAGGCTGAAAGGGTAGACCACCATCGCCAGCGTTGACAGCACCGTGACACCGACAACAGCCAGAAGTGTGAAGCGTTCGTTTTCTTTCGTCTGGGGCAGCACGGAAGACACGGCCAGCGCCGCCGACGCACCGCAGATGGCCACCGCGCTGCCCGACAGCAGGCCTTCATCACGCGAACACTTCAGCCAGCGCGCCAGCAGCACGCCCAGCAAAATCGTCAATACAACCGCCAGCACGATGACCACGGCGGTTCCGGCGCCCAGTTGGGCCACTTGCGCAAACGTGATGCGGGCGCCCAGCAGCGCGACCCCCACGCGCAGCACCACGCGGCCGCAAAAACCAATGCCCTTGGCCGCCTTGGGGTGGCTGTTGAGAAAGTGGAACGCCAGGCCGATCAGCAAGGCATAGAGCAGTTGGGGGCCGCCATAGTGCTCGGAGATGAAAGTCGCGGCCAGTGCAATCACCATGCACACCAGCACGCCTGGAAAGTGGGACGCCAGCGCCATGCGCCATTTAAAAATCATGGGATATCAGACAGACTTGTTGGATGAATGGGACGGAGGATTTGGACCACCGGGGTAATGCGTGAGAACTTTTTCCAGTAGCGCCGCACCGGTAGGGCTTCCCGCCACCAGCATCCGGCTTTGCAGCAAGGGCAAGCCGTCCAGGGATCGCATCGTGGCGCCGGCCTCGCGCAGCAGCACCAACCCGGCCGCAGCGTCCCACGCGCCCATGCCGCGTTCCCAGAAGGCATCGGCCCGCCCGGCCGCCACATAAGCCAGTTCCAGCGCCATGGAGCCGCTTCGCCGAACCTGCCCAAACGTTCTCAGTACATCACCAAATTCACGCAGGTAGTCGTCCATGAAAGGCGCACCCGGTTTGGGAAACACCGTCGAAACCAGGCATTGCGCAGCAGGGCGCGCGGCAGCACAGGCCAGGCGCTCCCCATTCAGGTATGCACCCAGACCCGATGCCGCAGTAAAAATTTCGTGGCGGGACGGATCCACGATCACGCCCAGCACCGGCTGCCGGTCCAAACACAGTGCAATCGATACCGCGTACTGGGGGTAGCCGCGGGCAAAGTTTGCCGTGCCATCAATCGGGTCAACCAGCCAGGTGGGCTGCTCCGTCAATTCGCCGCCGCTTTCTTCACCGACAAAGCCGCTCTGCGGCAAGACCTTCAGCAGCGCGCTGCGCAAGCCCTCTTCCACTTCGCGGTCAAAGCGCGTGACCCAGTCACCGGGGGCCTTCTGGCGGACATCCACCGGTTGCAGTTCTACATGCGCCTTCCGGATGCGGACGGCAGCCTCCATGCCCGCGAGCCGGGCTTTCTCCAGCACCACAACAAGGTCCATGTTCATGCTTTCTTGGACAGCACACTGACATAGTCATGCGCCTGGGTATTGATGGTGGAGACCCGGTATTCCACGGGCTTGTCGCCGAACGTCAGGGCCAGCCGGTGCACCTCCATCACCGGAGAGCCCACCGCCAGCCCCAGCAGGCGCGCCTGGGTCCGGTCGGCCGCCGCGGCGCGTGCACGTTCCTGTGCCCGCAGCACGGTGATGCCGAAGTCTGTCTGGTACAGGGCATAGATCGTGCCGGGCCTTTCGACAAAACGTTTTTCGGTGAGGTTGCGGAACAGCGCCGCCGCAATGGTCAGCCGGTCATGCATGACCACCCTGCCCTGCAGGGCGAGGCGGTTTTCCGCCCTGAACACGGGCTCACCCATCTTGATGCGCAATGCAGCGGCCTCCTGCTCCGTGGCCCGCTCGCGCCCAAAAGCGATGCAGTCAATTTCCGGGTAGTCGCGGTCCCGCGCCGCATCGTCGTCACCGAAGTTCCAGTGCGGCTCCACGTGAAAAAACTGGAACATGAAGCGGGCATTGTTGTGCGGCGCCACAAAAGTTCCCTTGCCCTGCCGGCGCACCAGCACATGCTCGTGTACCAGTTCGTCAACGGCATGACGCAGGGTGCCAATGCTCACCTGCAGGCTCGCGGCAATATTCGCCTCGCTGGGCAAGGGTTTACCCGGGCCGTAATGCCCGGCCTCGATGAGTTTTTGCAGCTCGCGCTTCACCTGGCGGTAGAGCGGCATGGCCTCTTCGCTCATCAACGGACGCAATGGAGCCGATGTGTTTTTGACATTCACGGCCGCCATTGAAACACCAACGGGCGAGTCGTACAAGTCATATATATGAGTGAATTGACAAGCGGTTGCCGGCCCATAAAACTGGCAACTCGATTCAACTCAGGCCATTCGGAGACCCCATGATTCATTTTGTATTGCATGACGCCAAAGACACCGTGGCCGTTGTGGTGGTGGAAGGTGTGAAGGCAGGAACTGCCATGACCGGCTGGATCATGGACGAAGACCGCATGATCAATGTGCAGGCCCAGCAGGACATTCCCATCGGGCACAAAGTGGCCCTCAAGGACATGGCTGTCGGCGACACCGTGCTGAAGTACGGCATCGACATGGGCAAGGTTGTTGCCAACATCAAGGCCGGCCAGCACGCCCATGTCCATAACATCAAAACAAAGAGGTGGTAACCCCCCGAAGCAGCCTGCGGCCGCCTCCCCCCGAGGGGGCATCGCCTGTGGCCTGGCGAAGCCAGATCCACGTCGATTGCTGGAACAAACAACTCATCTAGGAACATAGCAATGTCAGTCATCGATAAAAACACCACATTTCTGGGCTACCGCCGCGAAAACGGCCGCGTTGGCGTGCGCAACCACGTCATCATCCTGCCGCTGGACGATCTTTCCAATGCAGCCGCCGAGGCGGTGGCCCACAACATCAAGGGCTGCATGGCGATTCCGCACCCCTATGGGCGGCTGCAATTCGGTGCCGACCTGGAGCTGCACTTTCGCACCCTGATCGGTGCCGGCTGCAACCCCAATGTCGCCGCCGTCGTGGTGATCGGCATTGAAGACAGCTGGACCAAAAAAGTGGTGGACGGCATCGCCAAAACCGGCAAACCGGTGGTGGGCTTCGGCATTGAAGGCCACGGCGACCATGAGACCATCATGAAGGCCTCCAAAGCGGCGCGTGAGTATGTGCAATGGGCCAGTGAAAAACAGCGCGAGATCTGCGGCATCTCCGAACTCTGGGTCTCCACCAAGTGCGGCGAGTCCGACACCACGTCCGGCTGCGGCGCCAATCCCACCGTCGGCAACGCCTTCGACAAGCTGCACCCGCTCGGCAACTACCTGTGCTTCGGTGAAACCTCCGAGATCACCGGCGGTGAAAAAATCGTCGCCGACCGTTGTGCCACCGATGCCGTGCGCGACCAGTTCATGTTCATGTTCAACCGCTACCAGGACATGATCAACCGCCACAAGACCAGCGACCTGTCGGACTCGCAGCCCACCAAAGGCAACATCGCCGGCGGCCTCACGACCATCGAGGAAAAAGCGCTGGGCAATATCCAGAAGATCGGCAAGGTCTGCACGGTCGACGGCGTCATCGACAAGGCCGAGATGCCCACGCACCCGGGCCTGTGGTTCATGGACTCGTCCAGTGCTGCGGCCGAAATGGTGACCCTGTGCGCCGCCTCGGGTTACGCCGTGCACTTCTTCCCCACCGGCCAGGGCAACGTGATCGGCAATGCGATTGTCCCCGTGATCAAGATCTGCTCGAACCCGCGCACCGTGCGCCTGATGAGCGAACACATCGACGTGGACACCTCCGGGCTGCTGCAGCGCGAGATCACGCTCGACCAGGCCGGCGACAAGCTGCTGGAGAACATGCTGCGCACCGCCAACGGCCGCCTGACCGCCGCAGAAGCGCTGGGCCACCGCGAGTTCGTCTTGACGCGCCTGTTCGAATCCGCTTGAGGTAAGGCAAGCATGGCGCGCATTGTCATCTGTGAATTCATGGACGAGCGCGCTGTGGCGCAGCTTGAAGCGGCACACGACGTGCTCTATGACCCGCAGCTGGTGGGCGACGCCACCCGCCTGCGGGCCGAGGCGGGCGAAGCCGATGTGTTGATCGTGCGCAACCTGACGCAGGTGCGTGGCGAGCTGCTCGCCGCGATGGCCCGCTGCAAGGTGGTGGGCCGGCTCGGCGTGGGGCTGGACAACATTGACGTGCCGGCCTGCGAAGCCCGGGGCATCAAGGTCATTCCCGCTTCGGGCGCCAATGCACTCAGCGTGGCGGAATACGTCGTGGCCAGTACCATGCTGCTGCTGCGCGGTGCGTTTGCATCCACCGAAGCCGTGGCAGCCGGCCAGTGGCCGCGCGCTGCGCTGAGCAACGGCCGTGAAGCTGCCGGACAAACGTTGGGCATCATCGGTTTTGGCTCCATAGGCCAGACCACCGCGCGCCTGGCACGTGGCCTGGGCATGCACGTGATTGCCTATGACCCCGCGCTTGCACCCGATGCCCCGGTTTTCGCGCAGACCGGTGTGCAGTACGCCGGCCTTGACGACCTCATCAGCAGCGCAGATGCCGTCACATTGCATGTGCCCCTGGTGGATGCGACGCGCGGGCTGTTCAGCGCGGCACGCATTGGCCAGATGAAAAAAGGCGCAGTTCTGATCAATACCTCGCGGGGCCACATCGTGGACATCGCGGCAGTCAGTGCGGCACTGCGGTCGGGGCAACTGGGCGGTGCGGCCATCGATGTATTCGACGTCGAGCCTCTGCCCGTGAGTGCGGCGTTGCAAGGCTGCCCCAATCTGTTGCTTACACCACACATTTCAGGTCTCAGCATGCAGTCAAATGAACGCGTATCGTTCATGATCGCTGACAAGGTGCTGGAGAGCCTGAAGTAATGATCCAACTGTCTATTGAGGAAGCAACACGTCTTGCCACGCTGGCGCTGCGCAAGGCGGGCGCGGCAGAGGCCATGGCGGTCACCACCGCGAGAGCACTGGTTCGCGCCGAAGCGCAAGGGCTCGCTTCGCATGGCTTGAGCCGCGTGCCGCAATATGCCACCCATCTTCGCAACGGCCGGGCCGATGGCCATGCCGTCGCCATCGTGGCGCACAAAAAAGGTGCGGCAGTGCTGGTGGATGCAAAACAGGGCCTGGCCTTCCCCGCCTGCGATCTGGCGATCTCCACAGCGATTGCAACCGCCCGGGAACTGGGCGTGTGTTTTGTCGGCGTGATCAACAGCCACCATTGCGGGGTATTGGTGGATCATCTGCGCCCCGCAACCGATGCGGGCCTGGTAGGCCTTGGTTTTGCGAACGCACCGGCGGCCATGCCCGCGGCAGGCGGCAAGCACCCGATCTTTGGAACCAACCCGATTGCTGCCGCGTTTCCCCGCAGAAACGCCGATCCACTGTTGATTGACCTGTCTCTGAGCGAAGTTGCGCGCGGCAAAGTGATGGTTGCAGCCAAGGAAGGCAAATCCATTCCGCTGGGCTGGGCGCTGGACACGCAAGGCCGGCCCACAACGGACGCACACGCGGCTCTGGAGGGCTCCATGCTGCCGCTGGGTGCCGTGAGCAGCCCCAAAGGTTCCATGCTGGCATTGATGGTTGAGCTGCTGGTGACAGCCGTGATTGGCGCGCAGTTTGCTTTTGAGGCATCATCGTTTTTTGTGGATGAAGGAAATCAGCCGCGAATCGGCCAGGCTTTCATCCTGATCGACCCGGGCGCGCTTGCAGGCACAGACACTTACTTTGAACGCATGGAAACTGTGATCGCCGAAATGCTGCTGGACGAAGGTGTACGTCTGGCAGGTGCGCGGCGCATCGCACTCGAAACGAAAGCACTACAAGCGGGACTCAGTATTCCCGACGCACTCAAATCGCAGTTGGATCAGTTAGTGGGTTAACAGTTATTCAATCAAGAGGAGTAGGCATGAAACGTCGTGACATCGTATTGGCATCAACAGGTGCAGCCCTGACGGGCATTCCGGGTCTGGGGCTGGCCCAGCAGACCTTTCCCAAACCAGGCAGCACCATCAAATATGTGGTCCCGTTCACGCCCGGCGGCCTGACCGACATGATGGCCCGCACGGTCGCCCAAAAGCTGTCCGAGGCGTGGAAGACTCCCGTGATTGTCGAAAACAAGGCTGGCGGGAACGCGCAGATCGGCGCCGAGCAGGTCGCCAAATCGGCGCCCGACGGCAATACGCTGCTGGCCATCACGTTGACACATGCCGCAAACGTATCCCTGTATCCGAATGCGGCTTACAGCTTCACCAAAGACCTGCGCCCGGTCGCCCTGATGGCCAATTCGCCGATGCTGGTCGTGGTTCCCGCCGCCAGTCCCATCAAGGACTTCAAGGACCTGATGGCCGTGTCCAAAACCAAGCAGCTGAGCGCGGGCTCGAGCGGCAACGGTACTCCGGCACACCTGACCATGGCTTTGTTCTGCGAGTTGAACAAAACGAAGATGATCCATGTGCCCTACCGCGGCGGCGCGCCCTCGATGGTCGACCTGATCGGTGGCCAGCTGGACGTGATTTTTTCCAACTATCCGGAATCGATCGCTCACGTCAAAGGTGGAAAACTGCGCGCGATCGCGATCTGCAGCCTGGGCCGGCACCCGGGGGTGCCTGATGTCCCGACTGCTTTCGAGGCCGGTATGACTGGCCTCTTTGTCGAGAACTGGACAGGGGCCATGCTCCCGGCCAAGACGCCGGATGACATTGTCGACAGATACTCGCGCGAGATCATCAAGATCATGTACAGCGCTGACGTGGAAGAGCGCGCCAAGCAGCAAGGTTTTCGTGTCTCACAAAAGGGTTCAGAAGAGTTCGGCCGCTTCCTGAAAAGCGAAATAGACCGCTGGAGCCGGATTATCAAGACCGCGAAAATCACACCGACCTGATCGGCAAGCACACCCGGTTAAGCACAAAGTCCGCAGGCCGCTCGCGGTCTGCGTTACGCTTTGTAAAACACCACTCCGGTTCTGGTGGCCTGGCGGAAAATCCGCCCAGAGGCGATCCCCGCCACTGGAGACATACATGAACGACATAGCGGATATTCCCGTTACCGTTACCGGGCCACGCAAGGTTGACCAGCTGCTGGTGCACTACGGCGAAAGCCACCAGAACCCGCGCAACGAACTGATCCATTTCATTGCCATCCCGCTCATCATGCTGAGCCTGGTCGGCATGCTGTTTGCGCTTCACCCCTATGTCGCGTATGTGTTTGTCGCGGCCAGCATGGTCTACTACGCGCGCTTGTCGGCGATGTTCTTTATGACCATGGCGGTCTGGTCGGTGCTGTTTCTGGGCCTGGTGTTCGCCATGGGACCATTGGTATTGCCGATCTGTGTCGGCATTTTTGTGGGCGCCTGGATCCTGCAATTCATCGGCCACAAGATCGAGGGGAAAAAGCCTTCTTTCTTTGAAGACATCCAGTACCTCTGGGTCGGGCCGCTGTTTGTGCTGAGCAAGCTGTTTGGCAAGCTGGGTATACGCTGGTGATTCATCCAGCTTGAAAACACCCGGGCGGCCTCCATCTTGGAGGTTTAATTCTTTTCACGGGTACCTCGCTTGATCAGCAAAATTCTGCGTTTCTTCCTCAAGCTCCTGTTTGGCATCTTCGCGGCGGTGTTTGCCGTCAGCCTGCTGGTCGCGGCCCTGATTGTCGTGGCGCTGAGCCTCCTGAAGTCGCTCGTCACCGGCCGCAAGCCGGCGCCGGCGATGGTGTTTGGCCGCTTCCAGCGCTATTCGCCCCAAGGCATGTGGCCGGGTGGGGCCGCCCAAGGCAACCCGGCCAGCCCCCGTGCCGGCGACGTGGTGGACGTCGAAGTCCGCGAAGTGCGTGACGACAAGCGCCTGCCGTAATACCTGCGAGTTCGGATTTGGGCTGGCTGGCGGCTGAAAACCATGGATTTGCTACTAAATTCATAGCTGCTTGCGCCCGTCCAGCTTGGATAAAAGGCCAAATTTACTCTCCGGAATTGGCAAAAAAACTGGCGCACAGCCCGTTTGAATTCGTTGTCAAATATGGCTTCAGCCCAATACACACGGGCGCAAGGAGCTATCAAATAGATAGCGGCCGTACCCACTTTGGGATAACGGCGGCATCCATACAAATCGATACCGCGCATTTACAAGGCAGAAACCAATCCCCCTGAACCAATGGCCCACAATGCGGCTCATACCAAGGGTTTTCACTTATTAGCCTTGCGCTATCCGAGTCATTGAACCTATTGCTTAGCACTCTCTCCAACAGAGTGCTAATATTTAGCACCAGACGAAAGGAGTCTTGCTGTGTCTTATGCTCTTTCCCCCGCTTCCCTGACCGCTGTCGTGCCGAAATCGGGCGCGTCCACAGCCGTCAACCCCTGGTCGCTGGTGCCCCCGCTGGGCAACCTGGACGCTTATATTTCCGCCGTAAACCGTCTCCCCATGCTCACCCTGGAGCAGGAGCAGGAATTTGCCAAAAATCTCAAGGAAAACAACGATCTCGACGCTGCCGGTAAGTTAGTGCTCTCTCACTTGCGCCTGGTGGTCTCGATTTCGCGCAAATACCTGGGTTATGGGCTGCCGCACGGCGACCTGATCCAGGAAGGCAACATCGGCCTGATGAAGGCAGTCAAACGCTTCGACCCGGACCAGAACGTGCGCCTGGTGAGCTATGCCATGCACTGGATCAAGGCCGAGATCCATGAGTACATCCTGAAAAACTGGCGCATGGTCAAGGTCGCGACGACCAAGGCCCAGCGCAAGCTGTTTTTCAACCTGCGCTCGATGAAGCAGGGTTTCAAGGACGACGCCGACGTGGCGACACACCGCGACACGCTGACCGAAGGCCAGATCGATTCGATGGCCAAGACGCTGAACGTCAAGCGTGAGGAAGTCATCGAGATGGAGCAGCGTATGTCGGGCGGCGACGTGCTGCTGGACCCAAGCCCGAGCGACGACGGCGAAGACGCCTTTGGCCCGATCGCCTACCTGGCCGACGCGACCCAGGAACCGACGGCACTGATGGAGTCGCGCCAGCGTGACAACCTGGCTTCAGACGGCATCACCGCAGCGCTGGAAGATCTCGACCCACGGTCGCGCCGCATTGTAGAAGAGCGCTGGCTCAAGGTGAACGACGACGGGTCAGGCGGCATGACGCTGCACGACCTGGCCGACGAGTACAAGGTAAGCGCCGAACGGATTCGCCAGATCGAAGTGGCAGCCATGAAGAAAATGAAGAAGGTGCTGGCCGCCTACGCTTAATACCTGCAGGTACGCGTTTTAAAAGAAAGCCCGCACAGCAATGTGCGGGCTTCTTTCTTTTCCGGTCGCAACGCTGCGGGACGGATCGACTCAGGATTTGAGCAGCAGGCGAATGTCGGACGCCAGCGCCTCAGCGCCGCTACCGTAGCGGTTGTACAGGCGGATGCGCCCCTGGCCGTCGAAGATATAGCTGCCGGCGGAATGGTCCATGGTGTAGCTGCCGGGTGTCTTGCCATCGACCTTTTTGTAATACACCTTGAAGTCCTTGGCGACCTGGGGCAGCTGGTCCAGTGTGGGCCGCAGCGCCACAAAGGTCGGGTCGAAATTGCCCATGTAGGCCTTGAGCAGTTCGGGCGTATCGCGCTCCGGGTCGACCGTGATGAAGATTGCCTGCAGCTTGTCGCCATCAGCGCCCAGCAGCTTCTTGACCTGCGCCAACTCGGCCATGGAGGTCGGGCAAACGTCGGGGCATTGCGTGAAGCCGAAGAACACCACGACCACCTTGCCGGCAAAGTCTTTCAGCGTGCGCGCTTGGCCATTGTGGTCGGCCAGCGTGAAGCCCTGCGCGTAGTCGGCGCCGGTGAGGTCAATGCTCTTGAACTGCGGTTTGTCCGGTGCGCATGCAGTAAAAATGCCTGCAGCGCCCACTGCAAGTGCGCAAGCAGCTATTGTTTTAATAGCAGATCGTCGAACGGGTGAGGCAGCCTGCGGCGTGCGGTGGGACTTCATGGTGGGAGCCTAAAGATAGTGGTCAAGCAGCAGCGCTGCGAACAGCACCGAGAGATGAATCAGTGAAAACCGGAATGTCTTGCGTGCCAGCGCGTCGGAGTAGTTGCGCCACAGGCGAAAGCCATACCAGCTGAAGCCGATGCTGAGCGCGACAGCGACAACGAGGTAGGGCCAGCCGCTCATCTTGAAAATGAAGGGCATCAGGCAGGCGGGGAACAACACCAGCGTGTAGAGAAACACCTGCAGCCGAGTGAACTCATTGCCGTGGGTAACGGGCAGCATGGGCAGGCCGGACTTGCGGTAGTCTTCCACGCGGTAGAGTGCCAGCGCCCAAAAGTGCGGCGGTGTCCAGAGAAAAATAATGAGAAAAAGAATCAGCGCCTCCGGGCCGACCGACCCCGTCATGGCAGCCCAGCCCAGCACCGGCGGCATGGCGCCTGAAGCACCGCCAATCACGATGTTCTGCGGCGTCATCGGTTTGAGGATGACGGTGTAGACCACCGCGTAGCCGATGAAGGTGGCAAAAGTCAGCCACATGGTGAGCGGGTTCACCCATGCATAAAGAATCCACGAACCAAGCGCGCACAATGCGGCCGAAAAAGACAGCGTGAGCGAATTGCTGAGCTCGCCCTTGGCGGTGGGCCGCCAGGCGGTGCGCCGCATGCGCGAGTCGATTTGCTGCTCGACCAGGCAGTTGAAGGCGGCGGCAGCCCCTGCAACCAGCCAGATGCCGGCGCAGGCGATCAGCGCGAGCCGGACATCCGGCCACGACGGAATACCGGGAACGGCCAGCACCATGCCGATCAATGCGCAAAACACAATGAGCTGCACAACGCGCGGCTTGGTCAGCGCATAGAACTGCGCGAACCTGGAAGAGGCGCGGGGCGAGGCAGAAGCCGGAGCGGCGGAGGGAGTACTGGGGTTCATGGGAAGTCGCTAGGCATTCAATTTTGACGCATGTGCTGCGAAGGTCCCGCTGCGGCTGGAAAAGACCACGCCGCTGAGCACAATGACGAGGGCTGCCGCACCGCCGGTATGCATGACCGCAGCGAACAGGGGCCAGCCCAGTACGGCGTTGCTGATGCCCGTGACAGCCTGCAGCAGGATGAGCCCGGCCAACCATCGCGCGGACAAGCGATACGCGGACATGCGGTGCAGGCAAAAGGCGAGGACGAGGAATACGGCAAACACGAGATAGGCCACCAGGCGGTGCACATAGTGAATGGCGGTGAGCGCCTCAAAGCTGATATTGGCGCCGTCATGGCCCGCACCGAGTTCGCGCCACAGCGTGAAGCCCTGGCGAAAGTCCATGGCCGGCCAGAGTGAACCTTGGCAACCCGGAAAATCTGTGCAGGCCAGCACGGCATAGTTGGTGCTGACCCAGCCACCCAGGGCAATTTGCACCCAGAACAAGGCGAAGGCAGCGATCACGGCAAGGCGCAAGCCGGCAGAAAGCGTCGTAGCGTTGGCGCCGTGCACCTGCGCATACCGCACAGCCTGCGCACGCAACAAGGCCAACAACACCAAGCCCCCCAGCAAGTGCAGCGTGACGATGGCCGGAAACAACTTCATGGTCACGGTGAGCGCGCCGAACGCGCCCTGCAGGCACACCCAGATCAGTGTGACAGCAGGCCACCAAAATGAGACAGGTGTGCGCTTGCGCTCCAGCCAGCTTGTCACCGCGAGCGTAAGAATAAGCACGCCAACGCCGGTCGCCAGATAGCGGTGGATCATCTCGATCCAGGCCTTGGAATGCGTGACTGGGCCGGTCGGCATCGCAGTCCGCGCAGCTTCGATGTGCATCTGCGCGCCAACCGGACTCGCGCTGCCGTAACAACCAGGCCAGTCGGGGCATCCCAGACCGGAGTCAGTGAGCCGCGTGAACGCGCCGAAGATCACCAGATCAAACGTGAGGAACAGTGTCACCAGCGTCAGCACCCGCAAACGCTGCGCCACCGGCGCATTCTTGTTGTGCACCCAAACCCAGGCCAGAGGCCCCAGCGCCACCACCAGCCCCATGATCATCAGGCGCAGGGCGGGGCTCAGGTCGTAGAGGTTTTGTGGAGTCATGTTTAAAGCCAACCACTCACTGCTATGCGCACCGGGATTTCAGGCCAGCATGAGCCGTGGAACCGGCTTTGCCGGGCCACAGGCGGGCGACCCCCTCGGGGGGCAGCGCATTACACGAAGTGAAAAGCGTGGGGGCCATATTCACCGGCCTTCTTTGTCCCAGCTGCTCGAGGCACGCAGCAGGCGCTCCAGATCGCGCTTGGCCTTGGCGGCGGCGGCGACGTCCATGTCGGCCGGGAAACGCATCATCCAGTTGCCGATGGGGTCGACCAGATAGAGATGATCCTCCAGCCGCTGGCCCGCAGCGGGCTCCAGCCACTTCGCGAGTTCAGCTGGCGCCACACGCAGCACCGCCGACGAAGCCAGCGCGGGGAGCAAGGCATCACGCACCGGCGCTTCGTCCACCACCAGCCAGACGCGGTCCAGGCGCTCTTTTTCCTTGCCGAGGGACTCGCGCAGCTGGCGCTGGAAATACAGGTTCTGCTCGCACCGCGCACCGCAGGCGCCGCCGGCCACACTGATGAGCAGCCACTGGTCCTTCAGTGCCGTCAGCGTGCCGGCGCGGCCGTCCAGCGAGCGAGTGGCCAGCGGCGGCAAGGGTCGCTGCGGGTCAATCAACTCACCAAAGTTGCGGCGGCCTTCGGGCCGGATCAGGTAGTAGGTGACGTAAGACGCGATGACCGGCGCCGCGCACACCAACAGCACGGCCAGCATTTTCCAGCGGCCTGCCACGGTGCTGGGCGCGCGCGTACTGGACTGATCCAGCACAGGCATGGCATGCACGGTCAGACCCAGGGGCTGGTCTTGCAGTCCGGCTGCAGCAGCGTGGACGGGAGGAGTATCAGGGGTATGAGGGGTAGCAGGCGTATCGTTTGTCACGGCAATTGATCGCGGCGTTTGCCGCGCATGTGGGTACGAAAAGGAAGGACCAGCTGAAACCAGCCATACAAAAGAACCACCAGACCGCAAAGGCCGAACCACTGGAAGGCATAACCGTAGTGCTTGTCCACGCCCAGGTTGGGCGCGGCCCACTCACGCAGCAGGCCTTCGCTGGGCGCACCGGTCTGCAGCAGTGAGACATCCAGCAGCGGCAGGCCGGTTTGCGCCCGGAAAGCAGGCAAGTCGAGATTTTGCCGTATGCGCCCACCCTCGGCACCCTGGAACTCATAGAGCCTGGAAGGCGGCGGGGCCATACGGCCCTCAACTGTCACGATGCCTGGCGGGGTGGTGACCTCCGGAAGGCGTGTACGGTCGGCAAAGTTGCGCGGTACCCAGCCACGCTGCACCAGGATGGCCTGCGGGCTGCCCTCCAGCACCAGCGGCGTCACCACCAAAAAACCCGTCTTGCCGCTCATGGGCCTGTTGTCGAGATACACCGTGTGCTCGGCGCGCCAGCTTCCCTTGAGGATGGCTGGCCGGTGAATGTCATCAGCGAGGCGCTGGCTGGCAAGCAGCGAACGCACATCCAGCGCGGGAAGCCCACCTTTGGAATCGACAGCTGCCTGCAATGCTTCCTTTTGCGCGGCGCGGCGCAGCTGCCATTGGCCCAGCGAAAAGGTTGTGCCGGCCACCACCAGTGCGGCCACCGTGAGAATCCAGAAGCGAGGGGAGTGCAAAGCACTTGTCATGAGCCGATAATCCTGTTCATGACTTACCTGATCGCACTGGCGTTTATCGCCATTTTTGCCAGCCTGGCCTCCGCACTGTTTTTCATGCTCAGGGGCGGCAAGGGCAGTGAAGGCGCCGAAAGCAGCAAACGCAAAAACAGCAACATGGCGCGCGCACTGGCGTTCCGTATCGGGTTTTCTGTGTTGCTGTTTGTTTGCATTCTGATTGCGTGGAAGCTTGGTTATATCCAGCCCACCGGCATCCCTGCTGGTAAATAACAGCCACTCTGAGTGGCGGAATAAAGAACAAAGGCCGCATCAAGCGGCCTTTGGTTGAGCGGCCTGAGCCGCTGTTGGTTCCCTTACAACCAGTACACCAGGATGTAGAGGCCCAGCCACACCACATCCACAAAGTGCCAGTACCAGGCAGCGCCTTCAAAGCCGAAATGCTTTTCAGGGGTGAAATGGCCTTTGTGCAGGCGCAGCGTGATGAACAGCAGCATCAGCATGCCGACAAACACGTGAAAGCCATGAAAGCCCGTGAGCAGGAAGAAGGTCGAGCCGTAGACGCCCGAAGACAGCTTCAGGTTCATCTCGTGGTACGCATGAAAGTACTCATAGCCCTGCACGAACAGGAAGACCACGCCGAGCGCAACCGTCGCCCACATGAAGGCGATGGTGCGGGCACGCTTGCCTTCAATCAGCGCGTGGTGGGCGATGGTGATGGTGACACCGGAGCTCAGCAGCAGTGCCGTATTGACCGTTGGCAGGGAGCCCATGATGCTAGCCCAGATGCCGCCGCCAATTGCCAGCGGCTTCATGGCCGTGAATGCTTCGACGATGTCGGCGGGCGATGTCGTGGCGCCGGGCACGATAGACGGCCATGCCGCCTTGAAATCAGGCCAGAGCAACGCGTTTTCCAGGCTACCCAGTGCGGGCAAGGAGTGCGAGCGGGCCCACCACAGCGCGGTGAAGAAGGCACCGAAGAACATCACTTCCGAGAAAATAAACCAGCTCATGCTCCAGCGGAAGGACATGTCGATCTTGCGGCCGTACATGCCGCCTTCGCTTTCGGCGATGGACTGGCTGAACCAGCGGAACAACGTGACCAACCACCACACCATACCGAAGGCCAACGACCATTTGCCCCAGTCGGCGCCATTGATCCACTGGCCGGCGCCCAAGATGACAAAAAACAGGCCGATAGATGCCATCACCGGATGGCTCGATGGGCTGGGGACGAAGTAGTGGGGGGTTGACCCGTGGGTTGCTGATGACATCGCTCGACTCCTGTTTTTCTCTCGAATTTCCAAATAATCTTTTAACTTGTACCGTGGGGCATTGTGAGGATGCCGCGCTTTAGCGCGCGACCATCCACTTCGCCAGCAGCACCAGGACTGCGACAAACACGACCACGGCAATCAGCCCGACCACAATGATGTGGAGAGGGCTCAAATTCCTCACGTCTTCTTCGTAGTCGCCGCGTGCACGCAGGCCTACAAAGGACCAGGCCACAGCCTTGACCGTGCGCCAAAAAGAGGGTTTGCGGGGGGTTGCGGCCATGCTCATGCGCCTGCCTGTTTTTCAGGTGGTACGGCGGCAGTCGTTGCCTTGGGCGTGACGGGCGCAGCCGGCGTCTTGCCGCCCACTTCAAAGAAGGTGTAGGACAGCGTGATCGTGCTCACGTCTTTCGACAGTTTCGGGTCGATCACGAAGGCCACGGGCCACTGCTTTTTCTCACCGGGCGCCAGGGTGTACTGGCTGAAGCAGAAGCACTCAAGCTTGTTGAAATGCGCACCGGCCTGCGCGGGAGCGTAGCTGGGGATGGCCTGGGCGGACATGGTTCGGTCCTGCACATTCTGGAATTCGTACATCACAGTGGTCAGCTCGCCCGGGTGAACCTGCAGCGTGTTCTGCGCGGGCTTGAAATGCCAGGGGCCGCGCGTGTTCGCATCAAACTCAACCGTGATGGTGCGCGTGCGGTCTACCTGCGTATTGGCCGGCAAATTGGGCGTCGCACCAGGGATCTGGCGGTCGGACAGGGCCAGCACGTTGATGCCGGTCATCTCGCAAATCGCCTTGTAGATGGGCACCAGCGCATAACCGAAGCCGAACATGCCGAGCACGATCACGGCCAGCTTGCCCATCATGTTGAAGTTTTCGCGCTTGAGCCGCATCACATCGGTACTGGTTTGAGACTGAGGTCGACCTGGCTGCTCAATGGCTCAGGAAAATCATCTTGGCCATGAAGCCGGCAAAAAAGACCAGCGCGACCGAAGCCAGGATCAGCGCCAGCTTCAGGTTGCTCTTCTTTTGTTCGGGTGTCGTCATGGCGATTACCGTTGAGTTCAATCAGCCGATCACGCGGGTTGCCGAGGCATCCAGCTTGGGCGGTGTTTCATAGGTGTGGAAAGGTGCAGGCGATGGGACTTCCCACTCGAGACCTTCGGCGCCCTTGCCGCCTTCGTCCACCCAGGGATTCTGCCTGGCAGGTGCGCCCTTGCCGCGCATCGTGGGAACCACAATGAACAGGAAGAAGTACAGCTGGGCAAATCCGAAGAAGAACGCGCCCACGCTGGCCACGGCATTGAAATCCGCGAACTGCATGGGGTAGTCGGCATAGCGGCGCGGCATGCCGGCCAGGCCCAGGAAGTGCATCGGGAAGAAGGTCACGTTGAAGGAAATCAGCGACCACCAGAAGTGGATCTTGCCGCGGGTTTCGTTGTACATGACGCCGGTCCATTTGGGCGACCAGTAGTAGTAGCCGGCAAACAGGGCGTAGAGCGAACCAGCCACCAGCACGTAGTGGAAGTGAGCCACCACGTAGTAAGTGTCCTGCAATTGCGTGTCGATCGGTGCGACCGAAAGGATCACACCCGTCAGACCGCCGATGGTGAACACGAAGATGAAGCCCACTGCAAATAGCATGGGGGTTTCAAAGGTCATGGAGCCGCGCCACATCGTGGCGATCCAGTTGAACACCTTCACGCCCGTGGGCACGGCGATCAGCATGGTGGAGTACATGAAGAACAGCTGGCCCGTGACTGGCATGCCGGTGGTGAACATGTGGTGCGCCCACACAACGAAGCTCAGGATGGCGATGGAGCCAGTGGCGTACACCATGGAGGCGTAGCCAAACAGGCGCTTGCGCGAGAAAGCCGGGATGATCTGGCTGATGATGCCGAAGGCCGGCAAGATCATGATGTAAACCTCGGGGTGGCCGAAGAACCAGAAGATGTGCTGGTACATCACCGGGTCGCCACCGCCGGCGGGGTTGAAGAAGCTGGTGCCGAAGTGGCGGTCAGTCAGCGTCATGGTGATGGCGCCTGCGAGCACCGGCATCACGGCGATCAGCAGGTAGGCGGTGATCAGCCAGGTCCAGCAGAACATCGGCATCTTCATCAGCGTCATGCCGGGAGCGCGCATGTTGAGGATGGTGACGATGATATTGATCGAACCCATGATGGACGAAGCACCCAGGATGTGCATCGCAAAAATACCGGCGTCCATGGACGGGCCCATTTGCAACGTGAGCGGCGCGTAGAGCGTCCAGCCCGCGGCGGGTGCGCCACCAGGCATGAAGAACGACCCCACCAGCATGATGCCCGCCGGGATCAACAGCCAGAAGCTGAAGTTGTTCATACGGGCAAAAGCCATGTCAGCCGCGCCGATCTGCAGCGGGATCATCCAGTTGGCGAAACCCACGAAGGCCGGCATGATGGCGCCGAACACCATGATCAGGCCGTGCATGGTGGTGAGCTGGTTGAACAGTTCGGGGTTGACCAGTTGCAGGCCGGGCTGGAACAGCTCCGCGCGGATCAGCAGGGCCAGCACGCCACCGAACATCAGCATGAAGAAGCTGAACAACAGGTACAGCGTGCCAATATCCTTGTGGTTGGTCGCAAACACCCAGCGACGCCAGCCCGTCGGGGCATGGTGATCGTGGTCATCATGTGCGTGATCGTGATGGTCTAGAACTGCACTCATCTTGGCTTCCTTTGGTGGCTTGTGCCTGTAGCTTGTCTTTTGCGGCCGGCAAGGTCACGCCGGCGAAATGATGGAATCTGCGGGTAACGCCTGAGGCTTACTTGCGAGCCGCCTGGATTTCAGCAGGCTGGACGATCTGGCCGGTCTGGTTGGACCAGTTGTTCTTGGAGTAGCTGATCACGGCGGCGAGGTCGGTGTCGCTCAGCGCCTTCCAGGAAGGCATGGCGCCACCGGCGGCCCCATTGAGCACGGTCTGGATCTGCTTCTTGTGGTCTGCGTCGAGAACAATCGGCGAGCCGTCCAGCGGCTTGATCGGGCCAGCGCCCTTGCCGTTGGCCTGGTGGCAGGCGGCGCAATTGGCAGCGTACACTTTTTCACCGCGCGCCTTCAGGTCAACCAGCGTCCAGACTTTGGAAGGATCATCCGCCTTGGCTGCGGCTTCCTTGGCCTTGATCGCGACCCATGCACTGTAATCGGCTGCAGACACAACCCTCACATGGATGGGCATGTAGGCGTGTTCCTTGCCGCAGAGTTCCTGGCATTGGCCGTAGAAGTCGCCGACTTGCTCGGCACGGAACCAGGTGTCACGCACAAAACCGGGGATCGCATCCTGCTTGATGCCGAAGGCCGGCACCGCGAAGGCGTGGATCACGTCGCTGGCGGTGGTGATGATGCGGATTTTCTTGTTGACGGGAACAACCAGCGGGTTGTCGACCTTGAGCAGGTAGTTGTCGGGAGCTTCGCCGGCCTTGGGGCCGCCGTTGTCGGACATTTCGCGGTGCGTGTTGTCGAGTGTGGAGACAAAGCCGATGCCTTCGCCTTCGCCCTTGATGTAGTCGTAGCCCCATTTCCACTGGATGCCGGTGGCCTTGATGGTGAGGTCGGCGGCGGTGGTGTCCTTCTGGGCGACCAGCACCTTGGTGGCCGGAAGGGCCATGGCGATCACGATGATGAAGGGGACGATGGTCCAGGCAATTTCAACAGCAGTAGATTCGTGGAAATTGGCCGATTTGTGGCCGACCGACTTGCGGTGCTTGAGGATGGAATAAAACATCACCCCGAAAACAGCCACAAAAATCACGAGGCAGATGGCCATCATGAACCAGTGCAGCCATTGCTGCTCGGCGGCGATTTTGGTGGCAGCCGGATGCAGGTTCAGCTGATTGACGGCCGGGCCGCCCTTCAGGTCGTTGACGGCGTAAGCGGCGGTGCTGACCCAGGCGACCGCAGATGCCAGAATTGCGCCTGCATGCTGCATGCCAAGCCGTGTCATTTTGCTCATGGTGTTGCTTACGTTCATCGTGATCACTTTTTCTGCTTCAATTACCGACCAAATTAACCGGCTGATTATAAAGTTAGCGGCAAGCCCTCCTGCCGCACCTGAACTGACACAAGTCTTTCAGGAACTGTCAAACACTCCGCAACGCCATGCGAATCTCGCGGGCCAGCGCGGGCCGCAGCTCTGGCCGTACATGCCGCCCGACCTGGACAGACCGCCCCTGCCCGGACACCTCAATCAGCGACCCATCCCCATCCTTGGGCTCGATCCGGACCCATTCGCGGTTGAATTCAGCCCGCTCCGTGCGCCCTGCCGTTTCCAGCTCCACCACCAGCCGCTCGCCCTGAAGGACGATTTTTTCACCGTCGCCCGCATGCCTGGCATACGCCACAAAAGCAGCCCCCACCGCTATCAGCTCGATCCAGGCAAAAGGCATCACCATGGTGGCGCCCTTCAGCCAGAAAAATCCGGCAATACCCAGTGAAACACCGCACAAAGACACATACAGCCAGCCCAATTGGGCCGGTGTGAGTGAACAGTGACGCTTGAGAAGCCACAGCACAGCATCGTGGCTGTGGGCGCCCTGTGCGGGCAAGGTGGCAAAACGAAACGCTGGTGTTGGCTGCAGCATGTGGCAACCCTCAAAAAAACTGCGGTTAACGCTGGGCATTGACCGCATGAGGCTTGGGAACATACCCAAAAATTCAGCTTTGAATTGTAGCCGGGTTTACCTTGCCGCCCCTTCTGAAAACCCATCCACACCGGGGATTGGGCGCGGCTGCGCAACACCTGCCGGGCACCTAGCCGCCGGAGCGCTGGCCCTGCAGCATGCTGCGCATATCGGCGACCGACACCGCGCTGAGCGGACTGACCTTGATCCGCGGCGGCGCCTTGAGCGCGTGGCCATAAATGATTTCAAAGGTGAGGGACAACCGCCCGTCTTCGCCCCTGACGAGATGGCGGGACAGCGCGCTTTCAAGCTGCGCCTTCCAGGCCCGGCTCCGCAGGGCAGGAAACCGCGCCGGGTGAAAATTGCGGCCCAGCTCCCTGATGTCTTCCAGCAGCCTCGCGGGGGTCGCATAGGTGAGCGTGATGCGCTCCATGTCCATCACCGGCTCCGCAAACCCCGTCTGCACCAGCATGTCGCCCCAGTCATGCATGTCGGTCAGTTCATGCCCGGCCGGCGGCCAGCCCAGCTGCGCATATACCTCGCGCAACTCCTTCGCGGTATCCGGGCCCAGGCAGGAAAACATCAGAAAACCGTCCACCTTCAGCGCCTGGTGCCAGCGCGCCAGCAGGGCCTGCGGATCGGCCGATTCGTGCAGCGCCATGTTGGCCCAGAGCATGTCGGCAGTTCCTGCCGGTGGCGCCTCAAAGCGTATGGGGGCCGCCAGCCAACGGCGCGGATTCCACCACGGTTTTGCTATATTTTTGATAGCTTCTTGCGCACGTCCAGAGCTGCTTTCAACCACAAAACACCTTGATTTTGGGTATGCCCCGGCCAGTTTTTCCTGCGCCTGGATCCCTCCACGCAATGCTCCCCAGTGCACCCACGCACGCGGCTGCAGCTTGATCCATTGCAACCGGTCCATCATGCGCCGCGCCACTTCTTCATGAAGCCACGGCGAGGCCAGTGGAGCGGTGCGGTCCCAGCGGCTGACGGCGATCGGGTCGAGCGTGGGTGGGCGCTGTGTAGGGGTCATGAAAGGGAGCAAAAAGGGCAAAGGAAGCGCGGGGCCCGCCGAGGCAAGCGGGGAAGGTACGCGAGTATATTGACACGGTGTTCACACGCCTGCTTGCTCCCGCCACATTCCTGTCCCGGCCGACCGGCCGCTTTGGCGCCTTCCCCGGCTTGGCCAGCCAGTGCGCTGTGTGCCGCAGCTGGCCGGCGCGCCAGGTGTGCGGCGCCTGCGTGGCCCGGTTTGCCTTGGCCGTCCCGCGCTGCCCACGCTGCGCTCTCGCCTTGCCCGGTGACCTTTCCATGGGCCTTCGGGTTGGGCCGCAGCCCTGCGGCGCCTGTGTCAGCCACCCGCCACCGCTGGACGGCGCCTTTGCCGCGGTGCACTATGCCTACCCTTGGTCAGCCCTGATTGCGGGCTACAAATTCGGCGAGCAGCACGGCTGGGCCGCTTTTTTTGCCAAGCTGCTGGCCCGGTCGCCGGGCGTAGCCGGGCTCATGGCAGAACTGACCCCCGGCGACTGGATCGTTCCGGTGCCGCTGTCGGCGGAGCGCCTGCAGGTGCGCGGTTTCAACCAGGCCTGGGAGTTGTGTGTGGCACTGGCCCGGCAAACACGCACAGAGGGCCAAACCGATGCCAGCCTGCTGCTGCGGGTGAAGCACACGCGCCCGCAAAGCCAGCTCAAACGCAAGGACCGGCTGGCCAACGTCAAAGGGGCTTTCCAGGTGGATCCGCTGCGCACGGGGGAACTGCAGGGACGGCGCGTGGTGCTGGTTGACGACGTGATGACCAGCGGCGCCTCGCTGTATACGGCCGCACAGTCCTTGCGGGATGCGGGCGCCGCACATGTTGGCGCCGTTGTCCTTGCGCGGACTCAATAGCCCCCACGGTCGCTCACTGCGTGTAGCTGCCTGCCCCCCGAGGGGGCCGCTGCGCCTGCGGTCTGGCAAAGCCAGTCCCGCGGCCCCTGCTGGCAAAACCCCCCGATCAAACTCTCGATCACTGGAAGATAACTACGAGCGGGGGCAACATGGCGGGAACAGCCCCTTACCAACGCACCTGTGCCCGCCGCACGACAATCCAGCCATGTTCAATATTGTTCTGGTCGAGCCTGAGATCCCCCCCAACACCGGCAATGTCATCCGCCTGGCGGCCAATACGGGCTGCCGCCTGCACCTGGTGGAACCGCTGGGGTTTTCGATGGACGACAAACACATGCGCCGGGCGGGGCTCGATTACCACGAGTACGCCCAGGTGCTGCGGCATGCCAGCTGGCATGCCTTCCTTGAAAGTGAGCAACCACCCTCAGCCCGACTCTTTGCCATGACCACACACGGCTCCGCCAGCGTCTACGACGCGCGCTTCCTGCCCGGCGACTGGCTGGTTTTCGGCGCCGAAACCCGCGGCCTGGCGCCAGAGTTACGCGAATCCTTTGCGCCACCGCAGCGCCTCAAAGTGCCCATGCTACCGGGCCAGCGCAGCCTGAACCTCTCCAATACCGTGGCCGTTACCGTGTTTGAGGCCTGGCGGCAAAACGGGTTTTCAGGGTCGCCCGGCATGCGCGGATGAGACATAAGTCCGCTTTTGCCAACCTTTGAACTGGCGCCCCCTTGCCAGGATCTAGGTAAAAACCCTAAACTTCAATCCTTCAAGCCTAAAGTTCTCGCTGCAGGCCCGAACGTGCGGATTGCCACTACCCGGCCCTTCCTGCGTTATCCCTTCCCACCGCCCAGTCCACAAGACTGGAAGGAAAAACACAGTGAATATGGTCATCCAGCGTATTTTCGGCAACAGCACGTCCCGTCTTTCCAGCACCGCCAAAACAGCCAACCGGCTCTCGGTCGAGCAGATCCAGGAAAGCCTGCGCACCCTTTTGCAGGATTGCGAAGATCCGCGCACCTCACGGGTGATCTACAAGATCAGCCTGGCCAAAACCCCTTCCGACCTGTGGCTGCTGCGCAGCGACCTGCACCAATGCATCGCACATGCGCATTCCCAGACGGAAGCGGCCGAACGCATCAACGGCCTGATCGGTGTTTTTGAGGGCTGGCTGCCGGCCAGTCAGCTGACGCGCATCTAGCGCCAGCGGCACATTCAGGGGTATCGCCGCACCAGCGATTCCGCCACGCATACCGGCTTGGGCGAACCTTCGCGCTCCACAGTCACTTCCCAGGTCATTTGCATGCCGGCGTTGTCAATCGCCTCGGCCGCCAGCAGTTTCATGCGTGCCCGCAGACGGCTGCCGACGGGCACCGGCGCGGTAAATCGCACCTTGTTGAGCCCGTAATTCACGCCCATGCGCGAGCCGGCAATCTCAAACGACGACTCGAAAAACCGCGGCAGCAGTGACAAGGTCAGGAACCCATGGGCAATCGGCCCGCCGAACGGGCCGGCCGCCGCCTTTTCAGGGTCCACATGAATCCACTGGTGGTCGCCCGTCGCTTCGGCAAACAGGTTGACCTGTTGCTGCGTGATGGTGATCCAGTCGCTGACGGCGACTTCCTGGCCGGTGCAGGCGGCCAGGTCGGCCAGGGTTTCAAAGGTTTTCATGCCGCCACTGTAGCGACACATAGGGGCACGGCATGTCGGCTCAGCGACAAACCGGCGCGATGCTCAGAGGTTCAACGGTCAAGCCACCGGCAGATGCCCTGCCACTGTTCCATGTCTTTTTCAACACGGCTGGGTGCCACGTCAAACACCGTCAGCCCCCGAGCGGCCAGGTGAATGTAGTTCTGCGTGTCGCGCAGGTAACCCAGCACCGGCAAACCCAGCCCTTCGACGAAGCTGCGCAGCTTGTCGGCGGCAATCGTGCGTGAATCCACGCGCATGCCGACAATGCCCACCTGCATCTTGCCGGCGTGCTTGTGTTCCGCCAGTTGGTCCAGGAAGGTGCGCGTGGCAAAGATGTCGAAGACGCTGGGCTGCAGCGGCACGATGACCTTGTCGGCCAGCTTCAAGACATCGTTAAAGCGCGAGCCATGCAACCCGCCGGGCGTGTCGAGCACCACATGCGTCGTGCCCTTGGGGGGTTTGACGATCAGGTCTGCATTCACATCCCAGGTGGCAATCGGCCGGGCGGCGGGCGGCCGCAGCCCCAGCCACAACCGTGAAGACTGCTGCCGGTCGGCGTCTCCCAGCATGACCGCATGGCCCTGGCTGGCAAAGTATCCGGCAACGTTGGTGGCCAGCGTCGTTTTGCCGACGCCCCCCTTCGGATTGGCGATCACAACCACGGGCATGCGAATCTCCTCGGTTTGGAACTTGTCGTTCCTGGGAACTCTTGGTCTTGCTTTTCCGCTATGGTAACGGCATGGACACAGTTCTCACAACCACTGATAAATCGGCGGGCAACACGGCAAATCCTGATATTTATGTCATTGCAGCCCATCCCGCCTGGCGCGAATCACGGGTCAACCGCCCGCTGATGGAGGCCGCGAAGGCCCTGCCCCGTGTCCAGGTGCAAGACCTGTACTCGAGCTATCCCGACTACGCCATCGACGTGCCCAAAGAGCAGGCCGCCCTGGAAAGCGCGCAACTGGTGGTGCTGCTCCACCCCATGCATTGGTACTCGATGCCCGCGCTGCAAAAGCTCTGGCTGGACGACGTGCTCACCTACGGCTGGGCCTACGGCGAAGGTGAGGAGGAAGGCGCAAAAGGCCGGGCACTGCAGGGTAAAGACCTGTGGCTGGTTGCCACCACAGGCGGCCCCGAAACGTCCTATCACCCACAAGGCTACAACCGCTACTTTTTTGATGCCTTCCTGCCGCCGTACGAGCAAAGCGCCGTGCTGTGCGGCATGCGGTTTTTGCCGCCTCTGGTGTTGCACGGCGCCCACAGCGTTGACAGGCAAACCGTTACCGATCACATCGCAACCTTCCGCCAGCGCCTGCAAAGCTACCCCGACTGGCCTGAACTGGAAGACCTGGAGCAATGTGCCGCCTGCGTGGTTCCGATGAAGGATCGGCCTGCGCCAGAAGCTGCGGCCGACTTGCCGAACGGACACGCTGCGCGGCTGGCCGTCGGGCCGCCCCAAGGCCAGGCAGCCCCTATTGAAAGTGAAAGGGGCAGCGTAACGCCGAAGGCACACGAAGTGAAAAGCGTGGGGGCTCGATAACTATGGAGCATGCACCCGCCTGGCTGACCAACAGCTTTATTTACCTGGCCGCCGCCGTCATTGCCGTGCCGCTGGCCAAAAAACTCGGCCTCGGTTCCATCATCGGCTACCTGGCCGCCGGCATCGCCATAGGCCCCTGGGGCCTGGGCCTGGTTACCAATGTGCAGGACATCCTCCACTTCGCCGAGTTTGGCGTGGTGTTGATGCTGTTCCTGGTGGGGCTGGAGCTGGAGCCCAAACGCCTGTGGAATCTGCGCCGGCCCATCTTCGGCTGGGGCAGTGCCCAGGTGCTGGGGTGCGCCGCCCTGCTCACAGGCGTCGCGATGGCATTTGGCGTGAGCTGGCAAATAGCGCTGGTGGCCGGCCTCGGGCTGGCGCTGTCGTCCACCGCCATCGCGCTGCAGGCCATCGGCGAGCGCCACCTGATGCCGACATCGAGCGGCCAGGCCGGGTTTTCCATCCTGCTGTTCCAGGACGTGGCGGCCATCCCGATTCTCGCGCTGTTGCCCCTGCTGGGCGCAATCGGTGGAGAAAATGAGGCTGTAGCGCATACCAGTCGTGCGCTGGAAGCTATCAAAATCGTAGCGGCCATCGTCGGCATCATCCTGGGCGGCCGCCTGCTGCTGCGGCCCCTGCTGCGCTGGATCGCCAACAGCGGTACACCTGAAATTTTTACCGCAGCCTCGCTGCTGCTGGTGGTGGGCATTGCGGCGCTGATGCAGTTCGTCGGCCTGTCGATGGCCCTGGGCGCTTTTCTGGCGGGTGTGCTGCTGGCGGAAAGTGAATACCGCCGCGAACTCGAAACCGATATCGAGCCTTTCAAGGGCCTGCTGCTGGGCCTCTTCTTCATTGCCGTCGGCATGAGCATCGACTTTGGCGTGCTCTGGAAATCGCCCGGGCTGATGGCCGCCATCCTGGTGGGCTTCCTCGGTTTGAAACTGGTGGTGATTTACGGCCTGGCGCGCCTCATGAAGCTGCCTTTCCAGGAACGCCCGGTGTTCGCGGTACTGCTGGCGCAGGGCGGCGAGTTCGCCTTCGTCGTGTTCCAGGCAGCAGCCGGGGCGCATGTGTTTTCCGCTGAGATCGCCTCACTGCTGATAGGCGCGGTGGCACTGTCCATGCTGCTGAGCCCGCTGCTGCTGGTGGCCGTCGACAAGTTGTTGCTGCCGCGCTGGGCCGGCTGCGACACGCCGCAACTCGAAGAAATCTCCGAGCAGCAGGAGGCGCCGATCATCATTGCCGGTTTCGGCCGCTACGGCCAGATCATCGGCCGCATGCTGCTGGCCCAGGGCATTCCGGCCACCGTGCTGGACCACGACGCGGAAATGGTCGAAACCGTGCGGGCTTTCGGCTACCGGGTGTTTTACGGCGATGCGACGCGGCTGGACCTGTTGCGCACGGCCGGCGCGGCCACAGCCAAAATCCTGGTGCTGTCGGTCGACGACATGGAGCAATCGCTCAAGATCGTCGACCTGGCGCGCGAGCATTTTCCGCAGATGCAGATCGTCGCCCGCGCGCGTGACGTGACGCACTGGAACGCGCTGCGTGACCGCGGCGTGATGCAGGTGGAACGTGAGGTGTTCGAGTCCAGCCTGCGCAGCGCGCGCACGGTGCTGGAACTGCTGGGCCAGCCGCCGCACGAAGCGCGCCAGGCGGCGATGCGCTTTCGCCGGCACAACCTCGAGCTGTTTGAACGCATGTACCCGCACCGCAAGGACCGTACCAAGGTCATCGCCGTGGCCACCCAGGGGCGTTTACAACTGGAAGAGCAGCTGGCCCAGGAACGCCAGCAACAGGCGCAGCGCCGGCCTGCTGCCTGGCATGCCCAGGAATCCGAATAAAAACAGCTCCAGGCCTTTAGTAGCGGGCGCGAGCAGCTATTGATTTTATAGCACCCGCCTGTCCAGGGATATTGAACGGCAATTACCGGTTCGACTGCTGCTCGGCGTCACGCCGCCGCTGCTCCATGGCCCGCCGTTCCACACAGGCCGGATGCTGGGCGAAGCCCGGCTTGGCACACTGCTCAGACATGCAGATCTGGAAACCGAGGAGGATGCGCCCTTCACAGGCCTGCCGCGGATTGCCGGCCGCGGCCTGCGGCGCCGGCGTGGCAGCGTGGTCGGTCGCCGAAGGGGAAGGGGTAGCGGCGGATTTGGGCTGAGCCTGCTTGGCCTGCCGCTCTTTTTCCAGTGCAGCTTTTCGGGTGGCGACCGCAGCCGCAAGCGCCGCCCTGGAGGCCGCAGACAGGGGTGCCCGCGCCACAGAAGAAGAGGCAGCCGAAGCCGCAGGCTGGGCCTGCGCAGCTTGCACTGCGGGTGCAGCTGCAGCAGGCGCCGCGGACACTACGGGCGAAGTGGACGCTGCCGGCGTGGCCACCGCCGCGCCGGGCGCTGCCTTGGCCGCTATATTGGCCGCTTTATTGGCCGGTATGGCAGACGGGGCGGCAGGGGCAGCGCGACCGGAAAGGGATTTCCATCCAAGGCCAATCACGGCCAGCGCCACCAGGCCCGCCAGACCCCACACCAGGTAGCGGTAGGGTGCAGGTGAAGCTGCCTTTGCGGGTGTCGTTGCGACCCCGGGCGACGCCAGGGGACTGCGCCGCCGTGCCGATTTTGACTTTATCGGCGGCCGTGCGGCGTCGTTGGTATTCGCGGCTGGGCCCATGGCGGGAATTGCGGCTGCACCTTGCGTTGGCCGCCCGCTGGCAGGCTCAGGTGCTGCCGGGCTCACGGGTGCCTCGCTGAACACGGTCTCCGGCCAGTCGGTGGATGCATCATGCTCTTCCTGGTCCGGCTGAGCCGCCGCAGCGACCACCGGTGTCCCCAGGCGCGTGGCATCCGGGTCATCGGCGGCGGGCTTCACCGGCACATGAGGCGGCAAAGGCGCCTTGGCTGCCGCCTCTTCAAGGGCCTTCCAGGCCATATCGGTGTCGGTCCCGGAGGCGGATACGCTGGCCGGCGCTGGAGGGGCTGGTTGTGTATCGGGACGCGGAACAATCAGCGTTCCGGTACCCAGGCGCCGGCCGATGTCCGAGTCGTCTGCGCCAGGCACGCCGAGTTTTTTGAGGCGGCGGCGCGCCAGGTCGGCATAGATACCCGACGGGAACTTGGCCAGAAAGCCCTGGATGTCTTCCACATCCATGGACTCCTTGATGTCTTTCCAGTAGACGAGCTCGAGCTCCTGCGTCACGACCGAGATGTTGGCGCTGGTGCCTGACGGCTGGTCAACCAGCGCTTCGCCGGACAGCATGGTGGAAGTCCAGGTTGAACTGCTGCCGGGCCCGGGCGGCACGGCGGTCGGAACCACCGAGATATCGGGCGCCTCGCGTGCCGCGGCCTGCAGCGCAGCAAGGAACTCCTGCGCGCTGGCATAACGCTGGTCGCGCGATTTGGCCAGGGCCTTGGCCACCACGGCATCCAGCGCAGCGGGCAATCGGGCATTGAACGCACCCGGCATGACCGGGGTATGCCCGACGATCTGCTGGATGGTGGCGAAGTCGGTGTCACCGTCAAACGGCCGCTTCCCGGTGAGCAGTTGATACAGCACGATGCCAGCGGCAAACAGGTCTGCGCGGGCGTCAATCGGCCGGCCCTGCACCTGCTCGGGCGACATGTATTTCAGCGTTCCGACCATGGAACCCTGCGTACGGGTGGCTTCGCCGGAATCCTGGATGCGTGCCACACCAAAGTCGGTGAGCTTGACACGCCCGCTCGTCTCGATCAGCAGGTTGGCCGGTTTGATGTCGCGGTGGACGATGCTTTGCCTGTGCGCGTAATCCAGCGCCGAAAGCAGGTCACCCATGATGCCCAGGGTCTGCTCCAGGGTGTAGAGGTTGCCCTTGTCCAGGTGGTGCTTGAGGTCGTCGCCGTCGACGAATTCCATGACCAGGAAGGCAATGTCGCCGTCACGGTCGGAGTCATAGACGCTGACAATATGCGGATGCTGCAGGCGCGCCGCAGACCGGGCCTCGGTGCGAAAACGCACTTCGTACTCTGCGGCGGCTTCTTCCGACAGATTTTCGACCTTGATGGTCTTGATCGCCACCCGGCGGTCAAGGTTGGGATCCCGCCCCTCATACACCAGCCCCATCGCCCCCTTGCCGAGGACGCGGATGAGATCGTAACGGCCAAGTTTCTTGAGACTCATGAGGGAATGGAAATGGACGTAACTGGCGGAAACCGTGCTGCGGGCCTGTGGGGGACGCCTACGTCTTGAAACAAAAAACGATTCTAGCCTGCATCATGCAGCGAAAAATGTCCGGAATCCGCCCTCTTCCGCGGATCAGGTCCTGATGGAAAACGTGACAAGCGGGGCATTTTCGTCGGTACGCTCGCAGCCCGGCACGATCTGGCCGCTGCCAACCAGGTAGCACTCGGTGCGCCGCAGCACCACCGCCTCACTCTGGTTGCCCAGGTACACCCAGGTGCCGTAGCTGGAAGCGTCTGTCAATACAAAATGCCCGCCGCGCCATTCGAGGGTGGCATGCATGCGCGAAACACGGGGGTCGTTCAAGGTCAGCGCCGCATCGGCGGCCCGGCCCAGCGCCAGCTTGCTGCTTTTCGAATCCAGCCTGACGGTTTGCTCCGCAAAGCTGAGTTCGAGGAAGGCCTGGCTGGGTGAAGAGAACATCGAACGCCCGGCCATCGTGGCATCCTCGTCGCGGCCAGCCTGCCATTCGACCCGGTAGACATGGCTGGCTTCAGCCCTGCCGCGCAGGTACATGGGGCCCATGCTGCGCAGGGATGCCCTCTGGGCGGGCAACAGGGCAGTCCAGACGTTTTCGGTCGTGAGGATCTGGGCGGCACCCGCAAGGTCTGCGAGCCGGGCGGCGGAATTGACGGTGTCACCGAAACAGTCGCCGTCGATTTCAACCACTTCACCCGACTCGATACCCATCTGCATCTGTACCGGGGTGCCGCTGCCGCCCGGCTTGATCGGTTTTTCCTGAAGCCGTTT
This sequence comes from Polaromonas sp. P1_F1, assembly GCF_056405795.1. Classification (NCBI taxonomy): domain Bacteria; kingdom Pseudomonadati; phylum Pseudomonadota; class Betaproteobacteria; order Burkholderiales; family Comamonadaceae; genus Polaromonas; species Polaromonas sp. P1_F1. Next base: position 526,677 of record NZ_JBFUBJ010000001.1, read on the forward strand.
CTGGATGCTGATGCAGGCCGACAGCGCGTCACCTTCGTTGGGAAACACCACAAAGAGGCCGTCACCCAGCAACTTGACCACCCGCCCCTGGTGTTGCTGGAAGACCTGGCTCAGCACGCCGATGAGCTGGGTCACGAAGTGCGATGCCGTTTCATCGCCCAGCCGTTCGAACATGCTGGTGCTGCCCACAAGATCCGCAAAAACGACTGTGGTCATGAGGGGCGTTAGCCGCGGTGCGCGCTTCTTGTTCTCATGCCAGCGATTCTCACAGAAATTTGCAGTGAAGAGGCCGGTGAAATTCCCGGGCTCTCCGCAACAACCCAGCGGATGCGCCGGGTTTCACAGGCCGCAGTAGACGGGAAAGGGAAATACCGGTAAAGCAATTGCAGGGCGGTATCAAAACCTGCGCTACCTGCTTCATGCGTTTTTAACGGAAAGCATCCCAAAGCAGCTTGCACCCGGTCAGCAGCATGCCGACATACAGCAGACGGTAGAAAAGCACCGGGCTGATGCTCCGGGCCATGCGCACGCCTATCCACACGCCCAGTGGCGCCAGCGGCAGCAAAACCAGCGAAGTCGCCATGTTGCGCAGGTCCAGCAGACCCAGCCAGGCATACGGAATCCACTTGGAAAGGTTGATGACAAAAAAGAAGGCGGCCATGGTGGCCGTGAACTTCACGGGGCTCAGGCGCATGGGAATCACATAGGCGCTCAGGGGCGGCCCGCCTGCGTGAGACACAAAGCTCGTGAAGCCCGAGGTCACCGTCAGAATGGCGCCCAGCCACTTGGGTGGTGGCGGGCTGTCGGGCCGGGGCGGGAACAACAGTCGCTGCGCCAAAAACAACAAGGTGAATATTCCCACCACCCCAGCCACGACCCTGGCGTCCAGCACCTTGAACAACAGCGCCCCCACCACGGTTCCCACCAAACCAAAAGGGATCAGGAATTTCAGAAACTTCACATCGAAGTCCCGGCGAAAAGCCGCCAGCCCCAGCAAGTCCATCAGCAGCAGGACAGGCATCAGGATGGCGGCGGCCTGGGGCACCGTGACGGCCAGCGCCATGACGGGAACCGCAAGAGAACCGAAGCCGGCCCCAAAACCACTTTTGCTGATGCCCAGCATCAGCACGGCAGGAATCGCCACCGCATAGAAAAAGGGGTCGGTGATCAGCGGGAAATCCATGGATTCAAGCGAAAAACATCAGTTACCCAGAAGGGACGGGCGCAAGCAGCTATTAAAACAATAGCAGACCGGAACCGAGGATGTATTTCACCACAGGCCGTCCATGCAATGGCGATCGCCTCAGACGCCCCCGTGCGCGAGGGGATGCCCAGTCACGGTCTGGGCTAGACACGCTCCAGAATCACCGCGATGCCCTGCCCTACTCCGATGCACATGGTGGCCAGCGCATAACGGCCGCCGCCCTTGTGCAACTGGTTGACGGCCGTGGTGGCCAGGCGCGCGCCCGAGGCGCCCAGCGGGTGACCCAGCGCGATGGCGCCGCCGTTGGGGTTGACGCGCGGATCGTCGTCCCGCACACCCAACATGCGCAGCACAGCCAGACCTTGAGCTGCAAAGGCTTCGTTGAGTTCGATCACGTCCATCTGCGCCATCGTGAGACCGGTGAGCGCCAGCACTTTTTGTGTGGCCGGGGCAGGGCCGATGCCCATGATGCGCGGCGCCACACCGGCAGTGGCCATGCCGACCACGCGCGCCTTGGGTGTAAGGCCGTTCTTTGCGGCAGTGGCTTCGTCGGCCAGCAGCAACGCGCAAGCGCCGTCATTCACGCCGCTGGCGTTGCCGGCGGTCACTGTGCCGTCGGGCCGCACCACGCCCTTGAGCCTGGCCAGCGCTTCGAGCGAGGTTTCACGCGGGTGTTCGTCTTTGCTCACCACGATGGGGTCGCCCTTTTTCTGGGCAATCGTCACCGGCGTGATCTCAGCGTCGAAGTAGCCGGCCTTTTGTGCGGCCACGGCTTTGAGCTGGCTGGCCAGCGCCATTTTGTCCTGGTCTTCGCGGCTGATCTTGTAGTCGGTAGCGACGTTCTCGGCCGTCTCGGGCATGGCATCAACGCCGTATTTTTCTTTCATCAGCTTGTTGATGAAACGCCAGCCGATGGTGGTGTCATACACCGCGTTTGCGCGGCTGAAGGCGCTCTCGGCCTTGGGCATCACAAAGGGCGCGCGGCTCATGCTCTCGACACCGCCGGCGATCATCAGGGTGGCCTCGCCCGACTTGATGGCACGTGCGGCGCTGCCCAAGGCATCCAGGCCCGAGCCGCACAGGCGGTTGATGGTGGAGCCCGGCACGTCCATGGGCAGGCCCGCCAGCAAGGCGGCCATGCGCGCCACATTGCGATTGTCTTCCCCGGCCTGGTTGGCGCAGCCGTAAATCACATCTGTGACGGCCTGCCAATCCACGTTCGGGTTGCGCGCCATCAGCGCCTTGATCGGGATCGCACCCAGGTCGTCGGTGCGCACGCTGCTGAGGGCGCCGCCGTAGCGGCCGAAGGGGGTGCGGATGGCGTCGCAAATGAAAGCTTGGGTCATGGTGTGTGTGCGTTGAGAGAAGTGAGATCAGGCGGCCGCAATCGGCAGGCCCACCAGTTTTTCAAGTTCGGTGTGTGTGAGGCCTTCGACGGTGTCGATCAGCTTCAGACCCTGCGGTGTGCATTCCAGCGTGGCGATGTCGGAGTACACACGCTTGACGCAGGCGATGCCGGTCAGCGGATAAGTGCATTGCTGCACCAGCTTGCTGGCGCCCTGCTTGGTCAGCAAATCCATCATCACCCAGGTTTGCCGCGCGCCTATGGCGAGGTCCATGGCGCCACCCACTGCGGGAATCGCGCCTGGCTCGCCGGTGCTCCAGTTGGCCAGGTCGCCCGTGGCCGAGACCTGAAACGCGCCCAGTACGCAGATGTCGAGGTGGCCCCCGCGCATCATCGCGAAACTGTCGGCATGGTGGAAGAAGGAGCCACCCTTGAGCAGCGTTACCGGCTGCTTGCCGGCGTTGATCAGGTCATAGTCTTCCTCGCCTTCGGCAGGCGCAGGTCCCATGCCGAGAATGCCGTTTTCGCTTTGGAGAATAACCTCGCGCCCGGCCGGCAAATGGTTGGCTACCAGCGTGGGCTGTCCGATGCCGAGGTTGACGACGGCCCCGTCAAAAATGTCTTGCGCGACGCGGGCTGCGAGCTGGTCTTTGGTACGGCGTTGGTAGGTCATGGTCATGCCGCCTTTTTAAAACCGCCTGCTTGCGTGGCGGTGCGTTGAATCTTCACGATGTGATGGACAAAGATGCCCGGGGTCACAACGGCTTCGGGGTCCAGCGCGCCGAGCTCGACGATCTCGTGCACGGTGGCAATCGTCTTTTCCGACGCGGTCGCCATTACCGGGCCAAAGTTGCGTGCGGCCATGCGGTAGGTGAGGTTGCCCCAACGGTCGCCGCGCTCAGCCTTGATAAGGGCCACGTCACCGCGGATAGGCATCTCAAGCACGTATTGCTTGCCGTTGATTTCGCGGGTTTCCTTGGCGCTGCCGTCGGCGTTGCGCGCCAGCTCGGTGCCATAACCCGTGGGGCAGAAGAAGGCGCCTATGCCGGCGCCCGCGGCGCGTATGCGCTCGGCCAGGTTGCCTTGCGGCACGAGTTCGAGCTCGAGCTTGCCGCTGCGGTACAGGCCGTCAAACACCTGGCTGTCAGCCTGGCGCGGAAAGCTGCAGATGATCTTGCGCACGCGCCCGGCCTTGAGCAGCGCCGCCAGGCCCGTTTCGGCATTGCCGGCGTTGTTGTTGACGACCGTCAGGTCTTTGGCGCCCTGCTCTATCAGGCCGTCGATCAGCTCATTGGGGATGCCGGCAGTGCCGAAGCCGCCAATCAGCACGGTTGAGCCGTCTTTCACATCCGCCAGCGCGTCGGCGACGGAGGCGGCAATTTTGTTGATCATTCCAAAGTCTCCAGCTGCGGGCGGCTTGCAGAAATCATTGAGCCACCACTTAAATATTGTTCGACATAAGAACAAGAGTTCGTATAATGAATTCTAGGAGATTTTGATCACCATGGCAAACGCTGCATCCACGTCCATTACCGGCCCGAAGCCCGGAGACGCCTACGTCCAGTCGTTTGCGCGCGGGCTGGAGGTTATACGCTCGTTCAGCACTGAAGCACCGCGGCAAACACTGACTGAAGTGGCCGGTCGCAGTGGCTTGAGCCGTGCGGGCGCGCGCCGCATTTTGCTGACGCTGGAGACGCTAGGCTACGTGCACAACGACGGCAAGCTGTTCAGCCTCACGCCGCGCATCCTGGATCTGGGCTTTGCCTATCTGTCCTCCATGCCGATCTGGAACCTGGCTGAGCCGGTGATGGAAGCGCTGGTCGCGGAGGTCAAGGAGTCGTGTTCGGCCGCGGCTCTGGACGGCACGGACATCGTCTACGTGCTGCGTGTGCCGACGCACAAGATCATGAGCATCAGCCTGGGCGTGGGCTCGCGCCTGCCGGCTTACTGCACGTCGATGGGGCGGATGCTGCTGTCGGCCCTGCCTGAGGCCGAAATCATGAAATGCCTGCAGGCCTCAGAGCTGACGGCACGCACCAAGTACACCGTGACCGATGTGAAGGAGCTCATGGCCAGGATCGCGCAGGCCCGCAAGCAGGGGTGGTCGCTGGTGAATCAGGAGCTGGAGGAAGGACTGGTGTCGATGGCCRCACCGATCACCAACCGCGCCGGCCAGACAGTGGCAGCGCTCAACATCAGTGGCCAGGCCAACCGCACCAGCGCCAAAGCCATGCAGGAAACGATGCTGCCGCAACTGCTGGCGGCGGCGCGGGCAATCTCGCGCATGTTGATTTAGGTACACCCCTGTCCAGGCTCACTGCGTGTAGCCTGTTCTCCCCTCTAGGGGACGGCGCCTGCGGTCTGGCAAAGCCAGTCCCGCGGCCCCCGCTGGGGTGGGACAGAGCGTGGGACTATGACTTTTTAAAGCCAACGACCAGGACTACTGCGCCCAGCACGATGGCGCCCAGGCTGAGCCACTGGGGAATGTTGACGGACTCTTTTTCTTTCACGGTCAGCTGGATGGGGCCGAGCTTGGCGGCGGTCGTGTCTTTGGTGAAGCTGAAGCCGCCGGTGAAGAAACCGGCCAGGCCCAAAACGATCAGGATAATGCCTGTGATGCGTGCTGCGTTCATGTGAAATCTCCTCGCCGGGCTTGTGGGTCGTTATGAAGTAGCCTTGCCCCGGAACTGCGCCACTGTGATTCGTAATGTAGGCAGAGGTGCAAAAACTGTCTGTAGGACAGGGCCGGTGAGCCCCGTGGCCCGAACACTGATAAGCAAACCACCACGCCGGCGTTGGAAAACCTCTGCGTGATAACCTTTCACCATGTTCACTCCCTCGCAAGCCGACGTACGCCGGTTTTTCTGCTCTGTTTATGCCAAAGCCCTCGCCGGACAACCGATGGAGGCTATCGAAACCATAGCAAGTCAATGGATTGAAGAGCATCCCGAATACCATGCGGACTTTGCCGACGCCGACAGTGCGCTCGAAAAAATGTACGACGTGGAAGCGGGCAAGACCAACCCCTTTTTGCATCTGTCCATGCATTTGTCGATCAGCGAGCAATGCTCCATCGACCAGCCGCGCGGAATTCGCCAGGCCGTCGAGCTGCTGACGGCCAAACGCAACTCGCTGCACGATGCGCACCACGAAACCATGGACTGCCTGGGGCAGATGGTCTGGGAGAGCCAGCGCGCCGGACGCCCGCCCGATGGCGCGGCCTACATCGACTGCGTGCAGCGCAGGGCAACCAGAGATTGAGCCCCCACGCTTTTCACTTCGTGTAATGCGCAGCGGCCCCTGCTGGTGAAAACGCATACAGACCGGGCCCATAAAAAAAGCCGCTGATACAGCGGCTTTTTTGTTGAGCGAAAGATTCCGGTTCAGCGGAATTTTTTCTGCGGAATGGTCTTCAGGTCGCCGTCTACCGACGACAGGTAGTTGGCCAATTGCTTCAGCTCAACATTGGTGTACTGCTTGGCCATGCCGGACATGATGGCATTGCCGCGGCCAACCTTGGGGTTGTTTTCTGTCTTGTAGGCCTTGAGCGCCACGAACAGGTAGTCAGCATGCTGACCACCAATCTTGGGATAGGCCGGATCAATCGGTTTGCTGAAGTTGGCGCCGTGGCAAGACGCGCAGTTGGCCTTGTTCAACAGGGCCTGGACTTCCGCGCTTGGCTCTTTGGCCGGCTTGGCCGGCAGCTCTGCGGCGCCGGCCACCACACCGTCAGCACTGTAGTGCGCGGCGAGGTCGGCGATGTCCTGGTCGGTCAGCGAATCGGCAATGGCGCGCATGGTGGGATGTTTGCGGTCGCCTTTTTTGTATTCATTGAGCGCGGCGACGATGTATTTGGCGCCCTGGCCTGAAATCATCGGGACCTTGTAAACCTCGGGGAAAGAGGCTTGGTAGCCCTTGATGCCGTGGCAGCCGATGCACATGGCATTCTTGGTTTCGCCGGCTTTGGCATCGCCCTTGATCTCCTGGGCAAGGCTTGCAACCGTCACGCAAGAGACAGTTACGGCGAATATCGTGGTGAACAGCTTATTCATTTTGCGCGCACAATCAGGTGGGAATTCATCGTATAAAACAACCTTGGATTATATCTGGGCCTGCCGAGACCGGGCACCCCTTGCCGGCAACCCGCGCAAACGCCCTTTCAATTTTCACTTCCTCCCCCCAAGAACATGAAATTTCTAGGTTCCAAGAACTACGTCGCCACCCAGGATCTGATGCTGGCCGTGAATGCCGCCGCCGCCCTGAAAAAACCGCTGCTCGTCAAGGGCGAGCCGGGTACCGGCAAGACCATGCTGGCCGAGGAAGTGGCCGAAGCGCTCAACTTGCCGCTGTTGCAATGGCACATCAAGTCCACCACCAAGGCGCAGCAGGGCCTGTATGAATACGACGCGGTGTCGCGTCTGCGCGACTCGCAATTGTCGACCGTGGACGGTGGCGAAAAGGTCAAGGACATCCACAACTACATCGTCAAGGGTGTGCTGTGGCAGGCCTTTACCTCGGAAACGCCGGTCGCGCTGCTGATCGACGAGATCGACAAGGCCGACATCGAGTTCCCGAACGACCTGCTGCGTGAAATTGACCGCATGGAGTTCTATGTGTATGAAACGCGTGAGCTCATCAAGGCCAAGCACCGGCCGCTGGTGTTCATCACCTCCAACAACGAAAAAGAGCTACCCGACGCGTTTTTGCGCCGCTGCTTCTTCCACTACATCAAATTCCCCGACGCCGACACCATGAAGCAGATCGTGGACGTGCACTTCCCCGACCTGAAGAAAGAGTTGCTGACCGCAGCCATGAAGACCTTCTACGACGTGCGCAACCTGCCTGGCCTGAAGAAGAAACCGTCGACCTCAGAGTTGCTGGACTGGCTCAAACTGCTGGTCGCCGAAGACATCCCGCTGGACGCCCTGCAAAGCAAGGACGACAAGGTCGCCGTGCCGCCGCTGGTGGGCGCATTGCTCAAGAACGAGCAGGACGTGACCCTGTTCGAGAAGCTGGTTTTCATGCAGCGCAACAATCGCTGAACAACATGTACATCACAGAACCTATTGCGGAATTGCAGCTGATCAAGGTGCAGTACGGTGACATATAGGTAACTGTGAAAAATCAACAATCTTTTCGGCTAGCCCTCACAGTCCTTGATGAACTAGATCCGCAGACCCTGCAGCCAATCCGCAAAATTATTGTCGCCAGTTAGAGCTAACTCATATGAACCAAAAATCACTGCTGATCGAAGGCCTGTCGGACGCGGTCGGCTTTGTCGGCGGCGCGCTTCTCGGCTTTTGGGCCGGCCATCTGCTCGGCTTCGACATTTTTGAAGCCGGCTACGGCAACGGCGCCATCGCGGGCATCGTGCTGGTGGGCCTGGGCGGCGGCCTGGGGCTGCAAGTGGCCCGACGCTGGAGGAACCGGCAAAAACCCGAAGGAGAGAAGTAAGCATGGCGTTTGTCGAACCCGTGACCCTGGAAGCGCGAGGCGTACGCCTCGTACCGCTGGCGCTGGCGCACGAAGCAGGCCTTAAGGCCGCAGCCGCCGACGGCGAACTCTGGAAGCTGCGCGTCACCTCGGTGCCCGAACCCCATGAGACGCGCGGCTATATTGAAACCGCGCTGGCGACAGACAATCGCTTCGCCTTCGCCGTGACGGACGCCGCCTCTGGCGAAGTATTGGGTTCCACCAGCTACCACGACATCGTGCCCAACCTCAAGCGCATCGAGATTGGCTACACCTGGTACGCCGCACGCTGCCAGCGCACCCATGTCAACACCACCTGCAAGCTGCTGATGCTCACGCATGCGTTTGAAACCCTGGGCTGCAACATCGTGGGCTGGCGCACCGACAACTTCAACCACGCCTCCCAGCGCGCCATCGAGCGACTGGGCGCCCGCAAGGACGGCGTACTGCGCGGCCATGCCCTGCGCCGCGACGGCACGATACGCGACACCGTGATGTACAGCCTTGCAGCTGGCGAATGGCCTGAAGTCAAGGCGCAATTGCTTTATCTTCTGGATAAGCCAAGAGCCTGAAGCGCCGCCAAGGAGTTTTCCATGCTGATCGATTTCTTCTACACCCTGCGCTCGGCCAAGCTGCCGGTCTCCGTCAAGGAATACCTGATGCTGCTCGAAGCACTGCAGGCAGGCGTCGTCGGCCCAAACAGCGACAAGCTCGAAGCGCACGAGGGCGAAGGCGCCTGGAAGATCGATGACTTCTATTACCTCAGCCGCACGGTGCTGGTGAAAGACGAAAAAAACTACGACAAATTCGACCGCGCCTTTGCCGCCTACTTCAAAGGCGTGGAAATGCTGGCCGACTTCACCAAAGACATCCCGCTCGAATGGCTGCGCAAAAACCTCGAGCTGGAACTCAGCCCCGAAGAAAAAGCCAAGATTGAGAAGATGGGCTGGGACGAACTCATGGAAACGCTCAAAAAGCGTTTTGAAGAGCAGAAAGAGCGCCACGAAGGCGGCAGCAAATGGATAGGCACGGGCGGCACATCGCCCTTTGGCGCGAACGGCTTCAACCCGCAAGGCATACGCATTGGCCAGGAGAAAAGCCGCAACAAAAGCGCCGTGAAAGTCTGGGACCAGCGCGCCTACAAGGACTACGACGACACTCAGGAGCTGGGCACACGCAACATCAAGGTCGCGCTGCGCCGCTTGCGCAAGTTCGCACGCCAAGGCAATGTCGAAGAACTGGACCTGGACGACACCATACGTTCCACGGCGGCCAATGCCGGCTGGCTGGACATCAAGATGGTGCCCGAGCGTCACAACAATGTGAAGGTGCTGCTGCTGATGGACGTGGGCGGCACCATGGACGAGCACATCCATCGCGTCGAGGAAATGTTCTCTGCCGTGAAGGCCGAGTTCAAGCACCTCGAGTTTTATTACTTCCACAACTGCGTCTACGACTTCATGTGGAAGAACAACCGCCGCCGCTTCAGCGAGAAATTCCCGACCTGGGACATCATCCGCAAGTACAACAAGGATTACAAACTCATCTTCGTCGGCGATGCGACCATGAGCCCCTACGAAATCCTGCAGCCGGGTGGCAGCGTGGAATACAACAACGAAGAAGCCGGCGCCGAATGGATGCAGCGCCTGACCAACGCCTTCCCCAAATTCGCCTGGATCAACCCCGAACCGCAGGGTGTCTGGCAATACCGCCAGAGCATCAGCGTGATCCAGCAACTGGTGAACCAGCGCATGTACCCGCTGACCATCAAGGGGCTGGAAGAGGCCATGCGAATGCTCTCGAAGTAGCGTTCGCCTCCTACGCCTGAGCGCTGGGGCGTTCAAGTAAACTGCCTTCGTGACCCATCCAAGTACCCACAGTACCCACTGCGCACGGACGGCCACCCCGGCAGGATTGCCGACCAGCGCCGGCTTCATCCCTGCTTTCGCCCTCTTTGCGATATTTCTGGCGCCTTTGGCCGCCGCGCAAACAGCTGCGCCTGCGCAGTCCGGCAACACAGCGACACCGCCTTCCGGCGTCACACAAACCGCGCCAGCCCCACCTCCGCCTCCTCAGAAAGTCACGCCGGAGCCCACACCGCAAGGCTCCACCGGCCCAACCGGCGCTCAGCCTGAAGTTACGGCCTTCGACATCGCGGTGCGCGCGCCGCAGCCCATCAAGGAGCTGCTCGAAAGACACCTTGAGCTGCAACGCTACCGCGCTGTGACCGACCTGGACGAGGCCGAACTGGCCCGCCTGATCGTGCTGGCCGAGCGCAATGTGCGCAACCTGGTGGGCACGCTGGGTTATTTCAGCCCGACCATCGCCATTACGCGAGAAGGCGGCACTGCCGCGGGGTCAGGCCAGCGGCCGACCATTGTGGTCGCGGTGGAGCCGGGTCAGGCTACAACGGTCGGGCCGGTAACCATCGACTTTGCAGGCGATATTGCCGAATCCCCCGACCCGGATGCGCAGACCCAGCGCGCGGAAATCCAGCGCGACTGGCGTCTGCCCACAGGCCAACGCTTTACGCAGGACGCCTGGGACAGCGCCAAGACACAGGCCTTGCGCGACCTGGTTGCCCGCCGCTACCCGGCCGGCAAGCTGGCAGGCAGCCTGGCCGATGTGGACGCACCGGAGCACAGCGCAGCCTTGAGCCTCAAGCTCGACTCCGGCCCCCTCTACCGCCTGGGCCCCATGCAGGTAACAGGTGTCGAGCGCTACGACCCGGTGCTGGTGCCGCGCCTGGCACGCCTCAATGCCGGCGCCGTGTACGACCAGAAGCAGTTGACCGAAGCGCAGCAGCGACTGGCTTCCAGCGGTTATTTCGATTCGGCTTACATCTTTGTCGATCCCGAAAGCGATCCGCAGGCAGCGCCCGTCCAGGTACAGGTGCGCGAAGCCAAACTGCAAAAAATCATCCTGGGTGTGGGCGTTACCACCGACAGCGGGCCGCGCGCCTCGATTGAGCACACACACCTGCGAGTGCCGGGCACCAATTGGCGCGCCGTCACCAAACTGCAACTCGAAAAGAAATCACCTTTCGCCCAGACCGAATGGACCTCGATTCCCGATGAGGCCAGCTGGCGCTGGGTGGCCCTGGCGCGCACCGAACGTGTCGACGACAACGAGCTCGTCACCCGCTCCGGGCGCCTGCGCTTTGGCCGCACGCAGGCCGGCGAACGCATAGACCGCAACATCTATTTGCAATACGACAGGGCGAGCGTAAGCGGCAGCGGCCAGATCAACAGCTCCGCCGCCGATATCGGCGACGGCTCGGCCCTGACCGCCAACTATGTCTGGACGGGTCGCTACTTCGACAGCCTGCCATTCCCGAGCAAGGGCTACGGCCTGGGCTTTGAACTCGGCGCCGGCAGCACCATGGGGTCGCAGCACCTGCCTCTCACCCGCGCCGTGGGCCGCTGGCTCGGCATTGTGCCGCTGGAGCGGGGCCGCATCGCCATGCGCGCCGAGGGCGGCGCCGTGCTAGCCAAAGACTCGGCGCGCATTCCCGGCACCTTGCTGTTCCGAACGGGCGGCGACACCACCGTCCGCGGCTACGGCTATCGTGACATCGGCATCAAACTGGACAACGGTGTGACTGGGCCGGGCCGCTACATGGCGGTGGGCAGCGTGGAATACCAGCGCCCGATGCTGCGCGACGGCCGGCCCAGCGAATGGGAGAACACTTTCTTCATCGATGCAGGCGCCGTGGCAGACAACCCCAAAGACATGAAACCTTCCGTCGGCATCGGCACCGGCGTGCGCTGGAAAAGCCCTATCGGGCCGCTGCAGATTGACCTGGCCTATGGTGTGAAAGTCAAACAGCTGCGCCTGCACGTCAGCGTGGGATTTGTTTTCTGATGGACACGCCGAAGACCTCGATTCCTCCAGCCGCACCGGGGCCTGCACGCCCACCACGGCGCTGGCTGCGCGTCACAGCCTGGACCGCAGGCAGCGTGGTGGTGCTGGCTATCGGCGTCACTGCAGGCGCCTGGTGGTGGGCCGGCACCGACGGCTCACTGGCCACCGCATTGAACTGGATCGCTCGAACCCAGCCGCTGAGCGCCGAACGCGTGACAGGCTCGTTACGCGCGGGCGGGCATGTTGACCAACTGGTGTGGCAGCAAGATGGCTTGCGTGTGGATGTGAGAGATGTCACCCTCGCCTGGCAACCGTGGTCGCTGCTGCACGGCACGCTGGAGGTCAACCGGCTGGCTGCAGCCAGCGTGCAGGTCAACGATCAACGCTCGCCCTCGACCACGCCGTCGGTGCCGCCTTCAGCGCTGGGCTTGCCGCTGCCGGTGGTGCTTGACGGGTTTTCCATCGGGCAGTTTCAATGGACGGGCGGCGCGGCGTTTTCAGCCTCCGCCATCACTGGAAACTATGCGTTCAAGGGCATAGACCACCAGCTGGAATTGCTCAGCGCGCAGGTAGCGCACGGCCGCTACAACGGGCGCGCGACCTTATCGTCACACAGCCCGTTGAAGCTTGATGCCAGTCTGGCAGGCGCACTGGACACGCAGATTCCCGGCACAAAAGCGCCCGTGCCGCTGGCTTTCAAAGCCACGGCCCACGGCCCCCTCACCGAACTGCTGGTGAAGGCCGAGCTGCAAGTGAGCGCTCAGCCTTCCGCCACATCACCCCGCAAAAACCAGCGGCAACCACAGGCAACTGCAACAGCACGCGTGATGCCCTGGGCTCCACAACCCCTGCCGCAAGCTGATGCGGATTTTCGTGATCTGGATGTAGCAGCCTTCTGGCCCGAAGGCCCACAAACCTTGCTGACGGGCAGCGCCAACGTGCGGCCTGCAGCCTCTGCAAGTTCACCGGCAAGCGCTTCATCGACATCCGCCTGGCAGTTGCAACTGCAACTGGCCAATTCCCTGCCTGGCCCCTGGGACCAGCACAAGCTGCCCCTGGATCGGCTGGAAATCCAAGGCGAGTGGCGTAGCGGCATGGCCATGGTGCGCACGCTCAAGGCTCAGTTGGGCGGCGGCGAGCTGCTGGCCAGCGGCGAGTGGGCTGATGCGCCCACCACATCCCTTGCAGCACCCGCGTGGAAGCTGCGGGCAACGCTCCAACACGTCAACCCGGCCCTCTTGCACAGCCAACTGGCGCCGCTGCCGCTGGACGGCAAAGCCGACATCCGCAGCCAGGGCCCGGTCATAAGCTTTGACGCAAACGTGCAGGCAGCACGCAATGACGCCAGCGCCAGGAACAATCCGCTGGGCCAGCTGCGCCTGCGCGATGCCAGTGCCACCGGCAGCTGGAATGCCGAACAGGCCGGCGGCACGCTGGTGCTGTCGGCTCTGCGCGTACGCACCGACGACGCCGAGCTGGCAGGTCAGCTTGAGGCCCAACCCAGCGCAAAAGGCGGCAAGGGAAAACTCACACTGACAGCCCCCGGACTGGACGCTCAACTGCAAGGGGAACTGCGGCAAACCAGCGGCAAAGGCGACGTGAGCCTGCGCGGCCGCGACATGGCGCAAGCCCTGCGCTGGCTGCAAAAACTCCCGGGCCTGCCCGCATCATTGAAGAGCGCATCGGCGAGCGGCAGCGCCGAACTGCAAGCCAGCTGGCAAGGTGGCTGGCAAGATCCGGCCTTGCAGGCACGGCTGGACCTGCCTTCACTTGACTGGCGCATGGCAACGCCTGCGCCCGCCGCTGCGACAACTTCCAGCACAGCAGGAACAGCACCAGTCGCTACCGCAGAGGCCCTGAAAATCCGCGCCTTCCAGGCCACGCTTTCCGGCCGCCTGAGCCAGGCACAGCTGGCCACGCAAGGCCGCATGGAAGCAGGCCAGCGCCGCTACACCCTGCAGCTGGCGGCAGAAGGCGGGCGACTCAACAACGGCGCCGCACGCAACGCCCCGCTCGCTGAATCCGCGTGGCAAGGCCTGGTCAAGCAGCTCAGTGTGAGTGTGGAAGACCCCACGCTGGGCAAGGGGGCCTGGCAGCTCAAGACCCGCAGCACCGTGCCGCTCAAGTGGACGCCCGCGCGCAATGGTGACCTGTTTGAAAGCGGCGCGGGAGAAGCCCTTCTGGTCGCGCCGCCTTCGGGCGCATCCACCAGTGCCCCTTCGCAGGCCACGCTGGCGTGGCAACCGGTTCGCTGGCGGCCGGGCCGTGAACTCGTCACCGCCGGCAAGCTCAGCGGCCTGCCGCTGGCCTGGATAGAACTGCTGGCCGGCCCGCAAATGGCCGGCGCAGGCCTGGGCGGCACCCTGCTGCTGGATGGCGACTGGGACGCCACGCTGGGTGACACGCTGCGCCTGAAAGTCAGCCTCGCACGCAGCAGCGGCGACATCACCGTGCAAGCCGAAACCGTGCAAGGCATGGCGGCGCGCGTGGCGGCCGGCGTGAAGGAAGCGCGCCTCTCGCTGCAAAGCGAAGGCGAGGCCGTCACGCTGGCGCTGCGCTGGGACAGCGAACGCGCGGGCACGGCAGACGGCCAGCTCAGGACCCGTTTGGCCCGCGCGCCAGCCACCGCCGGCGGCGGCTGGCTCTGGCCGGCCGATGCACCGCTGGCCGGCCAGCTGCGCGCCCAGCTGCCGCGCATCGGCGTGTGGTCAGTGCTGGCGCCGCCGGGCTGGCGGCTGCGCGGCTCGCTGGGCGCTGACGTCGCGATCAGCGGCACCCGCGCCGCGCCGCAACTGGCCGGCGACCTGCAGGCCAACGACCTCGCCCTGCGCTCGGTGGTAGACGGCATCGAATTCGGCAACGGCCGCCTGCGCGCCAAACTCGACGGCACGCGCATGCGCATCAACGAGTTCACGCTGCAGGGCGCGGGCGACAAGGGCACGGGCGGCGTTCTCACGGCCCAGGGCGAAGCCGGCTGGGTGGAGGGCAAGCCGCAGGTGCAGCTCACGGCCAGGCTCGAAAGCTTGCGGGCCAGCATCCGTACCGACCGGCAACTGACGGTATCGGGCGAGGTGCAGGCCGGCCTCAAGGGACAACAAACTGAACTCACCGGCAAGCTGGTGATCGACCAGGCCCGCATCATCCTGCCCGACGAAGGTACGCCGCAACTCGGCGACGACGTGGTGGTGCGCACCACCCGCGGCGCGGCGGCGGGCCAAAAGGCACCCGCGCAGACCAGCGACGAAATCGCCGACCGCGACGCGCGCCCCGTCAAACTGGCGGTGGAGCTTGACCTGGGCCGCGACTTCCGCATCCAGGGCAAGGGCATAGACACGCGTGTGCGCGGCACGCTGGCCCTGAGCGGTGAAACGCTGCGCGAGCCCCGGCTCAACGGCACCATCAACACGGCAGGCGGCCAGTACCGCGCCTACGGCCAGCGCCTGGATGTGGAGCAAGGCATGCTGCGCTTTACCGGCGCCATCGACAACCCTTCGCTCGATATCCTGGCGATTCGCCCCAACCTCACGCAGCGCGTGGGCGTGCAAATTACCGGCACCGCCCTGCTGCCGCGCGTGCGCCTGTACGCGCAACCCGAGCTGCCCGACGCCGAAAAACTCTCGTGGCTGGTGGTGGGCCGCTCGTCGGCTTCAGGCGGAGCCGAAGCCGCGCTACTGCAGCAGGCCGCCCTGGCCCTGCTGGGTAGCAAAGGCGGCGGCATGTCGGGCGGCCTGGCTGCCTCGCTGGGACTGGACGAGCTGTCCTACCGCGGCGCATCCAGCAACACGGACGGCACCACGACAGAAGGCGCCGTCACGCTGGGCAAGCGCTTTTCGCGCAATTTCTACGCCGCCTATGAGCGCACCGTGACCGGCGCACTGGGCACGCTCTACGTGTTTTACGACCTCTCGCAACGCTTCACCGTGCGCGCCCAGGCCGGCCAGCAAAGCGCGGTGGACCTGATCTTCACCGTGCCTTACGACTGAGGTGATTCCTGAGGGCGAGGCCGGCTTTCGCCACCGAATACAATTGCAGCTTCTCCAAGAGAAGTGCCGCCATAGTTCAATGGATAGAACGAGTGCCTCCTAAGCGCTAGATACAGGTTCGATTCCTGTTGGTGGTACCACATACTCCTGTTTTAATAGCTGCTTGCGCCCGTCACTATTGGCCCGGAACGCTATTTCGCACATAAAAGTGCAACTGGCGACCTTTGACCTTTCAACGCCATAGTTCGCGCATGGCCTGGCTGAAGTTTTCTGCGAGCTGCCGCCTTTTCTCTGCACCTGGCCCGCTGGCCAGTACACGCTCCCCGGCTACAAATACCTCGCCAACCACTCCGCCTGGGCTCGAAAACACCAGCGCATCCAGCAGATGGTGAACCGGCACACCCAGCAACGCGGGCGAACCGGGATCCAGCGTCATGAAGTCCGCCCGATGCCCGGGCGCGAAACCACCCTGCATCCGGCCAGTTGCGGGGAAACCGCCCACCAGTGCGGATTCGAACAAGCCAGCCGCGCTGCTCTCGTGGCCCAGGATGCGGGCGGCGATGTTGCGCTGACGCAGCGTGAGGCGTTGCGAATATTCCAGCAGGCGCAGCTCTTCAGGCCAGCTGCGGGTGACGTGGCTGTCGGAGCCTATGGACCACTTGCCGCCTGCGGCTGCGTAGGCCGGCAAATCAAACACGCCGTCGCCCAGATTTGCTTCAGTTGCGGGGCAAATCACAATGGAGGCGCCTTTGCCCTGCACGCCTTGCAACTCGGCCGGTGTCGAGTGAGTGGCGTGCACCAGGTTCCAGCGGGCATCGACATCGGCGTTGTTGAGTAGCCATTCAATCGGGCGCTGGCCGGTGTGCGCCAGGCAGTCATCGACTTCCTGCGTCTGCTCAGCGATGTGGATGTGTACCGGCAGGCCGGCTGCTTTGGCTGCGCCTGTGAGCTCATGCAGCGCAGCCGGGCTGGCCGCGCGTAATGAATGCACGGCCACACCAGTATTGATGCGCGCGTCGCCCTTTGTCTGGCGCTGGATGTCTTCGACCATGCGCATGACGCTCTCGGGCGTCGATGAAAAACGGCGCTGGTCTTCCCGCAAACCCGTTGCCTTGAAGCCCGAGCGCATGTAGAGCGTGGGCAGCAAGGTGAGGCCAATACCCGTGCGCTGCGCGGCGCGCACAAGCGCCAGCGACATTTCTATCGGGTTGGCATAGGGCGCGCCGCTGATGTCGTTATGCAGGTAGTGGAAGTCACAGACCTGGGTATAGCCGCCGGCCAGCAGCTCGGCATAGAGCTGGCTTGCAATCGCTTCGAGCTGTTCGGGCGTGATGCGGTTGGCCGCGGTGTACATGCGGTCGCGCCAGCTCCAGAAATCGTCGGATGCATGGGCGCCCTCGCTGCGCCGCTCCGTCAGGCCCGCCATCGCGCGCTGAAAGGCATGGCTGTGCGCATTGACCAAACCAGGCAGGATCGGGCCAGGCAGACGCGTGGCGCCTTCTTGCTGCTGCGCCGTGGCGCCGGGCTCCACACTTTGCCAGGTGCCGTTGCCGGCGACCGTCAGCAGTACGTCTTTGGCCCATGCACCCTGCACCCAGGCCGCTTCGGTGAAAAACCGGCTTGCTTCACTTTTCATAGCAGCACACGCAAGCCAGCAGGGCGCTGAAGACCATTTTCTCTAACAAAGGCTGAACTTTCGATGCCAGCATTTCGTCGTACGCGTAGGGAGGCGCTTCCTGCATATAGAGGCTCTGGCACATCTCAAGCTGCACGGCATGCACATCGCTGTCCGGCTGGCCGTAGTGGCGCGTGATGTAGCCCCCCTTGAAGCGGCCGTTAACGGCGGTGGTGATATGGGGCGCGGCGGCGCAGGCCTGTACCACTGCAGCGGTGATGGTTTCATTCGCACTCGCACCGCTGGCCGTGCCGATGTTGAGATCGGGCAGCTTGCCTTCAAAGAGCCAGGGAATTTGCGAACGGATGCTGTGCGCATCCCACAACAAGGCAAAGCCGTGCTGGGCTTTCAGCCGCGCCAGCTCACCGGCCAGTGCCGAATGGTAGGGCTGCCAGTAGGCCTCGCGACGGCGCGCGCGTTCTTCGGGTGCGGGCTCGTGGCCTGCTTTGTAAAGCGGCGCGCCACTGAAAAAGTGCGTGGGGCACAGCTCGGTGTTGGATGCACCGGGGTACATGGGCACATCGTCGGGCGGGCGGTTCAGGTCAATCACATAACGCGAATAGTGCGGCCGCAACACGCTGGCGCCCAGCGCCGGCAAAAAGTTGTAGAGCAGATGCAAATGCCAGTCGGTGTCCTCGACCCGGAGGGCTTCATCGGTGTAGCCGCCCTTGAGTTCGGCCGGTATCTCGGTGCCGATGTGCGGCATGCTGACCAGCAGCGGAACCGTACCCTGGTGCAATGTAAAAACTTCGCTCGAGCGTTCGTTCATAAGACCTGGCCCTTGAAAACTGTTTGAAAGCGCGGGTTCGCGCCAAAGGCGTAGCTCAGCTCCGCCGGCCGCTCAACACCCCACAGCACAAAATCAGCCCGCATGCCGGCGGCCAGCACGCCCCGGTCGCGCAGACCTAGCGCAGCGGCGGCATGGCGCGTGACGCCGGCCAGCGCTTCTTCAGGCGTCAGGCGGAACAGCGTGCACGCCATGTTGAGCATCAGCAGCAAAGAGGTGCAGGGCGAGCTGCCCGGGTTGCAGTCGGTAGAAATCGCCATCGCCACGCCGTGCTCGCGCAGCAAGGCCATAGGCGGCAACTTCGTTTCACGCAAGAAATAAAACGCACCGGGCAACAGCACCGCCACGGAACCGGCGGCCGCCATCGCCTGCGCGCCCTCAGCCGACAACCACTCCAGGTGGTCGCAGCTGAGCGCGCCATAGCGCGCCGCGAGCTGCGCGCCACCACTGTCGCTGAGCTGCTCGGCATGCAGCTTGACAGGAACGCCCAGGGCCTTGGCCGCGGCAAAAACCCGCTCGGTCTGCGCGGGGCTGAAAGCAATGCGCTCGCAAAACGCGTCGACCGCATCAACCAGTCCTTCGGCGTGCAGCGCCGGCAGCATTTCCAGTACGGCATCAACATAGGCGTCAGTGCGCCCGGCGAATTCAGCCGGCACCGCATGGGCACCCAAAAAAGTGGTGCGAATATCCACCGCATGGGTTTTCCCCAGCGCGCGCGCCACCGACAGCGTCTTGCGTTCATGCTCCAGCGCCAGGCCATAGCCGGACTTGATCTCGAGTGTGGTCACGCCTTCGGCAATCAATCGTTGAAGCCTGGCCGCACTCTGCGCTTGAAGTTGCTGCGTGCTGGCGGAGCGAGTCGCCTTCACGGTCGAGGCGACGCCGCCACCGGCAAGGGCAATCTCTTCATAGGTCGCGCCGTTCAAGCGCAACTCGAATTCGTGGGCGCGGTCGCCACCGTAGACAAGATGGGTGTGGCAATCGATGAGACCGGGAGTGACCAATGCACCGCCGGCGTCATGCTGCGTTGTGCAGCGAGCGAAAAGGTCTGCAGGCACATCAGCACGTGGGCCCACCCACACGATGGATTCGCCCTCCACCACCAGCGCAGCATCTTCAATCAACCCATAAGGCTGTGCGGCGCCGGCTTGCAGCGTGGCCGCGCGGCAGTTGGTCCAGAGTTGCAGGCTCATGCGGGTATCTCCATCCAGAGGGCTTGCTCTGCAGCGATGCGAACCGCAGCGCTACCCGTTACCGTGCGCCAGGCCAGCGCCGCTGGTTCCAGCTGCAAAACTTCTTCATCAAATAACACTGTAGCGCTTGATCCGTATGCGTACACAGCTATCGTTTTCATAGCATGCAGGGTTTCTGAAAAACGTCCTGCCACGCGAACCATGCGGGAAGGCGCGTTGCCCCGGCGCACCATCAGGTTGAAATCGCGCGTCTTGCCGTCAATCAAGCCGCAACCGGTTTCCGCAGCGCCATCAAAAAAGAGCGGCGCGTCGCTGGCTGTTACGCGGTGCGGCACACCCGCTACGTCCAGGTGAACCCCCGCGCCTTCAAGCACCGCGAACCAGCGCTCGATGCCTTCGAACTTCGAAAACGGTCCGCTCTTGTCCACATCCGCCACCGACATGCGCCACGCCCAGTCACCCGCATCTGGCCACATGGCCAGCTCACGCGTGACGCCACCGCCATTGCGCCACGGCGTCGCGGGGATGTCGACCAGCCGCACGATGTTCCAGCTCATTGAGGAAACCTCCGCGCCACAGCGCTGGGGTATGAGCCCATGGGACAGCCCGGCGGGCTCATGCCTGAAACTTCCCGGCAAAACTGTAACGAGAGCCTGGGTACACCAGGCGCGCCACACTGGCGATGTTGCTGCCGCTCACGGTGCGCCGCATCATGGCGAGGCACGCCTCTGCGGGCTTGATGTCCAGGTGTTTGGCCTCCAACGCCGAGGGCAGGCAGGCCTCAATGGAATAGCTGGCCTCGGTGAGCGGCGCCTGCTCGAGCAAATGGTGGGTGGGTGTGGTCTGGGTGAAGTCGGTCTTTAAATAATCAGGTGCCGCCGCCGGGTTCACATAGCGGTCTTCATACTGAATCGGCACGCCGTTCTCCAGGTGAATCAATATCGTGTGAAACACCCGCCCGCCCGGCCGCAAGCCCAGGGTGCGCGCCAGGTCGGCGCTGGCTTTTTCAGATTCAGCGAGCAGCACGCGCGAAGTGTGTACGTGCCCCCGTTCCACCACTTCCTCATGAATGTCACGAATGGTCAGTGTGGAGGAAATGCGGTGCAGCTCCGCCACAAAAGTGCCGGAGCCCTGGATGCGCGTAACCATGCCCTCGCCCATCAACTCGCGCAGCGCCCGGTTGACCGTCATGCGGCTCACGCCGAACTGCTCCATGAGCACGGCTTCGCTGGGCACCGGGTCGCCGGGCTTCCAGGTGCCGGCACTGATGCGTTTTTTGATGAATGCCTTGACCTGACCGTAGGCAGGCAGTGGTGTGGTGGCCATGGTTCAGCGGAGTGCTCGCGTGTGTAAAAAATCATTGTCACCGCAAAAGTCCCGACCTTTCATCGGCCGGTCAGGGTTGCCGGCCCGGCTTTTGCGCACAAACCATAGATTACCGCAGTTGACACAAGTTGTATAGACAACTACGATTTATCCTGTCGCCGGTTGATTCCTTTTTTCTGGTGCTGTGAAATTCCCCTGTTATCCCGTCTTCTCCGGAGCAGTCTCATGTCCGATCTTTCCCAAACCCCTTTTCTGGATAGCAAGGCCCGCCCCGTGCGCGCGCCCCGCGGCAGCACCCTTACCTGCGCCAACTGGCAAATCGAGGCGGCCTACCGCATGATCCAGAACAACCTGGACCCGGAAGTCGCCGAAAACCCTGACGAGCTCGTGGTGTACGGCGGCATTGGCAAGGCAGCCCGCAACTGGCCGGCCTTTGACGCCATCCTTGATTCCCTGCGCAAACTCAAAGCCGACGAAACCCTGCTGGTGCAGTCGGGCAAGCCGGTCGGCGTGTTCCGCACCCACACGGGCGCGCCGCGCGTGCTGATCGCCAATTCCAACCTGGTACCCAAGTGGGCGACCTGGGAGCATTTCAACGAACTGGACCGCGCGGGCCTGATGATGTACGGCCAGATGACGGCCGGCAGCTGGATCTACATCGGCACCCAGGGCATCGTTCAGGGCACGTATGAAACTTTTGTGGAAGCCGGCCGCCAGCATTTCAACGGCGATCTCGCAGGCCGCTGGGTGCTGACCGCCGGCCTGGGCGGCATGGGCGGCGCGCAGCCGCTGGCCGCTACCTTTGCCGGCGCCTGCTCGCTCAACATCGAGTGCCAGCAGTCCAGCATCGACTTCCGGCTGCGCACGCGCTATGTCGACAAGCAGGCCAAAGACCTTGACGAAGCGCTGGAGATGATCAAGCACCACACCTCGCGCAAAGAAGCCGTCTCCATCGCCCTGTGCGGCAACGCGGCGGAGATCGTTCCGGAGCTGGTCAAGCGCGCCAAAGCCGGCGGCATACGCCCCGACATCGTCACTGACCAGACCTCTGCCCACGACATCATCAATGGCTACCTGCCCGCAGGCTGGTCGGTCGCGCAATGGCGCGCCGCGCAAAAAGACCCTGCCCAGCACGCCGCACTGACAAAAGCCGCTGGCGAATCCTGCGTGGCGCACGTCAAAGCCATGCTGGCCTTCCACGAAATGGGCATTCCCACGGTGGACTATGGCAACAACCTGCGTCAGGTCGCCAAGGATTTCGGCGTCGAAAACGCCTTTGACTACCCCGGCTTTGTGCCCGCCTACATTCGCCCGCTCTTTTGCCGCGGCGTCGGCCCCTTCCGCTGGGTGGCACTCTCAGGCGACCCGGAAGACATCCAAAAAACCGACGCGAAGATGAAAGAACTCTTTCCCAACAACAAGCACCTGCACCGCTGGCTGGACATGGCCGAAGAGCGCATCGCCTTCCAGGGCCTGCCGGCGCGCATCTGCTGGATAGGACTGGGCGAGCGTCACCTGGCAGGCCTGGCCTTTAACGAGATGGTGAAAAACGGTGAGCTCAAAGGCCCCATCGTGATCGGCCGCGACCACTTGGACAGCGGCTCCGTCGCCTCGCCCAACCGCGAGACCGAGGCCATGAAAGACGGCAGCGATGCCGTGAGCGACTGGCCGTTGCTGAACGCGCTGCTCAACACCGCCAGCGGCGCAACCTGGGTCAGCCTGCACCATGGCGGCGGCGTCGGCATGGGCTATTCGCAGCACTCGGGCGTGGTCATCGTGTGCGACGGCACTGCCGAGGCGTCGGAAAAGCTCGCGCGTGTGCTATTCAACGACCCGGCGACCGGCGTGATGCGCCATGCCGACGCGGGTTATGACATCGCGAAACAAAGCGCCACAGACAACGGGCTGAACCTGCCCATGATGGGACGCTGAAGCGTGGCGTTCCGCTCGAACCACGCGCCAGTATGGCCGGCGGCGCATAGCCGCCCCCTTTGACGAAACCCGGACATCTCCCTCATGAACATCCAACCTGGCTATCTCACGCTGTCCCAGCTTCGGCAAATCCACACCAGGCGTGAAACACTCGCCATTGACCTGTCTGCTGTAGCGGGCATTCGCGCCAGTGCAGCCCTGGTACAGCAGGCGGCACAGGGTGGTGCCGCCGTCTACGGCGTCAACACCGGCTTTGGCAAGCTGGCCAATCAGCGCATAGCGCAGGCCGACCTCGAAATCCTGCAACTTAACCTGCTACGGTCTCACGCCGTGGGTGTGGGCGAGCCCATGCCCGAGCGCGTGGTGCGACTGGTGCTGCTGCTCAAGGCCGCGAGCCTGGCACGCGGTTATTCCGGTGTGCGAGAAGTCGTGATCGATACACTGATAGCGCTCTACAACAAAGGCCTGACGCCGGTGATCCCCTGCCAGGGCTCGGTAGGCGCTTCGGGCGACCTGGCCCCCTTGGCCCACCTGTGCCTGCCACTCATTGGCGAAGGCGAAGTCTTCTACCAAGGTGAGCGCATGGCCGCGGGTGATGCGCTCAAACAGGTATCCATCACGCCGGTGAAGTTGTCGGCCAAGGAAGGCCTGGCGCTGATCAACGGCACTCAGGTCTCGACCGCGCTGGCGCTGGATGCACTGCTCGCCACCGACCGCCTGTTTGAAGCCGCTGTGATCTCGGGCGCCGTCACGCTGGACGCTGCGCGCGGCAGCGACGGCCCGTTTGACCCACGCATCCACGCCGTGCGCGGCCAACCGGGCCAGATCGACTGCGCTGCGGCCTACCGCGCCATCATGGTGGGCAGCGAGATTCGCCGCTCGCACCTCGAAGGCGACGACCGCGTGCAAGACCCTTACTGCCTGCGCTGCCAGCCACAGGTGATGGGTGCCTGCCTGGACCAGATGCGTTACGCCACGCAGGTGCTAATGCGCGAAGCCAATGCCGTGACCGACAACCCGCTGGTGTTTGCTGACGATGCAACGCTGCTCTCCGGGGGGAATTTCCATGCGGAGCCGGTCGCATTGGCTTGCGACGCGCTGGCAGTCGCCATCGCCGAAATCGGAGCCATCACAGAGCGCCGCATCGCCATGCTGGTCGACACCGTAGCCTCGCGCCTGCCGGCCTTTCTGACACCCGAGCCGGGCCTCAATTCCGGCTTCATGATCGTGCATGTCACTGCCGCAGCACTGGCGTCAGAGAACAAATCACTCGCCCACCCGGCCAGCGTGGACAGCCTGCCAACATCGGCCAATCAGGAAGACCATGTGAGTATGGCCACATTCGCGGCGCGCCGGTTGCAACCCATGCTGCGCAACACCGAATACATCGTGGCGATCGAACTGCTGGCTGCCGCACAAGGTATTGAATTTCTGCGACCGCTCAAGAGTTCCACCGTGCTGGAGGGTGTGCTGCAACTGGTGCGCCAGGTCTCGCCGGCCATGATGCATGACCGCAGCCTTGCGCCCGACATGGAGAAGGTGCACCAATTGGTGGCGGGCGGGCTGATTGGTCTGGCCGGTGAAGCGCAAATCACCGAGCTAACGGCCTTGCGGCTGGCATGAAGCCTGCATACAGTAGCGATATCCCAACCCGTTCCCTACAGGAGAAATCTTTCATGAAGAAGCACCTTGCCTTTTCACTGCTGGCCGCTTCGGCCGCACTGGCCACGATGAATGCCCAGGCGCAGGAAACCAAAGTCGCCGTCGGCATCTCGGGGTGGACGGGCTTCGCCCCGTTGACACTGGCCAAGGAAGCCAACATCTTCAAGAAAAACGGGCTCGACGTCTCCATCAAAAAGATTCCGCAAAAAGACCGCCACCTGGCCATTGCCTCGGGTGATGTGCAGTGCGCCGCCACCACGGTAGAAACCTGGGTGGTGTGGAATGCCAACGGCGTGGCTACCACGCAGATCTTCCAGCTCGACAAGAGCTATGGCGCCGACGGCATGGTGGTCAAACCCGCCATCACCAAGATCACCGACCTCAAAGGCAAGACCGTGGCCGCCAGCGCGCCCGGCACCTCGCCTTACTTCGCCCTGGCCTGGATGCTGAAGAAAAACGGCATGAGCACCAAGGATGTGAAGATCGTCAACCTCGAGCCGCAGGCCGCGGCCAACGCCATGATTGCCGGCACCGACGGTGTGGATGCCGCCATGACCTACGAGCCTTACCTGGGTGCGGTGCGCGCCAAGCCAGAGGCTGGCAAGATCCTCGCCACCACGCTGGACTACCCCATGGTGATGGACACATTTGGCTGCACGCCCAAATTCCTGGCAGAAAACCCCAAAGCCGCCAAGGCTCTGGCCGACAGCTACTTTGAGGCTGTCGAGATGATCCAGAAGGAACCCAAGAAGAGCTTCGAGATCATGGGCGCTGACGTGAAGCAGACCGGCGATGCCTTTGAAGCCTCCTCCAAATACCTGCGCTGGCAAGACCGCGCGGCGAATCAGAAATTCTTTGCCGGTGAGCATGCTGCCTTCAGCAAGGAAGCGGCTGACCTGCTGCTCGAAGCCGGCATCATCAAGTCGCTGCCAGACATGACCAAGCTGGCTGACACCCGGTTCATCAAATGAGCTCCCCCCCGAAGCGGCCTTCGGCCGCTCCGCACCGCCGCCAGAGGCGGCGGCTCTTCCGAGCCGTCCAAGCCTGCGCGGGCAGGCTTGGAGCCGCGGCTCTCAGCCCCTCAAGGGGGCGCCACCAGCGGCCCGGCAAAGCCGGTTCCGCGCTGGCCCTGGCGAAGGCAAGCGCCGCTACCAGGTTACGCGCATGAGACCACTCCAACCTGTCACTCCCGGCGCGCGCATCGCGCTGGGTGTGAGCTTCTTCATCCTGTTCTTTGTCGTGTGGGCCATCTTCACGCTGGGGGGCTATGTCTCCAAGACATTCCTGGCGGACCCCATCACCATGGTGAAATCAGGTTACGACCTGCTGGCCAACCAGGGTTTCGCCAAGGACATCGGCATGACGGTCTGGCGGGTGTTGGGCGGCTTTGCGATTGCGGCCTTGCTGGCAGTGCCGCTCGGCGTGATGATGGGCGCCTACAAACCGGTCGAAGCGTTCTTTGAACCCTTTGTGAGCTTCGCACGCTATCTGCCGGCCTCGGCTTTTATTCCGCTACTGATTTTGTGGGCCGGGATTGGTGAGGCACAGAAGCTCGCCGTGATTTTTATCGGCTCCTTCTTTCAACTGGTGTTGATGATTGCCGTGAGTGTCGGCAACACGCGGCGCGACCTGGTCGAGGCGGCCTACACGTTGGGCGCGGCCGACCGCGGCATCGTGGTGCGCGTGCTGCTGCCCAGTGCAGCGCCCGAGATTGCCGAGACCTTGCGCATGGTACTGGGCTGGGCCTGGACCTATGTGATCGTCGCGGAGCTGATAGGCGCGTCCAGCGGCATCGGCCACATGATCACCGACAGCCAGGCACTGCTGGCGACAGACCAGATCATCTTCGGCATCATCGTCATTGGTGTATTCGGCCTGGTCACCGACCTGGCGTTTAAAGCGCTCAATAGAAAACTTTTCCCGTGGGCTCAGTTAGGCCGATGACTTCTTCTTCCTCCACACCGATCCTGACCGTCACCCAGTTGTCGAAAACCTTTGCCGCCAACAAGGGCCCCGGCACCGTCGCGCTGCAAGCCACCGACCTCGCGGTTGCCGAGAACGACTTCATCACCATCCTCGGTCCTTCAGGCTGCGGCAAGTCCACCCTGCTGCGCATGGTCGCCGGGCTGGACATTCCCACAAGCGGCACCATCGTGCTGGACGGCAAACCCATAGCGGGCCCAGGCGCGGACCGCGGCATGGTGTTCCAGAGCTACACGCTCTTTCCGTGGCTCACGATTTTGCAAAACGTCTGCTTTGGCCTGCGGGAAAAAGGCATGCCACTGGAAAAGCAGCACGATATCGCGCACCAATTCATCAAGAAGGTCGGACTGCAGGGATTTGAGAACCATTTCCCCAAACAGCTTTCAGGCGGCATGCAACAACGCACAGCACTCGCTCGTGCCCTTGCCAACAACCCGCGCATCCTGCTGATGGACGAGCCCTTCGGCGCACTGGACCATCAGACGCGTGAGCTGATGCAGGAGCTGCTGCAAGGTATCTGGGAGGCCGAGCAGAAAACCGTGCTGTTCGTGACGCATGACATCGATGAGGCCATCTTTATGGGCAGCCGCGTGGTCGTCATGAGCGCAAGACCAGGCCGCATCAAGTGCGACATTGCGGTGCCCCTGGAGCATCCACGGCATTACTTGGTAAAGACGACACCGGTTTTCACGGATCTCAAGGCAAAACTTACCGAAGAAATCCGCGTCGAAGTGCACCGGGCGGCGGGCCTGCAGGCGCCCGCCGTTTAATCCGTCTGAGTTTTGGGTCGTGCTGCCTGCGTCATGCGCAGGGCGCTGCAAACACCGGCCGTGGCGGCAAAGGCAGCGGCCAGCCAAAGGGCGATCAAGGGACCCTGACCGCCTTCACCGGGACTGGACACGGCAAAAATCATCGCCAGTAAAACCGCGCCCAATGTCTGTCCCGTCAAACGTGCCGTGCCCAGCATGCCGCTGGCGCCGCCGCTGCGGTGTGCGGGCGCCGAGGTGATGATGGTGTGGTTGTTGGGTGACTGAAAGAGGCCGTAGCCGATGCCGCACAGCGCCATTCGCCAGACGATGTCGGCCTGCGCCGGATGCGCGGGCAACACGGCCAGCAACACCAGCCCCAGGCAGAGCATGGCCATGCCAACGCCGCCCAGCAGGCCGCCTGGATAGCGCCCTATAAGCCGGCCCACCAGCGGCGAAGTCACCACAATCGCCAGCGGCCAGGCGGTGAGCAGCAAGCCCGCCTCGAGGTGACTGAAGCCGTAGCTGCCCAGCAGCAAAAAGGGCAGGCAGATATAGGCCAGCGTCTGCGCGCAGAAGGCGCCTATCGACGTGCCCATGGACAGCGCGAACACGGGAATGCGCAGCAAATCAAGCGGAAATAGCGGCACGGGCATGGCCAGCTGGCGGCGCACGTAGATCACGCCGATGACGATTCCGGCGGCCAGCTCGGCCAGCGGCAGCCACAAGGATGATGCCGCACCCGGCACAGCTTCCACGCGTACACCCAGGCCGTCTACGCCCAGGAACACCAGGCCGAACATCAGGGCGTTGAGCACCACATCGACCGGCGAGAGCTTGAGGCTCTCTGCCTTGGCGGTGTTCTCGGGCAGCGCCTTTCGACCCCACCACAACGACATCAGGCCGAACGGCACATTGAGCGCAAACAGCCACGGCCACGAACCGACGGAAAGAATGCCGGCCGCAATCGACGGGCCGGCCACCGAGGCGGTGGCCACCACCAGCGAGTTGATGGCGATGCCGCGGCCGAGCAGGTGTTTTGGGTAGATGAGCCGAACCAGCGCGGTGTTGACGCTCATGAGGCCAGCCGCGCCCAAGCCCTGCAGCACGCGGGCCAGCGCCAGTGTGGTCAATGAATCAGCCAGCGCACAGAGCAGCGAGGCCAGCGTGAACACGGCCATGCCTGCCAGGTAAACGCGACGGTAACCGATGATGTCGCCTAATGTGGCCAGCGGCAGCAAGAGCGCCAGCGTGGCGACCTGGTAGGCGTTGATGACCCAGATGGACTGGGCGGGCGCGGCGTTCAGTTCACGGGCGATGTCCGGCAGCGCCAGGTTAACGATGGTCCCGTCAAGCACCGCCATGACAATACCGAGAACGATGACCAGCAACGCACGCAAGCGTTCGCGAGCGGGCAAACCATCCTGAACAAGCATTGAGACCTTTGGTTGTGGCGGGCGGCAAACAGCTGAATCTCTGGCCGCCGCGAAGCTCTCATTTTAAGAGCGCGACCCCGATGCACGCCGGAGCCGGCGCCCTGTCCCAGTGTGCTCCTTGGATTCTGGGGAACCGACGACGCCAGCCGCATCCCCGTGGCGCAGCCGGCTGCGGCTCTACAAGCGCCGTCACGCCCGCACCACCAGCAGGCTGATTTCTTATGAAAAAAGTAGCCGAAGCCCTTATGTATATTGCGCAAGCAGCTCCTGAATTAATAGCAAATGAGGAACCGGGCGAACAAGCGGGGTGAAGCAAGAGAGGCGCAACAGGAGGGCAAAACGAAAAAACCCGGTGATGCCTCGGCATCCCGGGTGATTCCGGCGGTTTCACGCGCCGTTCTGGAGGAAGGCCTGCCACCCTCGGGTAGCAGGCTCCGCCGCTTACTTCATGCCGAACTTGGCCTTGGCGTCGTTCTGGCAGGTGTCCTTCGGGGCGCCGGTAAGCGCATCGCAACGCTCCTTGGCGGCTTTGTAGTCGGCTTCACGCTTTTCGGCGCTGGCGTCCTTCTTGGCTTCGGTCACTTTTTCAGTCTTGTTCTTGCTGGTGTCGGCTGAGGTCTTGGCGACCTTGGCGTCTTCCTTGGCTTTGACGTGGGCCGCTTTGGCATCTTTCACGCAAACGTCCTTCTCATTGCCTTTCAGGTCGTCGCACTTTTCCTTGGCGGCGTCGTAGGCGGCATCGCCTTTGGCCAGGGCCACCTTTTCGGTGTTGCGCGGGCTGGGCTTGTACTGGGCTTCCAGTTCGGCCTTGGCGACTTTTTCAGCGCCTTTGGCTTCGGCCACGCAGATGTCTTTGGCATTGTCTTTCAAGGTGGCGCACTTGTCGCGGCCGGCTTTGTAGTCGGCCGAGATGCGGTTGCTCTCGGCTTTATGTTCCTCTTTGGTCATAGCCAGGGCCTGGCCGGCAAAAGCACAGGACATCACAGCGGTCAGCATCAGTAATTTGGTTTTCATGGATTTTCCTTTGGATGAGTTGGAGTTATGGATTGGTTATGGATGGACGCTGGAACGCTCAACGGCGGATCAATAGCGCTCAAAAAAATCGGTCGGGTTGCGGTCTTTCCAGGCGGCGACCTGCTTCTCAGCCTCATCCTTGCTGAGGCCGTGGCGCTCCTGGATGCGGCCCAGCAACTGGTCGCGTTTGCCGGCGATTACATCGAGGTCGTCGTCAGTGAGCTTGCCCCACTGTTCTTTGACTTTGCCTTTGAATTGAAGCCAGTTGCCTTCCACGCGGTCCTTGTTCATGGTGTTCTCCTGAACGTCAGTTGATAAATTCGCCCGTCGCACTTATGTCCCATGTCGTCCGGGCGGCATGTTCACACCGTACGCTCGTTCTTTTTCTCCCACCGTAGGCCCCCGTATTTGATGAGCGTAGGCTCATGCTTACAGGCTCGGCGCCGCGCTGCGAGAACGTGCCATTGCGCGAAGAAAAGCAACAAAATTCGCAACGGCTTCCTGGCCGGAACGTAACTGCATGGCACGCCGGCCAGGGCAAGAACTGTTTTTATTTCGACATCAAGGTGGTGGACGGCAGCGACACCAAAGATGAAAAATCGCAGCCCGTGGCGAAGCCTGCGGCTCTGGCGGCCTGATGCAGGAATACCGCTACATCAAGGCCAAGGCCTGAGTGCGGCTGACGGGAAGTGCCTGGTTGCGTTTACTTTGACCGCAGCGTGCGGCTGAGCAGCGCGACGGGCAGCAAACCCACCAGCACCAGCGCCAGCGCGGGCAAGGCGGCCTCACCAAGCCGCTCGTCGCGCGCGAGCTGGTAGGTGATCACGGCCAGGGTGTCGCTGTTGAAGGGCCGCAGCACCAGCGTGGCGGGCAGCTCTTTCATCACATCGACAAACACCAGCAGGCCCGCTGCCGCCACCGAGCGCTTGAGCAGCGGCCAATGAACGCGGCTGAGGATGCCCAGGCCGCTGGTGCCCAGCATGCGCGCGCTG
Source organism: Polaromonas sp. P1_F1 (assembly GCF_056405795.1). NCBI lineage: Bacteria > Pseudomonadati > Pseudomonadota > Betaproteobacteria > Burkholderiales > Comamonadaceae > Polaromonas > Polaromonas sp. P1_F1. The sequence continues at coordinate 557,291 of NZ_JBFUBJ010000001.1, forward strand.
TCGTCAAAGCTGGCCGGGATGCGCGAGTAGCCGCTTTGCAGGCTTTGCAGTGCCACGGCGCTGAAGCGCACCAGGTAAGCCCAGACCACACCGAGGATGGTGGCGGTGACCCAATAGCCCGCGCTGGTCTGCGGCGCAGCGGCCTGCAACCAGCCCACGGGCAGCAGGAGGCCCACCACAATCACCGCGCCGGGCACGGCATAACCCAGACCCGCCAGGTGCACGGCAGCGCGGGTAAGCAGGCCCGGCTGCCGGCGCACCGCAAAGGCCAGGCCCAAGGCAAGCGCGGTGGCCAACAGTGCGCTCAAGCCTGCAAGGCCAATGCTGCTGAGCGTCCAGCCAATGAATTTGTCCCAAAGCAGGTTGTCCCACCCCAGCACCAGCGGGCGCAGCATAAAGAGCACCGGCAACACAAAGCCCAGCGCGATGGGCACGGCGCACACGAGCCAGGCCGAAACGGCGCGCAGGCCGCGCAACTGCACGGGGGCCGCGTCTTGCGCGCCGGCGCGCGCGCCGCGGCCGGTGGCAAAGCGCATGCGCTTTTGCGCGCTGTGCTCTATCCACAGCAGCAGCGCGACAAAGAAAAGCAGCACGGTCGCCAGCTGCGCCGCAGCGATGCGGTTGTCCATCGAGAGCCACGCCTTGTAGATGCCGGCGGTGAAGGTCTGGATGCCGAAATAGCTGGAGACGCCGAAGTCGGCCAGCGTTTCCATGAGCGCCAGCGCCACACCAGCGGCCACGGCAGGCCGCGCCAGCGGCAGCGCCACACCGCGGATGCGGCGCGACAGCGGTGCGCCCAGCAGGCGCGCCGCTTCCATCAGGTGCACGGCGCGCTCAGACAGGGCCGTGCGCGCAAGCAGGTACACATAGGGGTAGAGCGCGACGGTGAAGACCAGTACGGCACCCCCCAGGCTGCGCACCTCGGGCAGCAGCCGGCCCTGCAGGCCGAAGCTGGCACGCAGCCAGGTCTGCAGCGGGCCGGCGTATTGGAGAAAGTCGGTATACGCATAGGCCAGCACATAGGCCGGCATGGCCAGCGGCAGCAGCAAGGCCCACTCAAACACCCGGCGCCCGGGGAAATCAAACAGCGTGACCATGCTGGCGGTGGCCATTCCCACCACCGCCACGCCAAAGGCCACGCACAGGCACAGCAGCAGTGATGTGCGCGTGTAATCGGGCAACACGGTCTGCAGCATCTGCAGCAGGATGGATTGCGCATCGCTGTTGAACTGCAGCCAGGACAAGGCGACGGCCAGCACCGGCAGCGTCAGCAGCCCAACCAGCAAAAACAGCACAACAGAAGGGAAATATCGGCGAAACATGGAGCCCCGGAAGCCTCAGCAAAAAGGCCTCTCGCGGGAAGGAGCCCTGCCCCCGCCTGCGTTCGCCACGCTTTTGCAGTCAGTCACTGCAAATGAGAATTGTAAGCATCTACAATTGTTTGCATGTTTCTGGATATCTCCCAGTTGGGCGTGCACTACGCCGGCCGCTCAAAACCCGCCGTGGACGGCGTGTCGTTCAGCCTCCAGGCAGGGGAAATCGGCGTTCTGATCGGGCCTTCAGGTTGCGGCAAAACCACCTTGCTGCGCGCAGTGGCTGGCCTTGAACGGGCCAATGCCGGCAGCATTACGCTGGCAAAGGATGTGGTGAGCACCGCCGCCTTGCATGTGCCGGCCGAATCCCGCCGCATCGGCATGGTGTTTCAGGACTACGCGCTGTTTCCGCATCTGGATGCCGCGCACAACGTGGCCTTCGGGCTCACTCATCTAACACCCGCTCAGCGCAAGCAGCGCGTCGCAGACGTGCTGGAGCTGGTCGGCCTGGGCAATGTGCACAAGCGCTTTCCGCATGAGCTTTCAGGCGGCCAGCAGCAACGCGTGGCACTGGCGCGCGCGCTTGCACCGCAGCCGCGCCTGCTGTTGCTGGACGAGCCGTTTTCCAACCTGGACGTGGACCTGCGTGAGCGCCTGGCGCACGAGGTGCGCGGCATCCTGAAGGCGGCCGGCGCCACCGCACTGTTCGTCACACATGACCAGCTGGAGGCTTTTGCCATCGGCGACCGCATCGGCGTAATGCACCAGGGCAAACTGCACCAGTGGGATGAGGCTTATGCGCTGTACCACCGCCCTGCCACCCGATTTGTGGCTGACTTCATCGGCCATGGTGTGTTTGCGCAAGCGCATATCGAGCAGCGCGGCGACGACGTGGTGGTGCACACTGCGCTGGGCGACCTGACGGACATGCTCGAATGCCCCTTGCCCGGCGCGTATGCCGGCGGCCTGTGCGACGTGCTGCTGCGCGCCGACGACATCGTGCATGACGACAACGCACCAGTGAAAGCGCAGATCGTGCGCAAGGCATTTCGCGGGTCAGAGTTTTTGTACACGCTCAAATTGCAGACGGGCGAGACGGTGATGGCGCATGTGCCGTCGCACCACAACCATGCGCTGGGCGAGTGGATAGGCATACGTGCCGAGGTCGACCATGTGGTGACCTTTCCCCGTGAAACCGTTGCTGCGCCCTAGCCGCGCTTAGCTCCGCCGGCCACTTTACCCTTGCGTCTGCCTCAGACGCTCAATATCTTCCCGCAGCGCCTGCGCCCACACCCGGCGGGTCTGGCCTTGCGGGGCCTGCACCTCGCCAAAGGTAACGACCGCCTTGAGCGGCGGCGCAGTCAGGGTGCGCCAAATCGATCCGACCAGGGTTTCGTCATCCACATAACTGGGGGCGAAGCTGGTCGCGCCGCTGGCGGCGTCGATGAACTTCAGTGCCACCGGCTGCACCGGCACAGACGCTTCAATGGCCGCCTGGATAAGGTTGGCGTGAAAGTGCTTGAGGGTGATGCCGTCGCCCGTCGTGCCTTCAGGGAACACCGCCAGGATGTCGCCTGCGCGGAGGCGGTCCGCCATTTGCGTGACGACGCGGTGAGCATCGCGCCGCGACTCGCGCTCGATGTAGAGGGAACCCGCGCCGTCTGACAGCGTGCGCACAAAGGGCCAGTCCCGCACATCCGCCTTGGAGACAAAGCGGCAATGGCGCGAGGCATGCATCACCAGGATGTCCAGCCACGAAATATGGTTGGCCACCAGCAACACCGGGCCGGTGGCCGGCGGCGTGCCATTGACCACCAGTTCAATGCCCACGATGCACAGCATGGCCCCGGCCCATGCCTGTACGCGGGCCTCCTGCTCAGCCTGGGGAAGTTTGGGGAAAGCAGTCTTGATCGTCCAGAAACCCTGGACGGCATGCACGATGGCGCGCAACAAGGTCCCACAAAAGTGAAGCCATTTCATACGGAAGCAGCGCCTCAGTGTGAAGCGTCAGGAGCTTCATAAGCGAGCTGTCCGCCCACGATCGTCCAGCGCACGCGCGCAGGCATCTGGTGGCCCGAGAACGGTGTGTGCTTGCCCTGGCTGCGCAAGGCGGCGGGCTCGACTGTCCATTCACCGGCGGGGTCAAATATGCAGATATCGGCCACGCCGCCTTTAACGAGCTGCCCCGCGCTGGCCTGCAGCGTGCCAAGCGCATTGCCCAGCACCCGCGCGGGTTCACTCGTAAGCACCGCCAGTGCGCGCTGCAGACCAGCATCGCTGTCAGTACCCCATTTGCAGGCCAGGCCCAGCAGCAACTCAAGCCCTGTGGCGCCCGGCTCGGCTTCGGCAAAGGGCAAAGTCTTGGCGTCTTCGTCAACAGGCGTGTGGTCAGACACCAGCGCGTCGATGGTGCCGTCGGCCAAACCCTGGCGGATGGCGTCGCGGTCGCGCTGCTGACGCAGCGGCGGGTCCAGCCGCATGCGGCTGTCGAAGTAGCCGATGTCCACGTCGGTCAAGTGCAGGCTGTTGATGCTGACGTCACAGGTCACGGCCAGGCCTTCTGTCTTGGCCTTGGCCACCAGGGCCACACCCGCGGCGCTGCTGATGCGGCACAGGTGCACGCGCGCGCCGGTGGCACGCACCAGCTCGAAGATGGTGTGCAGTGCGATGGTTTCGGCGGCGACTGATACACCGCTCAGGCCCAGGCGCGTGGCCAAAGCGCCGCTGGCAGCGACGCCGCTTCCCAGGTACATCTCTTGCGGGCGCAGCCAGACGGTGTAGCCGAAGGTCGAGGCGTATTGCAGGGCGCGCATCATGACTTGCGTGTTGGCCAGCGGCACCTCGGCCTGGCTGAAGCCTACGCAGCCCGATTCCGTCAATTCGACCATCTCGGTCAGCGTCTCACCCTTGAGCGCACGCGTGAGCGCACCTAGCGGGAACACGCGCGACTGGTGCAGCTTCTCGGCGCGGAACTTGAGCATTTCAACGAGGCCGGGCTCGTCGAGTACCGGATCGGTATCAGGCGGGCAGACCAGGCTTGTGACGCCGCCGGCCACAGCCGCGGCGAGTTCGCTTTCGAGCATGCCTTCGTGCTCGTGCCCAGGTTCTCGCAAGCGGGCGGACAAGTCGATCAGGCCGGGGGCGACGATGCAGCCCGTGGCATCAATCGTCTTGTTGGCCGCGAAATCAGCGGGCGGGCCTTTGAGCGAGACGATGCGGCCCGCGGCAATTGCCACGTCGCAAACTTCGTCGAATTTCGAGGCTGGGTCGATGACGCGGCCGTTTTTTATGAGTATCTTCATGCTTCGTTCCCTGCGACTATGCTCATGACGGCCATGCGGACTGCAATACCAAATGTGACTTGCGGCAGGATCACACTCTGCGTGCCGTCGACAACGGCGGAGTCAATTTCAACGCCGCGGTTGATAGGCCCGGGGTGCATGACGATGGCGTCTGGCTTGGCCAGTTTCAATTTTTCGGTGGTGAGGCCGAAGCTCTTGAAGAACTCCTGGCTGCTGGGCAATAGCGCGCCGGACATGCGTTCGTTCTGCAGCCTGAGCATGATGATTACGTCGGCGTCCTTGATACCTTCTTCGAGCGTATTGCAGACGCGAACGCCCATCTGCGCCATGTCGGCGGGCACCAGGGTCTTGGGGCCGACCACGCGCACTTCGGGGCAGCCCAGCGTGGTGAGTGCATGGATGTCGGAACGCGCCACGCGCGAGTGCAGCACGTCACCGACGATGGCGACCGTGAGCTTGCTGAAATCTTTCTTGTAGTGCCGGATGGTGTACATGTCGAGCAGGCCCTGCGTGGGGTGCGCATGGCGGCCGTCGCCGGCGTTGATGACGTGCACATGCGGCGCGACGTGCTGGGCGATCAGATAAGGTGCGCCCGATTCGCTGTGGCGCACGACGAAGAGATCGGCGGCCATGGCACTCAGGTTGGCGATGGTGTCGAGCAGCGACTCGCCCTTGGAGGCCGATGAGCGCGCGATGTCCAGGTTGATGACATCGGCCGACAGCCGCGTGGCGGCGATTTCGAAGGTGGTGCGGGTGCGGGTGGAGTTTTCAAAGAAGAGATTGAAGACACTCTTGCCGCGCAGCAGCGGGACTTTTTTGACTTCGCGGTTGTTGACGCTGACGAAGTTGGCGGCGGTGTCGAGGATCTGCGTCAGGGTGGCCTTGGGCAGGCCTTCAATCGACAGCAGGTGAATCAGCTCGCCGTTTTTGTTGAGTTGCGGATTTCGTCGATACAGCATGTGATGGACTCCTTGGGGTCTCTTGGTTTTTTGGGGGTGGCCTGGCAGTAATAGTGATGGTGACGATCAGCCCTGAACCTGGAAGCTGAACTTGCCGTCCTCTGCGCGGGCCAGTTCAAGCGACTGCGAAGCGGGCAAGGCCACGCGCGCCACCGCCAGGTCGGGCTGCACCGGCAGCTCGCGCCCGCCGCGGTCTACCAGTACGACCAGCTTGACACTGGCGGGCCGGCCGTAGTCAAACAATTCGTTGAGCACCGCCCGGATGGTGCGGCCGGTGTAGAGCACATCGTCCACCACGACCAGGTGGGCGCCGTTCACGTCAAAAGGCAGCAGCGTTTGACCGCTGGAAGCCAGGCCGCGCTGTGAAAAATCGTCGCGGTGCATGGAGGACGACAGCACGCCGGCTTCGCCTTCCAGGCCCAGGTCTTTTTGCAGGCGCTGTGCCAGCCACGCACCACCCGAGGCCACGCCGACCAGCTTGGGTGGTTGGGGATAAGACGCCAGTTGCTGGCGCATGCCGCGCAGCAGGTCGCTATACAGCGCCTCAGCGTCCAGGGTCAGGCTGCTCATGGAAAACTCCTTAAAAACTGCTCGAGGATGATGCAGGCCGAGGCTGCGTCGGCATCGGCTGCGCCGCCGGCCAGTGCTTCGGTGGTGCTGTAGCGTTCATCCACCTCAAAGACCTGCAGGCCGAAGCGCCCGCGAAGCTGGCGGGCGAACTTTTGTGCGCGCACGGTATTGTCGTGGCTTGCGCCGTCGGGGTGAAAGGGCACGCCGATGACGAGGGCGTCGGGCTGCCACTCCTTGATGCGCGCCTCGACCGCCTTGAGGCGGGCGTCGCTGCCTTCAGCGTTGATGGTGGGCTGGGGGGTGGCGGTACGGGTCAGCACGTTGCCGGTGGCAACGCCGGTGCGCTTGAGACCGAAGTCGAAAGCCAGAAAGGTTTGGAGGCCAGAGGCCCGAAGGGAAGGCATGGCCGCAAGGCTCATGCGTGACCGGCCTCGGGAGAGAGCATCCAGCTTTGCAGGCCCAGCAGCATGAGCGCCTTGTCGTAGCGTTGCTCTACCGGTGTGTCGAAAATCACACCGACGTCGGCTGCGACCGTGAGCCAGCTGTTGTCCGAGATTTCCGATTCCAGCTGGCCTTCACCCCAGGCCGAATATCCAAGGGAGACAAACACCCTGCGCGGGCCGGCGCCCGTGGAGAGCGCTTCCAGCACGTCTTTGGAGGTGGTCATTTCGAGGCCGCCGGGGATCGTCATCGTCGAGGCATAGACCGATTCGTTGCCCGGCATCATGGATTCGTGGAGAACAAAGCCCCGTTCGGTCTGGACCGGGCCGCCCTGGAATACCGGGGACTGGGTCAGGTCGTCGCGCCGCAGAGGCAACTCGACCTTGTCGAACAGGTTCTTGAGATTGATATCGCTGGGCTTGTTGATGACCAGCCCCAGCGCACCCCGGTCGCTGTGTTCGCACATGTACACCACGCTCTTGGCAAAAGCTTCATCATCCATCCCCGGCATGGCAATGAGGAAGTGGTGCGTGAGGTTGATCGATGCAGAATCCGTGGCCATGGCGGGATTTTACGCCGGACGGGACGGCGCGGGGAGCCCACCCTGCCGGCCACCCGCCAATTCGCGGGGGATCTACGGCCGGATAGCCGCTTTTCGCTACGATGGCCGGATGCACAAGAAGTATGAAACGGGGTTGATGTGGTTCAGGCGCGACCTGCGGGTTCAGGACAACGCCGCTCTGTACCACGCGCTGAAGTCATGTAAGCAGGTGTATTGCGCATTTGTTTTTGACAAAACCATTCTGGAGGTTTTGCCCCAAACTGACCGCCGCGTGGAATTCATACAGGAATCGGTACTGAGGCTGGATGGCCAACTGCAGAGGCTGGGCGCAGCGGCTGGCAGCCTCGGCGCCGGCCTGTTGACGGCCCATCACGGTGCCGTGGACGCGGTGGTGCGGCTGGCGGCAGAGCTGGGCGCCGATGCCGTCTTTGCCAATCACGATGATGAGCCGCAGTCGCTGGCGCGCGACGCTGCAGTACAGGCGGCGCTCGAGGCCGGGGGCAAGGCCTTTTACAGCTTCAAGGACCACGTTATTTTTGAGCGCCAGGAGGTGCTGACCTTGGCGGGCAAGCCTTACACCGTGTTCACGCCTTACAAAAATGCCTGGCTGAAGAAGGTGGACGATTTTTACCTCAAAGCTTATCCCGTCGAAAAGTACGGTACGGCCTTGGCACCGGTATCGGCAAGCAGGCGCCCTGTCCCATCGCTGGGCGAGTTGGGGTTTCAGGCCAGCAACCTGTCGGCACTGAAAATCCCCACGGGCAGTGAAGGCGGTGCCCGGCTTTTGGGGGATTTCGTTGGCCGCATGGCGCAGTACAAGGAGGTGCGGGACTTCCCTGCCGTCAAGGGCCCGAGTTACCTGGGTGTGCACCTTCGGTTCGGCACGGTGTCGATACGGCACATGGCTGCGTTGGCTTTGAACGCTGCAAATCGAGGGAATGAAGGTGCCGCCACCTGGCTCAGCGAATTGATCTGGCGTGATTTTTATGCGCAGATCCTTGCCAATTTTCCGCACGCCGTCGGGAGCGCGTTCAAGCCGGCCTATGACGCGATACAGTGGGAGAGCGGGGACAAAGCCCAAGTGTTTTTCCAGGCCTGGTGCGAAGGCCGGACGGGCTACCCGCTGGTGGACGCGGCAATGGCCCAGATTAATCAGACGGGCTATATGCACAACCGCCTGCGCATGGTGACTGCCAGTTTTCTGGTGAAAGACCTCGGCATCGACTGGCGTTGGGGCGAACGCTACTTTGCCGAAAAGCTCAACGACTTTGACCTGTCAGCCAACAACGGGGGCTGGCAGTGGGCGGCAAGCACGGGTTGTGACGCGCAGCCTTATTTCCGCATCTTCAACCCGGTCAGCCAGAGCGAGAGGTTCGACTCTGACGGGAAATTTATCCGCAAATACCTCCCAGTGCTGGCACAGCTGCCAGACAAGGCGCTACACAGCCCCTGGCTTGCGAAACCGCTGGAGCTGGCCGCCGCGGGCGTGGTGTTGGGCCAAAACTACCCGATGCCCATCGTGCAGCACGACGAAGCGCGGGCGCTGACCCTGCAGCGCTATGCGGTCGTAAAAAAGGCCTGAGAGAAACTCTCAGGCCTTGCTATTATTTTAGGAGCTGCTTGCGCACGTCCTACCTAGGCTACAGGCTTTTTTCTGCTTTTTTACCTCAGGCGGTCGCGGTGGTCTCGGCAGCGCAATAGTGGCGCACCAGGCTCATCAACTCTTCTTCAGAGAACGGTTTGCCCAGATAGTGGTCGACGCCCAGCTCCTTGGCATGTTCACGGTGCTTCTCGGCGATGCGGGACGTGATCATGATGATGGGCAGGTTACTGAGGCGCACGTCAGCCCTGATGTTGCGCGCCAGGTCAAAGCCATCCATGCGCGGCATTTCGATATCTGACAGCACCACGGCCGGCCGCTCTTCCTGCAGGCGTTCAAGCGCTTGCAGACCGTCGGCCGCCATGGAGACACGGTAGCCTTCACGCTGAAGCAGACGTTGCGTAACCCGGCGAACCGTAATGGAGTCATCGACCACAAGAATCAACGGAATCTGCGGGGCGACAGGTGCCGCCATCGTCGTTTTCGCGACGCTGCCGCTGCCGCCGTCGGTGGTTGCCGCGGTAGCGCCGGAGCCTTCAAGCATGTGCGGCTCGGCCCGGTCTGAACTCCATGCGCGCGCCTGCTGGCCATACACGGAAGCCAGCGCAACCGGGTTGTAAATCAGCACGACCGCACCGGAAGCCAGCACTGACATACCGGCCAGGCCGGGCAGACGGGACAACTGCGGGCCCAGGTTCTTGACCACAACCTCCTGGTTGCCCAACACTTCATCGACATGCAGGGCAATGCGCTGTGCGGCGCTTCGGAAAATCACGACCGGTGTGGTCTTGCCCTGGGCTTCGGCGCTGTGGTGCGAGGCCTGCAGCAATGCACCGGACCAGAAGAAGGGCATCGACTCGCCGGCAATCTCCAGTGTGCCGGTGTTATAGGCCTGCTGCAGCTCTTTGGCCGAAGCGCGCCTGACGGTTTCCACAACGTTGGCAGGTACGCCGATTGAGAGATTGCCCGAGCGGATCATCACCACCTGCGTCACAGCAGTAGTCAGCGGGAGTACCAGCTTGAAGTGCGTTCCCTGACCGGCGACGGTGGAAGTTTCGATCCGGCCACCGAGCGCGTTGACTTCAGAGCGGACTACATCCATACCGATGCCGCGTCCTGCCAGCTCGGTCACCTGCGCGGCCGTAGAGAAGCCGGGCATGAAAATCAGGTTAGCGGCGTCGCCGTCTTCCAGCGGTTGATCAGCCGTGATCATCCCGAGGCTGATGGCCTTTTCGCGGATACGTGCCAGGTTCAGGCCAGCGCCGTCATCGCTGAAGTCAACCGAAACGTCGTTACCTTCCTGGCGCAAGTGAACGGTGATCAGGCCGACCGGGTCCTTGCCCGCATCGGTGCGAACCTGCGTACTTTCAATACCGTGGGCCACGCAGTTGCGCAGCAAGTGCTCAAAGGCCGGTGTCATACGGTCCAGCATGCCGCGGTCCATTTCCATGGTGCCGCCCAGCAAGTCCAGGCGGACCTGCTTGCCGGTTTCCTTGGACGCTTGGCGCACCACGCGGTACAGGCGCTCGGAGATGCCTTCGAACTCCACCATGCGGGTACGGAGCAGGTCGCGTTGCAGCTCTCGGGTCTGGCGAGCCTGGGCGATCAAGTCGTCTTCGGTGGCTTCCACCGTGCGCTGCAAGGTGCGCTGCACGGTTGCCACGTCATTCACCGACTCGGCCATCATTCGCGTCAGTTCCTGTACGCGGGTAAAGCGGTCGAACTCCAGCGGGTCGAACCCTGCCTGGGCTTCCTTGGCCTGAGCCAATCGCGACTGCATCTGGGTTTCAGCCTGCAACTCAATGTCCCGCAGCTGCTGGCGCAAGCGGTTCAAGTTACCGCTCATGTCGTTCAGCGAGCCTCGGAGCTGGCTGAGTTCGGCTTCCAGCCGGGAGCGCGTGATCATGACCTCACCAGCCTGGTTCACCATGCGGTCAAGCAACTGGGAGCGCACGCGGATCGAGGCGTTGGCCGCCTGTCGCAATGGCTGCATGGCCATGGTCTGCGGCGCCGGCACCGTGAGCTTGCGGCCCGCACCGGCGGCAACCGGAGCGGCGCTCTCGGCTGGAGTTTCCTGTGCATCCACAATTGGAGCGGGCTTGTCCTGCGTGGTCGACTTCAGTACGGGCTCAACGGTCGCGATAGGCGCAATAGGTGCAATAGGCGCAAGCGTGACGGGTGCAGCCGCAGCAGCCGCATCAGCACGGCGCAAGGCCTCAAATGTAGCTTCCATGGCGTCAAAACGCGTCATCAGGGGTTCGAATTCCTGGGTTGAAGCCGCATCAGAGCCGAGATGTTCGATTTCGGACTCAATCCGGTGAGCCATTTCGCCTAACCGCAATGCACCTGCCAGCCGGGCGCTGCCTTTGAGCGTGTGAAGTGCACGGAGGACTTCCATGCGTGCGCCCTGGTTATCAGGACGTGAAGACCACTGCCGCAGTGCGCCCCCCAGCTGGGGCATGAGTTCTGCAGCTTCTTCTTCAAAAATCGGAAACAGGTCGGGATCAATCGCATCGACCGCATCGATTTCGTCGTCCTCGTCTTCCTCGAAGTTCGAGTTCACTGGTGCAGCCACGGTCGCTACCAGCCGGGCAGGCGGAGAGACGACAGCAGCAGGTGGAGGCACCGGCGTGACCTGAGCGGGGACAGGCATTTCAATTACCTGAGCCGGCGTCACTTCTGGCTCTGGTTCCAGTGAGCGCACCGGCTCTACAGAGACCGTTTCCACCTCCACCGATTCGGGGGAGAAGTCGAAGTCGGAAAAATCGTTACCCGGTGGCAAAACCGAATCAGAGAAATCGAGTTGCTTCAGCCTGTCAAGGATGGTTGCATCCGCCTCCTTGAGAAACCCCGCGGCAAACTGGTGCAGAAGCCGGCGGATGTCTTCCGCTGCATCAACAAATACCTGCCCATACCTGGCGGCGCCATTGCTGTGGTGAACACTGGATTGCTGCAAAGCCTGTTCAAGCGCCCGAGCCATTCCGGACAGGGCATGGAACCCGACAGTCGCGGAACTTCCCGCGAGGGAATGGGCCAGGGCGACGGTAGAGTCACTGACCGGTTGGTTCAGCTCGAGCGCCCATTCGGCCACCTCAGTCACAAGCCGGCGTGACCATTCATCTGCTTCATTCAGGTAGACGTTGTAAAGCGGAATTCCAATGCGCAAGGCACCGATGACCTTGACCTGTTCGTCACCATTGCCATCCAATGGCAGCACACTGTCAGCTGCATCGACCGCATCATCCGTCTTCAGAACTTCGGCAGCCTGCAAGTGTTGCGGTTGCCCGGCCAGATCGGCGCCTTCGGCCGCTGCCGGCAATTGTTTGTGCCCCTCAGGGGTGAAATCAAAGACCACAGGCGTTGGCTGTTCAGCCGCCACGGCCTCGGCTTGAAAGTGCTTGTCGAAATCCGCGTCCGACAGTTCGATCGGTTCTGTTGCATCTATTTCCAGGGATGCGAACGGCTCCGCCGAAGCGGGCGGCGTTGACGCTGGTGTTGTATCAGCCGTCGCAGAAACTGCGGACAAACTGCCGAAATCAATGCCTTCAATTTCTGCCACAGACGGACCTGCAGGCTCCGCAGGGCTCGCGGTCGCAGCTGCACCTTCCGACTCAAACATGAGGTCAAAATCCAGATCCGTCACGACGGCCGGGTCGGCAACAGGTTCAGCACCCACGGTTTCGGGAACACCTGAATCCAGCTCCAGCTCAGGTGCCAGCACTGTTGGCATTGCTGCCGCCACGGCGGCCACAGGAACCTCGGCAGCATCGACTACGGCAGTCACCAGGGGGCTGTAACGGCCCTCAGTGCGCATCGCATCGGCACTGGCTCGGAAGGTAGACGCCGACCACGATCCATCGCGATTTCCCGCAATGTCTTCAATCCACTTTGCAAAACCGCCCATGGCTTCCAGCGATAAAGCCCGGAACTCATCCGTGGCAACCTTCTGGTCGGCCAGCCAGCTATTGAGCATCTGCTCAAGCGACCACGCCGCCTCGCCGAACTCGTTGAGTCCCACCATGCGGGAGCTGCCCTTGAGCGTATGAAAAGCACGCCGCAAAACCGTGAGTTGAGATACATCGGCCGGATCATTGACCAGCGCAGCCAAAGCTTGCTGGCCGTTGCCGACAACTTCGCGTGCCTCCTCAAGAAAGATGTCACGGAGGTCGTCTTCTTCAAAATCATCCGACGCGGCCGGGCTCTCAGGCGCCGCCTGCACCGGCGTTACGGCAAATGCCAAGGTCGTCAGCGCCTCCGCAGCAACACTCGCGTTGCTTCCGGAAACTGCGACGGCGGCTTCGCGCGCACTTTGCGCAAGCGCAGGTTGTTCGGCCAGCGCCGCATGCGTGGCCAGCGTGTCAAGTTTGAGCGTGAGGTTGTGGTCCGTTTCGCCAAGACCCGCATCCTGCACAACAGAAATCACTTCCTGTGACAGCACATCATTGTTGACCGTGACAGAGGTCGCCGCACTACCGGCGTTCTGGGTCCGGCCCATCAAAGGCTTGAGCTCGCCTTTTTCCGCGTCAAACACAAACAGTTTTTTCGCCAGCGCCGGCTGGTAATTCAACATATCGATGAGGAAACTCAAGGCGCCAAGGTTGTTCCCGAGGTGCTCGAATGTTCCCGCTGCACGCGCGCGCTGTTCATCAATTTCAGTGACCAGCATCTGCTCAACGCTGTCCCGCATGCGCAGCACGGCGTGCGAGGCCTGATCAAGCCCGAGTACCGACAGCACGCCACGCATTTGTGAAAGCTGGCCGGGCACGGATTGAAGCGCGACTTTGTCCTGCGGGTTGCGGAAAAACACATCAAGTGATTTTTCAAGCTCACCCAGCGACACACGCAACTCACCGACTACGCTGCCCATGGTCTGCTTGTCGCTGACCCGGCGGTACAGCTCTTCCATCCAGCCTTCCAGAGGCTGTGGCTCGCCGCCTGCACGGACGCCTTCCAGCCGTTCAGCAAGATTGGCGGTTCTCACAGCCAGCTGGGGATCGTTGGGATCCAGGTCATCAAAAGCGGCTTCAAGGTAAAGCACCGAGGTGGCCACTTCCATGGCCAGTTCTATTCCAGGGGCCTGACCAGACCGGACCGTCGTATCCACGGCGCGAGTCAGCGCCTGCGCGAGTGGTTCGCTGGGCGGATGAAGCTTGAGCAGAGAATCCGTGACGAGGCTGAACTGGTCCGTCACGGACTTGAATTTATTGGCGTCCCCGGCGGAAAGCGACGACCAGGTTTCTTTCGCAGACGTGATGCGCTTGCGGGCCTGGGCGAGCAGAGCCGGATCAAAACGCCCGAATTGAACGAGCTCATAGTCCACCGGTTTGAATCGGTTGAGACCATAGGCTGACCGGATTGCCGAAAGTGCAGGCGTGTCGCTGGCGCGAGGAGAAACAGCCTGTGAACAGAAGAAGAGCAAATCCTGCGCCAGCCGATCCGATACCCCCGTATCACCCTTGGCAAGCGAGGCATACTGCATCAGGATTCGCGATGCAGCTCGCCGTACATAGATGTCCGACCCGAGCAACTCATGCGCGACCGCTTCGAAATAGGCCGCCGCGATCTTCCAGAATATCCTGGGTTGGCGGTCCGCCTGTCTGGCCGCAAATCCGAGGCTGAGCTCCTTCATTTTTTTGGCTGCCTGCGGTGCCTTACCCTTCATGATTTGAAGCACCGATTGATCCATGACAGCGCGAGCACCATCATCGTAATTGCGGGGCTCCGCTGTCGTCGCCAGTTCCGGCTCCAGCCAGCGCCACTCAAGCGGCCACAAGTCAGCCGGATGAATGCGGTCGGCCCGCACCAATTCCTGCACATCACGGTATTGGGGGAAAAGCGAAACGGGTGACACGGGCTTGTCGGCCAGCACACCTTCAAGATACTCGGTCAGCGCAAAACTGGCGCGTTCGATTTTTCCGGCAGCGTCCTGGCTGCATTGCTCAGGTTGCTGCACAAATTTCTGTACCGCAGCTTCCATCGCCCGCAACACCAAGGCTGGCCCCGCAAGGCCCACCATTTCAAGCGCGCCCACGGCCTGATGCAGTTGCTGCCGTGCGATGCGCAACTGGCTGGCGTCAAGCGCCGCAAGATCGGACCCACGCGCGGCTTCTGCGTCCCGCACAAAACGCTTCAGCGCTTTGGCAGCACCGTCCAGCGACTTGCGAAGTTCGTCAAGTACCCAGGCCAGGGGGCCCAGGTCATTGACAGCGAGGTCGAGCTCGGCAGCTGTTGAGTTCGGGACGTTGGATTGCATAGATAACGGGCCGGTTCAGGAATCGGTGTCAGGGGCGAAAGCTGCGTTCAGCGCACGACAAGCTGGCATCAGGCGATCTTGAATCGGGACACCGACTGGCGCAGCTCTTCGGCCATGCGGGAAAGGTCTCGCACCTGCTGTGCCGTGGAACGGGTACCTTCTCCCGTTTGCTCCGTCACCGCGAAAATGTGCTGAATGTTGCCGGCCACCACGTTCGCCGATGCGGCTTCGCGGGAGGCGGAGTTTGAAATCTGCTCAATCAGGTCAGCAAGCCGGCGTGACACCTGGTCAATCTCGGTCAGCGCGGTACCCGCGTTATCGGACAGCTTGGCCCCTTCAACCACACCCTGCGTGGAGCGTTCCATAGCGGCCACGGCATCCTGCGTGTCGGTCTGAATTGCTTTCACCAGGGCCGAAATCTGGCGCGTAGCATCTGCGGAACGTTCAGCCAGTCGCTGCACCTCTTCCGCAACCACCGAGAAGCCTCGTCCGGCTTCGCCGGCTGACGCGGCCTGAATGGCGGCGTTCAGCGCCAGCACGTTGGTCTGTTCGGTAATGTCTGAAATCAGTTCGGTAATTTCACCAATCTCCTGCGAGGACTCACCCAGTCGCTTGATCCGCTTGGAGGTTTCCTGGATCTGGTCGCGGATGGAGTTCATACCGCCGATGGCGTTCTGCACAGCCTGCAGGCCGGATTCGGCGGCTGTCAGCGATTGGCGCGCCACCTGGGAAGATTCCTGCGCCTGTGTGGACACCTCGTTAATTCGGGATGCCATATCAAGCACCGACTGGCCGGTTTCACGAATCTCGCGCAGCTGCTCAGTGGACGCTGCCAGCAGTTCGGTAGAGGTACTTTCCACCTGGGCCGTCGTTTGCGCAACGCGGGTCGCCGTGTTCTGTACGTTACCCACCAGCTGCCGCAACTCTTCCACCGTGTAGTTCACCGAGTCGGCGATAGCGCCGGTAATGTCCTCGGTCACAGTCGCTTCCTGCGTCAAGTCACCTTCAGCCACTGTCTGCAACTCGTTCATCAACCGCAAAATGGCGGCCTGGTTGGCGTCGTTGACGCGCTTGGCGTCCTGCTCTTGCCCTTTCGCTTCCTGTCGCTGGGTTTCAGCAACAGCCTGACGCTGCTTACTGTCTTCCACCTGCAGCTTGGCCAGGCCAGCTGCGCACAATAGGGCAAAGGTAGCAGCACCCGCGAGGATGGCCAGCGACAAAACGCTCAGACCGGTTTGCAGCGACAACTTGCCCTGCAAATCCTCAAGGCCACGGCGAAGGGGCTCACTGTCCGCAATAATCGAAGATTGCGCTTCACGGGCAGACACCAGGCCCTGCAAGTTACCCAAAATGGCACCAGCTTGCACACGGGTTTGCTCATAGAGCGCCATCAGGGCTTCCAGCCGCTCGCGCGTTTGCGGATCTTTGGAGCCGGCCAGGCGCAACTCGGGGCTGCCTTCCTGCAAACCCTGCGCAATTTCCTTGAACGAGTTCAAATCCTTGCCCAGCAGGAACACGGCTTCAGGGCTCACGCCCTCCATGGTCAGGAACTCATTGGCAGACTTACCAATCCGCTGGGTCAACATCACCAGCTGACCGGATGCCGAAATTTCAGCCGGCGCCGCATTCTGCTGGAGTTTGAGTGACGAAACAGTTTCTGCAATTTCCAGCAAATCCGAAGACTGGCGGTTAATGGTGCGCAGGGCGTTGCCCACCTGGGTCAGAATATTTTGCTGACCCATCACGGTTTTCGCGTTCTTTTCAGCGCGCTCCATGAAAGGCGTGACCTTTTCCACGTCAGATTGCAGGTCATCACTCACTGGCGCCAGACGCAGACTTTCTTCACCGGATTTCAGTCCGCGCACGGTTTTTGCCAGTACGTCAGAACTCTCACGCACGTCAGGGAAGGCCTGGGCACTGCCCACCAGCGCCTGAGACACCGATTTCGCCAGACGCTGCGACTGCATCAAAGACTGCCCGGTGGCCGCCACCTGTTGAGCCACTTTATCCGCCTGGCTCAGCGCCAGGAAAGTCACCGTACCCAGGACAGCCACCGCGACGGCGAGGAAAAACACCAGCACCCGCTGATGCTGACCGATGGTCCTGCGGCCCAATAAAGGCAGACGCAGCAGCTCTTGATTTACCGCAGGTGCGCCGTCCTCGGCGGTCGCCATGCGGCTGGGCGCGAAAGCATCGTCATTTCCACCCGGCTGCCGAATCGCTGCGGTCTGAAGCGCAGCCTGATCCATGGCTCCGGTCGCAAGAGGATCTGGCGTACCGACGGAAGCCATGTCCATGCTGTCCTCGGGCTGATCGGGCTTGGTTTTAAATAGCTTCTGGATATTTTCAATAACAGACATGGTGAGCCTTCCGGGAGAGAAACAGTGTGCGCTATGCGCCTATCGTCAAAAAATGCGCTTGCTGGGCAAGCAACTGAAGGTTGATTTCCTGCCAGGTCGCACCATTAAGGTCAACGTACTGGTTGCCAAAGAAATCGGGCGCGTCGGGCGCTTTTTCGGAAAAATCACTGAACGCCTCCTGATTGCGCAGCCCGGACAGCTTGTCGATCAGCAATGCGCAGTTAACTTCCAGGGCACTGTTGAGTGCAACAAGCCTGGAATCCGTGCGTGCAAGCTCGTTTTTGGGAGGGGGTGCTTTGCCGCTGACGTAACTCGCCAGATCCACGACACCAAACAGGCCGCCGCGCAAATTGGCAACACCGGCGAACCAGGCTTGCGTATACGGAACAGGCTGCGTACTGACCCACGGGAAAATTTCACCGGATTGGCTCAGGGGAAACAGGTATTTCTTCCCGCCAGCCTCCACGGCCAGCCAGGACGCGGCAACGCCTTGCGTCCGCGCAATCTGCAACCTGTCGGCCAGCCGGGTTTGTAGCTCTCTAAGTGCTTGTCTGTTCGCCATGCTTTGGTTTTACGCCGTAAATCAGCCAAGGGCCTTGATTTTGGCCATCAGCTCATCAGCATCCACAGGCTTGGTGATGTAGTCGCGGGCGCCCTGCCGCATGCCCCAGACACGGTCAGTTTCCTGGTTCTTGCTGGTGCACATCATGATGGGGATATCCGAGTACAACGGGTCGCGCGTGATGGCGCGCGTCAGCTGGAACCCGTTTTGCCCCGGCATCACCACATCCATCAGGATCAGTTCGGGCTTGTCTTCCGCCAGGCGGCGAAATGCATCCTCTGCATTTTCAGCAGTTTTGACGGTGAAACCATTTTTGACCAGCAGATCGGTCAAGAACATCAATTCGGTTTTGGAGTCGTCAACTACCAGTATTTTCTTGATTGCCATCACACTACTCCTTGTTTAGCGCTGCCGAGATCCTGTACGGTCTGCAGCAGCTGATCTTTTGTAAAAGGTTTGGTCAGGTAGTCTTGCGAACCCACCATACGACCCCGCGCCTTGTCGAAAACGCCGTCTTTTGAGGACAGCATGACGATCGGGACGCCAGCAAACTTTGCGTTGCGCTTGATAATCGCACAGGTTTGATAGCCATCCAGGCGGGGCATCAAAATGTCGCAGAAAATCAGGTTGGGTTCGTAGTCGTTGACCTTGGACAGGGCATCAAACCCGTCTTCGGCCAACAATACCTCATGCCCCCCCTGCTTCAGGAATATCTCGGCGCTGCGCCGAATGGTATTGCTGTCATCGATGACCAAAACCTTCAGTCCGGAACTGGGAATACTCACTGCCTATGCTCCTCATGTTGCAGGCCCTCGGCAAATGCCGGCCTGCGATTGTCCAGGCAAGTGCCTAAGACGCTTATATCTGAACCATTTCAAAGTCTTCCTTGCGGGCTCCGCATTCGGGACAGGTCCAGTTCATGGGCACTTGCGCCCATGGCGTCCCGGCGGCAATCCCGTGTTCGGGCGCACCGGCAGCTTCGTCGTAAATCCACCCACAAATTAAACACATCCACGTCATTGATTGAGTCACAGCTTAAGTTGCCTTCGAATAGAATGCAACAATTGTATCGAGGCGGCGTTGCTTATTCGCGTACAAGGCAAAATCGCAGCCTATGGCAAACCCCAAAAATCCTCAACTGGACAGCCGACAACTCCAAATCGAGGATACCGACGCATCGCCGGCTTGCGTCATGACATTCAACGCCAACGACCCCAGCGGAGCGGGCGGATTGACTGCTGATATTGCATCGATCACTTCTGCCGGAGCCCACGCGCTGGCAGTTGTAACAGGCGCTTATGTGCGCGACACGGCCGAAATTTTCGACCATTTTTCATTCGACGAAGAGGCTGTAACCGACCAGGCCCGCTCGGCGCTGGAAGACATGGCGGTATCCGCCATCAAGGTCGGGTTTGTCGGCAGCCCCGAGAACATCAGCACCATTGCCGAGATCGCCTCGGACTATGCCGATGTGCCGCTGATCGCCTATATGCCCAACCTGTCGTGGTGGGAAGAAAGCGAAATCGACAGCTATCTGGACGCCTTTCGCGAGCTGATGCTGCCGCAAACCACAGTGTTGGTCGGCAACCACAGCAGCCTATGGCGCTGGCTGCTGCCGGACTGGTCCGGGGAGCGCAATCCCTCGGCTCGGGATATTGCCAAGGCCGCTGCCGACCTGGGTGTTCCCTACACGCTGGTCACCGGAATCCCCATGCCCGACCAATTCATCGACAACGTGCTGGCCACGCCGCAAGCCGTGCTTTACAGCGAGAAATTCGAACGTTTCGAGGCGGTCTTTGCCGGTGCAGGTGATACGCTGTCTGCGGCCCTTTGCGCACTGCTGGCCAACGGCCATGACCTGCAGGCGGCCACCTCCGAGGCACTGACTTACCTGGACCACAGCCTGGATGCCGGCTTTCATCCCGGCATGGGCAATATCGTGCCGGACCGCCTGTTCTGGGCACAGGCTGATGTCGATGAATCCGAAGACGAAGCGGCTGATGCCGAGCCTGGCGATGATGCCGCCCTGGTTTTGAAGACTGAAATTGACCTGCCCCCCAATGGAACAACCAAACACTAAGCCCCCTGCCAAGCCCCTTTCCGCCGAACTCTCCCGCAACAACGCGCTGTTTGAGCGTGCCAAAAAGCTGATCCCCGGTGGCGTCAACTCCCCGGTTCGGGCCTTCAAGGCGGTAGGCGGCACACCCCGTTTTATCCAGCGCGCACAGGGCGCCTACTTCTGGGATGCGGACGGTCGGCGTTACATCGACTACATCGGTTCCTGGGGTCCCATGATCCTGGGCCATGGCCATCCGGCGGTCGTTGAAGCCGTGCAAAAAGCCGTACTGGAAGGCTTTTCCTACGGCGCACCGACCGAGCGTGAAGTGGAGCTCGCCGAGGAAATCGTGCGCCTTGTGCCTTCGCTCGAGATGGTGCGCCTGGTCAGCTCAGGCACCGAGGCAGCCATGAGCGCGATCCGCCTGGCGCGCGGCGCCACGGGCCGCAGCAAGATCATCAAATTCGAAGGCTGCTACCACGGTCATGCCGACGCCCTGCTGGTCAAGGCCGGTTCAGGCCTGGCCACTTTCGGCAACCCGACCAGCGCCGGCGTGCCGCCCGAAGTGGTGCAGCACACCCTGGTGCTCGAATACAACCACCTCACCCAGCTCGAAGAAGCCTTCGCGCTGCACGGCAAGGACATCGCCTGCCTGATGATCGAGCCGATCGCCGGCAACATGAACTTTGTGCGTGCCAGCGTGCCCTTCATGAAGCGCTGCCGCGAACTGTGTACGCAGCACGGTGCCCTGCTCGTGTTCGACGAGGTCATGACCGGCTTTCGCGTGGCGCTGGGTGGCGCCCAGAGCGTTTACGCCCGCAGCATTCCCGGCTTCAAGCCCGACATGACGGTCATGGGCAAGGTGATAGGCGGCGGCATGCCACTGGCCGCCTTTGGCGGCACGCGCGCCGTGATGGAGCAACTGGCACCGCTGGGCCCGGTCTACCAGGCCGGCACGCTATCAGGCAACCCCGTGGCCACCGCCTGCGGCCTGGCAACCTTGCGCGAGATCGCCAAACCCGGCTTTTACGAAGCACTGGGCGCCCGAACCCGCAGCCTGGTCACCGGCCTCACGCAGGCTGCCGGCAAGGCCGGTGTGCCATTTTGCGGTGACAGCGAAGGCGGCATGTTCGGCTTTTTCCTGCTCGGCCAATTACCGCAGAACTACGCCACGGTCATGACGACCGACAGCCCTGCGTTCAATCGCTTCTTTCATGCGATGCTGGACAGCGGGGTGTATTACGCGCCGGCGCTATATGAAGCAGGCTTTGTGAGTTCGGCGCATACGGACGCGGACATCGAAGCGACGGTGGCGGCTGCGGCCAGGTTCTTCGCCGCCGGCTAAGGCAGCGCCCTGACATATATTGCAGTATTCGGGCTTCAGCCCAATCAGGGCGGGCGCGAGCGGCTATTAAATCAATAGCGGCCGTACATTGATGCAGGGTTCAAGGTGCGGAAGTGTTCTTGCGCCGCCTCTGGCCTGTTCACCCAAAAGGGAAAAGGGACGCGTTATGCTATCAATTTGATAGCTGTTCGCGCCCATTCCCATTGGGCTATCGATCAAAAACCCTTAAAACGTGACTTAATGCCGGAAGTGCCGGACCCCGGTCAGCACCATCACCACTTCGCGCTCGTCGGCTGCCGCGATAACCTCGTCGTCCCGCATGCTGCCACCGGGCTGGATCACGCAGGTCGCGCCGGCGTCCACCACCACGTCGAGGCCGTCGCGGAAAGGGAAAAAAGCGTCGCTCGCCACTGCTGAGCCCTGCAGCGTCAGCCCGCCGTTGGCGGCCTTGATGGAGGCGATGCGAGCCGAATCGATGCGGCTCATCTGGCCGGCGCCGACGCCCAGTGTCATGCCGTCCTTGCAAAAGATGATGGCGTTGGACTTGACGTACTTCGCAACCTTCCAGGCAAACAGCATGTCATGCAGCTGCTCCTGCGTCGGCTGCAGCTTGCTGACGACTTTCAGGTCGCCGATGGCCAGTTCGTGGTTGTCTGCGGTCTGCATCAACAGGCCCGAGCCAACGCGCTTGACGTCCATCAGGTTGCGGCCCTGCTTCCAGGCCGTGTCGCCGCCGGGCGGCAGGTCAATCTGCAAAATCCGCACGTTGACCTTGGTCTTGAACACTTCCAGCGCTTCGGGTGTGAAGGCAGGCGCCATCAGCACTTCGACAAACTGCTTGGAAATCTGCTGTGCGGCGCGCTCGTCGAGCGGGCAATTGAGGGCGATGATGCCGCCGAAGGCCGAAGTCGGGTCGGTCTTGAAGGCCTTGCTGTAGGCTTCAAGGCCGTCCTTGCCCACCGCCACGCCGCAAGGGTTGGCGTGCTTGACGATCACGCAGGCGGCGCCGTCCTTGATGAGGTCAAAACTCTTGACGCATTCCCAGGCGGCGTCGGCGTCGGCGATGTTGTTGTATGAGAGCTCTTTGCCCTGCAATTGTTTGGCCGTTACCAGCGAGCCGGGTGCGGGATACAGATCGCGGTACAGCGCAGCTTGCTGGTGCGAGTTTTCGCCGTAACGCAGGTCCTGCACTTTCACGAAACGCCCGTTGGCCTGGCCGGGGAACATACCGTGACTGCCGTCGGCCTGGATGCCTGAGAGATAGTCGCTGATCGCGCCGTCGTACTGGCTGATGCGGTTGAATGCCGCTACCGACAAGGCGAACTTGGTCTTGTCGGTCAGTTTGCCGCCGGTTTTCAATTCGGCCAGCACACCTTCATACTGCGAGGCATCGGTCAGCACGCCGACATCCTTCCAGTTCTTGGCCGCCGACCGCACCATCGCGGGGCCGCCGATGTCGATGTTTTCAATCGCGTCTTCCAGCGTGCAGCCGGGCTTGGCGACCGTCGACTCAAACGGATAAAGATTGACCACGAGCAAGTCGATGGTGTCAATGCCGTGGGTTGTCAGCGCCGCCATGTGCTCCGGCACATCGCGGCGGGCCAAAAGGCCGCCGTGAATCTTCGGGTGCAAGGTCTTGACGCGACCGTCGAGCATTTCCGGAAACCCGGTGTGATCGGCGACTTCGGTCACCGGGAGCCCGGCGTCAGCCAGCAGCTTGGCCGTGCCGCCCGTGGACAGCAGCTTGATGCCCAGGGCATGCAGCGCCTGCGCGAATTCGAGGATGCCGGTTTTGTCCGAAACGGAAATCAGTGCGTTCATTTTTGTCTTCTCTAAAGAGGATGGCCGGCGAAAGGGCCGGACCATGGGAGCGTGTTTTTTTATTTGATGAGCTTGTGCTCAACCAGCTTCTTGCGCAGGGTGTTGCGGTTCAGGCCCAGCCATTCGGCGGCGCGCGACTGGTTTTGCTCGGCATGCTGCATGACAACTTCCAGCAGCGGTTTTTCCACCACCTTGACCATCATTTCGTACATGCCGTCGGGCTCGGTGCCACGCAGGTCCTTGAAATAGCCTTCCAGGCTGGTGCGTACGCACTCTTCGATATGTTTTTTGCTCATGCAGCAGCTTCTTCCTGATTTTCCTGATTTTTATCTTTGTTCGCCCGTGCCTGCACAGGCACGCCCTCGTCATCAACCTCGACGGCAGCAGCCGGAATCCGGTCCATCTGCGCCCCCAGCCCTTCAAAAAAAGCACTCACCGCCTTCAGTTGCGCTTCGCAGTCTTCCAGCAGGTTCATCTGCGCGCGAAACGCCTCACCACCGGGCAAGGTCTTCACATACCAGCCGATGTGTTTGCGCGCCGTCCGCACGCCGGTGTATTCACCGTACAAATCGTAGTGGTCACGCAAATGGTCCAGCAGCAGGCGTTCAACTTCCGCCACCAGCGGTGGCGCAAGATGCGTGCCGCTTGAAAGGAAATGTGAAATCTCGCGAAAAATCCACGGACGCCCCTGCGCAGCGCGGCCAATCATCACGGCATCGACACCGGTATACGCCAGCACATCACGCGCTTTTTCAGGGCTGGTGATATCGCCGTTGGCTACCACCGGAATGCGCAGCGCGGCTTTCACGGCGGCAATTGTGTCGTACTCGGCATGGCCTTTGTAGCCCTGCTCGCGCGTGCGGCCGTGCACGGTGATCATCTGCACGCCGGCACTTTCGGCGGCACGGGCAATCGCCAGGGCGTTCTTTTCAGCCTGGCACCAGCCCGTGCGCATCTTGAGCGTGACCGGCACATTGCGCGGTGCGCAGGCGGCCACCACAGCATCCACGATCTGCAGCGCCAGGGGTTCGTCCTGCATCAGCGCCGAGCCCGCCCACTTGTTGCAGACCTTCTTGGCCGGGCAGCCCATGTTGATGTCGATGATCTGCGCGCCGCGGTCGATGTTGTAGGCGGCGGCCTCGGCCATCATCTGCGCGTCGGTACCGGCAATCTGCACGGCGATCGGTGCGGCCTCACCTTCGTGGTTCGCACGGCGCGAAGTCTTCAGCGTATCCCACAGGTCGCGGCGAGAGGTCACCATTTCGCTGACCGCATAGCCCGCACCGAGCTTCTTGCTGAGCTGGCGGAACGGCCTGTCCGTGACACCAGCCATGGGCGCGACAAACAGGTTGTTCGCCAAAGCGTAAGGGCCGATGTTCATGGGAAGTGAGCGCTGCGAGGTTGCTGAAAAAGGAGGCACGATTGTACCTGCCCAAAAATTCAGCAATTGAAATTTGCACACGGAGTTGTAAGCGTCTTCCTGACAGGGTGGCTGGCCCGTCATGCCTATACTCAAATAGATATATGGAAGCTTGGATTCACCGCCTGATAGAACTTTTGGCCCTGCCCGAATACGGCTTGAGCACGGTGTTTGTGGTTTCCTTCATCTCGGCCACGCTGTTGCCGCTGGGCTCGGAGCCGGTGGTCTTCGGCCTGGTCAAGCTCAACCCCGCCATGTTCTGGCCCGCTGTGCTGGTAGCAACTGCGGGCAACACGCTGGGCGGTGCGCTCGACTGGTGGATGGGTTACGGCGCCCACAAGGTGGTGGACAAATACCAGCATTCATCGCATCACGGCCGTGCGGTCCGATGGCTGGAGAAACTCGGCCCCAAGGCCTGCCTGCTGGCCTGGTTGCCGGTGGTCGGAGACCCGCTGTGCGCGGTCGCGGGTTGGCTCAAGTTTCCGTTCTGGCCCTGCCTGGCTTACATGGCGGTCGGTAAATTTTTGCGCTACTTTTTGATGACCGGCAGCCTGATCTGGGCCTTTCCCGGCGTGGTGACCGGATAGGCACCAGAAGAAGAATCAGAAGAAGGATCAGAAGCGTTCGTGTGGCAGCAGGTAGCGCCACTGACCGGGTTGCAGCTGGCTCATCGCCACACGGCCGATACGCAGCCGTTTCATGCCTAGCACCTGCAGGCCGACGCTCTCGCACATGTAGGCAATCTGCCCCGGGACTTCACCCTTGAGGGCAAAGCGCAAGCGCTTTTCACTTTGCCAGCTCACCTTGGCCGGCGGCAACAAAACACCCTTGAAGGTAAACCCGTGGTCCACCCGGTTCAGCCGGTCCAGCCCGCCGGGTTTGATGTCACCGCTGACATCGACGATCACTTCGTGTTCCATCACGCGGGCATCTTCACGCAGCTTGCGCACCACGCGCCAGTCCTGCGTCAGCACGACCAATCCGCTGGCAGGTGTTGCCAGCGGCGTCACCAGTTCCACCGTGGAGAAATGCTTCTTGAGCGGCCGGATGCCAGAGCGGTCGTCAGGCGATTGTGTGGAGGCCGACAGCAACCGGGCCACCTGCGCCGCGCCGCCATCGGAACTCGCGTCCTGGCCAGCCGGCTTGTGCAGCAGCAAAGTCACCGGTGTCATCGCCAGCAGGCTCGCATCCTTGTCAAGCACGATGGCCTGGCCCGACACCCGGAACTGGGGCTCTTCGACAGTCACCCCGTCAACAGTGACCCAGCCGCCTTCGATGTACTGCTCGGCTTCGCGGCGTGAACAGGACAGCATTTCAGCCAGGCGTTTGGCAAGGCGAACGGGTTCTGTCATCGCGGCGTGGCCTTTATGGCGGGTCAAGCGTGGATGAGAAATCAGCCTTGGGCCGCCACCACACCGATTTCCACGTGGTACTGCGGCGCCGCCAGGCGCGGGCTCATGACCGTGGCACGTGCGGGCGTGGCGCCGGGCACCACCCAGGTTTCCCAGGCACGGTTCATTTCACCGAAGCTGTCCATATCGGTCAACCAGATGGTGGCGCTGAGCAGAAGCGACTTGTCGCTGCCGGCTGCTGCCAACAGGCGGTCAATATTGGCCAGGATGCTGAGGGTCTGTTCGTATACGCCGGAGCCGGCGTCGTTGCCGGCCACCTGGCCTGCCAGGTAAACGGTTTTGTTATGGATAACGGCCTGGGACATGCGTGGGCCGGTTTCGATGCGCTGGATGGACATGGTGTTCTCTTTCTTTCTCAAAGCGAGGGTTTCGGGGGGGATGGCCTGCTCTGGCAAGCCGGTAACGGGGCCGCCACCCGATGGTGCGGATCGTTCGTGAGGTATTGTGGCGCGACTTCTTCCATGATGCCGCCACCGTGATGTCCAGGCCTCGCAGTAAATCGGCCCCAGGTTACCCGGGGGCCCTGGCAACTCAGCTGCTGAACAGGAAGTTCATCACGTCGCCATCCTTGACGACGTATTCCTTGCCTTCACTGCGCATCTTGCCGGCATCTTTGGCGCCCTGCTCGCCTTTGTAGGCGATGAAATCGGCAAACGCAATCGTCTGGGCGCGGATGTAGCCCTTTTCAAAATCGGTGTGAATGACGCCCGCGGCTTGCGGACCGGTGTCGCCCACGTGGATGGTCCAGGCGCGCACTTCCTTCACGCCCGCGGTGAAATAGGTCTGCAGGCCCAGCAGCTTGTATGCCGCCAGGATGAGGCGGTTGAGCCCCGGCTCATCCTGGCCGATCTCCGCGAGGAACATCTTTTTGTCCTCTTCCTCCATGTCGGCCATCTCGGCTTCCATCTTGGCGCAGATCGCCACGACCGGCGCCTTTTGCTCTGCCGCGTAAGCCTTGAGGCGGTCCAGGAAGGGGTTGTTCTCAAAACCGTCCTCGGCCACGTTGGCCACAAACATGGCCGGCTTGGCGGTGATCAGGAAAAACTGGCCGAGCAGCGGCAGTTCCTCCTTGCTGAAGTCCACAGTGCGCACCGGTTTGCCTTCATTGAGCGCGGCCTGGCATTTCTCCAGGATGGCAACCAGCTTGACAGACTCCTTGTCGCCCGAGCGGGCCGTCTTGGTCACGCGGTGCAGGGCTTTTTCAACTGCTGCCAGGTCGGCCAGACAAAGCTCCGTCTGGATGACTTCGATGTCGGAAATCGGGTCCACCTTGCCGGCAACGTGGATCACGTTGTCATCTTCAAAGCAACGCACCACATTGACTGTGGCGTCGGTTTCGCGGATATGGGCCAGGAACTTGTTGCCCAGTCCCTCGCCCGTACTGGCGCCCGCCACCAGGCCTGCAATGTCCACAAACTCGACGATCGCCGGAACAATGCGTTCAGGCTTGACGATTTCAGCCAATTGCGCCAACCTCGGGTCGGGCACTTCCACGATGCCAACATTGGGCTCAATGGTGCAAAAGGGGTAGTTTTCAGCCGCGATCCCCGCTTTGGTCAACGCATTGAAAAGGGTGGATTTACCGACGTTAGGCAAGCCTACAATGCCGCACTTCAAACTCATGAGAAACCTTCAAAAACAGGCTGAGAAGTGTATTCGATGCGCGCCCGGCCGGGGTTGGAGCGCTTTGTGGCAGGCATTCGCCATCTTTGTGGTGGCCGGTTTTTTGGGTGCTCTGGCGCATCCTGCGCAGGCCCAGCCCATCGTGGCTTTAAACGACGCCAAGCCGACCCTGGACGTGGCAGCGGCGAGTTTGACATGGATTGACAGCGACGGCCAGGCCGGCATCGACCAATTGGCCGGCGGCCATCCAGGGGCCTTGTTCGTCTCCTCGGTTGCCGATACGGTGCATTCGCTTGGCCCGCACGCGGCGCTCTGGCTGCATTACCGTTTTGCCAGGTCATCCGGCTCGCGCCAGGACTGGTTGCTTGAGTTTCCCCTGCCCCTGCTGGACCTGGCGACGGTGTACCAGCGTGCACCGTCGGGAGGGTGGATTGCCGAAACTGCCGGGGACACCGTGCCTGTCTCCAGCTGGCCGGAACCCGGCCGTTACGGGCATTTCCGCCTGAACCTGCCGGACAACGGCGTGCATGACGTGTATGTGCGCATACAGCACCAGACGGAGGTCAGCATTCCGGTTCGGGTCAGCACGCGAGGCAACCTGACGCAGCGACTTCAGCTGGAATACCTCGCGATTGGCGTGGTATTCGGCGCACTGGTGCTGTTGATCATTGCCTGCGTTGTCCAGAGCTGGGTTTACAGCGACCGGGCCTATGGGTGGTATTCCGTGTACGCCGTCATCATGGCCCTCGTCGTAGCGGCGTGGACGGGAGTGGCAGGCCATTTTCTCTGGGGCAACTTCAGCACCTGGAACAACATGGCGCAGGGCTTCCTCGCCATCCTGGGCGGCGGCTCGGCGCTGCTGGTCGTGCATCACCTGTGCGGCACCGGTTCACGCCACAAGTGGTTTGAGCGGCTGGCCTACTGGACAGGCATGGCCGGAGCGCCGCTGGCGCTGGCCTATCTCGTGCTGGAGCGCGGCTTGGGCATAGGCCTCCTCGGGACTTACCTGGTTGCCGTTGTTGCACTGGGAACAAGCCGGGCCTACATGACGTGGCGACGCCACGATGTCGTGGGTTTCTGGGTACTGGCGGCTTTTTCCCCGCTGGGGCTGGTCACGCTCCTCACCGTCACCAGCATCCTGGGCCTGTTTTCCCTGTCGTGGCTGTCTCATTACGGCCTGATGGCAGCGCTGACCATTGAGGTGCCCCTGCTGCTGGTGGCGCTGAACACGCGCTCACATGAGCGCCACGCAGTGGAAGCGCGCGAGCAGGCCATGTCCAGCCAGGACGCCCTCACCGGCCTGCTCGCCGCACATCTTTTCCACGACCGCTTCAAGCAGGTGGTCAGCCGGGCGCAGCGCCACAAAGAGCCGGCGGCTGTGGTGTACATCGAGCTGGTCAACTACCGGTATATCAAGAAAACCTGGGGCACAGCGGTGGCCGAGCAAAGCCTGCTGCGAAGCGTGATCAAGTTGCGCCGGCTTCTGCGCGATGTCAACACCGTGGGGCGCATCGACGAGGCGCGCTTCGGCCTCATTCTTGAAGGCGTTGAATCACGCCCGCCAGTCACCGACCTGGCGGCACGCCTGATCGCGGCCGGCCTCATGCCGCTCAAGGGCCTGAAACCGGAGGTCGTTCTGCAATTTCATGTCGCGGGCGTGCTGCTGAGCGAGCGCCTTGGCAGCCACGAGGAAATTTCCACGGCCCTGGCCGACCTGCTGCACAGCATGGCGGCTCGCACCCGCCGCCCCATCCGCTTTCTCGAGCCGGAGTTGACACACCCCATGCCGCTGGACGCCGAATCAACGCTGGACAGCCTCTCAAGCGGTCCGCAGGCGCCAGAGGCGCTCCCTGCGTCCACGGCCGCCCACGCCCCGCCGCCCCTGCGGGCGGTCAAGAGTCATTCAAACTGATAACTCGCACCCACCGGCTGGCCCACCTTGAGCTGGTGGTCAATGCCCGCCAGCACAATGGCATTCATGCCGAACGTCAGCGCGCCGTTCACCCGCGCATCCTGGCGATAGGTTTGCAGCATGTCGCCCACTTCCGGGCTGCTGACAGCCGTCGCGGGATCGATATTCGGAATCGGGCAACGCGGACAGGGCTTGACCGGCTTGAGCTGGACCACGCCTTGCGCCGTGGCAACCTGCAGCACCTCAATGCGGTCCTCATCGTGCGGCGCCAGACTGTCGGCACCAGCGGCATCGCCCAGCACGATGTTTGGACGAAAGCGCTCCATGCCCACCGCAGGGGTGCCGGCAGCCACCAGCTTTTCGTTGAAATGCACCAATGAGGCTTCGCTGAGTACCAGCAACGGGTAACCGTCGCTGAACTGGTTAAGCGCTTCCACATCGCCGGTCCACTGCGGACTGCAAACCCGCTTGTGTTCGGGGTCAAACCGCACCAGGCGTGCAGCCTGGCCCAGGAAGTCGGTGAACCATTGCGCCGCGATGGCACCCATGTCATACGCCTGGACTTCGTCTTTCCAGACCTGCACGCGAACGGGCTCTTCCACTTGGTCCAGCGCAATGTGAAGGGCCAGCATGCCGGGCGCACGCAGCACCATGTCGTGGTGCCTCAGCTGGGGCCTGATCAATGCCATGCGCGGCAATTCACGCTGGGTCAGGAATTCGCCCTTGCTGTCCACCACCATCCAGGCACGGTCAAATTCCAGCCCGGTTTCAGTCAGCAGGGCTTCCTGCACCTGCACGCCGGCACAGGATTTCACCGGATACACATAAAGGCGCGAAATCACGGCCCTGAGGTCAGTAGGTGCGTCGGCCGGTAATGTTTCGTTCAATGGATCGCTCACTTTTCAAGCCTTTAGGTTCAGATGCACGGCCAGAAACCGCGCAGTAATTGTTTGCCCAAAGCACCAATTTTGCCCTGCCTCCTAAAATGGGCCATGTCCAAGACCTTTGATGTCTGTATTCGCGGCGATGGTGTGGTAGGCCGCACACTGGCCCTGCTGCTGGCGCGCGAGCGCCTGCGCGTAGCTTTGGTCACCAGGCCTGAAAGGCCGCCGGGGATGCACACCATGCCCGACGTGCGTGCTTACGCCCTCAACAGCGCGTCTCGCAGCGTGCTGGAAACCCTGCGCGCCTGGCCCGACACGACCTTTGCCACGCCGGTGGTCGAAATGCAGGTTTGGGGAGACAACGGCGGCAAGCTGGATTTCACGGCGCGCAGTGTCGGCCAGGAAGCGCTGGCCTGGATTGTGGATGTCCCGGCGCTGGAGCAGCAATTGAGCCAGGCAGTTCGCTACCAGCCGCAAATCGAGACGGTGGACGCGCCTGCCAAGGCCGCGCTCAACGTGATCTGCGAAGGCCAGAAAAGCGCCAGCCGTGATGAGTTCGCCCAGATCCGGCCGGTCAACTGGACCATCAAGCCCTATCCGCAAAAGGCCGTCGCAGCACGGCTTGAGCTGGACAAGCCCCATGGCGGCATTGCCCGCCAGTGGTTTACCCACGGCGACATACTGGCTCTTTTGCCTTTATCGGGTGCCAACGGGAACTTGGCGGCGCTGGTGTGGTCTGTCCCTGTACAGCGGGCCGCCCTGCTCGAAAAAATGCCCGCGGAAGAATTTTGCAACACCCTCAAGGCCGTGTGCGGCGAAGAGACCGGTAACCTGCGCCTGACAAGCGAGCGGGCAAGCTGGCAGCTTTCCCTGTCCAGCGCCGGGCACTGGGTCGGCCCCGGCTGGGCTTTGGCGGGCGATGCGGCGCACACGGTGCACCCGCTGGCCGGTCAAGGCTTGAACCTGGGCCTGGCCGATGCGGCTTGCCTGGCCGGGGTGATTTCACAGCGTGAGTATTGGCGCGGATTGGGTGATGAAAAACTGCTGCGGCGCTACGAAAGGGCCCGCAAGGCCGACGTAGCGGCAATGGGCGCGGTCACCGACGGTTTGCATGGCATTTTTGCGCAAACCGATGGGCGCTGGCAGGCCCTGCGCAATTGGGGCATGAAGGGGTTTGAGCGAAGCGGTTTGCTCAAGGCCTGGCTGACGCGGCAAGCCGCGGGTTTATGAATGACTGAGAAACAGACTGGAACTTAAATGAAAATAGTGAAATTGATCGGTCTGCTCAGTCTGGCGGCGTTCAGCCTGGTTCCTGTTTTTGCGCAGGAAGCCGTCATCCGCAAAAACCTGTCAGAGAAATTTCCGGCTTTTGCAAAAATCGATGAAGTCACCAAAACACCGATGGGCGGCCTCTATGAGGTACGTATTGGCTTCGAAATTTTCTATACCGACGAGCAAGGTAACTACCTGTTGCAGGGTCAACTTCTCGATGTAAAAAACAAAAAAAACCTGACCGAGGAACGCATCGGGAAACTCAGTGCAGTCGATTTCGACAAACTCCCTTTGAAGGACGCTTTCAAGATTGTTCGCGGTGAGGGGAAACGCAGGCTGGCGGTGTTTGAAGACCCAAATTGCGGCTACTGCAAACACTTCGAACGGGACCTGACCACCGTCGACAACGTCACCGTTTATCTCTTCCTGTACCCCGTGCTCGGACCGGACTCCGTCGCCAAGTCGCGCCACATCTGGTGTGCCAAGGACAAGGCGAAGTCATGGAACGACTGGATGCTGCGCAACACCGTGCCTGCGGCTGCCGAATGCGACATCTCGGCCATCAAGCGAAACCGCGAGTTTGGCCAAAAATACAATATCACCGGCACGCCCACCCTGATTTTTGCTGACGGATCCCGCGCGCCAGGCGCGGTCAGCGCCCAGGAAGTCGAAAAAATGCTGCTCAGTGCAAAAACTCCCTGAAAATGGGCCAGAAGGCCCTGTTTAGATACAAAATCGACCTCCAGCCCGCACACCACCTGCGCGAGCAGCTCCTTTTTTGATAGCATTTACAGCCCGATCGACTTGATCCGTCGGGCGCCCCCATGCAGCTGGCGGCAGACGTGGGGTATTCTTTGCGCAAGATGCCAGGCACCCCTAAAAACACTTCCTCCCCCCTTCACTACCGCGTCGAAACAGACGTTCTGCACGCCCACCTCTTTCGCGTGACCCTCACGATCGCACAGCCTGACGCTTTGCAAAGGGTCTCGCTGCCTGTGTGGATCCCCGGCAGTTACCTGGTGCGGGAATTCTCCAAAAACCTGCAGAACCTGGAGGCTCGCCAAACGGTACGAACACCGCTTCGTGCCGAACAGCTCGATAAATGCACCTGGCAGATTCAGTGCTCGCCTGCCAAACCGCTGGTGCTGCGCTATGAGGTGTATGCCTGCGACAACTCCGTGCGCAGCGCCTGGCTGGATTCCCATCGCGGCTTTTTCAACGGCACCAGCCTGTGCCTGAAAGTGCAGGGCCAGGAAAAAGCCGCGCATGTGCTGGAGATCCTCACACCGAAAGCCGCCAAGGGCTGGTCACTGGCCACAGGGCTCAGGCCGCAGGCAGTCAACAAGCATGGGTTTGGTACCTACCTGGCGGCCGATTACGACGAACTGGTGGACTGCCCCGTGGAAATGGGCGCTTTCTGGAGCGGTACTTTTACGGCGCGCGGCGTGCCGCACCGCATGGTGGTCGCGGGCGCGGCCCCGAGCTTCGACGGCGCAAGGCTGCTGGCGGACACCCAGAAGATTTGCGAAACGGAGATCCGTTTCTGGCATGGTGCGAAAAAGCCTCCCTTCAAGAGTTACCTCTTCATGCTGAACGCGGTGGACGAAGGCTACGGCGGACTCGAGCACCGCAACTCGACTGCACTGATCTGCAACCGGAAGGACTTGCCGCGCCTGGGTGAATCCCGCACGGCAGAAGGCTACACCACGCTGCGCGGCCTCATCAGCCACGAATATTTCCATACATGGAATGTCAAGCGGCTGCGTCCCGCGGAGTTTGAACACTACGACTACGGCGCCGAGAATTACACCGGGCTGTTGTGGTTTTTCGAGGGCTTCACCAGTTACTACGACGACCTGTTGCTGCGCCGCGCCGGCCTGCTGGACAACGCCGGCTACCTCAAGCTGCTCAACAAGACCATCAACCAGGTCATGCAGACCCCGGGCCGGCTGGTTCAATCCGTCGCCCAGGCGAGCTTCGATGCCTGGGTGAAGTATTACCGGCAGGATGAAAATACGCCCAACGCCACCGTGAGCTACTACACCAAGGGAGCGCTGGTGGCGCTGTGTTTTGATCTGACGCTTCGGGCAGAAGGCGGAGCTGCCGGGGGCGCGACACTGGACAACGTGATGCGCGCACTCTGGCAACGCTGCAAAGCCGGCCCCCTGCGCGAGACAGATTTTGCAGAGGAGCTTGCAGCCGCAGGACACCGCCCGTTTGCCACCGAGCTGGCCCAATGGGTGCACGGACGCGAAGAACTTCCGCTCAAGGCCTTGCTGGAACAGCATGGCGTGACAGTCGCCGAAGAACCTGCGCAACTGGCTCAGCGGCTGGGATTACGCGCCAGCGAAAACCAGGGCGTGGTGCAGGTCAAGACCGTGCTGCGCGGCGGCGTTGCCGAGCATGCCGGGTTTGCGGCGGGAGATGAATGGCTGGCGGTAGAGCACATTGCCACAGGCGCACGGGAGCCGGAGGGCGGTTGGCGCATGAACCGGCTCGATGACCTGCTGCACTACGCAGGCACGGCCAAAAAAGTCATTGCCCTGGTCGCACGCGACAAACGCCTGCTGCGGCTGGAGCTGCCCATGCCGCCCGCGCTGACCACCTGGCGCCTGGCGGTGCGGGATGCCGCGCTGATGGACCAGTGGCTCGGCCAGAAAACCTGACCCGGCCTGGCGCGACTCACCTCTTCGGAAGGTCATTCGCCCTTGAATACCGCGGGACGCTTTTCAAGAAAAGCCGTCACGCCTTCCATGTAATCGTGGCTGCGTCCCAGGGCCGCCTGCATGTCGCGTTCCGCATCGAGTTGCTGATGCAGCGTGCGCGTGGCGCCTTCACGCATCTGCCGGGTAAAGCTGTTCAGGGCCTGGGGGCGGTTCAGCGTGAGGATGCCCACAGCACCATCGATGGCATACAGAACGGTGGGATCGGCAGCGGAGCCGGTGTGGGAAGCAGTCATGGCAGCAGTCTCCTGTTCCCGAATCTAGCATTGCGGCAAGCCATTGGCAGCCATGAGCCCGTGGCATCATTGCCGGACGCATTTTCAGCCAAAGGACCTATTTCATGTCTTCCACGACCTACGAAACCATTGAAACCCGCACCGAAGGCCCGGACAGCCGCAAGGTGGGTATCGTCACGCTGAACCGGCCCAAGCAACTCAATGCCCTGAACGACCAGCTCATGGACGAACTGGGCCGGGCGCTCAAGGCGTTTGATGCTGATGACACCGTCGGCTGCATCATCCTGACCGGCAGCGAAAAGGCCTTTGCCGCAGGCGCCGACATCGGCGCCATGGCCACCTACAGTTTTGCCGACGTTTACAACAACGATTACATCACCCGCAACTGGGAGCAAATCCGCAGCATCCGCAAGCCGGTGATTGCTGCCGTCAGCGGCTTTGCGCTGGGCGGCGGCTGCGAGCTCGCAATGATGTGCGACTTCATCATTGCTGCCGACAACGCAAAGTTCGGCCAGCCTGAAATCAAGCTGGGCATCATTCCCGGTGCTGGCGGCACGCAGCGCCTGCCCCGTGCCGTGGGCAAGGCCAAAGCCATGGACATGACCCTGACGGGCCGCATGATGGATGCCCAGGAGGCAGAGCGTTCAGGCCTGGTCAGCCGTGTGGTGCCGCTGGAAAAGCTCATGGACGAAGCCCTGGGCGCCGCGCTGATGATCTGCAGCTACGGCCAGACCAGCGTCATGGCCGCCAAGGAAGCCCTCAACCGGGCATTTGAAAGCGGCCTCAGCGACGGCGTGATGTTCGAAAGGCGCCTGTTCCATTCGCTGTTTTCCACCGAAGACCAAAAAGAAGGCATGGACGCCTTCGTCAACAAACGAAAACCGGTTTTTAAACACAGGTGAGCCCCACCAGTAGGGGCCGCGGGTCCGGCTTCGCCGGCCCCAGGCGCCGCCCCCTTGAGGGGGGGAGCAGGCTACACGCAGTGAGCCTGGACGGGGGTGTTTTTATAGTTATAATCTTGGGTTCGGTCGTATAGCTCAGTTGGTTAGAGCGCAGCATTCATAATGCTGATGTCGGTGGTTCAAGTCCACCTACGACCACCAGGAATGCGTCAAAGCCTCAGAGGGTCCTTCCCCCTGAGGCTTTGTTCTTTGTTATTCTCCTATTTATTAACAGCCTCTGGACACATACCATGAACCGCTGCACTTCCCGCCTGGCCGCACTCCTGATGATGCTGGCTGCTTCTGCCGGCCTGATGAGCCTGCCAGCCCTGGCCCAGACCGATCCCGCCGAGGCTGTCAAACCCAACATCCGGAAATTCCCTCCCAAGGCCGTCCGCGGCGAAATGGTGGTGGTGACGCCGCCGGTGATCTCCATGGACGGCAAGCAGGACAGGCTGTCTGTGGGCGCACGCATACGCGACATCAACAACAATTTCGTGTTGTCCGGCGCACTCCTGAACCAGAAGCTGGTGGTGAACTACCTGCGCAGCAACACCGGCGAGGTCCATGAGGTCTGGATCCTCAACGCGGAAGAGGCCAAGGAAAAGCGGGCGGGCGGCACCGACACGGTGTTCAATTTCAACAGCGGCACCCCTGCCAAGACAGTGGACAACGGCAAAACGCCGTACGACCAGTTACCTGCCTACAAGCAGTAACGCCCACAGCCTCAAGCGAAATCAGCCTGACGCCCTTTAAACATGGGCGCAAGCAGCTATTAATTTAATAGCAATCGCCATCAGCCCGCGGACAAACCGCAAATCAGCCAGCATCATGAGCAAAAAAGTCTTCATTAAAACCTTCGGCTGCCAAATGAACGAGTACGACTCGGACAAGATGTCCGACGTGCTCCATGCTGCCGAAGGCTACGAGCCTACCCAGGACATGGAACAGGCCGACCTGATCCTGTTCAATACCTGCTCCGTGCGCGAAAAAGCCCAGGAGAAAGTCTTCAGCGACCTGGGCCGCGTCAAGCACCTGAAAGAAAAAGGCGTGCTGATCGGCGTCGGCGGCTGTGTAGCCAGCCAGGAAGGCGCGGCCATCATCCAGCGCGCACCTTATGTCGACGTGGTCTTCGGCCCGCAAACCCTGCACCGCCTGCCGCAGCTGCTGGCCGACCGGACCCGGCTGGGCAAGCCGCAGGTCGACATCAGCTTTCCCGAGATCGAAAAATTCGACCACCTGCCGCCGGCGCGCGTCGAGGGCGCCAGCGCCTTCGTGAGCATCATGGAAGGCTGCTCCAAGTACTGCAGCTACTGCGTGGTGCCCTACACCCGTGGCGAAGAGGTCTCTCGGCCCTTCGAAGACGTGCTGGTCGAAGTCGCCGGCCTGGCCGACCAGGGCGTCAAGGAAGTCACGCTGCTCGGGCAAAACGTCAACGCTTACCGTGGCCCCATGGGTGGCACGGCCGAGATCGCCGACTTCGCAACCTTGCTCGAATACGTGTCCGACATCCCGGGCATTGAGCGCATCCGCTACGTCACCAGCCACCCCAATGAGTTCACGCAGCGCCTGATCGACGCCTACGCCAAGCTGCCCAAACTGGTCAACCACCTGCATTTGCCGGTTCAGCACGGCTCCGACCGCATCCTCATGGCGATGAAGCGCGGCTACACCGCCATGGAATACAAGAGCACCATCCGCAAGCTGCGCGCCATCCGCCCGGATCTGGCCATGAGCAGCGATTTCATCGTGGGCTTCCCCGGCGAGACCGAAGACGACTTCGGCAAGATGATGAAGCTGATCGACGAGATCGGCTACGACACCTCGTTCAGCTTCATTTACAGCCCACGCCCCGGCACCCCCGCCGCCGCGCTGCAGGACGACACACCGCACGAGGTCAAGCTCAAGCGTCTGCAACATTTGCAGGCCGCGATTGACGACAGCGTGCGCGCCATCAGCGCCAGCCGCCAGGGCACGGTGCAGCGCATTCTGGTGGAAGGCGCCTCGCGCAAGGATCCGACCGAACTCATGGGCCGCACGGAGTGCAACCGCGTGGTCAACTTCAAGGGCCAGCCGCGCCTCATCGGCCAGATGCTGGACATCACCATCACCCAGGCCACGCAGCGTTCGCTGCGCGGCGAAGTCCTGACGCGGGACGTCGCCGTGGCGGCCTGAGACCGCCCGCGCGTTGCTCAAGCACTCGACACGCATGCTGCAACGATTTTCGTTCCGGCAACTTCTGGTGATCGCCTTCCTGCTGATTGCTGCCCTGCTGGGCGCCGCCTCGCTGCGGGCGCTGTTTACCCTGGAAGACCTTTCGCTGCAAAGCCGCAGCAATGCCGCACGTGCCCTCGAACTCAGCAGCGCGGCGCAGTCCCTGGCCGAGCGCAGCGTATCGATGGAGCGTACATCCCGCCAGTCGGTCGTCCTCGACGACCGGGTATTGCGTGAGCGCTTCGGTGACGAGGCCCGTGAAGCTGCGAGTATCCTGACCAGTCTGGCGCGAGAAGACGTACCGGTGGCCAAAGCCCGGCAATGGCGCGCGCACATGCAGAGCATCGGCGATCTGCTGACCGGCCCGACCGGTACCGCGCTGGACCGGGAACGCCAGCTGGCGCAAGAATTCCGCGAACTGGAAAGTGTCAACGCCGCCATCGCCGTGCAGGTGCAACAGGCGATTCAGCAACGCAACAAGTCGCTGGAGGGCAAGCTCGAGGCCAGCCGCCAGCGGCTGACCCAGCAGGTAACCTGGGCCATCGTGCTGGCCATCGCCATGGCGCTGGCATTCGGCGTGTGGTTCACGTTGCCGCTCAGGCGCCTGGAGAACGCCATCGTGGGCCTGGGGGAAAACCGGCTCGACCAGGTCATCACCATCCAGGGGCCGGCCGACCTGGCCCTGGTGGGGCAGCGCCTGAATTGGCTGCGCCTGCGGCTGGTGGAGCTGGACGCCGATAAATCGCGTTTCCTGCGCCATATTTCGCACGAACTCAAAACACCGCTGGCATCGCTGCGCGAAGGGGTGTCGCTGCTGGAAGACGGTGTAGCCGGCACGCTGAGCAATGACCAGCGCGAAATAGCGCAAATCCTCAGGCACAACACCGGCGTGCTGCAAAGCCAGATTGAAGACCTGCTGCGCTTTAATACGGCCGCGTTCGAGGCGCGCCAGTTGAACCGCCAGAATGTCGACCTGTTGCAACTCCTCGAGGAGCAGGTGTACGCGCAGCGCCTGCAGTGGCGCGCACGGGACCTGACGGTCAGCGTCGTCGGCGAGCCCGTTGTGATGGAAATCGACCCCGAAAAAATCGGCACTGCGCTGGCCAACCTGCTGTCCAACGCCATCCGCTATTCACCACCCAAAGGGCAGATCCGGCTGGAACTGAGTCCGCTGCGGGGTTTCGTCCGCATCGACATCCACGATCAGGGCGTCGGCGTGGCGCAGGCCGACCGCGAGCGGATTTTCGAGCCCTTTTACCGCGGTGAACGCCAGCCGGTCGACGTGGTTCGGGGCAGCGGTATCGGTCTGTCCATCGTTCACGAATACATTGCCGCACATGGTGGAAGCATCGTCCTGATGCCCGATCAACCTGGTGCACACTTCAGAATAGAGCTTCCTCATGTTTCCAAGTACTGATTTTCCCCCTCCTCCGCCTGCGGCCCGCTTCTCCGTGCGCGGCCTGTTGCCGGCCCTGGTGACGTCGGCCTTGCTGGCAGCCTGCAGCAGCGGCCCCGCCAACGAGCGCGGCCCTGACACCGCAGCCGTCCTGGCAGCCCGGGCCGCAGCCTCTGCCGCCGAAGCGGCGCGGGCCAGCACCAGCCAGCCCGCGCCGCTCCCGGAATCCGTCGTTTTTGCGAGCGGTATGACCTTGCGCATGCTGGCTTACGCCGAGCGCGTGCGCCTCATGCAGCCGCCGGAGCTCACCCAGGAAACCGGGCGGCTCGGAGACGCCGCCAGCCCCGAGGCCCAACTCCAGCTCTCGCTGGTGCTGGCCCAACTGCGGCAGCTGCCCGAACTGATACGCGCGCAGGAGCTGCTGGCCCGCGTATTGGGCAATGCCGATGCCCAGCCGCTGCATCCGCTGGCAAGGCTGCTGGCGTCACGCTACGCCGAACAGCGCCGCCTGGAAGAGCAGCTTGACAAACAAGGCCAGCAACTGCGCGATGCGCAGCGCAGGCTGGACCAGACCAACGAGCGGCTGGAGGCGCTGAAGGCCATTGAGCGCAGCCTCACCAGCCGGCAGCCGGCGGCAACAGCCTCGGCGCCCATCCCCCCTGCCAGCCGGGCCCGCCCCACCGCGCCATGAGCGACTCCGCCCTGACAGCGCCCCACCTGCTCGTCGTTGATGATGACGCCGACATGCTGCGCCTGCTCACCATGCGGCTCACTGCAGCGGGCTATCGCGTCACGGCGGTCACGTCGGCCGAAGCGGCGCTGACGCAGCTTCATATTGAACGGCCGCAGCTGGTACTCAGCGATGTGCGGCTTCCCGGCCGGGACGGCCTGGCGCTGTTCGACGACATACGCCAGCAGCATCCTTCGCTGCCGGTGATTTTGCTGACCGCGCATGGCACCATTCCTGATGCCGTGGAAGCCACCGAACGCGGCGTGTTCACCTATCTCACCAAGCCCTTTGACGGCAAAAGCCTGCTCGACAAGATTGCCCAGGCGCTGGCGCTGAGTGCCCCCGCCAACCCGGCCAAACAGGGCAGCCCCGAAGCCTGGCAGAACCAGATCATCAGCCGCTCAAGCCGCATGGCCGAAGCCCTGGCTGAAGCGCGCATGGTGGCGCAGTCGGACGCCAGCGTGCTGCTGCGCGGTGAAAGCGGCACCGGCAAGGAACTACTCGCACAAGCCATCCACCAGGCAGGCGCACGGGCCAGCAAGCCCTTTATTGCCGTGAACTGTGGCGCCATCCCCGAGGCCTTGCTGGAATCCGAGCTGTTTGGCCACGTCAAGGGCGCCTTCACCGATGCGGTGGCCAATCACAAAGGCCTTTTCCAGGCTGCAGACGGCGGCACTTTGCTGCTCGATGAAATCGGTGACATGCCGCCCGCGCTCCAGGTCAAGCTGCTGCGCGTGTTGCAGGAGCGGGTGGTGCGGCCGCTGGGCTCCAGCCAGTCGATTCCGGTGGATGTGCGCATCATCTCGGCCACGCATCGCGACCTTGACGCTGCCATGGCTGAGGGCCAGTTCCGCGCCGACCTTTATTACCGGCTCAATGTCGTCACGCTGACCTTGCCCCCGCTGTCGGAGCGCCGCGAAGACATCCCGTTGCTGGCCAACCACTTTCTCCTCAAACTGGCGGCCAAGTACGACAAGCGCCTGAGCGGTTTCGCACCCGAGGCCCTCAAGGCCCTGACCACGGCCGCCTGGCCAGGCAACGTGCGCCAGCTTTACAACGTGGTGGAGCAGGTTTGTGCCCTGTCCACCACCCCGCTGGTGCCGCTGGCGTTGGTGCAGCGGGCTTTGCGCTCACCCAGCGTGCAAGTGCTCACCTATGCGGAAGCCAGGCAACACTTCGAGCGGGATTACCTGGTCGGGCTGCTCAAATTGACAGACGGCAACGTGGCCGATGCGGCCCGACTGGCCGACCGGAACCGCACGGAGTTTTACCGCCTGATGCAAAAGCACGGGCTCACGCCGGGACACTTCAAGGTTTAGACCGTAAACAGGTTCCAGGGGCTCCGGTTCGACCTGGGTTTGTCGCTGTGCCGCCGTGGGCCGTCGCTGGTTGGCGACAGGTTTAAGCCTTTGATTTAAAACGATTTAATCGAGACATCTGCGGAAGTTGTCGCTCACCGGCGACAAAACCCGCGATTCTGGGCGCTTTTGAGCCGGATTACATTTGGTTAAATCAAGTATCACGCCCAACTTGTTGATTTAAAACAATTTTTCGAAGCTGGCACAGGGTTTGCCCTAGTCATGGCATGCCAGCTTTTTTCCTGCCTTTTTTGGCATCCTCCGGCGACCCCAAGCGCCGCTTCAATTTTCCCCTGCAGGCCCGTATCGCGGCCTGCGCGAGCCTTGCGGCACTGACGCTCGCGGCCGGCCAGGCGCGTGCCTTCGATCTGGACGATGTGGCCGCTATCGCACGCCAGCGCTCGCAAGCGCCCTGGCGCGAAGCGTCCCACGCGGTGCCCACCGAGCTCGCCAGGATGGCGTACGACGACTACCGCGACATCCGGTTCAACGCCGCCAGCACGCTGTGGCGCGCCGACAAACTTCCCTTTGAAGCGAATTTTTTCCACGTCGGCCGGCACGGTGATTCGGTTCGCATTCACGAAATCACGACAGCGGGCGTGAAGCGCCTGTCCTACGACCCCGCCACATTCAATTTCGGAAAAAACAAACTGTCACCCGAGACCTGGGGTGACCTGGGCCACGGCGGCGCGCGCTTTTTCAGCAACCTCAACTCGCCCACCTACAAGGATGAGCTGGTGGTGTTCACCGGCGCCACCTACTTCCGGGCGCTGGGATCGGGCCAGCGTTATGGCCTTTCGGCACGCGGCCTGGCGGTGGACACCGCAGGCGGTGCGGGCGGAGCCAAGGAAGAGTTTCCCCGTTTCACGGATTTCTGGCTTCAAAAACCTGCAGTCGACAGCAAGCAGCTGACCGTCTTCGCTGTGATGGATTCGGAGCGCATGACAGGCGCCTACCGGTTCGACATCCAGGCCGGCGAGCAAACCACCACGAATGTACAGGCGCGCATCTTCATGCGCCCGGCCACAACCTCCGGCAACAGCGCGCCCGTGACCTCGCTGGGCATCGCGCCCCTGACCAGCATGTTTTTCTTTGGCGAAAACCAGCCCCGCCCCGGCGATTTCCGGCCCGAAGTGCACGACTCCGATGGCCTGATGATGGCTACGGGTGACGGTGAATGGCTCTGGCGGCCCCTGCAAAATCCGTCCTCCCCGCTGGTGACGTCTTTCGCCATGAAGTCGCTCAAGGGCTTTGGCCTGATGCAACGCGACCGCGCCTTTGCCAACTACGAAGACACCGAAGCCCGCTATGAGACGCGGCCCAGCGCCTGGGTCACGCCCGTGGGCGACTGGGGCGCCGGCCGGGTCGAGCTGTTTCAATTTGCCACGCCGGACGAGACCCATGACAACGTGGTGGCCTATTGGGTACCCGAAAAAATGCCAGCACCTGGCCAGTCGCTGGACATCGCCTGGCAAATCAGCTGGCAGGGCAAGAACCAGCAACTACCGCCCAACAGCTGGGTCACGCAATCACGCCGCGGCACCGGGTACTCGAAGGCCGGAACCGATCTCACGGGCCAGGTCCAGTACGTCATCGACTTTGCCGGCCCGGCGCTGGACGCGCTGCCCGAGGACGCCAGGGTCGAAGCCATCTCTAGCGCCAACGCCAATGGCCGTGTGCTCGAAAGCATGGCCTACAAGAATCCCGCCACCGGCGCATGGCGCATGACGCTGCGCGTGCTGCGGCTGAACCCGGCCCAGCCTGTTGAGCTGCGCGCCTTCCTCAAACATGACAACCACACTGTGAGCGAAACATGGACCAACCTGATCACACTCTGATTCCATCCGCTGCACGCAGCGCCCTGCGCGAGGAACGCCACCCCAATTCGGTGACGGCGCCACCGCTGAACCGCGGCTCCATGGTGCCCCGGCCCTGGCGTGGCTTCTGGAACAGCATGGCCACCGCGCTGCTGCTGCCCATGCTGTCGATATTCCGGGCCGCCGCGCCGGCACCATCCCATCGCCTGCCTGCCTCCCGGCTTGAGCGCTGGCAGCAGGCTGCCCGGCGCCGGCGCACGGTATTCCTGCTGCTGACTGTCATCAGCACCGTGCTGGCAACCAGCATCTTTGCGGACATGCAGCCCGACTATGACAATGCCTGGCTGCAGTACGGCCAGATCAGCCTGTTTGCCCTTCTGTCAGCCTGGGTAGTGACCGGCTTCATGACGGCGATGATGGGCTTTTATGTCACGATCTTTGGTGACAAACACGCGCTGTCCGCGAAAAAGGTTCAGCACTACCCGCTGGATGCGTCCACACGCACCGCGATCATCATGCCGATCTGCAATGAAGACGTACGCACCGTGTTCGCCGGCCTGCGCGCCACCTGCGAGTCGGTCGCGATGACCGGCCATGTACAGAGCTTTGATGTCTTCGTACTGTCGGACAGCAGCAACCCGGCCATCATCCAGGCCGAGCGCGCCGCCTGGGAAGACCTGCGCACCCAGCTGGCCGGATACCCCGACCAGCCGCAAATCGAGGTCTATTACCGCCTGCGCAAACGCCGCACCGACCGCAAGGCCGGCAATGTGGCCGACTTCTGCCGCCGCTGGGGCAAGGATTACCGCTACATGGTGGTGCTGGACGCCGACAGTGTGATGAGCGGCGACTGCCTGGTTTCCATGGTCAAGCTGATGGAAGCCAATCCCAGGGCCGGCATCATCCAGACCGCAACCCAGGCCATCGGCCACGTCACGCTGCACGCACGGGCGCAGCAGTTCGCCTCACGCGTGACCGGGCGTCTGTTCACGCTGGGGATGCAGTTCTGGCAGATGGGCGAGTCCCACTACTGGGGCCACAACGCCATCATCCGTATTGAGCCCTTCATGAAGCATTGCGCGCTGGCGCACATCAAGGGCACGGGCGGCATGGCCGGCAGCATCATGTCGCACGATTTTGTCGAGGCCGCGCTGATGCGCCGCGCCGGCTACCACGTCTGGCTGGTGGG
Organism: Polaromonas sp. P1_F1; assembly: GCF_056405795.1. Taxonomy (NCBI): domain Bacteria; kingdom Pseudomonadati; phylum Pseudomonadota; class Betaproteobacteria; order Burkholderiales; family Comamonadaceae; genus Polaromonas; species Polaromonas sp. P1_F1. The sequence goes on from NZ_JBFUBJ010000001.1 coordinate 601,562, forward strand.
TGACCTGGTGGGCAGCTACGAGCAGCAGCCGCCGGATTTGCTGGCCGAGCTGCAGCGCGATCGCCGCTGGTGCCAGGGCAACCTGCAAAACTCGCGCCTGATCGCCGAGCCGGGCATTCACCCGGTACACCGCTCCATGTTCGGCACGGGCGCGATGGCGTATCTGTCGGCGCCGCTATGGCTGTGCTTTCTCACGCTGGGTACGGCGCTGTGGCTGTCCGGCTCGCCCATGATTGCCGACTGGACGCTGCTTCCCGGCGAGCTGATGTCGCTTTGGGCCTGGACGCTGTGCATGCTGTTTTTGCCGCGCATCCTGGGCATCGTGGCCGTGCTGGTCAACCGCCAGCAGCAATCCTATGGCGGCACCGTCGCCCTGCTGCGCAGCGCTTTGCTTGAAACCCTGATCGCGCTGTTGCAGGCCCCCATCCGCATGCTCGCGCATTCGCTGTTTGTGGTGGTGGCCCTCACCGGCCTGAAGCTTGAATGGAAATCGCCCCCGCGCGAAGCGGCCGCTGTGCCCTGGCGCCATGCGCTGGCGCAGCTGGCGCCTATGTCCGGCGTGATTGCGCTGCTGGCTGTCGGCATTGCAGTGATCGATGCACGGGCTTTGATCTGGCTGATCCCGGTCGGCCTGCCGCTGCTGCTGGCGATCCCGATGACGGTGCTCACCAGCAAGGTCGGCGTGGGCACGGCCCTGCGTGCGCAGAACTACCTGCTGATCCCGGAAGAAACCCGTTCGCCGGCGGTACTGCGACGCGCCTGGCTGCATGCAAGCCGGCTGGCCAAGCCACGGCTGAAGGCGGCCTGAAAATAGCCTGACTTCAGGGCAACCCATGAAAAAAGCCGCTTGAAGCGGCTTTTTTCATGACAGGTAAACGCTATTAATTCAGGAGCTGGTTGCGCCCGTCTTTATTGGGCTGCAGCCATTTTTCCCTTAAACAGCGAATTGATCAAAACTTGGGCATGCCTTTCATGCCACCCATGCGTTTCATCATTTTCATCATCCCGCTGCCCTTCATCTTTTTCATCATGCCCTGCATCTGCTCGAACTCATTGAGCAGGCGGTTGACTTCCTGAACATGCACGCCGGAGCCGGCGGCAATGCGGCGCTTGCGGGTGGCCTTGATGAGTTCGGGCTTGCGGCGCTCCAGCGGCGTCATGCTCTGGATGATGCCTTCCTTGCGCTTGATGTCTTTCTCGGCTTTGTCCATATCGACCTGGCCGGCCTTGGCAGCCATTTGCGCGGGCAGCTTTTCCAGAAGGCTTGAAAGCCCCCCCATGTTCTTCATTTGCTGCAACTGGCTGAGGAAGTCGTTGAGGTCAAAGCCGTCGCCGGACTTGATCTTGGCGGCGAGCTTCTGGGCAGAGGCCATGTCCACCCCGGCGGCCACCTGCTCGACCAGCGCAAGAATGTCACCCATGCCAAGGATGCGGCCGGCGTGTCGCTCGGCGTCGAACACCTCCAGGCCGTCGATTTTCTCGCTGGTACCGGAGAATTTGATGGGGGCGCCGGTGATCTGGCGCACGCTGAGCGCCGCACCGCCGCGTGAATCGCCGTCGGTCTTGGTCAGGATGATGCCGGTGAGCGGCAAGGCTTCCTTGAAGGCCTTGGCAGTGTTGACCGCATCCTGGCCCTGCATCGCATCGACCACGAAAAGCGTTTCAACCGGGTTCAGGATCGCATGCAGCTCCTTGATTTCGGCCATCAGGGCCTCATCGATGGCCAGGCGGCCAGCCGTGTCGACCAGCAACACGTCAAAGAAATGCTTGCGGGCGTAGTCAATGGCGGCTCGCGCGATGTCGGCCGGCTTCTGGTCAGGCGTGCTGGGAAACCATTCGGCGCCGGCCTGTTTGGTGACCGTCTTGAGCTGTTCAATGGCGGCAGGGCGATAGACGTCGCCTGAAACGGTCAGCACCTTTTTCTTGCGCTTTTCGATCAGGTGCTTGGCCAGCTTGGCGGTAGTGGTGGTTTTACCCGCGCCCTGCAGGCCGGCCATCAGGATGACCGCCGGCGGCTGGGCTGCCAGGTTGATATCGCTCACCCCCTCGCCCATGGTAGCGGCGAGTTCCTTGTTGACAATACCCACCAGCGCCTGGCCCGGCGAGAGAGAACCCATCACTTCCTGGCCCAGCGCTTTTTCCTTGACCCGGGCAATGAAGTCGCGCACCACCGGCAGCGCAACGTCGGCCTCGAGCAAGGCCATGCGTACCTCGCGCAACATGTCCTGCACGTTGGATTCGGTGATGCGGGCCTGGCCTCGCATTTCCTTGACGAGACGGGATAACTTGTCGGTAAGAGCTGAGGCCATGGGAAGGCACCACGAACGCGGCGCAGTTAGGTGGAAAAGAAAGGCTGCAGCGGAAGGCTGCCAGAAAGGGGGGAAAGAGGCAGTAAAGGCTAAACTCTAGCCATGATTTTAGCTTTGAGCGACTGGTGGGGTCTTGCAGCGGCAGCCGGTGCTGCCGTCGCCTACGCTGCATTGGCTCTAGCCTCCCCGCGCCTCGGCCCCGCCGCCATCCGCGGCCTGCTGCTGGCGGCCTGGCTGCTGCACGCGCTGGCGCTGGCCGATGGCCTGCTGGGCGAGCCCCCGCGTTTCGGCTTTGCACCGGCGCTGTCCATGACGGTCTGGCTGGTGCTGACCGTTTACGCCATCGAAAGCCGCCTGTTTCCACAACTCCAGGCCCACTGGGCGTTGGCAGGGCTGGGCAGCGCAGCTGTCATCCTGACGGTCATTTTCCCCGGTACCACCTATCACGCCATCGCGTCCCCCTGGCTGCCGTTGCACTGGGCCCTGGGCATCGCGTCTTATGGGCTGTTTGCCGCCGCAGTGGTGCACGGCTGGCTGATGACGCGCTCCGAGCGCTCCATCCGGCTGGCCGCACAAACCGATGCGGGCGTGCCGCTGTTGACGCTGGAGCGGCTCACCTTCCGCTTCGTGGAGGCCGGCTTTGTATTGCTATCGGCCACGCTATTTGTAGGCTGGCTGTTCGCCGAAACACTCTACGGGCCCGGCCTGGCCTGGAAATGGAACCATAAAACCGTGTTTTCGGTCCTGGCCTGGCTGACGTTTGCCGGCCTGCTGATCGGCCGGGCGCGCCTCGGATGGCGTGGCCGCAAGGCCGTCCGTGTGCTGTACCTGGGCTCCGGCCTGCTGCTGCTGGGCTACGCCGGTTCGCGCTTTGTACTTGAAGTCATTCTGAGGCGGGCATGAAATACCTTCTGGTCATGGGATTCGTGCTGGTGGTTTTCTGGCTCTGGCGCCACAACCGCGATGCGGAAAGAAACGATGCGGCGGCTGCCCGCCCCCGCCAGGCATCGGGCCGCGAAACGGCCGTTGCGGAGATGATCGCATGCGATGTCTGCCACGTGCATTTGCCGAAGTCCGACGCCCTGACAGGCGGCAAGGGGATTTATTGCAGTGACGCGCATCGCCGCCAGGCAGGAGACTAGGGCCTGCTAACACTATGTTTACAAATGCGAATGGGGTGAAAACGGTGCCAATCAAGGCGCGCGACGAATCCCAGACCGGGAGTCTGGGTGAGGAGCGCAACGCCGAGTGGCGCCGTTTTCGCCCCATTCCCTCCGGGTTGCGCTCAAAAAGGCCTTGCGCGGCGTTGCAAAGCCTTGACGGGGTCTACCCCGCCTGCGTTTTGCGCCTTGCTCAAGGCCTTTTTGAGCGCAACGCATCTTGCAAACATAGTGTTAGCAGGCCCCTATGAGCACGCCATCCCACTGGTTTGAAACGGGAGGCAAGGCATCAGGCGCGTGGGAGACCGTGCCCGAACTGGGCTCCTTCGGCCGTTTGTGGCGTGTCTTCATGACGGCACGCGTTGCCATCGCCACGGTGCTCGTCATCCTTCAGGCGGTTATCTACGCGCTGGGCAACATCACCAACCGCTGGTCGATTGCGGTATGCATCGCCTATCTGTGCGCCACACTGGCCGTGCGCCTGTGGGCCAAACCGCGGCCACCACGAAGCACCTTTGACGCACAGTGGTTACTGACCATCGGCGTGGACGTCATCACGTTCTCCACACTCAATTTCCTGCAATCGAGCGGCATCAACTACACGCCGCTGTTTGCCCTGCCGGTGCTCCTTGCCTCCATCCTTGGACCGATTTTGCTGGCCTTCGGAACCGCAGCCAGCGTGACCTTGCTGCTTCTGGCCGACGCCTGGTGGAGCTCACTTCAGGTATTGGGCGACTTCAATGCCCGATTCCTCCAGTCGGGCTTGAGCGGTTCCGGTTTTTTCCTGGTCGCACTGCTTGCGAACCACCTCGCCTTGCGGCTGGCCCGTGAAGAACAGCTGGCAAAACGCAGCCAGTCCGCCGCGCGCATGCAGACGCAGGTGAACGAACTGGTCATTGAAACCTTGGCCGACGGCGTGCTGGTGGTCGACATCAACGGCATCGTCCGGTCGGCCAATCCGGCATCCAGGCGCCTGCTGGGAGCCCGGGATTCAGTTCGCAGCGCGCCTTTCATCCTCGTCATGGAGGCGGCCTGGTTGCCCCTGGCGGAACTGATGCACAGCACGTTCAGCACGCAGACCCCCCAGGAAGCGGACATCAGCCTTGAATACCCGGGCAGCAATACCCGGCGGCTTCATGTACGCACTCGTCTTGCCGCCTCGAAAAATGGCACCCACGAAAGCCTTTGTGTAATGTTCCTGGAAGACCTGCGTGAAATGGAAGCCCGCGTGAGGACCGAGAAGATGGCAGCCATGGGACGCATGTCGGCCGCAGTGGCACACGAAATCAGGAATCCGCTGGCGGCGATCTCTCAAGCCAATGCCTTGCTGGAAGAAGACCTGCAAGACGAGCCGCACCGCCAGCTCACAGGCATGATCCGGCAAAATGCGCAACGTCTCGCCAGAATCGTCGATGAGGTATTGAACATTTCACGTGCCCAGGCGCACCTGCCCTCGCCACAAACCACCACCCTGGCGCTGGACGAAACCGCTCACAAGATTACCGCGGACTGGGCGGGGCAGACTGAAGCGTCCCGACGCATGAAGATCACGGCAGATTCGGGTAATGCCGTTGTGTGCTTTGAGCCCGAGCATTTGCGCCGCCTCATGGTCAATCTGCTGGACAACGCCCTGCGCTATGCCAGCACATCTTCTCAGGCCATTGAAGTCTCCACCCAGCTCGTTACGCCCGGGCAGGCCCGTCTGTCCGTATGGAGCGATGGCCAACCCATGGAGCAAACCGTGCAGACACACCTGTTCGAACCATTTTTCTCCTCTGAAAGCCGCTCCAGCGGGCTGGGCCTGTACATTTGCCGTGAATTATGCGAACGCTATGGTGCCCTGATCGGCTACCAGCGCGTGCAGCGCAGCGGCATTGAAGGAAACGAATTTTTTGTCATATTCGCGCCCTCCAGTCCGTCTATGACCTTGCCCGCGGCTTCTTTTGCCACAATGCCAACCTGAAAACCATGAGCACCCCCATTCCCGTTCCCCAGCAGGCACGTATCCTCGTCATTGACGATGAACCGGATTTGCGCACCCTGTATGAACTGACGCTGCTCAGGGAAGGGTATCGGGTGGAGGCAGCCGGTGACCTGCTGCAGGCCCGGGAGCAGCTCAAGGCGCATCACTTCGATGCTGTGATCACCGATATGCGCCTGCCAGATGGCCTTGGCCTCGAATTACTGCGAGACATGATAGACCAGCAAAGGCCCGAACGATGCGTGGTGATTACAGCCCACGGCTCGGCCGAAAATGCGGTGGAAGCACTCAAGGCCGGCGCGTTTGACTACCTCACGAAACCGGTCGACCTCAAACAATTCCGCAGTGTCGTGGCATCCGCCGTGCAGGGTGCCAAGCATCCTGCACTACAGGCCAAAAGCGATCGAAGCGCACCGGAACACGGCCCCGCCCCCTCCGCCCAGAAAAAAAGCGGGGACGGCACCCAGATTCTGCAAAAACTGGTGGGTGAGTCTGCCGTCATGCGCGCCGTCAAGTCGCGCATCGTCAAAGTGGCGGGAAGCATGGCGCCGGTCCTCATTCAGGGGGAATCGGGCACCGGCAAGGAACTGGTTGCACGCGCCGTACACGGCTGCAGCCACCGCGCGACAGGGCCTTTTGTAGCCGTCAATTGCAGCGCCATACCCGAAAACCTCCTCGAAGCGGAGTTCTTCGGTGCACGAAAGGGCGCTTACACCGGATCAGCGCAGGACCGGCAAGGCTACTTCCAGGCAGCCAAGGGCGGCACCTTGTTTCTCGATGAAATTGGCGACCTGCCGCTGGCCATGCAATCCAAACTTCTGCGCGCCATCCAGGAGCGCACCGTCAGGCCGCTGGGTTCGCCGCAGGAGGACACCGTTGACGTGCGCATCGTCAGCGCAACGCACAAAAACCTGGCGGCGGAAGCCCAGGAAGGGACATTCCGCCAGGATCTTTATTACCGGCTCAATGTGATTGAAATTGCCGTGCCGGCCTTGCGCGAACGCAGGGAGGATTTGCCGGCACTCTGCACTGCCCTGCTGTCAAGAATCTGCCAGGAGTCCGGCTTCAAGATGCCCGAGTTGACAGATGCCGTGATGGAGCAGCTGCAGTCCAGGCCCTTTAACGGCAATGTCAGGGAGCTGGAAAACATCCTGCACCGGGCCGTGGCGCTCGGCGAAGGAAGCATGCTGCATTTTGATGCGCCGGTCGAAGAGCACGTCGCCGTCCCGGAAAACCTGCAGGATTATCTGGACGGGCAGGAGCGAAACATCCTGACCAAGGTTTTGCTGGAGACCGGCTTCAATCGTACCGCCGCCGCCGCGAGGCTGGGTTTGAGCCTGCGGCAGATCCGCTACCGCATTGCACGCCTGAATATCGCCACGCCGGGCAATGACGACCTGGCCGATGGACTTGACCCTGCTGATGACCCCGCCTGAAAGCCCCAATGCCCTTCCCCGGCCTTTGTGGCAAAACGGCTGGTACCGCTACGCACGCGCACTGGCTTCGCCCAACTTTGGTCCACGCCCTCCCGGCGCGCAAATCGACCTGATCGTCATCCACTCCATCAGCCTGCCGCCAGGTGAGTTCGGCAATGACAACGTCCAGCGCCTTTTCACCAACCAGCTCGACTGGGAGGCACACGCTTACTTTCAGGGCATTCGCGGCCTGCAGGTTTCATCGCACTTTTTCATCGCCCGAACCGGCGCTCTGTGGCAGTTTGTGAGCTGTGACGACCGCGCCTGGCATGCCGGGGAATCCAGCTACCGCGGACGCACCAACTGCAACGACGATTCCATCGGCATCGAACTGGAAGGCCTTGAGGGAGATACCTTTGAAGCATCCCAGTATGAAACCCTGACCGGGCTGTGCGCCTCGCTTCTGCAGCGCTATCCCATTGAGCACATCGCCGGGCACGAGCACATTGCACCCGGCCGCAAGCAGGACCCGGGCCTTGGCTTCAACTGGCCTCTGCTGCAAAACTCGCTGTCGTCACCGGCTAGGTGTTTTCCCGAAATCATGTGACTGGTGCACCTGCACGCACTCACCATTGCGGTGCGTCTTGCTGTGGAAATTTCCGGTTATTTTTACCGCGCCAGCAGTGACCGGCGCTCTCAATCCAAGCCCGCGAAAAGCCGCGCCACAACGCTGCATCAGCTTCGCAAGCCTGATGGCATCAGGCTTTCAGCGAAGTTGAACGAGCCACCATCAAGCCCTGATCGAGGCGTCTGGAATGGGGCCTAAAAAGCCACAAAACGTAACGGTGCATTTAGTCAGCGATACACTACCTGTAGTGGCTTGTATTCCCTCCATACCCTAGGTATAGTGTCTAAGCCCTAATTCAGTTTGATGTAATTCGGGTCAGGAAATGAAGGAGCAGGTTGATAGGCCTGTGCAATACCTCAATATATCCAGAGACCCCGAACAGCACATCAAACCACCCATAAAACAAAGCAAAGAGGAAGTCATGCAAACTGCACAACACGCGGTGCCCGTCACGTCGAGCGTTCTGGCAAGCAACCCAGCAACCGGCGATACCAACGCGCAAAGCAACCCGCTCGCCCATTACCAGATCATCCGCCGCAATGGCGGCGTGGTGCCGTTCGAACCCAACAAGATCGCCGTGGCCATGATGAAGGCTTTCCTGGCCGTGCATGGCACGCAGGGTGCGGCTTCGGCCAGCGTCCGCGAAACCGTTGACGGCCTGACCCAGGCGGTCATCCGCGCCCTGATGCGTTCGCGCCCAGGCGGCGGAACCTTTCATATAGAAGACGTTCAGGATCAGGTCGAGCTGGGCCTGATGCGCGGCGGCCACCATGAAATCGCCCGCGCTTACGTGCTGTACCGCGAGAAGCGCACGCAAGAGCGTGCACGCCAGCCGCAAACCCAGGCACCTGCGGCGCCCCTGATCCATGTGACCGACCGCGGCAACCGCGTCGCGCTGGACATCCGCAACCTGCAGGCTCTGATTGAAGCGTCTTGCGCCAACCTGGGCGCAGATATCAAGCCCGACCCCATCGTTGCCGAGACCATGCGCAACCTCTATGACGGTGTGCCCATTGATGAAGTCTACAAGGCGTCCATCCTGGCAGCGCGCACCCTGATCGAGAAAGACCCTGACTACACCTACGCCACCGCACGCCTGCTGATGCACACCATCCGCCGCGAGGTGCTGGGTGAAGAAGTCAGTCAGGAAGACATGGCGATTCGCTACGCCGAGTATTTCCCGCAGTTCATCGCCAAGGGCGTACAAAACGAGCTGCTCGACGAAAAGCTCCAGCAGTTCGACCTGGCCCGCCTGGGCGCCGCGCTCAAGCCCGAACGCGACCTGAAATTTGACTACCTCGGCCTGCAAACCCTGTTTGACCGCTACTTCCTGCACGTGCGCAAACAGCGCATCGAGCTACCACAGGCTTTCTTCATGCGCGTGGCCATGGGCCTGTCGCTCAACGAGATCAACCGCGAAGAACGCGCGATCGAGTTCTACGAAATCCTGTCGTCCTTCGACTTCATGTCGAGCACGCCCACCCTGTTCAATGCCGGCACGCTGCGCTCGCAGCTGTCGTCGTGCTATCTGACGACCGTCGCCGACGACTTGGGCGGCATCTACGACGCCATCAAGGAAAACGCGCTGCTGTCCAAATTTGCCGGCGGCTTGGGCAATGACTGGACGCCTGTGCGCGCCCTGGGCGCCCATATCAAGGGCACCAACGGCGAATCGCAAGGCGTCGTGCCTTTCCTCAAAGTCGTCAACGACACCGCCGTGGCGGTCAACCAGGGCGGCAAGCGCAAAGGCGCCGTCTGCGCCTACCTGGAAACCTGGCACCTGGATATTGAAGAGTTCCTGGAACTGCGCAAGAACACCGGTGACGATCGCCGCCGTACGCACGACATGAACACCGCCAACTGGATTCCCGACCTCTTCATGCGCCGCGTGATGGAAAAAGGCACCTGGACGCTGTTCTCACCGTCGGACACACCCGACCTGCACGACAAGTTCGGCAAGGACTTCGAGAAAATCTACACCGCCTACGAAGCCAAGGCCGAGCGCGGCGAAATCAAGCCATCCCGCAAGCTGCAGGCCACCGACATGTGGCGCAAGATGCTGTCGATGCTGTTTGAAACCGGCCACCCCTGGATCACGTTCAAGGATGCCTGCAATGTGCGCTCGCCGCAGCAACACACCGGCGTCGTGCACTCGTCCAACCTGTGCACCGAGATCACGCTCAACACCAGCGACACCGAAACCGCCGTCTGCAACCTGGGCTCGGTCAACCTCGTCCAGCATCTGAAGGACGGCGCAGTCGACCACGAGAAGCTTAAAAAGACCATCACCACGGCCATGCGCATGCTGGACAACGTGATCGACATCAACTATTACGCCGTCAAGAAGGCCCGCGATTCCAACATGCGCCACCGCCCTGTGGGCCTGGGCATCATGGGTTTCCAGGACTGCCTGTACGAGCTGCGCGTGCCTTACGCTTCCCAGGAAGCTGTCGAGTTCGCCGACAAATCCATGGAGGCTGTCTGCTACCACGCTTACTGGGCATCGACCGAACTGGCCAAAGAGCGCGGTAAATATGCCACGTACAAAGGCTCGCTATGGGACAAGGGCATCCTGCCGCTGGATACGCTGGACATGCTGGCCGAGCAGCGCGGCGGCTATGTGGAAGTCGACCGCTCCGCCAGCCTTGACTGGGACGCTTTGCGCAAGAAGATTGCCAAAGACGGCATGCGCAATTCCAACTGCGTGGCCATTGCGCCCACAGCCACCATCTCCAACATCATTGGGGTGGATGCTTGTATCGAACCCTGCTTTGGCAACCTGTCGGTCAAGTCCAACCTGTCGGGTGAATTCACCGTCATCAACCATTACCTGGTCCGAGACCTGAAGCGCTTGGGCCTGTGGGATGACGTGATGGTGGTGGATCTGAAGCACTTCGACGGCTCCCTGCGCCCCATCGACCGCGTCCCGCAAGACGTCAAAGCCCTCTACGCCACGGCGTTTGAGATCGAGACCTCCTGGATTGTGGAAGCCGCAGCGCGCCGCCAGAAATGGATTGACCAGGCGCAGTCGCTCAATATCTACATGGCAGGCGCCTCGGGCAAAAAACTCGACGACACCTACAAGCTGGCCTGGCTGCGCGGCCTCAAGACGACTTACTACCTGCGCACGCAAAGCGCGACGCACGCCGAGAAGTCGACCGTGACCGCAGGCAAGATGAACTCGGTGTCATCGGGTACCGCGACGGCAGGCGGCGGCATGAGCGCGCTCGAAGCGGCAGCCGCCGCAGCGCAGGCGCAGATGAGTGCATCGCCCGCGACCGACATCAAATTCTGTGCAATCGATGACCCAGGTTGCGAGGCCTGCCAATAAAAAACCGAATCGTGCGCTGAGCTTCATCGCACGATTCGATGTAATTGAGCAACACAATTTTGTAGCGATGTGAATGAACACTTTTCATTTTGTATCGCTGCTTTCATAATCCCAAAGTATTGGAAACCTCTATGTTGACCTGGGACGAAGAAGTCAAACCATCTTTGCAAACATCTCACAACAGCGGCTTGCCTGAAGGCCGCTCGATGGAACTTCCGCCTCTTTCTTTGAACACTGCCGAGCAGCCCCAGGCGCAAGTGCGCATGCTCAACGACGGCGCGTTCGCACCTGTGCAAGCTGCAGCACCTTCTACGTCTGCCGCCGCACCCGCCAAGGCACAACGCGTCAAGGCCTCCGACAAACGCATCATCAATGGCCAGACCGACGTCAACCAGCTGGTGCCGTTCAAATACAAGTGGGCCTGGGAAAAATATCTCGCCACCTGCGCCAACCACTGGATGCCGCAGGAAGTAAATATGACGCGCGACATCGCGCTCTGGAAAGACCCGAACGGCCTGACCGAAGACGAACGCCGTCTGGTCAAGCGCAACCTGGGTTTCTTCGTGACCGCCGACTCGCTGGCTGCCAACAACATCGTGCTGGGCACTTACCGCCATATCACGGCACCCGAATGCCGCCAGTTCCTGCTGCGCCAGGCTTTTGAAGAGGCCATCCACACCCATGCCTACCAGTACATCACTGAATCGCTGGGCCTGGACGAAGCCGAAATCTTCAACGCCTATAACGAAGTGCAATCGATCAAGGACAAGGACCAGTTCCTGATTCCTTTCATTGAAGTGATTTCCGACCCTCACTTCAAGACCGGCACTACCGAAGCTGACCAGACCCTGCTCAAGTCGCTGATCGTGTTTGCCTGCCTGATGGAAGGCCTGTTCTTCTACGTGGGCTTCACGCAGATTCTTGCCCTGGGTCGCCAGAACAAGATGACCGGCGCCGCCGAGCAGTACCAGTACATCCTGCGCGACGAGTCCATGCACTGCAACTTCGGCATCGACCTGATCAACCAGCTCAAGCTGGAAAACCCCCATCTCTGGACCGCAGAGTTCAAGGCCGAGATCAAGGCATTGTTCATGAAAGCCGTCGAACTGGAGTACCGCTACGCCGAAGACACCATGCCGCGCGGCGTGCTCGGCCTCAATGCGTCCATGTTCAAAGGCTACCTCCGCTACATTGCCAATCGCCGTGCCACGCAGATCGGACTTGAAACTCTCTTCCCCAACGAGGAGAATCCGTTCCCATGGATGAGCGAAATGATCGACCTGAAAAAAGAGCGTAACTTCTTTGAAACCCGTGTGATCGAGTACCAGTCCGGTGGTGCCCTTTCCTGGGATTGATTGACCAGAAAAATACGCGAGACAAGCGAACAATGATTTCAAGAATTGCAATGACCAGTGACAGCACCGAAGAGTGCGCGTTGGGCTTTGCTCCTGTGTTCGCGGCGCTGGGACCGGTTTATCCGGGGCCCAACGCCGTGAATCGCTTTACGTACTCCAACCGTGAAGTGCTCTTTGCAACGTGATCAAGGAGAAAACTATGGCAACTGCGAAAAAAACTGCGGCTAAAAAAGCTGCTCCAAAGAAAGCCCCTGCGAAAAAAGTAGCGGCTAAGAAGGCTCCTGCGAAAAAAGCAGCAGCGAAAAAAGCTCCGGCTAAAAAAGCTCCAGCGAAAAAAGTAGCGGCCAAAAAGCCAGCTGCGAAAAAATCGCCAGCGAAAAAGCCAGCAGCCAAGAAGGTAGCGGCCAAGAAGCCAGCAGCCAAGAAAGCTGCAGCGAAAAAGCCAGCAGCCAAGAAGGCCGCGAAAAAGGTAGCGAAGAAACCAGCGGCGAAGAAAGCCGCTGCGAAAAAGCCTGCCGCCAAGAAAGCAGCGAAAAAGCCCGCTGCGAAGAAAGCCGCGAAAAAACCTGCTGCCAAAGCTGCGAAAGCACCCGCTGCAGCGGCTGCCCCTGCGGCTCAGACTACTCTGAACCCGCAAGCTGCCTGGCCGTTTCCGACAGCCAGCAAGCCGTAAGCAGTAAGGTAATTCTGCTTAGAGCCCGATATCGAAAGATGTCGGGCTTTTTTCATGGCTGGACCGTTCCTGAGGCCATCCACAATTGACACCCCTGTTTACCGCCGCCGGACCACTCCAGCCATGAAACCGTTCCCCGCGCTGCCCGAACTTCCTTTTCTGCGACGGGAAAAGAATGGGGACGTTCTGATCGGCATCCATGTGGTGCCCAACGCCGCCAAAACCGAGATGATGGGCCTGCATGGAGAGGCCGGGCAGCAGGCGCTGCGCCTGCGATTGCAGGCACCGCCCGTGGACGGCAAAGCCAATCAGGCGCTGGTGAAATGGCTGGCCGGTTGCCTTGGCGTTCCGCAGCAGGCGGTCACGCTGGCCCGCGGAGAAGCCTCAAGGCGCAAGCAGTTGCGCGTCAGCGCTGAAGCGGCAAGCCAGGCTGCATGGAATGAATGGCTAAAAGCATTGGACCACCGCGAGCCATAGCCGCGCCGCCTACGACAAGGGAACGATCGCATGCTATTAATTTAATAGCTGGCGGCGCCCATTCTGTCTTGCTCAAGCACTGATTTGTTCGGAATTCAACGTGTAGTTCTGGCCACCGCGCGTGGCGATCTTGAGCGCACCCACCCGGTTCCCCAAGGCGGCGCAGCGGTCCAGCGTCCAGCCTTTTTCGAGGCCAAACAGCAAAGCCCCGCGAAAAGCGTCGCCGCACCCTGTCGGGTCGACCACTGATCCGGCCTTTACCGGTGGCACCAGGGTTTTCTCGCCGCCAATCCAGACCTCGCAACCTTCCGCGCCCAGCGTCACCACCAGGCCCTGCACCCGGCGGGACAATTCGGCGCATGACAGGCCCGTGCGGTCGCACAGCATTTTGGCCTCGTAATCGTTGACGGTCACCCAGGTGGAGAGTTCCACAAAGTGGGAAAGCTCCTTGCCGTCAAACATGGGAAGGCCCTGGCCTGGATCAAAAACGAAGGGGATACCGGCCAGCTTGAACTGCTCGGCATGCTGCAGCATGGCATCGCGCCCGTCAGGCGAAATAATGCCCAGCTTGATGTCATCGCGTGCGTCAATGCGGGTGATATGGGCCTGCATCATGGCACCCGGATGAAAAGCCGTGATCTGGTTGTTGTCCCGGTCGGTCATGATCATCGCCTGGGCGGTATAGGTGTCGCCCACCTGCCGCACAAATTCCGTGCTGATGCCCAGCGTCTTCATGCGCTCCACGTACTCGGCGCCGTCACTGCCGACCGTGGCCATGGGCAGCGGCTTGCCGCCAAGCTGCTGCAGGCTGTAGGCGATGTTGCCGGCGCAGCCACCGAACTCGCGGCGCAGCGCCGGCACCAGAAACGACACATTCAGGATATGCAACTGGTCGGGTAGTATCTGCTCCGAAAAGCGCCCCTCAAAGGTCATGATGGTGTCAAACGCCAGGGAGCCACAAATAACAGCAGACATTCAGTTCTCTCGTTTCAATCAGGGGTAAAAAACCAGGACACGATAGCCAGCCACTCGCAAGGGAGCCGCCGGCGCAGAAGACGGCGGCGACGCTGCAGCTGCAGTGTCCGCATCACCGGATATTTTCATGATGACCAGGCCGGGCATTTCGGAGCGGGGGGCCAGGGTCGGCGATTTGGCGCCAAACTGTGCCGGCGTCAGGATGCGGCGCACCACGGCCTGGTCCTGCGAATCGGTCAGGGTCACTTCCAGGGACGGCATTTCCAGCAGCGTCACACCCGTGTTTTTGAGCGTAAAACTGAGGCGATAGGCATCAGGGCCGATGCGGTTGAAGGTGGAGCTGTCTATGACCAGCGACTCGATATGCCGCGGCGCACGAATGTCACAGTGCAACTGGCCGCAAATACCCTGAAGCGCCGGCACGAGCCGGGGCTCCAGGGCGGCCAGCGTGTCCCTTTGCTGGACAGCCCACTGCAAGACCAGCACGGCCAGCAGCAGCAGGGATAACAAGGCCATGGTCCACCGGGTCAGCGGCCGTTTCCAGAACGCCTTGCGCCTGGCCTCCCGCACAAAAGACACATCGTGCTCCACGCGCGAATCCGGCATGCCGGAGTCCACGTCCGAAAAGGCAAAACTGGAATCATCGTCGACCGCCGGGCGCACCATCACCGGCCGGCGGGCTGGCGGCTCATCCGGCAACACGCTATCAGGCAGTTCCAGCGGATCCTGCTGGCGTTCCTGTTGGGCCCGCTTCCAGCGTACAGGGTCAAAATCAGCCGCACTGTCCTGCGCATCGGCAGGGCCAGTGCCGGAAGGCCTTAGCGGCACCCGGTCGGCAAATGACCTGGCCGGCGCCCATTCCTGTGATTCCGCAGCAGCGGCAACAGCCACGACTGGCGGCGCCGGCGCAGAAGGGACAAATTCCGGCAGCGGCATGGGTTCGGTGTCCGCGACCGCAAACGGTACGGCGGGCACGGGCGATGCCATGTCACGCGGCAGCAGATGCGCGGACGCATCAAAGACTTCAGCGCAATGCCCGCATCGCACCCAGCCCTGTGAGACTTTGAGTTGGTCGGTCACGACTTTGAACATCGTGCCGCATGCGGGGCAGCGCGTAATCAGGCTCATTTAGCGCTGTATTGTAGGGGGCTCACCCCCGCTGACGGCCTGAAAACCGCCATGCGCGGGATTGGGCCGGCTCAGAAGCCGGCGGTCATCAAGATCCAGCCTTCTTGCGCATCGTGCACAGTGAGCTGGCAATAGGGAGCGTAGGCTTCCTTGAGTTCCTCCGCCTGGCGATCCAGAATGCCGGCCAACACGAGATGGCCGCCCTTTTCGACATGCGCGCACAGCAGCGGCGCCAGCACCTTGAGCGGCGTGGCGAGGATGTTGGCCAGCACGATCTGGTATTTGCCAGACGCCTTCTCCGGAAGCCCAGCATTGAGCACCACATGGTTGGCTTCGGCATTGGCGCGCGTCGACTCCACGGCAGCCGGGTCGATGTCGACGGCATCGATTTCGGTCGCGCCGAACTTCGCCGCACCAATGGCCAGGATGCCGGAACCGCAGCCGTAATCCAGGACACGGCCGAGGTTGTTGCCTGCAGCGCCCTGACCAGCCACCCATCGAAGGCACATGCGCGTGGTCGGATGGGTGCCGGTGCCGAAGGCCAAGCCTGGATCCAGGCGAATCACCTGTTTGGCCTCGGCAGGCGGCTCATGCCAGGTCGGCACGATCCAGAATTCGGGGGTGATATCGACCGGCGCGAACTGCGACTGCGTGAGCCGCACCCAGTCTTGTTCCGGCACAGGCTGAACAGCCACCACGCTGCAGGCTGCAAAGAAGTCCTGGGCAGCCAGCACGCCCGCCGCATCGCGCGCCAGAGTTTCAGTGGCAAACAGCGAGACGATTCGCGAACGCTCCCAGCCAGCCCTGGGCGGTGGCATATCGGGTTCACCGAACAAAGCCTGCTCAGCCGGCGTCTGCGCATCGGCGTCTTCCACCGACACACTGAGCGCGTCGAGCGCGTCGAGCGCCTCGCTAAGGGTTTCGACTTCGTCGACAGGAGCCAGCAGGATCAGTTCAAACATCGTTCATCACCAGTTGTACGCCGAGGCGACAGGTATTCAATTCAAGCCGGGGCCGCGGGACTGGCTTTGCCAGACCGCAGGCGCGGCGGCCCCCTCGGGGGGCAGGAAGCTACACGAAGTGAGCGATCGTGGGGGCCACATCCACCGTGGGGGCTTTATCTCTCTCGTTTGGAGAGCCACTCTTCAAGGTAGTGGATATTGGTACCGCCGTCCATGAACTTGGCGTCCACCATCAGTTCGCGGTGCAACGGGATGTTGGTGTTGATGCCTTCCACCACGGTTTCGGCCAGCGCCGTGCTCATGCGGGCCAGCGCCTGCTCACGCGTATCACCGTGAACAATGATCTTGCCGATCATCGAGTCATAGTTGGGCGGCACAAAGTAGTTGGCATAAATATGCGAGTCCACCCGCACGCCCGGTCCGCCCGGCGTGTGCCAGGTCGTGATACGGCCCGGCGAAGGGACAAACTTGTAGGGATCTTCCGCGTTGATGCGGCATTCAATCGAATGGCCTTTGAGCTGGATGTCGCGCTGGGCAAAAGGCAGCTTTTCACCGGCCGCCACCATGATCTGGGTGCGCACGATGTCCACGCCGGTGATCCATTCGGTGACCGGATGCTCGACCTGGACACGCGTGTTCATCTCGATGAAGTAGAACTCGCCGTTTTCGTAGAGAAACTCAAAGGTGCCCGCGCCACGGTAGCCGATCTTTTTGACGGCGGCGACGCAGCGCTCACCAATGCGCTCGATCAGCTTGCGCGGAATCCCGGGCGCCGGCGCTTCTTCGATGACTTTCTGGTGGCGGCGCTGCATGGAACAGTCGCGTTCACCCAGCCAGACCGCATTCTTGTGCTGGTCCGCCAGAATCTGGATTTCGATGTGCCGCGGGTTCTGCAGGAATTTCTCCATGTAGACCTCGGGGTTGCCGAAAGCCGCGCCGGCTTCGGCCTTGGTGGTCTGCACCGCGTGCAGCAGGGCTGCCTCGGTATGCACCACGCGCATGCCGCGCCCGCCGCCACCGCCGGCCGCCTTGATGATGACGGGATAGCCGACCTGCTTGGCAGTGCGCTTGATGACGACCGGGTCATCGGGCAAGGCGCCTTCGGAGCCAGGTACACAGGGCACACCGGCCTTGATCATGGTCTGCTTGGCCGAGACCTTGTCGCCCATGATGCGGATTGATTCCGGCGTGGGGCCAATGAACTTGAAGCCGCTTTTTTCCACGCGCTCGGCGAAGTCGGCGTTTTCGCTCAGGAAACCATATCCGGGGTGGATGGCTTCAGCATCCGTCACCTCGGCTGCCGAGATGATGGCGGGCATGTTGAGGTAGCTGTCTTTGGAAGGCGCCGGGCCGATGCAGACCGACTCGTCGGCCAGCTTGATGTATTTGGCCTCGCGGTCGGCTTCGGAATAGACCATCACGGCCTTCACGCCGAGTTCGCGGCAGGCGCGCTGGATGCGCAGGGCAATCTCACCCCTGTTGGCGATCAGTATTTTCTTGAACATGCGTCGGTAAGCCTGGTTTGGAAAGGAGGCAAGGCGCCCGCTTACTCAATGATGAAGAGGGGTTGGCCGTATTCGACAGCCTGGCCGTTTTCCGAAAGAATCTTGGTGACAGTGCCCGATTTGTCGGCTTCGATCTCGTTGAGGATCTTCATGGCCTCAATGATGCAGATGGTTTCGCCTTCCTTGATGACGCTGCCCACTTCGACAAAAGGCTTGGCGCCGGGGCTGGCAGAGCGGTAGAAAGTGCCCACCATGGGCGACTTGACGGCATGCCCGGCGGGGGCTGCGGGCGCCGCCTCGGCGATCGGTGCGGCAGGCGCGCCGGCCGCAGGCGCCGCTGCGGGAGCTGCTACCATGGCAACCGGCTGCTGCATCACCAGGGGGGCGCCGCTGGATTTGACAATACGCACCTTGCCTTCGGCTTCAGTGATCTCCAGCTCGGAGACGTTGGACTCTGAGACGAGGTCGATCAGGGTCTTGAGTTTTCTTAAATCCATAGGTTCTCTCCAACGACGGTAGATGCTGGCGCGGGATCTCGGCGCAGCTTTTTTGACTGAAAGGCTGGAAACGGCAGGCACTTGACGCGGCCACCGATCTTCCTTCTTTTTTCACTTACTTTCTGCTTTTACGCTTTAAAGCGCTTATCAGTTAATTACTGCGGGGGACGAGCCAGGCGGCTTACCCCGGGAAAGCGCAGAGTGTACATCAAGCCGGAGGCCATTCCCAACCGTCTGGCGGCTGGCCGCTCCGCCTCAAAAACCCCGCGGAAGATACCGTTAGAGGCTGTTCCCGGCTGTTACCGAAGGTTTCGATGCAGCACGGCCCATCAGCAATGCCTTGCGCCTAATTGAGCTTGGCCCAGAGCGCCAGGTCTTCCGGCAGGACCTTGCCGATCTTGCGGTGAAGCAGTTCACCCGAGGCGCTGAACACCGCGGTAAAAGGCAAACTGCCGGCGATATTGCCCAGTGACTTGCTGAGCTCCGTTCCACCCAGGCCGGCCATGCCGACCGGGAAATGCAGCGGTCTGGTTTGCAGCCAGGTTCGCACCGCGCTGGGCTGATCGACAGCCAAACCCAGCACTTGCAGGTTTTTATCGCGATTTTCCTGATAGAAGTAATCCAATAAAGGCAATTCCTCTACGCAGGGCGGGCACCAGGTGGCCCAGAAATTCACCAACAGCAGCTTCCCGCGAAAGCTGCTCAAGGACAGGTTCTTGCCGTCGGGCGTGTCGAAGTTCAGGCTCCAGAATGCGTCGGTCGCACTGCCAGATGGGCTGCCGGGAGTAGGCACCACCACCTTTTCATCCACTGCATGGGGCTGGAATTTCCACCAGGCGACGCCTGCACCCGCCAGGCCGGCCAAGGCGGCGGCGGCGCCATAAAGCATGTTTCTGCGATTCACGTGTTTGAAGTTCCGGTTTGGGGGGAGAGCAATTTTTGCACGGCAGCCAGGTCGCCCCGCGGGGTCCGGCCTTTGGCATCGGGCCGCAGGGCACCGCGCAGGTCGTCGTGGTCATAGACCATCAGGTGCACGCCCACCGTCTCATTCAAAGGTTTGCACACACTTCGCAGGCTGAGCGCTTCCACGCTGTCGCCGGTAAAGCCGGTCACGGTACGCGGCTCGTAGTCCACATTGTGCTCAATCAGGGCAATCTCGGCTGATTTGGGGTCATCGCAGAACAGCTGGATGTAAATGTCGGACAGCCGGGTGGCCGTGCCGTGCCAGACGGCGCCGCCCAGGTAGGGCCGAAATTGCACCAGCCGCTCCATCCAGACCAGCGCCAGTTCACGCAGGGCCGCCAGCTCGGCGGGCTGGGTGTCGGCACAGAAAAGTGCGATGTATTCGCGGACGGCGTCTTCCAGCTCGTCATTGCCCGGCAGCTCGGTACGGGCCGGCAAGGCCATCTGTTTGACGGCGCGGCGTTTGGCCGGACCATATTCCAGCCCTTCTTCCACCACCAGCGCTGCGGCCGTGGCGGCGATTTCGGATTTAAGGGTATGAGGTGTCAAGATCGGCTGGCTTCGGCCAGGAAAGGCCAAAATCGAAGGTCAATGGGTGATGCGGATCAATGATGCGGGTGTGGGCGAAGCGATTGTGCCTTGGGTTGGGTTCCCGCCAGACGCTAAAGTTCACCCCAGCCCACGGCACACCCGACCGCTATGAAATCAATAGCTGGTTGCGCTTATCCATATTGGCCGGGAGGCACTTTTTCCTTGAATTTTCGCCTGGCCACCGGATCCAGGCGTGTGAGGCCCGCGGATAGCCCTGCCTAGAATACAGGCCATGCACATACATATTCTGGGAATCTGCGGCACCTTCATGGGAGGCCTGGCCGCCCTGGCGCGGGAAGCAGGGCACAAAGTGACCGGCTGCGACACCGGCGTCTACCCGCCCATGAGCGACCAGCTGCGCGGTTTGGGGATTGAGCTGATCGAGGGCTACGGCGCCGACCAGATGGCCTTTGAGCCCGACGTGTTCGTGGTCGGCAACGTGGTGTCCCGTGCCCGGCTTGCCGATGGCAGCGCCAAATACCCGCTCATGGAAGCCATCCTGAACAGCGGCAAGCCTTATACCAGCGGCCCGCAATGGCTCTCGGGCCATGTGCTCCACCACCCGACCCACCACCCGACCGGGCCACGCCATGTGCTGGCAGTGGCTGGCACGCATGGCAAAACCACCACCACGGCCATGCTGGCCTGGATTCTCGAAGCTGCCGGGCTGAAGCCGGGTTTCCTGGTCGGCGGCGTGCCGCTGAACTTCGGCGTGTCGGCCCGGCTGGGCGAAGGCAATACCTTTGTCATCGAGGCCGACGAATACGACACCGCCTTTTTCGACAAGCGCAGCAAGTTCGTGCACTACCGCCCGCGCACGGCCATCCTGAACAACCTCGAGTTCGACCACGCCGACATTTTTGACGATCTGGCGGCCATCGAACGGCAGTTTCACCATCTGGTGCGCACCATCCCTTCGCAAGGCCGCGTGGTCGTCAATGCCGCCGAAGCCAGCCTGCAGCGCGTGCTGGCCCAGGGCTGCTGGAGTGAGCAACTGCTCTTCGGCAGCGGCCTGCTGAACAAGAGCGGCTTCATGGCCCACGGCGAACCGCACGACTTTCATGTGCTCAAGGCCGGCGAGGCCGTGGCCCATGTGCAGTGGGGCATCAGCGGCGTGCACAACCAGCTCAATGCGCTGGCCGCCATCGCGGCGGCTGAGCACGTCGGTGTGGCGCCCGAAGCCGCGGCCCGGGCGCTGGCGGAGTTCCAGAACGTCAAGCGCCGCATGGAAGTACGCGGCGTGATCCCGCGCAAAGACGGCGACATCACCGTGTATGACGACTTCGCCCACCACCCCACCGCCATCCATACCACGGTGGACGGCCTGCGCCGCCAGCTGCAAAGCGCAGGCCGGGGCAGCGAACGCATCCTTGCCATCTTCGAGCCGCGCAGCAACACCATGAAGCTGGGCGCCATGACGGCCCAGTTGCCCTGGAGCCTGGAGCAGGCCGATCTGGCGTTTTGCCACGCCGGCGGACTGGACTGGGATGCGCGCGCCGCGCTCGCGCCCATGGGGGATCGCGCGCAGGTGGCCGGCACCATTGACCAGCTGATCGAGCAGGTGCTGGCCGCAGCGCGGCCGGGCGACCACTTGCTGTGCATGAGCAACGGCGGGTTTGGCGGGATTCACGCGAAACTGCTGCAGGCGCTGAAAGCGTGACGGCGAGAATGCCGTGAGCTGAAACCTGTCTTGCTATCAATTTAGCAGCAATCAGCGCATGATTGGCACTGGCTAGAGGCCTGAATTGCTTAAGAAAATCGAGGCGTGGGGACCTAGAAGCTGATGCTTAATGTTGTGACATCTACATGCACAACCGGCTTGCCCAGCGCCGCGCTCGACGCCCGGGCAAATTCCTGAGCCCACTTGGCTTCGGCAAACTTCACCGGCCCAGCCGCCTGGGCCACCACCACCACCTTGTCGGCGGTCAGCAATTTGCCCGTGGGCCGCAGCGGCTCACAGCCCATTTGCGTGAACTGGTCGTCCAGCCACCAACGCGCCACATCGTGCGGCATGGGCTGCACTTCGTTGAGGTCCAGCCGCACCGGCGGGCTGTCCTTGAAGGTCACACTGACTTCGCTGCGCATGATGGGCTCCTGATCGGGGGTTCATGGTCGGCGACTTGCGGGCCTGGTGGCTATTCGCACAAACCCGCGTGGCAGACCTTACTTCTTGGCCCGGCGTGCCTGCACAGCGGTCGAAAGGATTTCCAGCACGTCCAGCGAGTCGTTCCAGCCCAGGCAGGCGTCGGTGATGCTTTTGCCGTATTCCAGCGCTTTGGAGTCGTCCTTGCCAGGGGTGAATTTTTGCGCGCCGGCAGTGAGGTGGCTTTCCACCATCAGGCCGAACACATGGCGCGAGCCGCCTGCCACCTGGCCTGCAATGTCGCGCGCCACTTCGACCTGCTTTTCATGCTGCTTGGAGCTGTTGGCGTGGCTGCAATCCACCATCAGCGTGGCCGGCAGCTTGGAGGCTTCGAGCTCCTTGCAGGCCGCCGCGACGCTGGCCGCGTCGTAGTTGGGCGCCTTGCCGCCGCGCAAAATCACGTGGCAGTCTTTGTTGCCGTTGGTCTGCACAATGGCGACCTGGCCGTTTTTGTGCACCGACAGGAAATGGTGGCCGCGCGCCGCCGCCTGGATGGCGTCGGTCGCGATGCGGATGTTGCCGTCAGTGCCGTTCTTGAAGCCGATGGGCGCCGAGAGGCCCGAAGCCAGTTCACGGTGCACCTGGCTTTCGGTGGTGCGCGCACCGATGGCGCCCCAGGAGATCAGGTCGCCGATGTACTGCGGTGAGATCACGTCGAGGAACTCGCTGCCGGCAGGAAGGCCCAGGCGGTTGATGTCGATCAGCAGCTGGCGCGCGATGCGCAGGCCTTCGTCGATGCGGAAGGTTTCGTCCAGGTACGGGTCGTTGATCAGGCCCTTCCAGCCGACGGTAGTACGCGGTTTTTCGAAGTAGACGCGCATCACGATTTCCAGCGTGCCTTCGTACTTCTTGCGCTGTTCGACGAGTTTGCGGGCATAGTCCAGCGCAGCCATCGGGTCGTGGATGGAGCACGGCCCGACGACGACAAGCAGGCGGTCATCCTTGCCCTGGATGATGTTGTGGATGCTTTTGCGGGTTTTGCTGATCAGCGTCTCGACGGCGGTGCCGCGGATCGGGAAAAAGCGGATGAGATGCTCGGGAGGGGGTAACACGGTGATGTCCTTGATGCGTTCGTCGTCGGTCTGGCTGGTCTTTTCGACGCTCGCATACCAGCTGTCGCTGGCGGAGGTGGCTTTGGCATTCATCGCAGGTTTCCTTTTCTAGATGTCGGTCAATTCGGGGCAGTACACACAATTAAAACGGGCAAAAAAAAACCGCCGGAGGTCCGGCGGTTTTTGGAGAATCGGTGCGTTTTATCGGGTCACGCGTTGATCTCTCTACCGCCGGAAGCGCTTGAGAACCAAAAGTAACCAAAATAAAACTTGGCGGAATTCATAAGCTGAAATGTAGCACAGCTCAAGTTGAGCTATCAACTCACGACAATTTTTGAAGGATTTGCCAGGGAATATCCACGTTGGGGTTAATTGGTTTTCTCTTGGGGTCGGAGGCCAACACATCCCTGAATACTTTATAGCCGGTGGCATAGGGCACAAAAATCCAGAAGTCTTTCTGTCCTCCTACGCTCAATGGCGTGCCATAGCCGGGCATCTCTGAGCCATCCATCACAAGCTGTGCTACATATTTGCGCTCGCCTATCGCAAGAGTGCCGCGATCAAAACACCAACGCGCTCCTTTCGCGTCCTGAAAACATTGCTTCCCAAATATCCGTCCCAGCAATGCATCACTTAAAACAGTCTCACCTATATCGCCAATCCGAATGTATTGAAGCCTCTGGCGCTTGGGATCGTCTTTGGAATAAGCCCAGAGTTTGTCCCCCGAAGCGTTCAAGCAAGCGTTTGAAGCCGCTTCGTGCCATGAAGAAAGCGTCGGCTCACCGGTTTTATCAATCCATAGCGTGGGATAACCATTCATGGGACTGTTTTTACTGGTCACCTCGCTCCAATTTTTTTTGAGGACAAGCTCGTCCCAAAGCTGCTTGGCAACATAGGAGCCGCTGATTTTTTTCAACCTGCCACCGCTATCGCAAGCAGGCTCAGCCCGCACCAACGGCATGCCGCAATAAGTTGCTACGACCCAAACCCCCAAAAAAAAAGCGCACCTGCCCACGATTTCCACCTACAGACTCAGGCCGTCCCGCCCACGGTCAGGCCGTCGATGCGCAGCGTCGGCTGGCCCACGCCCACTGGCACGCTCTGGCCTTCCTTGCCGCAGGTGCCCACGCCGCTGTCGAGCTGCATGTCGTTGCCCATCATGGTGACGCGGGTCAAGGCGTCGGGGCCGTTGCCGACAATCGTCGCCCCCTTGACGGGGTAAAGAATCTTGCCGTTTTCGACCCAGAAGGCTTCGCTGGCCGAAAACACGAACTTGCCCGAAGTGATGTCGACCTGGCCGCCGCCGAAGTTGGTGGCGTACAGGCCTTTTTTGATGCTGGCCACGATTTCTTCGGGCTGCTTGTCGCCGCCCAGCATGTAGGTGTTGGTCATGCGCGGCATGGGCACATGGGCATAGCTCTCACGCCGGCCGTTGCCGGTGGGCTTGACCTTCATCAGGCGCGCGTTGAGCGAATCCTGGATGTAGCCCTTCAAGATGCCGTCTTCAATCAGCACGTTGCGCTGGCTGGCGTTGCCTTCGTCGTCCACGTTGAGCGAGCCGCGGCGGTCGGCAATCGTGCCGTCGTCCAGCACCGTTACGCCCTTGGCTGCCACGCGCTGGCCGATCTTGCCGGAAAACGCGCTGGAGCCCTTGCGGTTGAAGTCCCCTTCAAGGCCGTGGCCGATGGCCTCATGCAGCAAAATGCCGGGCCAACCCGAGCCCAGCACCACTGTCATTTCGCCGGCCGGCGCGGGGCGCGCATCGAGATTGGTCAGTGCGGCTTTCACCGCGTCGTTCACGTATTCGGCGATCTGCGCATCGTCAAAATAAGCCAGGCCAAAACGCCCGCCACCGCCGCCCGAGCCGACTTCACGACGGCCTTTCTGCTCGGCAATGACCGTCACGCTCAGACGCACCAGCGGTCGCACGTCGGCGGCGAGCGTGCCGTCGGCGCGCGCGACCATCACCACGTCGTATTCACTGGCCAGGCCCGCCATCACCTGCACGATGCGCGGATCCTTGGCTTTGGCGAGCTTTTCGACTTTCTCGAGCAACTGGACCTTGGCGGTGCTGTCCAGCGTGGCGATCGGGTCCAGGCCCTGGTAGAGCGAACGGCTGCCGGCCACCTTCCGGGCGGGCGTCTTGACGCGGGCAGCCTTGCCGCCCGCAGAAATGCTGCGCACCGTGCGCGCCGCATCCAGCAGCGACGCCTCGGAAATGTCATCGGAGTAGGCAAAGGCGGTCTTTTCGCCACTGACAGCGCGCACGCCCACGCCCTGATCGATGCTGAAAGAGCCGGTCTTCACGATGCCCTCTTCCAGGCTCCAGCCTTCGCTGCGGGTGTACTGGAAGTAGAGATCGGCATCATCGGCGCCGTGGGAGGTAATTTCGCCCAGCGCGCGGCTCAGATGCGCCTGCGTGAGGCCGAAAGGCGCCAGCAGCAGCTTTTCGGCAATCGCCAGCCGTCCGGATGTGGACTCCGTGGTCGGCCGCGCAGCGGACGAGACAGTGGATTTGTTGGCGGTGGAAGCGGGCGTGGAGCGAAGGAAGGTCATGCGGCCATTGTAGGCAGTCTGCCCTGCCCCGTCAGGGCCTGTGCACAGGCCGGTACGAGGCCCAGGGCTTTGCCCGCCGAGTTCCGGCCGTCGCAAGGCAAGTCGCGGTCATGATGCCTTGCGCGGGCCCTCGGTGAACTCAGGCGATTAGCGGCTGGTAACGCATTGACAGCGCTTCGCGCACCTGCTCCAGGGGTTGACGCCAGTCCCCAGCCGCGGCCTGGCGAAATATCCTTGCGCTCGGATACCAGGGGCTATCGCTCCTCTCCAGCAGCCAACGCCAGTCGGGGATGTAGGGAACCAGAATCCAAACCGGTTTACCCATGGCACCCGCAAGGTGTGCCACGCTGGTATCCGACGTAACAACCAGGTCCAGTGAGTCGATCACAGCTGCCGTATCGGCGAAAGTCTTCAGCGCCTCGCCCGGACAGAGGATGTGAGGTTGCGTCTTCATGACAGGAATGTCCACTTCACGAAGCATGGGTTGAAGGCATATTGCCGGCATTCCGTCGGGCAGGGCTTGCAGAAATTCCGCAAGTCGCAGAGAGCGTAGCCGGTCGCGCTTCTGTTTGGCGTTGCCGGACCAAACAATGCCCACCCGGGGGGTAGCAGATCCAGCCAAGGCAGCGAGCCGCTGTTGCCAGGCCGCCTTTTTATCGGGATCGGCTTTCAAATAAGACAAGCTCGCCGGCACAAACCCGGTCCGATGATGCCCCAGGGCCAATGGAAGGCTCATCAAGGGACAATAGCAATCAAACGGCGGCAAGGGCTCATGCTCCTCCAGAACGCGGGTCACCCCTGGAAGAGTCCCCATCAGCTCTTTAAGTCCCGCCTGCACCTGAAGCACAACGCGCGCGCCCTGCGCGGCCACTTCCGTGGCGTATCTGGAAAACTGGATGGTGTCCCCAAATCCCTGTTCACACGAGAGCAGGATCGTTTGACCGGCGATAGCCTCCCCACCGAGCCAGAGAGGCTTTGCAAAGACCTTGCGCTCTTTCACGTCTTTTTCTTTCGCGCTTCTGAGCCGCCACTCGTATTCCGTCCAGCCCGTTGCATAGTCGCCATTCAGCAGGGCGCTAAACCCGAGATTGAAATGAGCGGCGAAATTCCCGGAGTCCAGCTCAAGGGCCGTCCGGTAACTTTTGATGGCGTCATCATGGAAGCCCTGTTCACCCAAGGAAATACCGAGGTGAACCAGCGTATTTGCGTCCCCTGGATTGAGATCCAGTGCCCGCCGCATCAACGGAATCGCCCGTGCGAAATCTCCCGCGGCCTCGCACGCGGCCCCCAGGTTGCTCATGAATTGGGCGTTCTCCGGCTCCAGCGCAAGGGCTTTTTCGTAGGGCGCTATCGCCTTGAGCGGCAAATTCTGGGCGCTGTACAGGTTTCCCAGATTGCAGAGAAGCCCGACTGATTCGGGAAATCGGCGAATGCCTTCCTGCATGATCTCTTCCGCCTCCGTCATCTGCTCATGTTGAAAGAGTTCATAGCCCAATTCACGATAGGCCGGTTCAAACTCTGGCGCAAGCAGCACAACCTTCTTGAATCGGTGAATGGCCTGAGATACGTTTGCCTCCCGCTGTGCGAGCGTTCCCAACATGAAATGCGCGTCATGCTGTGTGGGATCCAGACTTGCGGCCTGTTCAAGTGCCGCCTTGGCTTCCAGAAGGTGGCCCTGCTCACTTAATACATATCCGAGATTGATCAGTGCGAAGACATCTTCTGGATCGGCCTTCGTTGCCTCGCCGTAGCACAAAGCCGCCTCATAAAGCTTGCCTTCTGCCAACAAGGCATTGCCATTCTTTTTGAGTTCAGCGCAACGATCCTTGTCAGGCGCACCGACGCTGGCTGCAGCGCTCGACGAAGCCGGCAGGATTTTTCTTAGAAGTCCGAACATGCTGCTCCAGAAAAACAGTAAGAACTACAGCTGTAAAGAAAGCCACTGCGTCAATTCATCGGCATAGGCATCATTAACGCCGCGGTCTTTCAATGTCCACAAAAAGGCATTACCCAGCTTGGCTTTTTTGTAGGTATTGAGTTTGTTGGCCCGTTTAAAGGCAGCGAGTTCATGCGACATCTTTATCAGCGTTTTTTCTGCTTTTTCCGCAAATTTCTTTTCTTTCACCGACTCTTTGGCCGGCAGCTCGCGGATCACGAGTTCCGCCAGCGAAATGCCGCACTGACTTGCGGCCCGCGTATCAAACCAGTCAAAAAACTCCATATGAACCTCCTTGTTTAGCTCTGCACCAAGCGCTTGGCCTTGGCGATCGACATCAGCATGCCGATGGCCAGTCCCAGCGTCACCATGGCCGTGCCGCCATAGCTGATGAAAGGCAGCGGCACGCCCACCACGGGCAGGATGCCGCTGACCATGCCCATGTTGACGAAAGCATAGGTGAAAAAAATCATGGTCAGCGCACCGGCCAGCAGGCGCGAAAACAGGGTCGATGCCTCCAGCGCAATGGCCAGTCCGCGCAAAATCAGGAAGATGAACGCCGCAATCAACAACAGATTGCCCAACAGACCGAACTCTTCGGAGTACGCCGCGAAGATGAAGTCGGTGGTGCGCTCGGGAATGAACTCCAGGTGCGTCTGGGTGCCGGCCATAAAGCCCTTGCCCGTGATGCCGCCCGAGCCAATGGCGATCATGCCCTGGATGATGTGAAAGCCCTTGCCCAGCGGGTCGCGCGAGGGGTCGAGCAGCGTGCAGATGCGCTGCTGCTGGTAGTCGTGCAGGATGGGCCAGCGCACGCCGTCGGCACAGATTTGCGGCTCGAACCACACCACGAGGAACACGCCGATGAGGCCCAGCAGCACTGGCGGCAGGATCAGCTTCCAGCTCAGCCCGGCAAAAAAAATCACCGCGAGCCCCGCGGCCAGCACCAGCAGGGAGGTTCCCAGATCAGGCTGCTTCATGATGAGCCCGACCGGAACGAGCAGCAACAACCCGGCGGCCAGGAAGTCCAGCGGGCGTAGCTGGCCTTCGCGTTTCTGAAACCACCAGGCCAGCATCAGCGGCATGGCAATTTTCAGGATTTCGCTGGGCTGGATCACCACGCCCACATTGAGCCAGCGCCGAGCGCCTTTTTTGGTGATGCCGAAAACGGCCACGGCGACCAGCAACGCCACCCCGGCAATGTAAAGCGGCACGGCAAAAGCCATCAAGCGCTGGGGCGGCACCTGGGCCACCACAAACATGATGGCGCCGGCAATCAGCATGTTGCGGCCATGGTCGATAAACCGGGTGCCGTGGTCATACCCTGACGAATACATGATCAGGAGGCCTGCACAGGCCAGCAAAAACACCGCAAACGCCAGCAGGCCGTCAAAGCCCTGGAGCAATGGCAAGGTTCGCTGATAAAGGGAGGGTTTGTCGAAAACGGCGGCCATGCGCGGATTATCCGTCAGCCTTGAAGCCGGGAACGCGTGGCCGGGCATCCCGCGAAAGCGGGCATCGCTATCAATTACATAGCTGCTCGCGCTGGCCCTGATTGGCTTGAAACCCTGTTTCACTTAAAACCGGCATCAAACACCGCGAAACCCGGGAAATCGGCTCCGGCAAAACCTGTGGTGGCCAGCCCGTCTAACATGCGGCATGCGCACCACCCACCTGCTCTATCTCCACGGATTTCGCTCCTCCCCCCAATCCGTGAAAGCAAAAAAAATGGCCGCTGCCGTGCAGCAGCGCCATCCCACCGTTCACTGGTGGTGCCCGCAGCTGCCACCTTCGCCGCACGCCGCGCTGCAGATGGTGAAGGACGAAATTGCCGGCTGGCCCGGCAAGCCGGGCTACCAAAGCATGGGCGTGATCGGCTCTTCGCTGGGCGGCTTTTACGCCACTGCGGTGGCCGAACAGGCCGCTTGCAAGGCCGTGCTACTCAACCCGGCCGTGGAGCCGGCGCGCGACCTCACCCGCTACATCGGCGAGCAAACGGCCTGGCACAACCCGGAAGAACACTTTTTCTTCGAACCCCGCTTTGTGGATGAGCTGAAAGCACAGCACGCCGGGCCGCTGAAATCGCCGCAAAACTACCTCGCCATCGTTGCCAAGGGTGACGAAGTGCTGGACTGGCGTGAAATGACGGCCCGTTATGCGGGCGCTCACATCCGGCTGCTGGAAGGCGGCGACCATGCACTGAGCGACTTTGACCGGCATTTGCCGACCATCCTCGACTTCCTGGCATTGGCCTGAAATCTCTCTGAAGCAGCCCTGATTACACTAGTCTCAAGTCATCAAAGACACCAAAGGGATCCCGTTTTGTTTGTATTGTTTGAAGAAGCCGGCAAGTTCCTGGCCGGCCGCATTTTGTCCGAGAGCGATGCCTCGCTGCAGGTCGAGCTCGACTCGGGCAAGCGTGTGAAGGTCAAGGGCGTTAATGCCCTGCTGAAGTTTGAAAAGCCATCCCCTGCCGAGATGGTGGCCGCCGGCCAAAAGCTGAGCCACGATATTGAGCTGGACCTGGCTTGGGAATTCGCCAGCGAAGACGAATTCGGCTTTGCCGACCTGGCGCGCGATTACTTTAGCGCCGACGGCAAGGCCGCCTCGCTGGAGCAGCAGGCCGCCGCGCTGTTTCGCCTGTACGACGCGCCGCATTACTTTCGCCGTGCCGGCAAAGGCCGCTTCAAGAAGGCACCGGCGGAAATCCTGCAGCAGGCGTTGGCCGCCATCGAAAAGAAGAAGCAGGTCGCGGCGCAAATCACCGCCTGGGCCGAAGAGCTGGGCCGCGGCGAATGCCCGGCGCCGGTGCGCGAGCAGCTCTACAAAATTCTTTTCAAACCCGACAAGAACAGCGCTGAATACAAGGCCGTCGTCGAAGCCTCACGCGCCACGCACACCGCGCCGCTCGATTTGCTGCAAAAGGCAGGCGCCATCGCCTCGCCCTACCAGTTCCACTGGAAGCGCTTTTTGTTCGAGAACTTTCCCAAGGGCACGGGTTTCCCGGCGCTGCAGGCGCCCGAGGTCAAGGACGAATTGCCGCTGGCCGACGTGAAGGCGTTTTCCATCGACGACTCGGCCACCACAGAGATCGACGATGCGTTGTCCGTGCAAGGCCTGGGCAGCGGCACTGTCACGCTTGGCATCCACATCGCCGCGCCGGGCCTGGCCGTATTGCCCGGCAGCCCGATCGACACCGTGGGCCGCGCACGGCTTTCTACCGTGTACATGCCCGGCTACAAGCTGACCATGTTGCCGGATGACATCGTCAAAAGCTACACGCTGCAGGAGGGCCGCAACTGCCCGGCCCTCTCGCTGTACCTCACACTGGATGAGGCCACGCTGCAGATCAAGGAAAGCGTGACCCGGCTGGAGCAGGTGCCCATCGTCAGCAACCTGCGCCACGACGTGCTGGACAGCACCTTCACCGAGGCTTTTTTTGAAGCTGCGCAAAGCAGCCCGCCTACCGGCGTTCAGTGGGGCGTGGAGCTGACCTTTTTGCACCGGCTGGCCAAACACCTGAAGGCCCAGCGCGAAATCGTGCGCGGCAAACCCGAGAACTTCAACCGGCCAGACTACAACTTCAGGCTGGACAACCCCACAGGCGGCGAGCCCCAGGGCAACGAGACGGTCAGCATCAGTACGCGCCAGCGCGGCGCACCGCTGGACTTGATCGTGGCCGAGGCCATGATCCTGGCGAACAGCACCTGGGGCGAGTGGCTGGCCGAGCACGGCGTGCCCGGCATTTACCGCAGCCAGGCCAGCCTCTTGCCCGGCGTGAAAGTGCGCATGGGCACCAAGGCCCTGCCGCATGCGGGCATCGGCGTCAAAAGCTATGCCTGGAGCACCTCGCCGCTGCGCCGCTACACCGACCTGGTCAACCAGTGGCAAATCATTGCCTGCGCACGCCATGGCCGCACGGCGGCACTGGCTGCGCCGTTCAAGCCCAAGGACGCCGAGCTGTTTTCCATCATCTCGGGCTTTGATGCCGCCTACAGCGCCTACAACGGGTTCCAGGCCGGCATCGAGCGCTACTGGACACTCAAATACCTGCAGCAGAACAACCTCACCGAGCTGACCGCCACCGCCTTCAAGGACAACCTGGTGCGCGCCGACGAGTTGCCGCTGGTGCTGCCGGCCGCCGGTGCGCAGGGCCTGCCGCGTGGCGCGAAAGTGCGTATAAAGCTGGGCGAGATCGACGAGATTACGCTGGATATTTCCGGCACAGTGGTCGAGCGGCTGGACGTGGAGATGGATGAGTCTCCTGATCCGCTGGGCGAGGAGGATGGCGAGTCCGAGATGGCCGCCGGCCCGATCTCGATTGCAGTCGATGTCAATGAGCCACAAACCGATGCCGCTGTGGCGGCTCCGGTCGCCGGTTAACACCGCAATACGCTCATAAACACCGATAATCTCTTCCTGTGAAGTCACCAAGCACACTGCAAATCGCCCTGGGCGCCTCCATCGCCTTTCATGCGGTGTTGCTGACGGCGCGTTTTGTTGATCCGGACCGCTTCAACCGTGTCTTTCAGGACACGCCGCTGGAAGTGATCCTGGTCAACGCCAAGTCCAACGAAAAGCCTGACTTTGCCAAAGCCATCGCGCAGGCCTCGCTGGCCGGTGGTGGCGAGATGGAAAAAGGCCGCGCCACTTCTCCCCTGCCGCCTTCGGCCCTGATGGAGCTGGGCGACGCCACCGAAGACGCCCAGCGCAAGGTCGATTCCCTGCAGGAGCAGCAAACCCAGTTGCTCGCCCAAATCAAAAAACAGCTGGCCTCGATGCCGCCGCCCGACCCCACACAGCCCGCCAACAACCCGGCGCAGGCCGAGCGCGAGGAAAAACGCAAGCAGCTCGTCAAGATCCTGGCGGAAATCGAGCGGCGCATCAACGAAGAAAACGCACGGCCGAAAAAGCGCTACATCAGCCCGGCCACACGTGAAGAGGTCTACGCCGTTTATTACGACGAACTGCGCCGCAAGATTGAAGACAAGGGGACGGTGAACTTCCCCGAGCTGGCCGGCAAAAAACTGTACGGTGAACTCACGATGATTGTGACGGTGAATTTTGACGGCAGTGTGATCGACACGGAAGTCGTGCAGACCTCGG
Source organism: Polaromonas sp. P1_F1 (assembly GCF_056405795.1). Lineage (NCBI taxonomy): Bacteria > Pseudomonadati > Pseudomonadota > Betaproteobacteria > Burkholderiales > Comamonadaceae > Polaromonas > Polaromonas sp. P1_F1. Next base: position 634,305 of record NZ_JBFUBJ010000001.1, read on the forward strand.
GCAACCTGACGCTGGACCGGCGGGCGCAAAGCATCGTGCGCGGCACGGGGCCTTTCGGCAAGTTCAGCGATGCGATGCGCAGCAAGGCGGACCAGATCGTGGTGGTGTCGCGCTTCAAGTTCACGCGCGATGACACGCTTGAAACCAAACTCACCAGCCGCTAGCCCCGACTGCTGCTTTCAGCCCCACGCACATGAACACCCGGCCCCGCCATGGATAAATATTACGTCCTGGGCAACCCGATCGCACACAGCAAATCCCCGCTGATTCACGCGCGATTTGCCGAGCTCACGGGGCAATCCCTGCAATACGAACGCCTGCTGGTGCCGCTGGAGGCGTTCGGCGCCACACTGGCTGAACTGGTACAGGGCGGCGTAAAAGGCTGCAACGTCACCGTGCCTTTCAAGCTGCAAGCTTTTGAAGCCGCAAGCACACGGACCGACAGGGCGCAATTGGCCCAGGCCGCCAACACGTTGGTGCTGCAAGGCGGCGCCATCCACGCCGACAACACCGACGGCGTGGGCCTGGTGAACGACATCCAGAACAACGCCGGTGTTTCGCTGGCCGGGCGCGATGTGCTGCTGATCGGCGCAGGCGGTGCCGGCGCCGGCGCGCTGGCCACCCTGCTGGCGGCCGGGCCACGCCGTCTGGTGCTGGTCAACCGCACGCGGGCGAAAGCCGACGCGCTGGTGGCACGGCACCGGGCACACTCGTCCATGCAGGGCTTGCTACAAAAAACGGAGCTACTCGCGCACGACCTGCAAGGGCTGCAGGGCTATTTCGATGTAATTGTCAATGCCAGCGCAAGCAGCCTGACTGGCGCGGGGGTGCCGGTTCCGGCGCGGGTGCTCAAGCCCGGCGCGCTGGCCTGCGACATGATGTACGGCCCCGCCGCGGCGGGCTTCATGGCCTGGGCCCGGGAAAACGGCGCAACGCCGCGCGACGGGCTGGGCATGCTGGTGGAGCAAGCCGCCGAGGCCTTCGCCCTGTGGCGCGGGGTTCGTCCGCCCTCTGCCCAGGTATTGCGGGAAATGCGGGCGCAGCTGGCATGAAGGCATGCACGCCATGAAAGCACTCCTCAGGCTCATCGGCCTCGGGCTGCTGGCAGGCCTGGCGCTGCAACTGTTTTTTGTGGCGCGCATTGCCATGATGGCCGTGGTGGACCCGGAATCCACCGCTTTTCAGCGCTCGGAAGCCTACCTGGTAGTGCGCAACACCGGATCCCTCAAATGGCGGCAGCAATGGGTGCCTTACGACGACCTGCCGGACAACCTCAAGCGCGCGGTAATCGCATCGGAAGACGCCAGCTTCGCCGAGCATGACGGCGTGGACATGGAGGCACTTGAGAAGGCCTGGGACAAAAACGCCAAGGCCGAGCAGCGCGCCGCACAATCCGCCAGCCGCCTGGCTCCCGCCAAGGCAGCGGCAACACCCGCCAGACCGGTAAAAATCATTGGCGGCTCCACCATCACCCAGCAGCTCGCCAAAAATCTTTTCCTGTCGGGTGAGCGTACGCTTTTGCGCAAAGGCCAGGAGCTGGTGCTGACGCTGCTGCTCGAAGCCCTGCTCGGCAAGGAGCGCATTCTGGAGATTTACCTCAACAGCGTGGAGTGGGGCGAAGGCATTTTTGGCGCCGAGGCCGCAGCGCAGCATTACTACCGCAAGCCTGCGTCAAAACTGAGCGCCTATGAATCCGCGCGGCTGGCCGTCATGCTGCCGCGCCCCAAATACTTTGAAACGCGGCCCGGCTCGGGCTACCTGGCTTCGCGCGCCAGCACCATCACGGCCCGTATGGGCGGTGTGGAACTGCCCTGAATGCTGAGCAGCAAAAAGGGCCGAATCCCATGAACGACAAATTTTCTCCCATCCTGGCCAAGCTGATGGGGCTTTTCCTGCTGGGACTGATCCGCACGCTGACCGGTGCACAGGCCCGCTGGCAAGGCTGCCCGCCCAAGGCGGAACAGCGTATTTATTTTGCCAACCACCAGAGCCATGCCGACCTCGTGCTGATGTGGGCGGCGCTGCCGGAAGAGCTTCGCAGCATCACGCGACCGATTGCCGCGAAAGACTACTGGACCAAAACGCCTTTCAAGAAATGGATCACCACGGCGGTCTTCAACGCGATTTACGTGGACCGTGCCAAGACCGGCGACCAGGACCCGCTGGAGCCGCTGATCGAGGCCCTGACCAGCGGTGACTCGATCATCCTCTTTCCGGAAGGCACACGCGGCAACCACGAAGAGCCGCAAAAATTCAAGGCGGGCCTGTACAACCTGGCGCTCAAATTCCCCCAGGTGGTGCTGGTGCCGGCCTGGATCAACAATGTGCAGCGCGTCATGCCCAAGGGGGAAGTCGTACCGGTGCCTATCCTCTGTTCCGTCACCTTCGGCGCACCGATTGCACTGGGCGAGGGCGAAGACCGGGGCGAATTTCTGGCGCGTGCACGCCAGGCCGTCATGGATCTCAGGGAAACCTGACACAAGTCCCGGAATCCCGATGAACACTTTTTTGCGCAACCTTTCTCCCTCACACCAGGTCGGCCTGCTGTTCGTGCTGGTGTTCGGCATCCTGACCGTGATCAGCGTAGCCGCCTTCGTGATGGCCCTCAAGGACACGCACGAAGACGACCTGCACACCCAGAAACTCAAGGAATTCAGCGGCCTGCTGCGCACCTCGTGGTTCATGTCCACGGTGTTCTGGATCGGCTGGACGCTGGGCGAAACCGTGGCAACCGTGCTGTTCGGCATGGTGGCTTTTTTTGCGCTGCGCGAATTCATCACGCTCTCACCCACCCGGCAGGGCGACCACCGCAGCCTGGTGCTGGCCTTTTTTGTGGTGCTGCCGGTGCAGTTTGCCCTGGTCATCACGCGGCACTTTGACCTAGTGACCGTGTTCATTCCGGTCTACGTGTTCCTGGCGATTCCGGTGGTCAGCGCGCTGGCCGACGATCCTCACCGTTTCCTCGAACGCAACGCCAAGCTGCAATGGGGCATCATGGTCTGCGTCTATGGCATCAGCCATGTGCCCGCCCTGCTGCTGCTGAAGTTTCCCAACTACCAGGGAAAAAACGCCTTTCTGGTGTTCTTCCTGGTGTTTGTGGTGCAAAGCTGCATGATCGTCCAGCACCTGGTGGGTCGCAAACTGCAACGACCGGGCAGCGCGCCCAATGTCAGCAAGAGCTTTAACTGGACCAGCTGGTTGATCGCCGTCGTTGGGGCCAGCCTGCTGGGCGGACTGTTGGCGGGCCTCACACCCTTCAAGCCGGCGCAGGCGGTGGCCATGGCCTTTATTGCCTGCGTATCGGGCTCGCTCGGGCACCTGGTGATGAAAGCCCTCAAGCGTGATCGCGGCATTCCCAACTGGGGAAATCGCGGCGTGGGCGTCACCGGTGCCAGCGGCCTGTTGGACCGCGTGGATGCGCTGTGCTTTGGCGCACCCATATTTTTTCATTCAGTTAGATGGTATTTTGGCCTCTAACTCAATGAACACGCGCGCGATCAGCTATCAAATACATAGCATATGAGAATCCTCGGCATCGACCCCGGCCTGCAGGTCGCAGGTTTTGGCGTGATCGACATGGACGGCCAGCACCTGCGTTATGTGGCCAGCGGCACCATCAAGACCACACATATGGAACGCAGCGATTTGCCGGGCCGGCTGAAAGTGCTGTTTGAGGGCGTGTGCGAAGTGGTGGAGCGCTACCAGCCCGATGCGGCCTCTGTCGAAATCATCTTTGTCAACGTCAACCCGCAGGCGACGCTGCTGCTGGGCCAGGCGCGCGGGGCCTGCATCACGGCCCTGGTCTCGCGCCAGCTGACAGTGGCCGAATACACGGCGCTACAGCTCAAAAAGGCGGTTGCGGGCTATGGCAAGGCGGGCAAGGCCGAGGTGCAGGAGATGGTGATGCGCCTGCTGAAGCTGCCCTCCCTGCCTGGCAAAGACGCGGCCGATGCGCTGGGGCTGGCGATTACCCACGCCCACGTGGGCAGCGCCATGGCGCGGCTGGCTCAGGCCAGTGGCATAGACACAGCAATGGCGGGGAACTATCGAGGTGGGCGCAGCCGCTAACGCGGCAGGAGCGTCAAGGCAGCCCGGTTGACTCGCTACGCGACGCGCTCGAGTATCAGTACCGCAAAAAATCCGAACGCGGCGATCAGCGTCCACTTGAGAATGGTGAGCCCGAACTGCTTGAACCGTGGCTGCCCAGTACCGGCGTAAAACATGAACGACACCACCGCGGCCAGCAAAAACAGCAGGATGAGCCAGCGAAACAGCAGCATGGCGTGTTCCGCCGGCCCTACCAGGCACGTGCCAGCGTGGCGAAGCCTTGCGGTGCTTTTTTCTCGTCCTCGAAGGTGACGACTTCGTAGGCATCCTTATGCGACAGCAGCTCGCGCAGCAGCTTGTTGTTCATCGCGTGGCCGGAGCGGAACGCGCTGTAGGCGGCCAGCAGCGGTTTGCCCAGCAAATAGAGGTCGCCCATGGCATCGAGGATCTTGTGCTTCACGAACTCGTCGTTGTAACGCAGCCCGTCGCTGTTGAGCACCTTGTAGTCGTCCATGACGATGGCGTTGTCCAGCCCGCCGCCCAAGGCCAGGCCATTGGCGCGCATCATTTCCACATCCTTGGTGAAACCGAAGGTGCGGGCCCGCGCGATGTCGCGTGTGTAGGCGCCCGAACCCATGTCGAACTCAACGCGCTGGCCGGTGGAGTCCACCGCAGGGTGGTCGAAATCAATTTCAAAACTGAGCTTGTAGCCTTCATAGGGGCTCAGGCGCGCCCACTTGGTGTTGGCGCCCTCGCCTTCGCGCACTTCCACAGGCTTGATCACCCGGATAAAGCGCTTGGGTGCGGCCTGCAGCGCAATGCCGGCCGATTGCAGCAAAAATACAAACGAAGAAGCCGAGCCGTCAAGAATGGGGACCTCTTCCGCCGTGATATCGACATACAGGTTGTCAATACCCAGGCCGGCGCACGCCGACATCAGGTGCTCTACCGTATGCACTTTGGCGTTGCCGCTGGAAATGGTGGAAGCCAGCCGTGTGTCCGTCACGGCCTGCGCAGAGATGGCGATGTCCACCGGCTGCGGCAAATCCACACGGCGAAACACGATCCCGGTATCGGGCGCCGCCGGCCGCAAGGTCAGTTCCACCCGCTGGCCGCTGTGCAGGCCCACGCCCACGGCTCTGGTCAGGGATTTAAGGGTACGTTGCTGAAGCATATGGGTGATTTTAAGTGTTGCAGCCGATTGCCGCAGTTGGAGTGTTTGATGGCCACCATAGCCAAAGTGCTACAGGTTTTGCCTTGTTACAGGTGCTGCCTGAAGAATGCCGTCCAGTGCGGCACCGCGACGAAGCGATTCTTCCAGTAGCCCGTGTGGAAAACCTTGCTGACACATCGGGCCATCATGGCGTTGACGTCGTCGCCGGGCATGGTGATGCCGCTGTTAAGTTCGGTCACGCCCGATTCGTCAACCAGAACATCGCATTTGGCATAGTGCGGCCCAAAGACATTGCGTTGCCGTTTGTAAGGCGCGTCGAAACTGTGGCCCTCGCCTTCCAGTACCACGATCTTCGCGTTGCCGCCGCGCCCGTTCATCCAGCCCACGTGGCGTTCACAGTACCGGCTCGGGGTTTCGTCGTCCACTTCACCCGTGATGAAAAGAAATGGGGAATTCACGTAGGCGTCACGCCGGGCATTGCGGTAACCGCAGTAGCCATACAAACCCACCACCGCATCGACGGGTTTGAGGTTGAAGTCGTCGGCGTACAAGCGCCGCATGTTGCGCTCAATCAGTGCGTGGGCGAATTTCTGCTGCATCATGACTGCGGCACCGCCACCCTGCGACTCACCGATGCTGCCGACCTTCTCGAAACCGCGGCCGCGCAGCCAGCCGGCAGCTGCGAGGCTGTCAATGGCCATATTGAATTCGTTACCGCCTTTGCGCGATGCCGCCGGATAGTCGTTGTGCGTCACGTCGATGCCTCGAGGCTTCCAGTGATCGATCACCAGCGCTGCGAAACCCTCCTTCTGAAGGCTGTCCACATAGTCAAACATCCGGCTGTCGATGCCCTGAGATCCGTGCGAGATCAGCACAATCTTCGTCTGCCCGGGCTGGCTGAACAGGTAGCCCTGCGCATCGAGCTTGTTGCAGACAAAGGGAGTACCCGCACACACCATGCTGGGCCAACTCACTTTTTCGGCCGCCTCGGGCCTGGCGGTCTGGGCGGGCGCAGACTGCGCGGACAAAACAACCAGCGCGGCGCAAAACCCTCGTATATCCATGGCGACCTCTTTGTTCTGGAGACGCTCTGCGTTGCAAGGCCAAAAAAAAGGGCGGACTACCAGCCCGCCCCTTTCGCCCTGCTTTGCGGGAACCTTAGTCAGCCTGCTTGCGCAGGAAGGCCGGAATCTCGAAGTCGTCCATCCCGCCGGAGGCCAGGGCATCGACTTTTGCGGCCGCCTGGGTCCGGTTGGTACGCCACACGCTGGGCACCGACATGTTGCCGTAGTCGGGCTGGGCCGATCCCATGGCCGTCTGCGCCGCACCGGCGCCATTGGCCGTTGTGTTCAGCGTCGGGACGTTGAACGGCACGTTGTCAGTACCCGTGCGCAGCACCTGCAGCGGCGGCGCATGGCGGCGCACGCCCTGGCGGGACAAGCCCGTTGCGACCACGGTCACACGGATATCGTCGCCCAGTTCATCGTCGTAGGCCGTGCCGTAGATCACATGCGCATCGGGGGAGGCGTATGCGCGGATGGTGTTCATCGCCAGCTTGGATTCGCTCAGCTTGAGCGAGCCCTTTGCCGCGGTGATCAGCACCAGCACGCCTTTGGCGCCCGACAGGTCAATGCCTTCCAGAAGCGGGCAAGCTACAGCCTGTTCGGCGGCGATGCGCGCACGATCAGGACCGTTGGCCTTGGCCGTTCCCATCATGGCCTTGCCGGGTTCACCCATCACGGTGCGCACGTCTTCAAAGTCGACGTTGACGTGGCCGGGCACGTTGATGATTTCGGCAATGCCGCCCACGGCGTTTTTCAGCACGTCGTTGGCATGCGCAAAAGCCTCATCCTGCGTGACGTCGTCGCCCAGCACTTCGAGCAGCTTTTCATTGAGCACCACGATCAGTGAGTCAACGTTGGCTTCAAGTTCTGCCAGGCCGAGGTCGGCGTTGGTCATGCGGCGACCGCCTTCAAAATCAAACGGCTTGGTCACCACGCCGACGGTCAGGATGCCCATCTCCTTGGCCACGCGTGCGATCACGGGGGCGGCACCGGTACCGGTGCCGCCGCCCATGCCCGCGGTGATGAACAACATGTGCGCGCCGGCAATGGCGCTGCGGATGTCGTCCACAGCCAGCTCTGCCGCATCGCGCCCCTTGTCGGGCTTGCTGCCCGCACCCAGGCCGCTGGCACCCAGCTGGATGGTCTTGTGCGCACTGCCGCGGCTGAGTGCCTGCGCGTCGGTATTGGCGCAGATGAATTCGACGCCTTGCACGCCGCATTCGATCATGTGCCCAACGGCGTTGCCACCACCGCCGCCCACACCGATCACCTTGATCTGTGTGCCCTGGTTGAATTCTTCGATTTCAATCATTTCGATGCTCATTGGGAGCCTCCTAATCAATAAACTGCAGTTGCCAAAATTTTCAGAACGTTGTATTTATGTTTGACATGACCGGCTTACGCAGGGGGATCCGCCCCGCCTGAATGCATACAACGTGAGGGCCTGCCGATAAAAGTGGAATAGGTATTCATCAGAAATTCCCCACAAACCAGTCTTTGACCCGGCCGAATGCGTTGTGCACACTGCCTGCCTTTTGCGACACCTTGTAGCCCCGCATGCGCGCCAGCCGGGCTTCTTCGAGCAAGCCCATGACCGTGGCGGCCCGGGCCTGGGCCACCATGTCTGACAGCGCACTGTTGTAGCGCGGTATGCCCCGGCGAACCGGTTTGAGGAAGATGTCCTCCCCGAGTTCCACCATGCCGGGCATGACGGCACTGCCACCGGTAATGACGATGCCCGAAGACAACACCTCTTCGTAGCCCGACTCGCGGATCACCTGCTGGACCAGCGAAAAAATTTCCTCGATGCGCGGCTCGATCACGCCCGCCAGGGCCTGCTTGCTCAGCATGCGCGGTCCCCGGTCTCCCAGCCCCGGCACTTCCACCTGCGTGTCGGGGTCGGCCAGCAGCTGCTTGGCGTAACCGCTTTCCACCTTGATGTCTTCAGCGTCCTTGGTGGGCGTGCGCAGCGCCATCGCGATGTCGCTGGTGATCAGGTCACCGGCGATCGGGATCACCGCGGTGTGCCGGATGGCGCCACCGGTGAAGATGGCGACGTCGGTGGTGCCGGCACCGATATCGACCATGGCCACACCCAGCTCCTGCTCGTCCTGTGTCAATACCGCCAGACTCGAAGCCAGCGGGTTGAGCATGAGCTGATCGACTTCAAGCCCACAGCGCCGCACACATTTGATGATGTTTTCAGCCGCGCTCTGGGCGCCCGTCACGATGTGCACCTTGGCTTCCAGGCGTATGCCGCTCATGCCGATGGGTTCGCGCACGTCCTGGCCGTCAATCACGAACTCCTGCGGCTCCACCAGCAGCAGGCGCTGGTCGGTCGAGATGTTGATGGCCTTGGCCGTCTCGATCACGCGCGCTACGTCGGCCTGCGTGACTTCCTTGTCCTTGACCGCCACCATGCCGCTGGAGTTGATGCCGCGGATGTGGCTGCCGGTAATGCCGGTGTAGACGCGGGCGATCTTGCAGTCGGCCATCAGTTCAGCCTCTTTCAGGGCCTGCTGGATGCTTTGCACCGTGGCGTCAATATTGACGACCACCCCGCGTTTGAGCCCGTTGCTCGCCGCGATGCCCAGGCCGGCAAGCTTGAGCTCCCCGCCCGGCATGACCTCGGCCACCACCGCCATGACCTTGCTGGTTCCGATGTCCAGCCCGACCACCAGATCTTTGTATTCCTTGGCCATATATTTACCTTTTTTTCTTTCCGTCGTCTTTGTCAGCGGGGCTTCCCGTGGTGACACCCCTGAGCCTGATCGCATAACCATTGCCGTAACGCAGGTCGGCGGATTCCAGGTCCCGCCCGTACCGGGATGACACCTGCGTCACCGTGGCAATAAAGCGGCGGGTACGTGCCTGTATTTCGTCCAGCGACCCGTGCCCCAGTTCGATCACGGCGCCGCTGTCCAATTGGGCACGCCAGCCACCCTGGCCGGTCATCTGCAATTGCTCCAGCGTGGCATCTGTTTCGTCGAACATCGGCGCCAACGCCTGGTAGGCCTGCAGTACCTGCGCCGCCTGACCCGGCGGCCCATTGAGCACCGGCAGGTCTTCCGCCTCGACGTCGCCCTGGTTGGCCTCAAACACCTCACCGAAGCTGTTGACGAGCCGGGCGTCGCCCTCGGCCCCCCAGAACGCCACCGGTTTGTGTTCCTGCAGCACCACCTTCAACCGGTTCGGAAATTCGCGCTGCACCAGCGCCCTGCGCACCCAGGGAACGGACTCGAACACCGCGCGCGTGGCACCCAGGTTCACCGTGAAAAAATTGCCGGACAACCTGGGCGCCACATTGGCCCGCAGCGTGACGGCGTTGTTGTGCGCAAGGTCGCCCTCCACACGGATTGCGTTCAGGCTGAACAGGGACTGGCGCATGAGCCACGCCACAGCCAGTGACGCAACCATGGCGGCAAACGCCAGGCCCAGAACCACCGAGAAGGTATTCATGAGCTTGACGTCCAGCGGCAAGGAAGGCGGCAGTGGCAGGGTTCTGCTCAAGTGGCGGATCCTCCGTGTTTTTGGTGGTCGAGCGAAGCAGTCTTCAGCACTTCGATGCAAAGGTCTTCATACGAGATTCCGGCTGCTCGGGCGGACATGGGCACCAGCGAATGCCCGGTCATGCCCGGCGACGTGTTGATCTCCAGCAGGTAGGGCTTGCGCGTGGCCCTGTCTATCATCACGTCGGCGCGGGCCCAGCCACGGCAATTGAGAATGCGAAAGGTGTCCAGCACAAGCTGCTGGATGACAGCCTCTTCGCCCTCGGGCAGCCCGCAGGGAACCAGGTACTGGGTGCTGTCGGTGAAGTATTTGTTCTGGTAGTCGTAGTTGCCGTCGGGCGCCACGATGCGGATGACCGGCAGTGCGCGTGCCCCCGCACCGGTACCCAGCACCGGGCAGGTCACCTCGTCACCGCTGATGAATTGCTCGCACAGGACATCGGCATCGAGTTTTTCGGCCTGTGCCACAGCGCTGGCCATGGCGGAGCGTTCCGTCACCTTGGTCAGCCCGATCGACGAACCTTCGCGTGCCGGCTTGACGATCAACGGCAGGCCGAGCGCATCCGGCAAGGCAGCGATGTCTGCAGCGCCGTAAGTGCCACGGCGCAGCAGACGGTATTGAGGGGTTGGCAATCCTTCGGAGATCATCACGCGCTTGGTCATGACCTTGTCGATGGCCATGCTGGAAGCCATGACGCCGGAGCCGGTGTAGGGAATGCCCAGCAATTCGAGCGCACCTTGCACCGTGCCATCTTCCCCAAAGCGTCCATGCAATGCGATGAAGCAACGCTCGAACCCGTCCTTCTTCAGCTCGCTCAGGTCACGCTCGGCAGGATCAAAGGCGAGGGCATCCACGCCGCGCGAGCGAAGCGCTTTCAGTACCCCGTTACCTGACATCAGCGAAACCTCGCGCTCGGCCGACAGCCCGCCCATCAGGACGGCGACTTTTCCAAAATTCAACGCGCCTGCTTTCATGCCCGGACCTCCCTGGTACCGCCATGCCCTGCCGGCTCCAGCATTTCTGCAACCCTTGCGGGCACCATGCCGATGGATCCGGCCCCCATGCACATCACGACGTCGCCATCCAGCGTGTTGTCGAGAATGGCCTGCGGCATGGCATCGATCTCGTCCACAAAGACAGGTTCTACCTTGCCGGCCACGCGCAAAGCCCGCGCCAGCGAGCGTCCGTCTGCGGCCACGATGGGCGCTTCACCGGCGGCATACACCTCGGACAGCAGCACCGCATCGGCGTTGCCGATGACCTTGACGAAATCTTCAAAACAGTCACGCGTGCGGGTGTAGCGGTGCGGCTGGAAAGCCAGCACCAGCCGCCGGCCGGGGAAGGCGCCGCGCGCGGCAGCCAGCGTCGCGGCCATTTCCACCGGGTGATGGCCATAGTCTTCGATCACGGTGAAATGTCCGCCGCCCTTGGCCGGCATGTCCCCGTAACTCTGGAAGCGCCGCCCGACGCCCCGGAATTCAGCCAGCGCTTTCTGTACTGCCGCGTCGGGCACGTTGAGCTCAACGGCAATGGCAATAGCCGACAGGGCATTGAGCACGTTGTGCTCGCCGGCCAGGTTGAGCACCACGTCCATGTCGGGCAAGGTCACGCCATTGCGGCGCTGTGCCGTGAAATGCATTTGTGCGCCCACCGGCCGCACATTGACGGCGCGCACCTGCGCATCTTCGCCGAAACCATAGCTGGTAATGGGGCAGGAAACCTGCGGCAGGATGTCGCGCACAGCCGGGTCGTCGGTGCACAAGATCGCCGTCCCGTAAAAAGGCATGCGGTGCAGGAAGTCGACAAAAGCTTTCTTGAGGTTGCCGAAATCGTGACCGTAAGTCTCCATGTGGTCAGCGTCGATGTTGGTGACGACAGCCATTACGGGCAGCAGGTTCAGGAACGAAGCATCCGATTCGTCAGCTTCGACCACGATGTAGTCGCCCGAGCCGAGCTTGGCGTTGGCACCGGCGCTGTTGAGGCGCCCGCCGATCACAAAGGTCGGGTCCAGGCCGCCCTCGGCCAGCACGCTGGCGACCAGGCTGGTGGTGGTGGTTTTGCCGTGCGTCCCGGCAATCGCGATGCCCTGCTTCAGGCGCATCAGTTCAGCCAGCATCAGCGCGCGCGGCACCACGGGAATACGTTTTTCACGCGCCGCCAGCACCTCGGGGTTGTCGGCCTGTACGGCGGTGGATGTCACCACGGCGTCAACCATCTCAAGGTTGCCGGCGGTGTGGCCGACGAAGGTCTTGATGCCGAGCTTGCCCAGGCGTCGCAGCGTTGGGCTGTCTGACAGGTCAGACCCCGAAATGACGTATCCCAGGTTGTGCAGCACCTCTGCAATGCCAGACATGCCGGCGCCGCCCAGACCGATGAAGTGAATGTTTTTGATGGCGTGTTTCATGTCGCCAGCTCCTCACAAGCGGCCACCACACGGGCCGTGGCTTCAGTTTTTTGCATGGTTTTGGCCTGTAAGGCTTTCTGGACAAGCGCAAGCCGCTCTGTTTTTTGTAGCATTTCTGCCAGCATTCCGGCGCTGAGGTCGCGCTGCTGGATCAGCCATCCGCCTCCCTGGTCGACCAGGAACTTCGCGTTGACTGTCTGGTGGTCGTCGACCGCAGCGGGAAAAGGCACGAACACTGCCGCAGCGCCCACCGCAGCGATTTCCGTGACCGTACTGGCGCCAGCGCGGCAAATGATCAGGTCGGCATCGGCGAAGGCCTTCGCGGTGTCTTCAATGAAAGGCGTGAGCTCGGCCGATACGCCAGCCGCCGCATAGTTGGCGCGCAATTCTTCAATCTGCAGCGCGCCGCTTTGGTGGAGGACCTGTGGTCGTTCTGCTTCAGGGATCAGTGCGAGGGCTTTGGGTACCAGCTCGTTCAACCCCCGGGCGCCCAGGCTCCCGCCGATCACCAGCAGTTTCAGGGGACCGCTGCGTCCGGCAAAACGCTCTTGCGGGTCGGGCTGCCGGGTAAATGCTGGCCGCAGTGGGTTGCCCACCCATTCGGCTTTGGGCAACACACCCGGAAATGCGGTGAAGACGCGGTCAGCCACACTCGCCAGCACCTTGTTGACCATACCCGCCACCGAATTCTGCTCGTGCAGAACCAGGGGCTTACCCAACAGCACACTCATCATCCCGGCCGGAAAACTGATGTAGCCGCCCAGGCCGACCACCACATCGGGCTTGACGCGGCGTACCACCTGGATGCTTTGCCAAAACGCCTTGAGCAGGCGCAGGGGCAGGAATGCCAGCGTGACCGGCCCTTTGCCCCGCACACCGGAAAAATCAATCGATTCGAAAGGGAAGCCGCGGGGCGGCACCAGCTGGCTTTCCATGCTGGGGCGAACTGCGCTGCCACGCCCGCCCAGCCAGTGCACCCGCCAGCCGCGCTCCCGCAGGGCCTCAGCCACGGCCAGGCCCGGGAAAATGTGCCCGCCCGTTCCTCCGGCCATCACCAAAGCACAGTGTTGCTTGCTCATGCGCGGCCTCCTCTCATGAGCAGGCGATTCTCATAGTCAATCCTCAGCACCACGGCCAAAGAAATCAGGTTCATCAGAATCGCCGAACCACCGTAACTCATCAACGGCAGCGTGAGGCCCTTGGTCGGCAGCGCACCGAGGTTCACGCCAATGTTGATGAAGGTCTGGAAACCTATCCAGATGCCAACGCCTTGCGCCACCAGACCGGCAAACAGGCGGTCCAGGGCAATCGACTGGCGACCGATGTGCATGATGCGGCGGGTCATCCACATGAACATGCCGATCACAGCCAGCACACCCAACAGGCCAAACTCTTCGCCAATCACGGCCATCAGGAAGTCGGTGTGCGCTTCGGGCAGCCAATGCAGCTTCTCAATGCTGCCGCCCAGACCCACACCGAAAATCTCGCCGCGGCCGAAGGCAATCAGGGAGTGGGAGAGCTGGTAGCCCTTGCCCATGGAGTATTTATCGCTCCACGGATCGAGGTAGGCAAAGATGCGCTCACGCCGCCATTCGCTGAGCATCACCATCAGGCTGAAGGCAACCACCACCACAGCCGCGATGACAAAGAACATGCGGGCATTGACACCGCCCAGGAAGAGAATACCCATCGCAATGACCGAGATCACCATGAACGCGCCCATGTCGGGTTCGGCCAGCAATAACAATCCGACAATTGCTATGGCTACAGCCATGGGCATCACCGCGCGGAAGAAGCGCTCTTTCACTTCCATCTTGCGGACCATGTAATCGGCCGCATAGAGAAGCACCGCGAATTTCGCGAGCTCTGAAGGCTGAAAGTTCATGATGCCCAGCGAAATCCAGCGGCGGGCGCCGTTCACGCCTTTTCCGATAAACGGCACCAGGACCAGTATCAGCAGCAACAGGGAGAGGACAAACAGCCAGGGCGCCAGTTTTTCCCATGTGGCCAGCGGCACCTGGAATGCCAGGACGGCGACGATGAGAGCGACCACCAGCGACAACACATGGCGCAGCAGGAAATGGGTATGCGCATAGCGCGCGAATTTGGGGTTGTCGGGCATGGCCACGGAAGCTGAATACACCATCACAAGGCCCCACATCAGCAAGGCCACGGTGACCCACAGCAGCGCCTGGTCAAAACCGGCCATGCGAACAGGAGGTGCGGCCAGCGTCTGTGGCCGGCTGTGTCCGCCAAGCCGCACGGGAAGGACTTCCGACGCGGCCTTGCCGACACCGGAGAACCAGCCGAAAAAGCGCACGACAGCCGTCACAGCACATGCCCCTGTTCTTGCGCCAGCGCCTGCACGGCGTCGCAAAAGACCTTGGCCCGGTGCTCGTAGTTGTCGAACATGTCGAAGCTTGCACAGGCCGGCGACATCAGGACGGCGTCACCGGTCTGTGCCTGCTGCGCGGCCAGGGTGACCGCTTCCTCCATGGATGCGGCGTCGAACACTGGAATATTGCGGGGCAAGACCTCCTTGATGAGAGGCGCATCGCGCCCTATCAGCACCACGGCCCGGACGTGGCGTTGCACCGGGTCGGCCAACGGTGAGAAGTCCTGCCCCTTGCCTTCGCCGCCCAGAATGAGCACCAGCTTGCGCTCCAGTCCCAACCCTGTCAGAGCCGCCACGGTGGCGCCCACGTTGGTGCCCTTGCTGTCGTCGAAGTATTCAACGTCATTAACGACAGCCACCGACTCCACGCGATGGGGCTCACCGCGGTATTCGCGCAGGCCGTGCAGCATGGGGGCGAGGTTGCAGCCCGCAGCCACAGCCAGGCCCAGCGCGGCCAGGGCGTTGGTGGCGTTATGCCGCCCGCGTATGCGAAGGGCTTCGATAGGCATCAGGCGCTGCACGTGCAGCTCTACCTCTTCGTCCTTGCGGCGCTTGATGGTTTCGTCGGCCTCGGCCGCGCGCACCAGCCAGGTCATGCCATTGACGGTTTCGATGCCGTAGTCGCCGGGGCGCTGCGGCTCGCCGGCGCCGAAGGTCGCATGGGGGCGCACCTGGGGCGGCTTCAGGCGCACCTTGACGGGCGGCGGCAGCATGGCCATCACGCGAGCGTCATCGCGATTGAGCAGCATGAAGGTGCTGGCACCGAAGACCCTGGCTTTCGCCGCGACGTAGGCGTCCATGTCGCCGTGCCAGTCCAGATGGTCCTGCGTGATGTTGAGCACCACGGCGGCCGTTGGCTCAAAGCCCTGTACATCGGCGAGCTGG
Source organism: Polaromonas sp. P1_F1 (assembly GCF_056405795.1). NCBI lineage: Bacteria > Pseudomonadati > Pseudomonadota > Betaproteobacteria > Burkholderiales > Comamonadaceae > Polaromonas > Polaromonas sp. P1_F1. Next base: position 649,784 of record NZ_JBFUBJ010000001.1, read on the forward strand.
AAACTGGACAGCTCCAGCACCCAGACTTGCGGCAGGGTTTGCGCATCCATATGGGCCGACAGCGTGTCGAGCAGCGTCGGGCCGATGTTGCCTGCCACGGCCACCGTTTTCCCGGCGCGCTGCACCAGTTGGCCCAACAGCGAGGTCACCGTGGTTTTGCCGTTGGTTCCCGTGATGGCCAACACTTCGGGCCGGTAGCCGGTGGGCTTTTCCGGCGGCACAAGACCCAGTAATTCAGGGGTTGCAACCCTTTCGCTCGCTTCTTCAAGGGCGACTGACCCGCCCTCTGGTGTGCTGTCTGCCGCATCTGGCAGAACCTCTGTGTCGTCGGAGGCACCGGCCGGCACAGAGGTTTCACCCGCGAGCGAATCAGCTGCAGCCATCGCATCGGGCACGTCCGTTCCATCTGAGGATTCGGATGACAGCGACTCAGGCACCGGCTCCGGGAGTGCGGGAGGTGCCTCAGTTTCAGGCTCGTCTTCCACCGCCTCTGCGGCAGGGACATCGCGGAGATCGGCAAGAGCCAGGGAGAACAGATCAAGCTCACCCCCAACCGGCAAACCGATCTCGCGCACAGCCTCCACCACAGGGGCGATCACTGCAGGCGCCAGCCCCGGCGAACGGTAGACAGCACGCACGGCAGTACCTTGCACCAGCGCCGGCGTAAAAGCACCGCCGATGAACGTGACGCCCGGCAATTCCTGTCGCAACGTTGCAAGCAAGGAAGGCGCCTCGCGCGTATCGGCGACCGTGACCGAAGCGCCATGGCGCACGCACCAGCGCGCCATGGCCAGGCCGGACGCACCCAAGCCCAGGATCAACACGGTTTGGTCTTGTAAATGCCGCATGCCCGTTTACCTAAGCTTCAAGGTGGAAAGGCCGATGAGGCACAGCAGCATGGTGATGATCCAGAAACGCACAACCACCTGCGTTTCTTTCCAGCCGCTCTTTTCAAAGTGATGGTGGAGCGGCGCCATCTTGAGGATGCGGCGGCCTTCGCCGTAGCGTTTCTTGGTGTACTTGAACCAGGTCACCTGCATCATCACGGAGAGGGCTTCGACGACAAAGATGCCGCCCATGATGGCCAGCACGATTTCCTGGCGCACGATGACCGCGATGGTGCCCAGCGCGGCACCCAGCGCCAGCGCGCCCACGTCGCCCATGAAGACCTGGGCCGGGTGCGTGTTGAACCAGAGAAACGCCAGGCCGGCGCCTGCCATGGCAGAACAGAAAATGAGCAGTTCGCCGGAACCCGGAATGTGCGGAAAGAAAAGGTATTTGGAATAGACCGAGCTGCCGGTCACGTAGGCGAATACACCCAGCGCGGAGCCCACCATGACCACGGGCATGATGGCGAGGCCGTCCAGCCCGTCGGTGAAATTGACGGCATTGCTGGAACCCACGATCACGAGGTAGGTCAGGATCACAAACCCGAACACACCCAGCGGGTAGCTGATTTCCTTGACAAAAGGCACGAGCAACCCGGCCTTGGGCGGCAGGTTCACGTCAAAGCCCGACTGCACCCAGCTGAAGAACAACTCCAGCACCCTCATGTTGGAGCTTTCAGAAATGCTGAACACCAGGTAGAGCGCTGCCACCAGGCCGATAATGGACTGCCAGAGGAATTTCTCGCGCGAGCGCATGCCTTCCGGGTCCTTGAGTACGACCTTGCGCCAGTCGTCTGCCCAGCCTATGGCGCCAAAGCCCAACGTGACGATGAGGACGATCCAGACGAAACGGTTGGACAAATCGAACCACAGCAACGTGGAAATTCCGATGGACAGCAGAATCAGCACACCGCCCATGGTGGGCGTGCCGCTCTTGCTCAAATGGGTCTGCATTGCGTATTCCCGGATCGGCTGCCCGATCTTCAGCGAGATCAGCCGCCGGATCACAAAGGGGCCAGCCAGCAGACCGATCAGCAGTGCTGTGAGCGCGGCCATGACTGCACGGAACGTCAGGTACTGGAACACCCTGAAAGACCCGAATTCGGGGGAGATTGACTGGAGCCACTGGGCCAGACTAAGCAGCATGGGGCTCTTCCTTCTGATGTTGTTGATGTTGTGTTTGATCTTGCGCATTGGCCGTGATGGCCTGGACCACACGTTCCATCTTCATGAAGCGCGAACCCTTGACCAGCATGCTGCCGGTGTGGGGCAGCTCGGCCAGCACGGCGGCGGCGAGTTCGTCCATGCCGCCAAAAATCTGCGCGCCGCCAAAACCGGCCGCGGCCTGCTTTGACTGCTCGCCCAATGTGAACAATTTTTCAATGCCCAGCGCGCGCGCATGGCGCCCGGCTTCATCGTGGAACTGCGGCCCCTGGTTGCCGACCTCGCCCATGTCACCCATCACCATCAGGCGCGGGCCGGGCAGTTCGGCGAGGACCTCCAGCGCGGCGCGCATGGAGTCGGGATTGGCGTTGTAGCTGTCGTCGACCAGCGTCAACACCCGGCCTGGCAGGGCGACGGCGATGGCACGGGAACGGCCCTTGACCGGCACAAAAGCCGTGAGGCCCACGGAGATGGATGCCAGGGGAACGCCCGCCGCCAGCGCGCAGGCCGCGGCAGCCAAGGCGTTCTTGACGTTGTGCCGGCCGGCGATGTGCAGAGAGAAATCGGTGTTGCCCGCCGGGGTCGTAGCCACCACCTTCCAGCAGCCGCCCTCCCATTGCGCGGTGCCTGTGATGTCGGCGGCGCCCGAGAGCGCGAAGGTCAGTGCCTTGCGCGTGCCGACCAGTTCACGCCACAGCGAGGTGTAGTCGTCGTCGGCCGGAAAGACCGCCGTGCCGCCCGCATCCAGCGACGCGAACACCGAGCCGTTTTCGCGCGCCACCGCTTCCACCGTGGCCATGAATTCGAGATGCTCACGCTGTGCGTTATTGACCAACGCGACGGTGGGCTTGGTGAGTTCGGCCAGGTAGGCGATCTCGCCGGGGTGGTTCATGCCGAGTTCGACCACACCCACTTCATGCGCGGCCGACAGTCGCAGCAGCGTGAGCGGCACGCCGATGTCATTATTGAGATTGCCTTCGGTCGCGAAGGCCTTATCGGCCTTCCAGGCGCGCAAGATGGTCGCGATCATTTGCGTGACGGTGGTTTTCCCGTTGCTGCCCGTCACCGCCACCAGCGGGAGGCGGAACTGCGAGCGCCAACCGGCGGCCAATTGACCCAGCGCCAGGCGCGTGTCGGACACCTCCAGTCCCGGCAGGCCGGCTTGTGCCAGGCCATGATGGGCAATGGCCGCGACTGCGCCCTGCGCTTTGGCTTGTGCGAGGAAATCGTGGGCGTCGAACCGCTCGCCCTTGAGCGCCACAAAGAGGTCGCCTTCCTGCAGGCTGCGCGTGTCGGTGTTGACCCGCAAAGCCTGCACGCCGCCGTCACCCACGAGGCGAGCGGCGGGTAACCAGCCCAGGGCTTGCTGCAGGCGCATCATGGCCGGCCCTCCTGCTTGGGCGAAGCCAAGGCATCGAGCGCCGCCTGCGCATGCTCGCGGTCGGAGAAAGGGAGCTTTACACCGCCCACTTCCTGAAAACTTTCGTGGCCCTTGCCGGCCAGCAGCACCACGTCGTCGGAGCCGGCGAGGCTAAGGGCGTGCGTGATGGCAGCTGCGCGGTCGGCCTGCACATGCACGGCATCGCGATGGCTCAGGCCCAGCAGCACCTGGCAGATGATGGCCAGCGGATTTTCGCTGCGCGGATTGTCGCTGGTCACCACCACCTGGTCGGCATTTTTTTCGGCTACGGCTGCCATTAGCGGTCGCTTGGTGGTGTCGCGGTCCCCACCGCAACCGAACACGCACCAGAGCTGACCATTGCGGTGTGCCGCTGCCGGTCGCAGCGCGAGCAATACCTTTTCAAGTGCGTCGGGCGTGTGGGCGTAATCGATCACCACCAGCGGCCGACCGGGCATGGCCAACGTCTCGGTGCGGCCGGGCACGGGTAGCAGGCCGGCACAGGCCTTGACCGCATCGGCCAGCGGCACACCCATGGCGCGCAGGGCCGCGAGTACACCGAGCAGGTTGGACACGTTGTACTGGCCCACCAGTCGGGCAGCCAGCGTATGGCTTTCGGCACCCTCCGTCACCTCAAAGCTCAAGGCATCAGTGCCGTGCTCGAGCTTGCGCGCCTGCAAACGCGCCGGCTCCGCACAGGACACCGTCCAGAGGTCCAGGCCGCTCCCCGCGAGCGACTCCTTCAGTTCTGCACCCTTGGCATCGTCGATATTGATGACCGCCGCCTTCAGGCCCGGCCAGCCGAACAGCGCGGCCTTGGCCTCCCAGTAGGCTTGCATGGAAGTGTGGTAGTCGAGGTGGTCCTGCGTGAAATTGGTAAAAATTGCGACCTCAATGACGGTCGCGTCCAGGCGGTGTTCGACCACGCCGATGGAGGAGGCCTCCAGCGCACAGGCGACAAAGCCCTGGTCGGCGAAGCGCCGAAGTTCCTGTTGCAGCAGCACCGGGTCGGGCGTCGTCAGGCCGTTGGAAACCATGGCACCAGGCTCACCTATGCCCAGCGTGCCAATGACGCCGCATTTGTGACCCAGCCGGCCCAGAGCCTGCGCCAGCCACCAGGCGGTGGAGGTCTTGCCGTTGGTGCCGGTCACAGCGGAAACCCGCAACTGCCGGCTCGGTTGGTCGAAGTAGACGGCGGCGATAGGCCCGGTCGCAGCCTTGAGACCGGCGTATTCGGCGATCTTTTCGTCCTGGAAACCGAAGGCGGCCGCGCCTTCCTGTTCGACCAGACAGGCAGTGGCGCCCGCATTCAACGCGCTGCCCACGAACTTGCGCCCATCGGTCGCGGTGCCGGGCCATGCGATAAAGCCGTCGCCCGGGGTCAGTCTGCGGCTGTCCGTGCACAGGCTGCCGCTCACGCGTTCGCGCAACCAGCCGGCGGCTTGTTCAGGGGTGTGGAGTTGCATGCTCAAAACGACTCCTCCACGGCCTGCGTGGTGATTTGCGGCTTGACGCTCATGTCGGGCTGCACGCCCATCATGCGCAGGGTCTGCTGCACCACCTCACTGAACACAGGCGCGGCGGCCACGCCGCCGAAGTAGTTGCCATCGCTGGGCTCGTCGATCATCACACCGACGACGATGCGGGGCGCTTCAATGGGGGCCATGCCGGTGAACCAGGCCCGGTACTTGTTGGTGGCATAACCTTTTCCAACCTGCTTGTGCGCCGTTCCCGATTTGCCGCCTACCGAATAACCCACCGTTTGCGCCAACGGACCAGTACCCCCGGGTGCGGCGGCCATTTGCAGCATCCGGCGGACGGCGTGCGCGTTCGCTGCGGAAAAGACCTGTACGCCTACCGCGGGCTCACTGCTCCTGAGCATGGTGACGGGAATGATCTGGCCGTCATGTGCGAACGCAGTGTAGGAGTGCGCCATCTGGAACAGCGAAGCCGACAGCCCGTAACCATAGGCCATGGTCGCCTGCTCGACAGGGCGCCAGGTCTTCCAGGGTCGCACACGTCCGGTGACCGCGCCTGGGAACTGGATCTGCGGCTTTTGCCCATAACCCAGAGCCATGTAGGTCTCCCACATTTCCTGCGGACTCATCTTTTGTGCGATCTTCAGCGCGCCGACGTTGCTGGATTTCTGGATGACGCCTTCCACTGTCAGCGTGCCGTAGTTGTGGGTGTCACTGATGGTGAAGCCGCCGATGCTGTAACGGCCGGGTCCGGTTTCGATGACGGTTTGCGGCTTGATGCGACCGGCCTCCAGCGCCATGGCCACCGTGATCGGCTTCATCGTGGAACCCGGCTCGAAGGTATCCGTGAGGGCCCGATTGCGCAACTGCTCGCCGGTCAGATTTTTCCGCCTGTCGGGCACGTAGCTGGGATAGTTCGCCAGTGCCAGTACCTCGCCGGTGGTGGAGTCCAGCACCACGACGCTGCCGGCCCGGGCTTTGCGCGCAATGACCGCGTCGCGCAGCTTCTGGTAGGCGAAGAACTGCACCTTGCTGTCTATGCTCAGCTGGATGTCCTTGCCTTCGACGGGCGGCATCTGTTCGCCGACATCCTCGACGACACGGCCCAGGCGGTCCTTGATCACGCGGCGCGAACCGGCCTTGCCGGCCAGGTCCTTGTTGAAGGCCAGCTCAATGCCCTCCTGGCCGCGATCCTCAACGTTGGTGAAGCCCACCACGTGGGCCACGGTTTCGCCCTCGGGATATTGACGCTTGTATTCCTTGCGCTGGTAGATGCCCTTGATGCCCATGGCATGGATTTTTTTTGCCACCGGCTCGTCGACCTGACGCTTGAGCCAGACAAAGGTCTTGTCCTCTTCGCCCAGCTTCCTGTTGAGCTCGACCAACGGCATTTCCAGCAGCACGGCCAGCTCGGCCAGTTGCGACTTGCTGGCTTCGACGTCTTCGGGAATGGCCCAGATGCTGGATGCCGGTACGCTGGATGCGAGGATCAGCCCATTGCGGTCCAGGATGCGGCCGCGGTTGGCGGGCAACTCCAGTGTGCGGGCAAAGCGCACCTCACCCTGGCGCTGGAAAAATTCATTGCCAAAAATCTGGATATAGGCCGCACGGCCCGCTAGCCCGGCAAAAGCCAACGCGATACCAGCCACGATGAATTTGCTGCGCCAGACGGGAGTCTTGCTGGCCAGCAGGGGGCTGGACGAATAAAGCACGCTGCGACTCATGGCCTGGGCCCTTCCGGTGCCGAAGCCGCCGTTACCGGAGCGTCCTTGTAGCTCACATATTGCGTGATGGCAGGTGTCACCGTGCGCATCTGCAGCTTGTCCTTCGCAAGCTTCTCGACCTTCAGCGGCGTCGCCTGGGCGCGCTTTTCCACCTGCAAACGCTCGTTGTCCATTTCGATTTTGCGGGCTTCGGCCGTCGCTTTTTCCAGCTCGACATAGAGACGTCGCGACTCGTACTGGGTGCGCACGAGGTAAAGCGCGCTGGTCAACACGGCGAGAAGCAACACGAGGTTCAGCCTGGCCATGAGATAGCCCCCACGCTTGTCGCTTCGCGTACTGCGCTGCCCCTCGAAGGGGCCGCTGCGCCTGCGGCCCGGCAAAGCCGGTTCCGCGGCCCCGGCTGGCATGAAATGCCTGTCGCCCTTTGTAGGCCCCTCACGTTTGTCGCTTCGCGTACTACGGGGTTCATGCCGCCACCCCCGTGCGTTCGGCGACGCGCATCACGGCGCTGCGCGAGCGCGGATTGCCTTCGACCTCTTCTGCGCTGGGCTTGGTGCGGCCAAGCGCCTTGAGCTGCATGGCCTTGGGTTCGGCGAAAGGCGCGCGACGGTCGAAAACCTCGCGCGAATGTGCGGCGATGAACTGCTTGACGATGCGGTCTTCGAGCGAATGAAAACTGATCACCACCAGACGGCCTCCCGGTTGGAGAACTTTCAGCGACGCAGCTAGCGCCTGTTGCAGCTCTTCAAGCTCGGCGTTGATGAAAATCCGAAGAGCCTGAAATGTGCGCGTTGCAGGGTCCTTGCCCGGCTCGCGGGTTTTGACCGCGCCAGCCACGACTTCGGCCAGCTCAGCGGTGGTTCGAAGAGGGCCCCGTTCCTGTCGGCGACGATCAATCGCCTTTGCAATCTGTTGAGCAAACCGTTCTTCGCCATATTCACGAATCACCTCCGCCATGGTTTCTATGGATGCATCCACCAGCCACTCGGCCACGCTCTGGCCACGCGTGGTGTCCATGCGCATGTCCAAAGGCCCCTCTTGCCGAAAAGAAAAACCGCGCACCGGGTTGTCGATCTGGGGTGAACTCACACCCAGATCCATCAGCACGCCGGCCGCACTGGCGACGGGCAACTGACCCAAATGCATGAAGCCCTCGTGACGGATGGAAAATCGCGAGTCGGTGATGGTGTGCGCGTCGGCAATGGCGTCGAGATCCTTGTCGAAGGCGGTAAGCCGTCCTTGGGGTGAGAGCTGCGACAGCAACAACCGCGAATGCCCGCCGCGCCCGAAGGTCGCGTCGACGTAGTGGCCGTCCGGGTTGACAAGAAGCGCCGCTATGGCTTCGTTCAACAAGACGGTGCGGTGTGTCCATGTGCCGTTCACCGTCTTCTTTCAGAACGAGAAGTCTTTGAAGACATCGGGCATCTCGCCCTTCATTTGCTCGGCCTCCTGGGCTGCGTAGGTGGCGGCGTCCCAAAGCTCAAAATAACCACCCATGCCCAGCAGCACCGTGTCTTTGCTGATGCCGGCAGCCGCGCGCAATTCGGGCGACACCAGCACACGGCCGGTGGCGTCCATGTCGACGTCCATTGCGTTGCCAAGGAAGATGCGCTTCCACCACTGCGCCTGCATCGGCAACGAAGCAATGCGGTCACGGAATTTTTCCCATTCGTTGCGGGGAAAAATCATGAGACAACCGTGCGGATGTTTGGTGATGGTGAGTTGGCCGGAAGCGGTGGCACTCAGCACGTCACGATGCCTGGTAGGCACGGAGAGCCTACCCTTGGTATCGAGAACTAACGATGAAGCGCCTTGAAACACTGCTACAAACCCTTGAAAAACACTTTTCACCACTAAATTGCACTTTTCCCCACTTTAGCAGGAAACCATTTGCAAACAAGGGATTTGAAACAAATTTTTTCAATGAAATCAAGGACTTAGGAGTATCTTCGGATCCAGGGCTTATATTAAAAAGTGTTCTAAATTAAGCACTTAGCCGATGCAATGAAAGTATTGCTTTAAGCGCCAGCAACTGGGCGCCCGCCAAAATGGAAAAAAGAGGGACTATTTCCATCCATTCAAACGCTCAGCGACCTGTTTTTGGACAGTGCAAGCATGGCATAGCTATGAAAAATATAGCAGATAACGGCCGCCGCACAACAAGATGAGCGCAGTCGCAGGAATGGCGTGCTTTTTTGAGGGGGAAGGTGCAGAAAGCACAGGGCGCCGGAAGACCTGGCGGGCCAATCCCGACTAGACGGCGAATGGCATGACAACACTACCCAAATCGGCCAGTAGAAAGGCCGCAAAGGTTAGTCGATGCGGACTGTGACCCTTGCGTGCTCAGTGATGCCGATCACATTGAAGAACGCTGCAACGAGGCGGTTGACTTCCGTGAATTGCACTGAGCGGTTTTCCTCTTCGCGGGCTGAGACCCAGTTCAGCAGCGTTCCCGCAGCCGAAAAATCCACGCGAATGAGCTTGGCACAGGAGATCAGCATCATGTCCGCACCCATCAGCTTGACTTCCAGCTTGTCCAGCACTGCTATCGCATCACCCTGGATCTGGCCCGACAGTTCGACCGACAGCACATTGCTCATCTGCGAACTCGGTGCATCCATCTGGGTGTCTCCATCAATAGCGCTGAGACTGGAGGACACGGAATCACGGTACACGTCGCCAATGATGGCCTGCCCACTCGTGACATCGCCCTGCGCATCGATCGGCTTGTATTCGCAACGTGCACTGTCCCAGGCTGGCGGGGAGACCTCGTAGGTAACGCAGAAGTCGAGTGCGGCCAATTCGAAGTCGTCGGGCCGATGCGTTACACGCAGCGCCTCCATACGCAAAAGCCACCATTGCTGGGCGGTGTCGCGGCTGCCCGAAGGGGTGGCGTTCTGCAGTACCTTCTGCAACTGGGTATCACCCATGAAACGCAGCTGAACGGGCTGAGTCGCCCACCCGCTGAAGACCTTGTACAAAGGCTCGACAGCATCAGGATCGATGGTTTTGAGATTGTTCCAGTTCAGGCGCCATGGCATGGGCGCCTTGGCGGTGGCAGCCTTGAGGGCTGCCACGGTCTGTATACCCAGCACAGAGGGACAGACCCAATCAACAGCGGGACCATTGGCATTGGTGGCAGCCTTGCCCGCCGCCGGCACGCTGAGCATTTTCACCATGTCAGGCATGGAGAACCACTGCGGTGCCGAACGGTCAAACCGCTCGACAAACTGGATGGCTGCCGTTTCAAACTTGTCCTGTTGGGCCGTGGCCCGGTACAGGTCAAACAAGGTCAGCCAGGTATCCGGGTGGCCCGCGCGTACGGCACCGGGGGCAAGAATCTCCAGCAGGCCGGCTTCGGCACCTGCATCGTCGCCATTGGCAAACCGGATAGCGGCCTCCTCCAGCTCTGCGTCATGGGCAACCACTTCCTCCACGTCCACCGCAGTGAGCTTGGAAGGAGAAAAACCGGATGAACCGCCGCCGCTGTCGTAACTGCCGCCGATACCCGCCAGGCCGCCAATGGCGGGAGGTTTGGCAGGAGGCTGGGGAGGCGGCGTAGACCGGGCTGCAGCCAGCGCAACAGACAGGGAATCGGGCTGGGTCTGGGAGGGCTCGTGAGCGGCTTCCCGGGCCGCCTGCTGCTCGGCGGCCAACCTGGCTGCGTTCAGCTGCTGCAAACCTGCCGGCGCCGTGGCCCTGTATGCAGTGGGCAAGGCATTGTCCAGCATGGGGGGCGCCTGCGTCGATGGGCTATGCAAGGGCGCGTGCACCGAGTTGTCCGGCATGCCGCCATTCTTGGTTTTCCACCACTGCATGGACATCTGCGCTTCGATCTCGTCGATCTTCTTGAGCGTGGTGGCCCTGTCGTCGGGCTTGGACGGCATGCTGCTCTGGAAGAACGAAGGCCGGCCGCCTGGGTCCTGGCCCACACCTACCATGGCTTCACGCTTGCGCATCTTGCGCAGCATGTCGAATTCGCGCTTGCGCACGAAGTCGTTTTGCCGCTTGCGCTCAATCATTTCCTTGAGCAATTGCTTGCTCATGGCTTCGTCGCGGTCTGTTTGCGCGCCGTCCAGATCGGACCAGTTCGTGGCCGGATTCCGGACGAACTTCACCATCTTGGAGAGCAAGCCTGAAGCGGTATCTTCTTTGGACATGGCAGGACGATTAAATAAACTTCAACCGGTAATCTGGGGTCAATCGCCGAACATCTTCTGTTTGAGTTCCCGGCGTTGCTGCGCTTCCAGGGACAAATTGGCCGTGGGGCGGGCGATCAGCCGGCCTACGCCGATGGGTTCGCCGGTTTCATCGCAATAACCGTAGTCGCCGGAGTCGATGCGGGCAATCGACTGTTCGATCTTCTTGAGCAGCTTGCGTTCCCGGTCACGGGTGCGCAATTCAAGGGCATGTTCTTCTTCAATCGTAGCGCGGTCCGCCGGGTCGGGCACCACAACGGTGTCTTCCCGCAGATGCTCGGTGGTTTCGCCGGCGCTGTTGTGGATGTCCTGCTTGAGCACCGACAGCTTGTGGCGAAAGAAAGCCAGCTGCTTTTCGTTCATGTACTCGGAGTCCGGCATCGCCTTGACTTCGTCGTCGGTCAGCTGCTCGGCGGATTTGGTCTTCCAGTTGTTGGCGAGCTTGGGGTCTTTTTTGGCCGCCGCCTGGGGTGGCGGCGCGATCACGCGTTCGGTCATTGTGGAGTAACTGGCTTTGGCTGCGTCAGGCGCATGGGTTGGCACCATGGGTGCGGGAGGGGGTGACTGGGTGGCTACACGGGCGGAGCTGCGCCTGCCGGGTTTCAGTGGAGGCGGGGCCATCAGCCCGGCCCTGACCGGTGCCGGGGCGGGTACCACCACGGCGGCGGGGACCGGCTTGGTGCTGCTTGCAGGTTTTACGGCCGGTTTTGCAACGGGCTTGGCAGCTGATTTTGCAACAGGCTTTGCCGCAGGTTTTGGGGGAGATTTGAGCACGGGCTTGACGGGTTTGGCGACGGCCTTTGCTTTGGGCAAGGGCTTGGCAGCGGTTTTCTTGACAGCTGCGGTGGCAGGCTTTTTCGTGGAAGCAGCCTTGACAGCCGGCTTGGCGGCTTTTTTGGCAACGGGTTTGGGTGCCGGCTTGGCTTTGGCAACAGGTTTGACCGCTTTCTTTACAGCTTTGGCGGCGGGCTTTGGCGCCGGCTTGGCTTTCGATGCAGGCTTGACGGCCGGTTTGGCAGGTGTCTTGGTCTTTTTTGCTTGGGCTTTCACAATGTGTCTCCTCTGGGAAGCAGCCCCGGAATGGCCCATGGCCCCCCGCGGCGGCTTCCTGGCCAAACCGCTGCAACGCAGTTCAACCCTACCTGTTGCCAGATTTCCTGGTTTGTCTGCCGCCTGCCAGCCTCGAAAACCTCACCTGGGTGGGTTTCAATCCGCTTTGTAGCCGATTTTGTGCCTGGCTGGCCTCCCGAATTGATTTTCCGGGTATTTTGGTCGGCGCGCGATTGTAGCGGCTGCGCAGCCTGCCGTAGCACCCTTGGAACAAATCGTTGGAGAATCGAGACAAACATGAAGCCCTCCGCCTTTTACAGGCCACAGGCGGACAGCCTACCTCAAACCAGGCATTGCTCCAGGCCCTGCAGAAAAATATCTTTGGGCAAATCGATGCCGATAAAGACCATCTTGCTGTTTTTCTTCTCACCCTCGGCCCAGGCGGGTCCAAGGTCGCTGCCCATGAGCTGGTGCACCCCCTGGAAAATCACCTTGCGGTCGGTGCCTTCCATATTCAACACGCCCTTGTAGCGCAGCATGCGCGGGCCGTAAATGTTGACGACCGCGCCCAGGAAATCCTCCAGCTTGGCGGGGCTGAAAGCCTTGTCCGACCGGAACACAAAGCTCTTGACGTCATCGTCGTGGTGGTGATGGTGGCCATGGCCCTCATGCCCGTCCTTGGCGTCGTGCGCATGTGAAGGGTGATCGCAGTGCTCCCCATGGTCATGATCGTGGTCATGCCCAGCATGGTCGTCTTCCTTGAGGAAATCGGGGTCGATGTCCAGCTTGGCATTGAGGTTGAATCCGCGCAGGTCGAACACATCCTTGATGGCGACTTCACCGAAATGCACCGCCTTCTGGGGCGCACGCGGGTTCATGTGCTTCAGGCGGTGCATCAGCGCGTCAACTTCGTCCTTGGCCACCAGGTCCGTTTTGCTGATGAATATCTGGTCGGCAAACCCGACCTGGCGGCGCGCCTCCTGGCGGTCGTTGAGCTGGGTCGCGGCATGTTTGGCGTCGACCAGGGTCAGGATCGAATCGAGCAGGTACTGCTCGGCAATTTCTTCGTCCATGAAAAACGTCTGCGCCACCGGCCCCGGGTCGGCCAGCCCGGTGGTTTCAATGACCACGCGCTCAAAGTCGAGCAGGCCCTTGCGCTTTTTGGCGGCCAGCAACTGCAGTGTTTCGCGCAGGTCTTCGCGGATCGAGCAGCAGATGCAGCCGTTGTTCATCTGGATGATGTTTTCTTCGGTGTCATTGACCAGGATTTCGTTGTCGATGTTTTCTTCACCAAACTCGTTCTCGATAACAGCGATTTTCTGGCCGTGCGCCTCGGTCAGCACGCGCTTGAGCAACGTGGTTTTGCCGGAGCCCAGGAAGCCGGTGAGGATGGTGACGGGAATCAAGCTCATGGTGTTACCTAAAAACAGGAATTGCAGGGGTAGCGCGAAGGGCGAAGCAGGTCGCAGCCACACAGGTGGGGGAGTTTAGCGGCGGGTTCAAGCCCGTCGCGCAGCCCCGGTGAATACCACCTTGGCCAGCAGTTACTTTACAGGTCGTGTCAAGCGCAGGGTCCCCAAAAACAGCGCAGGCCGGTAATTTCCTTCCTGTATTCGCTATATTTTTAATAGCTGCTTGCGCCCGTCTTTATTAACCTGCAACCACTATTTATATAAAAATCAGCCGCCCACCCGCTTCACCAGCACCAGGCCCTTCAGGTATTCGCCTTCCGGGAAGGCTACTGTCATAGGATGGTCGGGTGCGCCGCCCATGCGCTCGGAGATGAAAGCGTCCACCCCCGCATCGATACCGGCCGAGGCCACGATTTTGTGGAACAGGTCGGCGCTGACCCCGCCCGAGCAGGAATAGGTAAACAGCACGCCGCCGGGCGCCAGAATCGACAACGCCAGCCGGTTAATGTCCTTGTAGGCACGGGCGGCACGCTCGGCATGCGTCACCGTGGGCGCGAATTTGGGCGGGTCCAGCACGATGGCGTCGAACATCCGGCCTTCCTTCTGGTACTGGCGCAGCGAGGCGTTGACGTCGGCATCCAGCAAAGTGGTGCGGCTGGCGTCAAAGCCGTTCAGCGCCACATTGGCCCGGGCCCGCTCGATCGCCGGGCCGGACGAATCAATCGACGTGACGTGCCCGGCGCCGCCGGCCAGCGCGGCCACAGTGAAGCCGCCGGTATAGCAATAGCAGTTGAGCACCTGGCCGAACTGTAAACGACGCGTGTAGGCGGCAAACTTCTGCCGGCTGTCGCGCTGGTCCAGGTAAAAGCCGGTCTTATGGCCTTCGGCCACGTCCAGGCTGAGCTTCCAGTCGTGTTCGGTGATGGTGATGCCGGTTTCGCCCGAGCCGGCCAGCCAGCCGGTCACTTCGGGCAGGCCTTCCAGGGCACGTGAACTGGCGTCGGAGCGTTCGTACAGGCGCGTCAGGCCGGTCTGGGCAAGCAGGGCTTCGACAATCACACTTTTCCATTTTTCTGCGCCGCAGCTGGAAAACTGCGCCACCAGCGTGTCCGCATAGCGGTCCACCACCAGGCCCGGCAGGCCGTCGGATTCGCCGTGAATGAGCCGCCGCCCGTCGCTCTGGATGTCAAACAGCTCCCGTGCTTTCAGGGCCTGGGCGATGCGCGCTGAAAAGAAGGCCGCGTCGATGCGTTGGGCTTCGTCAAAGCTCCAGACCCGGGCCCGGATCCTGGAGGCCGGGCTGAAAGCGGCCCAGCCCAAAAATTCGCCGGCGTGGCTTTCAACCCGCACGGTCTCGCCCGCGTCACCGCCCCCCTTGGCAATGGCGCCGTCAAAAATCCAGGGATGGCGCCGCAGCAATGAGCGCTCCTTGCCGTCCCGCAGTCGAATTATTTTCATGCCGCTATTGTCGCGGCTGATAGCGTCACCCCCTCTTGGGCACGGAGTGTCCACCCTGACAAATGAGCCGGCCGACAGCGGTTTGACAGCTCGGTGTAATTTTCGTGAAAGTTTTGCGACAATCGCAGGTTAATGTTTTTGACCTCATTTTCGCGGCAATGGAAGAAACACGGGCCGCTGGCAAGCCCGGCCATGCGCACGCCCGCACCCGTCCGCACCCTATTGCTGGGGCTGGTTATCAGCCTGTTCATGGGCTCGCTGCTGGCGCTGACCAGCCTGGATGCACGATCGCGCACCATACTGGACCTGGACACCCAGACAGAACCTGTCGCACTGCAGGACTGGGGCGACTACTGGATAGACACAACCGGCCAGTTCACCCCCGAGCAGGTTGCCGCGACCCCCGACATCCCCTGGAAGCCGACACACGGCAATGCGATCTACCCGGTGACCAGCGGCCAGGCCATGTGGGTGCGCTTTAACGTGCCACCGGCGCCCGACGCAGAGCGCTGGTACCTTGAGGTTCCCTACCCGTCCATCGACCGGGCTTCGCTGTATACCCTGGACGGTATCGGCCGCTGGAACGAGCAGCGTGCCGGCGACCTGGTGGCGGTAGACAAATGGCCGGTGCCGCACCGCCATCCCCTGCTGCCCATCGCGCTGTCGGCCGAGGTACCCACCCATTACCTTTTACGCCTGGAGAACGGCCATGCGTTCAGCGCGCCGCTGCAGTTCATCAGCGAGGGGCACCTGAGCCACTCAGAGCAGCGTGTTTCCCTGATCCTGGGCATCTTCTTCGGGCTGACGGGGCTGGCGGCGCTGATCTCGGCGCTGGGCGCTATTTCACTGCGCGACACCGCGTACGGTTACTACGCCCTCTGCGTGACCCTGATGGGCCTGACGCAGGCGACCGTCACCGGCATCGCGGGGCTGCACCTGTGGCCGGCGTGGCCGGGGTGGAACGACATTTCGACATCCGTGCTGCCCATGCTGGCGGTGTCGGCCACCCTGCTGTTCATTTCCGCGGTGGTGGCCCTGCCCGAACGCTCATTGCGCCTGCACTGGCTGATGGCGGGCCAGGCCGCGCTGGGCGTGCTGGCGGCTGTGGTGCTGGCGCTGGTTCCATCTGCATCGCGCATGGGCCTGTTCATCCCCATCGTGCTGCTGCTGGAATTCAGCAGCGTGCTGGTCATGGGTTGGGCCTGGCGCCGCGGCGACCGGTTTGCGCCCTGGCTGATGCTGGCGTATGTGCCGGTGCTGGCCGCCGCTGGATGGACCATGGCCCGCAATGCCGAGCTGGTGCCCATCGGCTTTCTGACGCAGCACGGCATGCAACTGGGTGTGGCGCTGCATCTGCCCATCGCCATGCTGGTATTGATGCTGCGCAGCCAGCACCGGCGCGAAAACATCCGCCGCATCCAGGGCCTGGACCGGGTGGATCCGGCCACGGGTCTCATCAACGGCCACGTGTTTGCCGAGCGCCTGATCCGCATGATTGCGCGTTCCGAACGGCTGCGCCACCAAAGCGCGGTGATGATCATCGACCTGGTCAACTCCGAGCAGATCCAGCGCGATTTCGGGCGCAAGGCCGCCGAAGAATTGCCGCTGCATGTGGCCGAACGCCTTTTGTCCACCGCACGCGAGATCGACAGCGCAGCGCGGCTGTCGGAGCGGCGCTTCGGCATGCTGGTCGAAGGCCCCTTCAATGCCGAGGACGCCGGCACGCTCGGGCCGCGCATCGTGGCGCGCTGCCTCATGCCCTACAAAGGCCTGCACGTGGACTGCGTCGCACAGGTGCATGTCGCGTACGCCCTGGTGCCCTACCAGGGCTCGAATGCCCAGGCCCTGCTGACCCAGCTTGAAGAGCGCCTGGCAGCCGCCCCGGCCGACAGCAAGCGGGCGGTGTTCATGCTCGGGGACGTGCCGCCGGCACGGCCGGCAAGGCGCGACCGTCCCAGTCCAGCCTGAGCACCGCCTGGCACCAGTGCTGGTGCCAGGCTCAGGCTTTGTCTTTAGCGTCTTTGTCCGCCTTCGCCAGGCTTCCTGGTGATGCCGGCGCGCCCGCGCCGGCCTTTCCGGCTTTCGACAGGGCCCGCGGGTGCGCCGCGTCATACACCTTGGCCAGGTGCTGGAAATCCAGCCGGGTGTAGACCTGCGTGGTCGTGATGTTTGCATGGCCCAGTAACTCCTGGACCGCACGCAAATCACCGCTCGACTGCAGCACATGGCTGGCAAAAGAGTGACGCAGCATGTGCGGGTGCACCGGCGTTGCCAGCCCCGCCTTCAGCGAGCGCTGCTTCAGCCGCACCCGGATGTGCTGTGGCGTCAGTCGGGTGCCGCGCTGGTTGATAAAAAGCGCATGGTCTTCACGCGCCCAGCTGGCCCGGGCGGCAAGCCACTGCTGCAGTGATTGCAGCGCAGCCCGACCGACCGGCACGCTGCGCCTTTTGGACCCCTTGCCCAGCACATAAGCTTCGGCTGCATCCGTGTCGATCCAGCCGCGCGCCTGCGCACTGGCCTTCACATCCAGCCCCACCAGCTCGCCGATACGCAGCCCGCAGCCATACAGCAGTTCGGTGATGCATTGGTCGCGCAGCTCCAGCTGCGGGTCGCCATCCGAAGCGTCGGCCTGGTAGCCCGCGAGCTGCACGGCTTCGTCCACACTCAGGGCTTTGGGCAAGGGCTTGGCGGCTTTGGGCGCCCGCACGTCCTGCACGGGGTTGCCGCTGATCAGGCCTTCGCGGCCCAGCCAGGTGTAAAAGCCGCGCCAGCCTGAAAGGATGAGCGCAATGCCTCGGCCGCTGCGCCCCGCACCATGCATTTGCGCCACCCAGCGCCGCATGTGCACGTTTTGCACCGCCACCAGCGCCACCCTGGCCTGGTGTGCATTGGCTTCGAGCTTTTGCAGGTCGAGCGCGTAGAGCTCCACGGTGCGCTGGGCCAGGCGCTTTTCCACACGCACATGTTCCAGGTAACGCTCGACCAGCGGATCGGACGGCGGCAACACTGGCTGCCCGCCGCCGAATTCAGAGGTCGAAGGCGGCGTTTGCATCATGGCCGTGGTGCATGGCCCCGGTGCCTATTCGGCAGTGACCGGCTGGGGCCGCAGCCGCGTCAGCGCCGCGCCGGCCAGTTCGCCCAGGCGCTCCAGGAAATCCGTGCCCATACCGCTGTGAAAACGTTCCGGGTCGGGTGAAGCCAGCACAAGCAGGCCCGAGACCTCCGCGCCCGCTGCGGCGCGCAGCGGTATCAGCGCGATCGACAAGGCCACCGCGGGCTCGGGCAGCCAGTTGACCGCTTCGAAGCCCGAATTGACGCCGCAGTAAGGTGCGCTCAATGAAGAGGCAAAGGTTTTGGCGTCCTCGCTCACATCGGTCGCAAAACTCTCATCCGAAAAAATCCCGTTCACATCCCAGACCTTGATGGCGGCCTGTGGGATCAGGAATTCGCCGGTGATGCCTTCGACAATGGCGCCCGGCAGGTCGCGCGCCTGCGTCGCCTGCAGCAGCTTGCGTGTCCAGCGCTGCATCTTGTCGGCAATGGCCACGTTGTCCTGCCCGTGGCGGATCATGTCGACCATCCGCGTTTCCAGACCCTTGATCTTTTCTCGCAGCATGAGCGCCTGGCGTTCCTGCAGGCTGACGGCACGGTTGCCGTGTCCGCTGGACAGTTGCACCGAAGCCAGCAGTTCGGCGTGGCGCTCGAAGAAGTCGGGCGTGTTGGCCAGGAAGTTGGCGATGTCGTCTTCGGTGATGGGGTGTTCGGTTGGATTCATCCGGGCATTGTAGGGAAATGAGCCGGAAATGGGCCCCCACGGTCGTTCACTTCGTGTAACTTCCTGCCCCCCGAGGGGGCCGCCCGCCTGCGGCCCGGCAAAGCCGAAAAATAGCACACCCCTATCGGGCTCACTGCGTGTAGCCCTTTTCCCCTTGCAGGGGACGGTGCCTGCGGCCCGGCAAAGCCGGTTCCACGGCACCCCTGGCTTGAAGAGGCCGACGGGCGTAACTAACGAGGCATTCCACCAGCGGGGGCCGAGGGTCCGGCTTTGCCGGCCCCAGGCGCCGCCCCTGGAAGGGGGTGAACTTAGATCCCGTCCGGGATTTCGATTTCGGACTTAAACACCGTCGTAGCCGGCCCGGTCATCATGACGGGTGCATCCAGCTGGCCCGGCCATTCGATGGTGAGCTGGCCGCCCCGCGTCATCACGTCCACCCGCGCATCCAGCAGGCCCCAGCGTATGCCCGCCACCACCGCCGCGCAGGCGCCCGTGCCGCAGGCCAGCGTCTCGCCCGCGCCGCGCTCAAAGACCCGCAGGCGGATCTGGCTGCGCGAAACCACCTGCATGAAGCCAGCGTTCACACGACGCGGAAAGCGCACGTGGTTTTCAATCAGCGGGCCGGTTTGCAACACCGGCGCAGCGTCCACGTCGTCCACCAGTTGCACCGCATGCGGGTTGCCCATCGACAACGCCGCTATCAAAAGAGGAGCTGCTTGCGCTGACCCATCAAGGGCCAGCGGCCATTTTTGCCATGAACCTTGGGTCACAGGCGTGAGGCCCGACGTGTCAAAAGGAATTCGCACCGGATCAAACACCGGCGCGCCCATGTCGACCGTGACACGCCCGTCAGCCTGCATGCGCGGCTCGATGATGCCGCTCAGGGTCTTGACCCTCACGACGTCCTTTGTCGTCAGCCCCTGCTCGCGCACAAAGCGCACAAAGCAGCGCGCGCCGTTGCCGCACTGCTCAACTTCGCCGCCGTCGGCGTTGTGGATCACGTACTCGAAGTCGATGCCTTCGCCAGCATCCTTGGGCGGCGGCCGCACCGAGAGAATCTGGTCGGCGCCCACGCCGAAGTGGCGATCGGCCAGGAAGCGGTATTGCGCGGTGGAGAGGCCCAGCGGGGCGCGGGTTTCGTCGAGCATGACAAAGTCATTGCCCGCGCCCTGCATTTTGGTGAATCGGATTCGCATGGGGGAATTATCTGCGGTGCGAAGGCGGCACTTAAAGAGGTGAATCGGCCATTTCGCATCCACCGGCCGTTGTTTTGAAGGAATTCGGGGCGATACGCATGGTTTGCCACGGTTTTGCAGGGCAGAAAAATACGCCAAAACCCGCCGTCAACGCCCGCGCAGCCCCGAAGCCATAATTTGCAGATGCCACGTCCTTCCCAACTGCTCCATCCTTCGCGCGAACCCGCGCCTGTACGCCCGGCGGCCACCGTGCTGTTGCTGCGCGACACCCCGCACGGCGTCGAAGTCCTGATGACGCGGCGATCCACGAGCGCCAGTTTCGCCCCGGGGGCCTATGTCTTTCCCGGCGGCGGCATCGACGCGGCGGATGCCGCGGCGCATGCACAGTCCACCCGGCGGGCCACGCAAAGCGATCTGCATCTGACCCAGGCCATCGCGGCCATCCGCGAAAGCTTTGAAGAACTCGGCGTGCTGCTGGCGCGCCACGCGGATGGCAGCCATGCGACGACGGCCGACATCGCTTCGCTGGACCGCAAGGCGCCCTTTGCCGCGCAATGCTGCGAGCGCGGCCTCACGCTGGCGGGCGACGAGGTGTTTGTGCTGGCGCACTGGGTCACAGACCGCGACCTGCCGCGGCGTTTTGACGTGCCCTTCCTGGTCGCGCGCATGCCCGAGGGCCAGAGCCCGGTGGCCGACGAGGCAGAGCAGTTTGAGCCGGTCTGGGTGCTGCCGGCCGAGGCGCTGGCGCGGCACGCGGCGGGAGGATTTTTCATCATCTTCCCCACCATACGCACACTGGAAAGGCTGCAGCACTACCCCGACGTCGCTTCGGTGCTGGCGGCCTGCGCGTCCGAAGTCCCGCTCTGGACCTCCTGCCCGCGTGCCGGGCTGCTGGCCGGCAGGGAGGCGCGCTACATGGAACACGAAGCGCCCTATGGTGAGCTGGCGCTGACCTGCCCGGACGGGCAGATCGTGCACGCACTCGACTGGCAGACATCACAGCCTGTGGCGCTGCTCCACAACGTGATGCGCCTGACGGCGCCCAACCCCGGCGTGATGACCGGACCGGGCACCAACAGCTACCTGGTCGGCGACCCTGGCAGCGGCTACATCGCCATCGACCCTGGCCCGGCTGATCACGAGCACCTGCAGCGCCTCTGGCGGGCGGCCGGCGGCGACATCCGCATGATTGTGTGCACCCACTCGCACCCCGACCATTCACCCGGCGCCAAACCGCTGCAGGCCATGTGCAGCGTTGCACCGCCGATTCTGGGCCTGCCTTCGGCACCCACCGCGCGCGCCGCCAGCGCCTTCTCGCCGGATCGGCCGCTATCAAATCAGGAGCTGCTTGCGCTCACCAGCAAAGGGCCGGAAGGCGAAATCACCCATACCCTGAAGGTGCTGCACACGCCCGGCCATGCCGCCAACCATGTGTGCCTGGTGCTGGTGGAAGACGGCCTGCTGTTCAGCGGCGACCACATCCTCAACGGCAGCACCACGGTCATTGACCCGCCCGACGGCGACATGAGTGCCTACCTGGATTCCCTGGATGCGCTGAGCGCGGCCTGCGACGAACACCAGATCGGGTTCATTGCCCCGGCGCATGGCTACGTACTGGCGGACGCAAAGAATGCGATTGCCCGGCTCAAGGCGCATCGCCTGCAACGCGAAGCCAAGATCATGCGCGTGATGCAGGCCCACCCGGAAGGCACGATCGACGACTGGGTCGCAGGCGCCTACGACGATGTGGACCCGCGTATCTGGCCAGTGGCCAAACGCTCGCTGCTGGCGCACGTGGACCGCGTGCGTGAGCTGGGCCTTGTCCTTTAGCACTTTCTGAACAGGCGTTGGACATCGCTATTGATTTGCAAGCCACCACCGAGTACCCGCACTACTGTGGCGTGAAAGTTGCTAAACCTTGGACCGTACGTAAGGGTATATACCGGCGTTAAGGCCATGAACAGTCACCAAGGCTACTGAAAGGGGCTGTTTGACCCCAGGGCTGCGGTTTATACTTTTTGTTCGTATGCCGGAGGCCGTGCCTGACCGCATGGCTTGACGGGCATCACCATCATTTCAACCTTTTTTGAGGGACTTCATGTCTTCCTACTCCATTTCAACGCGACGTTTCCTGCAAACCGCCAGCACCCTGGTCGCCGGTATCGTTCTGGCCGCCTGCAGCAAGACCGAGCCGCCGGCACCCGCAGCCAGTGCACCCGCTCCTGCCGCCTCGGCACCCGCACCTGCGGCCAAGGTGTACGTCGTCGGCACGGACGCCGCGTATGTACCTTTTGAGTCCCAGAACGACAAAGGCGAGATCGTCGGTTTCGACATCGAAGTCGTCAAGGCCGTGGCGCAGAAAGCCGGCATCGAAGTCAAGTTCCTGAATACGCCATGGGAAGGCATCTTCAACTCCCTGAACCAGGGCGACCGCGACCTGCTGGTCTCGGCCATCACGATCACGGCCGAGCGCAAGCAGACCATGGATTTTTCGTCGCCTTACTTTGACGCGCAGCAACTGATCGCCGTGAAGAAGGATTCGAAGATCGCCAAGTTCAACGACCTCAAGAAACTCAAAGTCGGCGTGCAGAACGGCACCACGGGTGACGAAGTCATCACCAAGCTGCAGGGCAAGGAAAGCGCCAACATCAAGCGCTTTGAAGCGACGCCACTGGCGCTGAAGGAACTGGAAGCCGGCGGCGTGGACGCCGTGGTCGCCGACAACGGCGTGGTGGAGCACTACGTCAACAACAACACCGGCTCGAAGTTCAAGACCATCGCCGATGCCAGCTTTGCACCCGAGCAATACGGCCTGGCCGTGAAAAAGGGCAACGCCGAGCTGCTCGCAAAACTGAACAAGGGCCTGGCCGACATCAAGGCCGACGGCACCTACGACAAGATTTTCGCTCAGTACTTCGGTAAAGCGCCAGCCGCCACCGCCGCTGCAGGCACCGCATCGGCACCAGCTGCCGCTGCCTCTCCCGCCAAATAAGACGCCGCAGGCAGGGCCGGCAAGGCCCAAAGACAAAGCCCCGTTCATTGCTGAACGGGGCTTTTTTATTAGTGTGAAGCCCGCCGATAAGCCGGATTCTGTGCGCCGGGCCCCCTTGGAGAAAGCCCGGCGTGACCGCCATTAATCTGGGCCGGGGGTCGCCCCCACGGCTCAATGCTACCTACCCGCCAACTCTGCGGAACCACATCAACGTTGGCCTACTTGGTATTGCTGCGCGTAGAGATTGCCCGTTTCACCCGGCCCCAGGTTGCCCCAAGGCCGACTCGTCTCTGTTGCTCTGATCCTCACCTCACGGTGGAGAGGTGTTACCTCCTACGCTGTCCTGTGCAGTCCGGACGTTCCTCCAGTGCCTGGTTTCCCAGATTGCACCAGCGGCGGTCTGGCGTGCTTCACGAGGCCCATTATCCGCCAGGCCTTTAAAATGCGGGTTGCTTGATCAACACGAGCCCCTTTTCATGATTCGCCTGACCGAACTCAAACTTCCGCTGGACCACGCGGAAAGCGCCCTGCCCGCCATGGTGGCCCAGACACTGGGCGTTGCCGCAGCCGCCCTGCAGAACGTCCACATCCACAAACGCAGCTTTGATGCCCGCAAGGCAGACCTGCTCAAGGTCTATATCGTCGATGTCACGCTCGCCGATGCCGCCCAGGAAGGCGCGCTGCTGGCGAAATTTTCCGGCAACCCGCACATCTTTACCACGCCCGACATGGCCTACCGCACCGTGGGCCAGGCGCCAGCCGGCTTGCCGTTGCGACCGGTCGTCGTCGGCTTCGGCCCCTGCGGCATGTTCGCAGCCCTGCTGCTGGCGCAAATGGGCTTCAAGCCCATCGTGCTGGAGCGCGGCAAGACGGTGCGCCAGCGCACCCGCGACACCTGGGGCCTGTGGCGCAAGAACGTGCTCAACCCGGAATCGAACGTGCAGTTCGGCGAAGGCGGCGCCGGCACCTTTTCCGACGGCAAGCTCTACAGCCAGATCAAGGACCCGCGCCACCTGGGCCGCAAGGTGATGAACGAATTCGTGAAAGCCGGCGCGCCCGCCGACATCCTGTTCGAGGCGCATCCGCACATCGGCACCTTCAAGCTGGTGAAGGTGGTCGAGAACATGCGCGCACAGATCGTCGCGCTGGGCGGCGAGATCCGTTTTGAGCAGCGCGTGACCGACGTGCTGATCGAGGACGGCCCGCAAGGCAAACAGCTGCGCGGCCTCACGGTACTGGACCAGGCCACAGGCCAAAGCCACGAGATGCGCGCCGACCAGGTGGTGATGGCGCTGGGCCACAGCTCGCGCGACACCTTCGCCATGCTGTACGAGCGCGGCGTATACATCGAGGCCAAGCCTTTTTCCATCGGCTTTCGGGTCGAGCACCCACAGGGCATCATCGACCGCGCGCGCTGGGGCCGCCATGCCGGTCACCCCTCACTGGGCGCGGCGGAATACAAGCTGGTGCACCACGCCAGCAACGGCCGCTCGGTCTACAGTTTTTGCATGTGCCCAGGCGGCACGGTGGTGGCCGCCACCTCGGAGCCCGGCCGCGTGGTGACCAACGGCATGAGCCAGTACTCGCGCAACGAGCGCAACGCCAATGCCGGCATCGTGGTGGGCATAGACCCGCGCGACTACCCCGGCTTCGAGGCGGGCGACGCGCTGGCCGGCATCGCACTACAGCGCCAGCTCGAATCACACGCGTTTGTATTGGGCGGCAGCAACTACCAGGCGCCGGCGCAGCTGGTGGGTGACTTCGTGGCGGGCCGCCCCTCGACCGCGCTGGGCAGCATCACTCCGTCCTACAAGCCGGGCGTGACCATCGGCGACCTGTCGTCTGCCCTGCCTGCGTATGCGATCGAGGCCATGCGCGAAGCCTTTCCCGTGTTCGGCAAAAAAATCAAGGGCTTTGACACCCACGACGCGGTGCTGACCGGCGTGGAAACGCGCACTTCCTCGCCGATCCGCATCAGCCGCGGCGAAGACCTGCAAAGCGTCAACGTGCGCGGCCTCTACCCGGCCGGCGAAGGCGCCAGCTACGCCGGCGGCATTTTGTCGGCCGGCGTGGATGGCATCAAGGTTGCGGAGGCCCTGGCGCGCAGCGTGCTGCAGGACGCCGAACAACAGCGGATGGCCGCGTGATGAGCCAGGACTTTCACTACTACGAGCCCTCTAAAGGCCACGGCCTGCCGCATGATCCCTTCAACGCCATGGTGGGGCCACGCCCCATTGGCTGGATTTCGTCGCAGGACGCCAGGGGCCAGCTCAACCTGGCACCCTACAGCTTTTTCAATGCCTTCAACTACACGCCGCCCATCATCGGTTTCGCCAGCATTGGCGCCAAAGACAGCCTGCACAACATCCGCGAAACCGGCGAGTTCGGCTGGAACCTGGCAACGCGGGCGCTGGCCGAGGCCATGAACCGCTCCTGCGCGATGGTGCCGCCCGAGGTCAACGAGTTCGAGCTCGCCGGCCTCACGCCCGTGGCCTCGCAACGCATTGCCGTGCCGCGCGTACAGGAAAGCCCGGTTTCTTTTGAGTGCAAGTTAACCCAAATCCTGCAGTTGCAGGGCGCCAACGGCGTGCCGGTTCCCACCTGGCTGGTCCTGGGTGAAGTCGTCGGCGTGTACATTGCAAGGCATCTGCTCAAAGACGGCATTTACGACACGGCGGCTGCCGAGCCGATTCTTCGCGGCGGTGGCCCGGCCGATTATTTCGCCGTCACCCCCGACAACCTCTTTCGCATGTTCAGGCCCCGCTGAGCTTTCTGAACACCCCGCCACACCATCTTTTCACCCCATACACATGACTGAAACCACCACACCCTCCCCACGTGCCAAACGCCCCCGCCCCCCGCAGCGCCCCCGGCCGGCCAACCCGCAGCAGCAACAGCAGCGCCCACGCGAAGTCCACCCCGTGCTGGAAAAGCTGTTCGAGCTCTACCCAAAAATGTTCGGCGCACAGTTCCTGCCGCTCAAGCTGGGCGCTTTCCAGGACCTGCTGGCGGAAAACCCCGAAGCGTTCAAGCGCGACGAACTGAAAGTGGCGCTGGGCCTGCATGCCCGTTCCACGCGTTACCTCGAATGCGTGGCGGCCGGCCACCCGCGCCATAACCTGCAGGGCGAGCCCGTCGAGCCGGTGGCGCCCGAGCATGTGCACCACGCGATCATGGAGGTGTTCCGGCGGCGCCAGGCGCGTTCAAAGGAAGACCTGCGTCCCAAAGTGCGTATGCGCCTCATCGAGGCCATTGAAGCATCCGGCTTGAGCCGCGAAGAGTACGCAGAACGCACCCGCACGCAGGATGAGGTGTCGAACACCTTGCTGGAGGAGGCTTTTGCGGAGATGGCCGAGCAAACCGCCAAACGCGAAGCACTGATGCGCGCCTTTGAGGCCAGTGGGAAAACGGCGGCGGAATTTGCCGAGATGTACGGTCTGGACCTGGCGGAAGTGGCACAAGCCATAGAGCGGGTACAGCGAAGCCGCCAGGCCTGAGGCTCCCACTGCAGCCTCAGTCAATCAGCAAATCAATAGAGCGAGCGGCCGAAACGCTCAAAGCGGGGTTGCCACTTCTCCAGGATGTCCGCCGACACCAGGATCCGCTCAGCACGCCCGATCAGCAGGTTACGCGGCACCAGGCCTATGTAGCGCGAATCTGCGCTGTTGTCGCGGTTATCACCCAGCATCAGGTACTGATCAGCGGGAATCGTGATCGGTCCCCAGCTGTCCTTGGCCTTCACACCGGCCAGCCACTGGATTTCATGTTGCTCCTGGGCTGTGGCTTCCTTCACGTGCGTGGCCACCAGCACGCCAACCGGCCCGGCCGGCTCCAGCACCGTGTCCAGCGCCTCATAGCGGGCTGACAGTCCGTTGATGATGAGCACCTTGTCGCGCATTTCCACGACGTCGCCCGGCACAGCCACCAGCCGCTTGATCAGACGGACACTGTCCACCGGCGAGGAAAAAGTGACGACGTCGCCGCGCTGCGGATCGGTGGTGCGCGCCAGCACGGTATCGGTCAGCGGAATCTTGACGTTGTAGGCCAGGCGGTTGACGAAGACGACGTCGCCTTCAAGCAGGTTGGGCCGCATGGAGCCCGAGGGAATGGGGTTCCAGTCCGCGATTGCGGTACGGAACAGCCCGAACAACAACAGCAACACCAGAAAACTGCGGTTCTGCCTGATCCAGCTTTTCATGTTCGCGCTCCTTGAAATTTCATGAAAAAAAAGGCGCCCTGTGCGGGGCGCCCTTTGGTGCTTAGGCCTGGCCGTTCTGCAAGGCCGCGATGCGCTCTTCAATCGGCGGGTGCGTGGCAAACAGCTTGCCGATGCTGCCGGTAATGCCCATGGCTTCCACGGCCTTGGGCAGTTCGCCGGGCTGCATGCCGCCCAGACGTGCCAGCGCGTTCATCATGGGCTGGCGGCGGCCCATCAGCTGCGCGGCGCCGGCGTCGGCACGGAACTCGCGCTGGCGCGAGAACCAGGCCACGACGATAGCGGCGGCAAAACCGAGCACGATGTCCAGCACGATGGTGCTGACGTAGTAGCCGATACCGGGGCCGGAATTGCTGTCGCTGCCGCGGCGCAAAAAGCTGTCGACGGCGTAGCCGATCACACGCGAGAGGAAAACCACAAAGGTGTTCATCACGCCCTGGATCAGCGTCATGGTGACCATGTCGCCGTTGGCCACGTGGGCGATCTCATGGCCCAGCACGGCTTCGATTTCTTCCTTGGTCATGCCTTGCAGCAGGCCGGTGGACACGGCCACCAGAGACGAGTTCTTGAATGCGCCGGTGGCAAAGGCATTGGGCGCGCCTTCAAAAATGCCGACTTCGGGCATGCCGATCTGGGCCTTGTCGGCCAGCTTGCGCACGGTCTCAACAATCCAGGCCTCGTCGGCATTTTGGGGCGACTCGATCACCCGCACCCCGGCGCTCCATTTGGCGACGGGTTTGCTGATCAGCAGCGAGATAAAGGCACCGCCGAAGCCCATGATCAGCGCAAAGCCGAGCAGCGCGGTCAGGTTCAGCCCGTTGGCCGTGAGGAAGCGGTTGACGCCAAGCAGGCTGGCGACAATGCCCAGCACCACCACGACAGCAAGGTTGGTCAGGACAAACAGAAAAATACGTTTCATGGGTTCTCCGTGGGGTCGGTAAAAAAAGCCCGCCTTGCGCAGGATATGAGGGCTTGCCAGCGCAGTTCAAGCTGTGCCGCAAGCCCGTGGCTGATTTCTATCTGTTGTTTTGCAGCCGTGGCGGTCGGAATACAAGGGAGTCATCATAAAAGGAAAAGTTCTCGTTCCCGGGCCACCAGCCGGGCACGCCCAGCACCGGCAAAGGGGAAAAAGGCTTGCCGGCCAGCTTGTCAGCGCTCAGATCCGCGGCAATCCAGCGGTCCAGATCTGCTATTGAATTGATAGCTGCTTGCGCCCGGTACACATGGGCCGTGATCGGTTTTCGTGGATAAATCAGTTTTTCCAGCAGCGCATGGCCAAACAGCACCAGCCGGGCTTGCTGCCAGAGTGGGCGCAAACCCACAAAGAGCAGCTGCCAGTCCCGCGCCGCCAGCGCGTCCCACAAGGGTTGCGGCGCCGACAGGAAAGCAGCGTTCTCGTCAAAGAGCGTCAGCGCGTCGCGGACTGGGCCGCGCACCTGTTGCACGCCGGCCTGCGCGATTTCCGCAGCCTGCAACTGGTTGAGCTTCTTTTTGGTTTCGGGGAACTGCATCCAGCACAGGCCATTGAAAAAATCATGCGGCCCTTCGCGGGTCGGGCATTCACCTGTCCTGAAAATAAAGCTCTCGTAGGCCTCGCCGGCGGGCAATGCGCTTTGGGGAACAAAGCGCATCGGGGCACGCTTCTCGGCATTCAGGGCCTCGTGCAGCGCAGTGCCCGCCGCTACGGCCTGGGCCACACGTTCGCCGGGCTCCTGCCAGGGTTGCAGCCAAGGCTGGTTCCATGCCGGCATCGGCAGGGCCGGCGCTGGCTGCAGGGCTGCAGCGACTCGCACCTGCAGGCCCCCTAGGCCCGGGCCGACTTGTTCAGTCGCTTGTCGCGCACTGCGACGGTGGACTTGCCTTCGTCGGCGATGTCAAACAGCTGGGTGGCCACCAGCAGCTTGGTCAGCGTGGCATAGCCGTAGTTGCGATGGTCAAACGAGGCCTGGTTGGCGATTTGCGTCCCTACAGCACCCACGCGCGCCCAACCCTCGTCGTCGGCTGCGGCCTGGACGGCGTTGCGCAGCAGCATGACCAGCTTGGCGTCCTGCTTGAGCTGGGCGGGTGTTGCCCTGAGGGGCGCGGCGGCAACCGCCTCGCCATCGTCACGGCTGTCTCCGTGAGCACTGCCCGCCGCATCACTGACGGCGATGGGGCGCAGCTTGTCAAGGAACAGGAATCTCGAACACGCATTGACAAATGGCTCCGGCGTTTTCTGCGCGCCAAAGCCGTAGACCGCCGCGCCCTTGGCGCGCAGGTGCATGACCAGCGGCGTGAAGTCTGCGTCCGACGAAACGATGCCAAAGGCATCGGGCCGGTCGGTATAGAGCAGCTCCAGCGCGTCGATCACCATGGCCATGTCGCTGGCGTTCTTGCCTTTGGTGTAGTCGAACTGCTGCATGGGGCGGATGGCATGCTCGTGCAACACCTCTTCCCAGCCCTTGAGTTCATTCTTTTTCCAGTTGCCGTAAGCGCGGCGGATGTTCGTTTCGCCGAAGGTCGACAACTCGTTGAGGATCAGGTCGATCTTGGACGCCGGCGAGTTGTCGGCGTCAATGAGCAGGGCAACGCGCGGCTTGTGGTCCATCAGGGGCTTTCTGAAGTGTGCAGTTTCCAGGGCAGGTTTTCACCTGAGCGCAAAGGCTTGAGCTCAGCCTCGCCGAAAGCAAAGCTCTCGGGCGGGTGCCAGCTTTCCTTTTTCAGCGTGATGCGGCCGGTATTGCGCGGCAGGCCGTAAAAATCGGCACCGTTGAAGCTGGCAAATGCCTCAAGCTTGTCCAGTGCGCCGGCCGCATCAAAGGCTTCGGCGTAGAGCTCCATGGCGGCGTGGGCGGTGTAGCAGCCTGCGCAGCCCGTTGCGTGCTCCTTGAGGTGCGCGGGGTGCGGTGCGCTGTCAGTACCCAGGAAAAAGCGGTTGTTGCCGCTGGTGACGGCTTCTACCAATGCCAGGCGATGCGTCTCGCGCTTGAGCACCGGCAGGCAGTAGTAGTGCGGCCGAATGCCGCCCGTGAAAATGGCATTGCGGTTGTAGAGCAGGTGGTGCGCGGTGACGGTCGCCCCCGTGAACTGGCCGGCATCACGCACGTAATGGGCGGCTTCGCGGGTGGTGATGTGCTCAAACACGATCTTCAGCTCAGGGAAATCGCGGCGCAGCGGAATGAGTTGCGTATCGATAAACACGGCTTCACGGTCGAACAAGTCAATGTCGGATGACGTGACCTCGCCGTGCACCAGCAGCAGCACGCCTTCTTTTTGCATGGCCTCCAGCGTTTTGTAGGTCTTGCGCAGGTCGGTCACCCCGGCATCGCTGTTGGTGGTGGCGCCGGCCGGGTATAGCTTGAGCGCCACAACACCGGCGTCTTTCGCGCGCTTGATCTCATCGGGTGGCAGGTTGTCGGTGAGGTAGAGCGTCATCAATGGCTCGAACTGCACGCCGGCCGGCACAGCGGCCTGGATGCGCTCCCGATACGCCGCCGCCTGGGCGGCCGTGGTCACCGGCGGGCGCAGGTTGGGCATGATGATGGCGCGGCCAAACTGTGCGGCCGTGTGCGGCACCACGGTGTGCAGGGCCTCGCCGTCGCGCACATGCAGGTGCCAATCGTCGGGCCGGGTAATGGTCAGAGCGGAGGTCAGGATGGAGGCGGGTGTGCGGGTGGCTGAAGTCATGGCCTGAATTGTCGCATTGGTCGCACCACCCGCCCATCATGAGCCGCCATGAAAAAAGCCCCGGAATTCGGGGCTTTTTTTGGAGCGCAGGGCTTTCAGTGCGCCAGGATCTTGTTGAGGAAATCCTTGGTGCGCGCCTGGCGGTTTTCCGGGTGGCTGAAAAACTCGTCCTTCGAGCAGTCTTCCAGAATCTTGCCGCCGACATCCATGAAAATCACGCGGCTGCCCACTTTTTTGGCAAAGCCCATTTCGTGGGTCACCACCATCATGGTCATGCCCTCGACGGCCAGGCCCATCATGCAGTCCAGCACCTCGCCGACCATTTCCGGGTCCAGCGCGGAAGTGGGTTCGTCAAACAGCATGGCGATCGGGTCCATGCTGAGCGCCCGGGCGATCGCCACACGCTGCTGCTGGCCACCGGAGAGCTGGCCGGGAAACTTGTCCTTGTGCGCCATCAGGCCCACGCGGTCCAGGTATTTCAAGCCGTGCTTCTTGGCTTCATCGGGCTTGCGGCCCAGTACCTTGACCTGCGCCAGCGTCAGGTTTTCGGTCACGCTCAGGTGTGGAAATAGCTCGAAATTCTGGAACACCATGCCAACGCGGCTGCGCAGCTTGGGCAAGTCCGTCTTGGGGTCATGCACGGCTTTGCCGTCGACAAAGATCTGGCCCTTCTGGAAAGGCTCCAGCGCGTTGATGGTCTTGATGAGTGTTGACTTGCCCGAACCCGACGGGCCGCAGACCACAACAACTTCACCCTTCTTGATGCTGGTGGTGCAGTTGTTCAGAACCTGCACTTCACCGTACCATTTGGAAACTTCTTTCAACTCAATCATCTTCTTCTCCAGTGTTCTATGAGGTTCGCTTGCCTTGAGAGCGGCTGCTTCAGCGAATGATGGCGATTCTGCTGTTCAGGCGTTTGACCATGAAGGACAGCCCGAAGCAGATCACGAAATAAACCACGGCGGCCAGCAGGTAGGCCTCTTCGGGGCGGCCGAAGATCTTGCCGGCGGTGCTGAAGCCCTTGAGCAGGTCGTAGGCGCCGATGGCGTAAACCAGCGAAGTATCCTGGAACAGGATGATGGTCTGGGTCAGCAGGATGGGCACCATGTTGCGGAAAGCCTGCGGCAGGATGATCAGCTTCATGTTTTGCGCGTAGGTCATGCCCAGGGCACGGCCCGCATTGACCTGCCCGCGCGAGATCGACTGGATGCCCGCACGCATGATTTCGCTGAAGTACGCGGCCTCGAAGGCCACGAAGGTGATGATGGCCGAAATCTCGGCACGGTAGTTGGCCCCCCAGGCGCCGAAGGTCGTGTAGAACGACGCAGGCACCAGCAGGAAGAACCAGAGGATCACCATGACCAGCGGAACGGAACGCATGCCGTTGACGTAGATGGTCGCAGGAACCGTCAGGAATTTTTTGCCCGACAGGCGCATCAGCGCGAGCACGGTGCCAAAAATAATGCCGCCTATGGTGGCGATGACGGTCAGCTCGATGCTGAAAATAAAGCCCTTGACGACGAACTGGGAAATCATCTCCCAGTTCAGGAAGCTCATGTCGAGTCCAAGCATGTCAGTGCCCTCCGCCCGTTGAGCCGGCTACAACGAAGCCGGGGATCTGGACCTTCTTCTCAACAAAGGCCATGACCCGGTTGACCGCGAAGGCAGAGATTGCATAAAGGGCCGTCACCGCCAGGTAGATCTCAATGCCGCGCGAAGTTTCTTCCTGCGCCTGCATGGCGAACATGGTGAGCTCGGCGATCGACACCGCGAAAGCCACGGAGGAATTTTTCAAGAGGTTCATCGATTCGCTGGTGAGCGGCGGAATGATGATGCGAAAAGCCATGGGCAGGATCACGTAGCGGTACGTCTGCACGGTGGTAAAGCCCATGGCCATGCCGGCATAGCGCTGGCCGCGCGGCAAGGCCTGCACGCCGGCCCTGACCTGCTCGGCAATACGCGCCGAGGTGAAAAATCCGAGAGCGAACACCACCAGGATGAAGCTGGGCAGCTCCTTCATGGCGGGGAAAATTTTGGGAACCACAAAGTACCAGATGAAAATCTGGACCAGCAAGGGAACGTTGCGAAACAGCTCGACCCAGGCATTGGCAAAGCGGACAAGCCACGGGCTGTTGGGCAAGGTGCGCAGCGTGCCGACCAGTGCGCCAAACAGCATGGCGATCACCCAGGATGCACCGGCGACGGACAGCGTCCAGCCCCATGCGTCAAACATCCATTGCAAGTAGGTTCGGCCACTACCGTCGTCATTTAGAAATACCTGCCAATCCCAAGTCATCACGGCTCCAGCAAAGGGTTGTTGTGTTGTTTTTCCATGCCACGGTAAACGAGAAACCCCGCCAGAGCATGATGTCAGGCGGGGTTCTTCAATTTACCTGACCCGAATTACTTCTGGGCGTACTCTTCCATGGGCTTGTCGTTCGGATTGTCCCAGGCTGCCTTGGTGCTGGCGCTCAGTGCCAGGCCGACCTTGGTGTTCTTCGGAGGAATCGGCGACAGGAACCATTTGGTCCACAGCTTGTTCATCTCGCCCGACTTGATCATGCTCTTGACCGTGTCGTCGGCCAGGCGCTTGAGCAGCGGGTCATCCTTGCGGATCATGATGGCGATGGGCTCGACGCTCAACACTTCACCGACGATCTTGAAGTCCGAAGGCTTCTTGGCGGTGGCGATGTTGCCGGCCAGGATGGAACCGTCCATGACGAACGCATCGGCGCGGCCCGATTCGAGCAGCAGGAAGCTGTCGGAGTGGTCCTTGCCGAAGATTTCCTTGAACTCGACGCCGGTGGCGCGCTTGTTCTTGCGCAGCGTCTGCACGGAAGTGGTACCCGTGGTGGTGGCCACGGTCTTGCCGCTGAGCTGGGCAACGGAGGTGATGCCGGAGCTGGCTTTCACCGCGATGCGGACTTCTTCGACGAAGGTGGTCACGACGAAGGCCACGTCTTTTTGACGGGTCGCGTTGTTGGTGGTGGAGCCGCACTCGATGTCGACTGTGCCGTTTTGCACGAGGGGAATGCGGTTTTGCGAGGTCACGGGCTGGTATTTGACTTCCAGCTTGCGCTCGGCGGCTTTTTCGAGGCCGGCCAGGATGCGCTGGCAGATTTCGACGTGGTAGCCGGTGTATTTGCCGTCACCGAGGGTATAGGACAGTGCACCGGAGGAGTCACGCACGCCCATGGTCACAACGCCTGAAGCCTTGACTTTGGAAAGGGTGTCGGCAAACGCACCGCCGGTGGCGAGCAATGCAACAGACAGAGCGACTAGCTTGAGTTTCATGGAATCTCCTGTAATGAATGAAACGATTAGCGAACTATTCTAGAGAGTTGGTTCCCGGGACATGCCTAGGTTTACCCGGCCTCTAAAAATGGGGGAAAGCGGACGGCGTGAAAGGGTTGATGGTTTTGCAAACCCGCAGCATTGACAGCAATTTCTGGGGTTTTCCAAAATGGTGCACGCATTAAAAGTCCGGAACTATACGGCAGATGTAAGCAGTCTTTGTGCCAGCGGACCGTCAGGCCGCCTGCACTCGTGGCCGCACAGGCTGGGCGATCACCCGAATGGCGCGGTGCCTGGCGCAGACCGATGCCGCACAAAGGGCCGTAAGGAAGGCAACGCAGACAGCAAATGAATCAACAAGCACGGGCAAGCACCAAAATTTGAACGTCACGAACTGTAAATTTGGAGGTGTCAAAACACCAATGCTGTTTCGACGATCTTCCATGCATTTTTCTTATAACCCCCTAGGGTTACTACTAGTCGTCAGTCTGATGCCAGCATTTGCCCACAAGGCCACCAGCCCGCTTCGGCAAAGGCCGGTCGGCTAGCGCGATGCCTGTGTCCCCGCGCTACGGCCACCCACCTTTTCCTTGCCGCCGGTTTGTGCCTGCAGGTAAGTCCACAATGCCTGGGCGTGGGTTTTGGCAGACTCCTTGGAGGTGGGCCGCTCACGGTACACGCGCACGTCCATGGTCATTTCCAGGTTGCCACCAGCGCTGACCAGTTTTTTGGCCCGTAATTCCTTCTTGACGGCGCTGAGCGGCAAAAACGCGATGCCGTGGCCTTCCAGGGCCATGGCCTTGAGGCCCTCGGCCATGTCGGTTTCGTACACCCGGTCCAGGTGGATGGCCGTGCTGGACTGCTTGAGGATCATGTCGACCATGCGGCCCAGGTAGGCGCCCGGCGCATAGCCCAGATAAGGCAAGGGCTGGCCGGCGCGGCCCGGCAGGCTGAACTCGGGCTCGCCCGCGGAATTGGCCCTGACAAAAGGTGCCAGCACTTCCTGGCCCAGCGACACCATTTCATAGCGGTCCGGATCCAGCTGGAAGGGCTGGGAGTCGTGGTGATAGGCGATCAGCAGGTCGCAACTGCCCTCGACAAGGCGCAGTACCGCATCGTGCACGTTCAGGGCAATCAGCCGGCTCTTGATGGGGCCGAACTTCTCGCGCAGGCTGCTGACCCAGGCGGGAAAGAAGGTGAAAGCCAATGTGTGCGGCACCGCAAACTCGATGACATCCTGCCCGGCCGAGGTGTGGCCGCGCAGCATGGCGCGGGTCGACTGCAAGCCCTGCAGCATCTCCAGCGACTGGCTGTACAGGGTTTCTCCGGCCGGCGTCAGCCGCGTGGGATAGGAGCTGCGGTCCACCAGGTCGGTACCGGCCCAGGCTTCCAGCGCCTGGATACGCCGTGAAAACGCGGGCTGGGTGACATGACGCAATTGGGCGGAGCGGCTGAAACTGCGGGTTTCAGCCAGGCTCACAAAATCTTCCAGCCATTTGGTTTCCATGGGCCAATTATGCGAGCCTGTGTAGAAGTTTGACCTACGGGGATTCCATAGCCGGGGAGTCGCAAGACGCGCGGGATGATGCTGCTGATCCGTTCCCGCCGGCAGCCGTTCGCCCGTTGCTATCTATTTAGTAGCTGCTTGCGCTCACCAATAAAGGGCTGGAGCGCGATTTGGCACGCAATCCCTACGCCTCTGCCGAACTCTGCTGCAACGCCCACATCCGCGCATACGCGCCTTCCAGCGCCAACAGCTGCGCGTGCGTGCCGCGCTCCACAATGCGCCCAGCGTCCATCACCAGGATCTCATGCGCGTCCACCACGGTAGACAGCCGGTGCGCAATCACCAGCGTGGTCTTGTTTTGCGCGGCGGTGCGCAGCTCGGCCTGGATGGCGCGCTCGTTGGCCGAATCCAGCGCCGAAGTGGCTTCGTCAAAAATCACCACCGGCGGGTTTTTCAGCAGCGTGCGGGCAATGGCCACGCGCTGCTTTTCACCGCCCGACAGCTTCAGGCCGCGCTCACCCACCATGGTCTGGTAGCCCAGCGGCGTCGAGGCAATAAAACCATGGATGCGGGCCGCGCGCGCGGCTTCTTCGACCTCGGCATGGCTGGCGCCCGGCTTGCCGTAGGCGATGTTGTATTCCACCGTGTCGTTGAACAGCACGGTGTCCTGCGGCACAATGCCGATGGACTGGCGCACGCTGGACTGCGTGACCTGCTTGATGTCCTGCCCGGCAATGGTGATGCGGCCCTGCTGGACATCGTAAAAGCGGTAGAGCAGGCGCGCCAGCGTGGACTTGCCGGCGCCCGAAGAGCCCACCACCGCGACGGTCTTGCCCGGCGGAATTTCAAAGCTCACGTTGTGCAGGATGGGCCGCGCCGGGTCGTAGGCGAAGTTCACATTCTCAAAACGCACGGCCGGGGTGCCGTCTATGACGATGGGCTGGGCGCCCGGCACGTCGGCGATTTCACGCTCGCGCTCCATCAGCACAAACATCTTGTCCAGGTCGGTCAGGCTTTGCTTGATCTCGCGGTAAATCACACCCAGGAAACCCAGCGGAATGTAGAGCTGGATCATGAAGGCATTGACCATCACCAGGTCGCCCAGGGTCATGCGACCGTCCACCACCCCCTGGGTCGCGCGCCAGAGCATGGCCACCAGCCCGATGGCGATGATGAGCTGCTGCCCGGTGTTGAGCAGGCTCAGCGTGTTCTGGCTCTTGATGGCGGCACGCCGGTAGCGCTGCAGGTTTTCGTCGTAGCGTGCGGCTTCAAACTCTTCGTTGTTGAAGTACTTGACGGTTTCGTAGTTCAGCAGCGAATCGATGGCGCGGCTGTGGGCCGACGAATCGAGCTCATTCATGGCCTTGCGAAACTGTGTGCGCCACTCTGTCACCGTGACAGTGAAGAAAATGTAGAACACGAGCGCGATGCCCGTGATGCCGGCAAACCAGACGTCGAACTTGACGGCCAGCAGCGTCAGCACCAGCGTCACTTCAATCAGCGTCGGGATGATGCTGTAGAGCGAGTACGAGATCAGCGAATGCACGCCGCGCGTGCCGCGCTCGATGTCGCGCGTCATGCCGCCGGTTTGCCGCTCCAGGTGAAAGCGCAGGCTGAGCGCATGCAGGTGCCTGAACACTTCCAGCGAAATCCGCCGCGCCGCGCCTTCAGTGGCTTTGGCAAACACCAGTTCGCGCAGTTCGGTAAAAAGCGTCGTCGACAGGCGCAGCAAGCCGTAGGCCAGCAGCAGCGCCACCGGCACCACCAGCACCGCCTGTGCGTCGCCCGGCTTGAAGTTCATGGCGTCGACCAGGTTCTTCAGCAAGAGCGGCACGCCCACGTTGGCCATCTTGGCGCCCACCATGAAGCTCAGGGCCGCCAGCACGCGCCATTTGTAATCCCACAGGTAAGGGAAAAGGCGTTTGAGGGTGCCAAGGTCCGAGCGCTGGAACGCGAGCGCCTTGCCGGCGCCCGGCGCTGACGCGGCGGCAGGCACAGCCAGGGAAGAATCAACAGCGGAAGCTCGGGAGCGCATGAGGGACAATCGTGTAGGTTGTTGTAATAACTTTTTCAGATTGTGCCTATGTCTACCGAATCAAGCACCCATACGGACATTCACGCCGAGGACGCCCTGAACGTCCAGTTGCCCACCGACAAGGAACTGGTGCTCAAGGTCATTCCCATGCCGGCCGACTGCAATGCCAACGGCGACATCTTCGGCGGCTGGGTCATGGCGCAGGTCGACCTGGCCGGCTCGGTGGTGCCAGCCCGCCACGTGGACGGGCGCATGGCGACCGTGGCCGTCAACCAGTTCATTTTCAAGCAGCCCGTGCGGGTCGGCGACATCCTGTCGTTTTTCTCCTGCGTGACCCGTATCGGCACCACGTCCATCACGGTCCAGGTTGAGGTCTATGCCGAGCGCTTTCGCGCCCAGGGCCGCTACATCAAGGTCACCGAAGCCAGCCTGACTTACGTGGCCATTGACGATTTCGGCAAGCCCCGCAAGATTCCCAAAGCCTGACGCCCGGGTTCCAGGTGCCTTCACCTGCCACCCGGATGCTATTTATTTGATAGCTGCTTGCGCCAGATACAAAAGGCCTACAGGCCTTTTTTGCTTAAATTTTCCCGCAATCCCCGTCAGGCACCCCACCAGCCCACGCGAGGGGCAGCCTGGGCTTCTTCAAGCTCCGCCTCGCTGACTTCGATCTCCATGCGCAGCAGCGCTGCCGCCATGGCCTTGCCCAGGTTGTCCAGGCGCAGGTTGCGCGCGCCGCCGCCTTGCAGCGCGCCTTGCAATACCAGCTTGAGGGCCAGGATATTGGGCAAGCGCCAGCATTGCACCGCGCCCGGCAGCCAGGGCGCAAAGTGCGCCTGCACGCGTTCGGCCGTCACCTCGCGCTCGATGAGCCGGTAACCCGTTTCGTTCCAGGCAAAGAGGCCAAAGTCCACCCAGTCGGCCTTGTCGCCGCTGCGCGCATGCGCGAGCTTCACCAATTGCACCCTCATGACTGCAACACCTCCACACGCACCGCCGCCTCAACCGCTTGCCGGTCAATCAGCGCAGGCCAGATGCCCAACAACTCGCTACTGTTGTTCAGGCCGTGAAAGCCGCAGGTATAGGCCGGCCCGCTCAAAGCCATCCACGGAAAGAGCCGGCCAAAACCTTCAGCAACCGCTTTGTCCTGCGTCCTGATCGCCATACGAACCCAGACCTCGTTGAGCTCCGCCAGCACTGCAGGCGCAGGCAGTGGCGCCAGTGGGCCATGTGCCGAGTTGAGCCCCGGGAATTCGACAAAGAGTTCGTCATGTGCCAGGCGCTTGTCCCTCAGCTGGACTTTCACCATCTCCACGGCTGCCACTGCCTTGTCGTAGGCATCAGGCCAGCTAAAGCCCCAGGTGACCTCGGCCTTGTAGCCGTCGCGAAACCCGCCCACCACCTTGAGCTGCGCGGGCCGCGTGTGGCCGCGCACGCCCGTCATGCGGACGGCATCGTTGCCCAGGTCTTCCAGACGCACCGCCGATAAATCCATCACCACATCGGGCGAGGCATAGTGTCCCGGGTCATGCACCTCATACAGC
Source organism: Polaromonas sp. P1_F1 (assembly GCF_056405795.1). NCBI lineage: Bacteria > Pseudomonadati > Pseudomonadota > Betaproteobacteria > Burkholderiales > Comamonadaceae > Polaromonas > Polaromonas sp. P1_F1. Next base: position 688,780 of record NZ_JBFUBJ010000001.1, read on the forward strand.
AGCTGCTGGCGCACCGTATCGAAATTGATGCGGCCGCCCGTGTCCGGTGCCTTGGTGATCAGCGCCGTGCCGTCTTCACTGACCTCGGCGATGGGATAGCCGATATGGGCGAGATCGGGAATGGCCTTCCACGCCTGCTGGCTGCCAAAGTTGCCGCCGCTGCCCTGGCCCGAGCATTCGAGCAAGTGCCCCACCGCGAGACCCTGCGCCAGCCGGTCGAGATCCACTTGCGCCTCTGCGTCCTCCAGCTTCCAGTTGAATTCATGCACAAGCGGCGCCAGGAACAGCGCCGCATCGGCGACGCGCCCTGTCACCACAATATCGGCGCTTTGCTGCAACGCCGACACGATGGGCCGCGCGCCCAGATAGGCATTGGCAAACACCATGCGCTCGCGCACGGACTCAAAGCCCTGGCCGTTGAACATGTGCGGCGGTGCGATCGCCCCCAGCTGCGGCAGGACTTCATCACCCGTGACCACCGCGATGCGCGCCTTCCAGCCTTTGGCCGCAAACGCTGCACGCAATGCAGCAGCCGCGCCCGCAGGATTGAGTCCACCCGCGTTGCAGATGAACTTTACGCTGCGCGCCTGCATCAGCGGCCACAGCTTCATCAGCATGGGGACCACATCCCGTGCATAGCCCAGTGCAGGGTCGCGCTGCCGGTCTTTTTGCAGGATGGCCAGCGTCAGCTCGGCGAGGTGGTCACTCGCGATGTAGTGCACACCACCGCGCTCGATGCTCGCGGCCACAGGCTCCCATGCGTCACCGTAGAAACCCAAGCCTGCGCCTATACGAACATTTCCTCTCATGTAAGGGATTACGCTTGATCGCGTATGCGACACGTATTCGGAACAACCCCTAGCGACAGACCTTTAAGCGACAGCTATAACCAAAGTTCATCAAAGGGGAGACTGCTTCGTGCAATTCCTGCAGTTGCTCATCAGCGGCGTCGCCCAGGGCTGTATCTACGGCCTTATCGCGCTGGGCTTTGTACTGATTTACAAGGCCACCGAGACGGTCAGCTTCGCGCAGGGCGAACTGATGATGCTGGGCGCTTTCGGAGGCCTGGCCTGCATGACCTTGCTGGGGTTTCCCTTCTGGTTGGCGGTGATCAGCGCGATTGCGGGCATGGCGCTCTTCGGCATGGTGCTGGAGCGCCTCGTGATACGCCCCATCCTCGGCCAGCCCGCGTTTTCCATCGTGATGCTGACCATAGGTGTCGGCTACACGGCGCGCGGCCTCATCACCATGATCCCCGGCATAGGCACCGAAACCTATGTGCTGCCCGTGCCCTACAAAGACCAGATATGGAGCCTGGGCGCGCTGGTCATCAATGTCGAGCAGGTTGCCATCATCGTCACTACCGCAGCGCTGTGCCTCGTCTTGTTTGCGATGTTCAAGTACAGCAAGCTGGGCATCGCCATGCAGGCGTCGTCGCAAAACCAGCTGGCCGCGTACTACATGGGCATCCCCGTGAAACGCCTTAACGGCCTCGTGTGGGCGCTGGCCTCGGCCGTCGCCGCGATTGCCGGCCTCTTGCTCGCACCCATCACCTTTGTGCACGCCAACATGGGTTTTATCGGGCTCAAGGCTTTCCCGGCCGCGGTGGTAGGCGGTTTCGGCAGCCTGCCAGGCGCAATTGTGGGCGGCCTTGTCATCGGCCTGGTCGAATCGTTCTCGGGCTTTTATCTGCCCGACGGCTTCAAGGACATTGCTGCCTATGTGGTGGTGCTCATCATGCTGATGGTCAAGCCCAGCGGCCTGTTCGGCGAAAAGCTGAGAAAAAAGGTCTGACCCGTCATGCGTTTTATTTTCAAAACCGATTACGGGCAAGACATCAAGCTTGCGAAGCACACCGGCCATGTGTTCTGGTATGGCGCGCTGATGCTGTTGTTGCTCGCCGCGCCCTGGCTGTTTCCCGAGTACTGGCTCGCACAACTCACCTTCGTGATGATCTACGCCATCGCCGGGCTGGGCCTGATGTTGCTGGCGGGTTTCACCGGCCTCTTCTCTTTGGGGCACGCGGCCTTTCTGGGCGTCGGCGCTTACACGCAGGCGGTGATGACCAATGCAGGCCTGCCCTTTCCCATCGCACTGGTTTGCGCCGCCGGCTTGTCGGCCGCGGTAGGCCTGGTCGTGGGCCTGCCCGCGCTGCGCGTGAAGGGCATTTACCTCGGTATGGCCACGCTGTCTTTTGGTTTCATTGTTGAAGAAGTGTTTGCACGCTGGGAAAGCGTCACCGGCGGCAATGCCGGCATCCACATCAAGGTGCCCGACATGTTCGGCTGGAAGCTGGCCAGCGGCGAGTCGTTTTATTTCCTCTGCCTCATCATCACCGTCGCCGCCACGCTGGGCATCCTCAACCTCCTGCGCTCGCCCACGGGCCGGGCTTTTGTGGCGATTCGCGACTCAGAGATTTCCGCGCAGAGCATGGGCATCCATCTGGCGCGCTACAAGACGCTGTCGTTTGCGCTGTCGGCCGCGCTGGCCGGCGTGGCCGGCGCGCTCTATGCGCACAAGCTGCAGTTCATCTCGCCCGACCAGTTCAACATCCTGCAGTCCATCGACCTGTTGCTGATGATCGTGATCGGCGGCGTGGGGTCGGTACACGGTGCTTTTCTGGGCGCCATCTTTTTGATCTCCATGCCGCAGGTGATCGGCCTCACCAAAGACTATTTGCCCGCCACCATAGGCCAGGCGCCCGGCCTGCAGGCGGCGGTCTACGGCATTGTGCTGATTGCCTTTGTGCTGTTTGAGCCGATGGGGCTGTATGGCCGCTGGCTGAAGGTTCGCACCTATTTGCAGCTCTTTCCGTTCTACCGCAAGGGCCTGTTCAAACGGCAAAAAACTTTCCAGAAGTCGGACCGTCTGAAATGAGCAAAACACTCCTTTCCGCCAAAAATCTTAGCGTGCGCTTCGGCGGCGTGCTGGCCGTCAACAACGTGAGCTTTGACGTCAAGCAGGGCGAAGTCTTCACGCTCATCGGCCCCAACGGCGCCGGCAAGACCACGGTGTTCAACCTGATCAGCCGCATCTACACGCCCACCACCGGCGAGATTGAATACCGCGGCGAAAAGCTCACGCATCAGCCACCACACAAGATCGCCTCGCTGGGCATTGCGCGCACCTTCCAGAACATCGAACTGTTTGAACACGCCACCGTGCTGCACAACCTGTTGATTGGCCGGCACACGCACCGGCAAACCGGCTTGCTGCACGACCTGTTTTTTACCGCCAGGGCGCGAGATGCCGAACTGCTGGCACGCGAAAAAGCCGAGCAGGTCATTGACTTCCTCGACCTGCAACATCACCGCGATTCGATGGTCGCAGGTCTTCCCTACGGCGTGCGCAAGGTGGTCGAGCTGGCGCGGGCGCTGTGCACCGAGCCGCAGTTGCTGCTGCTTGACGAGCCCTCTTCCGGCCTCAATGTGGAGGAAACCGGCGACATGGCCTTCTGGATCCAGGACATCCAGCACGAGCTGGGCATCACGGTACTGATGGTCGAGCACGATATGTCGCTGGTCTCACGCGTGTCTGACCGGGTTCTCGCCATGAACCAGGGCGAAGTCCTGGCCATGGGCACGCCGCGCGAAGTACAGCACGATCCCGGTGTGATTGAGGCTTATCTTGGTTCGGTGGATGAGGTCACGTCTTTAAGGAGAACGGCATGAGCGCGGTTCCCCCACCGGTGAGTGACCAACCCGTCCTGAAACTCCTCAACGTCGAGAGTTCGTATGGCCCCATCAAGGCCATACGCGGCATCAGCCTGCAGGTGCGCCGCAGCGAAATTGCCACGGTGCTGGGCTCCAACGGTGCAGGCAAATCCACCATCCTCAAGACCATCTCGGGCATCCTCGATCCGCGCAAAGGCTCCATCGACTTCAAGGGCGAGGACATCACGGCACAGGATCCGGCCCATATCGTGCAGCAAGGCTTGTCGCATGTGCCAGAGGGACGCGAGGTATTCCCTTTGCTGAGCGTGCGCGACAACCTGCTGATGGGCGCCTACACCCGCAAAGACAGCGACGGTGTGGCGCTCGACATGGAGGCGGTGTACGGCTACTTCCCGATCCTGAAAGAGCGCGCCCTGCAAGACGCCGGGCTGCTGTCGGGCGGGCAGCAGCAAATGCTGGCGATCTCGCGCGCGCTCATGGCCTCGCCCGACCTCATCTTGCTCGACGAACCCAGCCTGGGCCTGTCGCCCAAACTCACCAAGGAAATTTTTGAGATTGTGGTGCGCATCAACCGCGAGCGCGGCACCACCATCCTGTTGGTCGAGCAAAACGCCAACATGGCGCTCAACGCGTCGGACTATGGCTATGTGCTGGAGAACGGTCGCATCGTGATGGAAGACACCTGCGCCCGCCTGCGCGAGAAGGACGACATCAAGGAGTTCTACCTCGGCATGAAGGAAGACGGTGTGCGGGGCGAGCGGCGCTGGAAGAAAAAGAAGACGTGGCGGTGACTGAATGAGCAACCTTTGGGACCTTAGCCATATCCAGCCCGAGCATGCCATCGTCATGCCGGGCGAAACCATTCCCGCCGTATTCTGGAACGCGGTGGAGCAGCGCAGCCACAAGACCTGGATGCGGCAGAAAAAGCTGGGCATCTGGCGCAGCTGGACGTGGACACAAACCGGTGACGCGGTACGCGAAGTCGCCGCCGGCCTGCTCAGCCTGGGCTTTGCGCGCGACGAATGCGCCTCCATCCTTTCCAACACCGTGATCGAATGGGTGCTGGCCGACCTGGCGGTACTGAGCTGCGGCGGCGTGTGCAGCGGCATCTACCCTACCGATGCCGCATCGCAGGTGCACTACCTCTGCGATGACTCGCGCACCACCGTGCTGTTTGTCGAAGACGACGAGCAGCTCGACAAGGCACTGGAAGTGCGGCCGCAATTACCGCTGCTGCGCAAGATCATCGTGTTTGACACCGAAGGCCTGCGTGACCTGGATGACCCGGGCGTCATGGGCCTGGCCGAACTTCGCGCGCTGGGCCGCAGTTACCTGGCGGATCACCCCAACGCGGTGAAAGACAGCGCTGCTGCCTGCAGACCCGAGGACCTGGCCATCCTGGTCTACACCTCGGGCACCACCGGCAAACCCAAGGGCGCCATGCACAGCCAGCGCGGGCTGGTGTTTACCGCGCGCGGCTACAACACGCTGGTGGCACAGAACGAAGACGACGAGCGCATGTGCTTTTTGCCGCTGTGCCATATCGCCGAGCGCATGGGCGGCGAATATTTCGCGATGTATGCGGGCGCCAAGCTCAATTTTGTCGAGAACCCCGAAACCATTCCCGAGAACGTGCGCGAGATCGCGCCCACAGTGTTCACCGCCGTGCCGCGTGTGTGGGAAAAGTTTTATTCAGGCGTGATGATCGCGTTGAAGGAAGCCAGCTGGCTGCAACAGGCCGCCTATGCCTGGAGCATCGGCGTGGGCATGCGCATCGCCGACACCGTGCTGGCCGGCCAGCCGGTCAGCGCATCGCTCAAGGCCCGCTTCACGCTGGCGCGCTGGTTGGCGCTCAACAACACGCGCAAGCTCATTGGCATTCACAAGGCACGGTTTTGCGTCACGGGTGCGGCGCCCATTTCGCCCGACCTGGTGAAGTGGTACATGGCGCTGGGCGTTCCCATGCTGGAGGTCTGGGGCATGACGGAGACCTGCGGCGCCGCCAGCGGCGTGCCGGCCAGCTGCATGAGGCCCGGCTCCATCGGCCCGGCCGCCGGCTACAACGAAATGCGGCTGGATGCAGCCACCGGCGAGATTCTGGTGCGGGGCACCAATGTCTTCATGGGCTACCTGAACCAGCCACAAAAAACCGCCGAGACGCTGGATGCCCAGGGCTGGCTGCACACCGGCGACGTGGGCGTGATGGACGAGCAAGGGTTTTTCCGTATCACCGACCGGATGAAGGACATCATCATCACCGCCGGCGGCAAGAACGTGACGCCCAGCGAGCTGGAAAACGAACTCAAGTTCTCCCCCTACATCACCGACGCCGTGGTCATCGGCGACAAGCGCGCCTACCTCACGGTCATCATCATGATCGACCAGGAAAACGTCGAGAAATTCGCCCAGGATGCGGACATACCCTTCAGTAATTACGCCAGCTTGACGCGGGCAACTGAAGTGCAAGAATTGATTCAGTCGGAAATCGACCGGGTCAACAAGAAGTTTGCGCGGGTCGAGCAGATCAAGAAATTCTTTTTGCTCGACACGCAGCTCACGGCGGAGGACGAAGAACTCACGCCGACCATGAAGCTCAAGCGCAAACTCGTAGAACAAAAATACGCCCCGCAAATAGAGGCCATGTACTGATTCCGTGCACCGGGTGAACAAGAGCCAAGAACCTTTACAGGAGACAAAACCATGAAACTGAAATCAACCGCCGTCCTTTCCGCGCTGGCCTGCGTAGCCGCCTTGTCGGCCGCTACTGCACAGGCGCAAAGCCAGGGCGTCAGCAAAACCGAAATCACGCTGGGCTCCATCCAGGATTTGTCGGGCCCGCTCGCGGGCTTCGGCAAGCAGATCCGCAACGGCATGACGCTGCGCGTCAACGAGCTGAATGAACAAGGCGGCATCAACGGCCGCAAGGTCAAGCTGATCGTCGAGGACTCGGGCTACGACCCCAAGAAGGCGGTGCTGGCGGCGCAAAAGCTGGTGAACCAGGACAAGATCTTCGCCATGGTGGGCCACCTGGGTACTGCGCAAAACCTGGCCGCCATGCCGGTGCAGTTCGAAAAAAATGTCATCAACTTCTTCCCGGTGACGGCCGCGCGCGAGATGTACGAGCCCTTTCACAAGCTCAAGTACTCGTTTGCCGCCACCTATTACGACCAGATGAAGGCGGCCGTACCCAAGCTGGTGAAAGAAAAGAACGCCAAAAAGGTCTGCTCGATGTACCAGGACGACGAGTTTGGCCTCGAAGTGCAGCGCGGCGCCGATGACGGCCTCAAAGCCATCGGCATGACCATGGTCGAGAAGACCTCCTTCAAGCGCGGCGCGACCGATTTCTCGTCGCAGATCGCCAAGCTCAAGGCCTCTGAATGCGACCTGGTGGTGCTGGGCACCATCATCCGCGAAACCATTGGCGGCATCGGCACCGCGCGCAAGCTGGGCTACAACCCGGTCTTCCTGGGCTCCAGCGCCGCCTACACCGATCTGATCCACAAGCTGGGCGGCAAAGCCATGGACGGCCTCTACGCCACCATGACGGTGCAAAACCCCTACCTGGACGAAGCCTCGCAGCCCATCCGCTTCTGGGCCAACAAGTACAAGACCGCCTTCAATGAAGACCCGACGGTGTTCTCGGTCTACGGCTATACGGTGGTCGACAGCTTTATCCGTGCATCGCAGAAAGCCGGCGCCAGCCTGACGACCGAGAGCTTCATCAAGGCCATGGACACCATGGTGATCCCGGCCGACATCTTCGGCAGCTCCGAAGGCAAGTTCGGCCCGCAAAAGCGCTTGGGCAACAACCAGTCGCGCCTGTCGATGTTGCAGGACGCGCGCTGGAAAGTGGTGTCGGACTACATCACGCAGTAAATCCTGCCGCGACTGCCAGCCGCGACTCCGAAAAACCACCTCCGGGTGGTTTTTTTATGCAGAAAGTGACTGAAGCCTTTTAAATATCTGCGCAGAATGCTCCTGAATTAATAGCACTCGCCCTCCACCGATCGCCCCCATGGCTTGCCGTGAACCCCGCGTGTCACGCAAAATGCGTCATGCCCACCTCCGCCAAACCCGCTTCCAAAACGCCTGCCAAGACTCCCGCCGCCCCGCTTGCCACCGTGCGCTGCAAAGACACCCAGGCCTTTACCCAATGGCTGGCCAAACACCACGCAAGCAGCGCCGGTGTCTGGCTGCAAATCGCCAGGAAGGATTCAGGCATAGCCTCCATCACCCACGCCGAAGCGCTGGAAGCGGCGCTCTGCCACGGCTGGATAGACGGCCAGAGGAATTCCATGGACGCGCAGTATTTTTTGCAAAAATTCACTCCGCGCCGCGCACGCAGCACCTGGTCCAAGGTCAACTGCGCCAAGGCCCTGGCACTGATTGAATCCGGCGCCATGCAGCCGGCGGGCCTGGCCGAGGTCGAACGCGCCAAGGCCGACGGCCGCTGGGACGCGGCTTATGACGCGCAGAGCAAGATGGCGGTTCCTGACGACCTGGCGGCGTTGCTCGCGAAGAGCGCCAAAGCCAAGGCCTTCTTCGAAACACTGGACTCACGCAACCGCTTCGCCATTTTGTTCAGGCTGCAAACCGCCAAGAAAGCCGAGACACGCGAGCGCCGGCTGGTGAAGTTCGCCGACATGCTCAAGCGGGGCGAAAAAATCCATCCCTGACGGTGGACAGGGCTTTTCGGTGACGCCGTACGGCAGACGCGCTACAGTCAATCGGGCGAGCCCATCCCTCAACCGAACACGTAAGAACCTGTTTACGATCTAAAGGAGTCCGCATGGCGTCCACCTGGTGGCAGCAAGTCGGTGAAACCATCGGCTCGGAGTTTTCAGATTTGTCCGATGCCGAGCAGGCCACGCGCGTCATGGTTCGCCTCACGCTGGCGGCGTTGCTGGGCGGCTTGCTGGGCATAGAGCGCGAGCAAAAAGGCAAGGCCGCCGGTGTGCGCACGCACATGCTGGTGGCCATGGGTTCCGCGATGTTCGTGCTGGTGTCGCAGCAGTCCGGCATGATCACCGCCGACTTGAGCCGGGTGATTCAGGGCGTGATTGCCGGCATCGGCTTTCTGGGCGCGGGCACCATCCTCAAGGGGCACATCAAGGGCAACCCCGACGAAGAGCAGGTCAAGGGCCTGACCACCGCCGCCGGCATCTGGCTGACGGCGGCCATTGGCGTGGCGGCCGGCATGGGACGTGAAAGCACTGCGGTCCTCAGCACCCTGCTGGCGCTCGGCATCCTGGCGCTGGTGCCGCGCCTGGTGCGTTTTCTGGAAAAGCCCGAACCGCTGCTCAAGCCTGACGGCGACAAGCGCGGGGACGGTTCATAAGCTCGTCCAGGGGCGCCGTGGTGGTTTAATTTTTCGTGCGCTGCGAGACGAACTCGCCTTCATAGCCCTTGGCCAGCGACAACTTTTCGGCTTCGCTCAGCACCTTTCCCGCCAGCTGGAACACACCCTGCTCCTCGTCTTCAAGGTGGTGATAAATCTTGTGGTGCAGCTCTTTGGCCGTGGCCAGCCAGGCGGGCGAGCTGAAATCGGTTTCTTCCAGCGTTTCCACCAGCTTGTCCATCTGGTGGTGCTCGGCAATGCCGTGGCGTGAGGGTTCCTGTGTCATGTCGTGCGCGATCAGCGGCACATAAAAAAAGCGCTCTTCCGCCGCGGCATGCGCCGCGAGTTCGAGCTTGAGCTCCTTGAACAGCGTGGCTCTTTCCTTGCTGTCGCCCTGCGTTTTGATGAGGTTGTCCGCCAGGGCGCGCTGGGTGACATGGCTTGTTCGCAGTGCTTCAAAAATGTTCATTCAACCATTATGGGGACGGCGCAGGCCCTGGCGTGTAGGCCAAGGGCGGATCCTGCAAGGCCAAAAATCGCTATTAATTTGATAGCCGCTTGCGACCATCCAGCATGGCCTGGAGGCCTGAATGGCCAAAGAATGGGCCAACAGGGCGCAAGGCACGGTAAAAGCGCTAAATTAGGGGTTATGAAAAAAATCCTTCTTCTTGGCGGCACCGGCTTTGTCGGCGCGCACGTCTGCGAAAAACTGGCGCGGCTGCAATGCCGCGTCACCGTGGTCACTCGCCGGCAGGCCAATGCCCGCCACCTGCAAATGCTGCCGCTGGTGGATGTGATTGAGGCCGACGCCCACGATGCTTCCTCGCTGGCACCGCTGCTGGCCGGCCACGACGCCGTGGTCAACCTGATTGCCATCCTTCACGGCACAGAGGCCGCATTCGACAAGGCGCATGTGCAACTGCCGCTGGAGCTGGCCCGGGCCTGTGAAGCCAGCGGCCTCAGGCGCATCGTTCACATCAGCGCCCTGGGTGCTTCGCCCGGTTCGGCATCGATGTACCAGCGCAGCAAGGCGCGCGGTGAAGCCGTGCTGCTCAGCACCGGGCTGGATGTGACCGTGCTGCGGCCCAGCGTGATTTTTGGCGCTGAAGACAAATTCCTCAACACCTTTGCCCGGCTCCAGCAGATCTTTCCGGTGGTTCCGCTTGCAGCCGCTGATGCGCGCTTTCAGCCCGTCTGGGTGGAAGACGTCGCCGACGCCATCGTGCACTGCCTGCAAGACCCCGACACCGCCGGCCAGATCTATGAAGTTTGCGGGCCCGACGTGTTCACGCTGCGCCAGCTGGTCAGGCTGGCCGGTCGCTACGCCGGTATCAACGGCGGCAAGGGCCGCCCGGTGATCAGCCTGCCGGATTTCCTGGGGCGCCTGCAGGCGCGCCTCATGGAGCTCGCGCCCGGAGAGCCGCTGCTGAGCCGCGACAACCTCGACGCCATGGCCACCGACAACGTGGCCACCGGCAAGCTGCCCGGCCTGCAGGCACTGGGTGTTCATCCTGCCGCGCTGGATGCGGTGGGGCCTTCTTATCTGGGAGCGCAGGGCTTGCGCAGCGGACTGACGGCCAAGCGTAAAACCGCCGGCCGTTTTTAGGCCCCCACGCTTCCCCACTTCGTGTGGGTCGCTGCCCCCCGAGGGGGCGCTGCGCCTGCGGCCCGGCAAAGCCGGTTCCGCGGCCCCGGTTGGCCTGAAGAGGAAATCCGCCCTTCTTACTCGCCGTGGATGTAGCATTAATTTCAAAGATTTTTTGCATCAATCGTGATTTCGCACGGCGGTAGCATCGCAAGTCGTTTTTCCATTTGACTTCTTTCCTTCATCATCAGCAGAACAGGGACACCATGCTCAAGCTCTACATCGGCAATAAAAACTACTCGTCCTGGTCCATGCGCCCCTGGGTGCTGCTCAAGCAGGCCGGCATTCCTTTTGAAGAAATCAAACTGCGCTTTGACTCGTTCGATGCCAACTCGACCTTCAAGGAAAAAATCGGCGGCGTGAACCCGACCGGCCGGGTGCCGGCGCTGGATGACGGCGGTTTTGTCGTGTGGGACACGCTGGCGATTGCCGAATACCTCGCGGAACGCTTTCCCGAGAAAAAGCTCTGGCCGCAGGATGTGAAAGCGCGCGCCCGGGCGCGCAGCGTATGCGCTGAAATGCACAGCGGCTTTGGCGCGCTGCGTTCGGCCTGCCCCATGAACATCGAAGCCGACCTGTCGGACATGGGCCAGCTGATCTGGCGCGACAAATCGGCCGTGCGTGCCGACGTGCAGCGCATTGTCGAGATGTGGACCGAGTTGCTGCAGCAATACAAGGACCCTCGTACCGCCGGGCCGCCCCAAGGTCCGAGCGCCCCCTCGGGGGGCAGGGAGACGCAGTCGACCGTGGGGGCCAATTTCTTGTTTGGAGAGTTCGGCATTGCCGATGCCTTCTTTGCGCCTGTGTGCATGCGCCTGAGCCGGTACGCCCTGCCGGTACCGGCGGAAATCGGCGCCTACATTCAGCGCGTCAGCGCGCTGCCCGGTGTCAAAGCCTGGATCGACGACGCGCTGGCCGAAAACGATTTCCGCGAATTCGAAGAGCCCTACCGCGTCAGGCGCTGAACGGGAGACATCATGGTCACGATCTATCTGCGTTACGTGCTGAACACCGCCAAACTCAAGGAGTTCGAGCACTACGGCAAGCTGTGGATTCCGCTGGTCGAGAAATTCGGCGGCACGCACCATGGCTACTTCATGCCCAGCGAGGGCGCCAGCAACATTGCATTGGCCTTGTTCACCTTTGAGAGCCTGGCGGCCTACGAGATTTACCGCCAGAACTCCTTTTCCGACCAGGAATGCCTGGCGGCTTTCAAATACGCCGAAACGACCGGCTGCATCATCAGCTACGAGCGCAGTTTCTTCCGGCCTGTTTTTTCCTGAAAATCCGGCGCCGGCCGGGCTTTTGGGGCTGGCGCGAACCGCTAAACTGGCCTGATGGAAATATTCATGGTTGGTGGCGCGGTGCGCGATGCCTTGCTGGGCCTGCCCGTGCAGGACCACGATTGGGTCGTCGTGGGCGCCACCCCTGAAGCGCTGGTGGCACAAGGCTACCTGCCGGTCGGCAAGGATTTCCCGGTGTTCCTGCACCCGGACACCCGTGAGGAATACGCCCTGGCCCGCACCGAACGCAAAACCGCGCCGGGCTACCGCGGGTTTGTGGTGCACGCCGAGCCCGACGTCACGCTGGAGCAGGACCTGGCGCGGCGCGACCTCACTATCAATTCAATAGCTGCTCCCGCCCGTCCAGAAACAGCTTCAGCCGGTTTTGACCCCGACTTTTCAGCGTTGGTCGACCCGTTCGGCGGACAGCAGGACATCCGGAACAAGGTATTGCGCCACGTGACGGATGCCTTCCGCGAGGACCCCGTGCGCATCCTTCGGCTGGCGCGCTTTGCCGCGCGCTTTCCGGATTTCTCCGTGGCGCCCGAAACCATGGCGCTGATGCGGGACATGGTGGCCGAAGGCGAAGCCGATGCGCTGGTACCTGAACGCGTGTGGCAGGAGTTCGCACGCGGGCTGATGGAGGGCAGGCCTTCACGCATGTTCGAGGTGCTGCGCGAATGCGGCGCGCTGCAAAAGTTGCTGCCCGAGGTAGCGCGCCTCTGGGGTGTACCCCAGCCCGCCAGCCACCACCCCGAGGTCGACACCGGCGTTCACCTGATGATGGTGCTGGACATGTCGGCGCAGCTTGAAGGCTCTCTGGCCGTGCGCTTTGCCTGCCTGTGCCACGACCTCGGCAAGGGCACGACACCGGCCGATGTTTTACCGCGGCACATCGGTCACGAAGAACGCAGCGCCCAACTGCTGAAAGACGTGTGCGAGCGCCTGCGCGTGCCGGTCGACTGCCGCGAGATTGCCGACGTGGTGGCCCGCGAGCACGGCAACGTGCACCGCAGCGAAAGCCTGGGCGCCGCGGCCCTGGTGCGGCTGCTGGAGCGCTGCGATGCGTTTCGCAAGCCCCAGCGTTTCGGCGATATTTTGCTGGCCTGCGAATGCGACGCCCGCGGGCGCCTGGGCCTGCAGGATTCGCCCTACCCGCAACGCCCGCGCCTGCTGGATGCCCTGGCCGCGGCCCAGGCGGTGCAAACGCAGCCGCTGGCGCTGCAGGCCCAGGCGGCGGGACGCGGCGGCAAACAGATTGGCGAGTCCATCCACAGGGCACGCGTCAAAGCGGTGCAGGACAGCCTCCCCGGCACCGCTACAGGGTAGCCGCCATTGGCTGAAATGTGAAAAAAGGCGAAACCGGCCTACAGTGATTCAGCAGGGGCTCTGCTAAGGTGAATGGCGATGCATTTATCACCTTCTTCATCGCCGCCCCGACCCTCTTCACACGCACTTCCTCCCGGGCCTTTCGGGTCATTGCCGGTCATCAACGCGCAGACCGCCCTTTTTCTGGACTTTGACGGAACATTGGCCGACCTGGCGCCAGAACCCGACGCAGTCCAGCTGGTTTCAGGCGTGATTCCAGCCCTGGCGAGGCTTTCAGCGCAGTTGGGCGGCGCGCTGGCGATTGTGTCGGGCCGCAGGCTGGCCGACCTCGATGGCTTTCTCGCGCCTTTGCGGCTACCCCTGGCCACCGAACATGGCGCGCAGCGCCGCGATACGCAGGGCCGCGTCGTCAGCCTGGCAGAGCCGGACCTGCGGGAGCTCACCCGACGCGCCACCGACCTGGCCGCGCATCATGACGGGTTGCGCGTGGAAATCAAGCTGGCGGCCGTTGCCCTGCACTATCGCCACGCACCCGAGCTGGAAGCACTGTGCCTGCAGGTCATGCAGGAGGCGGCCGACCGCACGCCCGGTGTCGAGCTGCTGCATGGCAAGTGTGTTTTTGAAGTCAAACCGGCCAACGTCAGCAAAGGCTCGGCCATCAAGGCTTTTATGGCCGAACCGCCATTTGCGGGCCGCCTGCCCCTGTTTGCCGGCGACGACACCACCGACGAAGCCGGCTTTGCGGCCGTGCAATCCCTGGGCGGTGAAGGCATCAAGGTCGGCGAAGGCGCCACCCAGGCGCGCCATCGCTGCGCGTCACCCGAGGCGCTGCACCAATGGCTGCATGCGGCCTTCGGCGGCATGGCGCGGGAGACCGACGAAACACCGGCCGCCGCGCCAGAAAGCCGCCCATGAACGTCGCCGCCGACTCCCTGAACTTCGCGCCGCCCGCCCAACCCTCGCTGGCCATGGGCGTCATCGGCAACTGCGCCTTCAGTGCGCTGATTGATGTGCGCGGCCGCATCGTCTGGTGCTGCCTGCCGCGGTTTGACGGCGACCCTGTATTCAATGCGCTTCTCGAGCCGCAGCCCGCGCAGGACGACGCGACCGCCCCGGGCATCCAGGACTCGCAGTCCAGCGCCTTCGCCATCGAGATCGAGGATTTCGCCGAAGCCAAGCAGTGGTATGAGCCCAATACGGCGGTGCTGCGCACCCAGTTGTTCGACACACGCGGCCAGGGCATCGAGATCACCGATTTCGCGCCGCGCTTTTTCAGCCGATCACGCTTTTTCAGGCCCATGACGCTGGTGCGCCGCGTCAAACCCATCCACGGCGCGCCGCGCATCCGCGTATCGCTGGACATCCGCTTCGACTGGGGCCGGCGCAAGCCGCTGATCACCCAGGGCAGCAACCACCTGCGCTATGTGGGCGACGAGCTGACGCTGCGCCTGAACACCGACGTGTCGATTTCACACCTGCTGTCAAAGCAGCCTTTTGTGCTGACACGCGAGCATAATTTTCTGCTCGGCGCCGACGAGTCGCTGCCCGACGGCATTGCCGACACGGCGCGCCTGTTTGAGCAGGAAACCATTTCCTACTGGAAAAAATGGAGCCAGCGCCTGCATATTCCGCTGGAATGGCAGGAGGCCGTGATACGCGCAGCCATCACGCTCAAGCTTTCGCTCTTTGAAGACACCGGCGCCATCGTCGCCGCCATGACTACCAGCATTCCCGAGGCACCCGGCAGCCAGCGCAACTGGGACTACCGTTATTGCTGGCTGCGCGACGCCTTTTTTGTGGTGCGCGCACTCAACAGCCTCTCGGAAGTCGGCACCATGGAAGACTACCTGCGCTGGCTCGCCAACGTGGTGGTGCAGTCCAAGGGCGGGCACATCCAGCCGCTCTACGGCATAGGCCTGGAGCGCGAGCTGCCCGAATCCACCATGTTGCATCTGGGCGGCTACCGCGGCATGGGACCGGTGCGCGTGGGCAACCAGGCGCAGGAGCATTTCCAGCACGACGTCTACGGCAATGTGGTGCTGGGCGCGGCCCAGGCTTTTCACGACCATCGCCTGCTGCACCGTGCCGGCATTGCCGAGTTCAAGCGGCTCGAGGAAGTTGGCGAGCAGGCCGTGCACAGTTACGACAAGCCAGATGCCGGCATGTGGGAGCTGCGCACGCGCGCGCGCATCCACACGTCGTCGGCCCTGATGTGCTGGGCCGCCTGCGACCGGCTGGCCAAGATCGCGCTGGTGCTCAAGCTGCAGGATCGGGCCGACTACTGGCGCGGCCATGCGGCAGTGATGCAGGAACGCATCCTGCGCGAATCCTGGAGCGAAGAACGCCAGGCCTTTGCCGAAAGCTTTGGCGGGCGCGACCTCGACGCCAGCGTGCTGCTGATGATTGAAGTGGGCTTTATCGATCCCAAAGACCCGCGCTTTGTCGCCACGGTAGACGCACTGGAAACCCATTTGTGCGACGGCCCCTACATGCGCCGCTATGAGGCGCCGGACGATTTCGGCAAGCCCGAAACCGCCTTCAACATCTGCACCTTCTGGCGCATCGACGCGCTGGCACGCATAGGCCGCAAGGAGCAGGCGCGCGAGATTTTCAACACCATGCTGGCCGCGCGCAACCATGTGGGCCTGCTCTCGGAAGACACGCATCCCGTGACCGGCGAGATGTGGGGGAATTTTCCGCAGACGTATTCGATGGTGGGGATCATCAATGCTGCCGTCCGCTTGTCCACCCCGTGGGAATCTCAAGTATGAACTTGAACACCCCCGCCGGATGCTCACTTCGTGTAGCACCTCCCCCCCTCGCAGGGGGCCGGCGCCTGCGGCCCGACAAAGCCAGTTCCGCGGCCCCCGCTGGTAAAGAGGGGCGTTTGCCATGAGCCGGCTAGTTGTTGTATCCAACCGCGTAGCGGATCCACGCAAGGCTGCGGCTGGCGGACTGGCCGTAGCGCTGGGCGATGCACTCAATGCTACCGGTGGGCTGTGGTTCGGCTGGAGCGGCACGGTCGTTGAGGGCGGCGCCGCCGGAGAAGGCGAGCTGCATGTGCAGCAGGCGGGCAACATCAAGCTGGCCACGGTGGACCTGTCGGCCGAAGACCATGCGGGCTACTACCTGGGTTACAGCAACGGCGTGCTCTGGCCGGTGTTTCATTACCGGCTGGACCTGGCGCGTTTTGACACAGGCTTTATCGAGGCCTACCGCCGCGTGAACCGGCTGTTTGCGCACAAGCTCATGAGCCTGCTGCAGCCCGACGACATCATCTGGATCCACGACTACCACCTGATCCCCATGGCGGCCGAATTGCGCGCCATGGGCTGCAACAACCGCATCGGATTTTTCCTGCACATTCCGCTGCCGCCGCAGCAGGTGCTGGCGGCCATTCCCCAGCACGAATGGCTGATGCGTGCGCTGTTCGCCTACGACCTGGTCGGCTTCCAGAGCGAGAACGACCTGCTGCACTTCTCGCGCTATGTGCAGGCCGAAGCCGGCGCGGTGGCGCTGGGCGACAACCGCTTCAGGGCCTTTCACCGCACTGTGCGGGCGGGCGCTTTTCCCATCGGCATAGACGTGGACGAGTTCGCGGCGCTCACGCACGCGCAGGATGCGCGCGACATGTACGAACGCATGAAGGAAGAGTATTCACGCCGCAAGCTGCTGCTGGGTGTCGAGCGGCTCGACTATTCCAAAGGCTTGCCGCAGCGGCTGCGGACGTTTGAAACCTTGCTCAAAAAGTACCCGGAAAATCTCCGCAGCGCCACGCTGATCCAGATCGCCTCGCCCAGCCGTGAGGACATGGGCACCTACACCGATCTGCTGCAGGAACTGGAAAGCCTGTGCGGCGCCATCAACGGCAATTTCGGCGAGCTCGACTGGATGCCCGTTCGCTACATCCACCGCAACGTGGCGCGCAAGCGCCTGCCGGGTTTGTACCGCGTGGCGCGGGTGGCGCTGGTCACGCCGCTGCGCGACGGCATGAACCTTGTGGCCAAGGAATTCATCGCCGCACAAGACCCGGCCGACCCCGGGGTGCTGGTGCTGTCCCGCTTTGCGGGGGCTGCGGAGCAACTGGAAGACGCGTTGCTGGTCAATCCCTACGATACCGACGGCACCGCGGACACCGTACAGCGTGCGCTTCAAATGCCGCTGGAGGAGCGGCAGGCGCGGCATCAGAAGCTGCTCAAGACCATCCGGGAACGCGATGTGCATTGGTGGCGGAGGGAGTTTCTTAACGCCCTCGGCTACGAGGGACCGGCTTAGTTGCCGGTTCTTGCTCCGGCTTTCGCGCTCTCTGCTGAGGGTTGCTGGCCGGGGGTTGCCCGGCATGCAACTCACTTTTCTTTGCTTCGCCAAAGAAAAGTAAGCAAAAGAAAGGCGACCCTGGTTCCTGCGTCCCTTCGCTGCGCTACGGGCAACCTGCGGTGCTCGGTCCAGCCGGGGTCAAAAACAACTCGCTTCGCTCAAACAAGTTTTTGCCCTGATCCGTCTGGACCTCCGCTCCTCGGCGCATCCACAAGGGCCAATCGGGAACGGGGAAAAATACCAACAAGGACTCGCCATGGCGAGTCCTTGTTTCTTCAGGTATTCGGGGTCTTGTCTTCGGCTATTGGGAGTTCGGCTGTTTGGTATTCCTGTCTCCACCCCCTTCTGTCTGCGCCGAGGAGCGCAGGGCCAGGCGGATCAGGGATCGCGATTGTCTGAGCGAAGCGAGTTCGAGCGAGACCCCGCCTGGACCGAGCACCACAGGTTGCCCGAAGCGAAGCGCAGGGACGCAGACAGCAGGGTCGCCTTTTCTTTTGCTTACTTTTCTTTTGGCGAAGCAAAAGAAAAGTGAGTAGCCGCCGGGCTACCCCCGGCCAGCAACACTCAGCAAAAAGCAGATCCTTAAGAAACGATATAAGCCCCAGCCCCAGTAGAAAACAACTTACCGTCAGCCCCCAGAAACTCCATCCTCGTACTCGCCACCCGAGACCCCAGCCGCATCACCTCAGCCCGCAACTCAAAAAATTCACTGATGCCAGGCCGCAAATAATCCACCCGCAGATCGATGGTGCCCAGCTTGGCAAAGCGGTGCAGCCGCTGCATCGGCGATTCGTCCATGTGGCGCGCGCCTATGGCCGCCATCACGGCGAGCCCGCCCATGGCGTCCAGACCGGCGCTGATCACGCCGCCGTGGATGCGGTTGTGGGCGTAGTGGCCTATCAGCTCGTTGCGCATGTCAATGCGGGCGGTGACCCGTTCCGCCGTCACCGAGGTGATCTTGAGCCCCAGCAACTTGTTGAAAACGATTTTTTCCTCGAACAGCTCTTTGAGGCTGGCGACAAATTCCGGCTCGAACTCAATCGCGCCGGCGGGGGTGGGCTGTGCTTTGGTCATGGCGTCAATTGTCGTGCAGCGAAATCTTTCCTGATTTTCCGGGTTCTCATGCTTTGGCCTCATCGAACCTCAGCAACACCTGCCCGGTACTTGTTTGCTGACCCACCTCTGCCATCACAGCCGCCAGCACGGCATCGTGCGGGGCATTGACCGCGTGCTCCAGCTTCATGGATTCAATCACCAGCAGCGTGTCGCCGCGCTTCACGGCCTGGCCTGGCGCCGCATGGACAGCAATCACCTTGCCGTTGAAGGGCGCCCGCAACTCCCGCGCGGTTGCAACACCGCCGGATGCCGGCGGCGCAAAGGTGGAATCTTCCAGGAACAGGTCCACAGAGCCCGTCTGCACATGCCAGCGTGCACCGGGTTGCCCGGAAGATTCCTTCAGGCGAACCGCCGATATGCGCTGCCCGGTCTGGCCTGTGCCTACCGTCAGAGCACCATCGGGTCCCTGCGTGATCACCGCCTGCAACACCTCGCCGCCCGTTTCGATTTCCAGCGCACTTCCGCCCAACTCACGTACGCGCAGGTCCAGCAGCTGCGCGTGGTGGCGCAGCCGGACCGGCCTGGGAAAGGGGCACGGCAGGCTGTTTGCGGCCCTGTTTGAGTCAATATCCTGAGAGAAAATGCCCACCAGACCATACGGGACAAGCGCAAGCAGCTCCTCTTTTTGTAGCGCTCTGCGTATCGCATCGCCCTGCTCCGCCAGAAAAGGAATCAGCGCATGCCCGGCGCGGAACACCGGATGAGCCAGGCAAGCCAACAAAAACTGCCGGTTGGTGGGCAGGCCCAGCACTTCGGTGCGGCCCAGCGCCGCCACCAGCTGGTCTATGGTTTGATCACGTGTCGCGGCATGCGCCACCAGCTTTCCCAGCATCGAGTCGTAGTGCGGCGACACCACCTGGCCTTCAAACAGTGCGTGGTCAAAGCGCACATCGCCGGGTTCACGAAAGCGCCCGACCGTGCCTGTGTGCGGCGTGAAATTCTCGTCTTCGGCACACAGGCGCACCTCAATCGCATGACCGCTGAACACCACCTGCTCCTGCGCAAGAGGCAGCGGCTCACCTTGCGCTACGCGCAGCTGCCATTCGACGAGATCAAGGCCCGTGACTGCTTCAGTGACGGGGTGCTCCACTTGCAGGCGCGTATTCATTTCCATCAAAAAGAAATCAGAGCCCTCGACAAGAAACTCTACCGTCCCCGCCCCGACATACCCTGCCGCTTGCGCCAGCGCGACCGCCGCCCCACACATGCGCGCACGCAGCGCAGCATCCACCGCCGGGCTGGGCGTTTCTTCAATGATCTTCTGGTGGCGGCGTTGCACCGAGCAGTCGCGCTCGCCCAGATGAATGCAATGGCCGTGGGCGTCGGCAAACACCTGCACCTCGACATGGCGTGGATTTAACAAAGCCCGCTCCATCAGCAGCTCCCCGCTGCCAAAGGCCGAGAGCGCTTCAGAGCGGGCGCTTTGGAGCGCCGCCGAAAGGTGCGCGGCCTCCCGCACCAGCCGCATGCCGCGCCCACCGCCGCCCGCCACGGCCTTGACCATCAGCGGGTAACCGATGCGCGCGGCTTCGGCTTCAAAGCGCGCGTCGGACTGGTCATGACCCTGGTAGCCCGGCAGGCAGGGTACGCCTTGCGCCGCGGCGAGTTGCTTGGCAGCCGACTTGCTGCCGAGCTGCCGGATCGCGGCCGGCGGTGGCCCCACCCAGGTCAGCCCCGCAGCAATCACCGCGTCGGCAAAGGCGGCGTTCTCGCTGAGGAAACCGTAGCCCGGATGCACCGCATCGGCGCCGCTGGCCTTGGCCGCAGCAACCAGTTTGTCGATGCGCAGATAGGAATCGGCAGAAGTGGCACCTCCCAGCACACAGGCGATGTCCGCCTCCTGCACATGCAGCGCACCGGCGTCGGCGTCTGAATACACCGCCACCGTCTGCATGCCCATGGTTCGCGCGGTGCGCATGATGCGGCGCGCAATCTCCCCACGATTGGCCACCAGCAAGCAGCGGATATTTTTCATGCAGACGCCCCGCTCCGTATGCCAGGCACGGTCATGAACTCAGCCACCCTTCTTGCCGGACTTGGCCACGCCCATCATTTTGGCGATGATCCCCATCATGACTTCGTCGGCCCCACCGCCTATGGAAGCGAGCCGGCCGTCGCGGAACATGCGCGCCACCTTGTTCTCCCAGGTGTAGCCCATGCCGCCCCAGAACTGCAGGCAGGTGTCGGGCACCAGGCGGTTGAGCCGCCCGGCCTTGAGCTTGGCCATGGACGCGAGCTCGGTCACGTCCTGGCCCTGCACATAGAGCTCGCAGGCACGGTAGGTCATGGCGCGCAGGCTCTCGACTTCGGTCTTCATCTCGGCAAGCTTGAACTGCACCCATTGCTGGTCAGCCAGAGTGGCGCCGAAAAGCTTGCGCTCATGCGCCCACTCGACCGTCCATTCAATGCAGTTGGACAGCGACTGGATGCAGCTGGCTGCGCACCACAGGCGCTCTTCCTGGAACTGCATCATCTGGTAGACAAAGCCCGAGCCTTCGCTGCCGATCAGGTAACGCTGCGGCACACGCACTTCGTCAAAGTAGATCAGGCCGGTGTCGGACGAGTTCATGCCGATTTTTTTGATTTTTTTGGCCGCTTCAATGCCTTTGCGCAGCTTGCCCTTGTCGCGCATGGGCACCATGACCAGGCTCTTGTTTTTGTGCACAGGGCCCTCACCGGTGTTGACCAGCATGCACATCCAGTCGGCCTGCAGGCTGTTGGTGATCCACATCTTCTGGCCGCTGACGATGTAGTCGCCGCCGTCCTTGCGGGCATGGCTCTTGATGGAGGCGACATCGCTGCCCGCACCCGGCTCGCTCACACCGACGCAGCCGACGGCATCGCCGGCAATCGCTGGAGCGAGGAATTCGCGCTTGAGTTCGTCGCTGCCGAAGCGCGCGAGTGCCGGCGTGCACATGTCGGTCTGCACGCCAATGGCCATGGGCACGCCGCCGCAATCAATGTGGCCCAGCGCTTCGGCCATGGCCATGGCGTAGGAGTAGTCCAGGCCCGCGCCGCCGTATTCCTCAGACTTGGTCAGGCCCAGCATGCCCAGGTTGCCGAGCTTCTTGAACACTTCATGCGCGGGAAAGATTTCAGCGGCTTCCCATTCATCGACGTGCGGATTGATCTCGGCGTCAATGAACCGCTTCAGGGTTTTCTGGATTTCAAGGTGTTCGTGCGTGTATTGCATTTCGTTGTCTCCGGTTCTTTTTTGCAGGCGGTCTACATGCGCGCCACGCCAAACTGCATGGGCCTCAGCTGCCGCGCATCGGCCTCGGCGCACATTGCCAGGCACTGTGCCAGCACCGCGCGCGTGTCGCGCGGGTCGATGACGCCGTCGTCCAGCACCAGGCCCGAGGTGTAGAACACATCGGCCTGCGCCTCGAACATGGCGACGATCTTGTCGTACTGGGTTTGCGACTGAGCCGGGTCCGGCGTGATGCCTTTTCGCGCCAGGGCCGCCTCGCCTACGATCTGCATGGTGCGCGCGGCCTGTTCGCCCCCCATCACCGCCGTTTTGGCGCCGGGCCAGGTGAAAAGAAAGCGCGGCGCGTAGCCGCGGCCGCACATGCCGTAGTTGCCCGCGCCAAATGAAGCGCCGCACTGGATGGTGATTTGCGGGACGGCGGCATTGGTCACCGCCTGGATCATCTTGGAGCCGTGCTTGATCATGCCGGCCTGCTCGCTCTCCTTGCCCACCATATAGCCGGTGGTGTTCTGCAGGTAGATGAGGGGGTGGCCCAGCTGGCACATCAGCTGGATGAAGTGCGTGGCCTTGTTGGCGCCGGCCACGTCAATCGGGCCATTGTTGCTGATGATGCCGACCGCATGGCCGTCAATCGATGCCTGCACGCACACCGTGGCCGCACCATAAAGCGCCTTGAACGGCAAAAAGTCTGAGCCATCCACCAGCCGAGCGATGACCTCGTACATGTCCAGCGGCTGGCGCAGGTCGTCGGGAACCAGGCCCAGCAGCTCGTCAGGCGGGTAAATCGGCTCACAGGGGAGATCGGTGTTTGCTATTGAATTAGTAGCTGCTTGCGCCCGCCCTGCTTTGCTTGCTGCCCGATTTGACCATGAAGTACGGGCCACCACCTGGCGCGCCAGCCCCAGCGCATGGCGATCGTCATCAGCCAGATGCTCACCCAGGCCCGACACGCCGGTGTGCATTTCAGCGCCACCCAGTTCTTCTTCGGTCGCCACCTCGCCGGTAGCGGCCATCAGCAGTGGCGGGCCGGCAAGGAAAGCGCGGGAACGCTTGCGCACCATGATGACGACGTCGCTCAGGCCCGGCATGTAGGCGCCGCCAGCCGTGCCCGAACCGTGCTGCACGGTGATGACGGGAATGCCCGCCGCCGACAGCCGCGCCAGATTGCGGAAAAGGCTTCCACCGTGCACAAAGCCTTCGACCCGGTAGCGCATGAGGTTGGCGCCCGCACTTTCCACCAGGTGGATAAAGGGCAGCTTGTTTTGCAGCGCAATCTCCTGCACGCGCAGGATCTTTTCCAGTCCCATGGCCTGGACGGCGCCGGCCTCTATGCCTGAATCACTGGCCACCACCATGCAGCGCACGCCACTCACAAAGCCGATACCCGCCACCACGCCGCCGCCCGGCACCGACTGGGCCGCGTCCTTGTTGTCCTGCAGGTAACCCGCGAGGGAACACAGGCCCAGCCAGGGCGCACCCGCATCCAGCAGCAGCGCCACCCGCTCGCGCGGCAGCAGCTGGCCGCGCTTGTCGAAGGCGGGCCGTGATTTGGCGGAGGCGGCGGCGCTGCGCTCTTCCAGCGCGCGCAATGCGGCGATGCGCGACAGCATGGCCTCACGCCGCTGCATGGCTTGTGGCGATTGCGCATTCCACGCAGACTGGAACAGCGTCATGACTGGAAGACCTTGGGGGTCTCAGCCAGGTGAAAACCATCGAAAGGTTTGATCGCATCACGCTGCAGCGCGTCAGTATCGGGCCGCTGCATGGGCCAGCCCATGCGCATCTGGGGCCTGGCGCCGTCGACGCGCAAGGTGCTGCCGCTGATGAAGTTGGCGGCCTTGCTGAGCAGGAAGACGACGGCCGCCGAGGTTTCGCTTTCGGTGCCGAAGCGGCCCAGTGGCACCGTGTGGCGCATCTCGCGCAGCATGGGGCCGGCCTCGGGCGGGTAGTGGTCCATGCCGCTGGAGGCGATGTAGCCGGGCGCGACCGCGTTCACCCGCACGCCGCTATGGGCCCATTCGGCCGCCGCGGTTTCGGTGAAGCTCACCATGCCGGCGCGCGCCGCGCCGCTGTGGCCCATGCTGGGCATGGAACCCCACATGTCGGCCACTATGTTGACGATGCTGCCGCCCTTTTCCTGCATGGCTTGCAGGTAGCATTCGCGCGCCATCAGGAAGCCGCCGGTCAGGTTGGTGTTGATGACGGCCTCCCAGCCCTTGGCGCTGATGGATTCCAGCGGCGTGATGTACTGGCCGCCCGCGTTGTTGACAAGCCCATCGATACGGCCCTGCGCCACCACGATGGCGGCGATGGTGGTCTTGACGGCCTCTTCCAGGCGGATGTCACAGGGGTGAAAACTCACGCGCCCGCCCTGCGCCACGATTTCGCCGGCCACGCTGTGAAGTTTCTCGATATTCCTGCCTATCAGCACCATATGCGCGCCCAGCGCAGCGAGTTCATGCGCGATGCAGCGGCCAATGCCGGAGCCGCCGCCGGTGACAACAATGACCTGACCGGCAAAAAGACTGGGTTGGAACACGGATTGGTAACTCATGCGCGGATCTTTCTTGCCGGAGATTTCGGAGTCTTTTCTCCAATGAACAGCGCCATGGCCGCATCCGCCAGATCGTCCAGTGACGCATCTTTTTTTGCATCAAACCACTGCACCGACCAGTTGAGTGCCCCAAAGATCAGAAGGCGCGAAAGCTTCACCGGTCCCTTGAGTTGCCCTGCCGCGGCCAACGCCTTCAGCACAGGCTCCCAGACAGCTTCGTAATTGCTTTGCAGTCTGGCCAGCAGGTTGCGCTGCCGGGCTGTGATCGAACGCGACTCGTAAAGCATCACAGGGATGAAGTCGCTGCCGGGGCCCAGCAGCACGTCAAAGTGATTGCGGATCAGCACGTGCAGCAGCGCTGGCGCCTCAGCGGTAGAGAGCCCCGCCGCCTGCAGGGCCGCGGCCTGGCGTTGAATCGCCGAGCGCATGCCCTCTTCCATCACGGCATTGAGGAGTGCCGCCTTGCTTTTGAAGTGGTAGAAGGGCGAACCGCTGTGCATGCCGACGGCCGCTGCGATGTCGCGCGTGCTGGTGGCGTCAAAGCCTTTTTTTCGGAACAACCGGGCGGCCGCATTGACGAGTTCGACCCGCCGGTTGCCGTCGTCGCGTTCGTCCAGGGTTTTGCGCGGCCGGCCGCGCGGACGCTTTTCAGCGCTGCCGGTTGCGGTTTTCGAAGGGGTATGAGCGCGTGCGGCAGGTCGCGAACGCGCGGCAGGTTTGTCCATAAGGACGGACCTTAGCAAAACCCGATATTTTTAGCAAGCAAGTGCTTTGTAAAAATACCGGGCCGCGTTTTGTCACTTGCGCTCGGCAGCCGCCTTGCCGGTAGCGGTCTTTTGGCGGCCCTCTTCTTTGGCGGGCACACCGACCTGCGGGTGCGCGCCGTGGATATGCGCATGGCCGCGCCCGGCGGGGGTACGGTTCTGGCTTTGCCGCAGTGCAGCTTTTTCCAGGCCGCTGAGGATGCCGCAGTCGCCCCCGGCCTGGCCTCTGGCACACTGCTCACGCAGAGCCTTGAGGTCTTTTTCCAGCGCCTTGAGTTCGCGGATGCGGGTGGCGACGTGGCTGATGTGCTCGTCCAGCAGGCTGTTGACGTCGTCACAGCTGCCGGCCGGCGCATCCTTGAAGTTCAGCAGTGCGCGAATTTCCGCCAGCGTCATGTCCAGCGACCGGCAGTGGCGTATGAAGGCCAGGCGCTGCACATGGCTTTCGTCATAGATGCGGTAATTGGCGTCGGTGCGCGCCGCTTCGGGCAACAGACCCTCACGTTCGTAGTAACGGATGGTTTCCGTCTGGGTCTGTGCGGTTTTGGCCAGTTCTCCGATTTTCATGGCGACTCCTTGAACATCGTCCCCACATTGCTGTAGGGTCACTTCAGCAGCCAGCTTGACTCTAAGGCCGCTACAGGGTTTCCAATTAGGCCATGAAATCTGAAAAAACCCTTGTTTCCGGCGTGGATGCCCCTACCGGCGACTGCTGTGGCGGCGCCCACGCCGCACACGCACCTGTATCCAATGCCGCGGGTGCCGCGGGGCGGATTTTCCGCATCGCCACCATGGACTGCAGCGCCGAAGAGTCTGACATCCGGCGCGCGCTGGAGCCGATCGCCGGTATCCGGTCGCTGGGCTTCCAGCTGGGCGCACGCACGCTGCGAATAGACGCCAGCGAAGAAGCCTGTGCGACTGCCCTGGACGCGATCCGCAAGGCCGGGTTTGACCCTCAGCCTGCCCAGGGTGCCAGCACGCATACAGGCGGCCACGACCATGAGGGGCATGGGCACGACCACAGCCATGATGGCGGTTTTGACGGTTTTGGCAGCGGTGTCACCCGCCTGGCCGCGGCGCTGGTGCTGGCCGTGGGCGCCGAGGCTGTGTCGTTTTTTGCGCCCGAGCTGCTGGCCTGGAAAATCGCCGGCATGGCGGTGGCGGCGCTGGCCATTGGCCTGGCCGGCCTGGACACCTATAAAAAGGGCATGGCCGCCCTGCTGCGCGGCAAGCTCAACATCAACGCGCTGATGTCGGTCGCCGTCACCGGCGCTTTCCTGATCGGCCAGTGGCCGGAAGCCGCGATGGTGATGGCGCTCTATGCCATTGCCGAGCTGATCGAAGCCAAAGCCGTGGACCGCGCGCGCAACGCCATCAAGGGCCTGCTGGACATGGCACCAGAGCAGGCCTTGATGCAGGGCGAAGACGGCGCGTGGGCCAACACGCCGGTGGCCGCCGTGCCGCTGCAGGCCCTGGTGCGCATACGCCCCGGCGAGCGCGTACCGCTGGACGGCCTGGTGACCCTGGGCAGCAGCGCGGTCAACCAGGCGCCCATCACCGGCGAAAGCATTCCGGTCGACAAGGAGCCGGGCGACACCGTCTTTGCAGGCACCATCAACGAAACAGGTGAGATGGAAATCCGCGTCACGGCGGCGGCCGGCAACACCACGCTGGCACGCATCATCCATGCCGTCGAGCAGGCCCAGGGCAGCCGCGCGCCCACGCAACGTTTTGTCGACCGCTTTGCCGCCGTCTACACGCCGGCAGTGTTCGCCATCGCCGTTGCCGTCGCCGTGCTGATGCCGCTGCTGGCGGGCCTGAGCTGGCAAGAGTCGGCATACAAGGCGCTGGTGCTGCTGGTCATCGCCTGTCCCTGCGCGCTGGTGATTTCCACGCCCGTCACGGTGGTAAGCGGGCTTTCGGCCGCCGCGCGCCAGGGCATCCTCATCAAGGGCGGCACCTACCTCGAGCAGGCGCGCCTGCTCAAAGCCATCGCACTCGACAAGACCGGTACCATCACGGAGGGCAAGCCCCAGTTGGTGGATTGGCGTACCTGGGGCAATGCCGACGCAGCGATGGCCGCGCAGCTGGCCGCCGGCATGGCCTCACGATCTGATCATCCGGTGTCCAAAGCGATTGCGGCGGGACTGAACACCGATGCCGCCGAGGTACAAGCCTTCAAGGCCCTGCCGGGCCGTGGCGTTGAGGGAACGGCCCAGGGCCAACGCCTCGTGTTGGGCAATCACCGCCTCATCCATGAGTTGGGCCTGTGCAGTGTGGAACTGGAAACCGAACTCGCCCGGCATGAACAGCAAGGCCGCACTGTGACGCTGCTGGCCGACGGGACGCGCGTGCTGGCCCTGTTCGCGGTGGCCGACACCATCAAGCCAACGTCCCGGCAGGCGATTGCCGACCTGAAGGCGCTGGGCGTCACGCCCGTGATGCTGACCGGTGACAACGCCGCTACGGCGCGCGCCATCGCCAGCCAGGCCGGCATCGACGACGCCCGCGGCGACCTGCTTCCCGAAGCCAAGCTTGATGCCATTCGCGAAATGCAGCGGCACTACGGCGCCACCGGCATGACAGGCGACGGCATCAACGACGCGCCCGCGCTGGCGCAGGCCGACATCGGCTTCGCCATGGGCGGCGCCGGCGCCGACACAGCCATGGAAGCGGCCGACGTGGTGATCATGAACGACAACCTGGAGAGGGTGGCAGAAACGGTGCAGATGTCAAAACGCACGCATGCCATCCTGTGGCAGAACATCAGCCTGGCCCTGGGCATCAAGGGCATCTTCCTGCTCCTGGCCATCTTCGGCACGGCAACGATGTGGATGGCGGTGTTTGCCGACATGGGCGCCAGCCTGCTGGTGGTGGGCAATGGCTTGCGCTTGCTGCGCGGTCGGCACAATTAGGGCGCTATAAATTTAATAGCTGCTTGCGCTCACCTTTACTGCGCTGGAGGTCCAAAAAGCATAAAACCCGAAGTGGCCCGGAAAGGYCCGCTTCGGGTTTTTGCATGCGGCGCCTGCGAAAGGTGCAGGCAATAGATGATCAGCGCTCGACCGTCTTGTTCCAGCGCGCATTCCAGGCTGGGCGGTTCTCGTTGATGGCATCCCAGTCCACCGTGGTCGCCGTCTTCATGTAGGTGTTCATCTGGGTCACAAGCGCGGCGGCCTTGCCGCTGGCCTTGGTTTTGGGGTTGGACGGTATCTGGTCGCCAAACTCCAGCGCCGCGGCCTGCGCCTCAGGCGACAGCAGGTACTGGGCCAGCTTGTGAGCCAGCGCAGGTTCACTGTTCTTCGCGATCACGCATTCACCCACCGTCAGCACGGCCGAACCTTCCTTGGGCTGCACGTATTCCACGGGCAGGCCTTTTTCCTTGAGCACGCCGACGGCGGTGGGCGTGAGCGGGAACATCGCGGCCTCGCCGGTCTGCACCATTTCAGCGATCTTGGCCGAGCTCGGGATGTACTCGAGCACATTGGGGCCTATGGTGGTGGGCCAGGCCTTGAAGCCGGGCTCCACATTTTTGTCATTGCCGCCCTGGATGCGGTTGAACAGCAGGAAGCCGTGCAGGCCGAAGGTCGACGACGACAGCGACTGGAACACCACCTTGCCCTTGTACTTCGGGTTGGCCATGTCCATCCAGGAAGTCGGCGGTGTCCAGCCTTTTTCGGCGAACATCTTCTTGTTGTAGGCAATGCCGGTCATGCCGATGTTGACGCCGGCGGCCATGTCGCCCTTGAAGCGCGCCGTGGGAAACAGGTCATTCAACGCAGGGGTGGCCTGCATCTTCTCGCACAGGCCCATACCGATGGCGCGGTACATGATGCCGTCGTCCAGGAACATCACGTGCATCTGCGGGTTGTCCTTGTTGGCCTGCGCCTTGGCCAGGATGTCTGACGAGGTGCCGGGCACGACCACGAC
Organism: Polaromonas sp. P1_F1; assembly: GCF_056405795.1. Taxonomy (NCBI): domain Bacteria; kingdom Pseudomonadati; phylum Pseudomonadota; class Betaproteobacteria; order Burkholderiales; family Comamonadaceae; genus Polaromonas; species Polaromonas sp. P1_F1. The sequence continues at coordinate 717,941 of NZ_JBFUBJ010000001.1, forward strand.
CTTGACGTTGTTGGCCTTCTCAAACGCGCCGAAGACGTTCTCGGTGTAGGTTTTTTCCATGGTGCCGCCGTTCATGCCGATGTACAGCGTCTTGGTCTGGGCCATGGCGTTTCCGCCGGCCAGGCCGGCGGCTGCAACGGCAAGCGACACCGCTGTAGCGCGGGCGGTCAGGAATCGTAGGGAGATGTTCATGGAAAGCTCCTGGTGGCGTTGGTGAAGTGAAGGCAGTGAAATTGAGGAGGACTGTGAAGAGGACTAGACAACGGAGAAAGAAACGGGCCCGGCGGTTGTCGCACGCGGGTTTGCGGAAAAGCGTTCAATCGAAAAAGCGTCAATTGGCGTGGCGCTGCGGCCCTCACACACCAGGTCGGCCAGCACCGCACCCACGCCCGGCCCCAGCTGGAAGCCGCCCCCGGCGAATCCGAATGCATGAATCAGGCCCGGTGTGGTGGCGCTCGGCCCTATCACCGGCTGGCGGTCGGGCAGGTAGCCTTCGGTGCCGCTCCAGGTGCGGATGATGTGCGCGTGTTTCAGCGCCGGCAGCAGCTCGACGGTTTGCTGCATCAGGCCGGCCAGGCCGCTGCGCTGTGCGCGGGCACGCTGGTCGTCCAGCGCGTAACCCCGGCCGCCACCGATGACGCAGTTGCCGCGGGCCACCTGGCGGGCATAGATGCCACCGCCTTCCACGCCAAGGCTGAGGTTCATGAACGCCGGCAACGGCTCGGTCACCGACATCTCAGGGTGCCCGGCCTCCATCGGCACAGGTTCGCCAAATTGCGCCGCGAGGGCGCCGGCCCATGCGCCCGCGCAATTGAGCAGGTGCTTGGCGCGAACCTCCAGCGCATCGCCCGAACACAGCACAAACACCGCTCCGTCGCGCGCCACCTCGTCCACACGGGTCTGTTCGCGTACGTCGGCGCCGAGCTTGCGCGCGGCCAGTGCAAAGGCCGGCGACACGAGGCGCGGGTTGGCCTGTCCGTCACCGGGGCACAGCGATGCGCCTATGGCAGCTTTTCCCAGCCACGGGCAGCGTTCGCGCAGGGCCCGCATGGAAAGCATTTGCAAATCCATGCCGAAGCCCAACGTGCGCTCGCGGTAGCTTTCGAGCGAGACCAGGTCGGCTTCGCTGCGCGCGATCTTGAGGTGCCCCGAAGGGAGGTATTCGCCGTCGATGCCGATCAGTTCGGGCAATTGCGCCCACAAGCCCTGCGCGCGCTGCGACAGCGGCAGCTGGCTGATCGGCCGGCCCTGGCGACGCACGCCGCCGTAGTTGACGCCGCTGGAGCGCGAACCGCACAGATCACGCTCGAGCAGCACGACCGACAAACCCATACGACGCAGGAACAGAGCCGCCGACGAGCCCATGATGCCGCCGCCCACAATCGCAACGTCGGCCGTGACGCGTTCCACTACACGCCCTCCTGCTTCATTGCCTGGGCGGCCACGGCCGAAAATGGCAGGGGCTTGATGGGTGACTGCCCGCGCAGCCGGCCTACGGCATCAGGCGATACAGCGCAGGCCTGTGCGAGGATTTCCGCCGCCGCCACGCCGCAGGTACGCCCCTGGCAGCGCCCCATGCCCACCCGCGTCAGCGCCTTGAGGCGGTTCATCTCGCGCGCGCCGGTGTCGGCCACGCACTGGCGCAACTCGCCCGCGGTGATTTCTTCACAGCGGCAGACCACCAGTTCATCAGGGGCGGCTGCAGCCCAGTCAACGGGAAACGGAAAGGCGCGCTCCAACCCTTCCCGAAAGGCCGCCGTACGCGAAAGCTGGTTTTCGAGCGAGGCCGCGCGTGCCACATCGATCCTGTGCCCGGTGTCCGCCAGCAGCGCCAGCGCGGCACGCTCGCCAGCCCATTCCGCGGCATCAGCGCCCATGATGCCGGCACCATCGCCAGCCAGGTAAACACCTGCCACGCTGGAGCGGCCCATGGCGTCGCGCTCGGGCAATGCGCCGCGCTGCAGGCTGTCATAGCGAAAACGGCAGCCCAGCAAATCGGCCAGCTGCGTTTCGGGCCGCAGCGCGTAGCCAAAACCCACGCCGTCGCAGGCGATCTCGTGCGCGCGGCCGCCCTTGCGCCAGTGCATCGCCTGCACGCGTTCATCGCCTGTGGCGCCTGCCAGTTCCACGCCCTGGTGCACCGCGACGCCATGCATGCGCAACCAGCCCAGGTAATAAAGGCCCTTGGCCAATAGCGCCGGCTGGCGCAGCATGGCGGGCACGGCGGCGGCCTTGCCTGCAAAACTGGCCGTATCGAGCACCGCCACAACTTTGGCGCCGGCCCTGGCGTACTGGTAAGCAATCAAATACAGCAGCGGCCCGGTGCCGGCAAACACCACGCGCGAGCCAATTGCGCAGCCCTGGAATTTCAGGGCCACCTGCGCGGCGCCCAGCGTATAGACGCCGGGCAAAGTCCAGCCGGGAAAAGGCAGGACACGGTCTGTCGCGCCGGTGGCAACAATGAGATGGCTGTAGGGCAGCGTGCTCATCAGCCCGTGATGAAGCAAGTCGAGCTTGCCGCCTTCAGCGCTCCAGACCAGGGTGTCGGGGCGGTAATCAACCTTGTCCAGGATGCCGGCCATGGCCTCATGCACCGCATCGGCGCGCCCGGCCTCAAAACCATAGAGAGCCTCTTTAGGCCGCGAGAAACCCGCGGGCGGCTGGCGGTAGATCTGCCCGCCCCAGCGCGGCGCTTCGTCCACCACCACGGGACGCAGGCCGTGCGCCACCAGCGCCTCGGCCGCGCGCACGCCGGCCGGGCCGGCGCCCACAATCACCGCCTGCGTGCTCATACCGGTCCCTCCGCGCCAGTCACCAGCCGCATGCCTTCTTCAATGAAGGTGCTGCAGGCACGCAGTCGCCGGCCCGATTCGGTGGCGACCCAGCAGTCCTGGCAGGCACCCATCAGGCAAAAGCCGGCGCGCGGCTCGCCGCTGAATTCGCTGAAGCGCAGCTGCGCGCTGTGCGTCAGCACCGCCGTCAGCACGGTGTCGCCGGCCAGTGCCGTCAGTGCCAGCCCATTGAGCACAAAGCCCACGGGTTTGCGGCCGCCTTCGGCCACGCGGTGAAGCAGGGCTGCAGGCTTGAGGCTTACCCCGGCGATTTCAATGGTTGATTTCATTTGTGTCCGACCAGAATCTTGTCGAGGCCGTAGATGCGGTCCAGCACCAGCATGGCCACAGCCGTGAGCGCCACCATGAGGGCCGAGACGGCCGCCATCAAGGGGTCTATCGACTCGGTCGCATACATGTACATCCGCACCGGCAAGGTCACGGTGGAAGGCGCGGTGACAAAGATCGACATGGTGACCTCATCAAAGCTGTTGATGAAAGCGAGCAGCCAGCCGCCGGTGACGCCGGGCAGGATCATCGGCAGCGTCACGCGCACAAACACCGTCGCCTGGCTTGCGCCCAGCGAGAGGGCCGCCTGCTCGGCGCTGCGGTCACTGCCCTCAACCGAGGCCAGCACCAGCCGCAGCACATAGGGCGTGATGATGACCACGTGCGCCAGCGCCAGCCAGAAGAAGCTGCCGGTCGCGCCGATCAGCGAGAAGGTGCGCAGCAAGGCCACACCCAACACCAGGTGTGGAATGATGAGCGGCGAGAGGAACAGGCCATTGAGAAAATCACGGCCTGGGAAGGTATGGCGGGCAATCGCCAGCCCGGCCGGTACAGCCAGCAGCGTGGCCAGCGTCGCAGATATCGACGCCAGCCAGAGGCTGTTCTTGAAGGACTGCACAAAGTCCGAATGCGCAAACACCGCGCGGAACCAGCGCAATGAAAACTCCGTGGTCGGAATGGCCAGCGTGTTGCCGGGCGTGAAGGCCACCACGCACACAATGACCAGCGGCGCCAGCATGAAGGTGATGACGAGTGCGTTGAAGAGCAGCGCGAGGGGACCGTTTTTGGACATGGTGCGCTCCTTATCCCAAAGACTTTTTATAAGAGCGCTCAAGGACGCGGTTGTAGCTCAGCATGATGGCCAGGTTGGCCAGCAGCAGCGTGAGCGCAATGGCCGCGCCCAGCGGCCAGTTGAGTTCGTGCAGGTATTCGTCATACACCACCGTCGCCACCATCTTCAAACGCCGCCCGCCTAGCAGGCCCGGGATGGCGAAGGCGCTGGCGGAGAGGCCAAACACAATCAGGCTGCCAGACAGGATGCCCGGCAGCACCTGCGGAAAGATGATGCGGCGCAATGTGGTGAAGTGAGAGGCCTGCAGCGACAGCGCCGCGTCTTCAACGCCCGGGTCCAGCTTTTGCAGCGAGGTCCACACCGGGATCACCATGAATGGCAGCATCACATGCACCAGCGCGATGACCACGGCGGCTTCGGTATAGAGGATGCGCATGGACGGCAGGCCCACGGCGCGCATGGCCTGGTTGACCACGCCTTCGGGGCCGAGCAGCATGCTCCACCCAAACGCCCGCACCACCACCGACACCAGCAGCGGCGCCAGCACCACCAGCAACAAAATCGAACGCCAGGGGCTGCGCATGCGGCTGAGCACATAGGCTTCGGGCGCGCCGACAACGATGCAGATCAGCGTGGTGAGTGCCGAAATCCATAGCGTGCGCCAGAAGATGCCGTGGTAGTAGTCGTCCGTCAGCACGGCGGCGTAATGCGCCAGGGTGAAACTGTTCTTCACGCCGGTGGCGTGGTCAAACACCTGAAAGGACAGCACTGCGGTGAGCGCCAGCGGCACCAGCAGCAGGCAGGCAAACAGCGTGAAGGCCGGCGCCGACAGCAGCCACGGCGTGCGCGATGCACTGGCCCGGGCCGATGTCATCGGTGCAGCCACGGTCGTACTGTTCACGCCGGCACCCCTTGTGCGCCGGGCAGCAGGCGCACTTGCTGGGCGGTCCAGTCCAGGCCTACGTTGGCGCCTTCTTCGGCGGGCGCCGTGCCGTCATTGGGGCAGACCACCGCGAGCTGCCCGGCGGCGGTCGACACCTGGTAGAGCCACTGGCTGCCGAGGAAGAAGCGCTCGTGTACCGTGCCGCCTATGCGACCCTGGGCTTCAGGCACCAGGCGGATTTTTTCGGGACGCAGGCTCAGCACTACGGCATCGCCCTCTGACACACCGGGCGCCTGCACCTCCAGCGGTACATTGCCGCCCACATGCACGGTGGCCCACGGGCCGGCGGCCATCACGCGGCCTTCGAGCAAATTGGCCTTGCCGACAAAGCTGGAGATGAAACGGGTCTGCGGATGTTCGTACAACCGGTGCGGTTCGTCGATCTGCGTGACGCGGCCGGCTTCCATCACCACCACGCGGTCGCTGATAGACATCGCTTCGGTCTGGTCGTGCGTGACCATCACGGTGGTGGTGCCAACCTTGCGCTGGATTTGCCGCAGCTCGAACTGCATTTCCTCGCGCAGTTTGGCGTCCAGGTTGGAGAGTGGCTCATCCAGCAGCAGCACGGGCGGCGAGATGACCAGGGCACGGGCCAGGGCCACACGCTGGCGCTGGCCGCCCGACAATTCACGCGGGTAGCGGGTTGCGTGCGCTTCCAGGTGCACCAAGGCCAGCGCGGCTTTCACTCGCTCGGCGCGTTCTTCCCTGGGCACACGGCGCATCTCCAGGCCGAAGCTCACGTTGTCGTACACGCTCATGTGTGGGAAGAGCGCATAACTCTGGAACACGATGCCCAGGCCGCGCGAATTGGGTTTGGCGTGGGTGATGTCGCGGCCGTCCAGCGTGACCTGACCCGACGTCACCTCACAAAAGCCCGCAATCATTTGCAAGGTGGTGGTCTTGCCGCAACCCGAAGGGCCGAGCAGCGAGACGAATTCGCCCTTTTCCACCGACAGGTTCATGTCGGCCACGGCGCGGGTGGCGCCATAAGACTTGTTCACATTCGCCAGGGTCAAAAAAGACATGGGGGGCACCTCTGCAACAAGGGGGTGGCCAGCGCCGCAACATCCGGACGACGTGCAAGACGATGACACCTTGATGACTTCATGCTATGGCATCCCATGAAAAATCGTCAATAGGTTATTCCGTATAGAGATATCTTTATTTGATTTATTCCGTTGAATGGAATTTATATACACTTGATGCCATACTGATTCCGCCAACGGAGACACCATGAAAGACGAAGACAATAGCTCCAGCAGCGTGCAACGCGCCTTTTCCATCATCCGGGCGCTGGCCGCCACGCAGGCCAGGGGCGGGCGCATCACACACATCGCCAAGGCCACAGGCCTCACGCAGGCGACCACCCACCGCATCCTGCAAAGCCTGGTGGCCGAGCGCGTGGTCGAGCAGGAAACCGGCTCCAAGCTGTATCGGCTGAGCATTGATTTTTTTGCACTGGCCGCGCAGGCCGGCAACACGATGGACCTGCGCAGCCTGTGCCGGCCTTCAATGCTGCGGCTGTGCGCCAGCCTGGGTGACACCATCTTTTTGCTGGTGCGCAGCGGCTTTGACGCTGTCTGCCTGGACCGCAGCGAAGGGCCGTTTCCCATCCGCTCCTTCACCGGCGACATCGGCGGGCGCGTGGCGCTGGGAATGGGCCAGGGCGGTCTGGCCATCCTGGCCTTTTTGCCCGAGACAGAGCGCGAAGAAGTGATCCGCTACAACCTGCCACGCGTGCGAGAGTTTGGTGTGTACGACGAGGTTTACCTGCGCACCGAGATCGAGCGTGTGCGCGAGCTCGGCTACGCCGGGCGCAACACCAACCTGCTCGACGGCATGGCCGGTGTCGGCGTGCCGGTGCTGGACCGCGAAGGCCGCGCCGTCGCCGCGCTCAGCGTGGGCACCATCTCTTCACGCCTGAGCCCTGACCGCTTGCCTACGGTGGTGGAGTTGCTCAAGCGTGAAGCGACGGCCATCAGTGCGCAGATCAATCCGTTTGACAGTACGCTGAGGCGGCCAGCGCAGAGTCTGGCGCCAGCCGACAAAGCCTGAGACACTCTCCAGGTTGCAATCCTCCTCCACGCCCCCAAGAACGGAAAGACCTCATGGATAACGAACTCGCCAAAAAGCATCTTGTGAGTTTTTCGGCCAAAGAGCGCGCGATTGCAAAATTAGGACTCGCATTCGCCGCTTTTTGCCTGGCCTGGACAGAATGGCTCACGCCTTCCGTTCCGCCCTTTACCGGCAAGTGGGCCTGGACACAAGTTTGGGCCTTCGAGGCGATGGGGCCGCGTGGACTCATCGGCATATGGCTGGCCCTGGGAACGCTGCTCCTGGCGTTCGGCCTTGTGCAGTTGTGGGATTCGGGAAAACGCGTCGACTGACAGCAGAGCCAAGTCATGCGGCGACTTCATCGCCCCCATTTACGCCAAAGAACTCGCCTGCTCGCGTAGCCAGCCGCGCAGCTGCACCAGCGGCCGCCAGCTGGTTTTCTGCGAAGGCCAGACCAGGTAGTAAGCGAAGTCCGAGCTCAGCGAAAGATCAAAGGGCACGGCCAGTGTGCCGTCAGCGATATCGTCGGCCACCAGAAAGCCCGGCAATACTGCAAGACCCAGCCCGGCCTTGACGGCCTGCGCGATCATGGAAAAGAGTTCGTACTTGGGGCCCGTGCCGGCGCCCTGCGCATCATCAATGCCGGCCAGCTGAAACCAGTCGCGCCAGGCGTGCGGGCGTGTGCTCTGATGGATCAGCGTGAACTTCAAGACATCGGCCGGCCGGCGCAGCTGGCGCTTTTTCATGAGCACCGGGCTGCACACCACCACGCTGTCTTCACCCATCAAATATTCCGACTCGGTGCCCGGCCAGTCGGGCCGGCCGTAGTGGATGGCGGCGTCCAGCCCCGTCAATGAAAAGTCAAAGGGCTGCAGGCGTGTGGCCAGGTTCAGCGTCACATGGGGGTGCGCTTTCAAAAACGATGGCATGCGCGGGATCAGCCACTTGGTGGCAAAGGTGGGCACCACGCCCAGCTCCAGCGTGCCGCCCTCGCCTTTGGACGACACCAGGTCCAGCATGGCGGCCTCCAGCGAATCCAGCGCCGGGCTGACCCGCGCCAGCAGCGAGCGGCCGGCGTCGGTCAGTTCCAGCTGGCGCGGCAGGCGCAGGAAAAGACTCACATCCAGGTCCTGCTCCAGCCCGAGGATCTGGTGGCTGACCGCGCTCTGGCTCACCGACAGGTCTTGCGCCGCCAGTGTGAAACTGCCGCGGTGGGCCGCCGCTTCAAAGGCGAGCAGGGCCTGGGTGGAGGGGATCTTTCGGCGCATCGCATGAATATATCTCATGCGTCCATCGAAATACATCCTTTGTGCATGACGCTGAAACTGCCGAAAATCCGGCTTTCACCTGCCGACAATACGCCTGAAAATGACCCACCTCCAGAAGCTCCTCGCCTGCTGCCTGCCCGCCGAAGCCGTCAAAGACATCCATGAACAGATGTACGTTCATCCGTCGCTGCAGCAGCCGGCCTCGGGCACCGTCACCCGGGCCGAACTGGCCCAGGCGCTGAACATGGCGCTGTTCCACGGCCTGGTGCAGCGCGTGCCGGCGGGGCAGGACTACATCGCCAGCGACGTGGTCGCACAAAAACGGCAAGTGGTGTTTGACCACGGCGCGCTGCGCACGGTGCGCTGGCCCAGCGGCGCCTTGCCAGCGGGCGAAGCCGCCTTCACTCGCGTGCTGCGCCCATTGGGTTTTGAACTGCAGGGCACCTACCCGCTGCCGCGCCTGAAGATGACAGGCCGCGCCTACAGCCACCGCGATTTTCCCGAAGACATTGCGCAGTTCTTTGTCTCCGAGCTGCACCCCGAGCAGTTCTCCGCGCCCTTCCAGTCGGCCGTCACGCGCGTGCTGTCGACCTCACGCGACCCGCTGGGCCCGCAGGATGTGGCGGACCTCGAGCAACTCACGCGTGACGGCGTGCTGCCCCTGGTGCAGGCGCTGCGTTTACTGCCGCAACTGCTGCAGTGCTTTGACCGCCAGCACGGCGTGTTTGGCATGGACGACTACGAATTGCTGCTGGCCGAATCCGCCGAGATGGCCTGGATCGCCACCGAAGGCAATGCCTTTAACCATGCGACCGACCGCGTGACCGATGTGGATGCGGTGGCCGAACGCCAGCGCACCCTGGGCCGGCCCATCAAGGACAAGGTCGAGGTGTCGGCCAGCGGCCGTGTGCGGCAGACGGCTTTCCGCGCGGCCACGGTGCAGCGCGAGTTCATCACCGCGCAGGGCCGCGTCACGCGCGAGGTGCCGGGCTCGTTCTACGAATTCATCACACGCGATGCACTAACACCCATCGCGGCGAACGACCCCGTAAAGGCGCCGCGGCTTGACCTGGCCTTTGACGCTGGCAATGCGACCGGCATTTTCGGCATGACGGCCGCACGCGCATGAGTGCTGTGCGTGCGCTGTATGCACAGGCCAGTGGCTCGCCCATACGCGCCATGCTGGCGCTGGCCGGCCAGGAGGACATGATCTCGCTAGCCGGTGGCCATCCCGACCCGGCGCTGCTGCCGGCTGAATGGTTGCGCGAATCGCTGCTGGAAGTAACCGGAAAACTGCAAGGTCGGAGCCTGCAATACGGCGCCACTGAAGGCCTGCCGGAGCTGCGTGAAGCCAGTGCTGCCCTGCTCACACAGCGCGGCCTGGTGGCCAAGGCGAGCGATCTGCTCATCACCACCGGTTCACAGCAGGCCATCGATTTGCTGGCGCGTGTGCTGATCGAGCCCGGTGAAGGCATCGCAGTGGAGTCGCTCAACTACCCCGCCGCGCTGCAGGCTTTTCGTTTTGCGGGTGCGCGGCTGATTGAAATTCCGACCGACGCACAAGGCATGGATATCGACAAGCTCGAGCCCATTTTGCTGGCCGAGCGCCCGCGCGTGCTGTATGTGGTGCCCAATTTTGCCAACCCGACCGGCGCCGTGATGCCGCTGGCGCGGCGGCTGCGCCTGCTGGAGCTGGCCGCGCAGTACGGCGTCACGTTGATCGAAGACGATCCGTATGATCAACTCTGGTTTGGTGAAGCACCGCCGCCTCCGCTTGCGCAACTCAACCAGCAGGCCGGCTCGCCCGCGCAGGTCGCCTACATGACCAGCTACTCCAAAGTGGTGGCGCCTGCCCTTCGCCTGGGCGTGTTGCACGCGCCGGCCGACATCTTGCGCGCCGTGGTGCTGGCCAAGCAGGCGGCCGACGTGCACAGCGGCTCGCTGGAACAGCTCACGCTCGCGGCCATGCTGGGTTCCAACCGCCTCACGCCCCACCTGGGTGTGCTGCGCACAGCCTACGCCGCCAAAGGCGCCACGCTGGCCGATGCCTTGCGCACGCATGCCGGCGGTCTGCTTGAATTCGAGGCACCGCAAGGCGGCATGTTTGTCTGGGTCAGGCTGCGCAGCGACTTGCCCCTGCTGCCGACACAAGATTGGGTGGACTTCGGACTTCGGCATAAAGTGCTCGTAGTACCGGGCGCCGCCTTCAGCATCAGCAATGCTGCTCAGCCCTGGCTGCGTTTGAGTTTTGCCAACCCTTCACCGGCCGCGCTGCAACAAGGCGCCGAGCGGCTGGGCCGCGGGCTGCACAGCCTCGCCACGAACACAGCCTCCGATTTCAGGACAACCCAAGAAAGGACTTCAGCATGAGTCACTCCAGCGACGTTTCATCTCTCTTCAAGACCCTGGGCGTCAGCGCCGACCTGGGCAGCAAGGCGTCTGCGGCCATTGAAGTGGTGACCCCCATCGACGGCAGCCTTCTGGCACGCGTGGCGATTCACAGCGCAGCCGACGTCGACAGCGCATTGAACAACGCCCATCAGCGCTTTATCGACTGGCGCAATGTGCCCGCCCCCAAACGCGGCGAACTGGTGCGTGCTTTTGGTGAAACCGTGCGCCGCCACAAGGCCGAGCTGGGCCAGCTGATCTCGCTGGAGACCGGCAAGATCTTGCAGGAAGGCCTGGGCGAGGTGCAGGAAGTCATCGACATCTGCGAGTTCGCGGTCGGCCTGTCACGCCAGCTCTACGGCCTGACGATTGCCAGCGAACGCCCCGACCACAAGCTGCTGGAAACCTGGCACCCTGTGGGCGTGGTCGGCATCATCTCGGCCTTTAACTTCCCGATGGCGGTGTTTGCCTGGAACGCGGCGCTGGCGCTGGTGTGCGGCAACACGCTGGCCTGGAAGCCTTCCGAGAAAACGCCGCTGTCGGCCATCGCACTCAACGGCCTGCTGCTGCAAACAGCGAAGGACATGGGCCTGGCCACCGAAGGCCTGAGCGAACTGCTGATCGGCGAGCGCGCCACCGGCGAGGCACTGGTCAAGCACCTGCATGTGAAACTGGTGAGCGCCACCGGCTCTACCGCCATGGGCAAGAACGTGGCGATTGCCTGCGCCGGCCTCTTCAAGCGCTCACTACTGGAGCTGGGCGGCAACAACGCCGCCATCGTCTGCCCTTCGGCCAATCTCGAGCTTGTAGTGCGCGGCGCGGCTTTTGCGGCGGCGGGCACCGCAGGCCAGCGCTGCACCAGCCTGCGCCGCCTGATCGTGCACCGCTCGATTTACCCGGAGCTGATCAAACGCCTGGTCGCTGTGTTTGAACGCCTGCCCATTGGCAACCCGCTGAAAGACGGCACGCTGGTCGGCCCGTTGATCGACGGCCGCGCGTTTGACGCCATGCAGTCGGCCCTGGGCGAAGCGAAGAAGCTGGGCGCCACGGTGCATTTCGGTGAACGCCAGCCGGGCGATGGCTCAGCCCACTATGTGCGCCCCGCCATCGTGGAGTTGAAGGAGCAGGCCGGCCCCATGCTGCACGAAACCTTCGCGCCGATTCTGTACGTGGTGCCTTACGACAATTTTGACGAAGCCATTGCATTGAACAATGCCGTGGTGCACGGCTTGTCGTCGGCTGTCTTCACGCAGGACCTGCGCGAGGCCGAACAGTTCACTTCGGCGCGTGGCTCCGACTGCGGCATTGCGAACGTCAACATCGGCACCAGCGGTGCGGAGATAGGCGGCGCCTTTGGTGGCGAGAAAGAAACCGGCGGCGGGCGCGAGTCGGGATCGGATTCGTGGAAGGCCTATATGCGCCGCGCGACCAACACCGTCAACTACGGCAGCAGCTTGCCGCTGGCGCAGGGCATCCGCTTTGACATTTAGAACATCTTGAGCATCAAGGAATCTTGGCGCAGGTCGGCGCAATCGCTATCTTTTTGATAGCTTATTGCGCTTGATTCACACCGGCAGAACTCCGTTTTTACTTAAAGAAACTGCGGATTTTCCGGATCACCTGTTCCAGCAGATTGGCGTCAGTAGGCAGCGCCAGGTGCTGCTGCCTGTGCGCCACCAGATGGAACAAGGTCCGAAGCCAGGCGCCTGACGGCGTTGGCATAGACCAGGACGTCAACGCCGGTCGCCACAAAGGTGCAGCCCAGCGCCAGGTAGCGCCTGGCGAGCGCCGGATCCGAAGTCAGCGTACCGGCCGCCTTGCCCGAAGCGATGATGGTTTTCATGGCCCGCTCGATCGCCGCCTGCACTTCGGGGTGGCCCGGCTTGCCGCGAAAGCCCATGGAAGCGGCCAGGTCGGCTGGGCCGATGAACACGCCATCGACTCCGTCCACGGCGCAAATTTCCTGCAGGTTGTCCAGAGCGGCGACGGTTTCCGCCTGCACCATCAGGCAGACCTCGCTGTCGGCCTTGTCGAGGTAGTCGGTGCGTGCGCTCCAACGCGAAGCGCGCCCCACAGCACTGCCGACGCCGCGGATGCCCAAGGGTGGATACCGTGTGGCGTTGACGATGGCCTGTGCCTGCTCGGCGGTGTCGATCATGGGGATCAGCAGGTTCTGCGCGCCGATATCGAGCAATTGCTTGATCAGCGGCACATCACCGGCCACCGCACGCACCACGGGCTGCGAGCGGTAGGGCGCAACAGCCTGGAGCGCGGCCAGCGTGCTGCGCAGATCATTGGGCGCATGTTCGCCGTCGATCAGCAGCCAATCGAATCCGGCCGTGGCGCTGACTTCTGCAAGGTAGGGGTCAGCCATGGAAAGCCACAAACCGATTTGCTGCTGGCCGCGAGCAAGCGCTGCCTTGAACGGATTGCCTGGAGTCATGAACTCATCCTTGAAAGAGTTGAAGGTCGAGAAGGCGCAGTGTTGCATACCCCGGCCTGTTAAGTTGGCAGGCCCTAGCTCACGATGCCCAGATGCCAGGGCACGAATTCGTGGTCGCCCAGGCCCAGCGCCTCGCTTTTGGTGGGCTCGCCCGAAGCGTGGCGCAGGATCTGTTCGAAAATCCGTTGCCCCATCTGCGCAACGTCAAGTTCGCCGTCGAGGATGGCGCCGCAATTGATGTCCATGTCTTCTTCAAGGCGCTTGAACATCGGCGTGTTGCTGGCCAGCTTGATGGTGGGCGCGGGCTTGGAGCCGAACATCGAGCCGCGGCCGGTGGTGAAGCAGATCAGGTTGGCGCCGCTGGCGATCTGGCCGGTGGATGCCACCGGGTCATAGCCGGGGGAGTCCATGAAGACAAAGCCGTTCTGGGTGATCGGTTCGGCATATTCGTAGACGGCCTGCAGCGGCGTGGTACCGCCTTTCATGGCCGAACCCAGCGACTTCTCGAAAATGTTGGCAAGTCCTCCCGCCTGGTTGCCATGCCCGACCACGCCGTTGAACTGCGCGTTCTGGCCCGCCGTGTACTTTTCCCACCAGGCCAGCCGGTCCAGCAGCTTCTGCCCCACTTCGGGCGTGACGGCGCGGCGGGTCAGCATGTATTCGACGCCGTGAATTTCAGGCGTCTCGGACAGGATGGCGGTACCGCCGTGGCGTACCAGCACATCCATGGCCGCGCCGAGGGCCGGGTTGGCCGTGATACCCGAAAAGCCGTCCGAGCCGCCGCACTCAAGCCCGATCTTCAAATGACTGGCGGGAACTGCCTGACGCCGGGCGGCATCCGCTTCTGGCAGCATTTCATAAATAGCGGCGATACCAGCCTCTATCGTGGCACGGGTGCCGCCGATCTCCTGCATCACCATCGTGCGCATGAGCTTGCTGGTCTCCAGGCCTTGCGACTCCACCAGCGACGAGACCTGGTTGCGCTCGCAGCCCAGGCCGACGATCAACACACCGGCCAGATTGGGATGGCGCGCGTAGCCGGCCAGAGTGCGGCGCAGCACATCAAAATGCTCGCTGGGGGAAGACATGCCGCAACCGCTGGTTTGCGCAAAGGCGGCCACGCCGTCCACATGGGGAAAAGCTGCCAGCCGTTCGGGGGTGAAGTGGGCGGCAATATTTTTGATGACAGTAGCGGAACAGTTGACCGAAGACAGGATGCCAATGAAATTGCGGGTGCCCACGCGGCCGTCCGGGCGCACAAAGCCCATGAAAGTGGCGCGCTCGGCTTGCGGCACATAGTCCACCGGCCGAACGTCCCGGCCGAAAGCCGGGTCGCGTTCAAAGTCCACCAGTGCCATGTTGTGCGAATGCACGTAGTCACCCGCCTCGATGTCGCGCGCAGCCACGCCGATCACCGTGTCGTACTTCAGGATGCGCTCGCCCTCCGCAATGCGGCGGGCCGCGATCTTGTGCCCGGCGGGCACCTGCGCGCGCGCGCGTGCGCTGATTTCGGGCAACTCCTGGCCCAGCGACAGCACGGTTTTGGCGACCAGCACGTTGTCGTTGGCATGCAGGCGGATCAAGGGGCTGACGGCAAGGGAAGTGATGAAAGGGGCGGTAACGGTCATGGTTCAGTTCAGCGTTCGGGCCAAGGTTCTAGCTCTTCATCAGCTCCCTGAGCTTGAGCTTGTCGATCAGGGCTGTTTCTTTCTGGTACATGCCAGCGACGTACTTCTCGTAGTCAGGCCCGTCCAGGTAAAGCACCGGCGCATCGATCCTGTCGGCCACCTGCTTGAATTCGGGGCTGGCCACGGCCACACGGAAGGCCTCGCGCAGCTTCATCGCAATGGCCGGGTCCAGGCCCTTGGGTGCACCGATGCCGTTGGGTGCATCCACCACGACGTTGTAGCCCAGCTCCTTGAGCGTGGGCGCATCCTTGAACCGCGAGGCGCGGCGCTCGCCCCAGGTGGCCAGCAGCCTGAGCTTGCCCGCCTCGACATGCGGCGCCCAGGAGCTGGAATCAGCCAGCAGGTCCACATGCCCGCCGAGCACGGCCTGTAATGCCTCGGCGCCGCCCTTGTAGGGAACATGATTGAACTGGATGCCGGCGGCAAGCGCGAACTCTTCCATGCCCACATGCGTGGCGCCGCCGACGCCCGCATGGGCATAGGTCACCTTGCCGGGATTGGCCTTGGCAAAAGCCACCAGTTCCTGCAGCGACTTGAAGCGCGATTCAGCGGGGGCAGCAATACCGAAAGTCTGGCCCGAGGTTCGGGCCAGATAGGTCAGGTCCTTGAGCGGGTCCAGCTGCAGCGTGCCCAGCTGCGAAAAACGTGTGACGGAAATAGGGATCTGGCCGATGGTGTAGCCGTCGGGTCTGGCGGAGGCCATGGCCTTGGTGCCGATCATGCCGGAAGCGCCCACCTTGTTTTCCACCGCAATGGCCTGGCCCAGCACGCGCGAGGCGACCTGGCACAGGGCGCGCATGGACTGGTCGGCAGTGCCGCCGGCAGGCCACGGGCAGATAAAGGTAATGGGCCGCTCGGGGTAGCCCTGGGCCAAGGCGCACAAAGGTTTTACCAACGCTGCAGCACCGGCCACGGCGCTGCCGATCAGCAGGCTGCGGCGCCTGGCGTTAAACGAAAAAGGGGAAACCTGGGGGGAAGTCTTCATGGGGTTTGTCTGCCTCTGGGTGAATGTGTTGCTGCTGCATTGGTGGCAACCGTGGCGGCTGCGTGACTGCATTTCTTGTTGCCCCGATTCTTGCCATGTTCTTCATAACAATCCAATCGAATAATGGAATTGCTTCATAGCCTTTGGGTTAACATGATTCATGACCCAGATTGACCGTGTCCTGCGTTCCAACATCAAGCTGCGCCACCTGCAACTGGTAGTGGCGCTGGACCAGTTCCGCCACCTGGGCCGAACCGCCGAGTTCCTGTCGGTCAGCCAGCCCGCCGTGTCGAAAATGCTGGCCGAAGTCGAAAGCATGCTTGGGCTGGCCCTCTTTGACCGCTCCACCCGCGGCACCGAACCGACCTCCAGCGGCGAGGCCATCGTCCGGTTTGCCCGTTCGGTGCTGGCCGAGTACGAGCGCACGCGCGATGAAATCTCCGCCGTGGCCAGCGGCGCGGCGGGACGCACCCGCGTGGGTTCGATGGTGGCGGCGATGCCGGTGCTGCTGGCCGGCGCCGTCAAACTGCTCAAGCAGCGCTCGACCCTTGCGACGGTGCTGGTGGAAGAAGGCGACCTGACGCGGCTTTTACCCCGGCTTCGCATGGGCGAACTGGACCTGTTCGTCGGCCGCCTGGAGCCCGGTTATGCCGCCCCCGATCTGGTGACGGAGGCCCTGTTCGACGAGCCCATGGTGGTGGTGGTCAAGCGTGGCCACGCACTCGCGCGCAAGAAAAATCCAGGCTGGAGCGATCTGGCCGGCATACCCTGCGTGCTGCCCCCGCCCTGGGCATCGCTGCGCGTGAAGATCGAACAGACCTTCTTTCGCCATGGTCTGAATCCGCCCACCGACATCATCGAAACATCGTCTTTCCTGGCGCTTAGCACCTTTGCGCAACAGCGTGACGCGGCCGGCTTCCTGGCGCGCTCGGTCGGCTTGCACTTCCAGCGGGAAGGCCTGCTGGATGTCCTGCCTATCGAGGTTCCGATTGAACTCCCGCCTGTCGGACTCATCACCGTGCGGGGACGGCGGCTGACACCCAGCAGTGAGCAATTGATGGACTGTCTGCGCCTGACGGCGGAGTCCGCCCGGCAGCCTGCTCTGCGACCCAAGGGCCGCAAACCCGCGGCACACAAGCGGTGAAGCGCGGCGTAAGCCGGAGCTGAGTGCTCTTCTTCCGGTCCCGGAAAAAACCGGGCGGCGCTTTTAGCGAAAGCTGCCGGCCCGCTACGCGGCCCCGTCCTTCGGACGCAGACTTCAGACTGCGCTGAAGTCTGGCCGGCGCTTTTCCATAAAGGCGGTGAAGGCTTCGCGCGCAGCGGGTTCGCCCAGCATGCGGCCAAAGCTCGCACCCTCTTCGGCCATCCGCTCGGCCACCACGGTGGCGTTGCCTTTTTTCATGAGGCGCTTGGTTTCCATCAGCGCGCTGAGCGGTTTGGCGACCAGCTTTTGCGCCTGCCGCTGGGCCAGCGCATTGGCTTCGGCGGGCGGCACGATGCGGTTGATCAGCCCGATTTCCAGTGCGGTCTCGGCCATGAAGGGTTCGCCTAGCAGCAGTGCCTCGGCGGCGCGCGGGTAACCCATGAGCTGCGGCACCAGAAAGCTCGACGCAGCTTCAGGACACAGGCCCAGGTTGACGAAAGGCATGGAAAATGCGGCGTTGTCGCCCGCATAGACCAGGTCGCAATGCAGCAGCAGCGTGGTGCCTATGCCGACTGCGGGTCCGCACACAGCGGCTATCAGCGGTTTGGGAAAGCTGCTGATGCCGCGCAGGAAACGGAAGACCGGCGAATCGGGCGTTGAAGGCGGCTTGTTCAGGAAATCGCCGATATCGTTACCGGCGGAAAAAATCGTTTCATGCCCCTGGATCACCACCACACGCACGGCTGCATCGTGGTGGGCCGACTCCAGTGCGTCGGCCATGGCGCCATACATGGCGGAGGTGATGGAATTTTTTTTGTCCACACGGTTGAGCGTGATGGTCATCACGCCCGCGTCGACGTGGCTCAGGATTTCGGGAATGCTGCCGGTGGAAATAGGGGTGGGAGTGTTCATGTGTTTTCCGTTAAGACGCAAGTGTAGGGGCCAGCCATGCATGCTGCCCCCGCGGGCCTATTCTTTGTAATAAACAACCTGCGTACTGGTAGCCAGCAGTACGCCCGCTTCGCTCCACAGCTGCGCGGTCTGGTCAAAGAAACCATTGCGAAAGGCCTGGGCCCTGGCTTGCCCCAGCAAATAGCCTTCACCGCATTCAGCCAATTGCCGGCCGTCGGCGTGGAAGTACGTGGTGATCGACACCGTACCGGCGGGTACACGCGTGGCACGGCGCAGCCAGACCCGCGGATAGAACACGTCTGACATGGCCGCCAGCGCCGGGAAATCGAGCGGCCGCGGCGGGTCGTCGCGCACCCACAGCTGCGTGAGGCTTTCATCGCCGCTGCCGTCCCAAACCTGCGGTATGGCGCCGCGCACCGGCCGCATGTCGTAGCGATTCGTCCATGCGGAGGTCGAAAACCGCAGCCTGCCTGAAGCGTCGGCCAGCGTGACCGCGGGCATGGGTGTGTCGTTGGCACTCCAGGTCTCGCGGCGCGCAGCCGTAACGGCTGTGGCGGTCATCACAGCGCCTCCGGCATCGCCGTCCTGCGACAACTCCACCAGCCAATGCTGGGTGGAACGGTTGGTGCGAGCCGGCCTGGCCGTGACGGTGAACGGGCCTTCTGCCATGGCCGCTGCGTAGTTCACAGTCAGCGCCACCGGCTCGCCCAGCAGGGCCGGGTGCAACAGGATGGCACGCAAGGCTGTGGCCGCTGTGGTTCCGCCGAACGGCCCCACCATGTTCCAGTATGCGGGGCTGCTGTGACCCAGCCAGGTGTGGGGCCTGTCGCTGCCGGCGGCTTCCAGCCTGAGCGCGTCGTCAAAAGAATGCGTGCTTGTCATGTCGGCAGGTGTGATGGAGCTTTCCGGTTCAAACCGGGGCTTTGGCGGCACCGGTCATGCCGTCGATGATCTGCTGGGCACGGGGCCACAAGGTCTGGTTGAACTGTTCCCGGAAGAAGCCAAAATGCCCGATGCGCCTGACCTTGAGATCTGCCGGCGCGATGCGTTCAAAGCTGCGCGGTGCATTGCTGTACAGGTTGATGAGGTTTTGCGTGCCGCGCCAGGTCATCAGCTCGTCATCTGTCATGGACAGCGCGGTCACCGGAAAACTGACCCGCCCATAACTCAGCCGCGCGCTTTCTCCCTCGGCCCCCACGCTGTAGTGCGGATCCAGGCACCACTTGCGCCACTGCAGCATCACGCCGGCTGGCAGGTCGCCAACTTTCTTTAACCTGCGCCCGGGGAAATAACCACAAAGGCGCGTGGCCAATGGCACCAGCACATACCAGAAGTACAAAATCAGGCGCCTGAGCTGCGGTGCGTTGTCGCGCCAGTACCCGCTTCCTGCCGCGATGCTGACGAGGCCATCGATCTTGTCCTGATTCTTCAGGAAACCCGGCAGCTGCGCGCCTAGGCTGTGACCCAGCAGGTAAAGCGGTGCATCCGGCAAGGCTGCCTTGGCGGCATCCACCACAGCCTCATAGTCGGCGGCCCAGTCGAGCAGGTCGGCCTTGAAACCACGCAGGCTGCCGCTGGCGGTGTTGGGCAAGGACTCGCCCGAACCCCGGTAGTCAAAAGTGGTGACGCAAAAGCCCTGGGAAGAAAGCCACTGCGCAAACGGTGCGTAATAGTCTTGCCGCACCCCCATGGCGCCACCGATGACCACGCTGGCACGCGCAGGCGAAGAAGGCGCATAAACGCGAGTGGACAGTTGCGCCGTGCCTGAACTGAGGATCTGCATCTGCATCACATGCTCCTGGAAATGGATGAACTGAACTCGGGCACGCGCATCACGCGTGAAGGTGTTGCACCAGTTGGGGCCAGAAGCTGGCACGCAGCTTGTCGCGAAAGTAGCCGAAGTGGCCTATATGCCTGACACCCAGATTTCCCGGGTCAAGGGTCATGCATTGCACCGGTTCACGTCGCGCACCGAACAAGGCCACAAACCGGTCTGACGACCACTGTGAAAAGACCTCGTCATCGCTTGAGTTGAAGTAGGTGATGGGCGTCTGCACGCGTTCAAAACGTTCACGCTGATGGGCTTCACGCGCCAGGTAGTCCGGATGGCGGCACCAGCGCGTCCATTGCCGCATCACACCTGCGGGAATGTTGCCAACCTTGCGCAGTTTCCGGCCCGGGAAATAACCGAACAACGGTACCAGCAAGGGCGCCCAGATCTGCGTGGCGGCAAACAGGCCCCAACGCGGCACCGCTTTGCGCAGGCGCGGCCAGTAACCGCTGCCACTGGCAACCAGCACGGCACGCTGAAAGAAGTGCGTAGTTTCGGAGCTGGCAAACAATTGCCCGCCCAGGCTGTGCCCCAGGTAGTAAAGCGGAAGGTCCGGCACACGTTGCCGCAGGAACCGGGCAGCGGCGCTCACGTCCTGCTGTCCCCAGGTGTCGAAGGTGGCATCGGTGGACGCCACGCGCTCACCGCCGGAGGCAAAAGTGCCGCGGTAATCGAGTGTTAGCACGGTAAAGCCTTGCGTGGCCAGCCAGCGGGCGAAGGGCTCGTAATGTTGCTGGGGCGTGGCCATTGCACCGGCCAGCAGTACACCGCCGCGGGCCTCGCCTCCCGCGAGATCCGCTGCAAACACCGTCGCTGCCAGCGCCCAGGAGTCCTGGGTCAGAACCGTGATTCGCTCCATCTTCTGTCTCCAGTCAGGAAAAGCCCAGTCTGCCCCGCAGCTGCCATAACCGCTGCCGCAAGCGCGACAGTGGGGCCGCCGCCGACGGCCTTACACGCGCTCGAAAATACCCGCAGCGCCCTGACCCATCCCCACGCACATCGTGACCATGCCGTACTTGAGCTGGTGGCGATGCAACGCATGGATCACCGTCGCGGCGCGGATCGCACCGGTCGCGCCCAGGGGATGGCCCAGCGCGATCGCGCCGCCCATGCGGTTGACCTTGCTGGCATCGAGCTTGAGCGTGTTGATGACGGCCAGCGACTGCGCAGCAAAAGCTTCATTCAGTTCGAACCAGTCGATGTCTTCCTGCTTGAGGCCGGCGTAGCGCAAGGCGGCAGGAATGGCTTCGATGGGGCCTATGCCCATGATCTCGGGCGGCACACCCTTGGCGGCGTAGCTCACAAAGCGGGCCAGCGGCTTCAGGCCGAAGTCCTTGACCGCCTTTTCGCTGGCCAGCACCAGCGCACCCGCGCCGTCCGACGTTTGCGAACTGTTGCCGGCGGTGACCGAGCCGCGCGCGGCAAACACCGTCTTGAGTTTGGCCAGGCCTTCGAGCGAGGTGTCGGGGCGCGGGCCTTCGTCCAGGCTCACCGTGCGGGTCTTGGCGACGACTTCACCGGTTTCCAGGTTGGCGGTGCGGTCGGTCACTTCGACGGGCGTGATCTCGTTGGCGAATTCGCCAGCCTGCTGCGCCTTGATGGCCTTGAGGTGCGACTCGAGTGCGAACTGGTCCTGCGCTTCGCGCGAGACTTTCCATTGCTGGGCGACCTTCTCGGCCGTCAGGCCCATGCCATAGGCGATGCCGACGTTCTCGTCGTTCATGAACATACTGGGCGAGAGCGAGGGCGAGTTGCCCGACATGGGCACCATGCTCATACTCTCGGTGCCGGCGGCGATCATCACGTCGGCTTCGCCCACGCGGATGCGGTCGGCCGCCATCTGGATGGCCGACAGGCCGGAGGCGCAAAAACGGTTGACGGTGATGCCGCCCACGCTGGTGGGCAGGCCCGCCAGCACCGCGCCAATGCGTGCCACGTTCAGGCCTTGCGGGCCTTCCGGGATAGCGCAGCCGCAGATGATGTCTTCAATCGCCTTCGGATCCAGCGAAGGCACTTGCGCCAGCGCCGCCTGCAGCGCCTTGACCAGCAGGTCGTCGGGCCGCATGTTGCGGAAATAGCCGCGGCCCGAGCGCCCGATGGGCGTGCGGGTGGCGGCGACGATGTAGGCTTCCTGGACTTGTTTGGCCATGATGGTTTCCTTCAATTTCTCAGTTAACTTTTCCGTGGGCCGGAGGGAATCCAGGCCCAGACAAATTCGCATTCGACCGGGTTGATACCGGCTTCATCGGTCACGATGACCGGCACGGTGACTTCACCCTTGTCGCTCGCCTGCATGGCCGCGCGCTGCTCGTCGCTCAACGTGGCCACGGCGCGCAGAGCGCCAGTGGCGCGCTTCTTGAACGCCATCTTCAGCTCCTTGGCCAGCGGAATGCAGTCGTCGCGCACATTCATGCCCACCACCATGCCGGTGGCGGTTTCGGCCAGCAAGTTCATGGCCGAGGCATGCACGCCGCCTATGTGGTTCTGCACCTTCTTCTCGTTTTTGATGCCGATCTCGACCCGGCCAGTGCCCATCTCAATAAAGTCCAGGCCGGCGGTGCCGGTAAATGGCACAGCGCGACGCAGCACCACGCTGCGGAACCAGCCCCGGGCAAACGCCGGTACTTCCTCAAGCCGCTGCAGCTGCCGCGCCAGACGGTTGGGTTGTTGATCGCTCATGGCGGATTGGTCGGTCATCAGTTACGAACAGGTTTGCCGGTGCTCATCATTCCCATGATTCGCTCCTGGGTTTTGGGGTGCTCCAGCAACGAGCAGAAGGCCTTGCGCTCCAAGGTCATCAAATACTCTTCAGTCACCAGCGTGCCTGCATCCACGTCACCGCCGCAAACCACGTTCGCGATCAGGCTGGCGATGTGGAAGTCGTGCGCGCTGATAAAGCCGCCGTCGCGCATGTTGACCAGCTGGCCCTTGATGGTGGCCAGGCCGCTGCGGCCCACCACCGGGAACTGGCGCTTGTGCGGCGCGCGGTAGCCCGAATTGAACAGTGCGCGCGCTTCGTTCAGCGCGACGAACAGCAGCTCGTCCTTGTTCGGCACGATCACGTCACTGTCGAGCAGATAACCGATCTTGCGGCTTTCGATCGCGCTGGTGCCGACCTTGGCCATGGCCGCGGCGGTAAAGCCTTCGGTCAGGAAGGGCAGGATGTCCTTGTTGGTCGAAGTGCTGGCGTTTTCCGCGGCGCGGCGCGCGATGTAGGTCAGGCCGCCGGCGCCGGGCACCAGACCCACGCCGACTTCGACCAGGCCGATGTAGCTTTCCATCGCAGCCACGCGCTTGGCTGAATACACCGCCATTTCGCAGCCGCCACCCAGCGCCAGGCCGCGAATGGCCGACACCACAGGCACGGCCGCGTAACGCAGCTTGAGCATCACGTTCTGCAGTTCGGCCTCTGCCCCTTCAATCGCCTTGGCGCCGCCCATCATGAAGGCGGGCAGCATGGCCTGCAGGTCGGCGCCTGCGGAGAACATCTCGTCGTTGGACCAGATGACCATGCCCTTGTAGCTTTTCTCGGCCAGGTCCACACCCATCGCCAAACCTTCAGCCACGTCGGGGCTGATGGCATGCATCTTGGTCTTGATGCTGGCGATCAGCACGTCGCCATTCACACCGTCCAGCGTCCAGAGGCGGATCGCGTCGTCTTCATGCAGCGTGGTGCCTGCCGTCTCGAACGCGGGCGCCTTGGCGCCGAGCACGTCTTCGGGGAAGAACTGGCGCTCATAGACCGGCAGCTGGCGGCGCGGGATGAATTTTTTGGCTGAAGCGCTCCACGAACCTTCGGCCGTATGCACGCCACCGGCGTCGGCCACCGGACCCTTGAACACCCAGTCAGGCAGCGGCGCTTTGGACAGCGCCTTGCCGGCGTCAATGTCTTCCTGGATCCAGGTAGCGACCTGCTTCCAGCCGGCTTGCTGCCACAACTCGAAGGGGCCTTGCTTGGAACCAAAACCCCAGCGCATGGCGAAGTCGATGTCGCGTGCGGTTTCGGCAATGCTTTCCAGGTGCACGGCCGCGTAATGGAACTGGTCGCGCAGGATGGCCCAGAGGAAGCGCGCTTCCGCGCCCTCGGCCTCGCGCAAAAGCTTGAGGCGCTCGCCCGCGGGCTTTTTCAGCATTCGGCCCACGACTTCATTGGCCTTGGCGCCGGCGGGCACGTATTCCATGCTCTCGGGGTCCAGGCGCAGGATGTCGCGGCCCTGTTTTTTGTAGAAACCGGCGCCGGTCTTCTGGCCCAGGCTTTTCGATTCAAGCAGCTTGGCCAGCACGGGTGGCGTGCCGTAGACATCGGAAAACGGGTCTTCTACCTTGCCGGGGCCAAGGTTGTCTTGCAGCGTCTTGATGACGTGGGCCATGGTGTCCAGGCCCACCACGTCGGCGGTGCGGAAGGTGCCTGAGCTGGCGCGGCCCAGCTTCTTGCCGGTGAGGTCATCGACCACGTCATAGGTCAGACCGAAAGTTTCGGCCTCCTTGATGGTGGCCAGCATGCTGGCGATACCCACGCGGTTGGCGATGAAGTTGGGCGTATCGTGCGCACGGATCACGCCCTTGCCCAGCGCGCTGGTGACAAAGGCCTCCAGGTCGTCCAGCACCTTGGGTTCGGTGGTCGGCGTGTTGATCAGCTCCACCAGCGTCATGTAGCGCGGCGGGTTGAAGAAATGAATGCCGCAAAAGCGCGGCTTGATGGATTCAGGCAGCGCCTCGCTGAGCTTGGTGATTGACAGGCCCGAGGTGTTGCTGGCCACGATGGCACCTTCGGCAATGAAGGGCGCGATCTTGTGGTACAGGTCGGTCTTCCAGTCCATGCGCTCGGCAATCGCCTCGATGATGAGGTCGCACTCCCTGAGCAGCTCCATGTTCTCTTCGTAGTTGGCCTGCTGGATCAACGCCGCGTCTTCTGGCACGCCCAACGGGGCGGGTTTGAGCTTCTTGAGGCCTTCGACTGCCTTGATGACGATGCCGTTCTTCGGACCTTCCTTGGCGGCGAGGTCGAACAGCACCACCGGCACCTTGACGTTGACCAGGTGGGCGGCGATCTGCGCACCCATAACGCCGGCGCCGAGCACGGCGACTTTTTTGACTTGGAATCGTGACATGGTTAAGACCTTGTGGGAGATGACTGGTTGAAAAATTCGAGCACCGCGCCCCAATAGCGCTGCGGCTCGTCGCGCATGCCGTGGGTGTGGTCGGCGCGTTCGAGGATCAGGCGCTGGATGCGTTCAGGCCGTGAAGCAGCCTTCTGCAAGGCATCGCCGAAATGCACCGGCGTCCAGCGATCGCCCCGGCTGTGGATCAGCAGCACGTCCACGTCGCGCATGTTGGCAAGGTGGTGTACGGGCCGCAGGCGCAGCTCGCCCTGCGGATTGATGCGCCGGCTTATGTTGAGCACCGCATGGGCAACAGGGTAGGCTTTCCAGAAATCGGGCAAGGTGGGCGAGCAGGCTTCGGCCACCACCTTGTCATAGGGAAAATCCGCTTCATCAATGGCGCTCAGCGTATTGATCGCGCCGAAAGATGCCGTTAGCGCATGCACCGGCAGCCCGGCAAAAGCGCCACGCGCCCAGCAGCCCACCGATATCACGTCACCGGGGTAATCGAAGTTGGTCGACGGGCTTTCACCGAAACCGTTGAAGTCGAAAGCCACCACATGAAAGCCTGCGTCCAGCAACGCCTGGGCATGGCCGTGGCGCAACCAGAAGCCCTTGCAAGCGAAACCCATGGGATGGGCACACACCACCACGCCACGCGCCGGTAGCGGCGTGCGCGCGACGATGGCCTCCAGCCAGCTCGTGCTGCGGCTTGCAATCTGTACCCGCTCCCAGCCTTCTTGCGGCACGTCCGCGGGCCAGCGCCAGGGTTTCATGAAGCGGCCGAAAAACGGCTTTTTCAGCAGGTGGTGCCCCCACCAGCGGCGCGCGGCCGGCGGAGTGCTGCCACCGGCACCGAAAGGCAGTGACCGCAAACGGGAAATTGCTTCACCCATGGCTTGCCCGAACTTTCAGCATGTTCATTGCACACGCACCCAGGTTTGGGTGCGGCCAAAAGGCCCGATGGAGCCGCGGACTTCCATCTTCTTGCCACCCTCAATCGGGGTCATCTTGAGGGAGTAGCTTTTGCCGTTGTCCGGGTCAAGAATCTTGCCGCCTTCCCAGACGTCGCCATCGGGTGACTTCTTGGCACCCCGAATGATCTCAAGGCCCAAGCGCGGCTTGTCCTTGCGGTCGTCGGAGCATTCGGTGCAAACGTCGTCGGATTTCGCGCCGGGGGACAGGCGCTTTTCGACTTTGCCGTTCAGCACACCGCCGGCTTCAGCAATGCGGATTTCGACTTTGGGATCGCCGGTTTTTTCATCAAAGCCGCGCCAGAGGCCGACCGGCGTGTTCTGGGCCAGCGCCGGGATAGCCATCAAGCCCAAAACGATCATCAGCAGTTTGCGTTTCATGGTGTCTCCCGTTGATTTGTTCAAAAGACTCAGGCCAGCGCTTCGTCGGTTTCCATCAGCGCCTTGCTGCCCGAGCGTGCGGTGCGCATCAGCGTTGCGGTTTCGGGGAACAGCTTGGCGAAGTAAAAACGTGCGGTCTGCAGTTTGGCTACATAGAACTTGTCGGTGTTGCCCGCGGCGATTTCACGCAGCGCGGTTTGCGCCATCAATGCCCAGAAGTAGCCAAACACCAAGTGGCCGGCCACGCGCAGGTAATCGACGGCGGCAGCGCCCACTTCGTCGGGGTTCTGGAAGCCCTTGAAGCCCAGCTCGGTGGTGAACTTGGTCATCTGGTCGGCCAGATAAGCCAGCGGGTTGATGAACTCGGCCATCTTCTCGTTGACGCCTTCCTCGGCGATCAGCGCGCCGATGACCTTGCCGAATTTCTTCAGCGTGGCGCCGTTGTTGCCCAGTACCTTGCGGCCCAGCAGGTCCAGCGACTGGATGGTGTTGGTGCCTTCGTAAATCATGTTGATGCGGTTGTCGCGCACAAACTGTTCCATGCCCCACTCTTTAATGAAACCGTGGCCGCCGAAGACCTGCATGCAGGCGTTGGTGGAGATGTGGCCGTTGTCGGTCAGGAAGGCTTTGACGATGGGCGTGAGCAGGGCGACGATTTCGCCGGAATCCTTGCGCACTTTTTCGTCGGGGTGGTGCAGTTCCTTGTCGAGCAGCAGCGTGCAGTAAATCGCCAGCGCGCGGCCGCCCTCGGCATAGGCCTTGGCTGTCAGCAGCATCTTGCGCACATCGGGGTGCACGATGATGGGGTCAGCCGGTTTGTCTTTGGCCTTGACGCCGGAGAGCGAACGCATCTGGATGCGGTCTTTGGCGTAGGCCAGCGCATTTTGAAAGGCCACTTCGGTCAGGCCCAGTGACTGGTTGCCCACGCCCAGGCGGGCGGCATTCATCATCACGAACATGGCGGCCAGGCCCTTGTTGGGCGCGCCCACCATGGTGCCGACAGCGTCTTCGAGCACCATCTGCGCGGTGGCGTTGCCGTGGATGCCCATCTTGTGCTCCAGGCCGCCGCAGTAGATGCCGTTGCGCGAACCGAGGGCGCCGTCCTTATTGATGTTGAACTTGGGCACGGCGAAGAGGCTGATGCCCTTGCTGCCTTGGGGCGCGTCAGGCAGGCGGGCCAGCACCAGGTGCACGATGTTGGCGGCCATGTCGTGTTCACCGGCACTGATGAAGATCTTGTTGCCGGTCAGGCGGTAGGTGCCGTCAGGCTGCGGCTCGGCCTTGGTGCGCAACAGGCCCAGGTCGGTGCCGCAATGCGGCTCGGTCAGGCACATGGTGCCCGTCCATTCGCCGCTGGTGAGCTTGGGCAGGTAGAGTTTTTTCTGCTCGTCGGTGCCGTGCGCATGCAGGGCTTCATAGGCGCCGTGCGACAGGCCCGGGTACATGGTCCAGGCCYGGTTGGCCGAGTTGAGCATTTCGTAGAGGCACTGGTTCAGCACAAACGGCAGGCCCTGCCCGCCGTATTCCGGGTCGCAGCTGAGCGCGGCCCAGCCGCCTTCGACGTACTGCGCGTAGGCTTCCTTGAAGCCCTTGGGCGGCGTGACTTCGTGCGTGGTCTTGTCGAGCTTGCAGCCCTCTTCGTCGCCGCTGATATTCAGCGGAAAGGTCACCTCGGCGGCGAACTTGCCGGCTTCTTCGAGTACCGCGTTGATGGTGTCCACGTCAACGTCTGCATGCTTGGGAATGGCCTTGAATTCATCGGTGACCTTGAGCACTTCGTGCATGACGAATTGCATGTCGCGCAGGGGCGGGCTGTACTGGGGCATGGTGGATTCCTTTTGCTTAAACTGGTTTGGAAGGGGATGCCTTGCCGGAAGCTTTCTTCGGCAAGGTGGAAAGGGAGGCGTCGCTGCCATAGCGCGCCAGGATGTTGGCAAAGCCGGTATTGGCGCGGTCCATGGAGCCCGGTGTCTTGAGGAAGCGGGCTTCGTAGTGCAGCGCCAGGATCAGGCCGTGGATTTCAAACGCCATCTGGTGCTCATCAGCGTCAGCATGCAGGTGACCGGCCTCTTTGGCCTGCACCACGGCGCGGTACATGGCCGCCAGCCAGGTGCGAACCGAGCCCGCCAGCGCGTCGCGCACCGGGCCGGGCCTGTCGTCAAATTCAACGGCGCCGCTGATGTACAGGCAGCCCGAATCGATTTCAAGCGAGGTGCGTTTCATCCAGTTATGAAACAGCGCCGCCAGACGAGGCAAGCCGCGCGGCTGCTGCAGGGCAGGGAAGAAAACCTCTTCTTCAAAGCGCACGTGGTATTCACGGATGACGGAGATCTGCAGCTCTTCGCGCGAGCCAAAATGGGCGAACACGCCCGACTTGCTCATGCGCATGACCTCAGCCAGCGCGCCTATGCTCAGGCCTTCCAGCCCGATCTGTGTGGCCAGGCCCAGGGCGGCGTCCACAATGGCGGCCTTGGTCTGCTGGCCTTTTTGCTGGCTTTTGGCCACGGCGCTGCCCGTTGCCGGGGCGCGGGAGGCTTTAGCGGGAAGTTCTGTGATGGCCATGAGGTGCTACAAAATAAAACGAACGGTCGTTCTATTTTGCAACACTTTGATGACCATCAGCAAGCAGGGGTTGTTTAGCCCCTGCTTATAGGGACCCAGTTCTAACGCCAGGGAGGGTAACTACCTAGCCCTTCAGTGACGTAACCCAATGAAGGTATTTCACCAGTGGGGGCCGCGGGTCCGGCTTCGCCGGCCCCAGGCACCGCCCCCTGGAAGGGGGGAGCAGGCTACACGAAGTGAGCCTGAACGGGGGTTACTTTTTATACGCCACCACCACCTGGTGCTGCTCACCCAGGCCTTCGATGCCCAGGGAGATTTTGTCGCCCTTCTTCAGGTACACAGGCGGCTTCATGCCCAGGCCCACGCCGGGCGGTGTGCCTGTGGTGATGACGTCGCCGGGCTCCAGCGTCATGAACTGGCTGACGTAGCTGACGATCTTGGCGACGCTGAAGATCATGGTCTTGGTGTTGCCTTTTTGAACGCGCTTGCCGTTCACCTCCAGCCACAGGCCCAGTTTTTGCGGGTTGGGCACTTCGTCACGCGTGACCAGCCAGGGGCCGAGCGGGCCGAAGGTGTCGCAACCTTTGCCCTTGTCCCAGGTGCCGCCGCGCTCAATCTGGAACTCGCGCTCGCTCACGTCGTTGATGGTGCAGTAGCCGGCCACGTAGTCGAGCGCCTCCTTTTGCGACACGTAACGCGCGGTCTTGCCGATGATCACGCCAAGCTCGACTTCCCAGTCGGTCTTGACCGAGCCCTTGGGCAGCATGATGGGATCGTTCGGGCCCTGGATGCAGCTGGTGGCCTTCATGAAAACCACCGGCTCGGCGGGAATCGGCAAGCCCGATTCGGCCGCATGGTCGGCGTAGTTCAGGCCGATGGCGATGAACTTGGGCACGCCATTGACCGGGCTGCCGTAGCGCGGCGAGCCTTTGACCAGCGGCAGCTTGTCGGCCTTGAGCTTGCGCAGTTTGGCAATCGCCGCATCGCCAAGCTGATCCGGGCCGATGTCCTTGATGACAGCGCTCAGGTCGCGCAGCTTGCCATTGGCATCAATAAGGCCGGGCTTTTCCTTGCCGGGGTTGCCATAGCGAACGAGTTTCATGGTTTTTCCTTCTGGTTAATGATTCAGTATGTAGAACGTCCGCCCGACAGATCGAAAACGGCGCCGGTTGAGAACGAGCAATCTTCAGTGCACAGCCAGCCAACCATGGCGGCTACCTCATCAGGCGTTCCGAAGCGGCCCATGGGGATTTTAGAAAGCATGAACTGTATGAACTCGGGCGTCATCTGCTCAAAAATCGGCGTTTTCACCGCGGCCGGTGTGATGCAATTGACGCGTACACCGGTATCGGCGAGTTCCTTGCCGAGGGATTTTGTCAGGGCGATCACCGCGGCCTTGCTCGCGCTGTAGGCGCTGGCATTCGGGTTGCCCTCCTTGCCGGCCACCGAGGCAATATTGACGATGCGGCCATAGTTGCGCGCACGCATGTGCGGCACGAGTTCACGGCAGCAGAAGAACAGGCCGTTGAGGTTGACCTGCTGCACCTGCATCCATTGCTCGGGCGGGTAGTCCCACAGCTTGACGTTGGGGCCGGTGATGCCGGCCGAGTTGACAAGCGCATCGATGGCCGGGTTATGCGCAACGGTTTGCTGGACCGCGTCCACCACGCTGGCATGGCTGGCCACATCGACGGCCACGGTATGCACCCCGGCGCCCAGCGCGCCCCTGGCCGCGGCCAGTGCCTCGGGGTTGATGTCCCACAGCGTCACCGTGCCGCCCGACGCCAGCATGCGCTGAGCCACGGCAAAACCCAGGCCGACCGCACCACCGGTGATGACCGCATGGCGCCCTTTCAGGTCCAGCTGGTTCATATGGTGATGCCGCCGTCCACGTTGTAGGCCTGGCCGGTCACGAAAGCAGCCTCGTCGCTGGCCAGAAAGACCACCAGCGGCGCAATTTCATGTGCCTGGGCCAGGCGCCCGAGCGGCTGGCGTGCGATGAAGGCCTTGCGGGCCGCCACGGGATCCTCGTTGGCATTGATACGGTCCTGCAGCGAAGGCGTGTCTACCGTACCAGGGCAAATTGCATTGCAGCGCACGCCATCGGCCACAAAGTCGGCCGCGACGCTTTTGGTGAGGCCAATCACGGCCGCCTTGGTGGTGCCATACACAAACCGGTTGGGCAGGCCTTTGATGCTGCTGCAGACGCTGGCCATGTTGACAATGCTGCCGCCCTTTTTTGCCTGCATGCCGGGCAGCACGGCCTGGATCATCCAGAACTGGGCCCGCACGTTGAGGTTGAAGGCGAACTCAAGGTCGGCATCGGTGGCCTGCAGGGCTGTGCCCCCGTGGACAAAACCGGCGCAGTTAAAAAGAATGTCCATGGGCGGCAGGCCACCTACCAGTTTCTGGATCGCCGCCTTGTCCAGCACGTCCAGGGGCAGCGCCGTGATGTTGGCCGCCCCTTTGTAGCTTTCCAGCAGCTCGGGCTTCAGGTCGGTGGCCCAGACCTGCGCGCCTTCGGCCGCCAGCGCCAGCGCAGTGGCATGGCCGATTCCCTGGCCGGCTGCGGTCACCAGCGCTTTTTTTCCTTCAAGTCTCATCTTCACTCCTACAGGGTTTTGCCGGATGTTGTCCCGGGGGTTTCATGGGATTATCAATTGGTCTTACCACTTGTCCAATTCTGGCTAACCCTTAAAGCCCCCACCTTTTCATCCTTTTCCCCCATGCCCCTGCAAACTGTCGAACCGCAACGCCTTTACCGCCAGATCGCCGAGCAGTTGCGCACGCTGATCTCGGCCGGCGAATGGGCCGTGGGCGCACGTCTCCCCGCCGAGCGCGACCTGGCACGGCAGTTGGGCGTGAGCCGGCCTTCGGTGCGCGAAGCGCTGATCGCGATGGAGGTCGAAGGCTGGGTCGAAGTACGCACCGGCTCGGGTGTCTATGTTCTGGACCGAAGCAAGCCCGCCAGCCACGACGGCAATGGAAGTGGCCGGGCCGCGCAGATCTCGCCGGACGAATGGGGTCCTCTTGAATTGATACGCGCCCGCCGCGTGGTGGAAGGCGAAGTCGCCGCCATGGCCGCGACCCAGGCCAAGCGCAAACACATAGACGCGATGGACAAGGCCATCGCCAGCATGCAGTTTGACGCTGACCGCGGCGTGCTGCCGCTGGAAGGCGACCGCGCTTTTCATACCGCCGTCGTCGAGTCTTGCGGCAACGTGGTGCTGATTGAAACCATCCAGCGCTTCTGGGACTCGCGCCGCGGCCCGTTGTTCGAGCGGCTGGGCGGGCATTTTGAAACCGTTGAATCGTGGCGCTCGGCGATTGCCGAGCATCAGGCCATTTTTGATGCGGTGCGCAACCATGAACCGGATGCCGCGCGTGCAGCCATGCATGCACACATGGACCAGTCGCACAAGCGTTTCAGCGTGAGCTGGAGCCGGACCAAAAACCAGGAGGTGCAGAAGAAATGACTCGTCACGATTTCTTTCAGCACCCACCTCACCCCGGATTTCCCTTCCAACTAAAAACGAAAGCGAGACAAGCATGAAGTTTCTGACACCGCGCAAATTGCTGGCGACAGCCCTCCTGGCGCTCACCAGCCTCTGCGGCAACAGCTGGGCGCAGGCCTACCCGAACAAGCCCATTGAAGTGATGGTGGCCTTCCAGCCTGGCGGCGGCACGGACTCGCTGGCGCGCGCCTATGCCGAAGCCGCCAAAAAATACACCACGCAATCGCTGGTGGTCTACAACAAACCCGGCGCCAGCGGCGCTATTGGCCTGGCCGACGTGGTCAACGCCAAGCCCGACGGCTACAAGATTGCCATGCTGTTTGTGGAGGTAACCATCCTGCCGCACATGGGCATCACCAAGATCACGCAGGACGACTTCATCCCGATTGCCCGCCTGAATGCCGACCCGGCTGCCATCACCGTGAAAGCGGACTCGCCCTACAACACGATTGAAGAGTTCCTCGCCGCCGCCAAAAAGACCGGCAGCGACGTGAAGGTCGGCAACGCCGGCAATGGCTCGATCTGGCACCTGGCGGCCGCCTCGCTGGAAGAAAAAACCGGCGCCAGGTTCAACCACATCCCCTACCAGGGCGCCGGCCCCGCCGTGCTGGCCCTGCTGGGTGGTCATGTGGACGCGGTAGGTGTGAGCCCGGCTGAGGTTGCCGTGCATGTGGCGGCCGGCAAGCTGAAGATTTTGGGTGTGATGGCCGACCAGCGCGTCAAGGGTTTTGAGAACGTGCCCACCCTCAAGGAACGCAACATCGACCTGTCCATCGGCACCTGGCGCGGCCTGGGCGTGGCCAAAGGCACACCGCCTGAAGTCGTGGAAACCATCCGGACTTTCAGCAAGAAGGCGGCCGAAGAGCCCATCATGCGCGAAGTGATGGACAAGCTGAACCTGGGCTACGCCTATGCCGACGGCCCCGCCTTCAAGGCGCAAATGGTGCGCGACAACGACAACTTCAAACAACTCGTGACCAAGCTCAACCTGAAGAACTGAGCAATGAGCCTGTTCAATGTCTAAACGAGGCCGCGCAAGCACCTTCTCGGGATGGGATGCAAGGCGCGGTGCGACGCCCATAGCCCGGCTATGGGCTAGCGCCGCAACGACGCAGACCGCCCGAGAAGGCATTTGCCCAACGCGGCCTCGTTTAGACATTGAACGGGCTCTTAGACCCCAGGCTTCACGACGGTGCGCGCTGGCGCGCATCGTCGATTTCCTTTCTGCCAGCAACCACCCTTCGAGGAGACAACATGAACGCATTCAATACAAAAAGATTCGCTATCAAAACCATAGCTGCTTGCGCCCTACTGGCAGGCACTGTGGGCTTTTCCGGCATCGCATCGGCGCAGACCAAGCTGAAATGGGCGCACGTCTACGAAACCTCCGAGGCCTACCACAAGTGGTCGGTCTGGGCAGCCGACGAAATCAAGAAACGCACCAGCGGCCGCTACGAGATTCAGGTGTTCCCGGCTTCCACGCTGGGCAAGGAAAGCGACATCAACCAGGGCCTGCAGCTGGGCACCGTCGACATCATCATCTCGGGCGCATCGTTTGCGGCCCGAAGCTTTCCGCGGATCGGCGTGGCCTACTACCCCTACACCTTCCGCGACCCGGAGCACCTGCTGAAATACGCGAAGAGCGATGTCTTCAAGGAACTGACCGAAGGCTACAAACAGAAGACCGGCGTGCAAACCGTCGCCGTCACCTACTACGGCGCGCGCCACTCCACCAGCAACAAGCCCTTCAAGACCTGTGAAGAGATGAAGGGCCTGAAAATGCGGGTGCCCGACGTGCCGGCCTACATGGCCCTGCCTCGCGCCTGCGGCGCCAACCCGACGCCGATCGCCTTTGCCGAGGTTTACCTGGCGCTGCAAAACGGCACGGTCGATGCACAGGAGAACCCGCTGCCCACCATCGAGGCCAAGAAGTTCTATGAGGTCCAGAAGAACATCATCCTGACCGGCCACATCCTCGATTCGCTGGTCACGCAGATCGGCCCCCACGTCTGGACCAAGCTCAGCGATGCCGACAAGAAAGTCTTCACGGATATGATGCAGGAAGCGGCCGCCAAAGCCACGGCCGACATCCAGAAGCGGGAAGGCGAGCTGGTGGATGAGTTCAAGAAAAAAGGCATCAACCTGATCACGGTCAACAAGGACGAGTTCCGCGATCACATCGTCAAGGCCGTGGACATGGCGTCAATGGGCTACGACAAGAAGGATTGGGACCGCATCCAGGCCATCAAGTAAGTCTTGCCCATCCGGCCAAGGCTTCCCGCCCTTTCCTCCGTCGGAGGGAAGGGCCTCATTACCCGCTACTCCACCATCATGACTTCCATTCCCGACATTGACGCCTTGCCCAAGGTCATGGGCGACGACGGCGAGTTCCACGCCACGGATGAAGCAGTTGACCTGTCCGGCACGCCCGTTGAAGCCTGGGCGGCGCTGTTTTTCTTCTGGGCACTGGGCCTGACGGTTTTCTACCAGTTCTTCACGCGTTATGTAATGAACGATTCCGCCGCCTGGACGGAAGAAATCGCACGCTACCTGCTGATTGCCACGGTATTCGTCGGCGCCGCCATCGGCGTGGCCAAGAACAACCATATCCAGGTCGACTTCTTCTACCGCTTCATGCCCACCTGGCTGGCCCGGGCCATGGCCCTGCTGACCGATGTGCTGCGCATCGCCTTCCTGGGCGCCATGGTCGTGCTGACCTGGCAAATGATGGACAAGATGGGCAACTACAAGATGACCATCATCGACCTGCCGATGAACCTTGTGTACGGCGTCTGCCTGGTGGGGTTTGCGGCCATGGCCGTGCGCTCGATCTGGGTCATGCGCATCCACCTGCAGCGCGGCTACAGCGTGCTGGAACGCCCTGAATCCACGATGGAGGACCGCTGAATGTTGAAGGTTATTTTTCTCTTCCTGATGAGCGGTGGCCTGCCGGTGGCCATGGCCATGGCCGGGGCGTCGCTGGTCTACATCCTGTTCACCAACAGCTCGCCGCCCTTTGTGGTGGTTCACCGCATGGTCAGCGGCATCGACAGCTTTCCGCTGCTGGCCGTGCCGTTCTTCATCCTGGCCGGCAACCTGATGAACAACGCAGGTATCACCAACCGCATCTACAACTACGCACTGGCGCTGGTCGGCTGGATGAAGGGCGGGCTGGGCCACGTCAACGTCGTCGGCTCAGTGGTGTTTGCCGGCATGAGCGGCACCGCCATTGCCGACGCCGCCGGCCTCGGCACCATCGAGATCAAGGCCATGAAGGACCACGGCTACAGCACCGAGTTTGCCGTGGGCGTGACGGCGGCCTCGGCCACGCTGGGCCCCATCATTCCGCCCAGCCTGCCCTTTGTGATCTACGGCATGATGGCCAATGTCAGCGTCGGCGCGCTATTCCTGGCGGGCATCCTGCCGGGGGTCATGATGGCCATCCTGATGATGCTGACAGTGGCCTACTTCGCACACAAGAACGGCTGGGGCGCCGATGTTCCCTTCGCATGGAGCCGCCTGAACAAGGCGCTGGTGGAGACCGCCGTGGTCGTCGGCTGGCCGCTGCTGCTGTGGCTGCTGATCGGCAAACTGAACTTTCCGCCGCAGATCACGGTGGCCGTCGCACTGGCGGCATTGTTTGCGGCCGACAAGGCCTTCAATTTTCAGGCCGTGTTGCCCATCATGACGCCCGTGCTGCTGATAGGTGGCATGACCACCGGCATCTTCACCCCCACGGAAGGCGCGATTGCCGCCTGCGTCTGGGCGCTGATCCTCGGGTTTGCCTGGTACCGCACGCTGACCTTCAAGAGCTTTGTGAAGGTCTGCCTTGATACGGTCGAGACCACCTCCACCGTGCTGTTCATTGTGGCCGCGGCATCGATCTTCGGCTGGATGCTCACCGCCACCGGCGTGACCACCGACATTGCCAAATGGGTGCTGGACTTCACCAAGGAGGCCTGGGTCTTCCTGCTGCTGGCCAATTTGCTGATGCTGTTTGTGGGCTGCTTCCTGGAGCCGACCGCAGCCATCACGATTCTGGTGCCAATCCTGGTGCCGATTGCCACGCAGCTGGGTGTGGACCCGATCCACTTCGGGCTGGTGATGGTGCTCAATTTGATGATCGGCCTGCTGCATCCGCCCATGGGCATGGTGCTGTTTGTGCTGGCCCGCGTGGCCAAACTTTCCGTGGAACGGACCACCATCGCCATCCTGCCCTGGCTGTTCCCGCTGCTGGGCAGCCTGGTCATCATCACCTATTTCCCCAAATTGGTACTCTGGTTGCCGAAGATGTTTTACTGAAAGTGAAACAATCACCCTGAGACGCCTTCGAGGGGGCACCAACTGCGGCCCGGCGAAGCCGGTTCCGCGATGGCCCCCCGATAAACACAGAAGTATTAAATGGCTTTCGTAACAGAACTGATTTCTGTAGAGGATCAACAACTAATTGGGCACGATCAGATGCGAGACCCGATTGGGCGTCCCCTGCGGCCATATAAGTGGACCATTGATCGCGGTCGAGAGATGTTTTTTCTGCAGACTTATCGCGGTGGCGAAGATACTCATCATTTGATGTGGTTCATCTTCGGTGTGAAGGGGGTCAGGTTGTCACTACAACTTAGCTGTAAAACCCACATCAAAGATGGGAAAGAGTTTTACCCTTGGGAATTAGCCCACCCTGTTGATTTCCCGAATGACCTTCAAATGTCCCGTGAAAAAGTGATTGAGGCTATCAAAGAAGCCATAGCCTCCTTCACTAACTGGGGGTCTCCAATTAACCAAGTGACGTTCAGCTTCTAACTTCAAACCAATGACACCGTTTATTCGCCTTCACCCCTCCGATGATGTCCTGATTGCCCGAGCCCAGCTGGTGGGCGGCACCGAGGTCGAAAACATCACCGTACGCGGCCTGATTCCTGCCGGCCACAAGATCGCCACGCGCGCGCTGGCCCTGGGTGAGCCCGTGCGGCGCTACAACCAGATCATCGGTTTTGCCAGCAAACCCATCGCGCCCGGCGAGCACGTGCACACGCACAACCTCAACATGGGCCCCGACAAGGGCGACTTTACGCGCGACTACGCATTCGGCGCCGACGTGAAGCCGGCACCAGCCAGGCGCGAGGCGACTTTCATGGGCATCAAGCGGCCGGACGGCCGTGTCGCCACCCGCAATTACATCGGGATTCTCTCGAGCGTCAACTGCTCAGCCACCGCCGCGCGGGCGATTGCCGACCATTTCTCGCGGCAGAACAACCCTGCAGCGCTGAAAGACTTTCCCAACGTCGACGGCGTGGTGGCGTTGACGCATGGCACCGGCTGCGGCATGGACAGCGACGGCCTGGGCCTGCAGATCCTGCAACGCACGCTGACAGGTTACGCCACGCACCCCAACTTCGCGGGCGTGCTGGTGGTGGGCCTGGGCTGCGAGTCAAACCAGATCAATGCCTGGCTGGCCCACGGCAGCCTGCGCGAAGGTGAAACCCTGCGCGTCTTCAGCATCCAGGACACGGGCGGCACGGCCAAGACGGTGGCCAAGGGCATCGCCATGATCAAGGAAATGCTGCCGCAGGCCAATGCCGTCAAGCGCGAACCGTGCAGCGCCGCGCACATCACCATCGGCCTGCAGTGCGGCGGCTCCGACGGCTATTCGGGCATCAGCGCCAACCCGGCGCTCGGCGCGGCGGTGGACTTGCTGGTGGCCCATGGCGGCACAGCCATCCTCAGCGAAACGCCCGAAATTTACGGCGCCGAACATTTGCTCACGCGGCGCGCCGTTCGCCCCGACATCGCCGAAAAGCTGATCTCGCGCATCAAGTGGTGGGAGCACTACACCCAGATCAACGAGGGGGAGATGAACAACAACCCGTCGCCCGGCAACAAGGCCGGCGGCCTGACCACCATCCTGGAAAAGTCGCTGGGTGCGGTGGCCAAGGGCGGCACCTCCAACCTGGAGGCTGTCTATGAATACGCCGAACCCGTGAAGGACCACGGCTTTGTCTACATGGACACGCCGGGCTACGACCCGGTCAGCGCCACCGGCCAGGTGGCTGGCGGCGCCAACATCATCTGCTTTACCACCGGCCGCGGTTCGGCTTACGGCTGCGCGCCCTCGCCTTCGCTCAAGCTCGCCACCAATTCGGCGCTGTGGCATCGGCAGGAAGAGGACATGGACATCAACTGCGGCGAGATTATCGACAGCGGCGTGACGGTGCAGGAGATGGGACAGCGCATTTTCGAGATGGTGCTGGCCACCGCATCGGGCGAACCGAGCAAGAGCGAAAAGCACGGCTACGGGCAAAACGAATTTGTGCCCTGGCAAGTCGGCGCGGTGATGTAAGGGCTTTTCACATGCAAAAAGTGCTTCAAGCCCAATATCTACGGGCGCAAGCAGCTACTATTTTTATAGCAGCCGGCAGCACGGCCGCCGAAGCGGAAAAAATCGCCGCCAACCTGGTCATGGCCAACCTGAGCGGCCATGACTCGCACGGCATCGGCATGCTTCCGCGCTACGTCGATGCCGTACTCGAAGGTGGCCTGACGCCCAACGCCCAGGTCAAAACCCTGCTCGATACCGGCTCGCTGCTCAGCCTGAACGGCCAGCGCGGTTACGGCCAGTCGATCGGCGAGCAGGCGATGGCGCTCGGCATGGTACGTGCCAAAACCCATGGCAGCTGCATCATGGCGCTGGCCGAGTCCCACCATCTGGGGCGCATCGGCCATTTCGCCGAGATGGCCGTGGCCCAGGGGCTGGTGTCGCTGCACTTCGTGAACGTGATGACGCGGCCGGTCGTCGCTGCCTGGGGCGGCGCGGACGGACGCTACGGCACCAATCCCTGCTGTATTGGCATACCGCTGAAGGACCAGCCGCCCTTCATTCTCGATTTCGCGACCAGCCGCGTGGCCCAAGGCAAGATGCGCGTGGCGCACAACCAGGGCAAATCCGTCCAGCCGGGCCTGCTGATCGACGAACACGGCCAGCCCACCACCAACCCCGGCGTGGTGGTGGTGCCGCAGCCGAACGGTTTTTTTGGCGCGCTCATGCCGTTCGGCGAGCACAAGGGCTACGGCCTGGCGGTGGCGTGCGAGCTGCTGGGCGGCGCGCTTACTGGCGGCGGCACCTGGCACCACCCCACAAGCAGCGCACGTGCGGTCTACAACAGCATGCTCACGATCCTGATTGACCCGGGCAAGCTGGGCACCCAATCGGCCCTGGAAATGGAAGCGCTGGCTTTCGTCGAATGGCTGCGCAAAAGCCCGCCGGCCGACGGTGTGGACGCCGTGCAGATTGCCGGTGAACCGGAACGCCGCGCGCGGCTTGAACGCGAACAGGGTGGCATTGAAATGGACGGCGAAACCTGGCGCGAAATCGTCGCAGCCGGCCAGAAGGTCGGCGTAAATGTGCCGGATTGAACGCTGGACGCTATCAAATCAGTAGCTGCTCGCGCAGTCTCTATAAGGTCCAGCGGCCAAAATGATCCTCAATTTCACCGAAAAACCATGACGCCACCGATTCAAGACCAGGTTGCGCTTGTCACTGGCGCCAACGCCGGCATGGGCCTGGCCACGGCGCGTGCCCTGCTGGCCGCCGGCTACAAAGTGGCGGCCACTGACCTCGGCACCGAACGTGTGGCCGCCGAGCTTGCCGCGTATGGTGACCGTTTGGCCTGCTTCACCATGGACGTGAGCGAGCAGGCCCAGGTGCACGCCGCCTGCGACGCCATTGAAGCGCATTTTGGCCGCATCGACGTCTGCGTCAACAACGCCGGCTTCCTGCAATACGCCAACTGCGAACAGACCACGCCGGAGCTCTGGCACAAGACCCTGCGCATCAACCTCGACGGTGTCTTCTACGTCAGCCAGCGTGTGGCGCCCGGGATGAAGGCACGTGGTTTTGGCCGCATCGTGAACGTATCGTCCTATGGCGCCAAAACCGGGGGGCTGTCGCCGCTGCCAGCCTATGCTGCCAGCAAGGGCGGCGTAATCTCGCTGACCTTCAGCTTTGCCCGCGAATACGCCGCGTTCGGCGTGACCTGCAACGCGCTCGCCCCGACCTTTGTGAAGACCCAGATGCTGACCGGGCAGGTCAGTGCCGAGCGGCAAGCCGAGCTGCGCCAGAAGATACCGGTGGGCCGCTTCTGCGAGCTCGAAGAGTTCGCCCACTGCGTGCTGTTCCTGGCCCACCCGATGAGCGGCTTCATCACCGGCGAGGTGCTGGACCTCAACGGCGGCCTGCAGTTTGACTGAGCGCGCGATGCTGAACACCCGCGCTTTGCCGGAAATCGCCACGCGAGGCATCGGCGTCCCCACTTACTCACGCCGCGGCACTGTGGGCGTAGTGCACCTGGGCCTGGGCGCTTTTCACCGTGCGCACCAGGCACTGGTATTCGATTCCCTGCTGCAGCGTGGTGATGCGCGCTGGGGTGTGCTGGGCGTCGCCATGCGCAGCACCGGGCTGGCCGACGCCATGGCCGCGCAGGACGGCCTGTATGCCGTGCAGGTTGCCAGCAGCACCGGTGTGCAGTGGCAGGTCGGCGGCGCCATCTGGCAAACCTGCGTGGCTGCCCGCGAGCCTGCGCGGGTGGTGCAGACACTGGCCGCGCCATCCACGCGCTGGGTCACGCTGACGGTCACTGAAAAGGGCTACGCCCCGGAACTCGCCCAACTGCTGGTGCAGGGCCTGGCGGCGCGCCATGCGGCGGGGCTGCCGGGGTTGACACTCGCTTCCTGCGACAACCTGGCGCACAACGGCCGCAAGTTGCAGGCTTTGTGCATCGATGCCGCGCAAAAAGAAAGCCCGGCACTGGCGCAATGGATCAGCACCGCCTGCGCCTTCCCGAACAGCATGGTGGACCGCATCGTGCCGGCCGCAACCGGCCAGCGCCTGGCCGCTGCCGGGCAGGCGCTCGGCGTGGCTGACCAGGCCGCATTGGGCACCGAAGCCTTCTGGGAATGGGTGATTGAACGCCGCTTTGCCGATCCTGCGGACGGCGAAGTGCTGGCCGCTGCGGGCGTCACGGTGGTGGACGACGTGGCGCCGTTTGAAGAAGCCAAATTGCGCATGCTCAACGGCAGCCACACGGCCATGGCCTGCATGGGCGCGGTAGCGGGCTGGCCTGTCGTCAGCGACTGCATCGCGCAGCCTGCAGTGCATCGCTTCATCCACGGCCTGATGACGCAGGAAATCGGCCCCCAGCTCAGCCGCCCGGACTGGCCCGCCTACCGCGACGCACTGCTGGCACGTTTTGCCAACCCCGAGTTGCAGCACAAGGTGCACCAGATCGCCACCGACAGCTCACAGAAGATTCCATATCGCTGGGTACCTTCGGTGATTGATGCCCTGGCCGCGAACCAGCCCGTGGAACGGCTGGCCTTTGCGGCAGCGGCCTGGATGCGTTATCTGCGCGGCAGCGACGAGCAGGGGCAGCCCTACGCCATGAGCGACCCGATGGCCGAAACGCTGAAAGCTCTCGCGCTTGCCCATTCCGGTGACGCAGCAGCGACAGTGCAAGTCCTGGGTACGCTGCCGGCCATCTGGGGCGAGGCCCTGCCGCAGCAAGTGCACTGGTTGGCCCGCATGACCCACTGGCTGATCCAGATCAACCAGCGCGGCATGCTGGCCGCCCTGGACCAACTTCACTCCCACCCCATCTGAACACCATGAAAATCACCAACGCCCGCGTCATCGTCTGCAGCCCCGGCCGCAATTTCGTTACCCTGAAAATAGAAACCGACGAAGGCCTGACCGGCATCGGCGACGCCACGCTCAACGGGCGCGAGCTGTCTGTCGTGAGCTACCTGACCGAGCATGTCATCCCCTGCCTGATCGGGCGCGATGCGCACCAGATCGAGGACATCTGGCAGTACCTGTACAAGGGCGCTTACTGGCGGCGCGGCCCGGTCACCATGAGCGCGATCGCCGCTGTCGACACCGCCCTCTGGGACATCAAGGCCAAGGCCGCCAACATGCCGCTGTACCAGCTGCTGGGCGGAAAGAGCCGCACCGGCGTGATGGTCTATGGGCATGCCAATGGGAAAGACATTGCGCAGACCGTGGAAGAGGTGTTGCGCTACAAGGAGATGGGCTACCAGGCCATACGCGCGCAGAGCGGTGTGCCGGGCCTGGACAA
This sequence comes from Polaromonas sp. P1_F1, assembly GCF_056405795.1. Classification (NCBI taxonomy): domain Bacteria; kingdom Pseudomonadati; phylum Pseudomonadota; class Betaproteobacteria; order Burkholderiales; family Comamonadaceae; genus Polaromonas; species Polaromonas sp. P1_F1. Next base: position 760,171 of record NZ_JBFUBJ010000001.1, read on the forward strand.
GGTGTATGGCGTCGGCAAGGGCACGCTGTTTTACGAACCGGCTGATGCTGACCTGCCCAGCGAACACGACTGGAGCAGCGAAAAATACCTGCTGCACACCCCCAAGCTGTTCGACGCCGTGCGTACCGCCGCCGGGCCGGACATTCATTTGCTGCACGATGTGCATCACCGCCTGACACCGATCGAGGCGGGCCGACTGGGCAAATCACTGGAGCCCTATCACCTGTTCTGGATCGAGGACGCGACGCCGGCCGAAAACCAGGAGGCTTTTCGCCTGATCCGCCAGCACACGACTACACCGCTGGCCGTAGGCGAGATTTTCAACACCATCTGGGACTGCAAGGACTTGATCCAGAACCAGCTGATCGACTACATCCGCGCGACGGTGGTGCATGCCGGCGGCATCACCCACCTGCGGCGCATTGCCGACTTTGCGGCGATGTACCAGGTACGCACGGGCTGCCACGGCGCGACCGATTTGTCACCGGTCTGCATGGGCGCAGCGCTGCACTTCGACACCTGGGTGCCCAATTTCGGCGTGCAGGAATACATGCGCCACACCGAGCAGACCGATGAGGTGTTTCCGCACAGCTATCGTTTTGACAAGGGCTTTATGCATTGCGGTGAAACGCCGGGGCATGGCGTGGAGATCGACGAGAAGCTCGCCGCGAAATACCCGTACCAGCGCGCCTACCTGCCGGTGAACCGCCTGCAGCACGACGGGACCCTCTGGAATTGGTAGGGACTGACTTACCCCTATCGGACGCGCACTTCGTGTCGCGCCTTTTCCCCTTCCAGGGGACGGGCACCTGCGGCCGGGCAAAGCCCGTTCCGCGGCCCCCGCTTGAAGAAGAATTAGGCCCCTCTCTTGAGGCGGCGTTAGGCCAGGATCGTCGCGAGGCTGGCTTCGAGGTGTTCCGAGGGTAGGCGCTTGAAGCCGGAGCGGGCAAAGCGCTGCAGGCGGCCGACCATGAAGGCGACGATGACGGAGGCGCGCACCTGGGCGTCGACCGTGGGGGTCGCCGCGCCGCTGGCGGCCGCTGCGTCGCGCAGGCTTTGCTTGAGGCTGGACTCGAGCTTGTCGAAGAACTGGTTCATGCGCTCTTGCAGGCGGTCGTTTTCAAACACCAGCGCATCGCCCACCATCACGCGCGTCATGCCGGGGTTCTTTTCGGCAAACTGCAGAATCATGACCACCAGCTTGCGGGTGCGGGCTGAATGGTCGGGCTCACGTTCCCCAATCTGGTTGATCAGTGTGAAGACGCTTTGCTCGATGAATTCGATCAGGCCTTCGAACATCTGCGCCTTGCTGGCGAAATGGCGGTAAAGGGCGGCTTCGCTCACATCCAGCTTGGCTGCCAGGGCGGACGTCGTGATGCGCTCAGCGCCCGGCTGCTCCAGCATGGTGGCCAGCGCCTGAAGGATCTGGACCCGGCGCTCACCCGGTTTGGGGCGCTTGCGCACCGCAGGCTCGGCTGGCGTGACGTGCGGGCTCAATTCGGATTCAGACGCTAAGTCGGACATAGGCGATGAAGTAGGAAATGTTTCAAAAAACCGGGAATCGTTGCAATTGATTCTCGCACAGCCAGGTGACAGTTCGTCTCTCACCAGGCCCGGGTTTTCGCCCATGAGGCGAAGGCGCAACGTTCTGTTCCGTAACAGCAAGCGCTTACTGTGGTGGGCGAGCTACAAACTCAACCGAACCCGTAATCCGTACGGTCCGGCGGGGCCAGTCCCGGTGTGGTCCAGCTCCAGCTGCGAATGGTGAACCCGCGCGATTTCGCTGGCAATGGCCAGACCCAGGCCATTGCCCTCGCCCGCCGTCCCCTGCACCCGGTAAAAGCGCTGCAGCGCCATGCTGCGCTCGTCCGGGGCTATGCCAGGGCCGTCGTCTTCCACTTCCAGGAAGACGCCCCATCCCCGGTGCTCGGCGGCGGCGCCACCAGGACCCGGCTGTTTTGGCGTATCTGGCGCAGCGAAGCCGGCCGTCGGGCCACAGCGGATCGTGACCGTGCCGCCGGGCGGCGTGTATTTGACGGCGTTGTCCACCAGATTACCCAGCAGCTCGCGCAGCAGCCACTCGTAACCACTGACCTGTGCAGGCTGGGTTTCCAGCCCCAGGTCAATGCCCTTGCGCATGGCGGCATCCAGATGCAGCGGCAGAATGGATTCGCAGAGGTCTTTCAGGTCTACCCGCTGCATCGGCTGGGCGCCGGCGGCCGACGCATCGGCACGCGACAGCGCCAGCAGCTGGTTGGCCAGCTGCGACGTCCGGCGTGTGGCATTGCGCAGCTTGATGATTTTTTCGGCCGGCAAGGTCACCGCCCCGTCCGAGCCCGCGGCCTCAGCCACTTTGGCCGCTTGCGCCCAGGCCTCGACCTGGGCCTGCAGCCCGGCCAGAGGCGTGCGCAGCTGGTGCGCGGCATCAGCCACAAACCGCCGCTGCCCCTCCGCCTGGTCGTTCACCAGGCCAAAAAGGCGGTTCAAGGCACTCACCAGCGGCTGGACCTCGGCTGGCGTAGCCAGCGGGTCGATGGCGCTCAAGTCGCGCGGGTTGCGGCGCTCCACCGCGTCCTTGAGCTCAATCAATGGCTTGAGTGCCCGCGTGACGGCCCAGTTGACGGCAAAACCTGCCGCCACGACCAGGATCAGGTTCGGCAGCAGCACCTTGAACAGCACGGAGCGCACCCATTGCTGGCGCGGGTCGGATCCATCCGCCAGCTGGACGATCAGCTCACCCACTGCAGTCTTCATGCGCTGGGCGGCAATCCGGTAGGTCACGCCGTTGTATTCGATGCTGTGGAATTCCGGCTCGTGCGTGGCCGGCAACAGTTCGGGAATCCAGGGCTCACCAGCCAGAAAGTCCCCTTCCGCATCAGCAAGGCGAAATCCGGCGAAGCCAGGCCGGCCCTTGAGGAAATCATCCACGGCGGGAGCCATCAGCAGCACCGGCGCACTTTCCGGGGTGGCGCCCGGCGCCACAACCGAATCGGCCAGCAGGGGAATCAGCCGGAGCAACTGCTGATCTTTTTGCAGGGCGACATCGCCGGCCGTCTGGTAGTCAAAATAAATGCTCACCAGCGCAAAAGTCCCCAGCGGGAAAAGCAGCAGCAGGAGAAGCCGGCGCTGCAGGCCGGACTTCATGGCGGCAGGCACGAACGCGTTGCCGCCCGTGCGCGCAGCCAACGTACGCAGGCGGTTTTTCAGGCGAACGGCCCAGGACTGGCCGAAAGGGTTCATGCCTGCGCTGCCTATTCAGCGCCAGCGCTGGGCGGCATCCCCGGGGAAACTTCCACCAGCTCCAGCCGATAGCCAAAGCCGCGAATGGAACGTACGGCTATGCCGTGCGGCTCCAGCTTGCCGCGCAAACGCGAGATATACACCTCAATGGCATTGGGCGTGATCTCCTTGTCCCAACCGGTCATGGCCTGCAGCAGCTTGTCTTTGCTGGCCGGCTTGGGCGCGTGGATCAGCAAATACTCCATCACCGTCCATTCGCGCGGTCCGAGCTCAATCAGCTGGCCGTTGGCGCGGGCCTCGCGGTTGGCTGTGTCCAGCTCCAGCGCCCCAAAACTCAGTGTGGCGCTGGTGGCGGCCTGGGAGCGGCGCAGCAGCGCGCGCAGGCGCGCCAGCAACTCGGGCAGCTCAAACGGCTTGACCATGTAGTCATCTGCTCCCAGGTCCAGCCCCTGGACACGGTCCTGCAGCGCGTCGCGGGCCGTCAGGATGAGCACCGGCATGGCCATTCCGCCGCGGCGCAGGCGGCGCGTCAGTTCCAGCCCGTCAATGCGCGGCAGCCCGATGTCGATGATCGCCGCATCAAAGGTCTCGCCCTGCAGTACTTCCTCCGCGCGCTCGGCACTGCCGACCCAGTCAACGGCGTAGCCGGCGTCACTGAGCCCCAGCTTGATGCCGCTGGCCACCATCACGTCGTCTTCAACCAACAGGAGTCGCATAACGAATTGTCCGTTTCGTCATCAATGCCAATTGACCCCGCCTGAGGAGCGTCAATTCAGGAAAAAGCCGGTGCCGCTGCCTGATTTGGTTTTTGGTCTTGTTTTGGCCCGGTATCGGCTGCCAGTCTGCCAGACCGGCACTGTCGCCACCCTGACGGCAAAGGAAATACCCATATTTGCTATATTTTTTATAGCTGCTTACGCACACCCCATATGCCCTGGCGACCAATTTCATCAAAATCAGGGCGCCGCCCATCCGGACAGCCTTGGGCAGCCAGGAACGCCTGGATCAGTGCGAGCGGATCATGGTCCCGTAGGCCTGATCGGTCAGGATTTCCAGCAGCATGGCATGCGGCACCCGCCCATCGATGATGTGGACGGAATTCACGCCGCTTTTGGCCGCGTCCAGCGCGCCTTCGATTTTGGGCAGCATGCCGCCGGAAATCGTTCCGTCGGCAAACAGCTCGTCGATTTCGCGGGCGCTCAGGTCAGTCAGCAGCTCCCCGGCCTTGTTCAGTACGCCGGGGGTATTGGTGAGCAGCACCAGTTTCTCGGCCTTCAGCACGGTGGCCAGCTTGCCCGCCACCACGTCTGCATTGATGTTGTAGCTCTCGTTTTCCTCGCCAAACCCGATCGGGCTGATCACCGGAATGAAAGCGTCGTCCTGCAGCGCCTTGACCACGCTCGGGTCAATACTGACGATGTCACCCACAAAGCCGATGTCGTGCTCCTTCGTCGGGTCATCCTTGTCGACCATCTTGAGCTTTTGCGCACGGATCAGGCCGCCATCGCGGCCCGTCAGGCCCACGGCCTTGCCACCGGCCTGGTTGATCAGCCCGACGATGTCCTGCTGCACCTGGCCGGCCAGCACCCATTCCACGACTTCCATGGTCTCTTCATCAGTGACGCGCATGCCCTGGATGAAATGCCCCTTTTTGCCCAGGCGGTTCAGCGCCGCCTCAATTTGCGGGCCGCCGCCGTGCACCACCACCGGATTCATGCCCACCAGCTTGAGCAGCACCACGTCCTCCGCAAAATCAGCCTGCAGGGCCGGGTCCGTCATGGCGTTGCCGCCATATTTGATGACCATGGTCTTGCCGTGAAACTTGCGGATGTAGGGCAGCGCCTGGGCCAGGATCTCGGCCTTGTCGCGTGGGCCTACATGGGAGAGGTCTGGGTCGTTGGCGGTATGGGTGGTCATTCGCGGGGCCTTGTCAGGGTGAAACAGGGAACAGGAACACAGGGAGCAGGTATTGCCGGGAAATATTGCCCGAATTGTGCCGCATCGCTGCGGCCAGCGTGCCGGCCTCAGCGACGCAGCCAGCGCGGAACCTTGAAACGGATGATCGCGATATAAAAACCGACATACGTCAACACAAACAGCGCGCAAAACATCATGAGGATCGAAGTCTCACGCCAGAACAGCACTGCCGGCACCACAGTCAGCAAGGTAAAGCTCCAGAGATAAGGTGACGTCCGGTTGTTGCGCATCAACATGCGCCGCGACTCGTCATCGTGGAACACACCACGCACCAGGCGGCGGTAGATCAGCTGATGGAAATGCAGCGCATCAGCCACCCCGGGCGATCCGCCGCGCGCCAGCTTTCGGTAGATCGAAAAAACAGTCTCCCAGACCGGATAAATGATCAACAGCATCGGAAACCACGGCGAAACCATCTGGTGGCGCTGCACCAGCAGTATGCAGGCGAGCGCGATCACAACACCCCAGAGATAGGCACCCCCATCCCCCGCAAAAATCAGGCCACGGGGGTAATTCCACATGAGAAAACCCATGGTCGCACCTGCCAGGCAGACAACGATGGCAGCCAGCTGACGGTCACCAAGCTGAAGCGCGACATAGGCGATTGCCAGGCAGATGAGCGACGCGACGGTACCCGCCAGGCCGTTGTAGCCATCAATGATATTGAACGCGTGCGGCAAGCCGCAGAACGCGAAAAAAGCCAAGGCAACGCCGACCCAGGGAAATGACAGCAGCAGCATGTCGATTCCTGGCACACCGAGCCGCGGTAACGCCAGCCCGAACAGGCTGCACGCCAGCGCTGCGGACAGGCCCGTCAGCAACAGGCGGTAACGCACCGTCAGCCGCTGCGTGAGATCTTCATAAACGCCGCCCAGCACGGCTGGCAGCAGGACCACCACCAATTGCAGGGCGGTATGCCAGCTCATGGGCACATTTACCCGGCTGGCGGTTGTTTCAGCTATCACGCCGGCAAGCAAGCCAGCCAATAAGCCCAGCAGTATCCCGATGCCGCCGACGCGCGGTATGTTTCCCGCATGGAACCGCTGCGGTTTGCTCACGTCGTATCGGCTGGCATGCTCACGCGCCATGCGGATAACCAGCATGGAGGCGATTAGCGACACCGTGAAACTCAGACAAACCAGAAATACCATGGGGCCCCCGCTTTATTTGCCGCAATTATCAGCGCATACCCCGGCCCGCCTCCTTGCAGTTTCCTCACAGTCCTGCCAGGACCTGCCGCAACGGTGTAAATAATCCCTCACGCCGGTGTTCTACCCATGCGGCAGCAGTGGTAATATCCTGTTCACTCATTGAACAGCTGAATCATCCATTTGCTGAATTCTTCACTTCAGGAAGAAAACCACCTGCGGGTACTGCGCCTGCTGGAGGCCAATCCTCATATGAACCAGCGCGATCTCGCCAATGCGCTGGGCGTTAGCTTGGGCAAAACCAACTATTGCCTGAAAGCGCTGCTCGACAAGGGCTTCATCAAGATGCAAAGCTTCAGCCGCAGCGAAAAAAAGCTGGCTTACGCCTATCTGTTGACGCCGAACGGCATTTCCGAGAAGGCCGGCCTGACCTTGCGCTTTCTCGAACGCAAGTTGGCGGAGTACGAAAACCTCAAGGTTGAAATCGAAAACCTCAAAGTCGAAGTCACCCAGGCAAAAACCAGCACTGATCACAACCATGACTGAAACCGTCACCATCACGCCTGTCATCCTCTGCGGCGGCGCAGGCACACGGCTTTGGCCGCTGTCGCGGAAAAGCTTCCCGAAACAGTTCGTCCCGCTGATCGGCGGTAAAAGCCTGCTGCAGCTGACCCTGGAGCGGGTGGCACACGTCAACGGAGACAGCGCAACCGCGCCCGATGTGATCTGTGTCGCCTCGGAAGAACACCGATTCCTCGTCAGCGAAGCCATGCAGGCAGCACGCGTCAAGGGCCGGATTGTGCTGGAGCCCACCGGGCGCAACACGGCGCCTGCGATGGCGCTCGCGGCGCTGCTCGCCAAACCCGGTCAAGTCCTGCTGTTTTGCCCTTCGGATCACCATATTCCCGATGTTGTGGCCTTTTCAGCCATGGTGGGCCAGGGCCTGGCGGCGGCGCTGAGCGGTGAGATCGTCACTTTTGGCGTGGTGCCGGCTTTTCCGGCAACTGCCTACGGTTATATCCAGCAAGGCGCGGCACGCGGCGACGGTAGCGCCAAAGTCGCGCGTTTTATTGAAAAACCCGACGCAGAAAAAGCCCAGGCACTGATATTGCAGGGTGACACGCTCTGGAACGCCGGTATCTTCCTGACGCGCGCCGACACACTGATCGCGGCCCTGGAACAACACGCGCCCGACATTCTGCAAGGCTGCCGGCTGGCTGTGTCAGCGGTCGGAGAGGACCAGCAGTTCGTGCGGCCCGACGCAGCGGCATTCGGTGCTGTGCGCGCCGAAAGTATCGACTACGCAGTGCTCGAGCGCCACGGCGCTGTCGCTGTCGTGCCATTTGCGGGAGCCTGGAGTGACGTCGGCAGCTGGAATGCCGTCGCCGGGCTCACGGCGCCGGACGACGACGGCAATCGCATCGACGGCAACGGCATGGCGCTGCACAGCAAACGCACCTATATTCACGCGCCGCATCGCACCGTGGTGACACTTGGCACCGAGGACCTTCTGGTGATTGACACGCCCGACGCGTTGCTTGTCGCCGCGAGCAGCCACGTGGAGCAGGTCAAGAGCGTGGTTTCCCAGCTCGAAACGCGCCAAAGCCCGGAAGCGAGTCTGCACCGCAAGGTAGCGAGGCCCTGGGGCTGGTATGACAGCATTGACCGCGGCGCCCGATTCCAGGTCAAGCGCATCATGGTCAAGCCCGGCGCGTCGTTGAGCCTGCAAAAACACCATCATCGGGCCGAACACTGGATCGTGGTTTCCGGCACCGCGCTGGTCACCAAAGGCGAGGCCACCTTTCTCCTCACTGAAAACCAGTCCACTTACATTCCGATCGGCGAAACTCACCGCCTGGAAAATCCAGGAAAAACCGATCTGGAAATGATCGAAGTCCAGTCCGGCAGCTATCTGGGCGAGGACGATATCGTGCGATTTACCGACAACTATGGCAGGGCATAAACAATGAAAACAGCACTCATCACCGGCATCACCGGCCAGGACGGTTCCTACCTGGCGGAGTTTCTGCTGAACAAGGGCTATATCGTGCACGGCATCAAGCGCCGCACGTCGCTCTTCAATACGGATCGCATCGACCACTTGTTCCAGGACCCGCACGAAGCCAACCAGCGCTTTGTGCTGCACCACGGCGACATGACCGACTCGTCGAGCCTGACCCGCATCATCCAGCAAACCCAGCCGGACGAAATCTACAACCTCGCGGCGCAAAGCCATGTCGCCGTGAGTTTTGAAGAGCCGGAGTACACAGCCAACAGCGACGGCCTGGGCGCCTTGCGGGTCCTTGAAGCAATGCGCATTCTCGGACTTGAGAAGACCACACGCTTCTACCAGGCTTCGACTTCCGAACTCTATGGCTTGGTGCAGGAAATCCCGCAAAAAGAAACTACGCCGTTCTACCCCCGCAGCCCTTACGCGGTCGCCAAGCTCTACGCCTACTGGATCACAATCAACTACCGGGAAGCCTACGGCATCTACGCCTGCAACGGCATCCTGTTCAACCACGAAAGCCCGGTCCGCGGCGAAACCTTTGTGACGCGCAAGATCACACGCGCACTCGCCCGCATCAAGCTGGGCATCCAGGACTGCCTCTATCTGGGCAACATGGATGCCAAACGGGACTGGGGCCACGCCAAGGACTATGTCGAAATGCAATGGCTCATGCTTCAGCAGGACAAACCCGAAGACTTCGTGATTGCCACCGGTGTGCAATACAGCGTGCGTGATTTCGTCGAGGCGACTGCCCGGGAATACGGCATGCAGATCCGCTGGGAAGGCCACGACGAGAACGAGAAAGGCTATGACGCTGCCACCGGCAAATGCATCGTGTCGGTCGATCCGCGTTACTTCCGTCCGACCGAGGTTGAAACGCTGCTCGGTGATGCGACCAAGGCACGCGAAAAACTCGGCTGGGTTCCGAAAATCAGCTTCGCAGAACTGGTTGCCGAAATGGCCAAAGTCGACATGACACAGGCCGAGTTCGATTTGCAGGTCAAGGCACACGGCCACAAGGCCTTGCGCAACCAGGGCTAAACGTGGCCAAACCCCGTGTTTTCCTGACCGGCGGCGGCGGCATGGTCGGCCGCAATATCCTCGAGCACCCGCTCGCGGGCAACTGGGATTTTGTCGCGCCTGGCAGTCGGGAACTGAACCTGGCCGACTTCGAGGCGACGCGCCGCTTCGTCGCAGATGTCCGGCCCGATGCTGTAATTCACTGCGCCGGACTGGTCGGCGGCATTCAGGCGAATATCGCGCACCCTGTCGATTTTCTCGTGGTGAACGTAGACCTCGGTCGCAATGTGATCATGGCGGCGCGCGAGGCCGGCGTTACCAGGCTGCTGAACCTCGCGAGCTCCTGCATGTACCCACGCGAAGCGCAGAACCCGCTCGGCGAGGAATTGATTCTGCGCGGCGAACTAGAGCCGACCAACGAGGGCTATGCGATCGCCAAGATCTTCGCAACCCGGCTGTGCGAATACATCACCCGCGAAACACCGGTCAATCAGTACAAGACGCTGATTCCGTGCAACCTGTACGGCCGGCACGACAAATTCGACCCGAAGCACTCCCACCTGATCCCTGCGATCATCCACAAGGTCCATCAGGCCAAGGCTGGTGGCCTGCCGAGCGTCGAGATATGGGGTGACGGCACGGCACGCCGCGAGTTCATGTATGCAGGTGATCTGGCCGACGCCGTGCTGCATGCGCTGTCCGATTTCGACAAGCTACCGGGGCTGCTCAATGTCGGCCTCGGCCACGACCACAGCATCAACGACTACTACCGTGCTGCCGCCGAAGTCGTTGGCTGGAGCGGCGAGTTTGTACATGACACAAGCAAGCCGGTCGGCATGAAGCAAAAACTTGTCGACATTGAGAGGCAGCGCACCTGGGGTTGGCGAGCGTCGACGTTGTTGAATCAAGGCATTGAAAAAACTTATCAATTTTATTTGCAGGATAGCCAAGCATGAGCCACAAATACCCTCTCGCCACCGCCACCTGGGACCAGGCTGAATACGCTGCACTGCAAGAGGTCATCACCTCAGGCATGTTCACCATGGGCCCCAAGGTGTTCGAATTCGAAAAACAATTCGCAAGCTACCTCGGTGCCAAGCATTGCGTGATGGTGAATTCCGGTTCGTCGGCCAACCTGTTAATGGTCGCGGCGCTTTTTTATTCCAAGAACGACGCGATTGCACTCAAGCCGGGCGACGAAGTGATCGTTCCCGCCGTGTCCTGGAGCACAACCTATTACCCGCTATACCAGTACGGCCTGAAGATCAAATTCGTTGATATCGATCTCGAAACCTTGAACTACGACCTCGATGCACTGGAAAAGGCCGTCACCGGTAACACCCGCCTGATCATGGCCGTCAACCTGCTCGGCAATCCGAACAACTTCGCGCGCATCAAATCCATCATCGGCGACAAGAAGATCTCGCTGATCGAAGACAACTGCGAGTCGCTCGGCGCAACCTTCGAAGGCAAGCAAGCCGGCACTTTCGGCCTGATGGGCAGCTACAGCTCGTTCTTTTCACATCACATCTCGACGATGGAAGGTGGCCTGATCAGCACCGACGACGAGGAGTTGCACCACATTTTGCTGTCGCTGCGCGCGCACGGCTGGACCCGCAACCTTCCGAAGTTCAACCGTGTCTGTGGCGAAAAAAGCGACGATCCGTTCAAAGAGTCGTTCCGGTTCGTCCTGCCCGGCTACAACGTACGGCCACTCGAAATGTCAGGTGCACTTGGCATCGAGCAGGTCAAAAAATTGCCAATGCTCGTCGCCGAACGGCGAAAAAATGCGGCGCTGCTGCAATCGGTCATGCGCGATCATCCTACAGTGCTGATCCAGAAGGAGATTGGCAATAGCAGCTGGTTCGGTTTCAGCCTCGTGATCCGGCCCGGCGTGAACCTCACGCGCGAAGCACTGGTCACCAAGCTCAATGAGCTTGGGTTCGAAGTGCGCCCTATCGTTGCCGGCAATTTCGCCAAGAATGAAGTGGTCAAATATTTCAACTCGGAAGTCTCCGGTGAGCTGAAGAACGCCGAGCATATCGACAGTAACGGCTTGTTTGTTGGCAACCATCACTACTCGATTGCCGACGCAGTCACAACGCTCAAAAACCTCTAACGCATGAGAACACCAATGTCATTGGTTTCCAAAATCAAAACCCGCCTGGGGCTGATGTACCGCCGCCACATCAAACGGGAGCCATTCTTGATTGAAGTTGAACGTTGGTTCAGCGACCGGGGGGATGAGACCTTGCGCCTGAACTACCCACTGAATGCGCAAAGTATCGTTTTCGATATTGGAGGATACCTGGGCGATTTCGCCGCCGAAATCCACAAACGCTACGGCTGCACCGTCTATATTTTTGAGCCCGTTGCGGAGTTTCATCGGCAGTGCGTAGCACGCTTTCTGGGTAATCCAAAAATCGTCTGTTTGAACTATGGACTGTCTTCCAGCGACGGATTCTTCAATATTGGCCTGGCCGACAACGCATCAAGCTTCGATTCACCGCATGCGACCGGCGCCGTTCAGCGGGTGGAAGTCAGGTCGGTGGTCAATTGCATCAAAGAACTGGAAATTGTGCAAATCGATTTGATGAAGATCAATATCGAGGGCGGCGAGTTTGATGTGATTCCTGCGTTGATCACCTCTGGAGACATTAGTCGGATTCGCCACCTGCAAGTCCAGTTCCACAATTTCATAGACAAAGCCGTATCCCGTCGTGAGCTCATTCGCAACGATCTGGCACAAACCCACGACGAAGCCTGGAACTACGAGTTCGTCTGGGAAAGCTGGAGCCGAAAGGATTGAACCTTGTGTGATCTTCAAATCTTGTGCCACTCAGAGTGGCCGTCCCTGCAAGCTGGAGGCCCTTCGCACGGTCCGTCTGTCTTGAGCGTTTTTTTTGCAAACGACGTCACTTCCACGACAGCGCCTTTGGATAACCGAACCCAAGGAAAAACATGAAAGCAGTCATTCTTGCCGGCGGTCTGGGAACGCGCATTTCCGAGGAAACATCTTCGCGGCCGAAACCCATGATCGAGATCGGCGGCAAACCCATTCTCTGGCACATCCTGAAGATTTATTCCGCCCATGGCGTGAACGATTTCGTGATTTGCTGCGGCTACAAGGGCTACATGATCAAGGAGTACTTCGCGAATTACTTCCTGCACATGTCCGACGTGACATTTGACATGAGCAAGAACAGCATGGAAGTGCATCAGCGCAGCGCTGAACCCTGGCGCGTTACCCTGATCGACACCGGCGAAGACACCATGACCGGTGGGCGGCTCGGCCGGGTCGCTTCGTATGTCAAGGACGAAGAAGCCTTCTGCTTCACCTACGGCGACGGTGTCGGCGATGTCGACATTACCGCGCTGCTCGCGTTTCATAAGGCGCAAGGCGTCAAGGCGACCCTGACCGCAACCTTGCCGCCAGGACGGTTCGGCGCGCTTGACTTCGAGGGCGACAAGGTGCGCAGCTTCAAGGAAAAGCCCAAGGGCGACGGTGGCATGATTAACGGCGGCTTTTTTGTGCTGTCGCCAGCCGTTCTCGACTACCTCGACGGCGACAATTGCACCTGGGAGCGGCAGCCGCTCGAGTCGCTTGCTGACGAAGGGCAACTCGCAGCGTTCCAGCATGGCGGCTTCTGGCAGCCAATGGACACTCTTCGAGACAAGAATTACCTTGAGGAACTCTGGGCCTCAGGCAAGGCTCCCTGGAAGGTGTGGAAATGACGCCCGAATTCTGGCGCGGCAAGCGTGTCTTTCTGACCGGTCATACCGGCTTCAAGGGGAGCTGGCTGTCCTTGTGGCTACAGCGCCTGGGCGCCGAAGTCACTGGCTATTCACTGGCGCCGCCGACCGAGCCAAGCCTGTTTGAGGCGGCTCGCGTTGCCGACGGCATGACATCGTTGCACGGTGACGTGCGCGACCTCGTCGCGCTACGCGAGGCAATGCGTCTGGCCGCCCCGCAGATCGTGATCCACATGGCGGCACAGTCGCTGGTGCGTCACTCGTACGTTGAACCCGTCGAAACCTACGCGGTCAATGTGATGGGAACCGTGAACCTGCTTGAAGCCGTGCGCCACACGCCTGGCGTCAAGGCCGTCGTCAACATAACGACCGACAAATGCTACGAGAACAGGGAATGGCTCTGGGGCTACCGTGAGAACGAGCCGATGGGTGGGCATGACCCCTATAGCAACAGCAAGGGTTGCGCTGAACTTGTCAGCGCGTCCTATCGGGCATCGTTCTTCAGCGCGCAGACCCATGCCCAGCATGGCGTTGCGCTGGCCACAGCGCGCGCCGGCAATGTCATTGGCGGCGGTGACTGGGCCAAGGATCGCCTGATTCCCGACATTCTTGCTGCGTTCGAACAGGGCCGGGTCGTCGATATCCGCAACCCGAACGCCATACGTCCCTGGCAGCACGTGCTTGAACCGCTGCGCGGCTACCTGACGCTCGCCGAACGTCTTTACGACAACGGTCCCGCCTGCGCCGAGGCCTGGAATTTTGGCCCGAAAGATGAAGACGCGCGGCCGGTCGGCGTGATCGTAAGCTGCATGGCCGAACTCTGGGGCGGCAACGCACGTTGGAAGATTGATGCAACCGAGCAGCCTCACGAAGCCAACTACCTCAAGCTCGACATTTCCAAAGCAGTCGGTCGGCTGAGCTGGCGTCCATTACTCAATCTCGAGACGGCCCTGAACATGATTGTCGTCTGGGCCCGGCGGCGCGGTGAAGGCGCGGACATCCGCGAAACCACTCTGGCGCAAATCGACCATTATCAAACAATGATCCGGCACTGATCGAACGATGCGAAATCTCAAAACCAACATGCGATGTCAGGAAGCGCAAATCCGATGATTTTTATCCTGGGAGCCCGGGGTCGTCTTGGCCACGCTATACACGCCTCGCAAGACCCGGCCCGCGTCGAAGCGCCCGATCATTCCATTTACTCGGAGTGGTGGCGCGACGACGGCGCTGATGAGGCCGCGCGCTTTTTCGAAAGCCGGCACGCCGCCGAAGACAGCGTGGTCTACGTTGCCACAGGCATCATTGATCCTGGTCGCCCACATGACGAGCACGAACGCATCAATTTTTCACTGGCGAAAAATGTGGTTCAGGGTGCAACACGAACCGGGGCGCGAGTCATTACCTTCGGTACGGTCATGGAAAAAGTGGTCGACGACAAAGGGCTTAATCCCTACTATTGGAGTAAAACGAAACTAGGTCGTTTTGTCGAGGAATTTTGCGCGACGAGCCGGCTCGGCTTGCACATACGCCTGCATACCTTGTTTGGGGGGCGGGCGCCGGACCCCTTCATGTTTCTCGGTCAAATCCTGCAAGCCATCGACAAAAACGCCGAATTCAGGATGACGCCCGGCATGCAGTTACGGGAGTACCATCATATTGATGACGAAGTTGCGGCAATCTTCCGGCTCGCAGATTCGCACGCCAGCGGCTCGGTCGAGCTAAGCCATGGCATGCCGGTCATGCTGAAAAACCTGGCCACCTACATTTTTGAGGCGCAAGATCGTCTCGATCTGCTGAAAATCGGCGCCTTGCCCGGACCAGTCAACGACAACTATGAATTTTTGTTCGAGCGTACGCCGGCGCTGGACGGCCTGAATTTCCGCGACACGCTGCCAGCGGTTGTAGATTACCTCGCGCAAGTCAAAGAAGGTGCTCGCTGAAGTCGGTTCCACTGACCTGCGATCGTTGATCAGCTCCGCCTTAATACAACATCAGAACCGGCAGATTTCAAGTTATGCAAAACGCCAAAACCCAAGCCCTTCGCGAGCAAATCTCCGCGCTGGTAGAACAGTACGCTGCAGTCGCACTGGCCCCCGAGTCTTTTCTGCCCGGTGTGAGCGTGGTGCCGCCGTCCGGCAAATTACTCGATGCCGCTGAACTCAAGAACATGGTTGAGGCGTCTCTCGACGGCTGGCTCACGACCGGGCGCTTCAACGCCGCATTTGAGAAAAAACTCGCTGCATTCATTGGCGTCAAGCACCTCATCACAGTCAACTCGGGCTCGTCGGCGAACCTCGTGGCATTCAGCACCTTGACCTCGCCGAAGCTCGGCGAGCGTGCGATCAAGCGTGGCGATGAAGTCATTGGCGTGGCCGCGGGTTTTCCGACTACCGTCAACCCCATCATCCAGTTCGGCGCGGTGCCTGTGTTTGTTGATGTTGACCGCCTCACACACAACATTGATGCGAGCAAGATAGAGGCCGCTATCGGTCCCAAGACCAAGGCCATCATGCTGGCGCATTCGCTTGGTAACGCCTTCAACCTCGACGCTGTGACCGCACTATGCAAGAAGTACAAGCTCTGGCTGGTAGAAGACTGCTGCGATGCACTCGGTACCACCTACCGGGGCCAGATGGTAGGCACCTTCGGCGACATTGCCACGTTGAGCTTTTATCCGGCCCACCACATCACAATGGGCGAAGGCGGCGCGGTCTTCACCAACAATGACGAACTCAAAGTCATCGCCGAAAGCTTCCGCGATTGGGGCCGCGACTGCTATTGCCCGCCCGGCAAGGACAACACCTGCGGTAAACGTTTCTGCTGGAAGCTCGGTGAACTGCCCGAAGGTTACGACCATAAATACACCTACAGCCACCTCGGCTACAACCTCAAGATCACCGATATGCAGGCGGCCTGCGGTTTGGCGCAACTCGACAAGGCTCCGCAGTTCATCCAGGCGCGCAAGGACAACTTCGCGTTTCTCAAGGAGCGCCTGAAGGCCTGCGAGGAATTCGTCAACCTGCCCGAGCCGACTGAGCACTCTGATCCGTCATGGTTTGGCTTCCCGATCACGCTGAAAGAAAATTGCCCGGTCACCCGGCTCGATCTGCTGACCTACCTCGACCAGAACAAGGTCGGCACGCGGCTGCTGTTCGCCGGCAACCTGACGCGCCAGCCCTACATGAGCGACTGCAACTACCGCATCAGCGGTGATCTGACCAACACCGACAACGTGATGAACAACACATTCTGGATCGGCGTACAGCCCTCGCTGACGCCGGCGATGCTTGAATTCGCCGCACGCAAGATTGAGACCTATCTCGGCGTGAATTTCTAAAAACCATCATGCAAGCTGCCTTCCCTGCCGATGATCTGGATCTGGTGTTGTCTCTGACACCGGAGTTCTGGTCACGCTTTGGCGGGGCCAGGCTGTTCATGACAGGTGGCACCGGTTTCATCGGCAGCTGGCTGCTGCAGTCGCTGCAGCGGGCGAACGACACGCTCGGCAGCCGTCTTGAACTCATTGTGCTGAGCCGCGATCCCGAACGTGCACAGAAAGAGTCACCGCACATGTTCAACCGCCGCGACACCCGGCTGGTCGCGGGGAACATGCTCAACTTCACCGTGCCGGCCGGCAAGCTTGACCTGATGGTTCACGCAGCCGCTGACGTCGGAGATCCGCACCGGGCGGCCGACCCGCTGGCGGTATTTGATTCGATCATGCAGGGAACGCGGCGCGCACTTGACCTCGCCGACGCAAGCGGTGCATCGCGCTTTTTGCTGACGTCGAGCGGCGCGATCTATGGCATCCAACCTGCTTCAATCCAACGAATGCCGGAGACCCATGCATGCGCGCCCGATCTGCTGCAACCGGCTGCCGCGTACGGCAACGGCAAACGCGCGGCCGAATGGCTCGCGTGCACCTATGCCGCGCAGTTCGGGCTTGGTGCCTGCATCGCACGCATTTACGCGTTGATAGGCCCGGGCCTCCCGCTGAATGGACCGTTCGCAGCCGGGAATTTCATCCGCGATGCGCTCGCTGGACGGCCCATTGAAGTCAGGGGTGACGGCCGGCCTCTGCGATCATTTTTGTACATGGCCGATCTCTGCGTCTGGCTATTGCGCATTTTGGGTACCGGCAAGCCAGGCCAAGCCTATAACGTGGGCTCGGAAAGCGCGGTAAGTATCGCCGAGCTCGCGCAGCATATCGTTCGAGCCTCGGGGGCCATGCTTGACGTGAATATCGAAGCATTGCCTACCGCCGAACCGGCGCCACGCTACCTGCCCGACACACGCAAGGCGCGGGAGGAACTCGGCCTTGCGGAATTCACGGGGCTTGACGCGGCGCTGCTCAAAACATTCAACTGGAGTCGTTCATCGATCACATCATGAACAAATTCAACGCCACTCGCATCCGAAGAACTGTCCTGGATATGGCCTATTCCGGCGCGACCGTGCATATCGGCTGCGCATTTTCGATCGTCGAACTGCTCGCCGTGCTTTACCGGAGTCATCTCAGGTTCGATCCTGCGAATCCCGAATCACCCGATCGGGACTACATGGTGCTCAGCAAAGGCCACGGCGTGATGGCGCAGTACGCCTGCCTGCACGAAATCGGATGGCTTGACGACGGCGACATCAGCCAATACTTCAAGGACGGCAGCCGGCTCAAGGGATTGGCCGACGCACATATTCCCGGCGTCGAAGCAACGGCCGGCTCTTTGGGGCACGGGCTTTCGGTAGCAACAGGCCTGGCCATGGGTGCAAAGCTCAGCCAGACAGATCAGATCTGCTATGCGCTGGTCGGGGATGGTGAACTCAACGAAGGCGCGATCTGGGAGGCAGCGCTGTTCGCCACGCATTTCAAGCTCGACAACCTCGTCGTGATCGTCGACAAAAACGGCTTCCAGGCAATGGGCACCACCGACGAGGTCATTGCACTCGGCAACATCGAGGAGAAATTCCGCGCCTTCGGTTTCGACGCAGTCACCATTGACGGCCATGATGAAGCCGCTATTGACGCGGCCTACCGCGACGCGCGCGCCGGCCGCAACGGAAAGCCGAAAGCAATCGTCGCGACCAGCATCAAGGGCAAGGGCGTCTCGTTCATGGAGCACAACAACGTCTGGCACTACACACGGCTGACCGCCGAGACCCACGCGGCCGCGATCGCCGAGCTCGGAGGCACAGCATGAGAAACGCATTCTCCGACGCGCTGGTCGCTGCCGCGCTGGCCGACCCTAAAGTGCTGCTTCTCACGGGCGACCATGGCTATGCCCTGTTCGACGCTTTTCGCAAGGCCAGGCCGAACCAATACATCAATTGCGGCATTGCTGAGCAAAATATGGTGGGGGTGGCGGCGGGTCTGGCTAAAGCCGGTTTCAAACCCATCGTTTATGGCCTCGCGGCATTTGTACCGATGCGTGTGCTTGAGCAGATCAAGATCGACGTCTGCTACGAAAACCTGCCTGTGATCCTGATAGGTGACGGCGCCGGGCTCGTTTACAGCCATCTCGGCAGCAGCCACCAGTGCACCGAGGACATCGCCTGCACGCGCGCGGTACCGGCATTGACCGTGTTGTCTCCAGCTGACCGCTTTGAAATGACCGCGACCATGCAGCTTGCACTGCGGCTCGAATCACCGGTCTATATGCGCGTCGGCAAAAGTGATCGTGGCGACGTGCACGACGGTCCAGTCAAACTGCAAGCTGGCGGCATGCTACCGGTGAGTCCGAGAGGGAAGCGCATCGCCCTGCTCGCAACCGGATCCATGGTGAAGACCGCACTCGAACTCATCAAGCAGGGCCTCGACGCAGAAGCCTGGAGCGTGCCGTCGATCAAACCGCTGGATCGCGAGTGCCTGCATTCGATTATCGACCGGGTCGACGCCATCGTGACCTTGGAGGAACATTCGGTCATGGGCGGACTAGGTGCCTGCATCACCGAAGAAGTTACCGCCTACCGGCCGCTGCCGGTCTGCCGCATTGGCATCAAGGACCGCTTCTCGTCGCTCTGCGGCACCTGGGATTACCTGCTGCATGAGCATGGGCTCGACCTTCCGAGCGTGCGACAAAGCGTCGAGGCCTTTCTCGCTGGCAAGCCGTCCAAACACTGAGTTATGACCTTGAAGCAGGAACTCCCACAACTGTTGCGTCGGCTCTGGCTGCATTTGAGCCTGCGGCGTCGGCGCCAGTTCGCGGGTTTGCTGGCCCTGACGCTGGTCAGTGCGTTCGCCGAGGTGATGAGTTTGGGCGCCGTACTGCCTTTTCTCGCGGTCCTGACCGCACCGGAGCGGCTGTTCGCCTACCCACTCGTCACCCAGGTCGCACAGGCATGGGGTATCGCTTCAGCACAAGGATTAATCCTGCCGCTGACGATTATTTTTGCGGCAGCAGCGCTTCTGGCCGGGGCCTTGCGCATGTTGCTACTCTGGGCTGGCATGCGCCTGGGCCTGACCAGCGGTTCCGATCTCAGCACCGAACTCTATCGGCGCACCCTCTACCAGCCCTATCAGGTACATGTCTCGCGCAACAGCAGTGAGGTCATCGCCGGCATCACGCAAAAGGTCAACAGCATAGCTTTCGGGGTGCTGCAACCGGTACTTGTGCTGCTGAGCTCGGTCGTCCTGCTCGCGTCCGTTGTTGCCGTTCTTGTCGTCATCGACCCATTTGCCGCAACCGTCGCCGCGCTGGGCTTTGGCGCCAGCTACACCATCATTGCCGCCATAACCAGGCGCCGGCTCCGGCAAAACAGCGAGCTGGTGGCACGCGAGCAGACGCAGGTCGTCAAGGCGCTGCAAGAAGGCCTCGGTGGCATCCGCGATGTGCTGTTAGACAATGCGCAACCGCTGTATTGCGAGATCTACCGCAAGGCCGATCATCCGCTGCGCCGCGCCCAAAGCGACAGCCAATTCATCAATATCAGCCCGCGCTACGCGATGGAAGCGGTTGGCATGGTGCTGATCGCGGCGCTGGCTTATGCACTCAGTCAGCAAAACGGCGGCGTTGCGGGCGCATTACCGGTGCTCGGCGCACTCGCACTCGGCGCGCAGCGCCTGCTCCCGGCCTTGCAACAAAGTTTCGGGGCCTGGGCCACGATCGTGAGCTGTCAGGCCTCGCTCGCCGAAACGCTGGCGCTGCTCGACCAGCCGCTCCCACCCGAAGCATTCCAGCCACCGGCTGCACCGCTGGATTTCAAAAACCATATTCATTTTGACCAGGTGCGCTTTCGCTATTCGGACACAACGCCGTGGGTGCTTGATGGTCTCGATCTGACAATCACCAAGGGAACTCGCGTCGGTTTTGTCGGTAGCACGGGTAGCGGGAAAAGTACAACACTCGACCTCATGATGGGCTTGTTGCTTCCAACCGAGGGACAACTGCTGGTGGATGGCAAACCGGTCAGTGGCGACCATCTGCGTGCCTGGCAGCGCACCATCGCCCATGTACCGCAGAGCATCTATCTGGCCGACACCAGTCTCGCTGAAAACATCGCCTTTGGCGTGCCAAGGCAGTTGATCGATATGTCGCGTGTCCGCGAAGCCGCGCAACAGGCACAGATTGCCGAATTTATCGAAAGCCGTACCGGCGGCTACAACGCGCATGTCGGTGAACGCGGCATCCAGTTATCAGGCGGTCAACGCCAGCGAATCGGCATCGCGCGAGCCCTCTACAAAAAGGCCAGCGTGCTGATATTCGACGAAGCGACAAGTGCCCTCGACAACGCGACCGAGCAATCGGTCATGACTGCGATTGACGGGCTGGATCGCGGCCTCACGATCCTTCTTATCGCACACCGCCTGACGACCGTCATGAATTGTGACGTCATCATTGAACTCGAACACGGAAAGGTCGCTTCGCAAGGCAGCTACGACGAGCTGCTGACACACAGCGCGAGCTTCCGACAACTCGCGCAGGCTTCTCCATGAGCACGATGACCATCCACAACACCACCCTGCCTGATGTGCTGGTGGTTGAAACCACACGATTCTCGGACCTGCGGGGCGCCTTCAGCCGCCTCTTCTGCGAGCGTGAGCTTGCCGAGGTAACCGGAGAGCGTCGCATCTTGCAGATCAATCACTCGCGCACACTGTCAAAAGGTGCGATTCGCGGTTTGCACTACCAGCGCCCACCACACGCCGAAATGAAGCTCATACGCTGCATCCGGGGCAAGGTGTGGGATGTCGCGGTCGATCTGAGGCAAGGCTCACCGACTTTTTTACACTGGCATGCCGAGGAACTCACACCTGAAAATGGCCGCATGCTGGTCGTTCCCGAGGGCTGTGCACACGGCTTTCAGGTGCTCGAGGAAAACAGCGAGATGTTGTATCTGCATACCGCCTTTTACAAACCTGAAGCCGAAGGCGGCCTTGCCTATAACGACCCTAAACTGGCTATCACCTGGCCGCTTCCCGCGACCGATGTCTCGGAAGGTGATCGTGGCCGCCAGCACATTAATCACGATTTCACAGGACTTGCCGCATGAACTGCCGCCATTGCAACACTCCCCTGCAGCATGTATTCCTCGATTTGGGGTTTGCGCCGCCCTCCAATGCATATCTGACCAAGGCGCAGCTTACGCAGCCCGAGGTTCACCTCCCGCTGAAACTGTTTGTCTGTGACCACTGCTGGCTGGTGCAAACCGAGGACTTCACGCAAGCCAACGAGCTGTTCCGCTATGACTATGCGTACTACTCGTCGACCTCGATCAGTTGGCTCGATCACGCCGCACGCT
The DNA here is from genome assembly GCF_056405795.1 of Polaromonas sp. P1_F1. NCBI lineage: Bacteria > Pseudomonadati > Pseudomonadota > Betaproteobacteria > Burkholderiales > Comamonadaceae > Polaromonas > Polaromonas sp. P1_F1. Next base: position 782,056 of record NZ_JBFUBJ010000001.1, read on the forward strand.
ACACCACAGCGATCACCAAACGCTTCGGACTCGGTTCCGAGAGTTTCGTGATTGAAGTTGCCTCCAATGACGGTTATCTGCTTCGCAACTTTCTGCCGCCGGGAATCCCCTGCCTCGGCATCGAACCCACAGAAGGTACAGCCAAGGCCGCAGAGAATCTCGGCATTCCGGTACTACGCGAGTTTTTCGGTGATACGTTGGCCAAACGCCTGGCAGCTGAAGGCAAACAGGCCGATCTCATCATCGGTAACAACGTCTATGCGCACGTACCGGACATCAACGACTTCACACGTGGCCTCAAGTCGGTGCTCAAGCCGACTGGTGTGATCACGCTCGAATTCCCGCACCTTATGCAACTGATCGAGCACAACCAGTTCGATACGGTCTACCACGAACATTTTTCCTACTTGTCACTGCAAAGCGTCAGCCGTATCTTCGACCAGGCCGGCCTGCGTGTGTGGGACGTCGAAGAACTCAGCACCCATGGCGGCAGCCTGCGCGTCTACGGTTGCCACCGCGAGGACACACGCGAGAGTACCGGCGCGGTCGCGCGTATTCTCGAAGACGAACAGCGCCACGGTCTCCGTGACTTGAACACGTATCTGAATTTTCAGCCGAAGGCCGATCGGGTCAAAAACAAGTTACTTACCTTTCTGATCGAGCAAAAGAACGCCGGCAAAAAGGTCGCGGCCTACGGCGCGGCTGCCAAGGGAAATACCCTGTTGAACTATGCGGGTGTCAAGCCAGACCTGCTGGCATATGTTTGCGACGCCGCTCCATCCAAGCAGGGCAAATACCTGCCTGGCAATCACATTCCAATCCTCCCACCATCGGCAATGGCCGAACACCGCCCGGACGTGGTGGTTATCCTGCCTTGGAATATCGCTGCCGAAGTCATGCAACAGCAAGCCCACGTGCGAACTTGGGGCGGCAATTTTGTGGTTGCGGTTCCCGAACTGAAAATCATGGCGTGAATTAAGCATGCTTCAACCACTCGATCCAGTTCGCAATTCACACTGAAAATTAGTACCTTAATGCGTGCGTAGCGCGTCAACACCGATTCGGCTTTTGCCAAAATCTTTCGTCTCTGGAGAAAACAATGTCAAACGACCCTCGTGACCTAAACGGTCAAAAATTACAACGAGCACTTTCGACGCTTGGACGCGATGCCTTTTTGCGCAGACGTCTGATTGACTGGTTGAAGGAAGCAGAAAAAACCTTCGACTATCAAGGTTCGGTTCGCGATGACATTACGGGCCCGATTATCGATGCGCTTCACACCGAAGATGACCGATATGAAAAGACACTGCAGGATGGAACACGCTTTGAGTTTCTCTACCGAACAAAAATTGCGAGGGATTTCATGCTTTCGGAGCGGGAAAATCCTACTCATGTCTGGGAACCTCAAACGACAAGATTACTGCAACACCTGTCCGCCCACAGCGACGGCGATGTTCTGATAGGTGGCGCATATTTTGGCGATCATGCCATTTTATTGGCTCGCCAACTGCAGAAAGAAGACCGTCAGGTTCATTGTTTTGAGCCCAGTCCCGAGCAATCAGGAATGCTCGCAAGAAATGTTGCGCTAAATGATCTGAACAACTTGGTCATTAATCGCAAGGGACTGTGGGATGTCAGCAGCCAGCGGCTTCGTCTTGAAGGCTTCGACTCGTTCGCCAATTCGGTCGTTGCGGACACTGCCGAAGATAGTTTTGAAACGGTACGAATTGACGACTATTGCGCCGCAATGCAACGCCGACTCGGCGTCATCATGCTCGATATTGAGGGCGCGGAGTTTCGTGCGCTGCTAGGAGCTGAAAAAACACTCCTGAATAACCACCCGAGCATCGTTTTTGAAGTTCACCGGGACTATGTGGACTGGTCAAACGGCTTACTAAATGCACCAGTTTGTAAATTGTTGAGCGCAGCGGGCTATCAGCTTTTTGCGGTGCGCGATTTCCACAATAACCACGAAGTCGGGGAGCTTTGTATCGAACTCATTCCGGCCGAGGCCGTTTACCTCGAGGGCCCACCGCATGGCTTCAACATGCTGGCCGTAGCAAATACGCAACTCATATCTGGCCCCCTTTTCAAGCAGGTAAAGAACGTGAGCCCCAAGTTACTCCGTCATAAATCACCTGAACTACATCATCCCTTGGATGGGTTTCCTGGCGAATGAAATTCACAGTGTTTGGTGGCGCCGGGTTTGTCGGCCGTCACTTGGTCACTCATCTGCGTGAGCGCGGTTACGAAGTAACCGCGCCGGTGCGCGGCGCGCTAGTCCATAGCGGGGAGAACCTCGGCCACGTGATTTATGCGATCGGCCTGACAGCCAACTTTCGCAGTCGACCACATGACACCGTCGAAGCGCATGTTGGTTTACTCTCAACATTGCTCCAGTCGAGCCGCTTCGATTCGTGGCTATACCTCTCAAGCACTCGGGTCTACGCGAGCTTGGCGCCAACTGACAGCGCGAAAGAAGATGCGAAAATCTCGATCGCACCGTCGGCCGACAGCCTGTATGACCTCAGTAAGCTTCTCGGTGAAGCCCTGTGTCTTACGCAGGCTTCGCCGGCCGTGCGGGTGGCAAGGCTATCCAATGTCTATGGCCCTGGGCAAGGTAAAGCTACATTCCTGGCGTCGGTGATCCGTGAACTGCGCGAGACCAATAGCGTCACGATCCATGAAAGTCCGACCTCCTGCAAAGATTACGTCGACATCGACGATGTCGTACCGTTGCTCGAAAATATCGCGATTAGCGGCCGGCAGCGCCTCTACAACGTAGCTAGCGGGCAATCCGTATGTCACGCCGAACTGGCACGCGAGCTGGCGGCGCTGACGGGCGCACATATCTCCTTCGCACCAGGCGCGCCCGAGCGCATTTTCCCGACCGTCGACATAGCGGCGGTAACTACCGAGTTCCACTACCTGCCCATGAAGCTGAAAGATCGGCTCTCAGGCTTGTTGTCCACCTATCCCATCCAACACGGAGTACCACTGTGAGCGCCACACCCAACGATCCAATCGCGGCTTTCGAAGCTGAGAAATTCAGCACCATCGCCAGCTATCCCGCCAACAAATCATGGCAATCACTGTCGTCGCAATGGATGGCGGAAGCTTTCCGCGGCCGCTATATGTATAACTTTTCATGGCAGGGCCGACCCATTATCCAGACCCCGGTCGATATGGTCGCGACGCAAGAACTGATCTGGCAGGTCAAGCCGGATCTGATTATCGAAACAGGCATCGCGCATGGCGGCTCATTGCTCATGAGCGCCGCAATGCTGGCGTTGATTGATTACTGCGAAGCCGTCGAAAGCGGCTCCACGCTCGACCCGAAAGCCACATCGCGCCACGTGCTCGGACTCGACATCGATATCCGCAAGCACAATCGCGATGCAATAGAAGCACACCCGATGGCGCACCGCATCCAGATGCTCGAGGGCTCATCGACTGATGAAAAAATCATCGAACAGGTGCACGCGATCGCGAAAAAGCACCGAAAAGTCATGGTATTTCTCGATTCAAACCATACGCACGAGCACGTATTGGCAGAACTCGAAGCCTACGCACCTTTGACAAGTGCGGGCAGTTATTGCTGCGTGTTCGACACGATTGTCGAGGATCTGCCGAACGATATGTTCCCTGATCGCCCCTGGGCACATGGCAACAACCCGAAGACCGCGGTATGGGAATACCTCAAGCGACTGAAAGAACAAGGCCGCCAAGCCGTCGATGGTGGAAAGCTCGTATTTGAAATCGACAAGGCCATCGAGAACAAATTGCTTTTGACGGTGGCTCCAGACGGCTATCTCAAGCGCATCTGATGCCTTTTTTCGGAGAAATTCGTTTCCAGACGTTTGAAAACCATGGCCAATCCCACTCTCGATAGCTGGTTTGCCCACTCGCTGCGAAAAAGCGCTAACGAAGAAAACCCTTCTTTTGCCACGCTTTCGCTGCTGACAGTGGTCATACCTTGCTATGCAAGACAGGATTTCCTGTTGCGACAGTGTGTGTATTGGCACGGCAGTGGTGCGAGCGTGGTGATCGTCGACGGCTCACCGCAACCACTGGATGGCATCTCGCGGCAGACGCTGGATGGCCTTAGCGATGTAATTTATCTACATGCTGCAATCAGCATGTCTGACCGTCTAAAAATGGCGTCCAAACATATCCGCACGCCGTACGCGACCTTGCTCGGGGACGACGAATTTTTTCTGTTCAGCGGACTTTGCAGCGCAATTCTTGCACTTGAACGCGACGCTTCACTGAGCGCCTGCATAGCGCAGTCGCTGGCGTTTCATACCATGCAGGACGGGACTGCCTGCAGTTACGGCCACGGTTACCCGCATTGGCGTTACACGGTCCGGCAGGACGAGATTGAACAGCGGCTGCAGACTGCAATGTCGGACTATACGGCCGCGACCTGCTACGCCGTCTTGCGCGCGCCAGTCTGGTGCAAATCCTGGGGGCAGCTTGAAAACTGGTCGTCACCCTATGTGAGCGAGATGCAGCAAGGAATCACTACCTATATCTGGGGAAAACTTACGACGGTCGACGAGGTGTACTGGATGCGCTCCAGCGAAAACCGGTCTATCACGAGCACAGACTTCAATCGCGGTCTGTCGTTTCGCGACTGGTGGTCGTCTGCTCAATTTGAGCCGGAGCACGAGCGGTTTTTCGCGATACTCACCCGTGAGCTCAAAAGCGCCATTACCGTTGACGACGCGCGCGCGCGTGCCGTAGTGCGCGAGGCGGTCGAGACATTTATCAGGCATCTCGATGATCTCGACCGTGATACCAGGCAGGCGCTGACAGGTCCAGGCGCGGTATTGAATACCTTCCGCAAGAGCACCGCTGCTATCGCCAAACGGCTGCTGCCGCGCAGATGGCTGGAGTACCTCAAGTCAGCCATGTTCGGTGCTGTCCCGGCACCGACGCCCGGCAACTATGGCCAATTGCAAGATCTGCAAAAACTTACTCCTCCCGTTGAATTTCTGATTGATGACCGGTTGATCGCCGAACTGTCGGCCATGGAGAATTTGATCAGCGGTTTCTACCGGGCAAGAAAAGGGCACGCAGCATGACCCACAGCGTCCTCATCTCCGGTGCAGGCCAACTCGGCTCGCGCTACCTGCAAGGCCTTGTGAACTGTGCCAGCCCGCTTTGCATTCACGTTCAAGACGTCGATCCGGTGTCGCTCGCGAGAGCGCAACAACGCTGGGACGAGGTCGCGAAAGCGAACAGAGCCCATGAGATCCAGTTGCACACCTCCCTCGCAACGGTGCCGGCAGCCATCGACGTCGCGATTGTTGCAACTACCGCACGCTGGCGACCTGAGGTGGTGCGAGAAATTGCCGCGCGGACGACGGTAGGCGCCTGGATCCTCGAAAAGGTGCTGGCACAGAGTGAGACAGGGCTCGACGAGATTGAGCATCACGTTGGCCACGCCAGAGCCTGGGTGAACACGCCGCGAAGAATGCTCGACTGGCATCAACAGATCAAAGCGCAGCTAACGCCCGGTAAACCAATGCATCTGAAGGTCAGTGGAGGTGCATGGGGACTGGCCTGCAACTCAATCCACTTTCTGGACATGTTCGCCTGGTGGACCGGTGAAACGCCCACAACATTTGATACCAGTGAACTCGCACCTGGCTGGATCGAATCCAAGCGCCCCGGCAACTGGGAGGTCATGGGCACGCTTAAAGTCGACTTCTCGGGCGGATCAACTGCGACCCTGGAAGCCGGCGACGGAGATGTCTTCTACCGCTTTGAACTCGATGACGGCATACACCGCTGGGCCATCGACGAAGCGGCCGGCACCGCAAAACGATCCGACGGACTCGATTTGCCGGGGCGCCTCCCCTTCCAGAGCGAAGTAAGCGGCGCACTCATCGAGTCGATTCTTGTCGGCAACGATTGCGCGTTGCCGACTTTGGAGCAGTCGCTCGAGATCCATCGTCCTTATATTCGAGCCCTGCTTGATCATTGGTGCGTCGCCGTCAATGCCGAAGCCGGCGCTGTCCCCATCACCTGAAACCGAGGAACATAGACGTGAACATCTGGTTGATCGGCGCGGGGCCGCATGCCCGCGAATACGCCAAAGTCTTGCAACATCTGGGCCTGGACTTCGAGGTGATCGGGCGTGGCGAATCATCTGCACTGGCCTTTGAGGCCGCCACCGGCCACGCCGTACGGCGTGGCGGCTTGGTGCAAGCGCTCGCTGAGTCAGGAGCGCCAGCACGAGCGATCGTGGCAGCGAGTTTCGAGGAGCTTGCGCCGGTTGCACTCCATTTACTGGAGGCCGGCACCCGGCGCATCCTGCTTGAAAAGCCCGGTGGCCTGAATCTGGCTGAACTCGGCGCGGTCGCGGCGGCAGCCGAGCAGCACCAGGCCAATGTGCTGATCGCTTACAGCCGGCGCTTCTACGCCGCGACCCGGCAGGCACGAAAAATGATTGAGGAAGACGGCGGCGCACTCAGTTGCAGCTTCGAATTTACCGAATGGGCTCACACGATCGTACCGATGCCCCTACCCGATTCGGTCAAGCAGTCCTGGGTCATCGCCAACTCGTCGCACGTGCCCGACCTTGCGTTCCATCTCTGCGGCTTCCCGAAGGACTGGAAAAGCTGGCGTGCTGGCGCGCTTGACTGGCATTCGGCTGCCGCGCGGTTTTGCGGCGCCGGCGTAACCGAACGCGGTGTGCTATTTAGCTATCACGCTGACTGGGAAGCTCCTGGCCGCTGGGCCGTAGAGGTGCTGACCCGCAAGCGCAGGCTTATCTTCAAACCAATGGAACAGTTGCAGGTCACCCACCTGGCATCAGTCAAAGTCGAACCCGTCGTCATCGATGATGTAATCGACAAAGAGTTCAAGCCGGGATTGCATGCTGAGACCCGCGCTTTCATTGAAGGCGACGACACGCTGTTCTGCACGATCACCGATCAGCTTGAACACGGCGCTATCTACAGCGAGATGGCCGGTTACACAGCGACGCCCGAGACAGGCAGCAAGGCGGCCTGAAAAGATGACCTCGCAACTGATCGTTTTCGACAGGGACGGCACCCTGATAAGGCATGTGCCTTATCTCTGCGATCCGGCGCAGGTGGTCTTGTTGCCGGGCGTGCGCGAGGGCTTGACGCGGCTACGGGCCGCCGGTCACCTATTGTTTTTGCACACCAATCAGTCGGGGGTCGGTCGCGGCTATTTCCCGTTGGAGATGGCGGTTCGCTGCAACAACGAAATGCTGCGTCAGCTCGACCTCGGTCCGGCGCCGTTCGAAGAGATTTGCATCTGCCCGGAAGTGCCCGAGGCGCCCGCACTGTATCGCAAACCATCACCCAGGTTCGGCCTCGAACTGCTCTCGAGATATTCGAAACAGGCCGCCGATATCTGCTATATCGGCGACAACCTGAGCGATCTCATGACGGCTGCCAACCTCGGCTGCCGCGGCATTGGCGTAAACACCGGCGTGCACAACCTGCACCAAGAGCTCGCGGCTCGTTCGCTTGAGGCACATTTCGAGGTATGCGACAACTTCGGCGAGGCCGTTGACATGCTGTTGGCCTGGAGCAGTGAACATCATGGCTGAACCTCGCCTGCTGGTGCTCGCAGGTGGCTTCGGCACGCGCCTGCGCAGTGCCGTCTCGGACGTCCCCAAACCGCTGGCACCGGTCGCAGGCGAGCCCTACCTCGGCTATCTGGTCGACAACTGGATCGCCCAGGGGGTACGTTCGATGACCTTTCTGCTGCATCACCAATCCGAACTGATCGAAGAATTCGTTGGCGGGCTTGCGCAAACAGGTCGGCTTCACGGCTGCGAAGTCGACTTCCTGGTCGAACCCGAACCGCTGGGAACGGGTGGTGCCGTAGCCTACGCGGTACGGCAACATGCCCTCGCGGGTTCCTTCCTTGTCAGCAACGCCGATACCTGGCTCGGTAGCGGTATCAGTGCGGTATTTGCGGCCGAATCGCCTTCAATGGCCGTAATTTGCGTAGAAAATACGGAACGCTATGGCAGCGTACGGACGTCGGCCAATAAAATAGCCCTTTTTGAGGAAAAGCAAAGCAGCCGCGGTAAGGGCCTGATTAATGCGGGTCTGTACCATCTCGATGCGGACCTGTTTAGGCATTGGGATGGCAAGCCCTTTTCCCTGGAGCGGGATGTCTTCCCGGATTTGGCGGCCGCCAGCCGGCTGACAGCTGTTTCACTGAATACCGACTTTATCGATATCGGCGTGCCGGAAGACTATTTCCGGTTTTGCCGATGGATAGCGTCAAACAAGGCGGGAACCCTGTGAGCTTCGAATTATTCTTGATTTCAGAAAATGCGTCGTTGCGCGATGCATTGACGCAACTTGAAGCCAACCACCATGGCATCGTGCTGACGACCAATGCCGAAGGCATGGCGACCGGATTGGCGACCGACGGGGACGTGCGGCGCAAGCTGCTCGAAGGCGCGCAACTCGAGGACGCCATCAAGTCCTGCGCCAACCCTGACTTCGTCTGGGCCGACAAGGCAAGTTCGCGCGAACTGCTGCTCAAACAGCTCGACCACCACATCAAAGTCATACCGCTGCTCGACGAAAACCGGCGCCTGGCCGGAATCGTAAGCCGCGACCACATGCCGCGTCAGATCGAGGAGCCAGTCTATGCGCGGGCGCGCTCGCCGGTGCGGATCAGCTTTGGCGGTGGCGGTTCAGACCTCACGCATTTCTTCGCCGGTGAAGGCGGAGCCGTGATCAACACAACGATCTCGCTCTACAGCCACGCCACTTTGCGCAAGCGCGACGACACGCGCATCGAGATCCATTCACGCGACCTCGGTGAATCGCTGCATGCCAACGACCTGCAGCACGCGCTGTCACAAAAGGGCCGTTTCGGGCTGATCCTGGCATTGATCAAGGCAGTACACCCAGACTTTGGTTTTGAGCTCTACCTGCATTCCGATTTCCCGATGAATTCCGGGCTAGGTGGCTCGGCCGTACTCGCGGCAGCCGTGCTTGGCTGCTTCAATCAGTTTCGCCAGGACCGCTGGGACTCGCACGAAATCGCGGAACTCGCATTTCAGGCCGAGCGGCTCTATCTGGGTATTGCGGGCGGTTGGCAGGACCAGTATGCGACGGTGTTTGGCGGCTTCAATTTCATGGAATTCCGGATGGACCAGAACATCGTTCATCCACTGCGGATACCGGCCGATGTTCAGCTCGAACTTGAGGAAAGCCTGGTACTTTGCGATACCGGCTCACCACACGACTCCGGCGACATCCATCAGGACCAGCGCCAACAGATGCAGCAGCACGACATCAGGCAGAAAGTGCAGAACAATGTCGAGCTCACCTACCGCATTCGCAACCATCTGTTGCGCGGCAGGCTGCTGCAGTTCGGCCAGGCGTTGCATGAGTCGTGGCTGCTCAAACGCCAGTTCAGCAGCAAGATATCGAACGACCGGCTCGACCAAATCTATGAGGACGCGCGCGCGCACGGAGCCCTTGGCGGCAAGCTGCTTGGCGCCGGCGGCGGCGGGTTCTTTCTTTTTTATGTCACACCGTTCCGTAAACACGAGCTCATTGGAAAGCTCGAAAGCCTGGGCCTGAATGTGCGCCCATTCCGCTTCGAGCAGGAAGGGCTGCGCGCCTGGTCCGCGCGCGAAGGCAAGAATCAACCCCACCCGGAAAAGACATGAGCATCAGCATCTCCAATTTTGAGGTCGGAGCCGGCAGGGCATTTGTGATCGCCGAGATCGGGAACAACCACAACGGCAGCTTTGAGCGCGCCAGGCAGATGGTCGACCTGGCCGTCGAGATGGGCGCGGATTGCGCCAAGTTCCAGCTGCGTAAACTCGACGAGGTCTACCGCCAGCGCACCCTGCGCAAGGACGGCGAGGACCTCGGCACCGAATACGTGCTCGACCTGCTGCGCCGCTTCGAACTCTCAATTGAACAGCACCGCGAACTCGCAGCCTATTGCGGGAGCAAGGGCATTCTCTACCTCTGCACGCCGTGGGATCAACACAGCGTCGACGTGCTCGAGCAGTTGCACGTGCCGGCCTACAAGGTAGCCTCGGCCGACCTGACCAACCTGCCGCTGCTCGAGAAGCTCTGCGCAACCGGCAAACCGCTGATCCTGTCTACCGGCATGAGCCTGCGCGAGGAAGTCCAGGTCACCGTCGACTTCCTTAACAAGCGCAACGCTTCGTTCGTGCTGCTGCACTGCAACAGCACCTACCCGGCGCCGCTGCACGACATCCACCTGCGCTGGATGGAAAAACTCAAACTGATCCATCCACTGGTTGGTTATTCAGGCCATGAGCGAGGTATCGCCGTCACCCTGGCCGCGACCGGCCTCGGTGCCTGCGTGATCGAACGCCACTTCACGCTGGACCGCGGCATGGAAGGCCCCGACCACGCGGCCAGCCTCGAGCATGCGGAATTCAAGCGCCTGATCGAGGGTATCCGCGAGATCGAGCAGGCGCTCGGTGACGGCCGTGAGCGCCGCATCTCACAAGGCGAGATGATCAACCGCGAGAACCTCGGAAAAAGCCTGGTCGCCGCGAAAGCCCTCAAGAAGGGCTCGATCGTCCGGCCTGAGGATGTGCAGGTGCGCAGCCCTGGCCAGGGCCTGTCGCCGCAGCACTACGAAAAACTGCTGGGCCGCACCTTGCAGCACGACATGGCGGCAGAGGACTTCTTCTATCCGTCGGACCTCAAGGACGAACGGATCGAGCCACGGCCTTACCGCTTCAAGCGCCCTTGGGGGGTGCCTGTCCGTTACCACGACTTCGGTGAATACAACTCGCGCATCAAACCCGATCTGTTCGAATTTCACCTGTCGTATTCGGACATGGAGCTCAAGCTGGACGATTTCCTGAGTGGCACTTATCCCTGTGATTTTGTGGTCCATGCGCCCGAGCTGTTCGCCAACAGCCGGCTCATGGATCTGGCCTCGCCCGACGAAGACTACCGCCGCCAGTCGATCGCTGAAACCCAGCGCGTCATCAATATCACGCGCGGCCTCAAACGCTTCTTTCCGAAGACCATCCGACCGCCGATCGTCGCGAATATCGGCGGCTTCACGATGGACGCGCCGCTGCCGCCCGACGTCATCACGGCCTATTACGAACGCTTCGCAAAAAGCCTCGGCGAACTCGACATGGAAGGCGTCGAACTGATCCCGCAGACCATGGCGCCGTTCCCCTGGCATTTCGGCGGTCAGCGCTTCCAGAACATCTTCGTCCGCATCGAGGAAATCGTCGACTGGTGCCAACGCCTGAACCTGCGCATGTGTTTCGACATCTCGCACACGCGCCTGACCTGCAACCATTTCGGCATCGACTTCTATGACTTCGCCGAAAAGATCGCGCCGATCTCGGCGCACCTGCATCTCGGCGACGCCCAGGGCCTCAACGGCGAGGGCCTGCAGATCGGCGAAGGCGACATCGACTTCACGCGACTCGGCAGAATCCTGGAAAAAGGCTGCCCGACCGCTTCGTTCATCCCCGAGATCTGGCAGGGCCACAAGAACGGCGGCGAAGGTTTCTGGATCGCGCTCGAAAAGCTGGAAGGTACCCTGTGAGCTTAGAGCAGATCAAGACACAGATCGAAGCGTCCATCGCGGTCAAGCAAGCGCTGCTGGCTGACGGCGCGTTGCTGCAGCAGATCGAGAAACTCGCGCAGGCTTGCCTGGCCTCGCTGAAGGCCGGCGGCAAGATCATTTTTGCAGGCAACGGCGGCAGCTTTGCCGATGCACAGCATCTGTCGGCGGAGTTCACTTCGCGTTTCCTGTTCGACCGCGCGCCGCTCGCGTCGGTGGTACTGGCAGCCAACAATTCAGCGATCAGCGCGATCGGCAACGACTACGGCTATGAGTTCGTGTTTGCGCGCGAGCTCGAGGCACTGGCGAAACCGGAGGACGTCTTCATCGCGATCTCGACCAGCGGCAACAGTGCCAATATCCTGATGGCCGTCAAGGTCGCCCGCGAGCGCGGTGTGAGCACATTCGCCTGGACCGGCGCGAGCGGTGGCAAGCTCAATGAAGCTTGCGAATGCCTGCGTATTCCGTCGAATGAAACCGCGCGCATCCAGGAGTGCCACATTCTGGTCGGGCATATTCTGTGCGGCCTGGTCGAGGCCTGGTATTTTCCAAAGGGAGCCGAAAAGAAATGACAAAAATCGTGGCGCTGATTCCGGCGCGAGCGGGCTCCAAGGGAGTTCCCCACAAAAATATCAAACCCCTTGGCGGCCACGCGCTGTTGGCCTGGTCGATCGCCGCCTGCCTGCGGTCGGCAACCATCGACCGCGTCATCGTTTCAACCGACTCGGCCGAATACGCAGCGCTGTCACGGAAACTCGGCGCCGAAGCGCCGTTCCTGCGCCCTGAAGCGATCTCGGGCGACCGTTCGACCGACTATGACTTCATTGTCCACGCGCTCGACTGGCTGGCAGCCGAAAGCGGCGAGCCCGAATACATCGTGCATATCAGGCCAACCACGCCACTGCGCGACCCGCAGTTAATCGATGACGCAGTGAAAGCTTTCATCGCAGCGCCGCAAGCAACCGCGCTGCGATCGGTACACGAGATGTCCGAGTCGGCCTACAAGACCTTCGAGATGGCGGAGGGGGGCCAGCTCAAGCGCCTTGGTGCGGACAATACCGAGCTTGACGCGGCGAACAACGCGCGCCAGCAATTTCCGAACACCTACCAGGCCAATGGCTATGTCGATGTGCTGTCGAGCGCGTTCATCCGGAAGTCGGGTCTGATGCACGGCAACCATGTGCTGCCCTTCATCACGCCATCGGTGGTCGAGGTCGACACGCTTGACGATTTCGAACACCTGGAATTCCAGATCACCCGGATGCCGGGTGTATCACAAAAACTTTTCAACTGAAGACAATCATGGCCGCACATTCTTTTTCCCGCCTGCCCCAATCCGTTCCACCGGTCTCGACCGCCAACCGCCTGATCCAGACCGCGATCCCGACGCCGGGCACGCGCGAAGTGCTCGAACGGCTTGAGGCCTGCGAATCGCGTTCCATGCACGGGCAGTTGCCGCTGGTCTGGGATCGGGCCGAGGACTACAGCATTTACGACGCCGCTGGCAACCGCTGGATCGACTTCACCTCGACCATTTTTGTCGCGAACGTCGGACATTCAAATCCGCGCGTGACCGCCGCCATGAAAGAAACGCTGGACCGCCCGCTCTATGGTTGTTATGCCTATGCGAACGAAAACCGCGCGCGCTATCTCGAAAAACTGGTCGCGTTCGCCGGTGCGCCGTTCGAAAAGGCTTTCCTGCTTTCGGCCGGCACCGAGGCGACCGAAGGCGCACTCAAGCTCATGCGCATGAACGGCCAGAAGGAAGGCAAACGCCGCCGCGGCGTGATCTGCATCGAAGGCAACTGGCACGGCCGCACGATGGGCGCGCAAATGCTCAGCAGTAATCTGGCCCAGCGCGAATGGATAGGCTACCAGGATGCCGACATTCACCACATCCCGTTCCCCTATCCATGGGCCCTGGCCGGGCGCACGCCGGAAGCGTTTCTGGACGAAAGCCTGGCCAGGCTCGAGAAGGCCGGCATCGACATTGCGCAAGACGTTTGCGGCTTCATGCTCGAAACCTTCCAGGGATGGGGCGCAGTGTTCTACCCGCCAGAATATGTACAGGCCATCGAGCGCGTCTGCCGCAAGCATGGCATCCTGCTGACCTTTGACGAAATGCAGGCGGGCTTTGGCCGCACCGGCAAGGCCTTCGGCTTCCAGCACTACGGCGTGACACCCGACCTGATCTGCTGCGGCAAGGGCATGGGCGGAGGCGTACCGCTGTCCGGCGTGATCGGCCGCGCCGCGATCATGGACCTGCCCGATGTCGGCAACATGAGCAGCACGCACTCGGCGAACCCCCTGGTCTGCGCCGCCGGCCTCGCCGTCATCGAGGAGATGGAGGATCGCAATCTTGTCGCCGAGACCGCGCGCAAGGGCGAGCTGCTGTTTGCCGCACTGCACAAACTGCAGGCGCGTTTTCCCGATCGCATCTCACACCTGCTGGGTCGAGGCCTGATCGCGGCGGTACTGTTCAAACACCCCAAGACCGGCACGGCCGACGGCCCGTTCACGAGTGAGGTCGCTGAACTCTGCATGCAGAAGGGGTTGCTGGTCGTGCATACCGGGCGCGAATCGATCAAGATCGGCCCTCCACTGACGATCACCGACGAAGCCCTGCTCGAAGGTGTGGATGTGCTCGGCGAGGCTATCGCCGAGATCGCGGCCAAATGATCACGCAGATTCGCCATACCGGCCTGGTCGTCGCCGACCTCGATGCGGCGCTGCGCTTCTGGCGGGACCTGCTGGGGTTCACCGTGGCACGGCAGATGGACGAGTCCGGGCCGCACATCGACGCAATGATGGGCCTGAAAAACGTGCGCCTGACAACGTCGAAACTTACCGCACCTGAAGGCGGCATGATCGAGTTGCTTTATTTCCATTCGCACCCAGACAGGCCAGCCTGGACCGGAACACCTTATTCCACCGGCTTTACGCATGTTGCAATGACCGTGAAAGATATCGACGTCCTCTGCAAAAAACTCGCAGGTGCGGGCGTCACTTTTTTTGCACCACCACAGCATTCCCCAGACGGCAAGGTCAAGGTCACCTACTGCCGGGGGCCCGAAGGCGTATTGCTGGAACTGGTCGAAATATTGCAGGAATGATCCCACAATGATCTTTACCCAACACTCTCACCAAGCCAGTTGCCCGCTCTGCAGGCAAGCAACCGCCAGCGTGCTGTCTACTACTTTGCGACGAGGCACAGGTATCGTTTTTTATTGTGAGTCCTGCCGACACGGTTTTCTTTCGGAGAATCAGGCACCGGACGCCAAAGCCTACTACGCAGAGAATTACCGCCAGGAGTATTCGCACAATGCCGAAGCCGCGGCGACCAACGCGCGCGAGATTTTCGACGTTTACAAAAATTACCAGCATGATCGGCTCAAGGCCATCAGGCCATACCTGTCGGCCGAAACCCGCCTGCTGGAAGTCGGCGCCTCATCGGGGCAGTTCCTGGTCAATGTCAAGGATCGCGTGGCGCTCGTCAACGCGATTGAGCTCGACAAGGCCTGCTGTGACTTCATGTCATCGGAGCTGGACATAGAGGCGGACTCAGAATTTCTGCGCGAGTCCCGCTTTGCGGACCAGCGATACGATGTGGTCTGTGCATTCCAGGTGCTCGAACACGTCGAGGATCCCGTTGTGTTTCTGCGCGACCTGCAACAGTCGACCCAAAAAGGTGCGACGCTGTTTATTGAAGTGCCCAACCTCAACGACCCGTTACTGTCGGTCTGGAATGTCAAGGCATACCAGAAGTTCTTCTACCATTCAGCGCATCTGCACTACTTCACCGAAGACTCACTAAGGAAAACCGCGCAGCTCGCGGGTTTCGGCAACGCGCAGATCGATATCTCATTCACTCAGGACTACAACCTGTTGAATCACCTGAACTGGATCATGAACAACGGACCCCAGGCGACCTGCAATGTTGGCCTCAGCGAAATCGACCTGGCCGGCACGGACACCGATATGTCGGCCTGGCTCACCGCGAAGATGAAAGCACTCAACGATGAATACGTCGCGCGACTCGTAAAGAACAAGGCAACCGCCAACATGATGATGGTGATCAAAAATGTCTGAGCGTATTGGTTTCATGCAGGGACGGCTGTCGCCGCTCGTCAACGGCCGCATCCAGGCTTTTCCATGGGACTGCTGGCAAGGTGAGTTTCCCACGGCCGCGGCTCATGGCTTCGGCCTCATGGAGTGGACGCTCGATCAGGACCTGCTCTACAGCAACCCGCTGCTGACCGAGGCTGGCCGCGCGGAGATCACGGCGCTGCGGGCAGGGCACGGGATACGCGTCGGTTCGCTGACTGGTGACTGCTTCATGCAGAGCCCGTTCTGGAAGGCCGATGCGGCACAAGCCGAGCAGTTGCAAGAGGATTTCCGCGCCGTGGCCAAGGCTTGTTCCGCGGTCGGCATCGTCATGATGGTCCTGCCACTGGTCGACAACGGCAGCCTGGCGACACGCGCTCAGGAAGACCGACTGGTCTCCGTGCTGCAGGCTCACGCCCCGCTGCTGGCCGAACTTGGCGTGCAGGTGGTCTTTGAGTCGGATTTCGGGCCGTCCGAGCTCGCACGTTTCATCGACCGGCTCGATCCAGCATTGTTTGGCGTGAACTACGACATTGGCAACAGCGCTGGGCTCGGCATGCGGCCTGCCGACGAAATCGCGGCCTACGGCCATCGCATCGTCAACGTGCATATCAAAGATCGCGTGCTCGGCGGTACCACGGTGCCACTTGGCACAGGCAGCGCTGATTTCGAAACTGTTTTTTCGGCACTCGCA
Organism: Polaromonas sp. P1_F1; assembly: GCF_056405795.1. Lineage (NCBI taxonomy): Bacteria > Pseudomonadati > Pseudomonadota > Betaproteobacteria > Burkholderiales > Comamonadaceae > Polaromonas > Polaromonas sp. P1_F1. The sequence goes on from NZ_JBFUBJ010000001.1 coordinate 798,446, forward strand.
AAAGTTGACTACAAAGGCAATTACATCCTGCAAACCGCCCGGGCACATGACGGCGACCATGCGGGCGCGCTTTGCCGCTACCGCGACATGGCTGTCAACTGGATAGCACGCCATGGAGCTTGAACTCAACGGCAAAACAGCCCTGGTCACCGGTTCCTCACGCGGAATCGGCCGGGCCATTGCCGAGGCGCTGCAAGCCGAGGGCTGTAGGGTCGCGATAAACGGACGCGACGCCGATGCCTTGAAGTTGGCATCTATGACCCTGAAATCCGCGGCGGCTGTCGCGGGCGATGTCTCCGACGCAGGCCAGGCACGACAGGTTGTCGATGAAGCGACCCGGGCGCTCGGCAGGCTCGACATTCTGGTTTGCAATGTCGGTAGCGGCCGTTCGGTGGCACCAGGCCTGGAGACTCCCGAGGAATGGCAACGCGTGTTCGCACTAAACCTCTGGAGCGTCACCCATACGGTCGAGGCAGCGCGTACCGCGCTCGCCGCTTCGCGCGGCGCTGTGATCTGCATCTCGTCGATCTGCGGGCTCGAGGTCATTCCGGGTGCACCGGTTACCTATTCTGCTGCCAAAGCCGCATTGCACGCCTACGTGCGCGGCATTGCCCGACCACTCGGCGCCCAGGGTGTGCGCATCAATGCGATAGCACCCGGCAACATTCTGTTTGACGGCTCCGTGTGGGACAGAAAACTGGCAGCCGATGCAAATGGCGTGCAGTCAATGCTGGCCGCCAACGTCGCACTGGCGCGCCTCGGTACGCCGCAGGACATCGGTCAACTGGCGGCGTACCTCGCCTCACCACGCTCGGGTTTTGCAACCGGTGCAGTCTGGACACTCGACGGCGGCCAGGTCCGCGCATAGCGGCAACTCGAAGGAACACCCATGACTACCGCATTCAAAAAGTTCGATCTCACGGGAAAAACCGCGCTGATCACGGGTGCCGCAGGCTTGCTCGGCCGGCAACACGCTGCGGCCCTGCTCGAAAGCGGCGCGAGCGTGGTGCTTACCGACATCGGCGAGGACGCACTCGCGTCGGCTAGGGAATTTCTCGCGGGCACAGCGGAAATCGACCGCATCCACACGGCGATCCTCGATGTTTCGAACCCGGAAGCGGTCGCCGCGCTATCCGCGCGACTCGCGGCTGCCGGACAACGGATAGACATTTTGGTCAACAACGCGGCGATTGACCCCAAGGTTACGGCTGGCGCCGGCATGGTCGAAAGCTCTCGTCTCGAGAACTTTCCGATCGATCAATGGAATCTGCAAGTCGCGGTCGGGCTGACCGGCGCGTTCCTGTGCAGCCAGGTCTTCGGCACTGCGATGGCCGCCGACGACAAGGGCGGCGTAATCCTGAACATCGCATCAGACCTTTCGGTGTTCTCGCCGGACCAACGCCTGTATCGCAAACCGGGACTGCCCGAGCATCTGCAGCCCGTCAAACCGGTTACTTACTCCGTCATCAAGGCTGGCCTGATCGGCTTGACGCGTTACCTCGCAACCTACTGGCCAGAACAGGGCGTGCGCGCCAATGCAATTTCTCCGGGCGGTGTGTTCAATGGCCAGGGCGAAGAGTTCGTGACCCGGCTCAGCGCATTGATCCCGTTGGGCCGCATGGCGGCTGGCGACGAGTACCGTGCCGCCGTGCAATTCCTCTGTTCGGACGCCTCTTCGTATATGAATGGCCAAAATATCGTGATGGACGGAGGAAGGTCGGTCTGGTAGCAGCGTCCCACGGGCCGTTCAGCGCTGCGATGGCATCAACCACCAACCCCCATCACCACTCTCACCGGCTTTGCACACGTATGGTTTATTTCTCAATCGACAACGACCATCACACCAACCTGGCGTTGTCGATCATAGAAGAGAATCGGCTTCCCAAGTCCGGCGTGACGTTCATTTCACACCGGTCACCGCGCAACCAGTTGGCAGGGTCGCTAGGCTTCGCTCTTGAGCCGGTGGACGTCCATCCGCTATGTTCCGGCCTCAGCTTCAAGAATCCAATAAGTTACTTGAAGGCATATTTTCACCAGATACGGCTAAAGCACCGCTTTCAGTTCCGGTCGGGAGACTTGCTTGTCATCACAACGGAATATGAAATCAACAACGCATTTCTAGCCGCGCAGATGCGGCACGCTGGTGGACAGGTTTATCTCTACGACGAAGGCATTGGGTTTTATTTCAACAACAGCAGCTTCCACGACCGGCATCTTTCGTGGACCGACCGGTTATTCCTGGTCCTTTACAACTTTGCCTTCAAGGCATTGGGTATACCGGCCTATGCCAAAAAAGGATTCGAAGGCCGGATGTATGTCCGAATACGCGAGAAATACCTCAATGCCATCTATTCGAGAATGCGCCTGCCTATCGATCGGCCCGTGGAGATTCGCGGTTATCGGCATTTTTTGGTGTCCGAACAGTCGTTTTTGCCAAAGAATGATCAGGTTGCGATCTTCTTCGCCAACAATCTCGACGCTTTTGGCCTGAAAACCGAAGAGCTTGCAATCTCCGCAGAAGCCCTGCGCGTGTTGGCCGCAGCTTTTTCGGAGGTTCACCTGAAAATTCACCCGGGAGATTGGGCCGCTCAAAACGAAGTGTGCAGCTTCTACACTGCGCTGGCTGCTCAGCATTCCAATATTCATCTCATCGATAACGCGATCTCCAGCAACACTGCCATGGAGCAAATAAGGCCTGGGGTTGTCGTTGGAACCATGGGCGCGGCGATGTTCGATGCTTTCTTTTTCGGCTGTCAGCCGATTTTCCTATTTCATCTGCTGCCATCCGTCAGAGAATTCGGCGTCTGCAACTTCACCTTGGATGGCTTGGGCTACCGCTACATCGCGAATCTGCGGGAAATTGACCCGGGATACAAGTCCGGCGTGAACATTTCCTCGTTACTCTACGACGGCCCGCAGACCTGGAATTCGAACGTGGAAACGCCGGCTTCGCAGACTTAGCCAGTCATGAGACACCCATGCTCAAACATCTGATCAAACAAATTCTGCCGCCCATTCTTTTCGTATTGGCGCGCGGAGCCTTGCAGCGGCTGAAGCCGGAACGACCGATTTATGACGGCCTCTATCGGGATGCAGCGGAGCTACAGCCGTCAAATGACAATCCATTCGAGCACCCGAACTGGATTTCTTATGTTTCCGAAAGGGCTCACTCCCGCGTCGACGGTGTCAGTCACCAAGACATGAACGAGATGTGCCTTTCGCTGATCGCATCGATCGCGCCCGCCGGTGATCACGCAGCCTCTTGTCGCATCGTCGATTTCGGTGGCGGCGTGGGTATGTATTGGCCGGCCCTGAAAACGCAAAATAAAGGGGGCAGGCAGCTTGATTTCACGGTCGTCGACAGCTCCGCCAACTGCGCACTCGGAACCAGGTTGTTCGGCGCAGATGGCGTGTCTTTTTCAACTGATTTTGAATCGCTGTTGACACACAGCGCCAAGATAGACGTACTTAACGTTTCAAGTACGCTCCAGTATTGTCTAGATTACGAAGCAACGCTGGCACTGCTGTGTCGCAGCCAGGCCAGGTTCATCATCGTATCCCGCCATCCGGCCCCCGGGGGCAATCAGCCTGTGGCCTACACCATGCAAAACGTCACGACCGTCAAAGGTTTTTGCGGGCGGATCCCGGTTGTATTGCTCAGCGTCGAACGGCTGGCTCAACTGATGCGCGGCCAGGGCTATGAGATGATTGCGGACTACTACAGTAACGCCGATTCCGGCAAATACTGGAAGAACGGCAAGAAGGCGATTCCAGAAGAATTCTCCCAAATTGTCGATCACGCCCTGGTTTTTCAGAAGCAACCGGGGCCACCTGCCGGCGATGCATCTGCGACTTCCGTCGTTGCTCTATGACCGGGAATAGAACGTGCTTGTAATCATCTTCGGGCGTGCCGCCCAATTCATCCTGCTCCTTTTGGTCATGCGGGTGGCTACGACTTATTTGCCACCTAGCGAAATGGGCCGTCTCTCGCTGATCACCGCCGCCACAGCCTTTTTTGCGCTTTTCCTCGTCAACCCGATTGGTATGTTCATCAATCGGAGGTTTCACGCCTGGGATGAACTCGGCCGCGCCAAACACTACCTCAAGCTGCACTGGATCTATCTTCTTGGTGTCTGCCTGTTCGCGGCGCTGACGCTCGGCGTGCTCAACAAAATCCACGCCTTCGGCTTCCAGTTCAATACCGCGTGGCTGCTGGTGCTGGTCTGTGGCTCGCTGTTGTTCAACACGATCAACCAGACCGCAATCCCATCGCTGAACCTGCTGGAGTTGCGCGGGCGTTTTATCGTCCTCACGCTCGCAACAATCGGCGTGGGCCTGGCGAGCGCCTATGCGCTGGTCGAATCCTTCGCACCGACAGCTGAATACTGGTTGCTCGGCTTGCTGATCGGCCAGACGGTGTTCGCGATCATTGGCGTCAAGTTGTTTTTCGACAAACTCAGCCCGGAGCAGCCCGCAGACAAACTGTCGCGCTCGCACCTCAAGCTGCTGTTCGACTTCGCCTGGCCGGTTGCAATCTCGGTCGGGTTTAATTGGCTGCAGACGCAAGGCTACCGCTTTTTCGTCGCCGACTCGCTGGGCTTGGCCGCACTCGGCCTGTTTGTCGCAGGCTACGGAATCAGCGCAGGGCTGATGGCCGCGTTCGAATCGGTGCTGACAACCTACTTCCAGCCGCGTTTCTACAAGCGGGTCAGCACCAGCACGATCGAGGAACAGTCCGCCGCCTGGAATAAATATGCTGGCGCGATCCTGCCCTCGCTGATGCTCGTAACCTTTTTGTTGATCAGTCTGGCGCCGGAGTTGACGCGATTCATGGTGGGCCCGGCATACCAATCGGCATCGCAGTTCGTGATCTGGGGCGTCCTGGCAGAAGGTGCACGCGTTGTTGCTGGCGTCTACAGCATGTCGGCCCACGCCAAGATGAAGACCCGTCTGCTGCTGCTGCCGAACCTGCTCGGCGCGGTCATCTGCATCGTGCTGATCAAGTTTCTGGCGCCTGGCATGGGTGCGCATGGCGTGGGTCTGGCGCGCTCGCTGGCCGGCGTCGGCATGTTGGTCGCCATGCACTACCTGATGATCGTCGCGCTCGACATGCGGCTGCCATTGCGTATGCTGTTCAAAGGCACCGCAATGGGCGCTGGCCTGATGCTGCTTGCGACGGCCGGCCGGTGGGCCATGAACAGCCAGGGCATCATTGCGGCGGGTGTGTTGATCGTTGTCACCGGGCTGGCCTTTCTGCCGATGTTCTACTGGCTGCTTTATCCATATTTGCCAAGGCACGACAAAGTTTCATGAAAATCCTCCTTGTTTGCATGTCGTATGACTATGGAGACCCGACGCGCGGTCATTCGTACGAGTACTACAATTTTTACCAGAGCCTGCTGGCGCTCGGACACGAGGTCGTGTTGTTTGACTACATGACCGAGATTCAGCACCTGGGCAAGCCAGCCATGAACCGCAAGCTGCTCGAGGTCGCGGCGGCGTCCAGGCCTGACTTCGCGATGTTCTCGCTTTACACCGATCAGTTCGAGCCGGACACGATCAAGGCGATGAAACAGCTCACATGCACACTGTGCTTTTTTCACGACGACACCTGGCGCGTCGAATTTTCCCGCTACTGGGCGCCACAGTTCGATTTCTTCACAACACCCGACGTATATGGTGAGCGGAAATACCGAGCATTGGGCCTGGAAAATGTGATCTATTTCCCGTTCGGCTGCAACAACAGCATTTACCGAAAAGCGTCTGTCGAAAAAATATACGACGTGTCGTTTGTAGGTGCCTGGCACCCCTATCGCGAATGGCTCATCAATCGCCTGCGCAGAGCGGGGTTCAATGTCAAAGTTGCCGGGTACCGCTGGCCAGGCGGCATCGTGTCGCACGAGGAGATGGTCCAGCTGTTCAATGAAAGCCGCATCAACCTGAATATGTCGAACTCGACCTCCTGGGACGCGCGTTACCTGCTGTCGTCCCCGCGCGGTCTGGTCAATCGCATCCGCTCGCCGAAGTCCGTCGAACAGATCAAGGCCCGTCATTTCGAGATTAACGGCACTGGCGGGTTTCAGCTCTCGTACTACGTTGAGGGACTGGAACGGCACTACGGTATAGGCACAGAGATCGCCATCTACCTGGACCCCGACGACCTTCAGCAAAAGGTTGCGCTTTATCTTGCAGAGACTGCACTGCGAGAAAGCATCGCCGATGCCGGTTATGCCCGGACTCTTGCGGAGCACACCTTCGGCCACCGCTTTCGACACGCGTTCGCCAGGATGGGACTCATCGATGCCTGACAATACACTGCCACTGGTCTGCATCTGCATCCCGACTTATAACGCGGAAAAAACCGTCGCAGCCACTTTGCATTCGGTGCTAAACCAGAGTTACGGGAACCTCAAAATTCACGTGGTCGACAATCATTCGACCGACAGCACGATCGCAGTTGTCGAAGGATTTTCTGACAGCCGCATCACGCTCTACCGCAACGCGGTCAATATCGGTGGCGAAGGCAATTTCAATCGTTGCATCGAACTGGCAACGGGGAAATACACCGCGATTTACCATGCGGACGATATCTACGAATCAGATATGGTCGCGTCACAGGTCGCATTTCTCGAGGCGCACCCACAAGCCGGAGCAGCGTTTACACAAGCACTGCTGATCGATGAGGACAACCGCCTCATCGGTGCGATCCAACAGCCCCCCGAATTGGCGGCCACTGGCCCGCTGCATCATTTTCCTGAGGTCTTCAGGGCGATTCTCAAGCACTCCAATTTCCTGATCTGTCCCAGCGTGATGGCGCGCACCAACGTTTATCAGCAGAACATCAAGAGCTGGCGTGGGGAACTGTTCGGCCCGAGCGGCGACCTTGACGTCTGGCTCAGGATGCTGCAGCTTGGGCCCGTCGGAATACTGCCGGGAGCGACCATGCGATACCGCATCAGCAGCAGCCAGTGGTCGGCAAATGTGCGCCTTGATACGCGCCGTGCGGCTTTTTTCACAGTGATGGACTACTATCTCGCACAACCCGACGTGCGCAAGCTGGTTACCGCCGAGGATATGGTCAACTACGGACGCCTCGAACGTCGCGACCAGGTCATGCGCGCCGCCAACGCCCTGTTGCGCGGTGAGCCGCAGCTGGCTCAGGAACTTTTCCCCAATGTATTTTCACGGGACGCCCTAAAGGCAGCTCTACAGACCAAACGGGGGCTCGGCGTTTTTCTGCTGGGCCTGTACCTCAAGGTCATGCTCGGTTTGCGACTCGATGGCCTGGCAAGGATTTCGCTGGTTCATCTCAAGAGGATAAGCAAGAAGTGATTCCCGCTCCAGTGTCCGACGAAATTTACATCGACACGCCGCCGGCCTACCGGCAGGACCAGATGTTCGACTTGTCGAATCTCGCGCTCAATCGCGACGGGACATTGGTGCCCTACGCGCGCGTGCGCGAAGTGCACGCCAGTGCCGGCAGAACCGTACGCACCGCCGATTACCTGATGTCCTTGCCAGCAAACAACACCCCCAAGGACTACTACTCGCTCGGCGTCCTCGACAACTTCAAGATGCTGGCTGCACGTCCTGATGTACACCTTCGAGCCTTTTTGGTGCTGGAGCCGCCCGTCGTCGACCCGAGTATCTATAAGGCCTTACCGGAATTGACCGCAGCTTTCGAGCGGGTCTATGTCCACAACTTGAACGGTGACGGCTATTCGCTCGCAGGTGTTGACAGCTCGCGATTGCGCCAACTCTATTGGCCGCAGCCTCGCGAAGATGTTATGGAACCCTACTGGTCTCGGCGTGACCGTCTCAATCGCATCGTGGTGATCAACGGAAACCATGTGCCACGCAAAGTGCCGAACGAGCTCTACAGCCGCCGCATCGAGGCGATGACCGAACTGGCGGAATCCGGTGTTGTCGATCTTTATGGTCGCGGTTGGGCCAAATTAAAGGCTCGTACGTCTCTCTGGTGGCCCTATATAAGCCGGCGCAAAACGCTGCTGTCGATTTACAGAGGCTCGTGCGAATCGAAATACGAGGTACTGAGTCAATACAACTTCTGCCTCTGTCTCGAAAACATGGCGATGCAGGGGTACGTAACCGAGAAAATTTTCGACTGCTTCTATGCGGGAACGATTCCCCTGTATTTGGGCGCTCCCGATATCAAGCAGTTGATCCCCAAAGAAGCCTATATCGATTGCCGCGAATTTTCATCATGGCACGATGCCTACAAGGCGGCTGCGGCAATGTCGCCCGAAGCGGTTCGGCAAATGCGCGAACACGGCCGACGGTTTGTTCAAAGCGAGCAGGGCCGACGATATACCGATTCCTTGCTGAGGATTGTCGGAGACGCGCAATGAATCCCTCGTATTCTGTCGAATCCGATTCTCAGCGCGCTCGAGGGCGACCAGGATGATCAGAAATCCATTTTTTGAGCTTCCATGGGGCAAAGATTCTCAGGTATTGCTGATCTTTCTCACGGTATTTTCGTGGTCGCTCTTTCCGGTGATGCTGAAGCAATTCAACATCACGCTGTTCCAGGCCGGTTTCGCGATCTGTCTGCTCGTGATCTGTCTGTTTGTCGCCCTCACAGCACAGCGCAACCAATTGACGCTGACGCCTCTGCATAAACTCATGCTGATTTTCTGGGCGGGCTATCTATGCATGCTATTGATCGCTTCTGTCCATGCGACATCGAGAACCAGCATCGTGCAGTGGTGCATCCTGTTCACCAAGTTCCTGTTTTTCCTGTTTCTGCTTTTCCACATCAATCGAAAATTTGTCTACGCAAGCCTGCGCATTTATTCGAACTTGATGGTCGCGACGGTTGTTTTTTCGCTTGCCGCCATAGCGGCGGTGTTGCTCGGCATCCATCCCTTCAGCACGATGGAAGTCGGAGGACGTGCGGCGGACGTTTTCTTCGGTGCCTACTACATCACCAACACGCCCATATGCCCGCCCACGCCGGTGTTCCGCATTCAGGGACTCAGCGAGGAGCCCGGAACCTACGCGTTCGCATTGATGCCCGCGCTGTTCTGGTTCCTCATCGCGGAGAAGGCTTATCTTCGGTCCACCGTTATCGTGCTCGGATTGATGCTTAGCATGTCCCTGGGTGCCGGGCTTTTTCTCTGCATGGTGCTGGTGCTGATTTTGCTTCTGATGGTCATCAAAAGGTCTGTTGGCGATCATAAGTTGGTGATCTTCCTGGCGGGTGCAATAGGCGCCATTGCCCTGATGTACAGCCTGGCCGGCGCCTGCACTAAACAGTATCTTGAGAACTTGAGCGACAAATCCGCCATGGCACTGGTCGAAGGATGCATGAAAGAGCATTCTTCTGACCGTGAGACCTGCGTACACCGGGTTGCCCATGCCCTGAGCACCACACCGACCGGCAAGTCGTTGTCACTTCATGACCGAAAAGAGGGGCTGCGTATCGTCATCGATTACTTGAAGGCGCATCCGATCGGAACTGGCACCGCGCTCGGCATGCAAACCGTGCAGAACTCGATTGCTGTAGGTTATGCGGTCGCGACACTGGAATCCGGCGTCGCCGGTGGAATCTTTTACCTCGGCCTTTTTGCGACGATGGGCTGGCTTGCCCTGCGAACCATCGTCAGGGCGGACAACAAATCATTTGATGGACACGTCAACGTTGCGGTGTCGTTAAGCATCGGCGCCGTTCTCGTAATGGGCGCCCAGCGGATTCAGCCCGACCTGAGCTTCTGGCATATGTGGCTCTACGCAATATGGTTTCACCTCCTGCAGCCAACAGCATCGGGCGCCAGCACCGACTCACGAGCTCTTTGAAAATCAACATCCGCAGAGCACAAATTTGTGACCTGCGATCTTCAAATATTCCATGCCACGACAAACATGATTCCGCGACTCCTGAAAATTATTGATATGCCACCGGGGGAAAACCTGTGGGCCAGGAGCATCGTGATTGCGGGCGTCGGCATCTGGCTCATATTTTTCACGCTGGGACTGTCTGGCTACGTCGGCGCGAAGGATTCTTATCTGCTTTTTTCGGCCGCGACCGGCGTCATGCTGATCACCGGATGCCGTCAGAAACACAGTTACGGCTATTTGTTCCTGACGGTATTTCTGTGGCTCGGGCTCTGGTTCAAACTGACGATTCATACCATTTTCAATTACCCGTATGTCGAACCCATCGGATTGTTCGAGGGTGCGCCCGCAGCGTGGGACGAAGTACTACTGGTGGCAAGCGTGGCCAGCTTGGGTGTCATTGCGGGCGGCATAGCCTATGCAGCCCTGGCAAGACGTGTCAGCCCCATACGTGATGAAAAGAAACTCGTTGTGCCTTCATGGTACGAACCAAATAGGAAATGGCTATGGCTTGCGCTGGCGCTCGCGACGGCAGGGGTGCTGGTTGTCAATCTGGCATACGGAATACATCGAATCGGCCTTGCACCAAAAGCGTCTCTGATGTGGCCGATGAACTCGGTAGTAGCCTGGCTGCTCAACATCGGCCTGGCTACTTTCGTTGCCCTTTTTGCCTGGTGGGACATCACGCTCGGGAAAAACCCCGCCTTGGCAGCTTACGGAATTTTGATTGAAGCTTTTCTCTCGAGCACGTCGATCCTGAGCCGGGCAGCCTATATCTTTCACGCCGTTCCACAACTTTTCGTTTTACACCAATTCAGGCACAAGCTGGCGGGCTGGTCGCGCCTGAAAACAGTCATGCTTGCCGCTGCCTTTTGCGCGCTGCTGGTGGTATCCATATCGGCCGTCACGACATTCCGGAACTATTTCTACCAGACCGGCCTGTATACAAGCACGGCCTACCATGAGGCCTACTACCGTTGGGAAATTGTCAGCGGCCAACTCGGCACGCTGGAGGATCAACTCAAAATCGCCCCCCCGGAAAAGCGTCCGCCAATCATTGAATTGATGCGGAAACTGAATATCGAAAAAATACAGCTGGAAGCGATCATGGCCGCCGAAAAGAAGAAATGGGCGGAAGCCATGGGCACGGATTCGGCGCAATCCCGGCTGTTACTCAATGAGTTTGGTTATCAGCTGACCGACGGTTTTTCAGCCCGCCTTTTACAGCTAAGTGTTGACAGATGGATAGGCCTGGAGGGCCTGATGGCCGTGCAGGCCTATCCAAACAAGGACCCGGCGCTCTTGCGTCGTGGTTTTCTGGAGAAGCCGGCGATAGGAAAACCCGATATTTACCAAAGCATCTCGAAGTCTGTATACCTCAAGTCCGACGGTACAAAATTCAGATTTGCAAGCCTGCCTGGCGGGCCGGCCTTCCTTTATTACAGCAACTCGCTCTGGATCGTCGCATTCGGAATGGTTGTTTTTACGTTCCTGGTGCTACTTGTCGAGCTTTTGATACGAACCTTGACCCGCAACCCCATTCTCTGTTCGCTTTACGGCGTCGTGATGGCCAGCACCGCTGTTCAATTCGGCGTGGCACCGCAGCAAAGCATTCCCTATTTTCTGGTTCTCGGCTGCGGTATCCTGCTGGTATGGACGGTCCATACGCGAGGTTTTGCGTTCGCTCTGTACAAGTTGAAACTGGCAAAAGCCCCGCCACCACGTGACAACTAAAACGGCAACAACCCTTTTTGTCCACGCCACCAATGTGCACTCCGGCGGAGGGCAGTCATTGCTGCGCGCGCTGCTTGAGGCTCTGCCGGCTGGTCGTGACACAACTGCGTTGCTCGATAGCCGCATGCCAGTGCCGAAGACTCATCTTCCGCACCTGAAAGTCATTACTGTTGCGCCTACCGTGTGGCGTCGTTTCTGGGCTGAATGGTGGCTTTCCAAATCCGTGGAGGCAGCTGACCTCGTGCTGTGCTTCGGCAATTTGCCGCCGCTCTTCAAGCTGAAGGGACGCGCCGTTGTGTTCGTGCAGAACCGTTATCTCGTCGAACCGGTGACGCTCGCCAGCTTTCCTCTCAGGACACGCCTGCGGCTGTTGATCGAAAGGGCTTGGTTCGCCCACAAGGCCCAAAACGCGCAAGCCTTCGTCGTGCAAACTCCGTCGATGCGCGACCTGCTCAATGCCTCGGGTCTGACAAAGGACATACCGGTTTCTGTACTGCCCTTTGTGAGCACCAGCGCCGGCTATGAGAGAAACAGCACCTCGAAGGCATGCGATAGCGCATGCGGCTTCATCTATGTAGCTTCAGGTGAGCCTCACAAAAATCACAAACGGCTCATCGAAGCCTGGACCCTATTGGCACGCGACGGTGCGCGTCCTTCGCTACGGCTGACTGTCGACGCCAAGGCCCACCCGGAACTCTGCGCATGGATCGATGAAAAGAAGGCCCGTTCCAACCTGGATGTTGAAAACCTCGGCGCGAGGCCTCATGACGAAATCCTGCACCTCTACGCCCAGGCGAAGGTGCTGGTTTATCCGTCACTGTTCGAGTCGTTTGGCCTGCCACTGATCGAAGCGCGCCAAGCAGGCCTGGCAATCCTGGCGTCAGAACTCGACTACGTACGCGACGTGGTCGACCCCGAGCAGGTATTCGACCCCCATTCACCGGTCTCCATTGCCAGGGCAGTGAAGCGCTTTCTCGGCCAAAGCGAGCAGCCGCTTCCCCTCATGAACGCCGGCGAATTCCTCGCCCATGTTTTCCCCGAAGAGTGACCCAATTGCGTATCCTGATCGTCAGCCAGTATTTCTGGCCAGAAAGCTTTCGCATCAACGATGTCGCGAAAACGCTCGTTGAAAAAGGCTTCGAGGTCGACGTATTGACCGGCAAGCCCAACTATCCTGAAGGCTCGGTTTTTCCCGGCTACCGGGCTTGGGGCTGCCAGCGTGAATCATGGGCCGGCATCTCGATATACCGGGTACCCCTTGCGCCGCGCCGAAAAAAAGGCGCGTTGAACCTGGTCTTCAACTATCTGTCGTTTGTCGCCTCAGGCACACTTTTCGGTGCGTGGCAGCTGCGGGGCAAACGCTACGACGTCATTTTTGCCTACGGTACTTCGCCGATCCTCCAGGCGATCCCGGCGTTGTTCCTCGGTTGGCTGAAAAACCGCAAGGTTGCCGTCTGGGTCCAGGATCTCTGGCCGGAAAGCCTGGAGGCCACGGGTTATGTGCGTAATCCGCGTGCACTGGCGTTGGTGGGGTCCGTGGTCAAAAGTATCTACGCACGCACCGACCTGCTTCTGGTGCAATCGCAGGCATTTGTGCCCAAGGTTCGCGAATTGGCCGGCGACACACCCATCGCCTACTACCCGAATTCGGTTGACCCGCTATTTGCCGCGCCAGGCGACGCACCTGCGCCTCCGATACCGGTTATGGACAGCGGCGCGTTTTGCGTCGTATTCGCCGGCAATATCGGCGCCGGCCAGGCCGTCGAGGCCATTGTCGAGGCCGCTACCCTGCTCCGCGAGCGTCCGGATGTCCAGTTTGTGGTCGTCGGCCAGGGCAGCCGCCAGGCCTGGATGGCCGAAGAAGCTGCGGCACGCGGGCTCACCAACCTGCACCTGCCCGGCCGTTTCCCGGTCGAATTGATGCCCGGCCTCATGCAAAAGGCCTCAGCGTTACTTGTAACCTTGACCGACCAGCCGATTTTCGCGGCGACCATTCCCAACAAGATCCAGGCCTATATGGCCGCCGGACGACCGATAATTGCCTGTTTGAACGGGGAAGGTGCCCGCGTCGTCGAGGAAGCTGGGGCTGGCCTTTCGGTTCCGGCCGAGAATGCGCCGGCCCTGGCCGCCGCGGTGATCCGGCTGGCTGGGATGGGCGCACCAGAACGCGCCACTCTTGGCGCCAACGGCCAACGGTATTTCAAAGAGCATTTCGACCATGACATGCTGACACATCAGCTCATGGACCACTTCCGCGCACTGGCGGAATCTTCTTGAGGTTTTTCGATGAGAGTTCTTGTATTGGGCGCCAGCGGCATGATCGGCAGCGCCATGATCCGCGTCTTGAGCCAGAAAAAGGATTGGCAGGTCTTCGGCAGCATGCGAAATGCCGCGGCGCTGCGCTTTTTTGAGCCCGCCATCGCCGAGCGCATGCTGACCTTTGTCGATATCAACGACCGCGACAGCGTCATCCGCGCATTTGCCCACGCCCGACCTGACGTGGTCGTCAACTGTATCGGCCTGACCAAGCACCATACCGAAGCTGATGATCCGTTGCTCGCGATTCCCATCAATGCGTTGCTGCCACACCAGCTCGCCGGGCTGTGCCTGGCGGCGTCGGCACGTTTGATCCATATCAGCACCGACTGCGTCTTCTCGGGCGCCAAGGGACACTACATCGAAGCTGACGCTGCCGATGCAAAAGATGTCTATGGCAAGTCCAAGCTCCTCGGTGAGGTGCTGGGCCAGGGCGCGATCACTTTGCGCACCTCGACAATAGGCCACGAATTGCAAAGCGCTTACGGGTTGCTGGAATGGTTTCTTGCACAACAGGGTTCCTGCAAAGGCTTCAACAAGGCCATCTTTTCGGGTCTGCCGAATGTCGTGTTCGCCGAAATCGTCCGCGACATCGTGATTCCACGGCCTGAGCTGTCCGGCCTGTACCACGTTGGCGCCTCCCCGATCGGCAAATACGACCTGCTCAAGCTGATCGCCGCAGCCTACGGCAAGACCATTGATATTCAGATGGACAATACGTTTACGATGGACCGATCGCTCGATTCCAGCCGTTTCCGCGAAGCGACAGGCTACACCGCACCGGCCTGGCCCGAGCTTATCGACATCATGCATTCCTCCAAACTGTAAGAATCAGCCATGTTTGACAACAAAATACTGATGATCACCGGCGGCACCGGCTCCTTCGGCAACGCCGTCCTCAAACGCTTTCTCTCAACGGAAGTGCGCGAGATCCGCATCTTCAGCCGCGACGAAAAAAAGCAGGAAGAGATGCGGATCGCGCTGAACAATGACAAGCTCAAATTTTACATCGGCGACATCCGCGACTACGACAGCATTCACCAGGCGATGAAGGGTGTCGACTACGTGTTTCACGCGGCAGCACTCAAGCAGGTCCCGTCCTGCGAGTTCTATCCGATGGAGGCGGTGCGTACCAATGTACTGGGCGCAGAGAATGTCATGAACGCAGCGATCGCCCACAACGTCAAGCGCGTCGTCGTCCTGAGCACCGACAAGGCGGTCTATCCGATCAATGCCATGGGTGTGTCCAAGGCAATGATGGAAAAACTCATGGTCGCCAAGGCACGCATGCAAAACGATGGCGAGACCGTGCTTTGCGCCACGCGTTATGGCAACGTCATGGCGTCGCGCGGCTCGGTGATCCCGTTGTTCGTCTCGCAGCTCAAGAGCGGCGCGCCGCTGACCGTGACCGACGCCAGCATGACCCGCTTCCTGATGTCACTCGACGATTCGGTCGACCTGGTGCTGCACGCGTTCGAGCACGGCCAGCAGGGCGACATCTTTGTACAGAAGGCGCCAGCCTCGACTGTCGCCGACCTCGCGCAAGCGCTCAAGGACATTTTTGGCGGCAACGACCAACCCACCAAGATCATTGGCACGCGCCATGGCGAAAAGCTCTACGAAACGCTGGTGTCGCGCGAGGAAATGGCCCGGATCGACGACATGGGCGCGTACTACCGCATTCCCGCAGACAACCGCGACCTCAATTACGCCAAGTATTTCAGCGACGGTGAAGAGCGGATTTCGCAACTGGACGACTACACATCGCACAACACCGAGCGGCTCAATGTCGCCCAGGTCAAGGCGCTTTTGGGAAAACTGGATTTTATTGAGGAGGCACTTCGTGTTTAAAGTGATGACGGTAGTCGGGACCCGGCCCGAATTGATCAAGATGAGCCGCGTGATTGCGGCGCTCGACAAGCACACCCAGCACATTCTTGTGCACACGGGCCAGAATTTCGACTACGAGCTGAACCAGATTTTTTTCGAAGACCTGCAGATTCGCAAGCCCGACCACTTTCTCAATGCAGTCGGCGAAAATGCGGCCCAGACCATCGGCCAGATCATCATGAAGGCCGATGAAGTGTTCCAGGCTGAGAAGCCCGACGCCGTCCTGCTCTATGGCGACACCAACTCATGCCTGGCAGTGATCGCGGCCAAACGGCGGAAAATCCCGGTATTCCACATGGAGGCAGGCAACCGCTGCTTCGACCAGCGCGTTCCCGAAGAACTCAACCGGAAGGTGCTCGATCACCTGTCGGACATCAACATGGTCCTGACGGAACATGCACGGCGCTATCTCATCGCCGAAGGCGTGCGGCCCGAAACCATCATCAAGACCGGCTCGCACATGCGTGAGGTCGTCGATCACTACCGCCCGCAAATCGACAAGTCCGACATCATTTCGCGCCTGTCCCTCAAGCCCAATGAATTTTTCCTGGTCAGCGCGCATCGCGAGGAAAACGTTGACTCGCCCGACGCGCTGAAGGACCTGCTCGAGACCTTGACCGAGCTTGTCAAAAAGTATGGCTTCCCGGTGATCGTTTCCACCCATCCACGCACGCGAAAACGGCTGGAGGAGGCTGGTTACGAAGGCCTGGACAAGCGCATCGTGTTCGGCAAGCCGCTCGGGTTTTTCGACTACATGAAACTGCAGGTCGAAGCCAAATGCGTGCTGTCCGACAGCGGCACCATCACGGAGGAGACCTCGCTGCTCAATCTCTGCTCCATCACCCTGCGCAATGCCCACGAGCGCCCCGAAGGCATGGACGTCGGCACCCTCATCATGAGTGGCCTCAAGAAGGACCGCGTGATAGACGCCATCGAGATCGTGACGTCGCAATATGACCGCGACCGGCGCCCG
Organism: Polaromonas sp. P1_F1; assembly: GCF_056405795.1. Taxonomy (NCBI): domain Bacteria; kingdom Pseudomonadati; phylum Pseudomonadota; class Betaproteobacteria; order Burkholderiales; family Comamonadaceae; genus Polaromonas; species Polaromonas sp. P1_F1. The sequence goes on from NZ_JBFUBJ010000001.1 coordinate 815,214, forward strand.
GTTCTGCCCATTGCCGACTACGAAAATCCATTCGTCTCGACGCAGATTGTACGTGTCGTGACGAGCTACATCGACTACATCAACCGGGTTGTCTGGTCAAAAAAATAGTACGCGTGGCGGCTATGGCGGCAGCTCCGCCTGCGCCATAGTCACGCCGTCACAATCTCTGGCTGAAAGCAGAGGCACAGCGCCCGCCAGGGGCCAGGAAATCGCCAGATCCGGGTCGTCCCAACGGATGCAGCGTTCATGTTCGGCGGCGTAGTAGTCGGTGGTCTTGTACAGCACGTCGGCAAATTCGCTAAGCACCAAAAAGCCGTGCGCAAAGCCCGGCGGCACCCAAAGCTGCCGATGCTCCTGGGCCGACAGCTCGAACGCGACCGAACGCATGAAATTCGGCGAGGAGCGCCGGACGTCGACCGCAACATCCCAGATGCTGCCGCTGACCACCCTCACGAGCTTGCCTTGGGGTTGCCTGAGCTGGTAATGCAGGCCGCGCAGCACGTGGCGAGCCGAGTGCGAATGATTGTCCTGTACAAAACCGCCGTCAAGCCCGGTTGCCCGCTCAAAATCGCGCCTGTTGAAGCTTTCGAGAAACAGGCCCCGCGCGTCGGCATGAACTTCAGGCTGAATCAGCAGCACTTCGGGCAGGGCCGTCGGGGTGACTTTCATGAGAGCTCCTCAACCATTTTGGCGACACCGGTTTGCCAATCGGGAATGTCGACCCCGAAAGTCCGCCGCAGCTTCGAAGTATCAAGTCGCGAGTTCAATGGGCGGCGGGCTGCCTGCGCGTAAGCAGTTGACGCCACGGGCTGGACCACATCGATGGGCACACTGGGCAACAGGCCGGTTTTTTGTGCCTGCTCAACGACAAAACACGCATAGCCATGCCAGGAAGTTTCACCGGCGGCAGCCGCGTGATAAAGCCCGGCCAATTGCTCATCCGCGAGAACGCGCGTCAACGCCAACACAGTCAGGTCGGCCAGCCAGGCCGCTGCGGTGGGTGCACCGAACTGGTCGTTAACCACCGCCAGCCGGCCGTCCCTGCGCAACTTGTGCAGGATTTTCTTTGCAAAGTTTTCACCATGCGCCGCATAAAGCCAGCTTGTGCGGAAGATCAGGTGCCGTGCGCAATTTTTCGCGACCAACTGGTCGCCGAGCAGCTTGCCAAGGCCATAGGCGTTCAGCGGCAAGGCGGTGTCGTCCTCGGTCCACGGCCGCGTTCCTCCGCTGCCATCAAAGACATAGTCGCTCGAATAGTGAACAAACCAGGCGCCGGTCTCTTCACACGACCGGGCCAGCACGGCCGGTGCATCGGCATTGATCGCGTTGACCATATCAGGCTGGCCCTCGGCCGCATCAACGTCGGTGAAAGCCGCCGCATTGACGACGATATCGGGCCTGGCTCCGAGTACGGCGTTCCGGATACCAACGCTGTCGGCAAGGTCGCCGCCAGGCTGACTCCGATCAGGTGCAATCACCTCGCCCAACGCGGCCAGGCTGCGCAAGAGCTCCGCGCCCAATTGCCCGCTCTTGCCGAACAGCAGGATCTTCAGCATGGACTCACCCGGTATGGCCGCGCTCACGCACCGCTTGCAGCCAACCTGGGTTGTCCAGGTACCAGCGCACGGTGTGGCGCAGGCCGGCTTCGAAGCTCTGGTCAGCATGCCAGCCCAGCTCATGGCGGATCTTGCTCGAATCGATGGCGTAACGGGCATCATGGCCGCGGCGATCGGCTACATGGGTGATCAAGCCGGCATAGCCGGCCGGCACCGGCCGCAATTCATCGAGCAGGCGGCAAATCGTGCGCACGACATCCAGATTGGTTTTTTCTCCCTGGCAACCGATGTTGTAGGTCTCACCGGGCCGGCCGGCCTCCAGCACCATGCGGATCGCCTTGCAATGGTCCTTGACATACAGCCAGTCGCGCACCTGCAGGCCATCACCGTAGACCGGCAGGGGCCGCCCTTCGAGCGCTGCAACAATCATGTGGGGGATCAGTTTTTCCGGAAACTGGTAGGGCCCATAGTTGTTGGCGCAGTTGGTGGTAAGCACCGGCAGGCCATAGGTGCGATGGCTGGCACGCACCAGGTGGTCGGCGGCCGCCTTGCTTGCGGCATAAGGGCTGTTGGGTTCATAGCGGTCAACTTCGCGGAAAGCCGCCGCCGCCGACGTCAGCGAGCCATAGACTTCATCCGTCGACACCTGCAAAAACCGAAAGTTCGTGCCGCTTGATCCTTCCAGCCCCGACCAGTAGGCGCGCGCGGCCTCCAGCAGGCGGAAAGTGCCTACGATATTGGTCTGCACAAACTCTTCGGCCGCGTCGATGGAGCGGTCGACATGCGACTCCGCCGCGAAGTTGATGATGGCGCGCGGCCGGTGCAACGCAAGCAGGCTGGCCACCCACCGGCTGTCGGCGATATCGCCGTGCGCAAAGACATGGCGGCTGTCACCCTCAAGCCCACGAAGGTTGTCGCGGTTGCCCGCGTAGGTGAGCTTGTCGATATTGAGGATCGGCTCATCGTGCAACGCGAGCCAGTCCAGAATGAAGTTGGCTCCGATAAAACCGGCTCCGCCAGTGACCAGAATCATGGATAGCCTTTGTTGACGGCACACGTGCGGCAACGGCGCCTGGACCGGGATTATCCCCCAGCCGCGGCGCCGCCAACGAAAAACGGGCCTGGAGAACCAGGTCCGTTTGGCATCAAGTCTGGAACAGGCTCAGAAATGAATCCCGCGCATCATCTGCTGCATCGCCACCGCTTCGGCCGACAGCGTCGGTTTGGCGCTCTTGTCGCCCTTGGCGGCCGATGAGTCGGGGAACATGCGAAAGCTGGTGTTCATGGCGATCTGGGCAATGCGCGGCACCAGCGCATGCATGAGCTGGCCGGTGATACCCAGGCGCGTAGCGACGCGCACCGGCTTGAAGATGCAGGCCTGCGCAATCATGTCGGCGGCCTCTTCAGGGGACAGCGTGGGCACGTTGTTGTACAGGTTGGTCGGCGCAATCATGGGCGTGCGCACCAGCGGCATGTTGATGGTGGTAAAGCTGATGCCGACGTCGGCAAACTCACTGGATGCGCAGCGCGTCCAGGCGTCCAGCGCGGCCTTGGAGGCCACATAGGCCGAGAAGCGCGGCGCATTGGTCAGCACACCGATGGAGCTGATGTTGACCACATGGCCCTTGCGCTTGGCAGCCATGCCGGGCAACAGCCCCATGGTCACGCGCAGGCAGCCAAAGTAATTGAGCTGCATGGTGCGCTCGTAATCGTGAAAGCGGTCGTAGCTGGCCTCAATGGCGCGGCGGATGGAGCGGCCCGCGTTGTTGATGAGGAAGTCGACGCCGCCATGGTTGGCGATCAGCTCCTTGATGAAACGGTCGCAATCCACCATGTCGGCGATGTCGGCCGGGTAAGCCACGAAGTTATAGCCCTTGGCCTTGGCTTCCTTGCAGGCTTCGTCGAGCTTGTCCTGGTCGCGCCCGCAGATGATGGTGATGGCACCCGCATCGGCAAACTTGTGCGCCGCCGCCAGGCCGATGCCTGACGAACCACCGGTGACCAGCACCACCTTGCCGTTGACCGTGCCCCGCAGCGAGCGGTCGATATGCAGGTCGGGATCCAGGTGGCGTTCCCAGTAATCCCAGAGGCGCCAGGCGTAGTCTTTCAGGTTGGGACATTCGATGTTCGAACCCTTGAGCGCGGCCAGGGTGTCGCGGCAGTCAAAGCGGGTCGGGTAGTTGACAAACGTCAGCATGTCTTCCGGCAGGCCCAGGTCGGCCAGCACCGCATTGCGTACGCGGCGCACCGGCGCCAGCGCCATCAGGCTCTTTTTGACGCCGCGCGGGATAAAGCCCAGCAGGGCGGCATTCACGAACAGGTTCATCTTGGGCGCATGGGCTGCGCGGCTGAAGATGTCCAGCACATCGCCGACGCGGTAGCCCACCGGGTCCACCAGGTGAAAGCATTTTTTGGCAATACCGGTTTTGTGGCTGAGGTGGTCCAGCGCATCGACGACAAAGTCGACCGGAACGATGTTGACCCGCCCGCCCTCCAGCCCCACTGCCGGCATCCAGGGCGGCAGCAGCTGCCGCATGCGCTGGATCAGCTTGAAGAAGTAGTACGGCCCGTCGATCTTGTCCATTTCGCCGGTGGTGCTGTCGCCGACCACCATGGCAGGGCGAAACACCGTCCACGGCACCTTGCATTCCTTGCGCACGATTTTTTCGCTCTCGTGCTTGGTCATGAAATACGGGTGTTCGTAGTTTTCGGCTTCCTCGAACATGTCCTCGCGGAACACGCCTTCATAGAGGCCGGCAGCGGCGATGGAGCTCACATGGTGAAAGTGGCCGGCGTCAATCGCCTTGGCAAATTCCACCGTGTTGCGGGTGCCGTCAATGTTGACGGCCACCTGGCTTTCCTCGTCGGCGCTCAGGTCATACACCGCAGCGAGGTGGTAAAAATGCCCGACCTGCCCCTTGAGTTTCTTGATGTCTTCACTGCTGACACCGAGCTTTTTGCTGGTCAGGTCGCCGTGCACGGCAACGGCGCGGGCGGCGGGTACACCCCAGTATTCCCTCAGCGCCGCCACTTTGCCGGCGCTTTCCTTGCGGATCAGGAAATGAACGGTCGTTCCTTTTCGTTCCAGAAGTTTTTTTACCAGGCGCTTGCCAATGAAGCCTGTGGCCCCTGTAACGAAATAATGCATTTGTGTTTCCTCCGCTGAACGGCCAAGTCAAAAAGTGATTCTTGCTTAAACGGCATGACTCTCTATTCAGCAGAAACCCGCGCTCAGCCTGACTGCACGTACTTTTCCGTAGAGCCGCATGCCTAGAACCTGTTCACGGTTCTAGAACGCAACACCTAAACGCCGTCACAGGGAGGGCTTATATTTTCCCCGTGCGTGCGGCATACTGCCCGCGAAGTTCCATAACCACAAACTGTCTGGAGTAAACCATGGTCAAGAAACTGCAAAAAATGAGCGCCGACAAGAAGTCCGGCCCACAGCTGTCCGGTGCCGTCAAGGAATCCGCCCAGCAAATCTGGCTGGCCGGCCTGGGCGCCTTCTCCAAGGCGCAGGAAGAAGGCGGCAAAGTGTTTGAGACCCTGGTCAAGGAAGGCCTGTCCATCCAGCGCAAGACCCAGGCCGTGGCCGAAGGCAAAATTTCTGAAGCCACCAACAAGATGGCCAGCATGGCCACCGACATCCAGTCCAAGGCCGGCCACCAGTGGGACAAGCTGGAAAACATCTTCGAAGACCGCGTGGCCAAGGCCCTGAACAAACTCGGCGTGCCTTCCGCCAAAGACGTGGACGCCCTGATCGCACGCATTGACGAGCTCAACCGCAATGTGCAAAAAATGGGCGGCAAGCCAGCAGCCAAAACCGCAGCGGCAAAACCCGCCGCCAAAAAGGCGGCACGCCCCGCGGCCAAACGCCCAGCTGCACGCAAATCGGCCTGAGCACACGGTGCTCTGGAAAAAAGGGACATGCCGTCCCTTTTTTTACGCCCGCGCCCAGTCGCCCCACAGCTCACCCAGCACCCTGACTTTGCTGCAGAGCAGCAAATAGTTCCAGGAGCGCCGTCTACACTTTCCAGCCATGACCCAAGCCAAGCCTGCAAAAAATAAACGCCCTGCCAAGCCGCGCATTGCTTTGGCGTTGTCAGGCGGCGGTCCGTTGGGCGCCATCTACGAAATCGGTGCGCTGTGCGCGCTCGACGAATCCCTGCAGGGGCTTTCATTCACCGAACTGGACCACTATGTCGGCGTGTCCGCCGGCGGTTTCATCGCGGCGGGCCTGGCCAACGGCATGACGCCGCGCGAGCTGTGCGCCGCCTTCATTGAAAACGGCGACCAGGCATCGGAGGTGTTTGACCCGGCCTGGCTGATGGTGCCGGCATACGGCGAATTTTTGCGGCGCGGCATCATGTTGCCCGGCTTGCTGGCGTCGGCGGCCTGGCGCGCCACTTTCGGGCGCAAGTCGCTGGTCAATGCGCTGGAGGCGCTGGGCCCGGCCTTGCCCACCGGTGTTTTCTCCAATGACGAAATCGACAAGCGCCTGGCCGCGCTGTTTTCCAAACCCGGCCGCACCAACGACTTTCGCCAGCTTCGCACACGGCTGACACTGGTCGCGACGAATCTGGACAGCGGGGACGCCGCGCCCTTTGGCCGCCCCGGCTGGGACCACGTGCCCATCTCCAAAGCCGTGCAGGCCAGCTCGGCCCTGCCGGGCCTGTTTCCGCCGGTGGAGATCGACAGCCACTGCTACGTGGACGGCGCGCTGAAAAAGACCATGCACGCCGGCGTGGCGCTGGACGATGGCGTTGACCTGATGTTTTGCCTGAACCCGCTGGTGCCCTTCAACGCCACCCGCGCACCCGCGCTGGCCATGAACCAGCGCGTCATGCGCCGGGGCCTGCCGGCCGAAAAGCAGGCCATTCCGCGCATCGTGCAAGGCGGCCTGCCCGCCGTGATGAGCCAGACCTTCCGCTCGATGATCCACTCGCGGCTGGAGCTCGGCATGAAGCACTACGCGCATGCCTATCCCGGCACCGACATCGTGCTGCTGGAGCCTGACGCCCGCGACACCGAGATGTTCCTGGCCAATACCTTCAGTTACCGGCAACGCCGCGAGCTGGCCGAGCACGCCTACCAGAACACCCGTCAGATGCTGCGCTCGCGCAAGACCACGCTGTCTGCCACGCTGGCGCGGCACGGTGTGTCGCTGAACCTGGACGTTCTGGAAGACCCCAGGCGCCACCTGGTGACTGAAAGGCCTGCAGCCACGCGCGTGGGCCGCGCCATTGCCTCGCTCGAAGACGTGATGGAAGATTTGAGCCACGCGCTGCGGCCCGCCGCGCACAAGCTGCCCGCGCCGGCCCGGGCTTAACCCAAAGGTTTGCCAAAGGTGCGTGCCATCCCGTTCACCTTGTTGCAAACCGCCATGCGGATTGATGGACTTCCCTAGTGTCGCCCGGGGAAACGCTGGGTTAGAGTAAAGAACAACACGAGGTAGACAACTTATGGCGAAAAAAGCGCCGCGCCGTACAGCAGAACGGATCCTGGAGGTCACCCTGGACCTGTTCAACCGCTTTGGCGAGCCCAATGTGTCGACCACGCTGATCTCCGCCGAGCTCAGCATCAGCCCCGGCAACCTGTACTACCACTACCCGGCCAAAGACGAGCTCATCAACTCGCTGTTTGACCGCTACGAAAAATCCCTGAGCGAGCTGCTCAATGCCAGCGACGGCGTGCGTGATGTGGAAGACGCCTGGTTTTTCATGCACACGCTGTTCGAGCTGATCTGGCAGTACCGCTTTTTGTACCGCGACCTCAATGACCTGTTGAGCAAGAACCGCCGGCTGGAAACCCACTTCCAGTGGGTGCTCAAGAACAAGACCCGCGCCGTGAAAACCCTGCTGGACGGCATGAGCCGCTCGGGTGCCGTGACGATTGATTCGCGCGAGGTCGAGGCCACGGCCACCAGCATGGTGGTGGTGCTCACTTACTGGCTGAGCTTTGAGTACGTGCGCGACCCGCGCAACGCGCTGGAGCCTGCCAACGCGCAGGCCGCCCTGCTGCGCGGCGCGCACCACGTGCTCAACCTGCTGATCCCCTATCTTGAGCAAAGCCAGCGCGCGCACCTGCAGGCGCTGGTCGGGGCTTACAGCAACCCGGCTTGAATTCCGTCAAACTGCCGTCATTCATAACACCAACAATTTTTACCAAGGAGACAACACACATGGCCAAATGGACTGCCTTTCCCCACGCCGGCGACTACACATTTGATGCCGCCAGCCTGAAAAAGAGTTGGACCCGCCTGCACCAGGGCGACTGCGAGCCCCTGCCCAAGGATGCCGATGTGCTGCAGGCCTGGGTACTGTTTCATAACGGCGACTTCCAGAAAGCGGCGGAAGCCGGCGCCAAGGCCGGCGGCGACGGCATCACCGTGGCCAACAAGGCCACCAGCATGTACGCCACCTACCTCGAAACCAAGGAAAAGGCCAAGCTGGACATGTTCATGGAAGTGGCCGCACGCGCCGAAGCCCAGCAAAAAGCCGACCCGAAGAACGCCAATGCCTGGTACTGGCAGGCCTACGCGCTGGGCCGCTACAGCCAGGGCATCAGCGTGGCCAAGGCGCTGGCCCAGGGCCTGGGGACCAAGGTGAAGAATTCGCTGGAGCAGGCCATCAAGCTGTCACCCAAGCACGCAGACGCGCACATTGCGCTGGCGGCCTTTCATGCCGAGGTGATCGACAAGGTGGGCTCGCTGATCGGCGGGATGACCTACGGCGCCAAAAAAGACATCGGCCTGGCGCTCTACAAGGACGCGCTGAAGCTGCACCCGGGCTCGGCCATCGGCATGATCGAATACGCCAACGGCCTGGTCATGCTGGAAGGCGACAAAAAAATGAAGGAAGCCACCAAGCTGTACGAGCAGGCCGCAGCCAGCAAGCCGCTGGACGCCACCGAACGGCTGGACGTGGAGATGGCCAAGGCCGAACTCGAAGACTGAGCGGTACCGAAGCCTTACTCAGCACTCCCGGCAGGGCCCGCGCGTCGCAAGGCGCACGGGCCCTGCCTGTTTTTCGCTATGATTTTGATAGCTGCTTGCGCAAGTCAGCATTGGCCTGCAGGCCAAATTGATGCTCAAAAACAGGCCGAAATGGCCTTCAAGCTGGTGCTTTGGGAGCGGTTTTGGCGATTTCCAGCGCCGCAAAGCAGGTTTTGAGACATCTTTTGAGTGCCAAACAGGGCTGAAAGGTATAAGAGTCTTGCGCAAGCAGCTATCAAAACCATAGCATCAGCAACGTGGGCCCGCCTGCGTCAGGCGCCGGGCCAGGCCGGCTCAAGCCCTCACACCGGCCGCGCCGCATCCACCCAAGGCTTGCCCCGGTACCACGCATGCCGGGCCAGCCGCAGCATGGGCTTGTCGCCGGAGGTGTCTCCATAGGCATACAGGGTGACGCCGTCCAGCGCTGTTTCCCCATAGCGCGCCAGCGCCCAGGCCTGCAGTCGCAGCACCTTCTGCTCGCCATGGCAGTTGGGGGTGCTCATGCGACCAGTGAGGCGGCCGGTGAGATGCCCGTCCTCACCCTCGCCCACCACCTCCATTTCCGTGCAGAGCAGCGCGTCAAACCCCAGCTGCCGCGCCACCACCTGCAGGTAGATGTCGGGCGACGCGCTGACCATGACGCAGCAATGCCCGGCCTCGCGGTGCCAGGCCAGGCGCGCCATGGCGTCCTCGCGCAGCTGGCCGGGAAAATCGTGGGCCAGCCAGCGGGCCGTCCAGCCCTGCATCTCGGCCAGGCTGCGGCCGGCCAGCGTGGCCTGCATCAGCTTGCCTTTGGCGACGTGGTTGGGCACCAGGCGCAGCGCATAGCCGGCCAGCCACGGGAAGCAGCGGAGCAAGGCCCCCAGGAACCGCGGCCAGCCCAGGCCGCGCGCCAGGAAAGGAATGAAGGTGTCGCGCCGGGTCAGCGTGCCGTCGAAGTCAAAGGCGGCAACGACGGGACCGGCCTCGGCGGCGCTCACCTCGGGCATCGCACCTGCCCGCAGTAGCGCACGCAGAAGGGGCAGCCCGTCATCGGCAGCCACGAAGGAATGTTGAAGTAGCGTTTGAAAATCGTGCCCAGCACGCCTTCGCGGTAGGCCTGGTATTTGAAGCCCGTGCCTTCAACCGCGTAAAAGGGCACGCCGTCCTGCTCGAAGCTGAGCACACGCACCGACTCGAAGTAAGGCGAAAACTCTTCCAGCTTCGGCTTGTCGGCGACGATGACACGCACCGTTTTGCCCTGGTAGAGCGAAAAGTCGACCAGCATGTCGTCCTGGCGCGCATGGAACTTGCCGACGCCGAACACCGGCATGTACTGGCGGCGTTCGAAACCGAAAATCGACGCGGGCGTGTAGGCCTCGCCCATCAACACCACGCCGGGCACGGTGACCTGCTGCAGCATTTCGGCCGTTTTGTAGCTGCGGATGATCTGCGGATAAAGCTTGGTCGTTTTCCAGGTATCCAGCGACGTCATGTACAGCCCGGCCACCACCAGCACATGCAGGCCGGCAAACACGGCCAGCCCTTTGGCGCAGGCCTTGAGCCTGTCGGCCGGCAAGGCAAACGCCAGAAAAGCAAAACCAAAAGGGTAAAACGACAGCACCCAATGCAGGCCAATCACCTTCTTGCCTGACAGCAGCGCAAAGAACAGCAGTGGCACCACCACCAGGCAGGCCAGCAGGCGCTGGCTTCGTGCGGCGGCCATCAGCGCATCACGGTAGCGCACAGCCATCCACACCGCCACGGGCGTGATCAGGTAGACCATCATGCCGACGTAGGTCAGCGGCTTGCGCCATTCGAACACCGCGTCTTCGTTGCGGTTGTAGACGTTGAACATGATGTTCGACCAGCCGTGCGACATGTTGTAGGCGATGTTGATGGCCGGGCCGGGCAATGCACACAACACCAGCAGCGCAAAACCCGCGAGCCGTTCACGCCGGTACAACACGAAGTAGACGAGATAACTGAAGCCGAGTACTACCGAGAAGTATTTCGAAAGAAAGGCACAGCCCAGGAAAAGCCCCGACAGGGCGTAGAGGCCGTAAGCGGCGCGGTCCAGCGCCGCCCGGCGCTCGGCGCGCATCAGCGCGGCAACGGACAGCGCCGACCAGAAAATCAGCGGTGTGTCGGTGGTGATCAGGACGTTGAGCCAGTTCAGCGGCGCCAGCCAGAAGAACAGCACAGCCCAGGCGGCGCGCACCTTGCCCGCGGGCTTGAGCGCCCACCACAACGCCGCACCCAGCGCCAGCGGCAGCAACACGATGGGCAGGCGAATCGACCAGAGGCTGTCGCCCAGCGTGGCGCGCATCAGCGCAATCAGCCAGCCCACCATGGGCGGGTGGTCTGAATAGCCCCAGGCGGGGTACACCCCCCACCAATAAAAAAAGGCCTCGTCGCCGGTGACCGGAAAGGTGACGGCGATCCAGAACCGCAGCAGCAGTGACAGGAGGCCCGCACCCAGCAGCCAGCGGCTCAGCGAAACGGGAAAGGCGGCGGTGTCGTGGTTCTGGGGCATGGAAACTGGGAGAACGGGTAGGTCTGGCGGCTTTGCATGGTGCGGGAAAAGCCAGGAATGAAGGCCCGCAGGGGCTAGCGAAAACTGATTTCCTTGCGGATGGCCGCACTATAAAGCAAGGCCACCACGCCAATGGCAACGGCCAGCCACAGGGTCAGCAGCCGCACCAGCACGGTAATGGAAAGGGCTGCAGCCGGTGTGGCGCCCTGTGCCACCAGCAGGCCGGTCAGCACGGCTTCGGTGCCGCCCAGGCCCGCCGGCAGGGCAGACAACGCACCGGCCACCATGGCGACCGCGTAAAACCCGGTGGCTGTCAGCAGGCCGAGGGGGACATTCATCTCGCGGCACACCAGCCAGACCGCGACGCCCTGGGCTGCCCAGGCGGCAAGCGTGAGACCAAACCAGAGCAGCGGCCGCACTGCCAGGCACAACCAGGCTTCCTGCAGCCAGGCAAAGCGCTGGAACAGCCACGCACGGTGTTTAAACAACAGGCCCAGCACCAGCGCCAGCAGCAGGGCCGCGGCGGCCAGCAACCCGGCCAACCAGCCGGGCGACGACGGCATCGCACCATGGTTCAGGCCCCACCACACGGCGGGCAGGCACAGCAGCAGCAGGCACAGCAAATCGGCCAGCCGTTCGGCGCCGAAGATGGCCAGGCTTTGCGCGGTGCCCAGCGGACGCTGCGCCAGCATCAGGCCGCGCACAGCTTCACCCACATTGCCCGGCGTGGGCGTGAAGGCATAACCGGCCAGATAGAGCCTCAGCCCCTGCAGCCAGCCGAAATGGCGCCCAAAGTGGGCCATCCACAGCCGCCAGCGCAGGCCGCGCAGCAAATAGTTGAGCAGGCACAGGCCTGCTGCCTGCACGCCCGTCCACGACCACAGCAGCGCGAGCGATGTCTTGGGGCTGTCACCCCAGATCAGCAGCAAGGCCGCATAAGCCGTGGCTACCACGCCGAGCACCAGCAACAGCCGCTTGAACGGCAAGGCGCCCTGCGCGGGCGGCGGAGCGCCCCCGGGAATCACAGGCGGCGGCTCAGGAAGATGGCCAGCCAGAGCGCGCCGGCCGCCAGGATCCACGGGTCCCGCAGCATGTCGCGCGCCACGTCTTCGCCGCGGCCGCGGTGCACCTGGTAGGTGTAGCGCAGCATGCCGAAAATGACCACCGGCACGGTGTAGAGCAGGCGCTCGCCGTGCTGCAGCTGCGCCTCGGGGCTGGTGGCAAACAGGCTGTAGGTGGTCAGCGTGGCCGTCATGGTCGCGGCCATGAAGGTGTCGAGCAGGGCCGCCGGGTAGTGCGCCAGCACGGCGCGCTGGCTGGCTTCTTCATGAAAAGTTTCGGCCTTGCGTTTGGAAAAACCGAGGAACAGGGCCACAAAAATACCGGTGAGCAACAGCCAGCGTGAAGGCGGAATGCCGACGGCCACGGTGCCGGCCAGCAGGCGCAGCATGAAGCCCGAGGCAATGATGGACACGTCGACCACCGGCACCTGCTTGAGCCGCCACGAATAGGCCAGGTTGAGCACCGTGTACAAGCCCAGCAGCACCAGCAGCGTGCGATTGCCCGCGGCCAGCAGCAGCCCCGCCACCAGCAACAGGCCCGCCAGCACCAGCGCCAGCGGCACGGCCACAGCGCCGCTGGCCAGCGGCCGGTGGCGCTTGGTGGGGTGCAGGGCGTCGCTGGCACGGTCATGCCAGTCGTTGATGATGTAGACCATGCTGGAGAGGCAGCAGAACGCGGCAAAGGCGTAGAAGACGCGCAGGTCCAATGCGGTGTCCTGCCAGTTCTGGCTGAACACCAGGCCGGCAAACACAAAGGCGTTTTTGAGCCACTGATGCGGCCGCATGAGCCGTATCAATGCAGCCAATGCCTCCCCTACCACTCTTGTCATTCGTAGCCCCTCAGCGCCCCAAGACTCGCGCTCTTCAACGAAGAGGCTCGCAGTTCGCAGGAACAGGCGATTATCCATAGCAGCATGGGTATCACACGCGCCCCTTTGTTTCGCTTCCAATCGCCTTGTGGCGTAGCGCCATCCAGGTAAATACCAGTGGAACTTCCCTTAAATACTCGCGAAATGCGATTGCAACGCTCAGGCCATCGACGTTTGGAGGAATCGTCACCAGAGCGAGCCGGTCATCGTTCAATAGGCTACTGCCAGCCCCCATTTGATCAGTCGCACGGCAAGCTTCGCACAACAGCTTTTCAGCCCCGAGATGCTTGCTATACGCCCTGAAGGACGAAAAGCCGCCCGCTTCGACCAGCTTGACGAAGACAAGACCTGACTCGGCACTAACGCTTGCACTAACCCGGTCGCCGTAGGCCAAATTCCGCACCAAAAACGAACTGTTCCTGACGCTGAAAGTTCCATCCGGCAAGTCGTCCGCATTGACGGTTTCCGAGTGAAATCGGATGTACGCAGGAACCTTGTCATTGACGATCAATATCTTCATGAGAATTGGCAATACTCAGGCAGGATTTGTATTGAAGGGCCGCCTGTTTCAAACGGTGAGGAGGAAGAAGATGTCATCGGGAAGGGGGAGAACACCCCGTGGAGAAGCGGGCTTCAAGCATAACTGACGGACAGGCAACGGACATTGCCGAATACCGCCAAAATGAAGTCATGTCTTTCGCACCTTCCCCCACCCTCGCTGCCACTCCTTCCCTGCCCGCGGTCTCACCCCACGCCCTGCAACTGGTCGAGACCCTGGTGCGCATGAACACGGTCAGCCACAACTCGAACCTGGCCTTGATTCACTTCGTGCGCGACGAGCTGCGAAAACTCGGCGTGGCCAGCCGCATCACCACCAATGCCGACAAAACCAAGGCCAACCTGTTTGCCACGCTGGGCGAAGGCAAACCGGCCGGCATCATCCTGTCAGGCCACACCGACACGGTGCCCTGGGACGGCCAGGACTGGACGCTGGACCCGCTGTCGGGCACGGTTAGCGATGGCAGGCTGTACGGCCGCGGCAGCTGCGACATGAAAGGTTTCATCGGCCTGGCGCTGGCCCATGCCGGGGATTTTTTGAACAGCCACGCGCCGTTTGCGGTGCACCTGGCGCTGAGCTACGACGAGGAAGTCGGCTGCATGGGCGTGAAGGAGCTGATCGCCGACATGAAGGACGCGGACATCAGGCCGCTCGCCTGCATCGTGGGCGAACCGACGAGCATGGTGCCGGCCACCGCGCACAAGGGCGTGTACCGCTACAAATGCTGCGTGCGCGGCAAGGAGGCGCACTCCTCGCTCACGCCGCAATCCGTCAACGCCATCGAGATGGCGGCGCGTGTCGTCGGCAAGCTGCGCGACATGGCCGACGGCTTTGAAGCCAACGAGCCGCGCTATGAAGGCTTCGACGTGCCCTTCAGCACCGCCAGCGTCGGCCAGTTCCGCGGCGGGATTGCCGACAACGTGGTGCCGCGCGACGCGGAGTTTCGCTACGAATTCCGCAACCTGCCCACGGCGGATGCAGTTTTAATGCAAAAAGAGCTTGTAGCCTATGCGCAACGTGCGCAACCAGCTATGAAAAAGATAGCGCCCGACGCCGGCTTCAGCTTTGAGACGATTTGTGAAGTACCGGCCTTCCTCGGCTCCGCCGGCGACGCGGTGACCCAACTGGCCCAGCGCCTGGCAGGCACGAAAGAAACCACGCTGGTCGCTTTCGGCACCGAAGCAGGCCTGTTCAAAAACGCCGGCATTCCCACAGTGGTGTGCGGACCCGGCAGCATCAACCAGGCGCACCAGCCCGACGAATTTGTGAGTCTGGAGCAGCTCGCGCGCTGCGAGGACTTCATGCAAGGCTTGGCGAACACCGGCGAGCTTCGCTAGAGGCGGGCTTTCGCGCAGGCCATCGCGGAACCGGCTTTGCCGGGCCGCAGGTGGCGCCCCCTTAGGGGGAGGCGGCCGCAGGCCGCTTCGGGGGGTTACGTCCGTATTCGGCCGTCGCCCGTCAGCATCGACAGTTCCACGAAGTGGGACGCCACATGGTCGGTCGGCGAGAACGTCACGGAAAATCCGCCCACCGACTGGGTGCCGATGGCTTCCATGCCCGAAATCAGCGACTCGCGGGTCATCTTGGCGCCGCCGCGCTTGAGGCCGTCCACCAGAATCCTGGCGGCCACATAGCCTTCCATGCTGGAGAAATTGACCTTCGCGTCCTTGCCGGCCGCCTTCACCGCTTCAGTAAACTCGCGCACAATCGGCCGCGCTCCGTTGTAGGGCGAAGGCATGACCTGTGACACCACCACGCCTGCTCCATCCTTGCCCAGCTCATCGGCCAGCGCCTGCGTTCCGACAAACGACACGTTGTAGAACGTGCCGCCGTAGCCGGCCTTGCGGGCTTCGCGGATGAAGGCGGCGCAGGCCTTGTAAGCACCGATCTGCACGACCGCATCGGGGCCCGCGGCCACCAGCGTGGTGACGGCCTTGGCCACGTCCACCGTGTTGCGTTCAACAGTCGCCTGCGCCACGGGCTTCAGGTTCTGCGCACCCAGGGCCAGCGTGACGCCGTCCAGCCCGGCCTTGCCGTAGGCGTCGTTCTGGTAGAACACGGCGATTTTCTTCAGCCCCAGGGCGGTCAGCTGTTTGACGATAAGGCCGGTTTCGTCGTTATACGAAGCGCGCACGTGGAAGGCATATTTGTTGAAGGGGTCACGCAAGGCCATGGCACCGGTAAACGGCGCGATGAACGGGACTTTGTCTTTGGTGGCCAGCGGCAGGGCGACGATGCTGGTGGGGGTGCCGATGTAGCCGAACAGCGCAAACACCTCGTCGTCGATCAGCTTGCGGGTATTTTCGGCGCAGCGGGCGGGCTCATAGCCGTCATCCAGGTTGCGGATTTCAATCAGGCGCTTGTTGACGCCGCCCTGTTCGTTGACCTGGTCGAAGTACACCTTCGCGCCCTGGTAGAACTGGATGCCCAGCTGCGCAGCCGGGCCAGTGAAAGGCGCCGACTGGCCCAGGATGATCTTGTCGGTCTGGGCATGCGCGATGTTGAAACCCGCCAGCACGGAAGCGCCGGCAGCGCCGGCAGCGGTGGAAAAGGTTCTGCGAGTAATGTTCATGACGCTATCTTCGCAACAAAAATTTACAAACGGCTTGATTTGTAAAAACTAAGTTACAAATACGTGAGATAGGTCACTACTTTAGCGGAAGCCAGCAACGCAACAGCCGGTAATTTGTCACCTTTTGCATCATCCAGCCCACAACACTCGCCAATTTCCGCTATCTCACCCTTCCTATTCCCGCACCCGCCCGGTGGCATCAATCAGGCTGAGCTCCACCAGTTTGGAGCCCACGCGGTCCCCGTCAAAGTGAACCCGAAAGCCGCCCAGGCTCAGCTCCTGCATGGTGTCCAGTGCCTTGCGCAATTTGACGCGGGTCGGGTCCTTTCCGGCCTTGCGCAGCGCTTCGACATAGGTCCAGGCGGCGATGTAGCCTTCGAGCATGTACACATTGGGTTTGCCCAGTTTGGCCGCTGTAGCGTCGGCCTGCAGTTCACGGACCAGGACGCTCTTGGCGTTGTCCGACTTGGGTGTGACGCGCACCACCACCACACCGGCACCGGCTGCACCCAGCTGCTCGGCCAGCAGGCTTTCGCCAGTGCTGGAAAAGCCGTAGATGGGCCCCCGAAAGCCTTTGGCACGCAAATCGCGTATCGCGCTGGCGGCGCCGGAAGCGTCGCTGATGACCAGTACGGATTCAGGCTTCTTGCCCAGAATCTGTTCAACGCTCGTGGCCACACTGCCGCCCGAGAGGGCCGACTTGGCCACCAGGTTGGCGCCCAGCCCGCCCATGGTGCGCTCGGCCGAATCCAGCGCCGCCATTGACTCGGCATCCTTGCCGTGCAGGATGGCCAGCTTGCGCATGCCCAGGGTTTCGGCATGCCGCGTGATCATGGCGGCTTCTTCCGAATAACCGGGCCGGACCGAATACACGTTGGGATAGAGCGAGCCGCGCAGCTCGTCGGCGCCGGCCATGGGGGCGAACAGCAAAATGTCGGTGTCTTTCAACAGCGGATTGACGGCCGTGACCTGTGGTGAGCCGTAGTAACCGAAGAGCGAAAACACCTTCTGGTCCAGCAGCTTGCGGGTGTTGGCCGCGGCGGTATCGGGGTTGCCCGCATCGTCCAGCGTGGTCAGTTCGATCTTGCGGCCGTTGACACCGCCGCCGGCATTGACGTGGTCGAAATAAAGGCGCGCGCCCTGGGCAAACGGCACAGCCAGCGTGCTGCCGGGCCCGGTCATGGCCAGGGATTGCCCCAGGGTGACAGCGGTTTTACTGATGCCATCTTCGGCATACACCCCCGGCGCCATCAGGGCGGCCAGTGCCGCTACCATGGTGATCCTGGCCAGCACGCGGAATGAATGCATTCCTGTTTTTGTTGTCATGTCGTCTCCTCATCCCCGGGGGCCGGTATGCCTGCCAATATAAAGTTGAACCATGAGCAATACCATCAGCATCTCCCCTATGGCCAAGGCCGAACCTGACACCGGGCTGAAGCCTGCGGCCCTGCAGGTGCTGGGCGCCTGCCCGCACGACTGCCCGGACACCTGCTCGCTGCTGACCACGGTGGAAGATGGCGTGGCCATTCGTGTGCAGGGCAACCCGGACCACCCCCACACCGGCGGCGTGCTGTGCAACAAAGTCTCTCGCTACACCGAACGCACCTACCACCCTGAGCGCCTTTTGCATCCACTCAAACGCAGCGGGCCCAAGGGCAGCGGGCAGTTTGAACCCGTGAGCTGGGAAGCGGCGCTGGCCGACATTGCGGCCCGCCTCAAAGCCATCGCAGCGCGCAACCCCGAGGCCATCGTGCCTTACAGCTATGCCGGCACCATGGGCCAGGTGCAGGGTGAAAGCATGGCGGGCCGGTTTTTCAACCAGCTCGGCGCGTCACTCCTGGACCGCACCATCTGCTCATCAGCCGGCGGCGAGGCCCTCACGCAAACACTGGGCGGCAAGGTCGGCATGCGGGTGGAGTTTTTCGCCGAATCGAAACTCATCATCATCTGGGGCAGCAACTCCATCGGCAGCAACCTGCACTTCTGGCGTTATGCACAGCAGGCCAAACGCGACGGCGCCAAGCTGGTATGCATCGACCCGCGCAAAAGCGAAACCGCCGAGAAATGCCATGAGCACATCGCCCTGCTGCCGGGCACCGACGCGGCGCTGGCACTGGCGCTGATGCACGAACTGATCACCCACGACTGGCTCGACCATGACTACATCGCGCAGCACACCCTGGGCTGGCAAGACCCCGACGGCGGACTGCGCGAACGTGCGCTGCAGTGGCCTCCCGAACGCGCGGCACAGGTCTGCGGCGTGCCGGCGGAACAGATCCGATCGCTGGCCCGCGACTATGGCGAATGCTTCGTCAACCGGCAGCCTGCAGCGATCCGCCTGAACTACGGCATGCAGCGCGTGCGCGGCGGCGGCAATGCGGCGCGCGCCATTGCCTGCCTGCCCGCGCTGACGGGTGCGTGGCGGCACCGGGCCGGCGGCGTGCTGCTCAGCAGCTCGGGCCTGTTCCCGGTCGACAAAGCTGCCCTGCAGCGGCCCGACCTGCTGCAGGACCGCCAGCCGCGCACCATCAACATGAGCACCATCGGCAACGCCCTGCTGGAACCCACGTCGGTGCAGTTCGGCCCGAAGATCGAGGCGCTGATCGCCTACAACAGCAACCCGGTGGCAGTGGCGCCGGAATCCGGAAAAGTGGTTCAGGGCTTCGCGCGTGAAGACCTCTTCACTGTGGTGCTTGAGCACTTCCAGACCGATACGGCCGACTACGCCGACTACATCCTGCCGGCCACCACGCAGCTGGAGCACTGGGATGTGCATGCCTCCTACGGCCACACCGACGTGCTGCTGAATCGCCCGGCCATCGCGCCCATGGGCCAGGCCAAACCCAACACGCAGATCTTTCGCGAGCTGGCCGCCCACATGGGCTTTACCGGGCCCTGCTTTGCCGACAGCGACGAGCAGCTGTGCCGCGCGACGTTTGGCGACAAGGTGGACTTCCAGCAGCTGCTGGACATGGGCTTTGCCACGCTGACGCTGCCCGATGCGCCGTTTGCCGAAGGCAACTTCCCCACGTCGTCGGGCCGCTGCGAATTCTTCAGTGCCCGGCTGGCAGCCACAGGCGCCGACGGCTTGCCTGGCCACGTGCCCAATTACGAAGCAGCCGACACGTCCGACCTGTTCCCGCTGGCCATGATCTCGCCGCCCGCGCGCAACTTCCTCAACTCCACCTTCGTCAACGTGAAAAGCCTGCGCGATATGGAAACCGAACCGGTGCTGGAAATCCATGCGGACGATGCCGCCGCGCGCGGCATCACCACGGGCGCGGTCGTCAAGGTGTTCAACCAGCGCGGCGAGTACCGCGTCAAGGCCGAAGTCTCCGCGCGGGCGCGCCCCGGCGTGGTCAACGGCCTGGGTATCTGGTGGCGCAAGCTGGGCCTGGACGGCACCAATGTGAACCAGCTCACCAGCCAGCACCTGACCGACATGGGCCGCGGCCCCGTCTTTTACGATTGCCTGGTGCAGGTGCAGCGCGACGCTGAAACAGCTTGAGGCACGGTGAGCCGAACGCGCGCCAAGACACTGACCGGCCTGGCTGCTGCGCTGGCCGCAGCCGCGCTGTGCCTCACGGGGTGTGCTGACCTGGGTTACTACTGGCAGTCCGTCAGCGGCCACATGCAGATGCTCAACGCGGCCCGGCCGGTGGACGACTGGCTCGGTGATGCGCAAACATCGGCCTCGTTGAAAAGCCGGCTGGAACTGTCGCAGCGCATCCGCAGCTTTGCGGTGGCCGAGCTGAAACTGCCCGACAACGCCAGCTACCGGCGCTATGCCGACCTGCGCCGCAGCGCCGTGGTCTGGAACGTGGTGGCAGCGCCGGCGTTTTCGCTCACGCTCAAAACCTGGTGCTTCCCGGTCACGGGCTGTGTAGGCTACCGCGGTTACTTCAATGAGGCCGACGCGCGCGCCGAAGCGGCGCGGCTCAAGGCCGAAGGCCTGGAAGCCAGTGTTTACGGCGTGCCCGCGTATTCCACCCTGGGCTGGATGAACTGGGCAGGCGGCGACCCCTTACTCAACACCTTCATCGGCTACCCCGAAGGCGAACTGGCCCGGCTGATCTTTCACGAACTGTCGCACCAGGTGGTGTTTGCGCCGGGTGACACGATGTTCAATGAATCGTTTGCCACTGCCGTCGAACGCCTGGGCATCGAGCGCTGGCTGGCCACGCAGGCTGGCGATGACGCACGCAAGGCCTACGCGGTATTCGATGGCCGGCGCCGGCAGTTCCGCGCGCTGGCACTGGCCACGCGCCGCGAACTGACCGCAATTTATGATCAAAATGATGCCGCAGCCCAATCAGAACCTGCGCAAGCAGCTAGCAAAATGATAGCGTACCAGCGCTTTCGTGACGCCTATGCCGAACTCAAGGCATCATGGGGCGGCTTTGCAGGTTACGACCTGTGGGTGGCGAACGCCAACAATGCCTCGTTTGGCGCACAGGCCGCATACGACGAACTGGTGCCGGGCTTTGAAGCGCTGTTCGAACGCGAGGGCCGCGACTGGCAACGGTTTTATGATGCAGTCAAAAAGCTGGCCCGGCTGCCCAAAGACGAACGGCGCAAGGCACTTGAACAACACAACATGGTGAGCCTTGCGCAGGCACACAGTCACCCACGCAAGGCCGGACAGTCCAAAGAGTAGTTCAATCTGGGCAGCGTCCCGGCACATCCGCCAAGGGGCGTATCTGTATGCTTACACGCACATGATCGTGAGGCGGTGTCCCTGATGTTCCGTATGTTCGACGACTTTCCAGCCGAGCCGGGCATACAGGGCCTCGCTGTTCGGCGTAAACAGGTAGACCTTGTCTTCGCCCATGCTGGCGGCCTCCCGAACCACATGCCGGACCAGCGCCGACCCAATCCCCTTGTTCCTGTGCTCGAGCGCTACATAAACACTGGACAGCCAGGGAGACAAGTGGGAATGGGTAATCGTTTGTGGCAGCAAGCTCGCCGACCCCAAAAGCCGGCCTTCGCAAACCGCCACAAAGGTCATCGGCAACGCGCCCTTCTGCGCGGATGCCTTCAGCCTTTGTGTGCGCTGCTCAACCGTAACCGATGTATTGAGATAGCCGAATTGCGCCTGGTGCCACGCGGCCAGCGCCGCAAGGTGCTGCGGGTGGTCGGCAAGATGGCCAATGCACACAGGAGATGCTGCGTGCCTCATGCCAGTTGAACCCAGGCAGCAACAGACATGGGCGGCACGGTCACAGTGTGCTCGTCGCGGCCCGCCAATTCCCGGGCCAGCAACGCGTCGACATCGTGATGATCCGCATCAGCACGCCCGAGCTTTCGGGCCATGGGTGTCACCGACCTGACCGCCTCCAGAGGCAGTTCGATTGAACGTGCACCATACTGAAGAGGTGCTGATGTCTGCACCTGCACACTGCCGTAGCGCGTCAAAATACTTGGGAGCCTTGCTGCCATGTACGGATTGATGCCTGCGTCCAGCATGACATCGCCTATGAACACAATCGCCTCATGTGTTTCTGGCGATGCAGGCGGCCAGATGCTGCTGTGTACGCCGCGGAAAAAATCCATCTCCAGAAATGCCAGCGTCCCTCCCGGTCGAACCCATTTCGCCACCCGTGCAACGGCGGCCTCAGGACTTGCGACATACAGCAGGAAGTACCGGCCAACAATGGCGTCAAACGTCCGGACGGGCTCAAAGTTGTCAAGCTCAGCCAAAACAAACTTCACGTTTCGAAAACCCGCGTTAGCGACGCGCAACGCGGCAGCGTCAAGCTGGGCCTGGTCCCGGTCTATTGCCACCACTTCGCCGCCGGGCCCCACACGGCTTGCCAGCAACAAGGTCATATCACCGCTTCCGCAGCCCAGTTCCAGGACCTGGGACCCAGGCTGTACGCCGGCCCCTGTCAGCAGGTTCTCGGTAAGCGGCAGTATTGCCAGCCCCTGCATTTTCAACCGGTCGCGCTCTTTTTCACTGCTGTGCAACGGGTAGATTTTCATCCTTCATGGATCCTTTTTCCTGGTTGTCATGTCGTTCCAGAGCGGCGGCAAAGTACCCGCACCAGATGCCCGAATCGGGCAGGCATACATCGGCGATGTGACGCCAGCAACGTGATTCTCGAAAGAGCAGTATCCAGCCCCTGCAAAGCTCTGCACAGTGTGTGAACTACGGTATCCAGAGATCTCAGCCCGGTAGGCAATACCGTAGCCAAGCCGGCTCTGACCACGACCGGGCTAGAAAATCCCGTATTGCGCGGCCCGGTGCGCAGCTTCAGCCCGCGTTTTGCTACCCAGGGCTTTCAAGGCAGCGCTCACATGCATTTCAACCGTACGAGGACTCAGGGATAGTGTGCGTGCGATCTGTTTGTCGGTCTGTCCTTGCGCTACCTGCCTCAGCACCTCGGCTTGGCGCACTGTCAGCCGGAAAGCAGGTGCCGCAGCGCCCTCGTTGCCGGCGAGAAATTCAAGCACGGTATCGCGCACCCCGGGCCATGCCGGCTCCTCCTCCAAAGGGATGTTGTTGTGCGAGTCAACCGGAACGAAGCGTGCGGCAGGAATGAGTGTGGCCAGCCTTTGCCCTTCGTCTATCGGATACAAAATGTCTTGGCGGGCATGCAGAACCAGGCAAGCGGTGTCAATCCGCTGCGCACTTGCGCTGAGGTCCAGGTCATAAAACGCGCGGACGCTCTGTGCAGCGATGGCGCCGTTCATGCGCTGGCTGACGATTCGATCATGGGCCTCAAGTTGCCCGGCCGAGGCGTCCGGGAGAAATTGCGCCGTGAATATGCGCCGAAAAGATACCGCAAACTCGCTTCTCCCATCCAGCCCGGATTCGTACACCTGCAACGCCGCCATGGCATCGTCCCGTTGCGCGGGAGTCAATTCACGCCGCAAACGCCCGCGAACGGCCCCTCCATAGATAACCAGGCGCGTCAACCGGGCAGGATGGCGGGCGGCATACTCGATTGCTGCATACGACCCCGTACACACCGCCATCATGGCAAAGCGCGTCAGACCCGCTGCATTGACGACCGCCTCAATGTCTTCCACCCAGGCATCCAGGGACATGCGCGCAGGCTTGCGCTCCGAAAGCCCACAGCCCCGCATATCGAGCCTGATCACGGTGTGACGGGCGGCCAGCGCGCCCATCCAGTGCCTGCTCGCGGGTCCAGGCGATGTCAGGTCGTTGTCGGTGTACTGCAGGGTGACCCATACAACTGGCGGCCCGCAGCCAGTTGCAGTGAAAGCGATGGCCGTTCCATCGGCGCTTTTGCAAAAATGAATGGAATTTGGATTCTTCAAAAGAGGGGGCTGTTGCAAATTTGTCTGACAACGCACGGGTAGATGGGGGTGCGTCAACAGTGCTCAGTATCACATCACAACGCAGTGTCTTGAACAGGGCCGAAAGCGTAGCCCGCTTTGAAATACTGCCTGAACGAAACGTCGGCACCGGTAAGCGTTTTATGATGCAGTCAAACGGCTGGCCCGGCTGCCAAAGACGAACGGCACAAGGCGCTTCAAATCAACAACACGGAGACCACGAATGGCTGACATCCAGATCCAGCGCGAACACACCCTGGGCCTTGCGGAGGCGCGCAAGATAGCCTTCAAATGGGCCGAGCAGGCCGAAGAAAAATTCGACATGGAATGCACTTACGAAGAGGGCAAGGACGAAGACCTGGTCAGCTTTACCCGCTCGGGTGTCAGCGGCACGCTGACCGTCACCAAGGACCGCTTCGATCTCCAGGCCAAGCTGGGTTTCCTGCTCGGCGCCTTCAAAGACAGGATCGAGGACGAGATCGTGAAAAACCTGGACGCCCTGATCGCGAAAAAGCCTGCGGCCAAAAAAGCCACCACCAAAAAGAAGGCGGCCTGAGTTTTCAGGCTCATTTCCCCGTGAGCTACAACCTCGCCCGGTTTGACCTGGTGTCGGTGCGCCTGGCGGTGGCCTGCGCCCAGACAGGCAGCCTGACGGCCGCGGCACGCGACTCGCACCTGGCGCTGGCTGCCGCCAGCCGGCGCATCCGGGAGCTTGAGGACGCCCTGGGCGACGCGCTGTTCGAACGCCACCCACGCGGCCTGCTCCCCACGGCGGCGGGCCGCGTCTTCGTCAAGCACGGCCTCACCCTGCTGCAGACCATGGAACAGTTGGGCGGCGAACTGGCCGACCTGCGGCGCGGCATCGCGCGCCACATCCGGTTGTGTGCCAGCAGCGCTGCCATCAGCCAGTTTTTGCCGCCGCTGCTGGCACGCTATGGTGAGCTGCACCCGCAGGTGCATATCGACCTGGAAGAGCAGGTGTCGGAAGCCGTAGCGGCTACCCTGCGTGAAGGCCGGGCCGACGTGGCGGTGTTCGTGGAAGGCCCGGGCACCACCGGGCTGGACACCCGGTTGTTCCGCGAAGACGAGCTGGTACTGATCCTGCCCGCCGGCCACACGCTGGCAGGCAGCAAGACACCGCTGGCCTTTGTCGATGCGCTCGACGAGGAATGGATCAGCCTGACCGCTGGCGCCGCCATGCTGCAAAAGCAGCAACAGGCCGCGCTGGCCGCCAACCGGCCGCTGAAATTACGCATGCAGGTGCGCAGCTTTGACGCGGTATGCCATATGGTGGCCTCAGGCCTGGGTGTGGCCATCTTGCCCAAAGCCGCCACGCTGCCCATGGTCAAAAGCATGAAACTCAGCTGGCGGCCGCTGGCCGACGCCTGGGCCCAGCGCCGCCTGCTGACAGCCACCATCACGGGCCAGCCCGATGCGGGTATTGCCTCGCTGGTGGACTTCCTCAGCCCGAAAGAGGCCCCGCCTTCGCAAAACGCGAAACCCAAGGCCCCAAAGCGCAAATAGACGGGACCAGCTGGCGGCGGCACACTGCCCGCCATGCCCTCTCCTGAAAAATCCCCTCCAGCTTCCGGTGTCTCCACCGCGCAAGGCCCGCTCGCCGGGCTGAAAGTGCTGGAGCTCGGCCAGCTGATCGCCGGCCCCTTCGCCGCCAAGACACTGGCGGACTTCGGCGCCGACATCATCAAGATCGAAACGCCGGGCGCGGGCGACCCGCTGCGCAAATGGCGCTTGCTCAAAGACGGCACTTCGGTGTGGTGGCAGGTGCAGTCGCGCAACAAGCGCTCGGTCGCGCTGGATCTGAAGAGCCCCGAGGCACAGGCCATCGTGCGCCAGCTCGCGCTTGACGCCGATGTGTTGATCGAGAACTTCCGTCCCGGCGCCATGGAAGGCTGGGGCCTGGGCCCCGACGAGTTGCTGGCGCTGAACCCTCGACTCATCATGCTGCGCATCAGCGGTTACGGCCAGACCGGCCCCTACCGCGACAAGCCGGGCTTCGGCGTGGTGGCCGAGGCCATGAGTGGCCTGCGCCACCTGACGGCCGAGCCGGGCCGTGTGCCGGTGCGTGTGGGGGTGAGCATCGGTGACACGCTGGCCGCACTGCACGGCGTCATTGGCATCCTGCTGGCGATGCAGGAACGCCAGCGCTCCGGCAAAGGCCAGGTGATCGATGTGGCGCTTTATGAAGCGGTGTTCAACTGCATGGAAAGCCTGCTGCCTGAATACAGCTCCTTTGGCGCGGTTCGCGGCGCGGCCGGCAGCGCCCTGCCCGGCATTGCGCCCAGCAACGCTTATCTGTGCAAGGACGGCGGCTATGCGCTGGTGGCCGGCAACGGCGACAGCATCTTTAAACGGCTGATGGCCACCATAGGCCGCAGCGATCTCGGCAACGACCCGGCGCTGGCTGATAACGCCGGCCGCGTGGCGCGCGTGGAAGAAATCGACGCAGCCATCGGCCAGTGGACCCTGGGCCTCACGGTCGATGAAGTGCTGGCGGCGCTCGACAAGGTCTCGGTGCCCGCGGGCCGCATTTACACCGTGGCCGATATCGCGGCCGACCCGCACTACCAGGCGCGCGGCATGCTCGACGAAGTTCAGATGGACGACGGAAGCACGCTGGCAGTACCCGGCATCGTGCCCAAACTCTCGCGCACACCGGGCGGGCACCGTCGCAATGCGCCGCAGGTGGGGCAGGACACCGTTGCGGTGCTGCGCGAGATCGGACTTTCAACCGAACAGATTCAGGCGCTAAAGGACAAGGGCATCGTGGCCGGGAAGGACGTCAGCGCATGAACACCGCAAAACGGATTTACTTTAATGAGGTCGCTACGCGCGACGGCTTCCAGATCGAACCCGCTTTCATTTCCGCCGATGACAAGGTCGCGCTCGTCGATGCCCTCAGCGAATGCGGCTACGCCAAGATTGAAGTGACATCGTTTACCTCGCCCAAGGCCATTCCCATGCTGCGTGACGCCGAAGAGGTGATGGGCCGCATACGCCGCGTGCCTGGCGTGGAATACACCGTGCTGGTGCCCAACCTGCGCGGGGCGGAGCGAGCGCTGGAGTCGCGGGCCGACGAACTCAACCTGGTGATGTCGGTGTCGGAAACCCACAACCTGGCCAACCTGCGCATGCCCCGCGAGAAAAGCTTTGCCGCGCTCTCTGATGTCATTCGCCATGTCGACGGCCGCACGCCCATCAACATTTCGCTGTCGTGCTGCTTCGGCTGCCCGATGGAAGGCGAAGTGGTCGAGGACGAAGTGCTGCGCTGGAGCGATCGCTTCGCCGCCTTCGGCGCAGACCGCGTGCGCGGCCTCACGATCTGCGACACCACCGGCATGGCCCACCCGGCTCAAGTCGGCCGCATGGTGAAAGCGCTGCAAAAACGCTTTGAAGGCCTGCAGCTGACCCTGCACTTTCACAACACGCGCGGCATGGGCCTGGCCAATGTGCTGGCGGCCGTGCAGGGCGGCATCACGCGCTTTGACGGCTCGCTGGGAGGCCTGGGCGGCTGCCCCTACGCGCCCGGCGCCAGCGGCAACATCAGCAGCGAAGACGCGGTACACATGCTGGATGCGATGGGTTACGACACCGGTATGGACCTTGAAAAGCTGCTTGCGGTGGCGCGACAAATGCCCGGCATTGTCGGCCATGACGTGCCCGGGCAAGTGGCCAAGGCGGGCCGCATTACCGACTTGCATGCGCCGCCGCCTTATGTGGCTGAACTGAGGACGGCATCGGCATGATTCGGCAGCTGGACCATTTGGTGCTGACCACGGCGGACGAAAAAGCCTGCGTGGATTTCTACACCCGCGTGCTGGGTATGACGCTGGAAACTTTTATCGGCGGCACACCACCGGTAGAGCGCAAGGCCTTCAAGTTCGGCCAGCAAAAAATCAACCTGCACGTCAAAGGCAATGAGTTCGAACCCAAGGCCCACCTGCCAGTGCCGGGCGCCCTGGACCTGTGCTTTCTGGCCAACATTCCCCTTGCCGAAGTGATCATCCGCCTCGAGCGGGAGCGTTGCCCAATCATTGAAGGCCCCGTGCTGCGTACCGGCGCCACACAAAAAATCCGCTCGGTCTATGTGCGCGACCCCGACCGGAATTTGATAGAGATTTGCGAACCCGCCTGAAACAGCATCCCAAAACTACAACCGGAGACAACGACATGAGAAAACGTAATTTCTTCCACCATCTCGCCATCCTGGCAGGGGCGATGACCGGTCTGGCAGTGCTGCCTGCCGCGGCGCAGCAGGCCTATCCCGGCCGCCCGGTCACCGTCATCGTGCCGCAGGCGGCGGGCGGAGCCAACGATGCCATTGCGCGCATCGTGTCCCAAAAGCTCGGCGAAATCATGGGCCAGACCTTTCTGGTTGATAACCGGCCCGGCGCGGGCGGTAATGTCGGCACCGCCCAGGTGGCCAAAGCCAGGCCCGATGGCTACACCCTGCTGCTGACGACCAACAGCGCGCACGTCATCAATCCCGCCATCTACAAAAGCACCGGTTTCGACCCCGTGAAGGATTTCGAGCCGGTCGGCCTGGTGGCCAACGCCGGCTATGTGCTGGTTGCCAACTCGGCCTTTCCCGCCAATTCGGTGGTCGAGCTGATTGCCCAGGCAAAAGCCAGCCCCGGCCAGATCAGCTATGCCTCGGCCGGCAACGGCACGCTGAACCACCTGATCGGCGAAATGTTCAAGCGGGCGGCCGGCGTGGACATGCTGCACGTTCCCTACAAGGCTTCGGCTGCCGCAGCCACCGATGTTGCCGGCGGACAGATTCCGGTGTCGGTACAGAGCCTGCCGTCGGCGCTGCCCTTCCTGCAGTCCGGAAAAATCAAGGTGCTTGGCGTAGTGAACGAAAAGCGTCTGGCCTCCTTGCCAAATGCGCCGACGATTGGCGAAACCCTGCCAGGCTTCGGCTCGACACCATGGTATGGGCTGTTGGCGCCCGCCGGTACGCCCAGGGAAGTCATCGTCAAGCTGCAGGCCGCCCTTGAAAAAACCCTGGCCAGCAGGGACGTGGCAGACAAGCTCGCGGCACAAGGCTGCGACGTAATGACCGCCAGCCCAGCGCAGTTTGCTGCGTTGATCCAGGGCGACCTGCCGCGCTGGAACAAGATCGTCAAGGACTCTGGCGCCCGCATCGACTGATCCACCGCCCTTCAGCCAAAACCTGGTCGGGCATTGTCCGGCCTGAGTCACCCTTCCCCGAAAAAAACTATCCGGAGACAACCATGACCCTTATTTCCCGCAGAACCCTCATGGCCGTCGCCAGCCTGAGCACGGCCGCCTGGCTCAACCCGGTGCGTGCACAGCTCGCCGGCAAACCCATCACACTCATTGTTCCCACGGCGGCCGGTGGCACCACCGACATTGCGGCGCGCATGCTGGCCGAGCCCTTGGGCAGGATTCTGCAAACCTCGGTGGTCGTGGACAACCGCGGCGGCGGCAACGGCAACATCGCCGGCCAGATGGTCGCGCGAGGCCCGGCCGATGGCACCAGCCTGCTGGTGCAGTACTCGGGCTACCAATGCATCACGCCGCTGATCCAGCCGGTGCCCGGCTTTGACCCGGCGACCAACCTCAAGCCGCTGGGCCATTTGATTGACGCGCCGCAGCTGCTGGTGGTACGCGGCAACTTTCCCGCCGACAACTTTGTGGACTTCATCAAGTACGTCAAGGCCAACCCCGGCAAGGTCAACTATGCATCCAGTGGCAACGGCTCGCTGCAGCATGTGACGACCGAGCTGCTCAAGGACCTGACCAAGACTTTCATGGTGCACATCCCCTACCGCGGTACGGGCCCGGCGCTGAACGACCTGCTGGCCGGCACGGTGGACTTCACCATCACCACACCGCCGCCGCTGCTGCCGCACATCCGCGCAGGCAAACTCAAGGCGCTGATGGTGACCGGCCGCACGCGCCTGGCCGCGCAACCCAATGTGCCGACCGCCATCGAGACCGGCGTGCCGCTGGTGGCATCGTCGTGGTTCGCGGTCTACGGGCCGACAGGACTGTCCGCCGACCTGCAAGGCCGACTCTCGCTGGCCATCAAGCAGGTGGTGGAGTCGGAAGGCTTCAGGAAGCGCGCCGAAGAGCAAGGCGCGAAAGCGGTTGTGATGAGCGGCGCCGAGCTGGCTACCCTGGGTGACAACGAGCGCAAGATGTGGGGCCGGATCGTGAAACTGGCGAACATTAAAGCCGACTGAAGTCTTTAATAGCCAGCAAAAAGCGGCACAGCCCCGGTGCAAATCGCGCCGGGACTGTGCCGCTTTTTTTGTGGAGGAGAGTCTTAGCTCAGATCGGCGATCAAATCGATGTACTGCTGCATTGCATCGTCCTGCGAGGTGCCCTTGAGGCTGTTCCAGGCGTCCCACTTGGCGCGGGCCACCATGTCACCGAAGCCGGGCTTCTTGTCGGCGTTGTCACCGCTGCTGCCCTGCTTGTAGAGCGCGTAAATCTTCAGCAGCGTCGCGTTGTCGGGGCGCTCGCTGAGGTTTTTCGAATCGGCCATGGCTTTGTCGAAGGCAGCTTTCAGGTCTGACATGAGAAATCTCCGTTTTTAGAAGTGGGTCACCAATGAGGTGGCTTGGGGTAACTGCCCGGTATCTTAGCGAGGCCGTTACCGCCAAAATAGAGGATTACCCCCACGCTTTTCACTACGTGTAATGCGCTGCCCCCCGAGGGGGTTAATTTTCCTTGGGGGCGGCCCGGCGGAAAATTCTTTCCGACAGGTAATTTAGTTGGTTTTAGGGAGTGCTCATGGTTACACGCGTTACCGCTCAGGCCGCAGGCCGAAAAGTGGCAAAAAACGTCCAGAAGAACGTCAAGCGGGCCGTCTCGGGAACCCTGGGCATTTCAGGGGAGCGCATGAGCAAGGTCGACACGGCCTGGCTGCGCATGGACAACGATGCCAACCTCATGATGATCGTGGGCGTGTGGCAGCTTGCGCCGGGCGTCAGGTACGCAGCCGTCTGCGAACGCATCGAAAACAGCCTGCTGAAGTACGACCGCTTCAAGCAGCGCGTGATGGAAGACGCCGCCGGCGCCACCTGGGTGATGGACCGCAACTTCGACCTGGCCAACCATGTCGTGCAGGAGAAATTGGCCAAATCAGCCAACCAGGAGCAGGCCCTGCAGGACCGCGTGGCCGTGCTTGCCACCCAGCGCCTGGACCCGAAACGCCCGCTGTGGCAAATTCACCTGATCGAGGATTACACCGGGCCCGATGGCGTCAAGGGCAGCGCGATGATCGTGCGCATCCACCACTGCATCGCGGACGGTATTGCGCTGATCTCCGTGACCATGTCGCTGGTCGATGGCGGCACGCCGCCGCCTGAGCGGCGCAAGAAGGCTGCGGCGGCTACCGGCACGGAAGACTGGATTGCCGACACCCTGCTCAAGCCCTTCACCGACATCACCGTCAAGGCACTGGGTGCCGTCGGTGAAGGCGCAGCGCGCTCGCTGGGCATGCTGGGTGACCCCAAAAAGGGCATGGAAGACGGCATGCACGGCTCCATGGACATGGCCAAGGTCTTGATGCAGGTGCTCAAGGACGGCGCCGCGCTGGCCCTGATGCCCGACGACTCCAAGACCCGGCTCAAAGGCAAGCCCGGCGGCGCAAAAAAAGTGGCCTGGTGCCAGCCGATTCCGCTGGACGAGGTCAAAGCCGTGGGCAAGGCACTCAACTGCTCGATCAACGACGTGCTGCTCAGCTGCGTGGCCGGCGCCCTGGGCGAATATTTGAAAACCTTCGGTGACGATGTGGCGGGCCAGGAGATTCGCGCCATGGTGCCGGTCAACCTGCGGCCGCTGGACCAGGCGCACAAGCTGGGCAACCGGTTCGGCCTGGTGCCGCTGGTGCTTCCCATCGGGGTGGAGAATCCGATCGAGCGCGTCTACGAGGTGCGCCGGCGCATGGCTGCGCTCAAGGGCAGCTACCAGCCGTTGCTGGCTTTCAGCCTGCTGGCGGTGGCAGGCCTTTTGATCAAGCCGGCGCAGGACGTGATGCTCAACCTCTTTGCCAAGAAAACCACGGCTGTGATGACCAACGTGCCTGGCCCGCGCGAAAAGCTCAAGTTCTGCGGCTCGACACTGGAGCAGAGCATGTTCTGGGTACCGCAGTCGGGCGACGTGGGGCTGGGCGTGTCTATCTTGAGCTACGGCGGCGGCGTGCAGTTCGGCGTGATCACCGACAGCACCCTGTGCCCGGAGCCGCAGCGCATCATCGATGAGTTTGTGCCGGAGTTCGCCAAGCTGTCCATCGTGACGCTGATGTTGCCTTGGGGAGAGTGAGCCCTCGCTGTGCGTCGCAGCTGCCAGGAAGCTCCGGTTAATTTTTTGAGATTTTTATGGCCTTAGCCCAATAACGACGGGCGCAAGCAGCTACTTTTTTGATAGCACATCCCGCAGCAACTCCACCGCGCGGAAAAGGCGTCAGGCTGCAAAACGCTGTGAGGCGATGGCCAACAGTCCGTCGAAGATGAGGCTGTCCACCAGCTCAAACTTCACCGACATGCTGGGCGCCATCTTCCAGCCAGCGCCGCCGGTCATGATGCATTCGGGTGTTTCGCCGCAGTGGCGGGCGACGTTTTCCACCATGCGGTGTATCGCACCGGCAATGGCGAAAGTGCCGCCGCTGGTCAGCGCATCGCTGGTATTGGTGGGAAAGTCGCGCACCTCGCCGGTAGGAACGTGCAGACCGGCCGTGCCGGACTCGAGCGCGCGCAGCATGATGCCGTGGCCTGGAAGAATGAAGCCGCCCAGGAATTTGCCGGAAGCGTCGATCGCCTCGACCGTCACGGCGGTACCCACCATGACAACCACGCAAGGCTTGTTGATGCCGCGCGCCAGCAGCCGGTGGCGCGCACCGATCATGGCCACCCAACGGTCAGCGCCCAACCTGGCCGGATGGTCATAGCCATTGGTGACACCAGCCTCATGCGGGCTGGAAACGACCCAGTGCGGCGCCACGTCCCAGAGTTCCATCTGCTCGACCACACGCCGCTTGATGGCGTCGCCGGCAACGATGCAGCCGAGGATACGCGACGGAGGTTGCATGCCGCCCCACTCTTCTTCGGACAGCTTGTCGATGTTTTCCAGAAACACCGCGCCCTGCGCCAGCAGCTTGGCCTTGGGCACAGGGGCTTCGTACTGGGCCCATTTCAGGCGGGTGTTACCCACGTCAAGCGCTAGGAAGGTCATTTGGCGGATTATGAACAGGTTTGAAGCGCACCTGCAGGCGCAGGCCTACAGGTTTTCCAGTAGACGCGGCAAAGAACGCTCAGATCAATCCGAACCAGCACGCGCGCTGGATGGCGGCCAGCTTGTTGTCGACCTTGAGTTTGGTCATGGCATTGGAGAGGTGAAAGTTCACCGTGCGTTCGCTGCAGGCCAGCAACTCGCCGGTCTCGCGTGCCGTCATCCCCTGGAAGGCCAGGCTCAGGCATTCGAGTTCGCGCGGGCTCAGCGGGCTGCGCGCTTCGGCCAGCGCGCGCTTGAGCAGCGGCCAGATGTTGAGGGCCGACCAGGCCAGCAAGGCCGCCTCGCTGCGGTCATGCCACTGGCGCGGGCTGAAGAGGTAGCATTCAAAGGCCCGCCCCACCGTCAACGGAAAGGCGATGCGCACCACGCTTTGGTAACCGTGAGCCAGCCACAGCCGGCGCCAGCGGCCCAGGCTTTCGAAAGCGGTTTTGGAAATATCCTGCCAGGCGACAAGAGGTGCGTCGGAGTCGCGCCACGGGGCGCCGAAGTCCCGGCTCTCGGCCAGGGCCTCGGCGGCATCCAGCAGGCGCGGAGGGTGAATGGCCAGCACCAGCCGGTCTTCCTGCCCCCCGAACGGGTCGGGGCCCAGTACCATGAGCGCTTCGACCGAGAACTCGCGAAGGGCGCACAGCCAGTCGCTGATGACGCCGTCCAGGCTGACGCTGTCAAAGTTGGCAGGTAACAGCATTAGCTTGACGAGATAAGAACCGGGACAATACAGTCAAATGTCAAATGCATCATCAGTCAGGTTCCCGGTTGTGCTGGAGAAGTTCTTAACGTGAGGAGCGCCCGCTTTCACGCGTGGCTTGCGCGGCGTCCCCTGCTTCAGTGGCTGCGCGAGGAACTGATCCTTGCGCCCCTGGAGCCCATTTTGCATCCATCCCCGCGGCGGCTGTGGTGGCTGGGTCTTTCTTTTTTTTCGGGCAACGCCCTGTTCGCCTGGATCTGGTCGGTCTGGCTGCCGCAGCCCTATGAAAACCTTCCGCTGCGCGTCGTGGCCAGCGTGCTGGGCTACAGCCTGATGACCAAACGCGTCAACCATGACCCGGGAAGCCGGCTGGCGCAACGGGTATTTGGTGTGGTGTTCTGGCTCGAACTGCCGGTCCTGTTCAGCTGGATGTACCTGTGCAACGGCAGCAATACCGTGTGGCTGGCCACCCTGGCGGCCATGGTGCTGATCTACTACCATGTCACTGACTGGCGCCTGGCGACCCTGGGCACCATCACTGGGGGGGGGCTGGCCTGGGTCATGTTCCTGTACGTGGGGCCGGCGGTTCCCGCCCTGCCGGAAGACCAGCGCACCGTGCATGCCGTGGTATTTGCGTTTGCCTGGTCGATCGCGCTGGTGCTGAACCTTTCCTCGGCCAACCTGCGGCGGGAACAGCTTTCCAGCACGCTCACTACCATCGGCATCATGGCGCACGAGCTGCGCACGCCGCTGTCGACGGCAGCCCTGCTGGGCGATGCGATCCAGCTGGAGGTACAGCGCCAGCCCGACAACCCGCGCGCGCTGCAGCTGGACAAACTGGCGCTGCGCCTTCACGCACTGGTTCGAAACATGAACCACCAAATCGACACACAGATCGCGAATGCCAAGCTGCTGCAGCTGCCACGGCATACCCAACAGGTCGCGGCCGGCAAATTGGTCCAGGATGTCGTGGCGGCGTATCCCTACCAGTCGAGTCGCCAGAGGGAATGCGTGCGGGTGCTTGTTCACGATGACTTCACCTTCCGTTCTTCCGCCACACAGTTTTCCCAGGTGCTGGACAACCTCATCAAGAACGCGCTGCATTCCCTGATGGCGGCTGACTCGAAATACCCGCACGGCGCCCTGCGCATTGAAGTCGGCAGGACGCAGGCGCGCGGCCGCATCATGGTGGCCGATGAGGGCATGGGTATCGACGCTGCCTTGCTGCCGCAGATTTTCAA
Source organism: Polaromonas sp. P1_F1 (assembly GCF_056405795.1). Taxonomy (NCBI): domain Bacteria; kingdom Pseudomonadati; phylum Pseudomonadota; class Betaproteobacteria; order Burkholderiales; family Comamonadaceae; genus Polaromonas; species Polaromonas sp. P1_F1. The sequence continues at coordinate 849,856 of NZ_JBFUBJ010000001.1, forward strand.
GCCGTTCTTCTCGAGCAACCGCGGCACGGGGCATGGCCTGGGCCTGGCCTTTTGCCAGCAAGTGGTACAAAGCGCAGGTGGCACCATTCATGTGAAATCAGAGTTCGCCGTGGGAGCTGCTTTTACCATCGAGCTGCCGATTACGGCCTGATACCTTGCACATGATTTGCTTTTGACAACCCGCGCTAGACTGACAACATGTCCTTTGCACTTTACCGCCGTCCCGGAGGCGTGGTTTTCCTGGACGACGACCCGGATTATCTCGAAATGCTCGCGGAAGTCATGCCGCTGGACTGGCATGTACGCCTGTTCCTGCGCCCGGTGGCGTGTATAGACCTGCTGCTCCAGGAGCCGGTGCGCTGGGAAGCGGATGCCTGGCGCCAGCAGGAAATCATCAATCGATGGCGCGAGGGGACGGCCCTGATCCCGCAAATCCTGCAGTACTGGCGGGAAGACGGCACGGCGCGATTTGCGCTCACGCAGGTCTGCGTGGTGGACTATTCCATGCCGGCCATGAGCGGGCTGAGGGTGTTGAGCGAGCTGACCGGGTGGTCGGGTTCGCGCGTTTTGCTGACAGGCAGGGCCGACGAGCAACTTGCCGTGTCGGCCTTCAACCGCGGGCTGATCGAACAATTCATTCCCAAGCAATCTCCGGAGATCCGGCTGCGCCTGACCGATGCGGTGCAGGCGCTGCTGCGACAGCCCGATCCCCGGCACCAGCAGACCTGGCGGGCGACGCTGTCCCGCGCGCAGCATGCGCTGCTGTGCGAAACATCCGTCGCGCAGGAGCTGGAAAACCTGGCGCTGCGGCAAGGCTGGATCGAGCATGTGGTGATCGGTGCACCCTTCGGTGTGCTGGCCCTTGACCGCAAAGGCAGCGTCAGCTGGTTGCAGCTGGAACCCGCCGGGAACCTGCCAGAGCTTGCCGAAATGGCGGCATCGCAAGGCTGGGATGCCTCGACCGTGAAGGACGTGGCGGCGGGCAGGAAACTCATCGATCTGGAACTGCAGCTGGCACTGGGCGCCGGCCACAAACCCCAGCCGCGCCAGGCCTTCGCCATCGCTTCCGGTCCGACCGTACTCCATGCGGCGCTTTTTACCGTCGGCGAGCCTTTTAACCCCGGCTTCATGAGCAGCCACGAGCGATTTATTGCCACCTCGGGTGAGAGACACCTTCAGGACTGACGCCGGCATCATGCCTCCTGGCCGGCCCGGGCGCGCCGTGCAATCGGCCAGTCCCATGGTTTCACGATCGGCGCGATCTCGCGTGCGACCGCTTCCACATGGTCCAGTTCGGAATCCATCAGCCCGGCATTCAGGGTTAACCTCATCATCGCGCGTTTGCTGCTGGTGGCCGGCGCGCAGAACATCGACGAAAACACGTTGCGCTCCTCCAGCCGGTCCCGCAACACCATGGTGTCGGATTCCAGTCCAACCTCCAGCGCAATGATCTGCTGGCTGCCCTGATGGATGGGATAGCCCAGCTCGCTCAAGGCAGACCGCAACCTGCGCGTGTGGGCGTGAAGCCTTGCACGCGCATCGTCGCTGTTGCGGATCACCTCCAGCGTGGCTGCAAGGCCGGCAATCTCGTGCGGCAGCAGGCTGGAGCTGAAGATATTGGGAAAGCTTGAACAGAGAATGTAATAGCGCATGTGCGCCGGCGCGGTAAAAAAGCCGGCCCGGCCGGCAAAAGCCTTGGCAAGGCTGGCGGTGATGAAGTGCACGCGGCTGGTGAGGCCCAACTCGGCGCACAGCCCCGCACCTTCCGGGCCGTGTGTGCCCAGCGAGTGCGATTCATCCACCAGGATCATGCAGCCGTGCTGCTCGGCCACATCGACAATTTCCCCCAGGGGACAGATGGCACCCGTGGTGCTGTACACGGAATCGACCACCACGATGCCAGGGCCGTTCCTGGCGATCATCCGGGCGAGATGAACCGGATCATTGTGGCGAAAAGCGAAAGCCGGGGCGCGCGCCGCATGGGCGCCTTCCCACAACGATGCATGGGCCAGCGTATCAAGGTATACAGGGGTCTGCGCATCGGCAATCGCCTGCAGCAGGCCGACATTGGCCGCATAACCCGATTGGCAAATGAAGCCGTCGTCCTTGCCGACCCAGGATGCCAGTGCCAGCTCCAGCGTGTGTGTGGGATGCTGGTTCAGGTGGAAGACACCGGACTGCACCACAAACTCCCGCTCCTTACGCAAGGCTTCCACCTGCGCGTGAACGATGTGCGGATGGCCAGTGACGCTGAGGTAGTCGTTGCCGTCCAGCCGGATGGCATTGGAGTCCGGTGTTTTGCCATGAAGCATGAACTTTCCGCTCCACTGCTGATTCCAGCGCGGCGTGAAGTCACGGGATATTCGCTGGCATAACTGGGCACCAAGGGCAGGGTTGGAAAACTGCGCGGCGTCAGGGGAAAGTTTGCGTTCGAGTACTTGCATGAGGGAGCTCCGTTAAAAAGGGGAACCCCATTGAAAGCGCTCAAACAAATTGATACTTCTTACCCCCTGTCAGAATTAACAGGGGGTACATCAATACACCAAATTTGCGACATCGTGGTGTGAACTATTCACCTCATTTTTAGGAAGTCCAACCGTCATTTAATTACATATTCAAGTTACAAAAAGTAGATGTACCGGCCACCGAAGGTGGCAGTCATCTCAACCCTGCTTCCACGGCAAGCCCCAAAAACGCCAGCCACCCTTGCGGCCGCGCTGCCCCTGCTCATCAGCATCGCCTTCAAAACCTTCGAGGATGTTGTAAGCCTGGACACCCAGCTCGGTCGCGCGTTTGGCCGCTGCGACCGAACGTACGCCGCTGCGGCACAACAGCACTGCCTTCTTGCCGGCAGGCACGGCGTCCTTCAGTCCTTCCTCAAAACCAGCATTGATCGCCATGCCCGGCCATTGCTTCCAGGCCAGAGGTACTGCGCCGGGCACATAGCCCACCCATTCACGTTCGGCGTCGGTCCGCACATCCACCAGCACGGCTTCACCCGACTGCATCCACTCAAAAGCCAGCTGTGGAGAAATATCGCCGGCATAACCGGAAGCAGGCTGGACACCAGGCCGCGCGGAAGCATTTGCAGAAGTGTTTTTTTCCATGACAGGGCCTCTCAGTTCAAATGTTGATCAACAGGCATATGGGCGTGTATGCATCTCATGGCAACGGCCCAAACCAGCAGATCAAGTTTATCCACCTGAAACCACCCATCAGACGGTGAGGGGCATAGGCTGGCCGCGCGCCCTCCTCACGTGGGCTGGGCATGCACAATCATCCTACCGATGAACTGCAGGAGACCCGGATGCCCCGCAACAACGCCGACACACCTTCTCCACAAGAGGTACAGCCTGGCAAGGCAAGCTTCAAGGCGCTGGCCAAAACCGTAGCCCCCTGGCAACCCTCCCCGACGAAGCCCAAGGGGTTTTCCCTCGCCAGCCTTGACCCGGCAGCCAAGCCGTTCTCGACGGGCGACAAGCTACGTGATAAAGCTGCCGTCGAAGCACTGGCCACGGAGATTGACGGATTGCAAAACCTGTTTTACGCGGACAAACGCTACAAACTTCTTGTGGTCCTGCAGGGAACGGACACCTCAGGCAAGGACGGGACATTGCGCGGTGTCTTTGGGCGCATCAGCCCGCTGGGCGTACGGACGGTCAGCTGGAAGGCTCCGACGGAAGATGAGCGGGCGCATGACTACCTGTGGCGAATCCATCAGCAGTTGCCGGGCACGGGGGAGATCGTGATTTTCAACCGCAGCCATTACGAAGATGTGTTGGTGCCGCCCGTCAACGGATGGATCACATCGGCACAAACAGCACAGCGGTTCCGGCACATCAACGACTTCGAACGCATGCTCTCGGAAACCGGTACGGTGATCCTCAAGTTCATGTTGCATATCAGTCCCGATGAGCAAAAGCAACGGCTGCAGGAGCGACTGGATGACCCCGCCAAACACTGGAAATTCAGCGCGGGCGACCTGGAGGTCCGCAAGCAGTGGAAGCAGTACCAGAAGGCTTACGAAACGCTGCTCCAGGCCACTTGCACTCCTTGGGCACCCTGGACCGTGGTGCCAGCGGACTCCAAGACGCATCGCAACCTGATGATCGCCACCCTCGTCCGGGCCAGGTTGCAGGAACTGAAGCTACGCTTTCCGCCGGGCGATCCGGCCCTCAGGGGGCTGAAAGTCACCTGAGCTCCTCGCGGGCTCCTGTCGGTCACGCACAAACAGTTTCACCCTGAGAAGGGGCAACAACCTGTAGCGTTGGTGGAAACCCTCTTTGTAAGGAATGGGCAAGACGGAATGATGAGTCCTCTTATCTTTTTCGAAACAACAGGAGACAAGTCATGACCGAGAGCAAAAGCCCCCGCAGGCGCGGCCTGCTGAAAGGCGCCGCGATTGCCGCCGGCGCCCTGTCCGCCCCCATGGTCGCCATGGCGCAGACAACGTCCTTTCGCTTCCAGAGCACCTGGCCGGCCAAGGACATCTTCCATGAATACGCCAACGATTTCGCGAAGAAGGTCAATGACATGGCCGGCGGCCGACTGAAGATCGAGGTGCTCCCCTCCGGCGCGGTCGTGCCGGCATTCCAGCTGCTCGAAGCTGTGAACAAGGGCACGCTGGACGGCGGCCACGGTGTGGTGGCCTACCACTACGGCAAGAACAACGCCCTGGCCCTGTGGGGCTCCGGCCCGGCCTTCGGCATGGACCCGAACATGGTCCTGTCCTGGCACAACTACGGCGGCGGCAAAGCACTGCTGGAAGAAATCTACAAGTCGATCAGCATGGATGTGGTGTCATACCTCTACGGCCCCATGCCTACGCAGCCGCTGGGCTGGTTCAAGAAGCCGATCGCCAAAGTGGGTGACATGAAGGGCCTGAAGTTCCGCACGGTCGGACTGTCGGTCGACATCTTCACAGCGATGGGCACCTCCGTCAATCCGCTGCCCGGCGGTGAGATCGTACCTGCGCTGGACCGCGGCTTGATCGACGCAGCCGAGTTCAACAACGCCAGTTCGGACCGTGTTCTGGGTTTTCCGGATGTGGTCAAAAACTGCATGCTTCAGAGCTTTCACCAGAGCGGAGAGCAGTTCGAGATTCTGTTTAACAAAGCCAAGTACAACGCGCTACCCGCCGAGCTCAAGGCAATCATCGACTACGGCGTGCAGGCTGCCAGCGCCGACATGAGCTGGAAGGCCATAGATCGCAATTCCACCGACTACGCTGAAATGAAAAAACAGGGCATCAAGTTCTACAAGACGCCCGACGCCGTGCTCAAGGCACAGCTGGAAGCCTGGGACAAGATCATCGAGGACAAAGCCAAGGCCAATCCGCTGTTCAAGAAGGTGATCGACTCGCAGAAGGCCTACGCCGCGCGCACCATCCCCTGGCAGAACGACTACATGGTCGATTTCAAGATGGCCTACAACCATTCCTTCGGCAAGAAGAAGGCCTGAGCCTGCGAGCCCCGGCGAAGCCGGCCAGCCGTCCAACCCTGGATGGCTGGCCTTTTTGATGGGAACACCGGTTCAAAATGAATACACAAAAAATCCTTCACACGGCTGATCACATCAGCACCTGGGTCGGGAAGGCCGCCGCCTGGCTCATCGTGATCCTCATGGTGGTCGTTTGCGCTGAAGTTTTCAAGCGTTACGCGCTCAACGCGCCCACCGCATGGATCTTCGACGTCAATAACATGCTGTATGGCACGCTGTTCATGCTGGGGGGCGCCTACACGCTGGCGCATGACGGCCATGTGCGCGGCGACTTCTTCTACGGCAACTTGAAGCCCCGCACGCAGGCCTGGCTGGACCTGGTCCTGTACATCGTCTTCTTCCTGCCCGGGATTATGGCGCTGACCTGGGCCGGCTGGACATACTTCAATGAGTCACTGGCGATGCGCGAACAAACCTTCAACGCCACCCCTATCCCGCTGTATCCGTTCAAGTTTGTCATCCCGGTGGCTGGCACCATTGTGCTGATGCAGGGGCTGTCCGAGATCCTGCGCTGCGTCGTTTGTATCCGCACCGGCATCTGGACACCGCGGCTCAAGGACGCCCAGGAATCCGATGTGGTCGCGCAGCAGCTGGCCGGCAGCGAGTTTGTCGATGAAGAAGCCAAGCTGCTGGCCATCGAAAAATCCGCCGGCCTGAAAGGTTGAACATGAATCGCCCGGCCGTTCCGAAGATTCATGGCACCGCAGCCCACAGGGCGGAGGTCTCCAAATGAGCAACGCAGTCCTCGGCATGACCATGCTCGGCCTGATCGTGGTCGTCATCATGATGGGCTTTCCCACCGCATTCACACTCATGGGCCTGGGCATGGCGTTCGGCTTCGTGGCCTTCTACGATCCGTCCACCCATTTTTGGGAAAACAGGATCTTCGACCTGATGGTCCAGCGCGCTTTTGGAGCGATGACCAACGAGACCCTGTTATCGATTCCGCTGTTTGTGCTGATGGGCTATGTGATGGAGCGCGGCGCGCTGGTGGACAAGATGTTCCATAGCGTGCAGCTGGCGTTCCGCAGCGTGCCCGGCTCGCTGGCGGTCACCACCCTGATCATCTGCACGTTCTGGGGCATCGCCAGTGGCCTGGTGGGCGCTGTGGTGGTGCTGATGGGCGTGATCGCCATGCGGCCCATGCTCAACGCCGGCTACGACACGCGGCTGGCGGCCGGCGTGATCACCGCCGGCGGCACGCTGGGCATCCTGATCCCGCCCTCGGTGATGATCATCGTCTACGCCGCCGTCGCCGGCCAGTCCGTGGTCAAGCTCTACGCGGCGGCCATGTTCCCCGGCTTCTTCCTGGCCCTGCTCTACCTGGTCTACATCGTCGGCTGGGTCATGCTCAACCCCAAGATCGCGCCCAAGCTGCCGCCGGAGCAGAACCGCGCGCCGGTGCCGCTCTGGCTGCAGCAGGTGACCGCCGCCTATTCGCGCAGGACGCTGCCGGCGTTGGCCATGGCCGTCGCGGCTCCGGGCAAGGCGCTGCAGGCGGGCGCCCAAGTCAGCCGCGGCTTCCTGTTGCGCAGCTTGGGCACAGCCCTGGTGCCGGTGGTGCTCGCGCTGGCGACTCTGGGCGGCACCTGGTGGTATGTGGTCATCCATTCGCAGGCCGACAACATCGCCCAGGTGGCGGCGGCACGCACCGCCAAGGCCGCAGCGCCGGCGGGCGGAGGCCTGCAAGGGCCCGCAGTCAGCGGCGAAGTCCAGGAACCACCGACGGAGAGCGGCGTGAAGGAGCCGCCGGCCGCCGAAGGCGGCCTCCAGGAACCACCTGCGGAAGAAGGGCTGAAAGAACCCGGCGACACGGTCAAGGAGCCGGCCGAAGCCGGCGGCTTGCAGGCGCCGCCGGGATCGGAAGATGCGAAGCCATCGACAGCGACAACCACCGCCGACGCACCACTGCAGGAAATAGGCGAGCCCTCGGGTTCGGGGCCACAGACCGCACCCGTGCCCGAGTCCTTCTACACGGGCTTTGCCATCGCCTGCGTGCTGATGGCGGGACTGCTGCTGTGGTACTACCGGCGCTTCGACGCCGAGCAGTTCGAGATCCTGCGGATGCTGGTGAGCTCGGTCATGCCGCTCGCGCTGCTAACCATCGTCGTGCTGGGGGTCATCCTGTTCGGCATCACAACCGCCACCGAATCGGCGGCCGTCGGCGCGGCCGGCGCCTTTCTCATGGCTTGGCATGCCGGCACGCTGGACTTTCAGAAAATCAAGGAGGCGGTGTTCCTGACCTGCAAGACGACCTCCATGGTGTGCTGGCTGTTTGTGGGTTCAGCACTCTTCTCCGCGGTTTTCGCTCTGCTGGGCGGCCAGCGCGTCGTCGAGGAATGGGTGATGTCGATGAATCTGACACCACTGCAGTTCCTGCTGCTGTCGCAGGCCATCATCTTCGTCCTGGGATGGCCACTGGAGTGGACCGAGATCATCGTGATCTTCGTGCCCATCTTCCTGCCGCTGCTGCAGCATTTCCAGATCGATCCGATTCTTTGGGGCGTGCTGGTTTTCGTGAACCTGCAAGCGGCCTTCCTGTCGCCGCCCGTGGCGATGTCGGCTTTCTACCTGAAGGGGGTGTCGCCACCCCATGTGACCATCAACCAGATCTTCGCCGGCATGATGCCCTACATGCTGATCGTGATCCTGTGCATGGTGTTCATGTACGTCTGGCCCGGGTTGACGCTCTGGCTGCCTAAATACCTGTACGGGTAAACAGCCCGGAAGCCATTGGGCCCCAGGCTTTGGCAAAGAGGGGCGCTCCGCGTCCCTTTTTTTGCTCGCACCGCTACAGGGCGCACACTTGATCGGCGCCGGCTTACCGGCTAAGATTGACGTTTACGTAAACGTCAATCAAACAGATCACAGATCGACGGCCCAACCGCCGCCCGGAGACAACCATGACCGACATGTCCGCTGAATACAAAGCGCTCGCCAGCTACCGCCCTACTCACAAAGTGCGCTTCATCACGGCGGCCAGCCTGTTTGACGGTCATGATGCCGCCATCAACATCATGCGGCGCATCCTGCAGAGCATGGGCGCGGAGGTCATCCACCTGGGCCACAACCGCAGCGTGGACGAAGTGGTCACAGCCGCCCTGCAGGAGGACGCGCAAGGCATCGCTATCAGCTCCTACCAGGGCGGGCATGTCGAGTACTTCAAGTACATGGTCGACCTGCTCAAAAGCCGCGGCGGCGAACACATCCAGGTGTTCGGCGGGGGCGGCGGCGTCATCGTGCCGCCCGAAATCCGCGAGCTGCATGCTTACGGCGTCACCCGCATCTACAGCCCTGAAGACGGCCAGAAGATGGGCCTGGCCGGCATGATCGGCGAGATGGTCATGCGCTGCGACAAAGACCTGACCAGTTTCGCGCCCAAGAACGTCACGGCCATTGAAGGCCACGGAGAGATGAACTGGCGGGCGCTGGCGCAGTTGATCACGGCGCTGGAGAATGGCAAGGCCGACGCGGCGCTGGTGGACAAAGTCCGCACGCAGGCCTCCACCTGCAAGATCCCTGTGCTGGGGATTACGGGCACTGGCGGCGCCGGCAAGTCTTCATTGACCGACGAGTTGATACGCCGCCTGCGCCTGGACCAGAACGACAAATTGCGCGTGGCAGTCATCAGTATCGACCCGTCTCGCCGCAAGAGTGGTGGCGCGCTGCTCGGCGACCGCATCCGCATGAACGCGATCAACCCCTGGACTGTCCCCCTGGCAGGACAGAAGGACGCCGACAGCGGTCAACGCGTCTTCATGCGCTCACTGGCCACGCGCGACTTCGGCTCCGAAATCAGTCAGGCCCTGCCCGACGTGATCGCCGCCTGCAAATGCGCAGGGTTTGACCTGATCGTGGTCGAGACCTCCGGCATAGGCCAGGGCGATGCCGCCATCGTGCCGCATGTGGACGTGCCCATGTACGTGATGACGCCCGAATTCGGCGCCGCCAGCCAGCTCGAGAAAATCGACATGCTGGACTTCGCCGAGTTCATCGCCATCAACAAGTTCGACCGAAAGGGTTCGCTCGACGCCCTGCGCGATGTCTCAAAGCAAGTGCAACGCAACAAGGAAGCCTGGGGCACGCCGGCCGACAAGATGCCGGTCTTCGGCACCATGGCTGCGCGCTTTAACGACGACGGCGTGACGGCCCTCTACCAGGCGCTCAAGCCGCGCCTGGCCGCGTTGGGCCTGGCGCTTGAGGGCGGTGTGCTACCCGCGGCCGAAGTGCGCCACAGTACCAACCAGACGCCGGTGGTGCCGGCCGCGCGAACGCGCTACCTGGCCGAAATCAGCGACACGGTGCGCGGCTACAAAAAACGTGCCCGCGCGCAAGCCCAACTGGCGCGCGAGGTGCAGCAGCTCAAGGCCGCGGCCTCCATGCTCAAGATCGACAAGCCCGACCGCGCGCCAGCCGCCGAAGCCGCGCTGGACCTGGCCGGTCACCGCAAGACGCGCATGGACGCCGATGCCCGCGCCCTGCTCGCCCAGTGGCCCGACATGCAGGCCGCCTACGCCGGTGACGAATACGTGGTCAAAATCCGCGACAAGGAAATCCGCACGGCGCTGACCACCAAATCGCTCTCGGGCACCACCATCCGCAAGGTGGCGCTGCCGCAGTACGAAGACCACGGCGAAATTCTCAAATGGCTGATGCTTGACAACGTGCCCGGCAGCTACCCTTACACTGCCGGCACCTTTGCCTTCAAGCGCGAGGGTGAAGACCCGACCCGCATGTTCGCCGGCGAAGGCGACCCCTTCCGCACCAACACCCGCTTCAAGCTGCTCAGCGAAGGCATGGCGGCCAAGCGGCTGTCCACCGCGTTTGACTCTGTCACGCTCTATGGCAACGACCCGGCACTGCGCCCTGACATCTATGGCAAGGTCGGAAACTCGGGCGTTTCCATCGCCACGCTGGACGACATGAAGGTGCTGTACGACGGCTTTGACCTGTGCAACCCATCGACGTCTGTTTCCATGACCATCAACGGCCCGGCGCCGACCATCCTCGCGATGTTCATGAACACGGCGATCGACCAGAATCTGGAAAAATTCAAAAAGGACAATGGCCGCAACCCCACGGCAACCGAAGCCGCGAAGATTCGCGAGTGGGTGCTGGAAAACGTTCGCGGCACCGTGCAGGCCGACATCCTGAAAGAAGACCAGGGACAGAACACCTGCATCTTCTCGACCGAGTTCAGCCTCAAAGTCATGGGCGACATCGCCCAGTACTTTGTGCACAACCGGGTGCGCAACTTCTACAGCGTTTCCATCAGCGGTTACCACATCGCCGAAGCTGGTGCCAACCCGATCAGCCAGCTGGCCTTCACGCTGTCAAACGGTTTTACCTTTGTCGAAGCGTATCTCGCGCGCGGCATGCACATCGACGACTTCGCGCCCAATCTGAGTTTCTTCTTCTCTAACGGCATGGACCCGGAATACACGGTGATGGGCCGCGTGGCGCGCCGCATCTGGGCCGTGGCCATGAAAGAGAAATACGGCGCCAACGAGCGCAGCCAGAAGCTGAAATACCACATCCAGACCTCGGGCCGCAGCCTGCATGCGCAGGAAATCCAGTTCAACGACATACGCACCACGCTGCAAGCGCTGATCGCGATTTACGACAACTGCAACTCGTTGCACACCAACGCGTTCGACGAAGCGATCACCACACCCACAGAGGAATCGGTGCGCCGGGCCATGGCGATCCAGCTCATCATCAACCGCGAATGGGGCCTGGCCAAGAACGAAAACCCCTCACAGGGCGCCTTCATCATCGAGGAACTCACCGAGCTGCTCGAGGAAGCCGTGCTGCTGGAGTTCGAACGCATCGCCGAGCGTGGCGGCGTGCTGGGTGCCATGGAGACCGGCTACCAACGCGGCCGCATCCAGGACGAGTCCATGCACTACGAGATGCTCAAACATACCGGTGAGCTGCCCATCATCGGCGTCAACACCTTCCGCAACCCGCATGGCGACGCGGTACAGGACAAGCTCGAACTGGCCCGCTCTACCGAAGAAGAAAAGCAAAACCAGCTCAAGCGCCTGGGCGACTTCCACCGCCGCCACGCGGACGAGTCACCGGCCATGCTCAAGCGCCTGCAGCAGGCCGTGATTGAGAACCTCAATGTATTCGAGGTATTGATGGAGGCGGTGCGGGTCTGCTCGCTGGGGCAGATCACCAATGCGCTGTTTGAGGTGGGTGGGCAGTACCGGCGGAATATGTAAATCGCCGGGGGCTGCTATTACCTAACTGATCAATGGCAAATTATTTGAGCTATTGACGAATCCTGCCAGAGCTGGTGACGATGGATAACTCGACGAAGCTGGAGCCAGAGTGCTGTCCAGGTTTAAAGCTGATCAAGTAACCACCAAAGTCAAAATTACTCATGCTGTCCAAGGCTAGAACGCTCCCCTCGCGGCTGGGCCTGCTGCCTTGGCGGCGTATCGCTTCAGAAATGACGCGAGCGGCAATATAGCCCTCCATCATGGCGTAGCTCACAGGCACTTCCAGGTTGGGTGTCTTGGCAGCGGTCTCAGTAAATTCCTTGACTAGCTGACTGGAGACCTTGTACGGACTTGGCGTCACTTGGGCGATAGCCACACCTTGCATCTGCTCCGGAGACAGTCGTTTCGAGAGTTGCTCGATGTCGGCGCCCGAATGCGAAAGCAGTTGAGCCGCGCCACCTGCAATACGGTACTTCTCAATGAAGCCAGCCGCAGCAGACCCGCTGGAAACCATGATGATCGCTTGCGGCTGCATGTTCATGAAAGTGTCCACGGCGTCGGTGACATTGACCGTGTTGGCGACGTAGGAGGCGCGTCCTTCGATCGTCGCTCTGACTTTCCTAGCTGACTCCTCGGCCGCGGCGATTACCGCAGTTGAGCCCGGCCCAGCCTCATGGAAAAGCCCCAGGCGCTTAATCCCGATGGTGGCCAAATGCTCGATGAGTTTGGAAATCTCGTCGCGCAGGCCTGCCCGCACGCTATACAGGTAGGGGGTGTCCGGCTGAATCTCCGAAGTACGGTAGCCCACCAGAGCGATCTTTTCTTTTGCCAAAATTCCCGCAGACACCAAGTCTGCAACATTCTTGCCGCCAAAGTAGCCGGCCAGGACCAGCGGCTTATCTTCAGCAATCATCTGCTTGGTCAAAGTGACCGTGTCGTCGGGCCTCCCGCCATCATCCTTGCGCAAGAGTGTGAACTTATGACCGTTGATGCCGCCGGCCTTGTTCATGGCGTTGAAATGCAATTGCATGCCGGCGGCGTAAGCGCGGCCCTGACCGGCCTCCGGCCCTGACATGGGGCCGACCTGGCCCACTATGATCTCTGCGGCGAGTACCGGACCGGCTCCCGTCACAAGGGCCCCCACGGCCAGTGCCATCAGGGCCTTGGCGAAAGCCGACGATAAACAACGGTTGTGCATGATGATGAGAGCTTCCTTTTGTGCCGCGAATCTGACGGACTTGGGTATCGATCAGTTGTCAACCTGCTGCAACACGGTCATTTCCAAACGCGGACTCTCCGTTGCCAGCGCCGCTTCGACTGTGATCCGGACGGGGGAACCGTCGGGTTCGGGCCCGCCTGAGCAGGGCTGGATTCCATGGATCAGGGAAGGGGGCTCGACCCGCCTCCTCGTGGACGGCCGAAACGCGTGCCGTCATCGACCCGGGCTTCGAACTGCAGCAGCGCCAGCAGTTGGCGAACCTTGACGCCTTGCGGTCGAGCCAGGTTGTCGCGAAGCGGTGCCAAACGCTCTTCCGGAAGGATGCCCGTGGTGCATTGCTCGAATTTGATTTGCCGCTCCAACGGCGAAAACGGATTCAGGAATGACCCTTTGGCGTGGTGAACCACACGCTCCAGGCGTCGTCCGTCCTTCAAGATCACGGCCGTGGTGTGGGGAAGCAGCTGTGTTGCGGTTTCTACGCGTGTCGAGTCCAGGTGCATTGCGACGCGTGGCATGAGGCGCCGGGTCATATCGTCATGCACCGCTTGCGGCGTGAAGTCGGCCAACGTGACCGTGCCGTAACGGAGCATCGTTGCCACCGCGTAGGGCATGGAGAACATGGCCTCGCGGGGACCCTGGGGCTCTGGGTATTTGAGGTTCACCAGGTTGACGCGCCCGACCAGGGTTTCAACACGCTCCACCGCTTCCGGGCCAAAACCATGTTCGGTTGCGAGGGCATGCAATGCGTCCAGGCAGCGGTGCGTGGACGCGCAGTTGGGATACAGCTTGAACGCCAGGCCATGGCTGTCGATCGCCAGCGGGCCGTCACTGACCGCAGCCACGGACTGCCAGTCGGCCGCAGAGCCACCGGCGTAGAGTGCGCCAAACCCGTGCGGGCCTTCCAGGACTGTATCGCTACCGGTGACGCCCGATGCCGCCAGCGATGCGGCCAACACACCACCTTGCGCCGCCAGTCCGGCATGCACGGGTTTCGTGTCGGTGCCGAACTGGACCTTGGGTCCAGCTGCCATGGAAACGGCCAAGCTGAGGGCGTGTGTCATCCCGCTGACTCCCAGCCCAAGCAGTCTGGCGCAAGCGGCTGCGGCAGCAATTACACCAATGGTTTGGGTGCCATGCCAGCCTTTTTCGGCATGGGACCGGTCCATCGCCATCCCGACGCGGGCCATCACCTCACTTCCGACGATCAGTGCATCCAGAACCGCATCGAGCGTGGCATCAATCTCGTGGGCTTGCGCCAGGATGGCTGGGATCACGGCGCAGCCAAAATGACCGCCAGCGACGAGAAACATCTCATCCAGCTCCCGCGCATGGGCGGCCGTGCCGTTGGCCAGCGCACTGAAGGCGGCACAAGTTCCGGTGCTGCTGCCCACCACCGGGACTGGGCCCGTGGCAGGCAATCCCGCCCGTACCGAGGCGCAAACCGGGTCCCCAGCACCTGCCACCATGGCAGCAATGGTGTCCTCCAGGGAGTGCTCCGCCGTGCGCAGGGTGGATTCACCCCATTGATTGGGAACCGTGGCAGCCCAGTGCGCGAGAACCTGGGTAGCGGGGACGGGGGAACTGAGCATGCTTGTCCTTGGGGTCTGTTTTGGTATGTGGTTGCGCCTATCAGCGCAGCCGGGTATGGAACGAACGGCAGACACGCAGCAGCAGGTCTACGCGAGAAGGCAAGCTCAGTCGAGCTTTACTCCGGCGTTGCGGATTACGTCACCCCATTTTTTGGCTTCGCTGTCGATATGCGTCTTGAAAAACTCGGGGGTTCCCCCGAGCGCGACCTGCCCCACTTGCGCGAATTCGGCTTTGGTCGCAGGTGCCTGCAACCAGTTGTTGATCTCACGGTTCAGGCGCAGGATCACGGGCCGAGGCGTGCCCGTCGGTGCCACAATGCCGCCCCATGCCACCACCTCGAAGCCTGCAATGCCCGCCTCTTCCATGGTCGGCACATTGGGCAGCAGCGCCGAGCGACGTTTACTGGTAACCGCGAGCGGACGCACCTTGCCCGACTGGATCGCGCCCACCATGGACGGCAGGTTGTCAAACATGAAGTCGATCTGCCCGCCGATCAGGTCGGTCTGCGCCTGCGGGGCCCCGCGGTAGGGAATGTGGCTGAAGCTGATGCCGGCTTTTTCCTTGAGGATTTCGCCGCTGAGGTGACTGGTGGTGCCGTTGCCGCCGGAACCCATGGTCAGATTGCCCGGGTGGCTCTTGGCATAGATGACCAGTTCACGCACCGAGGCGATGGGCAGGCCATGGCGGACCACCAGCACATTGGGCACCTGCGAGAGCACGGCCACCGGCGCCAGGTCTTTATCGGGGTTGTAGGGCATCTTGGAAATCAGGCTGCGGTTGATGGCCATGGTCACGATATTGCCGAAGCCCAGCGTATAGCCGTCGGGCTTGGCGGTGGCCACCGCCTGCATGGCAATGGTGCCTGCCGCGCCGGGGCGGTTCTCGACGATCACCGCTTGTTTGAGTTTGTCCTGAAGGTAGTAGGCCAGTTTTCGGCTGGTCTGGTCGGGCGTGCCGCCGGCGGCCGAGGGCACGATCAGTTTGATAGGCTGGGTGGCGGGCCAATCCGCCGCCAGGGCGGTGCCAGCCAGCGTGGCCGCCGCCAGCAGCAGTACAAGGCGCGCTTGAAATTTCGACATCTGTGACTCCAACTTCTGTTCTTGAGGGGCCGCCCACTGCGGCGCCCTGAATATCTGACATGCGCGCCGGCCTGTCCAACGGAATAAACGCATACCCCCCTGCATTTATTTCATGCCTGCATAGCCTTTTTCATTGCGGGCGAACGGATGCCATGCCAATAATGGCCGTAACCGCCATGAAATATCCAACGCAGCGCCACCTGCCCTCCATCGTCAACCTCAACACCTTCGAGGTGATTGCACGGCGCTTGAGCATCACTGCCGCAGCCGATGAACTGGGTCTGACGCAAAGCGCGGTGAGCCGCCAGCTATCGGACCTGGAGGGCTTTGTCGGCGTTGCACTGTGCCGGCGCACAACTAGCGGGATGGAGCTGACGGTTGACGGTGCCAGCTACCTGCGGCGGGTGCGAACTCTGCTGGACGAGCTGGAGTCAGCGACCATCGCCGCGTCCATGGGCTCCATGCCAGGCAAGATACTGCGGCTGTCCGTGCCCACCACCTTTGGCACGCTGTGGGCCATGCCACGGCTGTGCGCCTTCGCCATCGCGCACCGGCAGATCCAGCTGGACGTGGCCACGCATACCGGGCCCATCAGCATGCGCGACTCGGGGCTGGACGCGGCCATCGTCTACTGCGAAGGGCCGGAGCCCGGCTGCGTGGCCGACCTGCTACACCCCCTGCACTCCTTTCCTCTTGCGGCGCCCACGCTGAGCCGGCTGGCGGCGCCGCTGACGGGCACACAAATGGCAGCGCTGCCCTTGCTGCACCAGAGCATGGTGCCCAACTCATGGCCGGCCTACCTGCGGCAGCTGGGCGCGTCTGTAGAAGTCCCGATGCCGGGTGCCCACTACGGTCTGCTGTCGCTTGCATTGACGGCAGCGGAGGCCGGTCTGGGTGTCGCATTGGCGCCGGACTATGTGAGCGCATCGGCGCTGCAGACCGGGCGCCTGGTCAAGCTGAATGACAAGCCCTTTATTTCGCCGCGCAGTTACTTTCTGGTGACGACGAACGAGCGCGCCAAGGCGCCCGTAATCCAATCACTGCGCCAATGGTTGACGAGCCAGTCGCCGCCTGCCCCTTGAGGCTCCGGCGGTGTCCAGCTGAATGAGGCGGAGGCGGCGTGGGCCAGGAGACTGATCAACGCGCGAAGTTGCCGCTCCAGGCCAATCACACCAGAGACGCCGGAGAGTGCAATGGGCCAAGTCACAAATTCCGTCGAAGTCCACCTCAATGGTGAGGACCCCAGGGGCCTTCCCAAAGTGGCATCGACGGATTCGTACCCAGCGTGCGTTTTGCCTCGGCCCTGGTTTTGGCCGCATTGACCGGTTTGACATGGTGGTCCGGCACACGCAGGGTTTGCGTTTGGCTGACTGGACTGACCGGGCGGCCGGCGGCAGCGTCTGAGGCATGTAGGCCGGTTGTGGTGAAAGCGGCCGCCAAGCCGACAGATGCAAGGGGTCGCATGATAAGGGCCAACATTTGAAGCCTTCCGTAGTGAATTGTCGTCACTGCAGGACAGCATGCAAAGGACGTGCCAGAACTCCGGCCATCGTGTTTCACCGTCACGGCATACCGCCAAGGCTGGTGATCCGCTGCCCGGGATCGCAGCGGCCCAGGACACATTTCCCTCGTATAGGGTCAAAGCTTCAGCGTCAGCCGCCTCCAGGCGCCTTCGAGCTGATCCTGCACCAGCGCCCCGCCGTCAAAGCTAAGCGGGCGTTGCTCTGTTGCCGGCAACAGCAAGACCAGGTTGTCTTGCACAGGCGGCTGTGCGCCCTCACGGAACACCGCGATGCGCAGGCCTTGCTCGGTGCAATCAACACGCAGGCGCCACTGCCCATAAGCACCGCTACGCCAGGCCTGGCTATGGCCGTCGTCTTCAAAACAGCTTGCTTCGAAACTTCCCGCACCCTGATGGGGAAAGACCTGGAAGCCGCGCAGATCTTCGACCGCTGCGAAATGGATTTCTCCCAGATTCAGCGGTATGGCGCAGCCTTCGCGTGCCAGCAATGGGGGCGAGCCATCCAGCGGCGCATTCAGCGTGATCCGCTGGCCGGCTTTCACGTACCGCGCGGTGTGCGCCTCGTACCAACCGCCGGTGCCGGGCAGCCACACGCGGCGCTCGGTCTGGCCGGGCTCGATCACCGAGGCCACCAGCAAATGTGCGCCCAGCAGCATGTCGTCGTTTTCTTCCAGGCAGTGCGTGTCTTCCGGGAAGTCGTGGTACGTCGGCCGGATGATGGGTTCGTAGGCGCGGTGGTAACGCCACACCAGGTCATACAGGTAAGGCATGAGCCGGTAGCGCAGGCGGATCAACTCGCGCACCTGGGGCGTGACCTCGGGGTACATCCAGGGCTCATTGACGGTTCCGTCGTCGTTCCATGAGTGGATGCTGAAGCGCGGCAGGAAGATGCCGTGCTGCACCCAGCGCAGCAGCAACTCGGGCCCCGGCGCAGGACCGGAAAAACCGCCTATGTCGTGCCCGGTGTTGGACACGCCCGACATCGCCAGGCCCAGGCCCATGCGGATGTTGTAGCGCAGCGTTTCCCAGGCCGTGTAGTTGTCGCCCGACCAGGTCTGCACATAGCGCTGCATGCCGGCGGCGCCTGAGCGCGACACCAGGTAGGGCCGCTCCGCGGGCGCGAACTCGGACTGCGCGGCGTGCGATGCCTGCATCATCAGCAGGGTCTGCAGCGGGCGCACCTCGCGCGCGGGACGCGGCGCGCCGAAACCGTGGGCCAGCGCCTTGTCGCTCCAGATCTCGTATTCGTTGTTGTCATTCCAGGTGGCGGGGATGCCGTATTCGAGCAGCTGCTCAGTCACCTGCTTCTTCCACCAAGCGATGGTCTTGGGGTTGGTGAAGTCAAGGTAGGCGCCTGTGCCGTCCCAGAACTGTATGGCGGTGGGCTGGCCATCCGGGTCGTTGACAAGAAGGCCAGCCTGGCGGGCTTCCTCGAAACGCGGATGGTCGCGCAACAGCGCGGGCTTGATGTTCGGCACCAGGCGCACGCCGCGGTCGAGGTAGCTCTGCACGAAGACCGCAGGGTCGGGAAACTTCTCGCGGTTCCAGTTGAAGACGTAGCGGCCCGGGCCAATGGAGGTGTAGCCCGACGACAGGTGGAACGAGTCGCAGGGAATGTCGTGCTCTTCACAGCGTTCGAGGAACTCGCCCATGCGCTCCTGCGCATTGGGCGCGTCGGTGTAGCTCATGGTCGAGCCTGAATAACCCAGCGCGTAGCGCGGCGGGAAGATGGGCCGGCCGGTGAGCCAGGTGTAGCGGCGCGTGATGGCGGCCGGGTCGTCACCGGCGATGTAATACAGATCCAGGTCACCATGGTCGGCCACAAAGTAACGGTAGTGGCCGTGGTAGTTGTCCATCTCGCGGCCCATGTCGAAGCTGCAATCGGACAAGGTGTCGTAGAACAAACCGAAACACAGGCCGGCGTCTTTTTCACCACCTTTGCGCGTGATGTAGAACGGGATGTGCTTGTACAGCGGGTCGGTGCTGCGTGCGCTGTAGCCCATGGGGTCGAGGTTGCACATGCGGTAGCGCTGGCCGGCACGGTTGGCGTCGCCGGCGCGCTCGCCCAGGCCGAAGTAGGCTTCGCCGCGTTCGCGCTGCAGGTAGTGGTAGACCTTTTCGTCCCACCAGCCGAAGTTGTAGCTCTGCGTGGAACGGTCGGCGGCGGTGGCCTGCCAGCGGCCCTGTTGCCGGCTTTCCCAGCGGCAAAAGAAGCCTTCGAGCGCGATGGTCAGGCGCACGGCGCCTGTGGTGATCTGTAGTTGTGAGCCCTCTTCCTTGAGTTCGAATGCGGGCAGCGAAAAGCCGCTCACGTCGAAGCGGTCGCGGCCTTCAACAGGCAAATTTTCAAGCCCAGGCGCCACGGTCCAGCTGCGCGGCATCTGCAGCCGTCCTTGCGGCAGCACCAGCACACGAACGATGTCTTCTTCGAGCACCCAGATGTGCGCCGTGGCGCCACTGGTGCTGTTCAGGACGAGGTGGTTGCCGCTGCGCGATTGCAGGGCGAAAGTGGGAGCTTGGTCAAGGCGCATGGTCGGCTGGTCAATGTTTCGGGTGGCGCAGGTTCAAAGACGCAAGCCGTTCTGGTCGAAGAAATGCAGGTGCTCTGCGGGTGCGGTCACCTTGACGGTGTCGCCGCGCTGGATGTTGGTCTGCCCGCTCAGGATGATTTCAAAAGGCGCGTCAGGCACCACGTGGCCATGCAGAATGCTGGTACTTCCCAGTTGCTCGACCTGCGACACCTTCATCTGCAGCGGGCCGTCGTTGGACAGTTGCGCATGTTCGGGCCGGATGCCCACGGTGTGGGCTCCGGGCCTGGCGCCAGGCATCTGCGCCACCGGCACGAAATTCATGCGCGGGCTGCCGATGAAGCCGGCCACGAACTGGTTGCAGGGCTGGTTATACAGCTCCAGCGGCGAGCCAACCTGCTCGATGCGGCCGGCGCGCAGCACCACGATCTTGTCGGCCATGGTCATGGCCTCGACCTGGTCGTGGGTGACGTAAATCATGGTCGCGCCCAAGCGGGCGTGCAGGTCACGGATCTCGGCGCGCATGGAAACGCGCAGTTCAGCATCGAGGTTGGACAGCGGCTCGTCGAACAGGAAAAGCTTGGGTTCGCGCACGATGGAGCGACCTATGGCTACGCGCTGGCGCTGGCCGCCGGAGAGCTGGGTGGGTTTGCGCTGCAGCAGCGGCGTGAGCTGCAGCATGGCGGCGGCGGCATTGACCTTGCTTTCGATGACCGGCCTGGCCACACCCAGGTTCTCCAGGCCGAAGGCCATGTTGTCGTAGACGCTCATGTGCGGGTACAGCGCATACGACTGGAACACCATGGAGCAGCCGCGGTGCGCAGCGCTCACGTCATTGACACGCTTGCCGTCGATGCAGATGTCGCCGCTGCTGGCGGGCTCCAGCCCCGAGATGATTCGCAGCAACGTGGATTTTCCGCAGCCCGAGGGGCCGACGAAGACCACAAATTCACCGTCGGAAACGGTCAGGTCTACGCCATGGATGATGGTGATTTTGTCAAAGGTTTTGACGACACTGGCAAGTTCAAGAGTGGCCACGGAGAGTCCTCGGTTTATTTGACGCCGGCGCTGGCAATGCCGGTGGCGATGTATTTCTGCAGAAAGGCAAAGACCAGGGTGATCGGAATCAGGGTGATCACGGTCATCGCCAGCAGGTAGTGCCACTGCGTGTTGAGTTCGCCCTGGAAGGCGTTGAGCGCGAGCTGCAAGGTGAAGTGCTCCGACTTGGACAACACGATCAGCGGCCAGAGAAAATCGTTCCAGCGCCACATGAACGAGAAAATGGCCAGCACCGCCATGGCCGGCGCAGCCAGGGGCAGGATGATCTTCCAGTAGATACGCCACTCGCTGGCGTTGTCCATGCGGGCGGCCTCGAGCAGCTCGTCAGGAATGGTCAGCATGTATTGGCGCAGCAGGAACACGCCCGTGGGCGTGGCCACCGCGGGCAGGATCACGCCCCAGAGGTTGTTCAAGAGGTTCAGTTCCGAGATCACCAGAAAAGCCGGCACCAAAATGATGGTGGGCGGAATCATCAGCGTGGCGATGATCAGCACAAACACCGTCTTTTGCCCGGTGAACTGGTACTTGGACAGCGCGAAGGCCGCCATCGAATTGAACAGCAGCGTGAGGATGGTCGCTACCACGGTGATGAACACGCTGTTCCAAAGGTAAGTGCCGAAGGCGAACTTGCCGAACAGCTCGGTGTAGTTGCCGCCGGCAAACTTGAGTTCATTCACCGGTTTGCGGTCGTTGATGTTCACGCGCAGTTCGGTCTGCGGCGCCGCGGGGTCGACCATGGTGGCGACCAGGCCGATGCGGCGCACCTGGGCCAGTTCGCGGATGTTGCCCTGCTCATCCTTGGCGCGGAACAGCGGCAGGGGCTTGTCGTAACCGGCCACCACGGCTTCTTTCTGGCTGTAGGGCAGAAAGGTCGGCGGGAACTGGCTCAGCGCGCTTTCGGTCTTGAACGACGACATCACGAGCCACAGCACAGGGCCGAACATCACGATGAGGCCTGCCAGCAGGTAGGCGTAGGAGACCCAGTCGGTCCAATGCAGGCGGGTGCCGCCGTGCTTGTGACCCTGGGTACGGGTAAAGAAATTGGCCATCGCTTTTTCCTTACTTCCTGATTTTTCCGGCCTCGCCGGCTTTGGACAGCCGCAGCTGCGCGAGCGTCAGGGCCATCAGGCCGGCGGCCAGGATCAGCGAGGCCGCGGCAGCCAGGCCATACAGGTGGATCTGTTCAGCAAAACCGGTCTGGTAGATGTACTGCACGATGAAGGTGGTGGCCGAGCCCGGGCCGCCGCCGGTGAGCACAAACACCTCGTCAAAGCTCTGCACCGCGCGGATCATCACCAGCACCAGCACCACGATCAGGTTGGGCATGAGCAGCGGCAGCGTGATGCGCCTGAGCACACGCCACGGCGGCGCGGCGTCCATCTCGGCGGCTTCGTAAACGTCTTTCGGGATGGCCTGCAGGCCGGCCAGCAGAATGAGTGTGTAAAAGCCCATGTGGGCCCAGATGGATACCACCACCACCCAGAAAAATGCCCAGTGCCGGTCCAGCAACCAGTCCATCGGTGAGGCGCCCATGGCCACCAGGCCGGCATTGAACACGCCCTGGCTTTGCAGCAGCCATTTCCAGATCAGCGCCACCACCACCGGCGACAGCAGCACCGGGTAGAAAAACACGCCACGCCAAAAGCCGCGGCCTATGATTTTCCGGTTCAGCACCAGGGCCGTGACCAGCGAGAAGAACACCATCAAGGCCACCTGGATCAGGCTGAACTTCACCGTGTTGGCGATGGAGCGCCAGAAGATGTCGGTGCGGCAGGTCTGCAGGTCGGTGTAGTCGCGGCATTCAAGCAGGATGGCGAAGTTCTCCAGCCCGGTGAAAGGCCGTTGCGTGGGCAGAAGGTTCACCCCGCCGGTCACCGCATACACCAGGTTCACCACGATGGGCAAAAAGGTGAAGAGGCTGATCACCACCAGGTTGGGCCCGACAAAGAGCCAGCCTATGCGCGAAGCACCCAGCCATCTCTGGCCCAGCCGGAAAACCGGCTCGAACAGGTTGAACAAAAAGCCCAGGAAAGCTGAGAAAACCGACATACCGACTCCGATCTATGTATGACGCCACCAGCACATTGCCTTACGCCAGGTACACCGCGGAACTGGCTCCGCCAGGCCGCAGGTGTCGCCCCCTGCAAGGGGGGAGGCGCGCACGAAGTGCGCGCCACGGGGGTGTGCCTATTTTTCGGCTTGTTTTACCGCTTCGGCCATGTCGGTGCCGATCTTGGTCACGGCCTCGTCCACGCTGATTTCTCCCACGATGGCCTGAGTGACCCGGGTCACGGTCGGCAGCATCAGGGCGCGGTTGTACTTGTAGCCTTGCAGCGCGTAGGCCGGCGGCGCGATGGTGGCAGTGCCGCTGCTGAACACACCCAGCGCGGCCTGTGCCGCAGGGCCGGCAGTCGGATAGCTCACGCCTTTTTTGGCCACGCCGGCATGGGCCGGGATGTTGTTGGTGCGTGAGGCGAATTCAGCGACGTTGGCTTCCTGCGCCATGAAATCCAGGAAGCGGCCCACTTCCTTCGGGGACTTGGTGGTCTTCAGCGCCACCCAGGCCGCGCCGCCGGGCATGCCCGAGCAGGCGGCGGGACCGCAGGGGTTGGGCACGGCGACCCAGTCGAAGGCGTTGCCGATTTCTTTTTGCATGCGGTTGATCTGCCATGAACCTGACAGGATCATCACCACGCGGCCGTTCTTGAACTCGCCCACCGCGTCGGCATAGCTGGAGCCGCCCGAGCCGCCCCAGACGTCTTTGAGCATGGTGCCGTCCTTGTGCCAGGCAACGAACTTGCCCACGGCGGTCTTGTAACCGGCATCCACCGTGAGGTTTCCCTTGGCGTCGAAAATCTTCGCGCCATAGCTGACGGCGGGGCCGGCGAAACGGTGGCCCGAACGGTCCCAGGCCATGGCGGCCGGGGTCTGCGTAGCCTTGGCCACCTTGCGCGCCGCATCGGCCCACTCTTCCCAGGTGGCCTTGGGGCCGGGCATCGGCACCTTGGCCTGCTCAAACAAGGTCTTGTTGACGAAGGGGCCGGTCATGGTCATTTGCGACAGGAAACCGTAGATGCCCTTGTCGCCCGCCTTGTTGCGCATCCAGGGCAAGGTGCTCCCGAAGTTGTCTTCCCAGTACTTGCGGTCCTTCACATAGGCACTGATGTCGATGTAGTTCTTCGACAGGCCGCCGATTTCGGCGACACGCGCGATGTCGGGTCCCTGCCCCGCCGCGAGCTGCACGGGCAGCTGCTCTACCACCGTCTTGTAGGGCACCACGTCAAGGATCACCTTGGCGCCAGCGTTCTGGGCTTCATAACGCTTGATGAGGTCGGCCGCGACATCGCATTCATTGCCGTCCTGGTAGCACATGACGCGAATGTCGGCGAAGGCGCTGGTGGCCAGCGTGGCGACGGCGGCACCCAGGAGGCCGGCGCGCGTGGCACGCCTGGCGAGAAAACGAAGCTGGAAGTTCATGGTTGTCTCTTTCTGGAAAAAGGAAGGATGGGGCCGATCGGTCGTCGGCTTCAGGAATGCGCGCCGGCCGCCGGCGCAGGGAACGCCCAGGCCGCATGGCTGGGATGGGTGACCGCGGCGCTGGGATCGCCGCGATCAACTCGAGCGAGCAGCGTCGGCAGGGGCTTGCCGCGGCTGTGCGTGCTGCTGGAGGTGAAAACCATGTCGTCCTGTGCCGTTGTGTTGCGATCGTTGGCGGTTTTGGCTATTATGGCAAACGTTTGCCAACCATTGGCAATCGTTTGCCATACTTGTCAGTCGCGGCTTTCTCGGTTATATGTTTTGTCTTGGCACGCACTGATCGCGCCGCCGGTCGGCCACCTGCCCTCGCCTCTTGGCCCCTTGTTTTCCCAAAATACGACCCATCGATGCTTCGCTTTCCACTCGCCGGACTCCCGCCTCGCCATTCGCGTGTCCCGCCTTCGCGCCAACCCAACATTCGCTGCGGCGTCCAGACCCGGCAGGCCTGCCGCCCGCACCGATGACCGACGACACCCCGCGCAGGCGCAAGGGCGTCGGCCCGGTTTCGCTGAGCGAAGTCGCCGTGCAGGCCGGCGTCTCAATCTCCACCGTCTCGCGCATCGTGAACGGCGAGACCCGGCGGGCTTCGCCGGAAACGCTGGCGCGCGTGCGCGAGGCGATCAAGACCGTGGGCTACCACCCCAACCAGCTTGGACGCGCGCTACGCAACCGTGAGAGCCGCCTGGTCGCGATGCTGGCCGCCAACCTCGACAACCCGGTGATGGCCACGCTGGCCGCCTCCACCGAGGCCGCGCTGCGCGAGGCCGGCTACACGATGATCCTGTGTGACACGCACGACCGGCCGGAGCTGCAGGACGACTATCTCAACGCCATGCGTTCGCAGGTCGTGCAAGGCTACGTGATGGTCGCGGCTCAGCCCAGTGCCGGCCTGCGCGACTTCGTGGAGCGCGGTGCGCCTATGGTCTTCGTGAGCCGGCGCAGCCCGTTCGGCACCTGCGCCTTCGTGGGGCCCGACAACCTGGCGGCCGGCGCCGCCGCCGCAGACTACCTGCTCGACCGCGGCGTCGACGCGCCGGCCGTGGTATTTCCGTCGCGCGGATCGTCCACGACCCGGGAACGCGTGCAGGGCTTCTGCGAGCGGGCCGCCGACAGAGGCCTGTCAGCCGACCGGATCCGCCGGGTGGAGGCCCCGGGCATCTCGCACCTGGAAATCGGCTACGCCGCCGGGGCCCAGTTCGCGGCGCCCGGTGCCTGGCCGCGCGGCGCGATGTGCATCAGCGACCAGGTCGCCTACGGGCTGCACCGCGTGGCCCGCGAGAGCGGGATCCGGGTGCCCGGCGACTGCGAGCTGGTCGGCATCGACGGTAATCCGATCAATGCCTGGCTCGCCCCGTGGCTCACCTCGGTCGAAATTCCGCATCAGGATTTCGGACCGGTCATCGTGGACCTGATGCTAAGCCTGTGGGGCGGCGAAGCGCCACGCGAACGCCTCATGCCGCACCGCATGGCGGCTGCGCTCGAGAGCTAAAACAGGCCAAGCCTGAGCCGCCGTGCCCATGCTGTTCATTCAGGCGCGTGATCCCAACGGCATAAAAAAAAGCGCCCCAGGGCGCTTTTTTTTATGGATGCAGCCTCAAGGGGCCGCATCAGCAGACCGGCTCAACCCTGATGCGGGCGCTTGCCTGGGTTCTTTTTGCTGCGGGTGTGCGAACCGCGCTCCAGGCTGATCTTCTGGCCGCGGCCGGTCGTGATCGTGTAGCCCTTGGGAGGGACTGGCTTGGGGGCGCAGATGTCGGCTTCGACTCTGATTTTCTTGGGCATGGAAGACTCCGGGTTAAAAATGGCGTAGCCCGTGATTTTAAGCCACTCCGGGGCTGCAGGCCTCCGCCGGGCTTATCAGGCGTACAAGGCGACCGGCGCCTGCTCCCGGACGCACTGTGTTTGGGCCGCCGCCAGCGTGCGCGCCACGGGCTCCCAGGTGCTGGCGTAGGCGGGCAGCGCGTCGGGCGCAAAGGCGGTATGCGGCCAGTCGGAGCCCCAGACCAGGCGCCGGCCGAACAGCCCCGCAACCTTGCGGATGACCTCGTCCAGCGCCTCATACGGCGCTTGCACGCCCAGGCGGTACCAGCCCGAAAGCTTGACCCAGGCGCCCTGGGCGGCGAGTTGCTCCAGTGCCCGCCAGGCCGGGTGATCCGGAGGAATGCCGGCGTGCATGCCGGCGAGGTGATCCAGCACCGCCGGCACCGGGCTGGCCGCATGCAGGGCCGCGATCACGGGCAGGTCTTGCGGTGCCGCATACCACTGCACATGCCAGCCCAGCGCGCGCAGGCGCGGCGCCAGGGCCTGGAAGCTGTCCCGGGCGCCGTCACCCTCCCCGGCCTTGAGGCTGTCCCCGACGGGAGACACCAGGTTAAAGCGCACACCGCGCACGCCGAGCGCATGCATGGCCTGCAGCGCCGCATCGTCGATGGAAGGCGGCAGCACCACCACACCGCGATGCCGCCCGCCACCGGCACGCAAGGCGTCCAGCAACACCGTGTTGTCGGTGCCGTAGACGCTGGGCTGCACCAGCACCAGGTGGCCGAAGCCATGGCTTTGGGCCAGTTGCTCGATGTCCGCCAGCGGCCGGTGCGCGGGCTGGTAATGGCCCGGCGCGACAGCCGCAGCCGCGTCAAAGACGTGGACGTGGCTGTCCCAGCCGGGCGCCACCGGGTCAGGCGTGGAACTCTGCACCGCTTAACCCGTGGTGATCTTGCGGTCTTTGATGATGCGGCCCCATTTGAGCTGCTGGGCCTTGAGGAAAGCCTGCGTCAGCGCTTCAGGGCCCTCGGGGAAGGCTTCACCGCTCAGGCTGCGGATACGGCCCAGCACTTCGGGGTCGGCCATGGTCTTGCGGATAGCGGCGATCAGCGCAGCTTTGGACTTGGCGTCTATACCAGCTGGGGCCAGCACCGGGTTCCACTCGAGCACCTCATAAGCCGGCACGCCGGCTTCTTCCATGGTCGGCATGTCGGGCAGCGAGCGCGTGCGGCGCCGGCTGGTCACCGCCAGCGGGCGCAGCCGGCCCGACTGGATCTGCCCCAACGAGGAGGCCACGTTGGCGAAGAACAGCGGCACCTGGCCAGCCATCACGTCGTTCATGGCCGGGCCGCCGCCGCGGTAAGGCACGTGCACCAGCTTCACGCCGGCCAGGTCTTCAAACAGCGCACCGGCAAGGTGCTGGGCCGAACCGTTGCCGGAGGAGGCATAGGCGATCTGCCCGGGTTTGGCCTTGGCCAGGCGTATCAGGTCCTTGACGCTTTTGGCCTCAAAACCGGGCGTGCACACCAGCACGTTGGGGAACTGCGCCAGCACGGCCAGTGGCGCGAACGCCGTGTCGGTGTCGTAGGGCAGCTTGGGATAAAGCGCGGGATTGACGGCGAAGGACGAGGCATCGACCAGCAACTGCGTGCCGTCGGGCGCGGCGCGCGCCACCTGTGTCGCGGCGATCTGGCCGCCGGCGCCGGGTTTGTTGTCGACCAGCACGGTCTGGCCCAGGAACTCGGCCATGCGCGGCGCGATCAGCCGCGCCATCAGGTCGGCGCCGCCGCCCGCGGCATAGGACACGACCAGCGTGATCGGCTTGCCGCCGGCGATCTGGCCCGCGGCATGGGCGGCAAAGGCCCAAGGTGCGGCGACGGCCGCGCCCGCGGCCTGCAGCACGAGGCGGCGCGAGCGGTTCAGGGGTTGCGCTTTGCTTGCAGGGTGGTTGCTTGGGTGTGACATGGTTTTCTCCGATTTCGGGGGGTGTTCAAGGGACGTTCAGGTGATGGTGACGGTGTAGTGAAAAGCGTGGGCGTCGCCCCGCGTGTAGCGCACTTCGACGCAATGGCCGGCCAGGTCGTAGGCGCAGCGCGTGACCAGCGCACAGGGATGGCCGGCCGACAGGGCCAGGTGGCCGGCCTGCGCCGCCGTCAGCGCGCCGAAGCCGATTTCATCGACCGCGCGGGCCACGTGCACGCCGCAGCGTTCGGCAAACATCGGGTAGAGCAGGTCGCCCCAGCTGCCGGTATCGCTCTCGACGAGCTCGGCAAACAGGGCCGGGGGCAGCCAGATTTCCTCATAAACACAGGGCTGGCCCGAGAGCGACCGCACGCGTTGCAGCCGCAGCGCCATATCGCCGCGTGCCAGGCCCAGGCGCCGTGCCACCTCGGCGGGTGCGACCAGCAGCCGGCGCGAAACGATGTGCGAGGCCGGCACTTCGCCCGTGCCTTCGCCAAAGCGGAAAAACCGCATCATGGTGCCGCCCGTCATGCCGGCACGCACAAAGGTGCCGCGGCCATGGATGCGCTCTATCAGCCCCTGGTCGGCCAGCAGTTCCAGCGCGCGGCGCAGCGTGCCCAAGGCCACGCCGTGCTCGGCGGCCAGGGTCTGCTCGGCCGGCAAGGCGCTGCCCGGCGGCCACTCGCCCGCCACCACGCGCGCGCGCATGGCGGCGGCCAGGGCGGCATAACGGCTTTGGCCCGGTTCGGCGGGCACCACGGTCAGCGAAGGGTTTGCTGGAATGGCCATGATTGATCTAGTCCTATAGATGACTAGATCATGTCACGTACCCGGACTTTTGCCTCTTAGGGTTTACACGGAGCGCTGTAGCCCATAAAAAAAGGCGACGCCCATCGGGGCGCCGCCTTGCGCGGAAAAGCGTGAACCGTTTATTCGATGGTCGCGCCGGAAGCCTGCACGATGCCCTTCCATTTCACATAGTCGGTCTTGAGCAGGCTGGAGAACTGCTCGGGCGTCATGTTCTGCACTTCGGCGCCCTGGGCGTGGATGGCGGCCTTCATCTCGGGCGTGGCCAGCAGCTTGTTGACCTCGGCGTTGACGGTGGCGACGATGTCTTTGGGGGTGCCGGCCGGCATGAAAAGGCCGTACCAGGTGCTGACGTCAAAGTCCTTGTAGCCCAGTTCAGCCACGGTAGGCACTTCGGGCAGCGAGGTGCTGCGGCGGGCCGAGGTGACGGCCAGCGGGCGCAGCTTGCCCGACTTGATCTGGGCAATGGCCGAGGGCAGCGAGGACACCATGAGGTCCACGTTGCCGGCCAGCACGTCCATCATGGCCGGGTTGGAACCCTTGTAGGGCACGTGGCGCAGCTTGATGTTGGCGGCGCTGTTGAAGATCTCGCCGGCCAGGTGGATGGTCGTGCCATTGCCGGGCGAGCCGTAGGTGATGGAGTCGGGCGCTGCTTTGGCTGCCGCCACCACGTCGGCCAGCGTCTTGAAGCGCGACTGCACGCCCGTGACGATCACCACCGGCGTGTAAGCCACGTGGGCCACGGCCACCAAATCCCTGGTCGGGTCGTAGCTCAGGTTTTTGTACAGCCAGGGTGCAACGACCAGGTTGTCCTTCTGGCCCATGACCATGTCATAGCCCGTGGGCGCGGCACGCACGGCTTCGGCGATGCCGATGGTGCCGCCGGCGCCGCCGCGGTTGTCGGGGATCACATTCCACTTGCTGACCTCGGTCAGCTTGTTGGCCACCAGGCGCGACAGGATGTCGGTGCCGCCGCCGGGGGGGAACGGAACGATCAGCCGGATCGGCTTGGCCGGGTAGGTTTGGGCCTGCGCGGCACAGAGCATGAGCGCGAGGGCGATGAACGACAAAAACTTGCGAAGCATGGGGAAGGTCTCCTTATGGGGCTTGCAAGCATAAGGCGAATGAAAAAGAAGCACCCGCTTGCAACCGGTTTGACCTTCAATTTTATTCGCCGGCCTGTCTATACAACATGGCGGCGTAGCGAGGCCGGACCGTGATCCGCGGGGTCCGGCGTCTCGATCGGCGATGGCGCGGACGGGCTGCAGCGTCTGCCATGCACCACCAGCGCCCCCGCAAGCGCCGCTTATGATCAGCCCTTTAAAAAATAAGGGGGGCCTTGCATGTCATCAAACTCTTCTGCCGCGCCATCCATGGTGCGCACCGGCGCCAAAGCCGGCATGGCGTTTGCCAGTTCCGTCGCCATGGGTGGTTTGCTGGCTTTCCTGCTGGGCGGTGGCGTGTTCTTCTTCTACCTGAGCCGGCTGTCCGGCCTTGGCATGCCCGCCGCTGCGCATGCAGGCGGCGCCGGCGCCATCCTCGCCTTGCTGTTTTCACCGCCATTGCTGGTCAGCATGCTGCTGCTGGCCTTTGTTCCGATTTACCTGATGCTGGGCGTGGCGCGTGGCCGCAGCCGGGCCATACAACAAGTCGTGACGGGTCATGGAGAGGCCATGTCGCAGCGCTTGACGGACGCGATTGCCGGACGTATCGAGGCCATGCCGCGAACCAAGGGTGCACTCGAACGGGTGTCAGAGATGCTGTCGGCCGATGCCATCGGTCAGCAATTGGCGCCCGTGCTGGGCCAGGGACGCGCCGTGCGCGGCATGATCAATTTCGTGGTGAACCGCCTGCCGCTGGCTGATGTATTGGCGCAATGGCAGCAGGCCCGCGCCGCCGAGGCCGCACCTGCGCCAGCACCAGGTTCGCCTGACCCCGTGTTGCGCACTCTGCTCGCGCAGCGTATTAGCCAGACGCTTCAGGATGCCGCCACGCCTTCCCGCAAGCCGCTCTACATCGCCATGGCCGTCCAGGCGGCCTTGCTGGCAGTAGGGATGTGGCTGATGCGTTGACCCCTGGAAAGGTCTAGATCATCTCCAGCGAGGTGGCGCGGGAAGGCGGCTTGAACAACACATCCAGTTCAGCCAGTTGTTCATCGCTGAGCCGGATCTGCGCTGCCGCGGCGTTCTCGCGCAGCCGTTCCGGATGGCTGGTTTTGGGAATCGCGATGACGCCGCCCTGCGCCAGCACCCAGGCCAGCGCCGCCTGGGCGGGCTGCATGCCGTGACGCGCGGCGAAGCGGGTCAGGCCCGCATGGCGCAGCAGCCGCGCCTGCTCGATCGGTGAATAGGCCATGACCGGTACCTTGCGTTCATGCAGCCATGGCAGCAAGTCCCACTCAATGCCGCGGCGCGTGAGGTTGTACAGCAGCTGGTTGATTTGCACGCCCTGACCGCCGGGCACTTGCCACAGCTCCTGCATGTCGGAGAGGTCAAGATTGCTCACGCCGTAATGACGGATCTTGCCGGCCTTTTGCAGCGCCATCAAAGCCTGCATGGTTTCGGCCAGCGGCACAGAACCCCGCCAGTGCAGCAAGTAAAGGTCAATGCGGTCGGTGCGCAGCCGCCGCAGGCTGCGCTCGCACGCGGCCACCGTTCCCGCCTTCGAGGCATTGTGCGGATACACCTTGGTGACGATGAAGGCCTCATCACGCCTTCCCTGCAGCGCCTCGCCAACAAGCTCTTCGGCCAGCCCCTCGCCATACATTTCCGCGGTATCGACCAGCGTACAGCCCAGGTCCAGGCCGAGCTGCAGGGTCGCGAGTTCGTCGGCGCGCCGCGCCGGCGCATCGCCCATGTTCCAGGTGCCCATGCCCAGGGCGGAAACGGCTTCGCCGCAGGGCAGCAATACGCTTTTCATGCAAACCATCTTAGCGCCGCGGAGTCCTGAACGGCGCATTTCAGTGATGCGGATACGGAATCAATGGCCCCCGAAGAATTCATGGTTCCGCCGGCCCCGCGACGTAGCATGGCGGGGCTTTCACTGCACCTGATGGAGACCGACATGAAGATCATCCGAAGCAAGGATTTCACCGCAGCACGCGCCTGGGGCGCGCTGACGGTAGCCAATATGCAGGGCATCACCACCCGGCTGCACTGGACCGACAAACCCTACAAGTGGCATATCAACGAAGGCGAAGAAGTGTTTGCGGTGCTCGATGGCCGCGTGGAAATGCGTTACCGCGACAACTGCGGACAATGCTCCGTGATGCTGGAAACCGGCGACATCTTTTTCGCGAGCGTGGGCACCGAGCATGTCGCCTCGCCGGTGGGCGAGGCCCGCGTGCTGGTGGTGGAAGTGGAGGGCAGCGACTGAAATGATCCGGCTTGATCCGCGCACACCCCTAGGAAGCTGCAGGCAGCAGCGGCAGGTTCACCAGCAGGTTTTGCGGCTTGAGCTTTACCACCCCGTCGGCGTTCATCATCAATCCCAGGTACACCGGCTTGCCGGCCACATCGCTGCGCATTTCCCGCGCATCCACAAACTCCAGCCGGAACAGGCTGACCAGGCGCTGCAGCCGGTCGGGCGCAACGTCCCTTCCCTCATACAGGTCATTGAGCAAGGCTGTGGAGTCCACGTCCAGCCCTACATGCCAGCGCCAGGCTTCATCGTCCACTTTCTGCACGGGCCGGATGGTGACTTCAACGCCCAGAAAATGCTTCACCCACTTCTGCAACACACTTGCCAGCGCCTTGAGACCTGAGCGGGCACGCACCATGGTGAAGACCAGGCCGTGGCTCAGGTCGTTGCTGACTTCATGCGTCAGGTCCAGCAAAAAACGGTGGCGGCCCGGCTGCTGCCAATACGTGAAAGCGTTGTCGTCATTGAGCACCTGCAGCTCCACAACAGGCACCGGCGCCTTGGCCTCCGCAAGGAAGCGGCCGAAGTCGCCCACACCGCCGGTCTCATTGAACATGTCGATCACCTCCTGGTCGCCGCTTAGCACCTGGCCGTCCTGTGTACTGATGCGCTGCGGGCGAAACAGCATTTCAGCGGCGCGCACTTCATATGCGTCGGTGGAACCGTGCAGCACATTGTGGACAACGGCCTGGGCAACCAGGTCGATGAACAACGGCGGTATGTCGATGCGGCCCGTTCCGTCCCGCGGGAACAGGCTCAGGTAATACGCCTCCAGCGTGCCGGCGGCGAGCAAGCCATCGCGAAAGCGCAAAAACAGCTTGTAGTTGTCACGCGCATCCGCATCTTGCAGGGCCGTCAATTCGGCAGGCGAGACCGGCCGGGACGGCGCGGCCACCAGTGCGGCGTGCAAGGCACGTTCGGCATCGCATGACTCCGCCACCGGCGCGAGTTCGGGCCGCGCGAGGAAGAGCCGCAGATAGTCGTCGGAGAGGGCGAGCCAGCCGCGTGCGTTGCGCTGGAGCCGGGAAAAGCCACTGGAAGGCCAGAAATCTTGCATGGGGCAATCGTCTCATATTGCACGCGCCATTTTTTCGCCGCAACCCAGTCGCTCCTTTTTTGATAGCTGCTCGCGCTCGTCTGCATTGACTTGCAGGCATTTTTCTCTAATAAAAATGTCATCAACAGAAAGATCAGCCGCTGCGGACATTACATCCCGTTTCATTCCTGCCTTCTGTTTCGCAATCTTTACTGCCTGTTAGCACTCCATCCATCGTCACGCACGTTGTACTGGGTAAGGTCTCCTCATCAGGCTGGCGATCACGATGCGATCATGACCGTTACGTGTCAGCCCGCCTTCCAGTCCATCCATGTCCCGCAAGACAGGAAGAGAGCGTTCAACATGACAGCAATCGACACCAGCGACACAAATTCGTCCCATACCGACCACACGGCCTTCCGGCCTTCGCACCTTTACGGGTACTTCGTGCTGCTGGCCTTTGCAGTCCTGCTGGCATTGCTGCAGCCCGTTGCCTGGGCGCAGGAACCTGCGCCTCAGGGCGCCCAGCTGGACCCACCCGGCCGGGTCGCCAGACTTAACCTGGCCGAAGGCGCCGTAAGCTTCGCACCGGGCGACAGCAACAACCCGGCAGAAGCCCCGGCCTGGACACCCGCCATGCTGAACCGGCCGCTGA
This sequence comes from Polaromonas sp. P1_F1, assembly GCF_056405795.1. Classification (NCBI taxonomy): domain Bacteria; kingdom Pseudomonadati; phylum Pseudomonadota; class Betaproteobacteria; order Burkholderiales; family Comamonadaceae; genus Polaromonas; species Polaromonas sp. P1_F1. The sequence goes on from NZ_JBFUBJ010000001.1 coordinate 883,757, forward strand.
CAGCCGGCGACAGGCTGTGGACGGGCCCCGGCGCCCGCTCGGAACTGTACGTGGGCTCGACCGCGCTGCGCATGAACAGCCAGACCAGCCTGGATTTCCAGGCACTGGACGACAACACCACCCAGCTGCGCCTCGCCCAAGGCACGCTCAAGCTGCGCGTGCGGGCCCTCTACGAAGGCCAGCGCCTGGAAGTGGATACGCCCAACCTCGCGTTTGTGGTGGCGCAGCCCGGTGACTACCGGCTGGACGTCGACCCTGCCAGCAACACGACGCGCGTGGTGGCCCAGTCGGGCAGCGGCGTGATTTATGGCGACGGCGTCGCCCCTGTCACGCTGCAAAGCCGCCAGCAGGCCAACTTCAGCGGCACGCAGCTCACCCCGGCAGGACCGGGCGCCGCACAGCAGGACAGTTTTGACCTGTGGGCCGCTAACCGCGACCGGCGTGAAGACCAGTCGGTTTCGGCGCGTTACATACCGCGCGAAACCGTGGGCTACCAGCAGCTCGACAGCTACGGTAACTGGAGTCAGGACCCGGCCTACGGTGCCGTCTGGATACCGCGCGCCGTGCCCGCCAACTGGGCGCCCTACCGCGTCGGCCACTGGGCCTGGGTCTCGCCCTGGGGCTGGACCTGGGTGGACGACGCGCCCTGGGGGTTTGCACCGTTTCACTATGGCCGCTGGGCACAAATCGGCCCGCGCTGGGCCTGGGTGCCGGGCCGGCTGGCACCGCGCCCTGTCTATGCGCCCGCCCTCGTCGCTTTTGTGGGCGGCAGCAGCGGCGGTGTGAACTGGAACATTTCCATCGGCGGCGCACCGCGGCCCGGTGTGGGCTGGTTCCCGCTGGCACCCGGCGAAGCCTTTCGCCCCGCCTACCGCGTGAGCCCGCGCTACGTCACGCAGGTGAACCACAACATCGTGGTCAACAACACCGTCAACGTGACCAATATTTACCGCTACCAGCGCCAGCCTGCAGCGGTGACGGCTGTCAGCCGCGAGGACTTCGAGCGTGGCCGGCCTGTGCACGGCAATCCCCACCGGCTGAGCAGCGCCGACCTGGGCCGCGCACAACTCGTGGCCGACCGCGGCGCCCTGCCGCAGCGCCCGAATCGGTCGGAGCTGCACGCACAGCAGCGCCCCGTGGCCGCCGCCGCATTGCCGCCGCCCGCCGTGGCCACGCGGCCGGTGGTCAGCAGCCGCAGCGACCGCAGGGATGATCGCCGGGACGGCCGGCGCGATGACAACAACCGGGACGAGCACCGCGCCGGTCCCGCCGCCGGCAGGGACCACGACGCCCGGCCACAAGCCGCCGCTCCCGCTTCCCCCGCCGCGCCTGTCGGCGCAGCGCCAGCCGCACGGCCCTCGCCCGCACCGGACCGCAGCGCCCTCGAGGCCAGCCAGCGCGCGCAACGCGAGCAGCAGCGCCAGCAGCAGGAGCAAAAAGAACGCCTGCAAGGCCCCCAGCTGGAACAGCAACGCCGCCAGGGCGAAGAGGCCATAGGCCAGCGCGCCCTCCGCGAGCAAGCCCAGCGCGATGCGCGGGCCCGTCAGGAAGCGCAGGAACGCGCCCAGGCCGCGAATGCCAATGCCGATGCACGCGCCAACGCCGACCGCCATGCCGCCGAACAGGCTCGTCGCAGCCAGCAACAGGAACAGGAACAGCGGGAAAAGCTTCAGGGTCCCCAGCTGGAACAGCAGCGCCGTTCCGGTGAAGAATCCATAGGCCAGCGCGCCCTGCGCGAACAGGCCCAGCGCGACCAGGAAAACACCCGCCAGCAACAGGCCGCGCAAAGACAGCAGCAGCAGCAGCAGCAGCAGCAACAGCAACAGCAACAGCAACTGCAGCAACAACAACATTTGCAACAACAGCAGCATTTGCAACAACAGCAACAACGTGCGCAGCAGGAGCAGCAGCGCCAGGCCCAGGCCCAGGAACAACAACAGCGGCGGCAACACCAATTGCAGCAACAGCAGTCACAACGCGACGCCACCCCAGACAAACCGTCCCGCCAGGCCGACGCAACCAATCCGCGCGGCCAGCGCGGCGAAGGCGGCCCAGGCCGCAACCGCGAGCAATAAAAAAGCCAATACGGGCGCCGGTTTCCTACCGGAGGGGGCACTCCTCATCAAGCAGGGGCCGCGGAACCGGCTTTGCCGGGCCGCAGGCGCAGCGCCCCTATACGTAGGGAAAGGGGCAGCGCGCCGTAGGCTCGAAGTGGGGAGCGTGGGGGCTTTAGATCACGCAAAACTACTTAAGGGTCTGACCCGGTACCGCGTCGGAGGGTGGGTGGCTAGGATGACCACCTGTGTTTCACGGGTTCGCGCCTGCTGCCGCATCAGCCGCCGCGGCACCTTGCGCCCGTGATATCCAACCCATCTTCCGGAGAACCAATTTGTCAGTGGAGTTCATTCTCGAAACACGAGGGCTGACCAAGGAATTCAAGGGGTTCGTGGCAGTCAACAACGTGGACCTGAAAGTCCAGCGCGGGCATATCCATGCGCTGATCGGGCCCAACGGCGCCGGCAAGACGACTTTCTTCAACCTGCTGACGAAGTTCCTCATCCCCACGCGCGGAAGCATTGTCTACAACGGCAACGACATTACGTTTGAGCAACCCGCGCAGACCGCGCGGCGCGGCATCGTGCGGTCATTCCAGATCTCTGCGGTCTTCCCGCACATGACAGTCCTTGAAAACGTGCGCGCCGCCTTGCAGCGCAACCTCGGCACCTCGTTCCATTTCTGGAAAGCGGAAGAAACGCTGTTTCATCTCCACGACCGTGCCCGCGAGCTGCTGGCCGAAGTCGACCTGAGCGACTTCGCCGATGAGCTCACCGTGAACCTGCCCTATGGCCGCAAGCGTGCGCTCGAACTCGCCACCACGCTGGCGCTGGAACCCGAACTGATGCTGCTGGACGAACCCACGCAGGGCATGGGCCACGAAGACGTGGACCGCGTGACGCAGCTGATCAAAAAAGTCTCGGCTGGCCGGACCATCCTGATGGTCGAGCACAACATGAACGTGGTGTCGTCGATCGCCGACCGCATCACGGTGCTGCAGCGCGGCGCCATCATTGCCGACGGGCCATATGCCGAAGTGTCAGCGAATCCGTTGGTGATCGAAGCTTATATGGGCACAGCGAACACCGAGCTTCAAGGGGCGCACTAGATGACCAAAGAGCTCCTCAAGATAGAAGACCTGCACGCCTGGTACGGCGAGTCGCACATCCTGCATGGCGTGAACCTCACCGTCAACGAAGGCGAGGTGGTAACACTGCTGGGCCGCAACGGCGCGGGGCGCACCACCACCATGCGCGCCATCGTCGGCATGACGGGTGCGCGCAAGGGCTCCATCAAGATCAACGGCGAAGAAGCCATCAAGCTCGCGCCGCACAAGGTGGCGCGTCTGGGCGTGGGCTACTGCCCCGAAGAGCGCGGCATTTTCGCCAGCCTGACAGCCGAAGAAAACCTGATGCTGCCGCCCACCATAGCCCCCGGCGGGATGAGCCTGGACGAAATCTACGCAATGTTTCCCAACCTCAAGGAACGCGCCAGCAGCCCCGGCACGCGACTGTCTGGCGGCGAACAGCAGATGCTGGCCGTGGCGCGCATTTTGCGCACCGGCGCGCGCCTCCTGCTGCTCGATGAAATTTCCGAAGGCCTGGCGCCCGTCATCGTGCAAAAACTCGCAGAGATGATCCTCACGCTCAAGGCCAAGGGTTACACCATCGTGCTGGTGGAACAGAACTTCCGCTTCGCCGCGCCGCTGGCTGATCGCTTCTACGTCATGGAACACGGCCGCATCGTCAAGCAGTTTGCGCAAAACGAGCTGGCCGGCAACATGGGCATGCTGCAGGAATACCTGGGCGTCTGACGCCGGGCATGCCGAACCCTTTTTTAGTCCCCTCGATTCCCCCAAGTTCACCCCTTCCATAACAGGAGACATCATGAAACTCAAAGCACTTGTTGCCGCACTCGCCCTTGGCCTCACAGGCGCCGCTTATGCGCAGAACACCGGCCCGATCAAGATCGGCATCATCACCGACATGTCCAGCCTTTACGCCGACATCGACGGCCCCGCCGGCGCTGAAATGCTGAGGTGGGCCGTGCAGGATTTCGGCGGCAAGGTCCTGAACCGCCCCATCGAGGTGCTGAGCGCCGACCACCAGAACAAGGCCGACGTCGCGTCGTCCAAGGCACGTGAATGGATCGACAAGGACGGCCTGCAGATGCTGATTGGCGGTACCAACTCCGGCACGGCACTGGCCATGTCCAAGGTCACCACCGAAAAGAAGAAACCCTTCCTCGTCATCGGCGCCGGTTCGGCCCGCCTGACCAATGAAGACTGCTCGCCCTACACCGTCCACTACGCCTACGACACGGTCTCGCTGGCCAAGGTCGCCGGTTCCGCGCTGGTCAAGGCCGGCAACAAGAGCTGGTACTTCCTGACCGCCGACTACGCCTTCGGCTACTCGCTCGAGGGGGATGCCTCCACCGTGGTCAAGGCCAACGGCGGCACCGTCGCCGGCACCGTCCGCCATCCGCTGAACGCCTCGGACTTCTCGTCCTTCCTGCTGCAGGCGCAGTCTTCCAAGGCGCAAATCCTGGCACTGGCCAATGCTGGCGGCGACTTCACCAACGCCATGAAGGCCGCAAAGGAATTCGGCATCGGCAAGACCATGAAGGTTGCCGGCCTGCTGGTATTCATCAACGACGTGCACTCCCTGGGCCTGGCCAACACCGAAGGCCTGCAACTGGCCGACAGCTGGTACTGGAACCAGGACGACGCCTCGCGCAAGTTCGCCAAGCGCTTCTTCGATAAATACAAGCGCATGCCTTCCAGCCTGCAGGCGGCCGACTACTCCGCCACCCTGAGCTACCTCAAGGCCGTGCAGACCGCCGGCACGACCGATTCCGACAAGGTCATGAGCACGCTCAAGGGCATGAAGATCGAAGACTTCTACAACAAGGGCCAGATCCGCGCCGACGGCCGCATGATCCACGACATGTACCTGTACGAAGTCAAGAGCTCCAAGGATTCGGGCACGCCATGGGACTACTACAAGACCATCGCCAAGGTGCCGGGCGAGCAGGCTTTCACCACGGTGGCCGAATCCAAGTGCTCGGCTCTCAAGAAGTAAAGCATCACTGCAACTGCGCAAACGTTGAACTGACGAAAAAACAAAAAACGGGGTAGAACGAGGGTTCGATCCAGCCGGTCATTTCGCAGAAATGCAGAATGACCGGCTGCTTCTTTGAAAAACCCTTGCACTCCCGCCACAAGTAACGGTATCGGTGTCCTGACAGGTTCCCATGGAAATTTTCGGTATTCCCCTGCAAGCGTTTATGGGCCAGCTGATGCTGGGCCTGGTCAATGGCGCCTTCTACGCCATGCTCAGCCTGGGGCTCGCGGTGATTTTCGGCCTGCTGGGCATCGTCAACTTTGCGCACGGCGCCCTCTACATGCTGGGCGCTTTTGCCGCCTGGATCATGCTGGACCAGTTCGGCATGAACTACTGGTTCGCGCTGGTGCTGGCGCCGCTGACGGTCGGCATTCTCGGCGTCATCATCGAGCGGCTTTTCCTCAAGCATCTGTACAAACTCGATCCACTCTACGGCCTGCTGCTGACCTTCGGCCTGGCGCTGGTTCTCGAAGGCGTCTTCCGTGAAATTTACGGCGTCTCGGGTCAGAACTACAACGTGCCCGACCTGCTGGCCGGCTCCATGGACCTTGGCTTTATGCGCCTGCCGATTTACCGCGCCTGGGTGGTGGTGGTGTCGCTGGTGGTCTGCCTGGGCACCTGGTACCTGATCGAACGCACCCGGCTGGGCGCCTACCTGCGCGCCGGCACCGAAAACGCGCCGCTGGTGCAGGCCTTCGGTATCAACGTGCCCATGATGGTGATGCTGACCTACGGCGCGGGCGCCGCCCTGGCAGCCCTGGCCGGCGTGCTGGCCGCGCCCATCATCCAGGTCAACCCGCTGATGGGCTCCAACCTGATCATCGTGGTCTTTGCCGTCGTCGTGATCGGCGGCATGGGCTCCATCCTCGGCTCGGTCATCACCGGCCTGGGCCTGGGCATCGTCGAAGGCCTGACCCGGGTGTTTTATCCTGAAGCGTCCAACATCGTGGTATTCGTCATCATGGTCATCGTGTTGATGTTCCGGCCCGCCGGCCTCTTCGGAAAGGAAGCCTGACCATGAGCGCCCTCTCCACCAAAGCCGCCAACATGCTGCGCATCACTTACCTCGTCCTGCTGGCTTTTGCGCTGGCCGCGCCCTTCCTGGGTCTCTACCCGGTGTTTGTGATGAAGCTGCTGTGCTTTGCGCTCTTCGCCTGCGCCTTCAATCTGTTGCTGGGTTTTACCGGCCTGCTCTCGTTCGGCCATGCCGCATTCTTCGGCTCTGCCGCTTATGTCACCGGCTGGTTCATCAAGTCGCAGAACTGGACGCCCGAACTGGCTCTGCTGGCCGGCGCGGTGGCGGCCGGGCTGATCGGCCTGCTGGTCGGGCTGGTAGCCATACGCCGCCAGGGCATTTATTTCGCCATGATCACGCTGGCAATTGCGCAGATGGTCTACTTCGTCTGCCTGCAGGCGAGCTTTACCGGCGGCGAGGACGGCCTGCAGGGCGTGCCACGCGGCAAGCTGTTCGGCCTGCTGCCGCTTGAATCCGACATCTCGCTGTATTACGTGGTGGTGGCGATTTTTGTGGCCTGCTTTCTGTTCATCTCGCGCATCGTGCACTCGCCCTTCGGCCAGGTGCTCAAGATGATTCGCGAGAACGAGCCCCGCGCCATCTCGCTGGGCTACAACGTCGACCGCTACAAACTGTTGGCCTTTGTGCTGTCGGCCGCACTGGCTGGCCTGGCCGGTTCGATGAAAACCCTCGTCATGGGTTTTGCCACGCTGTCGGACGTGCATTGGTCCATGTCGGGTGAGGTCATCCTGATGACCCTGCTGGGCGGCGTCGGCACCTTCTTCGGCCCGGTCATGGGCTCGGGCATCGTGATCGCGCTGCAGAACCTGCTGGCCGACAAGGTCGGCTCCTGGGTCACCGTCATCATCGGCGCGATCTTTGTGCTGTGCGTGCTGGCCTTCCGCAAGGGCGTGATCGGTGAGTTGCAGGCCTTCCTCGAACGCCGCCGCGCCGCGGCCAAGGCTGCCTCGGCAAAACCCTGATCGGCAGGGCTGGGCGGTCGTCCCGTCCGGCTGCTTTTAAAGCCCTTCAGTTGCTATTATTTTAATAGCTGCTTGCGCCCGTTACTATTGGCTAACAGCCTCATTTCCTCAAAATCAGTTGCCACGAAACTCGCGCCGGTACATCGACGGCGAGGTTCCAAGCGTCGCCGCAAAGTGCTGCCGCAGGGATACCGCCGAGCCGAATCCTGCGTCCTGGGCAATCTGCTCCATCGAGCGGCCGGTTGATTCAAGTTGCCGCTGCGCCAGCGCCAGGCGCTGGCTTGCCAGCCACTGGCCCACGGTGGTGCCGGTGATCTGCCGGAAGTGCCGGGTGAAGGTGCGCCGGCTCATCAGGGCACGTGCTGCCAGCGTATCGAGGCTGTGGGGCTGACGCAGGTTTTCCTGCACCCACGCCAGGATGGCCGACAGCCGGTGGTCGGAGCCTGTGGCAGGCAAAGGTTGCTCCACGTACTGCGCTTGCCCACCCTGCCGCTGCGGCGCCACCACCATGCGGCGCGCCACCCGGTTGGCCGCTTCGGCGCCGAAGTCCCGGCGCAGCAAATGCAGGCAGCAATCAATGCCGGCGGCCGTGCCCGCCGAGGTGAGCACATCACCGTCGTCAACATACAGCACATCGGGCTGCAGCCTGACCTGCGGATAGCGCTCGGCAAAAGCCGGCGCCAGCGCCCAGTGCGTGGCGGCGGGACGGCCATCCAGCAGGCCGGCCTCGGCCAGCACAAAAGCCCCCAGGCACAGCCCGACGATGCGCGCGCCGCGCTTGTGCGCTGCCCGCAGTGCTTTCAGCAGCGCTTCGGAGGGCCGCTCCATCGGGTCCCGCCACGACGGCACCACCACGGTTTGCGCCTTCGCCAGCGCGCTCAGGCTGTGTTCCACCGCAATGGTGAAGCCCGCTGTCGTATGCAAACTGCCCGGCGTTTCGGCGCACACCAGCAACCTGAAACGCGGCAGATCGGGCCCTGAAAAATCATTGCCGAACACCATGCACGGCACGGAAAGATGAAACGGGCTGATGCCGTCAAACGCCACCACGGCGACCGTGCTGAGCTGGCTTGCGGTGCGTGACTTGATGCGTGACTTGCCGACGACCGGCATCTGTGGAAGTGCTTTTTTCGACATGGCCCAATTCTATCGAATATTGTCAATTGGGCCACTTTCCGGAAAACCTGCCGCGCCCAACAATCACACCATCAGCATCCGTTGATCACTTGATTCAGCCACAACCCGCAGGAGCAAATACATGGCCATCCAGAACTCAAAGCCCGCAGCACCCCGCCGCGCCCTCGTCGTCATCGATGTGCAAAAGGAATATTTCAGCGGCGGCGGCCTGCTCATCGAATACCCGCCGGTGGAAAAGACCTTGCCAAACATCGGCCGCGCCATGGATGCGGCGCGCGCCGCGGGCATTCCGGTCGTCGTGGTGCAACACAGCGAGTCGACCGCAGCGCCCGTGTTCGCCAAAGATTCACCCACATGGGAGCTGCACGAGACTGTGGCAAGCCGTCCGCGTGACCACTACATCGAGAAAGCCTGGCCCAGTGTCTACACCGGCACCGACTTCGCGGCCTGGCTGGAAGCGCACGGCATCGACACCCTGACGGTGGTCGGCTACATGACGCACAACTGCGACGCCTCCACGATTTTTGAGGCCACGCACCGCGGCCTGCATGTGGAGTTTTTGCAGGATGCCAGTGGCGCACTGCCGTATGCCAACGAGGCCGGCCGGGCCAGCGCCGAAGAAATCCACCGCGTGTTCAGCGTGGTGTTTCACTCGCGCTTTGCCGCCACAGGCTCCACCGACGCCTGGATCGCCGCTGTCCAGGCCGGCGGGCGGCTGGAGAAGAACAACGTCCTCGCGTCAAACCGCGCGGCCATTGCCGGCCGGTAACAGGCAACTTTGCGTCGGCCCTCAGAGGCCGTCGGTCGAGAGCGCATGGTTCACGCGCTGCGGCACGACCAGTTGCCCATACCCATCCGGCACAGCCTGGATGTGGATGATGGGCGCGCTGGACGTGACGCTGCCGAACAGCATGGCAAAGGCGGCATCGGCCGCATCACGGCCGGTAGCGAACCGCACAAAGCCCATGGGAATGGCGGTGCCTGACGGATCGAACAGGTACCAGCGATGACCCAGGTAGACCTCGACATAGGCATGGAAGTCGGTGGGGCCGAGCGCGGGGTCGGCGCCGTAATCAATGCCGGTGGCAAAGCGCGCCGGCAGGTTGAGGGCGCGGCACAGCGCGATCATCAAATGCGCGAAGTCGCGGCAAACCCCGACGCGCTCCACCACCGTGTCGATCGCCGAAGTGCTGCCATGCGAGCTGTTGGACTCGAAACTCACGCGCTGCTGCACCCACTGGCAGATGGCTTCTGCCCGGCTGTAGCCTTGCTGCAAATGACCGAACTCGTTGGAGGCCAGCTTCTGCAGCCGGTCGGACTGGCAGTAGCGGCTCGGGTAGATGTAGGGCAGCACGGCACCGGGAAGCTGGCAGACCGGCACCTCGCCCAGCTCACCCGGAGCCGCTGTGTAGTGGTAAATGTCTACGGTGGCTTCATAGCGCACGCTCAGTGGGCCGGGCTGGGCCTGCAGGCGCAGGTAGCGGTTCCGGCTCGCCGGGTCGGCGTCGATGGTGAAGGGCACCGGCTGGCTGACCTGCAGGTTTTCGGCCTGCACGATCTGTTGCTGCGTGTGCGCCGCGTGGACGTTGAAGATGAAGTCGCCGCCCGGAGGCGCGACGTCGTAGTTGAGTTCGACGGAAAACTGGAGCCTGACCATGGATTCTTTCCTTGCCGTTGCGCAAGGGGCAGGCCTGGAGCAAGCCCGCCGCCGCGCAATCGTCAATCAATGAAGGGAGCCTCTCAGCGTGGCGCTCGCCGCAAGCGGGCACCTGCGCAAAAGCGCGCTGATCTGGTGTACCAGTCATTGTGGACCTCTTCGAGGCGGACACCGGCGATTTGCGGGGGTTTGCGGCTTTGGCGTCCGCCATGAATACGTGGTGTCCGGCTTGCGGGTGGCATGGGCGCCTACACGTCAGGGCTGACAACACGAATCAGCGCCCTTTTCGCTATAAATTTAATAGCTGCTTGCGTAAGTCAGGTATGGGCTGAGGGCCGATTTTGCTTAAAAATCCAGGTCAGCGACCCTCAGGCTCGTCATCCAGCAGCCGCACTTTCACGCTTTTGCCCTTGACCCGCCCGGTGGACAGCTTGTGCAGGGCTTCGGCGGCAATCTCGCGGTTCACCGCCACATAGGTGGAGAATTCATTCACGTTGATCTTGCCGACCTGCTCGCGCGTGAAGCCGGCCTCGCCGGTCAGCGCGCCCAGCACGTCGCCGGCGCGGATTTTTTCCTTGCGCCCGCCCACAATCTGCAGCGTCACCATGGGCGGCAGCAGCGGCTCATTGCTGGCGGGTGTCAGTTCGGTCAATTTGTGCCACTCGGATTCAGCCTTTTGCAGCACCTCGATTTTTCCGACATAACCCATCTCGTCCATGCTCGCCAGGCTGATGGCCCAGCCCTCTTCATCAGCGCGGCCAGTGCGGCCGATGCGGTGAATGTGCACTTCGGCGTCCGGCGTCACGTCGACGTTGATGACCATCGCGAGCTGCGCAATGTCCAGGCCACGGGCGGCCACGTCGGTGGCCACCAGCACCGAGCAACTGCGGTTGGCAAATTGCACCAGCACCTGGTCGCGCTCGCGCTGCTCCAGTTCGCCGAACAGCGCCAGCGCGCTAAAACCCTGCTCTTTCAAATAGGCCACCAGTGCGCGGCACTGCGACTTGGTGTTGCAGAACGCCAGCGTGCTGGCCGGGCGGAAATGCCGCAGTACCTGCGCAACGGCGCCCAGGCGGGCTTCGTCATGGTCGCTGTCGGGCACCTGGTACCAGCGCTGCTGGATCTTGGTCTTCTCATGCTGGGCCTGGACGGTGATGGTTTGCGCCGTCTTCATGAACTGCTGGCTTAGTTTGGCAATTCCTTCAGGATAGGTTGCCGAGAACAGCAGGGTCTGCCGCTCTTTGGGGCACTGCTTGGCGACGGTGACGATGTCCTCGAAGAATCCCATGTCCAGCATGCGGTCGGCCTCATCGAGCACCAGGGTGTTCAGCGCTTCCAGGGTCAAATTGCCGCGCGCCAGGTGGTCCATGATGCGGCCCGGCGTACCCACCACAATGTGCGCGCCGTTTTCCAGGCTGGCGGTCTGGTTGCGCAGCGGCACACCGCCACACAGCACCACCACCTTGGTGTTTTCCTCGGCCCGCGCCAGACGGCGGATCTCGGTCGCCACCTGGTCGGCCAGCTCACGCGTGGGGCACAGCACCATGGCCTGTATGGCAAAGCGCCGTGCATTGAGATTGGCCAGCAGAGGTATTGCAAAGGCGGCTGTCTTGCCGCTGCCGGTTTTGGCCTGCGCGATCAGGTCTTTGCCCAGCAGCGCCACCGGCAGGCTGGCAGCCTGGATGGGCGTCATGCTGAGGTAGCCGAGCTGCTGCAGGTTGGCCAGCACGGCGGCGTTCAGCGGCAAGCTGGCGAAGTCGGTATTGCCGGCGGAAGAAGGGAAAGAAGGGGAAGGAGAGGAGCTCATCCCCCATTATCGGTGCCGGGCCTTCAGCGGCCTGAACCTGGCTGCATTCGCAGCCCATGGTCACCCTCCCTCGCGAGTGCCAGGTCGCGCAACTGTGCACCGTGTACTTCCGAAATGGAGGTCAGACCGAGCAGGCCCAGATCACGCTGGACTTCGTCGGCCAGGATGCGGATCGCATGGCGCACACCCTCTTCGCCGGCGACGGCGGCCGCATAGTTGAACGGGCGGCCGACAAACACGAACCTGGCGCCGAGTGCGAGCGCCTTCAGGACGTCCGTCCCGCGCCGGATGCCGCTATCCATCATGACCGGGAAGTCGGCGCCAACCGCCCGGACGACCTCGGGCAGCACGCGCAGCGGCGAGACCGTGCCATCGAGCTGGCGGCCGCCGTGGTTCGACACGATCAGGCCGTCGGCGCCCATGTCCCGCACCTTGCGTGCGTCCTCGTGGTTCATGATGCCCTTGACCACCAGGATGCGCTTCCATTTGCGGCGGATGAGGGCCAGGTGCTCCCAGTCCAGGTGGTCCTTGGCGCCGAAGTCACGAGCCACCTGCGACGAGAGGATCGGAGCGCCACGGGTCGCGTACGAGTTCTCGAAGTGCGGCATGCCATGGATAACGAGCGTCCGCAGGAACGTGCCGATCGTCCAGCGCGGGTGGGTGAGCCCCTCCCACGCCAGGCGAAAGCCCGGTCGCAGGGGCGTGGAAAAGCCTGCACGGATGTTGTTCTCGCGGTTGGCGAGCACGGCGGTGTCGACCGTCAGCACGAGCGTCTCGACGCCCGCACGGTCGACGCGGTCGATCAACGCCTCGATCTTGGCGGTCTCGCCCGGCAGGTAAGCCTGGAACCAGGTCTCCGGGGCCGCGGCCATCACCTCTTCCAGCGGGATGAGTGAGGAGCCGCTCATGATCATCGGCACGCCCTCGGCCGCCGCTGCGCGGGCCTGCACGAGGTCGCCGCGATACGCACTGAGCGCACTGATGCCCATAGGCGCGATACCGAACGGTGATGTGTAGCGCCTACCGAGAAGGTCGACCGCCTGGCTGCGGCCGGACACGTTGCGCAGTACTCGCGTGACGAAACCGAACTCCAGGAATGCCGCGCGGTTATCGTGCAGCGAGGCCGAGTCTTCCGCTCCGCCGGCGATGTATTCAAAGAGCGGGCGCGGCAGGTGGCGCCGGGCGCCTGTCTCGAAATCCCGCAACGACAGGAATTTCCGCAAGCCCGGCGGCGCGGCGGGACGTGCTCCCGGCGACAGGCGCGTCACCCTCGGCACGGCCCCGGAAGAGGCGAGTTGCGACATACAGAGATCAGTTCACCTGGATGTTTGCTTCGCGGATCACCTTGTCCCAAAGTCCGGTTTCCTTGCGGATCATGTCGGTGAGCTCGGCCGCATCCGCAAGCTCGATGTCGACCCCCTGTTCTTCGAAACGCCTGGCCACCCCAGGGTCGAGCGACGCTTTTTTCATCGCCGCGTAGAGGCGCGCGACGACGGGTTCCGGCGTTCCGTTGGGCGCGAAGATGGCATTCCAGCTCTTGTAACCAAAGCCGCGAACGGTGTTCGAAATCAAGGGGATCCCCTTCAGAGGCGCTGCGGCGCTGGGGGCGGTGAGGCCGATGACGCGCAGCGAGCCGTTCTGGGCCATGCCGGTGAACGAAGGCATGGTTCCGAACATCGCGTGAATCTGGCCGGAGACAAGGTCCGTGGTCGCCGCCGAAGCCCCGCGGTACGGCACGTGCTTGATGTCGATCTGCGCGGCGCGCGCGAACAGTTCCGTGCCGAGGTGAGCCAATCCCCCGACGCCCGCAGAGCCGAAGTTCAGTTGGCCCGGATGTGCCCTGGCATACGCAACCAGCTCCGCGATCGTCTTGAACGGCATCTTCGCCGTCACCACCAGCACGTGTGGTGCCGTCGCGATCATCCCCACCGGCGTGAGCTGGGTCAGGATGTCCACGCGCGGCTTCTGCAGCAGGGGTTGTGCCGTGATGTTGCCGGAGGCGGCGAAGAGCAGCGTATGGCCATCGGCCTTCGAGCCTGTCACCTTCTGCATGGCAGGCACGCCGGCGCCGCCGCCGGCGTTCTCGATGATGAAAGGCTGTCCCAGGGCCGTGCTCATGGCCTGGGCCAGATCGCGACCGAGGACGTCCGTCGCGCCACCGGCGGCGAATGGAATCACCATCCTGGTCGAAACCGAAGAGGCGCCCTGCGCCCAGGCGCCGAACGCGGCGATTGCAGCCGCCGAAGCAAGGAAGCTACGGCGCCTGGCGTGCATGTTTGTCATGGAACGTGTCTCCTGGATCAAGGAGCGCATGATCCGAACAAAGATACAGGATAGGCAATGCGTTACGCCTGACGTAACGGTGCGCGGGCTTGAATACAATCCGGCCATGCCGCAAGAGTCCAGATTCAAGCCGCCGCATGCGACGCCGAAGCGACTTCTCGCGGACGGGCCGGTGGGAACCTCGACGCGTCCAGGCGACGAGAACGTCACGGCCGTGGCGCGTGCGCTGGCTATCCTCACTGCCTTCGAAGGCGACGAGCTCTTTCTCCCGCTGGCGGAGCTCGCACGCCGTACCAGCATGCACAAACCCACGGTGCTGCGGCTTGCGCGCACGCTCGCTGCAGCCAGATTCCTCGTCAGGCGCGAAGACGGTGCGTGGCGGCTCGGCCCTGCAGTAGGCTGGATGGGCTCCCGCTACCAGGCGCAGTTCGACCTCGACTCCGCCATCGAACCCATCCTTCGCCAGCTTGGTACGGCCACGGGAGAAAGCGCCTCGTTCTTCGTCTTCGAAGGCAACCTGCGCAGCTGCCTGATGCGTTGCGAGGGAACGGCAGGTGTTCAGAGCCAAATTCGCTCTGGCGAGGTTTTTCCCCTGGACCGCGGATCCGCCGGCCGGGTGATTCTGGCCGCCCTGGGCGAACCGGGTGATCTGAATGAGCGCATCCGTCGATGCGGTTTCCACATCACCCGCGGCGAGCGGAACTCGAAAATCGCGAGCGTCTCCGCGGCCGTGCGCGGACGCCATGGCGCCGTGCTGGGCTCTGTCAGCACGGCGGGCCCGGTAGAACGACTGACGAGTGCGGTACTCGCGCGTTACGCGCCCGCCACGGTTCTGGCGGCGAAGCAGCTCGGGCAAACGCTCGGCGCCATGCCTTCCACGGCGCTGCGGGCAACCTGGCATCCGTGATCTGCGTCGCAAACGACGCGAAATGTCACCCGGGCGCACCTGATGTGATGTGATGCACTATCCTGTGCGGCCTGCGAAAAATGCAGCCTCAGCGATGAAGAAATACAGGCTGCCGCTTCTCCACAAACGCTGCCGTTCCCTCTCGTGCGTCTGGCGAAGCCGCCGCGATCATGAACTGTGCGGCCTCGATGGCCAGGCCTTCGTCGATGGAAACATTCAGGCCCCGCGTCACGGCGCGTAGCGAGGCCGTCACGGCCACGGCGGAGTTTTCGGCGATGCGGTTGGCCATTCGCAGGCAAGCCGGAAGCAGGTCATGGGCCGGCACCACGTGGTTGATGAGGCCTATCAGCAGGGCTTCCTCGGCACTGATGGCGTCGCCGGTCAGGATCATTTCGTTGGCGCGCTTGCGGCCGATGTGGCGGGGCAGGCGCTGCGTGCCGCCAAAGGGCGGCGGAAAACCGAGCCGGATTTCGGGTTTGGCAAAGCTGGCATGTTCCGCCGCGATGGCCAGGCTGCAGGCTTCCATGGTTTCGCAACCGCCGCCGAAGGCGATGCCGTTGACGGCCGCGATGATGGGTTTGGGATAGTTTTCGATGCGCCTGGTCATGGCCTGGCCGCGCATCACGAAGTTGCGCCACGCTGCCTCGGGCGAGGTGGCTATGTCGGCTGCGAAGCCCGCAATGTCGGCGCCCGCACTGAAGGCTTTATCGCCCTGCCCCGTCAGCACCAGGCAGCGCACGCTGTCGTCGCGCTCCAGGGCGTTCAGCCTGTCCATGAGCTCATCGATCAGGGCGTAGTTCAGTGCGTTCAGTTTCTCGGGCCGGTTCAGGGTCAGTATCACGTGTTGGCCGCGGCGCTCAGTTTCTATCAGCATGGGGCCTCCTCAGGTTTTCGGGCAATAGCGTCGGGGGATACAAATGACAACACACCGCAACCGCGCGGGGCGCCCACAAAATAAGTCGCGGCTTGCGGCGTGACAAAGGACTGGCCGCTTTCCAGCACCACGTCGCTGTCCCGGCGTCCAGCCAGCGCATCGCTGGTGATCCAGAGGCAACCCCCAGTGCAGGCCAAAACCTGGCCGCGCGGCAAGCGCAAGGGTTTGGGGATGGACCCGAGCTTCAGCGGGGTCTGTGGAGTTTGTAGGGTTTGCAGGGCATGCATGGCGGACTCCTTGAAAAGTGTGGTTTGATTCTTCTTTGGAACCGGTCCGCGCGGCCGGATGGTTTGTCATACGGGGTATTCCAATCATTCATGCCATGCTGAACAGCCCTTCCACCAGCGCACTGCGCGCCATGTCGCTCGATGCCATCCGCGGCTTCGAATCCGCCGCGCGGCACCTGAGCTTCACCGCTGCCGCCGAAGAACTGTGCATCACGCAGTCGGCCGTGAGCAAACAGGTCAAAAGTCTGGAAGATGCCTTGGGCACCGCCCTGTTCGTGCGTGGCGGCAAGGGCCTGAGCCTGACGCCGCAAGGCCGTGAGCTTTATGAGGTGGCCCGCGCCGCGCTGGCGCAGCTGGCCTCGGCTGTCGACCGCCTGCTGGCGGTGGACAGGGTCTCTGTAGCGGTCACCACCACGCCCTCCTTCGCCGCACTGTGGCTGGCTCCCAAGCTTGCCAAATTCCAGTTGCTGGAGCCTGCCATCGATGTACGCGTCGACGCCACAGAAACGCGTGTCAACCTGGAGCGCGAAGGCATGGACCTGGCTGTGCGGCTCTACCCCGTGCTGCAGGGCGGCGAAGACCCGCCACCCCTGCTGCAGGAGCAGGTCCTGCTGGTGGCGGCGCCGGCCGTCGCGGCACGCATCCATGCCGCCGCCGATATCCTGACTACGCCGCTACTGGTCTATTACGACCCGGCCACGCGTTTTCCCTGGATGTCGTGGCCGGACTGGTACGAGCGCCTGGACTTGAGGCAATCGGCGCAGCAGCCTTGTTTGTATTTTTCGCAGTACGAACATGTGCTGACCGCCGCCGTGCAAGGCGCGGGCATAGGCATAGGCCGCACGCCGCTGGTGTTACCGCTGCTGCGCAGCGGCCAGCTCATGGTGGTCTTGCCGGGCCAGACGGTGCCGGGCCTGGGCTACCGCATCGTCACCTCAGCCCACAGCACAGAGCGGCCCGCCGTGCAGAAGTTTCGCGCCTGGCTGGAGCGCGAACTCGCGCTTGAAGCCATAGGCTAAGCCCAGGCGCCGGTAGCTTCCAGCACCGGGGAGAGTTCTGCCTCGCTCCAGCGCAGCGGCAAGGAAGATTCCACCAGCTGCATGGTTTGCACCTTGAAACGCATCAGGCGCTGTGCGCCGGCGAAGGACTGCACCTCGGGCCCGTCCCAGATGATGTCAGCCGTGACGGCCAGATACAGCAGGTCGCCGTTGTCGAAGTCGATGAACAGCAGGCCGGCGCGCGGGTTCACCACGAGGTTACCCAGGGTGTTGAAGAAGTAGTTGCCGACGAAATCCGGCACGGTCAGGGTGCCGTCGGCCTCCACGCGCACAAAACCGGGCTTGCCGCCGCGGTGGGACACGTCCACGCCGCCGGCGCGGCCGGCTTGCTCACCGTTGCCCGCATAGGCTGTGGCGATGAACAGCGTGTCGGCCTGCTCGATCATGCGGCGCGCCGCGTCATTGAGCTGCGCCGACGCGTGCACCACCGGCCCCGCTGAAGACGTGGAGCGCTCCATATACACCGGCTCGCGCGCCTGGATGTATTTGGGGCAGTTGCCGAAACTCTGGCTCAGCTCCACAGCGAAGCCCGAGGCACTCACGCCGCGAACGATGCCGTTCATGCGGTTGCGCCTGCGCGTGTGCGGCTCTATGCCCAGCAGACCTATCGCGGCGCCATCTGCCAGCGTGCCTTGCAAGGGATCACCTGCGAGCGGCTGGGCGCGCAGCACCAGATGATGCGCATCGGGCGAGTGGATAAAACCCGGCGGCTGGGCCAGCACCGAGGCCCAGGGCTGGCCGCTCGCGTCCACCGTGCCGGCGACCACAAAAGGCAACTGCTCAAAAAACTCGCGGTGCTGGTCGGGCATGAAGTCGCGGATCACACGCGGGCCGATTTCCGCCATGCGTGTACGCACGGCCGCGCCCACGCGCGCTTGCGCGGCGCGCTCGCCCTCGTGGAAAGTGGCGGTGCTCATGCGGCCAGCCCTATCGGGCTCCTGACCATGGGCACAAAGCGCGGCAAGGCCTCAATGCGGGCCAGCCAGGCGCGTATGCGCGGGTAGGCTTCCAGCGAGACCTTGCCCTCCGGCGCATGGGCCGAGTAACTGTAGTTGGCGATGTCGGCCAGTGTGGGGGTGCTGCCCGCGAGAAAAGCCGACTGGCCCAGTTGCTGCTCCATCACCGCGAACAGGGCATGTGCACGCTCAATGGCTTCCGGGTTTTCCGGCCGCTTGAACAGCTGGATGACGCGCGCGGCAGCCGGGCCGGAGGCGAGCTGCCCCGCAGCGACCGACAACCAGCGCTGCACCGCCGCAGCAGCCAACGGGTCGCGCGGCAGCCATTGCTCGGCATCCGGCGCGTAGCGTGCGTTGAGGTACACCAGGATGGCGTTGGAATCGGCCAGCGTGACTTCACCGTCCTGGATCACCGGCACCTGGCCGAAGGCGTTCATGGCCAGGAAGTCCGGCGTCTTGTGCCCTTTGGTGGCCAGGTCGATCTCGATGCGCTCGAAGGGCAGGCCCAGCAGCGAGAGAAACAGTTCCACCCGGTGCGAATGGCCGGAGATGGCGACGCGGTACAGGCGAATGGGTTGTGCGGGCGGGGCTTTGGCGGCGGGTGTGCTCATGACGGGCTTTCGGCGGGTTGAAAAATCTTGCTCTCGGGAGTGGATTCTGTTTGATCCGTTATTTTTAATAAATGACTCTCAAGACATTTAACTAATCCACTTAGTGGATGAATCCCCGCAACAGGCGTAGCATGTCGCCATGGACAAACTCCGGGCCATGCAGGCCTTTATTCACATTGCCGAACAAGGCAGCCTTACGGCCGCGGCCCAGGTCATGGAGTCCTCGTTGCCGGCGATGGTGCGTACGCTGGCCGGCTTCGAGGCCCAGCTGGGTGTGCGCCTTTTCAACCGCACCACCCGGCGCATCTCACTGACCGAGGAAGGCCGGCGCCACCTCGAAAGCTGCCGCCAGCTGCTGGCCACACTCGCGGATGCAGAAGCGGCGCTGACCGCCGACGCGGCGGAACCCGCGGGCCACCTGACCATTACCGCACCCATGCTGTTCGGCCAGATGCATGTGGCGCCCGCCGTCACGCGCTTTGTGCAGCAGCACGAGAAGATGCGCTGCTCCATGGTGCTGCTGGACCGCGTGGTGAATCTGCTCGAAGAAGGCATCGACGTCGGCATTCGCATCGGCGAGCCTGAAGACTCCAGCCTGGTGGCGCAGAAGGTGGGCACCATCCGCCGCCTGGTGGTGGCCAGCCCCGCCTGGGTTCGCCGCCACGGCGTACCAAAACACCCCAAGGACCTGCTCAAGGCCAACTGCGTGCGACTGACAGACCATTCCCCCACATGGGGCCCGTTCATAGACCAGGGCCGACCGCTTCGGCTTGCCGTCAGTGGTAATCTGGAGTTCAACCAGATCGCGCCGGCCGTGGCGGCCTGCGCGGCGGGTGCGGGATTCGGTTCGTTCTTGTCTTACCAGGTGGCGCCGTTTTTAAAGACCAAACAATTGCGCACCGTGCTGGAGGGTTTCGAGCCGCCGCCCCGGCCCATCAACATTGTTTACCCGCACGCCCGGCTGCTGCCCATGCGCACGCGGGTGTTCATTGAGTGGATGAAAAAAGAGCTCCGGGAATTCCAGTCTTGAGAGCCGGCATCAAGGCACCCGAAAAACAACGTCAGCAGACACCAGAACAAGGACAGCGAATGCAGACTTTTGATTTTGACCTTTTCGTGATCGGCGGCGGCAGCGGCGGTGTGCGCGCCGCGCGCATGTCGGCCCAGCGCGGCGCCCGTGTGGGACTGGCCGAATTCGCTGCGATGGGCGGCACCTGCGTGAACGTGGGCTGCATTCCCAAAAAGCTCTACAGCTATGCGGCCCACTACGGCGACAGCTTTGAAGAGTCGCGCGGCTTCGGCTGGGTCGGCGAGGCGCCGGTGTTTGACTGGGACACGCTCAAGGCCAACCGTGCCCGCGAGATTTCGCGGCTCAACGGCATTTATGTGCAGCTGCTTGAAAGCGCTGGCGTGCAGATCATCACCGGCTGGGCGCGGCTGCTTGACGAGCACACCGTCGAGGTCGACGACAAAAAATTCACGGCCAAAAGCATCCTGATCTCCACAGGTGGTACCGCCACAGTGCCTGCCGTGCCGGGACGCGAGCATGTGGTGACCTCGGACCACATGTTTGACCTCAATCCCTTCCCGAAGCGCCTGCTGGTGGTGGGCGGCGGCTACATAGCCTGCGAATTCGCCTCGATCTTCAACGGACTGGGTTCACAGGTCACCCAGGTCCATCGCCGCGACATGCTGCTGACCGGTTTTGACGATGACGTGCGGCGCTTCATTGCCGCCGAGATGAGCAAGACCGGCATCACCCTGCAGCTGGGCGCAGAGATCGCGGCCATCGCCAAAACCGCCACAGGCCTGCAGGTGACGCTCAAGGACGGCGCAAGCCTGGAGGTGGACACCGTGCTCTACGCCACGGGCCGGATTCCCAATGCGAACGGCATCGGGCTTGAAGCCGCCGGTGTGGCCGTCAACGCAGCCGGTGCGATCCAGGTCAATGCGCACTACCAGACCTCGGTGCCGTCCATCTATGCGTTGGGCGACGTGACGGCGCGCATGCAGCTGACACCGGTAGCCCTGGGCGAAGCCATGGTGGTGGTGGACCAGCTCTTCGGCCCCGCCGCCGGCAAGAAACCGCGCAGCATGAGTTATGAATTTGTGCCGACCGCCGTCTTCACCCATCCCAACATCGGCACGGTCGGCTATTCAGAGGCCGATGCGCGCGCGAAGTTCGGCAAAGTCACAGTGTTCCGCGCCGACTTCAAGGCCCTCAAGCACACGCTGAGCGGCAGCACCGAACGCACGCTCATGAAGCTGCTGGTCGAAGACGCTACCGACCGCGTGGTCGGCCTGCATATGGTGGGGCCGGACGCCGGCGAAATCGTGCAGGGTTTTGCCGTGGCCATGAAGGCCGGTGCGACCAAGGCAATATTTGACAGCACCATCGGCATCCACCCGACCGTCGCCGAGGAATTCGTGACGATGCGCGAACCGGTCAAGGACTGATTTCAGGAAATATTAATCCGCGTCCGGGTCTTCGGGCGTATCTGCATCCGGCTCACGGTCTTTCAGGCGTTCGTCGAGGCGCTGGCGGATGGTGCCGGCTTCCCCGAGGAACTGCGCCAGGGGCACAGCCGGCGCCATGCGCAGGGATGGCGGGTAGAGGGTGGACATGTAGAGCTTGTTGGACAGGCGCTTGTTCTGCAGCCAGTTGGTGCCCAGCATGGCCACAATGCCCAGCACGGCCACGCCGGCCACCAGCCCCGCCAGTCCGCGGCGGCGCTGCGGCACGATGACGGTCAGGTGCACATAGATGGCCGCAGCCGCCCCCAATAGCAGCAGCGGCGTCTCAAAGCGCGCAAGGCTTTCTAGCGAGAACATGAAAGCCAGCAGGCCAGCCAGCGTGGCTACCAGCTGTATCGCCACCGAACTGGTGCAGGCAATACGGACATGGCGCCAGAACTGCAGGTGGCCGGTAAATAGCTTGGTGGCCAGGGCCCACAGGCCCGCCCACACGGTGATCGCCATGGCCACCATCGCCATCAGGCCGGGCAATTGCCGCGCCAGCTGGGATGGCTCGGTAAGGGTCAGCCACGACTGCCCCACCACGAGCGCCAGCATGGCGGTTAATGCCAGCAAAGTCCAGCCGGTCGTGCGCCACGGAAAGTGCGGCAGCCGCTCTTCAGCGGCCACCGGCGCCTCCGCCAGGCGCAGCCCCAGCTTCAGCCGGCCCAGGGTCAGGGCCTCGCCGGCAGGCCAGCTGAACTGCGTGCCCTGGCCATGCAGCGTCCGGTTCAGCGCGACACCATTGACCGTGTCCAGCACCTGCACCATCACTTCGCCTTCCGGCGTGCGGTCTATGCGCAAGTGTTCAGCGGCCACATGGCCGTCATCCAATACCAGGTCGGCGGTGAGTGCGCGGCCCACGGTAACGGGCCAGTGCCGCACGTCAAGGCGGCCCACCAGCGCGCCATTGCGGTCGGTGGCCTGCAGCAGGGCGAGATTGCCGGCGCTCATGGTGCGGCCTCCCATTTAAAACCGCCCAGGTAATGCGCCACCAGCTTGAGGCCGTTGTCAAAACTCACACCCTGCGCATCCATGCGTCCCTGCACACCGCGTGTGGACTGGTTGACGGACATGGTCAGCACCGACACATCGTAGAGGCCCGGCAGCTTGCGGTAGGCACTCATGCACACCACGGCGCGCATGGGCATGCCGCCCGTTTCGACGAAGCGTTCGGAGCACTCGGCCGCCGTGGCCTTGCGTGAACCCCGGGTAGAGAAGTACTCATTGCCGAAGCTTTGGGAGTACATGACGGCGAAACGCAAGGGGCCCAGCTTGGGCGCGTTGTAGGCTTCATAGCGCAGACGGATGTAGCCGGTGTTGAAATCGCCCGCAAACACGTGGCTGTCAATCTGGCAATCGGTACGCTCCAGGTCAAAGGCCTTGAAGTCGGGCTCGCGTCCGCGGCCCCAGCATCGGGCCAGGGAATCTTCGGGCACGGGCACGCTGTAGCCGCCGTGTTTTTGCGCCGTGAGCGGCACCGCGGTGAATTTTTGCGTCAGCAACGCCTGGTGCTCGCCCAGCTGGCGCGCCACCTCGGCATGTGCCGGTTTGGTGATGGGCTTGGCCGAAGCGGCCTTTGCCAGCAGTGCCTGGGCGAATTCAGCGGGGATCAGAAAACTCAGCAGGTCGCCGTCCAGCCGCTTGGATACGTTGATACCGACCACCTGGCCGGCATCGTCCAGCGCGGGGCCGCCGCTCATGCCGGGGTTGAGCGCGCCGCCGAAAAAGATGCGTGGGTAAAAGCTGCGCTGCACGAGGCCGTTGTAGGTGCCCTCGGTGACGGCAAACCCGATGTCCAGTGGATTGCCCAGTGAATAAATGCGTTCGCCGCGCGCCAGGGGCCGGTCCGCCCCGCGAAAAGCCAGCTGCGGCATTCCTGTTGCCGGCGTTTTCACGCGCAGCAGCGCCAGGTCGTTGCGGACGTCGAAGGCCAGCAGTTCGACCTCGGCTTCCTTGCCGTCCACCGGCACGTAGACGCCGCGGTAGCGCTCGGGCTCCAGCGCCAGCTGGCTGGCCACATGGAAATTGGTGATGATGAGCCCGTTCGCAGACACAAAAAAGCCCGAGCCCACACTGGCCTGGGTGTTGGAGTTGCGCAGCAGGGTGCGGATCTGCACCAGTTTGTCGCGCGTGGTTTCATAGGCGCGCTGCGCGTCGCGGGAGATCTGGGCCGGTGCGGCGACCGGCGCCTGCGGAGCGCGGCCCGGTGCCGGGGACTGCGCCTGAGCCACCTGCAGGCACAGGGCGCCGAGCAAGACTGCCGCCAGCGCGCGCAGGTGCCCCGAAGGGTTGTGGTGTTTCATCAGGGCATTCTAGGGTGTGTCACGGTACTTGCCGCACAATGATGTGCATGCCCTGCGGTGCTACGCTTTGCCGAAAACCACCTGCTGTACCCTCACCATAAAAACAAGGCTTTTTTCATGCCCTATCTGCCGCCTTTCATAGCCCCCACCCGCTACAGCGACCCGGCCGCCGCACTGGCGCAGGTTCGCGCCATTTATGACCAGCAGATTGCCCACCTGCGCGATGCAATGCAACGCTATGTGGCCGGGGAGACGCTGCCCGGCCATGTGCGCGCCTGCTACCCTTTCGTGCGCATCCACACCGACACCGTGGCCCGCGCCATTCTGGAGACGCCCGACATCTCGCAGCTGAGCTTTGGTTTTGTGGCCGGGCCCGGCCGCTTTGAAACCACACTGACCCGGCCCGACCTCTACGGCAACTATTACCTTGAGCAGTTCCGCCTGCTGATGCAGAACCACGACGTGGAGCTGGAAATAGGCACCAGCACGCAGCCCATCCCCATTCACTTCTCATTTGCCGAGAACGACCACATCGAAGGCAGCATGGATGCAGCGCGCCGCATGCTGATGCGCGACGTGTTCGACCTGCCCGACCTGGCCGCCATGGACGACGGCATTGCCAACGGAACCTACGAGCCCCTGCCCGGCGAGCCGCAGCCACTGTCGCTGTTCACCGCGGCGCGCGTCGACTATTCGCTGCAGCGCTTGCGCCACTACACCGGCACTTCGCCGCACTGGTTCCAGAACTTCGTGCTGTTCACCAACTACCAGTTCTACATCGACGAGTTCGTGCGCTTGGGCCATGAAGCCATGGCCGACCCGGACAGCGAATACACCGCCTTCATCGAGCCCGGCAACGTGGTGACCCGGCGCACCGGCCTTCCCGCCGAGGCCGGCGACGAGCTTGGCGTGCAGCCGCCCCGCCTGCCGCAAATGCCCGGCTACCACCTGCTGCGCGCCGACCGCACCGGCATCACCATGGTCAACATCGGCGTGGGCCCGGCCAACGCCAAGAACATCACCGACCACATCGCCGTGCTGCGCCCGCACGCCTGGATCATGCTGGGCCACTGCGCCGGCCTGCGCAACAGCCAGCAGCTGGGCGACTACGTGTTGGCCCACGGCTATGTGCGCGAAGACCATGTGCTGGACGAAGAGCTGCCGCTGTGGGTGCCGATCCCGGCGCTGGCTGAAATCCAGGTCGCGCTGGAAAAAGCCGTGGCCGACGTCACCCACGCCGTAGGCCCCGACCTCAAGCGCATCATGCGCACCGGCACCGTGGCCTCCACCGACAACCGCAACTGGGAGCTGCTGCCGGGCAACCAGCCGCAGCGCCGCTTCAGCCAGAGCCGCGCCGTGGCACTGGACATGGAAAGCGCAACGATTGCCGCCAACGGCTTTCGCTTTCGCGTGCCCTACGGCACTCTGCTGTGCGTGAGCGACAAGCCGCTGCACGGCGAGATCAAGCTGCCCGGCATGGCCAACCACTTCTACCGCGAGCGCGTCGACCAGCACCTGCGCATCGGCATACGCGCCATCGAGCTGCTGCGCGCCGAAGGCATCACGCAGCTGCACAGCCGCAAGCTGCGCAGTTTTTCGGAAGTCGCGTTCCAGTAGTGCCGTCAAGCCCGTCAGTTGCTATACTTTTGGTAGCTGCTTGCGCTCGTCCTTATTGGTTTGCAGCCTTATTTTTCATAAATGTCACCTGCCCATGGAAAATCTTTCACCGCTCGTTCCTGTCACAGAAGCCAGTCATGGCGTTGTGATCGACCTGATCTACGCAAGCACCAACAACTTCACCGGCCAGGTGATTTATGACAGCCCGCTGTGCTTTTTGCATCCGCAGGCAGACGCCGGCCTGCGCAAAGCCATCACGGCCGCGAAAGACATGGGCTTTCAGCTCAAGATTTTTGATGCCTTCAGGCCGCAGGAAGCGCAGGAGGCACTTTGGGCCGTGGCGCCCAACCCCGCCTACATTGCCGATCCGGCCAAGGGCTCCAACCACACGCGGGGCGTGGCGCTTGATGTCACGCTGCTGGCGCCCGACGGGCAGGAACTGGACATGGGCACGCCGGTCGACACCATGACGCACGGGTCCCATCACTTTCACACGGCACACCCTGTGGCCGTCCAGGTCAACCGCATGCGGCTACTCACGGTCATGCTGGAAGCGGGCTTTGTGCACCACCCCAACGAATGGTGGCACTACCAGTTGCCGGACGCCAAAAGCTTTCCGCTGATCGACAGCCATGCCTTCATGCGCTGCGTGGGCGATGGCCAGCAGCCCGTCCGGCTCAAGGCCGCCTGAACTCGCCGGCCTGATCGGCAAGAGGGCCGGCAGCCGGCAGCTCCGCCGGCTGCCGCGGCTCGGCTGACTCGGTACGCACCAGCGGCAAATGCTGCGGGTATTCGCGCTGCATGAAGTCCACCAGCGCCTCTCGCACCTTGCAGCGCAAGTCCCAGTTCAGGCTGGAGTTGGCGGACGTCACCAGCACCCGCAGCTGCATGCTGCGCTCGCCTGATTCCACCACCTGCAGCAGGCACAGCCGCTTGTCCCACTCGGGTGCCTCCTCGCAGGCGCGCCGTGCCGCGTCGCGTAACGGGGCCAGGGGCGTGCGGTAGTCAACCCAGATAAAGACCGTGCCGATGATCTGGGCGCCGGTGCGCGTCCAGTTCTGGAACGGGTTTTCAATGAACCACTGCAACGGAACGATCAGGCGCCGCTCGTCCCATATCTTCAGCACCACATAGGTGCCGGTGATCTCCTCCACCCGGCCCCATTCGCCCTGCACGATCAGCACGTCGTCCAGGCGGATGGGCTGCGCCAGCGCCAGCTGCAGGCCGGCAATCAGGTTGCTGAACACAGGCCGGGCCGCGATACCGATCACCAGCCCCGCCACACCCGCCGAAGCCAGCAGGCTGGCCCCGAACTGGCGGGCGCCGGGAAAGGTCATCAGCATCAGGGCCAGCCCCGTCAGCAGCACGATGAACATGGCGGTGCGCGCCAGCATGCGGGTCTGCGTATGGATGCGGCGGGCGTTGAGGTTGTCCTCCACATCGACCGGGTGCAGGCCGATCACCCCCATCGCTGCCCCGCGCGCCGCGCGCATGCCTGCCCACGTCAGGGCGGCGAGCAGCAGCAGGCCATTGGCATGGCGCACCCCGTTGATCAGCGGAAAGGTATCCGGCGCGCTGTGCCAGACGATCTGCAGGGCGATCAGGGGCAGCAGCACCTGCACCGGAGAGCGGCATTGCTCGGCGACCCGGGCCATCACAGGCATGGAACGCGTCAGCCGCAGGACAACGACAGCGCCTATGGTGTGCGCCACCAGCGCCAGAACGATGCTGATGCCGGCTGCCAGCAAGACGTGCAGCGAAGAGTCGTCCGCCCAGGAGATGAGCGCAGAGAGGTTCATGCCGCAGCCCTTTCCATAGGGATCAGTCTTTCGGCACCCGGGGTTTGACCCGGGACGCGGCCAGCTTGGCGTTGCGGCGTGCCACCTCCACGTCGGCATCAAAAGCCAGCGCCACGCCCATGCGGCGTTTGACAAAACTCTCGGGCTTTCCGAACAGCCGGATGTCGCTGTTGGGCACACGCAGCGCGTCGGCCACGCCGTCGAACACAATGCCCTTCGCATCGACACCGCCATAAATCACGGCACTCGCGCCCGGGCTCTTGAGCGCAGTGTTGACGGGCAGGCCCAGGATGGCGCGTGCATGCAGCTCAAATTCGTTTTGCCACTGGGTACACATCGTCACCATGCCGGTGTCGTGCGGGCGCGGGCTGACTTCGCTGAACCAGACGTCTTCGCCCTTCACAAACAGTTCAACCCCAAAAAGGCCCAGCCCCGAAGGTTTGCCGTCAAAGCCCAGCCCCAGGTTATCCGTGACGGCCTTGCAGATGTCGCGGCATTTTTTCAGCGCGTTGGGGCGCATGGGGTGCGGCTGCCAGCTTTCCACGTAGTCGCCGCTGACCTGGATGTGGCCGATGGGCTCGCAGAAATGCGTTTCAATGCTTCCGTCGGCGCCCATGGCACGCACGGTGAGCTGCGTGATCTCGTAATCAAAATCAATAAACCCTTCAACGATCACACGGCCGTGGCTCACACGGCCGCCGGCCATCGCGTAGTCCCAGGCTTTTTTGACGTCTTCGGGGCCGGAGATTTTGCTTTGGCCCTTGCCCGACGAGCTCATCACCGGCTTGACGACGCAGGGGTAGCCCGTGGTGCCATCGATGGCGGCCTGCAGCTCTTCCAGCGAATCACAAAACTTGTAGGGGCTGGTCGGCAGGCCCAGGGTTTCGGCGGCCAGGCGGCGTATGCCTTCGCGGTCCATGGTCAGGCGCGCGGCACGCGCCGTCGGGATCACGCGCACCACACCGGCGGCCTCAAGCTCTTCGAGCATGGGTGTAGCAATCGCTTCGATCTCTGGCACCACCAGATCGGGCTTTTCTTTTTCAATCAGCGCCTTGAGCTGCGCCGGGTCACTCATGGTGATGGTGCGCGCATGGTGGGCCACCTGCTGGCCCGGCGCGTTGTCATACCGGTCGGTGGCGATGGTTTCAACGCCCAGGCGTTGCAGGGCGATCAGCACTTCCTTGCCCAGCTCGCCGGAGCCGAGCAGCATGACTTTGGTGGCGTGGGAGGAAAGCGGGGTGCCGATGGTGGTCATGAGGGAGGTTCGATAGAGGGGTGTCGAGTTGCAAGCAGATTCAGGCTCAAATTATCGCAGGGCACCAGCCCTGACCACGACCAGGCCGGCACGGACTGCGCAAGGGCGCCTCTTGAAAATCGTCCGGCAAAGCCAAATGGCTTTTCGAAGCCACAAGATTAAATTACGATGATGCACTGTAGAGCTGGCTTGGGCACAAGAGCTTCAAATACCTTATACATATGGAGGGGCGCGCAGCCGTGAATACATTCACCAAGTTTCTGGCAGCCATGGTGCTGCTGATGTGCCTGAGCGTTCAGGCTGACACGGGCGCCATCGGTGTGGTCGTCATGCACGGGAAAGGCGGATCCCCTTCCAGGCTGGTGTCTGATTTGGCCTCCTCGCTTCAGGGACGCGGTTTTCAGGTCGAAAACATCGAAATGCCCTGGTCTGCGCGAAGGGGCTATGACGTCAACGTGGCAACTGCCGAAGCCGAAGTTGAATCCGCGATCAGCCGCCTTCGGACAAAAGGTGTCAACAAGGTATTTGTTGCAGGCCACAGCCAGGGCGGAATATTCGCTCTTTATTTCGGGAGCAAATACAAGGTGGACGGCGTGGTCGCCATCGCGCCTGGCGGCAACGTTGGAAGCACTTTATTTCGCGAGAAGCTCGCAGAGGCGTTGTCCCTGGCTCGCAAGAACCTTGACGAGGGCAAGGGTGCGGAGAAAGTTCAGTTGTCAGATTACGAAGGCAGCAAAGGTGTCTACCCCGTGGTCACAACGCCAGCCAGCTATCTGACATGGTTTGAGCCTGAAGGTGCGATGAACCAGGTCAACGCCATGAAGGCATTCAAGGCCGAGACGCCCGTGCTTTACATCGCACCGGTCAATGACTACCCAGCGTTGGCGCGAGCCAATGGTCAACTGTTCGAACTCCTGCCGAAGCATCCACTGACCCAGCTCTATCAACCGGCGTCCAGTCACCTCAACGCACCGGCCTCGTCAGCCCAAGCCATCGGTGACTGGATGAGTACGGTCTCGGGCAACAAGTAACCCCATTGGTCCGCCCAGCCCTGGGCAGACCTTCGACTGCCCTTTGCGCCGGTTCTGGTCGCCCCTTGAGGCGCTTGCGGAGGTTGGCGCGCTGTCTTTCGGGCTATTGGCCACCCATGAGCTGCGGGCACCTCGCGCTGCGGGGCGATGAGCAGGACGCAAGCCACCGTCTTTCCCCCTTCAATCCACCAGCCCATTGCAATCAGATGATAATTATTCTCAATTAGAGTTTTAACCTTTGGGCAGCGCGATGCCTCGCCCTGAAAGACACCATGTCCACAATACCGCAGGCCACCGCCCCTTCTCCCGAGACCGCACCGCGCAAGCGCCGGCCGCCACGCCACGTGCAGGTCACTCGCGTGCAAACCCTGAGCCCGCTGATGCGCCGCATCACACTGCAAGGCGCGGAACTGGAAGGCTTTGAGGTGGCCGACCCGGCCTGCTACATGAAGCTGATTTTTCCCGAGCCGGGACAAACCGAGCCTGACCGTCCCTTGCCCGATGGCCCGCGGGCGAAGTCCATGCGCACTTACACGCCGCTGGCGGTGCGCAGCGATGTGCTGGAAGTCGATGTCGATTTTGTGCTGCACGGCGATGGCCCCGCATCCACCTGGGCGGCGCAGGCGCAGCCGGGCCAGGTGCTGTATTTGATGGGCCCAGGCCCGGGCTACAAAGTTCAGCTGGATGCGCCCGCGCATTTTTTGATCGGTGACGACAGCGCCTTGCCCGCGTTTGAAACCATTCTGGCCAGCTTGCCCGCGAGCGCGCAAGTTCAGGTGCTTGTCGAGGTGGTGGATGCAGCTGAAGAGCGCCCGCTGCAAAGCACCGCCAAAGTGAATGCCCAATGGGTCGCCCGTGGCGCCGACAACAACAAGGCCGGCCAGGCACTGGAAGCCGCGTTGCGCAAAGCCGGCGCACCCGCACCCGGCACGCGCATTTACCTGGCCTGCGAGGCGGCGGCCATGCGCCGACTACGCCAGTTGCTGATTGAAGAGCTGGGTGTGGAACGCAGCAGCATTATGGGCCGTGGCTACTGGAAGTTGGGGACCATCAACCACCCGGACCATGATTACGGCGAGGATTGAGCCCCACGCTCCCCCACTGCGTGTGGGTCGCTGCCCCCCCGAGGGGGCCGCCCGCCTGTGGCCCGGCAAAGCCGGTTCCACGGCTCATGCTGGGTTTAAGAGTTCAGTAGGCGTGATCAGCGTCGGGTATTTCGCAAGCGGGGGCCGAGGGTCCGGCTTCGCCGGCCCCAGGCGCCGCCCCCTTGAGGGGGGAACAGGCTACACGCAGTGAGCCTGGACGGGGGTGGATTCATCTTCGCGCATAACTTACCGTGAGCATCTCCCACTGGTGCCCCTCGGGCTCGTTCCAGTAAATGCCTTTGCCGCCAAGGTACGTGCTGACCTGCATGTCCATGGGGCCGCGCACCGAGCTGCGGTACTTGATTCCAGCCGCCTGGATGCGCCCCAGGATCGCATCGAACTCCTGCTCGCTCACGCGAAAGCAGAAATGCTCGACGGGAAAGTCTTCGTCGGTGTCGATGAAGTCCAGCGTCAGGCCTTCGTTGATGTAGACGGCGGAAAAGGGCCCAATCGTGGTTTCGGCCCATGGCACGCCGAGCAGCCCGGCCAAAAACCTGGCAGAAGCCACCTTGTCGCGCGCCGATACGATGAAGTGGTCCAGATGAATGGTCATGGCAGGCCTCTTGAAAGTGATGGCCTGTTTTATAGCGCGGGCGGGCTGCGCCTGTACACCGGCGCGCGTAACAACCTTCATGGCGGCATTGCCGCCATGGTCGCACGGCTGTAGCCTTCAGGGCATTTTTATAAGAAATGTGGCTGCAGACCAATAGGGACGAGCGCAATCAGCTATCTAATTAGTAGCAATCAAGGCCGGCCGCTCAACCCCGGTCCACGCTCACAGGTCGAAGAACACTGTTTCCTTGCCGGCGGCGCTGTCCTGCATGCGGATGTCGAATCGGTATACCGCTCCGGCCCCCGTCATGTCGCGTTGGGCAACCAGGGTGCTGCGCCGTTCGGCCGGCACGCTTGCCAGCACCGCGTCTTTGCTGTTCGCCCCCGCTTCATCATCAAAGTAGATGCGCGTGAACGTATGCACCAGCAGGCCGCGCATGGTGACGCAGACGTTGATGAACGGTGCTTGCCCCGCCACCGCACCGGGCTTGACGGTGAAGAACTCGTAATGGCTTTGCGCCAGGGTGCCGGTGCCGCAGCGGCCGAAGCCGGTGAAGCCGCGCGCTTCGGCATCGGCCACCGACGAGATGGGCTGCCCACTGCCGTCGGGCTGGGCAATCTCGACCATCGCGTCCATCACGGCATTGCCGGCGCCGTCAAACACCTGGCCGGTGATACGGATGTGCTCGCCCTTCGCAGTGGGCTGGGCCAGCACCGGCGTGAACAGGCTTTTGAGGTCGTAGCCGTATTGCGTGGGCGTAAGGCCGTAGGCAAAAAAGGGACCGACGGTTTGCGATGGAGTTTGTTTGAGTTGGCTCATGGTGTTGTCCTTCCGCCGCTTATTCAAAGCGCGTGGCTTTGGGGCCGCGCAGCACGATGTCGAACACATAGCCCAGCGCGTAGTCGGGCTGGGTCACGTCGAGGCTGAATTTCGAGACCATCAGCTCGCGCACGCTTTCGGGCGCGCCCATGTACATGGGGTCGTAACCCAGCAGCGGGTCGCCGGGGAAATACATCTGCGTGACCAGGCGGCTGGCGAAGTAGTCACCGAACAGCGAAAAATGAATATGCTGCGGACGCCAGGCATTGGGGTGGTTGCCCCAGGGGTAGGCACCGGGCTTGATGGTCTTGAAGCTGTAGTGGCCTTCGTTGTCGGTCATGCAGCGGCCGGCGCCCAGAAAGTTCGGGTCCAGCGGCGCGTCGTGCTGGTCGACCTTGTGCACGTAGCGGCCGGCCGCGTTGGCCTGCCAGACTTCCACCAGCGTGTTGCGCACGGGGCGGCCGTCTTCGTCGAGCACACGGCCGGTGACGATGATGCGTTCACCCAGCGGGTCGCCGTTCATCACGGCATTTTTGGTCAGGTCGTTGTCGAGCGGGCCCAGTTGTTCGGCGCCATAGACAGGCGCGTTGAGCTGTGCGAGCGCTTGCTTGATAGGCACCAGCGGCTGCTTGGGGCCGCGCAGCAAGGTGGATTTGTAGCCCGGATAAATATGGGGCGAATGGCTGGTCCAGTCGCGTGGGGCCAGAAAGCTGTTGTTCAGGTCGGGTTTCATCGATGTCTCCAGAGGTCGAAAGAGGTTGGCGCCTTTTTAGCAGGCGCTTTTCGGGTTTTTCGTGCTGAGTCGACTTTAATCGGCCGAAACAGTTATGTATATTGACATTTTCTCGACTTATCCATAACCAGATGGTCAAATCGGAGCATGGTCGATGAACGCATCAAATACCGGCACCTGCAGTGCTTTCTGGCGGTGGCACAGCATGGCAGCCTGCAAAAGG
Source organism: Polaromonas sp. P1_F1 (assembly GCF_056405795.1). Lineage (NCBI taxonomy): Bacteria > Pseudomonadati > Pseudomonadota > Betaproteobacteria > Burkholderiales > Comamonadaceae > Polaromonas > Polaromonas sp. P1_F1. Next base: position 916,504 of record NZ_JBFUBJ010000001.1, read on the forward strand.
CAGCCGACGTGCTCGCCATCACGCAGCCCGCCGTATCCAAAACCCTGAAAGAGCTCGAGGGCCTGCTGGCGGTGCGGCTGTTTGAGCGCGGGCGCAAAGGCGCCGTGCCCACACGCGAGGGCGAGGCCTTTTTGCGGCATGCCGGCGCCAGCGTAAGCGCGCTGCGTGAAGCGGTCGCCAGCGTCGCGCAGACACGGCGGCAGGGCAGCGCGGTGATTGCCATCGGTGTGCTGCCGACGGTGGCACCGTGGCTGATGCCCTTGCTGCTGGCGCGGCAAGAGGCTCAGTCCGGGCCGGATGCGCACACCAGCCTGCGCATCCAGACCGGCTCCAACCCCGAACTGCTGGCCAGCCTGCGCCAGCGCGAACTGGACCTGGTGATTGGACGTTTTGCCGAGCCGGCCCATATGTTGGGGCTGACGTTTGAGCACCTGTACGCCGACCCCTTGGTATTGGCAGTGCGCCCCGGCCACCCCCTGCTGGCGCAGGCCGGGCGCAAGGCCGATCCGCTGGCCGGCTTGCAGGCCTTCCCCGCGATACTGCCCACGCAGGGCACGGCCATACGCCATACCGCCGACAGCTTTTTCCTCACGCGCGGCCTGCCGCCGCCTATGCGCCTGGTCGAAACGCTGTCGGTGTCCATCGCACGCGGCTATGCGCTGCAAAGCGATGCGGCCTGGCTTGCGCCGCTGGGGGCTGTGCGGCCGGACCTGGAGAGCGGCACGCTGGTGCGCCTGCCCGTCAGCATGGCGGGCACCGAAGAGCTGGTGGGGTTGACGCTGCGTGCCGACATGGCGCCCACCGAGGCACAGCACCAGCTGATTGCCACCATTCGCGTGCTGGCGGCAGAACGCCGCAGCGAAGCGCCGGCCCTGCTTTAGGCTTCTAGGCCGGCTCGGCCTGCACCGCAAAGCGGGCCGTCAGTTCACCCAGACCCAGCTCTTCAAGCACCTCGCGCAAACGCGCTTGGGCGGCACGGGTTTTACCGGCCTGGGGTTGCTCGGGCTTGCTGGCCAGGATGAGTTCGTTCTTCATCGAATGCTCCCAGCCCACAAGCTCAGTCACCGTGACCTGGTAGCCGTTGGCTTCGAGCTGCAGGCAGCGCAACACATTGGTGATCTGGCTGCCGAATTCACGCGTGTGCAGCGGGTGCCGCCAGAGTTCAGCCAGCGGCGTGCGAGACAGTGACAGCGCACGGCTTTTCTTCAGCACACCGGCCACTTCAGCCTGGCAGCACGGCACCAGCACCATATGGCGGGCGTTTTTGGCCAGCCCGAATGCAATGGCGTCATCGGTGGCCGTGTCGCAGGCATGCAGGGCGGTGACGATGTCCACGGTGGGCGGGAGTTCAGCCGAAGTGGTGGCCTCCTGCACCGATAGGTTCAGGAACGACATGCGCGCAAAACCCAGCCGCTGGGCCAGCACGCGTGACTTTTCAACCAGCTCGGCGCGGGTTTCGATGCCGTACACATGGCCTGCGGTTTTTTCACCGCGGTGCGCGACATTAAAAAACAGGTCGTACAGGATGAAGCCCAGGTAGGACTTGCCTGCGCCGTGGTCGGCCAGGGTGAAGTCTTCCTTTTCTGCCGCGACCTCATTGAGCAGGGGCTCGATGAACTGGTACAGGTGGTAGACCTGCTTGAGCTTGCGCCGCGTGTCCTGGTTGAGCTTGCCCTCGCGCGTGAGGATGTGCAGCTCCTTGAGCAGCTCGATCGACTGGCCGGGGCGAAGTTCTTCGATGACTTGCGGAACGGGCGCGGGCTTTCCACTGCCTTTGGGCGGTTTTGCGGCGCGCGCGGTACTGGGAGTTTGCATGGCCTCAAGTTTAGTGGCGCGCCCCCGGTACAGGCGGCCCCGGTACAAAGCCCCTGAAAAGCTCCCGTGGAACATTCAGAAACAATTAACTTGCACACAATTCAATTGCTCGCTATAATTCAACCCATGCCCAACAAAACCGACTCCGCCAATGCCACTGACGCCATGCTGCAGCTGGACAACCAGCTGTGTTTTGCGCTGTACTCCACCTCTTTGGCCATGACCAAGCTGTACAAGCCCATGCTCGAGGAGATGGGCCTCACCTATCCGCAATACCTCGCAATGCTGGTGCTGTGGGAGCAGGACGGCCTCACGGTGTCCGAGCTTGGTGAACGGCTTTACCTTGACTCGGGCACGCTGACGCCGCTGCTCAAGCGCATGGAATCGGCCGGGCTGCTTTCACGCATCCGCGCAGTGGAAGATGAGCGCCGCGTTCACATCACGCTGACGGCGGCCGGCCGCAAGCTCAAGGCCAGGGCCGCAAAGATTCCGGGCTGCATCCTGAGCGCCACCCAGTGCTCGATTCCCGAGCTGGTGTCGCTGACGCAGCAGGTGCAGTCGTTTCGCAACCGCCTCACCGGCTGATTTCTTTCACCATTTCACTGAATTTTTAACCCGCCCCGATCCGGGGTATTTTCCAAAGGAAGCCACCATGACCACACTCGAAAAAGTTCTCTACACCGCCCACGCCCACACCACCGGCGGCCGTGACGGCAAGTCCAAGACCGACGACGGCCGCCTGGACGTCACGCTGAGCTCGCCCGGCACCGCCGGAACCGGCACCAACCCCGAGCAGCTCTTCGCAGCCGGCTACGCAGCCTGCTTCATCGGCGCGATGAAGGCTGTCGGCGGCATGAAGAAAATCGACGTGCCAGCAGACGTTTCCATCGACTCCAGCGTTGACCTCGGCAAGATCCCGAACGGCTACGGCATCGCCGTGCGCCTGGACATCACCCTGCCCGGCATGGACCGCGCCGCAGCACAAGCGCTGGTGGATGCAGCGCACCAGGTTTGCCCTTACTCGAACGCAACGCGCGGCAATATTGACGTGACCATTACCCTGAAGTAATAGAGCCCCCACGGTCGCTCACTGCGTGTAGCTCCCTGCCCCCCGAGGGGGCCGCCCGCCTGCGGTCTGGCAAAGCCAGTCCCGCGGCTCGTGCTGGCATGAAGAGTTCAGCGCGTAAACAGCGCGGGGTATTTCACCAGCAGGGGCCGCGGAACCGGCTTCGCCGGGCCGCAGGCGCCGCCCCCTCGAGGGGGGAACAGGCTACACGCAGTGAGCCTGGACGGGGGTGGTTGTCACCTACGCGGCCCGCCGGTGTTGAACCGGCGGGCCGTTTCATTTAGGGTGCTGTGCATGAACGACACCGCCCTCACAACCTCCTTTCAGGTCCGGAAAGATGACCTTGCCCAAACTCGCTGGCACACCGATCCGCATTTGCCGCTCACGACCGGCCAGGTGCGGCTGCGCATCGACTCATTTGCGCTGACCTCCAACAACATCACGTACGCGGCCTTTGGCGAGGCGATGAACTACTGGCAGTTTTTCCCGACCGGGGAAGACGGCTGGGGCTGCATCCCGGTCTGGGGGTTTGCCACGGTGGCGGAGTCGCAATGCGAGGGCGTAGCCGTGGGGGAGAAGTTTTACGGCTACTACCCCATGGCCGGCGAGCTGGTGCTGCAGCCGGCCCGCGTGACACCTGCAGGCTTCTTTGACGGCGCCGCGCGCCGGCGGGCCCTGCCGGTGGCCTACAACCAGTACATGCGCTGCAGCGCGGACCCGTTTTATGACGCGGCTACCGAAGACATGCAGTCGCTCTTGCGCCCGCTGTTCATTACCTCCTTCCTGATTGATGACTTCCTGGCGGACAACGACTTTTTCGACGCCACCTCCATGTTGCTGTCCAGCGCCTCCAGCAAAACGGCGTATGGCACAGCCTTTCAGCTGGCAAAGCGGCCGGGTATTGAGGTGATAGGCCTCACGTCGCCAGGCAACGTCGCTTTTTGTGAAAGCCTGGGGTGCTATAGCCGTGTGGCGACCTATGACCAGCTCGACGCGATTGCCGCCGACACGGCTTGCGTGTACGTCGACTTCGCGGGCAGCGCCAGCCTGCGCCAGCGCATTCACAGCCGCTTTGGCCAGCTTCGCTACAACTGCTCGATAGGCGGCACGCACGTGGACGACCTGGCCGCCAAAGGCAGCACCAAGGACTTGCCTGGTCCCCGGCCCATACTGTTCTTTGCACCTTCGCAAGTTAAAAAGCGCATCACCGACTGGGGGGAGGACGGCTTTGGAAAGCAGCTGGTGCGCGCCTGGCGGGATTTCACGCGGCAAGTGACGGGTGCCAAAACACCCTGGCTCATCGCCCAGCGGCACGCCGGACAGGTTGCGGTGCAAGCGGCCTACCAGGAAGTGCTGGCCGGCAAGGGAGACCCGCGCACCGGCCATATCCTGCAGCCCTGAATCATCCTGCCTCACCGGCAGTTGCTATGATTTTTATAGCTTCTCGCGCAGTTTGGTATTAGGTTGCCGGCCTTTTCATCCGAGAAACAGGCGTTTACAAGCCCTTGCTGGCAGCGCACCGTCATCTGCGCCGACAATCAGGCATGACAGAAAAACACAAGGCTCCGGCGCACGCAACGCTGCACGCGTACGAGACATTGACACCCGACGTGGTGCTCGATGCGCTGGCCAGCGTCGGTTTACTGGGCGACGGCCGCCTGATGGCGCTTTCAAGCTACGAGAACCGGGTTTACCAGATCCATCTTGAGAGCCCCGTGGGCGACGCAGACCTGGCGGGCGATGTCGTGGTGGCCAAGTTTTACCGGCCGGACCGCTGGACCGATGAACAGATTGCCGAAGAACACGCCTTCGCCGCCGAGCTGATGGCCGCCGAGATACCGGTGGTGGGCGCGCTTGTGCTGGAAGGCCGCACGGTGCACCACTTCAAGGGCTTCAGCTTCAGCGTGTCGCCCAGCCGCGGTGGGCGGCGGCCCGAGCTGGACAACCTGGAAGTGCTGGAATGGATAGGCCGTTTCCTGGCGCGCATCCACACCGTCGGCAGCGCCAAACCGTTTGCGCACCGGCCGGCCCTGAACCTGCAGACCTTTGGTTATGCCTCGCGTGACATTCTGCTGGCGGGCGGCAACCATGGCGCCCAAGGTTCCCACGGCTACATCCCGCTGGACATGGAGTCTCGCTGGCGCAAGGCGTTTGATGAAGCCATGCTGGTGGCGCAAACCGTATTTGAAAGCGTGGGCGACGTGAAAAACCTGCGCCTGCACGGTGACTGCCACCCCGGCAATATTTTGTGGACGCCCGAAGGCCTGCCGCTGGCCGGCCCGCATTTTGTCGACCTGGACGATGCGCGCACCGGGCCGGCGGTGCAGGATTTGTGGATGCTGGTGTCGGGCGACCGCGCGCAATGCACCCGACAGCTGGGTGCGCTGGTGGACGGCTACGAAGAGTTCCGCGAATTCGACCGGCGCGAGCTCGCGCTGATCGAGCCGCTGCGCACGCTGCGCCTGGTGCACTACAGCGCCTGGCTGGCACAGCGTTGGCATGACCCGATCTTCCCGATCAATTTCCCCTGGTTCGGCTCCAGCGACTACTGGAAAAGCCAGGTCGATATGCTGGAAGAGCAAACCGAGGCCATGCAGGATCCGCCGCTGGTGTGCTGAGCAGCTGCCAGCCCGCGCCAGACAGTCGGCCACGGCCATGCTGTCGCTATGAATTTAATAGCTGGCCACGCACACTCCTAAAGGGCCAGAGGCCGAATTGGCTCACAAAAAAGCCTCTCCGGGCCTTTCTGGGGTCTGGTATTCGCCAAATCGGCGCGCGGCGCCTACACCAGCAGCGCGTTCACCCGCCGCACATAGGCGGCCGGGTCTTCAGGCATGCCGCCTTCGGCCAGCAAGGCCTGGTCAAACAGGATGTGGGCCAGGTCGTCAAAATGCGCGCCTTCCACACCAGCCTCAAGCTTTTTGACCAGCGGGTGCTGGGCATTGACTTCCAGGATGGGCTTGGACTCGGGCACGGCCTGGCCGGCCTGCTTGAGCATGCGGGCCAGCTGGGTCGACATGTCGCCGTCCTGCACCACAAGGCAGGCAGGTGAATCGACAAGACGGGAGGTGGCGCGCACGTCCTTGGCTTTGTCTTTCAGCGCTTCTTTCAGCTTGTCGAGGATGGGCTTGAACTGTGTCTGCGCCTCTTCGGCGGCCTTCTTCTCGTCTTCGTCCTGCAGCTTGCCCAGGTCTACCGCCCCCTTGGCGACCGACTGCAGCGGCGTGCCGTCAAAGTCGTGCAGGTAATTGAGCGCCCACTCGTCCACGCGGTCGGCCATCAACAGCACTTCGATGCCTTTCTTGCGGAAGATTTCGAGCTGGGGGCTGTTCTTTGCCGCGGCCAGTGTGTCGGCGGTGATGTAGTAAATCGCGTCCTGGCCTTCCTTCATGCGGGCTTTGTAGTCGGCAAAGCCCACGCTGACGGTATCCGTCGTTGAGCTGGCAAAGCGCAGCAGCTTGGCCAGTCGCTCGCGGTTGGCAAAGTCTTCGCCCAGGCCCTCTTTGAGCACGGCGCCGAACTCGCCATAAAAAGCCTTGAACTTGTCGGCGTCATTGGCGGCCAGGTCTTCAATCATCGACAGCACGCGCTTGGTGCAGCCTTCGCGGATTGCCTTGACGGCGCGGCTTTCCTGCAGCAATTCGCGCGAGACATTGAGCGGCAGGTCGGACGAGTCCACCACGCCCTTGACGAAGCGCAAGTAGGTCGGCATCAGCGCCTGGGCGTCGTCCATGATGAAGACGCGCTTGACGTAGAGCTTGACGCCCGCGGCCTTGTCGCGGTTGAACATGTCCATCGGCGCCTTGGCCGGGATGAACAGCAGCTGCGTGTATTCGGTGGCGCCTTCCACGCGGTTGTGCGTGGTGGCCAGTGGCGCTTCGCTGTCGTAGCTGATCTGCTTGTAGAACTCGTCGTACTGGTCTTGCGTGATGTCTTTTTTGGCGCGCGTCCACAGCGCCGCGGCCTGGTTGACGGTTTCCCATTCGCCGGTCACCACCATCTCGCCGGGCTGGTCGTTTTCGCCTTCCTTCCATGCTTCTTTCTGCATCAGGATGGGCAGCGAAATGTGGTCGGAGTATTTGTTGATGATGCCTTTGAGTTTCCAGGCGTTCAGGTAGTCGAGCGATTCCTCCTTGAGGTGCAGGATGATGCTGCTTCCGCGCTCGGCACGTTCGAGCTCGCTGACTTCAAACTCGCCAGTGCCGTCGCTGCTCCAGCGCACACCCTGGTTTGCCGGAAGGCCGGCGCGGCGGCTTTCCACTGCGATGCGGTCGGCCACGATAAAGCCCGAATAAAACCCGACGCCGAACTGGCCGATCAGTTGCGCGTCATTCTTCTGGTCGCCCGAGAGTTTGGCCATGAAGTCGCGCGTGCCGCTCTTGGCAATCGTGCCGAGGTTGTCGATGGCTTCCTGCTGCGACAAGCCGATGCCGTTGTCGGTAATGGTCAGCGTCCCGGCCGCCTTGTCAAAGCTCACTTTCACCTTGAGCTCGGGATCACTTTCATACAGCGACGCATCGTTCAACGCTTCGAAGCGCAGCTTGTCGCAGGCATCCGACGCGTTGGAAACCAGCTCGCGCAAAAAGATGTCCGGGTTCGAATACAGGGAGTGCGTGACCAGCTTGAGCAGCTGCGCAACTTCGGCTTGAAAAGACAGGGTTTGTTTCTGCATGGTTTGGGGCATGGTTGTTTCAGGTTTGTTACTGATTCACTGGATCCGGAAAGAAGAAGCCGTTTCAGACGGCAGTATTTACGCTTGTTACCAGTAAGTCTTTTGGCTCTATTTATGAATAAATCCAATAATTTCAACGGTTTGTCGTGACAAATTCCCCACTAGAGTGCGCTGTTACAGATACAAATGAACCGATTTCAGAAATATCTAGTTACAGTCCACTTCACCGAATCCTTGTTTCCATTTTCGCTTCCTCAACCGGAGATTTTCATGAACAAACTGCTCTCACTGATTGCCTTGGCTCTCGTCAGCATTGCAACCCTGCCTGTTCAGGCAGCGACCGCCACTGGAACGTTTGATGTCACCATCAACCTGACCAGCTCCTGCAAATACGTCAAGACCTCGGACGTCGTGTTCAACTACACCTCGTTCCAGGTTGCCGCCCAAGCACAAACCACCGCCGGCGGTTTCACGATCCAGTGTACAAAAACACTGCCTTACACCCTGGCACTCGACTCCACCTCGGTGACCGATGACGCTGTTGACCTTGCCTACACCCTGGCACTGAGCGCAGCCGGCGGCACTGGCAACGGCAACACGCAGGCCTATAGCGTGACCGGCTCGATGATCGCTGGCCAGGCCGGCAAGTGCGCAACCGCCGGCGGCGCTTGCTCAAACACCGCAGCCACCAACAAGACCCGTACCCTGACCATCACGTACTAATCGAGCAAGTACCAACGTACTGGTCAGACCTTGAGGTCAGCTCCGTCATGACAACACCGATGCGTCCGCTTGCAAAGCTGGCTCTCGGTGTGTCCCTGTTTCTGACGGGCGTTTGCGCCTTTTCCGGAACGGACAGCGGCCAGTTCACCGTCCAGATCAACCTGACCGGTGTCAACAACGCCTGCACAAGCGCCTCGGGCTCCGGTGCCGGTGGCGCCTCGGTGCAGGTTACTTGCAACTCGAACGTCTTCGTCAACATCGCGCAGGTCCGCACCCTCGGGGACGCCCGCTTCATGCCCGGCTACCGGCCCACACGGGATTCACTGCTGCCCGACTACTGCCGCAACGAGTTGTCGCGCAATGACCCGGGCGCCCGCTATACCTGCCGGCTGGAGGACCAGCGCCAGGTCGCCACGGCTGGTGAGGAGTCGGACGACGGCTGGGAAATCGAAAGCCGGCGCTACGCCCTTGACACAGAAGCCGCAGCGATTGAAAAACAGGCCCGTTTGCGGCTTCAGGATGATCGCGGTACCGTGACAGCACTGCATCTCGCCCACGCCGGCAACTATGCTAGATCGGTTGAGATGCTGGTATCCTTCTAAGGATGAACGTCTCACAGCGCCGACGCAAGCTTGTCACCTACGCCTTCCTGCTAAGCCTGCTGGGGCCTTGGGCGGCAGCTACGGCTGGCGTTTTTTCGGTGACACCGGTGCGGCTTTACATGACCCCGCGCGATCGCGCGATTGCAGTCACACTGACCAACGAAGCAGACACCGAAGTCGTGCTGCAGGCCGACATCAACACCTGGAGCCAGAAACCGGACGGCACTGACGAACTCGTGCTGACCGAAGACATGATCCTGGCACCCCCCATCATCAAGCTGGCGCCCAAGGCCAGGCAAGTGGTACGCCTGGCCATGCTGAAACCTGCGGATGCAAGCCGGCAACTAACTTATCGCATGATCATTCGCGAAGTGCCAGAAGCCTTGCCTGCGTCTGGCATCCAGGTTCCCATCGCGCTGGCCTTGAGCATGCCGGTGTTCATCACACCCCCCGCGGCCAAACGTCAGGTTAGTTGCACCAACCAGCTGGCAGATGCCAAAACTCTCAACCTGCAGTGCAGCAATACCGGCACGGCCTATGCCCAGATACGGGAGGCGACCGTCATGCGGGGCACGCAAGCCCTGGCCCGATTTGAGGGTGGCAGTTACATCCTGCCCGGCGCCCGTAAAACTGTCGGGCTTAAGGCAGAGCAGACCCTTACAAAAGGTGACGCCCAACTGGTGGTGACCTTTGACGATGGACAAAGCCTCACGACCAGCATCACGCTGCCTTGATTTGGCACCCGATTTCAATGAGGCGCTGGTGGACTTTACGAAAACACCCCGTAGCGATAGGCATTGCAGGCCTTTGTTACGGCCTGCTGGCACACGCCCAGACACCCGCCTCCTCTAATGCACCGCCAGCGGCCCGGTCTGCCAATGACCGGCTCCTTCCACTGGAAGTCTTCATCAACAGCACCAAGGGCGGCGTCTGGACCCTGCTTGAGCGCAACGGCATCCTTTATGCGCCCGAAGATGCCTTTGAAGAGTGGCGGTTGAACCACCGGCCCAGCGCGCAGGACGTTGATTTCCAGGGCCAAAAGTGGTTTCCGCTGTCGGCCATTCCGGGATTCGAGGCGCGGCTGAATTTCGCCGACCAGTCAGTCGACCTGGTGTTTTCGCCGGCGGCCTTCAACGCCGTGCGCCTGACGCAGGAATCGGCCATGCGCCCCCCGCTGTCGCCGTCGATCCCCGCAGCATTTGCAAATTACGACCTGAACTACATCACCACCCGCAACCGCATCGCCGGTAGCTCCACGGACGCGAAGGACTTGGGCGCCCTGACCGAATTCGGCGTGTCGGGGGAGCTGGGGCTGTTGACCAGCAGCTACGTGGGTCGCAACCTCATCAGCCAGGACCCGACGCTCAAGGCCTCATGGCGTCGGCTTGAAACCACCTACACCCGGAATTTCCTGGACAGCAACAGCTCCCTGCGACTGGGTGACAGCAGCACGCGCACCGGCATTTCGGGACGCCAAGTGTATTTCGGCGGCATACAGTTCAGCAAAAACTTCTCGCTGCAACCTGGCTTTGTCACCCAGCCCATTCCCACCGTGACCGGCCTGTCGGCGGCGCCCAGCACCGTTGAGCTCTATGTCAACGACGCATTGCGGCAAACTTCCAAGGTCCCATCCGGCCCCTTCAGCATCGACAACTTTCCCGCACTGACCGGGGCCGGGGAAGCCCGAGTGGTGGTACGCGACATCCTGGGCCGGGAAACCGTCATCACCCAGTCTTTTTTCAGCAATGCCAACCTGCTGGAAGAAAACCTCAGCGACTGGAGCTTTGAGCTGGGGGCCGTACGCCGCGACCTCGGGATTGAGAACGCCGATTATGGGGATCGTTTCGTTTCAGGCCTCTGGCGCCAAGGCCTGAGCAAAAGCCTTACGGTCGAAGCCAACGGCGAATGGTCGAAGTCTCTGATGCGTGCCGGCGCCGGCGCCAGCTATGAGCTGCCTTTCCAGATGCTGGGACAGACGGCGTTTTCGGCCAGCCGCAGCGACGCGGCGGGCCAGGGCACCAACTGGATGGTCGGGGTCGAGCGCAGCGGACTGCGGCACGGCGTGTCACTCAGCGCGGAAGGCGCATCGCGCGGCTACCGGCAAATCGGTATTGATACGCCATCGCCCCGCCTGCAAACCACCGCCAGTTACAGCTACAGCAGCGACAACTTCGGCGCCTTCAACGTGAGTTACGCCGGCTTTGACAACTACGACCTCGGAAAGCTCAACACCCTCAGTGTGAATTACACCCTGCGCCTCGGTCAACGCGCAGCCCTGACTTTGAGCGCCACCCGCCTCAGCGGCATCAGCTCGGGGACTTCGGTGGGCGCCACCCTGATCGTGCCGCTTGAAAATCGGGTCACCATCGCCGCAGGTGTCACTACCCGCAGTGGAAGCACCGAAGGATATGTAAACGCCAGCCGAGCAGTGAGTGCCGAAACCGGCTGGGGCTGGCGAACGGCGCTGGGCTCCCGTGCGGACGGCCGCTATGCGGAAGGCGGCGCTTATTACCAGGGCACCAAAGGCCTGTTTTCGGCTGATGTCAGCAATGGGGAGAGCCAGCAAAACCTGCGCCTGGGCCTGATCGGAGGCATGGTAGCGGCCGAAGGCCAAGTCTTCGCCACGCGCCGCGTACAGGAAAGCTTTGCCATTGTGGAAGTGCCGGGTTACGCCAATGTGGGTGTGGGCTTTCAGGGCAGCACACTGACCCGAACCAATTCAGACGGTGTTGCGCTGCTGCCGCGCCTGCTACCGTTCCAGCGCAACAGCGTACGCCTGGATCCGAGCGAGCTGCCGATCAGCGCCGAACTCGACTCCATCGAGCTCGAAGCCGTGCCGGCGCTTCGGGGTGCGGTCAAGATCGCGTTTCCCGTCCGCTCAGGACGGGGCGCCTTGATTCGTATTGAGCTGGACGATGGCGAGCCGGCGCCCTCAGGTGCAGAGGTTGAGCTGATCGGCGACAAGAAAGAGTTTTTTACCGCTCGCCGCGGCGAGGCCTTTGTCACCGGCCTGCAGGCCCAGAACCGCCTGCGCCTGAAATGGAATGGGGCTAGCTGCACATTTGCGGTGGAGTTGCCGCCCGGCAACCTGGAAGACATTGCCCGGGTGGGTCCAGTGCGGTGCAGCGGAGTCAAGCGATGATTGACACCAAACCCTGGCGCCTCGCCGCTGCGGCATGCCTGACTCTTCTGGGCGCGGCGCCGGCCTGGGCCGCGCTGATCTGCAACGCCACAGCGACACCCGTACAGACGGTGTACTTTGAGAACGACCCGAATCCCACCGATGGCGCGTGGACCGTGACGATCAACTGCACGCGCGGCCCCACAGATTCAGCCAGCTCAGACTACACCTTGCAGGCCGATAACGGCTTCAACCCCACCGGCAACACCAACCAGGCGGTCAACGGCAACGGCCAGACCAACCGCATCGCTTACGAGCTTTACAGGACGGCACCAGGCAACGGCGCATGGGGCGGAACCGCGGCCACGGACTTCGCCGGAACGGTCAACTTCGGTGGTGCCCTGACGGCCAGTGCCACCCATGTCTTCTACAGCCGCATTGCGGCCGGGCTCAACAAGAGCGCCAAACTCTTCACCGACACCGTGACCATGCGCCTGCGCTATGACAATGGCCCCGGCAACGTGGACGTCTTCCCCACATTCCCCGTGAGCATCAACAACCAGTCCGTCTGCCTGCTCAGCACGCCGCCGGGCAACATCCAGTTCAACTACGCATCTTTTCAGCTCGCCGCGGCCACAGCCAGCACAGCCTATGCCGTGCGCTGCACCATCGGCGAAACCTACACCATGGCGCTGGACGCGACGGCAGGAGCCCTGCTCACGCTCAATTACAACCTGGCTTTAAGCAATCCCGCAGGCCAGACCGGTACGGGTTTTCCGCAGAATTTCACGATCAACGGCACCATCCCGGGGGGCCAATCCGGCACCTGCGCCACGGGCACGTGCACCAGCACGCAGATGCGGACGCTGACCATTACTTACTGACGTCCATCTTGTTTCCGCCAGCGTGATTTTTGTCACGATTTTTCGACCCCAGTGCCCACGGGAACGACGCAATACGGCACCATGCACAGTACTGCTACAAAACGTTACCATCAGCAGTTAGAAGTCGTCCCGCCAGCGAAGGCCCGGGCGATTAACGGAGTCCATCGATGAGTGTCTCTTACGCATTGCGCATTGCCCTGGCAGCCCTGCTGTGCACCTGCGCGTTGCACGCCAAAGCAGCCATTACCTGCACACTCGCGGCCACGTCGGTCAACCTCAACTACACCAACGGGGCGGCCGCTGCCAATGCCAGCGGCACTATCACCGTGAACTGCACCCGGCTGGCGACGGACCTGAACAGCACAGGCTACTGGGTCAGCATTGACTATGGCAGCCGTACAGGCCTTACCCGCCGGGTGTTCCGCCATGGCGGAGGTACCGTTAATGCTGATCGACTCGACATCAGCATTTTCAAAAATGCCACTGCGACCGATTGGACCAATGCCACCACCGGCCGAGTAAGTGGAACCTTGACGTTTGGCGCGGCCCTGAGCGCCAGCACCGTGCTGACCTACGACTTCCAGGTGAAACCCAGCCAAACCGGCAATACGCCCGGTATTTATGACGAGACCTTTATCACCAGCCTTCAGCTAGCCACTACCGGCCCTGTCGTTGCTACCACGACATTCACACCCACCGTGAGCATCATTGCTGCGTGCTTTGTGGGCCAGGTCGCTTCCGGCAACACGGCCCCGGGCGCTATTTCGCCATCAACCCTGACATTGAACTACACCTCTTTTGCGGCTACCCCGCAGACGGCCACCATGAACTTCACGGTGGACTGCACCCGTAACACAACCTACACCCTCGCACTTTCGCCGACATCTGGCACGTTGCTGGGCCTCAATTACACCTTGGCGCTAAGCGGCGCAGGAGCAACAGGTACTGGCTTCGCCCAGCCCTACACGGTCACAGGCACCATTGCAGCCGGTCAGTCGGGCACCTGCTCCGGAGCCACCTGCACCGCCACCCAGACCGGGGTTGCGGTTACCGTCACCTACTAAGCAGGCGTAAGGCGCCTTCAGCGCGGCCTCAACAAACTACTGGGTACTAACCGGCGACCGCCGCTTTGGCGTTCTATGCCCGATAAGAGCACCACATCACAGTTTTGCCGCAATCTAATTGAAGCAAAAACCCTCATATTGATGAAATTTATAAATATTTATCAAAACCATCAACAAAAGGAAAAATCAAATTTAAAACTCAGTTTGTGTGAAATGTCACTAATTAACACTTTTGCAGTGACTTTTACCAATTGATTCAAATTAACAAATTCGATAGCATGACTGCAACAACTGATAGTTTTAAGGAGTTGCGCCATGAAAACCATCAAATTTGCTTTTGCCGCCGCCCTGGCCGCCCAGTCCCTGCTCGGGATTCACGGCGCAGCCCAGGCGCAAACCAGTTCAGGCTCATTTGGTGTGACCATCGTGTTGCGCAGTTTCAGCGAAGCCGTTACGGCAGACCATCGCTGCACCCATCGCGGCCAGCCAGACGGCCAGGCCGGCACCCTGCGCATCAGTTGCCCAGCCACCGTAGACATCCAGGCTATCGCATCCGCCTCGACCAGCAGGTCCGGCCAAACGCAACGCATGAACACCATGACCGATTCCGCTTCAGGTAGCCGCCTGGCCGTGGTGGCAGGCAAGCCCATGAATTCCCGGGACCCGGTTGAATTGACCATTTCCTGGTAATCAGCGGCTCACACGCCGCCTGGCGACACCAGGTTTCCATCCTGCCGCACTTGCATCTCGCGAGCAGGACCTTCAAGCCCCTGTCGGCAACCGGCATGCAGTGACGGCTGCATAGCAAATCTCGCCCGCAAACGAGGCGCGACCTGCCCGCGCCTCCGCACCACACTCAAACGCGCCTCGACCGGCACACAACCGTAACGCCGGTGCTGCGTGCCTGGCGATTCCGCCGGCAACCCGTCGCAAGCCCCGCCAGCGAGCAGTCGATCAGCTGCCTGCGCTGCTATGCACGCCACACAAGGGCACCACGCGATCCCAGTGGCGTGCCTACCTGCCTATCTATCACGGGCAACCAACCACCACCGACGTCCCTTGCGTGGACCTCTTCCGATTGTTAAAGCGCATACGACTTGCCCAGTCAATCCAACCACCGTCGCCGTCTGATCGCATGAAGCCCGCCTTCACTTTGAGGCCTCGCTCGAATAGCGCGTGCTACAGCCTTCATTAACCAGCTCTGCCTCTCATACAACGAATGTTCGACCAGTTCAAGCGACGCGGTAGTTCCAGAGAGGACAGAGAAAAGCACCACTTGGCAGACAAACGCCATTTGTTTCTGACTCGTTACACCACTCTGGGAAATATGTCACAGAAGAAGGCTTGTGGCATTCGTTACATCCAAGCCAAACCCCATCTTTCTTGTCGCCATTTCGCATAAATCCATTGTTTTCAATGACTTAAGCGTGACGTATTTACCATTTGTCGCCCGCGTTACGAATGTAAAGCCACCTTTTTTCGAAACGCCTAGTTACAGTCCATTCACGTTCAGAAAAAGCCTGAACACCCGATTCACCTTCTTATTACCGCAGAGAGGACCTTGATGAAAAAAATTGTTTTAGCAAGCGCCTTGGGCCTGGCCGGTTTGGCGGCAGCGCCAGCGCATGCAGAGTCCACATTTACCACGCCCGCAATTACGGGTTCCACAGCGACTGCACGGCTGGACTTTTCCATTGTCATTCCGCAGGTGCTGTTCCTGCGTGTTGGCACCAGCTCTGGCAATACGGCAACCGATGGCACGATCGACAGCGTGACCTTCACGGTTCCAGGCGCCAGTGTGGGTAATAGCACCGTGATCGCCGGTGTGGGCGGCGACCTCACCGCAGGTGCTGTGACGGTGCGCGTTTATGGCAACGGCGGCAACATCAGCCTCAACTCAAACACCACCGGCCCGTTGACGACCGGCACCGCCGGTGAAGTGATCCCCTGGAGCCAGATCAATGTGGTCGGTGCCGCACTGGGAGCCACGACCGCCGGCTTTACCAATGCCGCCATTACCCACCCAGCATTCAACCTGGGCGCAGGCGGCGGAGCTGGTACCGCCACCACATTGACGGCCACCAACCGACTTGTCCGCGTCGAAGGCAAGTGGACTTATACCTACCTCAACGCAACCTTACCCGCAGCCGGCACGTACGGCGGCACCATCGCCAAAAACGGACGAGTTACTTACACCGCCACGCAGCTCTGAACTTCAACCTTAATCCTTAGGA
The DNA here is from genome assembly GCF_056405795.1 of Polaromonas sp. P1_F1. Lineage (NCBI taxonomy): Bacteria > Pseudomonadati > Pseudomonadota > Betaproteobacteria > Burkholderiales > Comamonadaceae > Polaromonas > Polaromonas sp. P1_F1. The sequence goes on from NZ_JBFUBJ010000001.1 coordinate 932,685, forward strand.
AACATCATGAAAAAACTCCTTCTTGTCAGCACCCTGGGCTTAACCGGCTTGCTGAGCGCTACCGCCCACGCCGAATCCACATTCACCAACCCTGCCATCGTCGGTTCGACCGCGAACGCTCGCGTGGACATGACCATCGTCATTCCACAAGTGCTGTTCCTGCGTGTCGGCACCAGCTCCGGCAATACGGCAACTGATGGCACGATTGACAGCGTCACCTTCACGGTCCCAGGCGCGAACGTCGGCGACAGCACCGTGATTGCTGGCGTGGGCGGTGACCTGACCGCAGGTGCAGTGACAGTGCGCGTGTATGGCAACGGCGGCAACATCAGCCTCAACTCCGCCACCACCGGCCCGTTGACGACCGGCACCGCCGGTGAAGTGATTCCCTGGAGCCAGATCAACGTGGCCGGCGCAGCACTGGGCGCCACCACCGCCGGCTTTACCAATGCCGCCATCACCCACCCAGCGTTCAACCTGGGCGCAGGCGGCGGTGCTGGTACCGCAACGACGCTGACCGCTACCAACAAGCTGGTCCGCGTCGAAGGCAAGTGGACCTATACCTACCTCAACGCGACCTTGCCAGCAGCAGGCACCTACGGCGGCACCATCGCAAAAAATGGCCGCGTTACCTACACCGCTACACAACTCTGATTACATAAATCCTTAAGTGGCCCCGCTTGTCGGGGCCATTTTTATTTTTGTTGATATTTCTGAGTTAGCGTAAAGTGGTACTTATGCGCACCCAACCCCTGTTCCTCGTGCCCACTCGCAGCAGTGTGTTGCAAGTGCTGCGCGTCGCCGCATTGGGGGCCGGCGCTCTGGCCTGCGCGGGCGCCCAGGCCTTTGTTGTCACCATCACAGCAGGCACCAAGTCATTGTTTTTGCAGGTAGGCGCCGGAACCATGACCGGCGGCAATTTCAGCTCCGGAGGTACGCCCGGCAACAATTCCACCATCAATCGCGTTTCAGTCACCATTCCAGCGGCCAACATCGGAGCCGGCACCAGCGCCATGACAACCGACAGCACCGTTACGGCCAGCCCTTATGACAGCTTTGCCTTTTGCACGGTGCCCGCGCAGGTTTACGTCGGCGGCTTTTACCGCACACCGGGCACCGGCGCCAACGCCACACTCACCGCCACCGCACCGGCCTCTCTGGTCAATGCCACGGGCGACACCATTCCGTTCAATACCATCTCCTGGGTTTCCGGCGGCGCACAAGACCCGACTCCCACCATCCCCAGCGGAACGTTTGTAGGCGGTGCATCACAAACGCTGCTCAGCGTTACACGCAACACCTGGTTTGAAAGCTGTCTGCAGTTCAACTACGCCAATACCCAACTGGTGGGTTCGGGCACCTTTACCGGCCGCGTCAGCTACACCCTGACCTCCCCATGATGATGAAAAGACCGGTCAGCCTGTCACACCTCATCGGATTTGCCGCCCTCCTGCTGCTTGCCAACGTGCTGACTGCACAACACGCAGCCGCCACCACGACCCGCGTGGATGACACCGGCACCGTCGCGACCCAGAGCGTCGTCCCCATGCGCTGGCGGCAGCTGGTTCCCGGCCGCGGGGCCGACAACTCGGTGGAAGCCAGCCTGCGGGTTGCGCTTCGCCTGAACCTCTCGCGCTGGTTGAACCAGCCGGTCAGGCTCTACATGGGGCTCGCCCCGGTCCCGGGCGAGCCCATCTTTGTTACCTGGAGAACCCAGGGGCGTTTGCTGCCTGGCTCACTGCGATCTGGCGGCCGCACCCTGATCTTCGACGGTGTCGTCAGTGCGGCTACCCTGGAAGAAACCGTTGAGCTGATTCTCAGAACAGATGGGCGCGCGCTGACGTCTTCCCAGGCCCTGCAGTTTTATTTCGAGGTAGATACGCAATGATCCGTCTCCGGTTACTTGCCCTGCGGCAGTATGCGGCTGGCCTTGTTGGCTTGGCCTTCGCCCTGATTGCGCCTGGCGCAATGGCAAGCGAATTTGCATTGGCAGTGTCGCCTCCCCGGTTTGAACTCGAAGTCAAACCCGGCGAGCGTCTGCGCCAGATCATGGAAATCACCAACGCATCGTCAGCTTCCTCAACGTTCAGTATCAGGACAGCGGACTGGCGGCTTGGCATGGACAACTCCGTCACTTTTAACGATGAACTGGGGCCCGGCAGCTGCCGACCATGGGTGGCCATCGAGCGGCGCGAACTCACCGTTGCGGGTGGGCGTCCTTACCGGTTTCGCTTTGAAGTCAATGTGCCCCCCGATGCAAAGCCTGGTGAATGCCGCTTTGCCATCATGCTGGAAGGCCAGGAGCAGGTTACCCGCATGGAGTCGGGCCCCCCCATCCCATTTTCCGCGCGTCTCGGCGTGGTGGTGTACGTCACCATCGGCGGCGCCACACCGGAGCTGAGCGTCGCCGGCTCGGGCGTCCAGACCGTGAACGGCAAGCCCACACCCGTCCTGCAGATCCGCAACAGCGGCACGGCCCACGGCCGTGTCACCGGCTTCCTGAACGGCACCGATGCATCCAATACCTCACTGGAATTTTCGCCAGCCAACACCCCCATACTTCCCGGCGAGACACGCACGATCCCACTGAGTGCCACTCGCCCGGGAGACCAGGACACCGCGGCGCAGATCCGCTATCCCGTCACGGTGCGCGGCAAGCTCGAATGGGGCAAAGGCCAAACACAAAGTATTGAGCAGCGCTTCGCCCCATGAAGCGACGAGCGCACACGCCGATCATCCCTTCTTCCTTGCCACTCAAGTGGTGGCGCATCGGCCTTGCAGGACTTGGGACCGGTTTTGCAACGGCTGCGGCCCTGGCCCAGGCAACGGCTCCGCCCGCTGAGGGCCAGCCTTATGTGGACCGCGTTATGGAGGGCCTGCCGGACCCTGACGGCGGACTTCAGCTGAAGGCCAGCGAATACAACGAAGCTGGCTGGCCGCGAAGCTGGCGTGTTGACTATTCCCTGTTCAAGCAGAACGGTGGCGGTGGCGACACCACCTCCCGCGCGTTGGGCATAGGCGGCTTCGTGGACACACCGAACCACGGCGCGCTCTCGATCAATGCCAACCTGGTCCAGCAGCAGTCGAATGCGCCGGGCAACCAGGCCCAAAACAGCGGCAGCACCTGGCGCATTGACCAGCGCGCCCTGCCGCTGGACGGCGGCTGGTTTGCCAACCACAACGCGGGCGACATCAATACCGTCAGCACCCGGCTCGCCCGTGGTACCGGGCGGGTATCGGTGCCGGCCACGCCCATCCGGGGTGTTGGTGGACAGTGGTACCTCAACGACGCCGTAGACCTGAACGCAGCCGCGGGACGTACCGGCCTCTTTAGCGGGCTGGATGCCGTCGGCTTCCAGACTTCCGGCGGCAGCATCGGGTCTGCCGGTGCGCAATTTCGCCTTCCCACCGGTGACGCATTGGGGGCAGGAAGCCGCACTGACGCCGCATTCCAGTTGATCGACGGTAAAAATATTTCGGACAACGGAGGCTTCGGCAACTCATTGAACACCCGCGCTTACTTTGCTGCGGCGTCCTGGGAAGGCGCAGCGCCGTGGGGCACGGGACTGGCTACCGGCTATGGGTCGCCCAGCGAGCGGGTCGGCGGCCTGCGCATGCAGGCCAACCTGGTGCGCAGCAACAGCACGCAGGGCGGCGAAGCCACTGGCCTCTGGCTGGATGCCGCGTGGCGCACCGAACGCTGGCGTACCACAGCCGGTGTTTTCCGCTTTGAACCCAATTTGCGCTGGGGCACCACGGTCCTCGCCAGCGACCTGCAAGGCGTCTACTGGCAGGCCGACACCTCCACCCGGCAGTGGCAAGCCGGGTATGCGGTCGAGCTGAGTGACAGCGTGAGCCGTGCCGGCGCAGGCAGCGGTGCGTCGGGACGCAGTGCCTTCATCAACGTCAACGGCCGCTACCTGCTCGATTCGCGCAACTCGGTGGGCGCGGCCCTGAGCTTTCGTACCATCACCAGCCCCGGCCAGTCGGCGCAGCTGTCCTGGAGCCGCGCCAGCGACTGGGGCCAGACACAATGGCGCGCCGACCTGGCCAATGCATCCGGCGTCCGGACAACCCGGCTCGGGGTAGACCAAAGCTGGCCGGTTGTCTTGCCGGCCACTTTCGGCACCTCGCTGGCATGGGAGCGGATGAGCGGCAATGTCAGCCCCACCACAGGCCTGATCTGGGGCATTCTTGGCACCCTGTCGCCGTGGTCGCAATGGTCGCTGGATGGGTCGGTGCGGGGTGCACGCCGCAGCGACGGCGGCGAGTCGGTCAATGCCAATGTCGGCGTGAGCTGGCAACCTTATGGCGGCTGGTCGCTCACCCTTCGTTACACCGAGTCACGCGGGCAGGAACCGCTTCCGGCACTGGTGGTCTCGGCCCTGACGGCAGCAACGCAGCAGGCCATTGCAACCACCCAGACCAACCGCAGCATCCAGCTGCTGCTGCGCTACGAAGACCGGGCCGGCACCTCCACAGCACCGCTAGGCGGCCTGCCCGGAACCGGCTCCGGCGGGCTGACAGGCACGGTGTTTTTCGACGCAGACAGCAATGGCCGCAGGGAAGCGTCCGAAGGTGGCGTGCCTGGTGTCACCGTCATCCTCGACCGGCGCTACGTGACACGAACCGACAGCCAGGGCCGCTACGAGTTTCCCTACGTGGCGGCCGGAGATCATTTGATTGAAATTTCTCCGGACAACGTTCCCTTGCCCTGGAGCCCGGTTCTTCGCGATCCTGCGAAGACGGTCATTTTGGTACGCCAAACCAATTCGCTCGACTTCGCCGTGCAGCGCGAACGCTGAAAACACCGCCTCCGCTCCACGGAGAGCCCGTGTGAGTTGATGGCTGCGTCAAAACTCAGAACGTCTGAGCTCGGGGCCGCGGCAGCCCTCGGAAAACTCAAAAATTGACAAATCGATGGGTTCGTTCGGCAGCAATTTGATGAAACAATCAAAAACAAGCTGAAATTTGCTGAAAAACCGAATAAACCGGTAAATAAGTCACACATTTGCTGGCATTAATGTATTGCATCACTTTTATCAATTTAGTTACTATTGAGGCGTACTTAATCACTTCACAGGTTCAGCTCCGTGTCCTCCTGCAGCACCTACCCAATGTCTTTCAGCCGCCTCATGGCGCTGTCGGCGCTGCTGGTGGCCATGTTCTGCATACCGCAGAGTTCACGAGCTGGCGAGATGCTGAGTGTTGACAAACCCCAGGCCAGCACAAAGCTGGATTTCGCCATCGTCATTCCGGCTGTGCTTCGTATCCTGGAAAACAACCACCCGGCAGCCCTGCTTTCTGCCGACACCACGGGATCCCTCATTTCCGCCACACAGCGCATGGTGCTGGTATCGACCCTGGGCAAGGGCTTCTGCATGGATTTGCAGCTCAACCAGCAGCAAGTAGCGGGCTGGCAGCTGAACGTCAGCGGCAGCGCGGGCACACGCGTCGAGGCAGCCGACGGCGGCTACCGGGTTTGTGCACTGCGTCCCGGCCGTTTTGAATTGGCACTGCAACACGCCTTCAGCCTAAAGGAACGCAAACCCGGCGCAGACGCCTCGGCCTCCAACTTCAGCTGGCCCGTCAGTGTGAGCCTGGTCACCCCCTGACCAGATTGCGTAAAACCCCCGGCCGCCAGGAAGGCTAACGGCCCAGCCATTGCACCAGCTGGCGCGTCACCTCGGGGCGGCCCAGCAATTCCATGTGATTCATGCCTTGTGCCACCCACTGGTTTTCCGGCGCAAACGCTAGCGTGCGGGCCGCCTCTTCATGCAGGCCCAGGGCGCTTTCCAGCGACACCAGCCCATCGCCCACCATCTTGCGCGCCAGTGCCTCCCTGACCGGAACCAGGGGGCCGCGGCCGGCTGAAAGCGTGGTGGCGGCGACCGCATAACAATCCACGCCCGCGGGCAGGGGCACGACCTCCCGCACGTCTGGGCCACGTTCAAAACGCCCCGCCTGCCGCCAGTCGGCTTCCAGCACGTTGCCGTGGCGCAAGTCAGTGATGCCGGCACTGCGCACCTGGCCGATCCTGGCAAAGGGCCGTGTCACCAGGTTGCTGCCCAGCACGCCGTCGACCCAGCTGCCCAACCGCTCCAGCGGCGCGCCGTGATGGGGTGTTCCCAAAAATACCATGGCCTTGAGCTGCTGCAGCCAGCTGTGGCCCGTCTGGGCTGCGTGGTGGCAGGCGCTGCGCGCAACCAGGCCGCCCATGCTGTGCACCAGCAGCGTCACGTCCTGCGCCGGTTGCGGCCAGGCTTTGACCAGTTGCTGCAACAGGCCGGCCAATTGCTCGCCGTTGGCCGAGGTATGCAGCCCCGTGTTGTAGTGCAGGTACACCGGCGTGTAACCCAGCTCGCGCGCAAGCTGGCCGCCATGGCCCTGCGGCAGCGCGCTGTTGCCGCACCACTGCAGGTCATTCATGCACAGCCCGTGAACCATCACCAGGATTTTTCCCGTCGCTTGCGGCAGCCGCGCGGCCAGCGCCTGTGGGTCCAGCACCAGCGGCTGGCCTTCATGGCGCAAGCTCATGCGGATCGCCAACGGATTGGCGGTGTCCAGCAGCAGGTCACCCAGCACGCCGTTCAGGGCCGAAAGCATGGCCTCGCGCTGCGGTGAAGAAGCCTGCGCGCCGGCCAGCGGCGCTGCGCGCGACAACACCGCATTGGCCGCCCCGCCTGCCAGCCGCGTGACGCCCCTGATGCTGCCGTAGACCCAGCCCGTGATGCCGGAAGGCTTGACGCCGCTGCTTCCCGGCGCGCTGTCGACGAACCTTGAACCCAACAGGCCAAACGGTGCGGCCACGGCTTTGTACACATTGCCCTGCACGGTTTCTGCCAGTCCCGTGACGCCCAACGTTGCCTGCGTGGCAAGCTGGGCCAGCCCCTGGATGTCGGAAACATGCAGCCAGGTGGGCAACAGCTTCGATGAAGAAGTGGAAGTGCCTGCTACGGTGTCTGTCGGGCCTGGTGTGCGCATGCCACGATTGTGGGGGCAAGAGCGTGCGCGCGCCAGCGATACCGCATGGCGGGCGTTTTGTAAGTAAAAATGCCGGCTGGCCTTTATGGGCGGGCGCAAGCAGCTACCAATTTAATAGCAAGTCCGTGAGAACCCTTATCACCGGCAACATCCTGCCAGCCCTTCAGCGCCTTACTTGCAAAGGTGCAGCAACTCCGTCGGTGCAGCCGTTTCAACACCCACGGGGTTGGGTGTAACCACCGGCACAGGCTCGGGCGCGCCCGGGTTCAGCACGTTGTGGATGCGCGCCGCAAGCGCAAAGCGTGGATACGCGGCGTCGCCCACCGTATTGCTGCCATTGGCCAGCAACACCACGTCATAGCCGCTACCGTAGCCCGCATCGACCGATGCAAAACTGACCGTCTGCCCGCCGGCACCATAACTGCCTGGCCCGCCCAGCGCGGTCAGGCCCATGCCGATGGGCGCAGATTCTCCGTCGGCCAGGCGCGCCGGTGTACGCATCAGCACAAGGCTGTCGGCCGACACGATGGCGCCGCTTCTCAGTGCGCCGTTCCATCGCACCATGTCGGACGCGGTGGACACCACGCCGCCTGTCGCGTCGAAGCCCGAGTTGAGGTCGGGGCACACCAGCCATCGGTCACCCGGCTTCACGCGGTAGTAGCCGCGCGCAGCCTCAGGCCGCGGCTGCGGCCCCAGCAGATAGGAAGCCGACATGCCTGCAGGCTGGAACAGCAGCTGCGTGAAGGCCGTCTCCAGCGGTTGCCCGCTGGCGCGCTCGATCACGCGGCCCAGCAGGATATAGCCGGCATTCGAATAGTCGTAGGCCGTGCCCGGCGGTGCATAGAGACCGCGCGCATTGAGGTTGGCAAAAAACGTCTCCCTGGGAATGGGCGGCTCCTGCAGCACGGCCGGCACGCTGCCCACCAGCAGGTCATCGGGGTCTTTTTTGGCACCAGGAATGCCGGCCACCATCTGCATGACCTGGGCGATGGTGGGGTCCGGCCGGTAACGCAGCTCGGGGATCCAGTGCGACAGCGGGTCGGCCAGCGAGATTTTTTTCTGTTCCTGCAGCTTCAGCAATGCCGCTGCAGTGAGCTGCTTGGTGACCGAGCCGATCTTCACCGGCGTGGAGGACGTCATGGGCACGCCGGCACGCAGGTCGGCCGCGCCATAGCCGCGTGCATAGAGCACCGTGCCGGCCTTGCCCACCGCCAGTTGAAGGCCTGGCAACACACCCGGAACATATTCGGCGACCAACGCGTCGATTTGCCCAGCCACCGCGGGCGGTATCGCCGGCCGCTCAACCTGGGCCTGCGACGCGCAGGCACCCAGTGCCAGACAGCAGGCCGCCACTCTGTGGGCCAGCGGACGCTTTGAAAATCCCTCGACAGGATGGCAGCTGTGCATCTGTGTATCCCTCCATGGTTGGACCTGGGCCCGTTATGGCGTTATCAGGCCCTAGCTTACTTCTGTTGGAGGACTACTTCCGCTGGAAGCGGTTTTGCAGAAAAACCGGTACGTCCATTGCCCGTGAAACATGACGGCCTGCTTTCGCTACGGCTGGACGCTGAACGATGGGAGGCGGGTCAATTCCAGCTGTGCGGACATCTTCGGATTTCGGCAAGACAGGGATCGCATCAGCAGCATGCGCATCGTTGACGACACCCATCCCCTGCTGCGCCAGGAGGTGGGTGACAAATACGCGCCTGATTCCGCCTGGGGCCTGTTAACGAGCCCTAGTGCAGGGTCGTTTGTTCCTGGCAATAGTCAAACAGGCCCTCTAGCTCACTGGATTTGTCGAACACCGCATCGGCCCCGAGTTCGGCGGCGCGCCTGCGGATTTCATCCGTCGCATAGTTGCTCAGGACAACCACCTTCTGGTAGGGCTCACGGTTGCGGCAGCCTGCGAGAACGCCCAGCCCGCTGCCTTCTTTCAGGAAAAGATCCACGATGGCCAGATGCCACTCGCCGTCGTGAAGTTTCAGCCAGCGGGTGGCCTCGGTCTGGGTGGCGCCGTGGCCCGTTACCTGGACAGCGGCAATCTCCTTGAGCGCCTCTATCAGGTTCTCAAGAACGATCTCGTTGTCTTCAACCAGGTAAGTAATAAGTGCCATAGAACCCACTTTAGGCCGCAGGCTGAAGGATGTTGCCATCCGTTGGCCCACATCCGGGTAGGACAGGGGCACGCTCGGCAACGGCACGGGCAAGCCCGGGCGGGCAGGCTAGAAGTGCTCGTGCGGCGCCAGGTAGCGCCATTGGCCAACTGGTAAGTGGCCCAGGTTGACATTGCCAATACGCACGCGCTTCAGTCCGGTGACAAACAGGCCGACCTGCTCGCACATGCGGCGAATCTGGCGCTTTTTGCCTTCCTTGAGCACAAAACGCAGCTGCTCGGGGTTTTGCCATGACACCTGCGCGGGCTTGAGCGCCTGGCCGTCCAGGCTCAGGCCATGGTTCAGCAAGGCCAGCTTTTCGCGCGGGAACAAGGCCTGCACGTTGGCAGTTTCGTCGCCCTTTTCGGTTCTGTAGCTGACACGCACCAGATACTCTTTTTCGATCTCGGAGTCTTCACCGATGAGCTGGCGCGCCACACGGCCATCCTGCGTCAGCACCAGCAACCCGATGGAGTCAATGTCCAGCCGTCCGGCCGGCGCCAGTCCGCGCAACTGCTCATGGCCCCAGCGCATGCGGCTGTTGCATTCGCGCCAGCGGTTTTGCGGCTGCACCAGCACCACGGCCGGCTCATGCCCGTCTTCGGCCTGGCCGCTGACATAACCGACCGGCTTGTTGATCAGGATGGTGACCTGCTGGCGCTGCTGCTGCTCGGCCTGGCGGTCAATCTCGATGCGTGCATCCACGGCCACCGGTTGCCCCATGATGGCCGGTGCACCGTTCACACGCACCCAGCCGCGGGCGATCCAGTCATCGGCTTCACGGCGCGAGCACAGGCCCAGTTCGGCCATGCGCTTGTTCAGCCGCACAGTGGGGGCCGGTGCACCTGGTGCGGGTGCCGGGGCGGCGGTTTTCGGAATTCGCACGGCCGCACCCACGGGTTTCGGAGCCGGGCCGGGTTTGAGAGGTTCTGTCATTTGCTATATATTTTATAGCTGCTTGCGCACGTCAATCGTGGTCTGCAGCCATATTTGTCATTCAATCCGGGCGGAAAGCGCCGTCAGGCCACCCAAAGGCGATAACCCACAGCCGTTTCCGTGATCAGGTGTTTGGGCTGCGCCGGATCGGCCTCAAGCTTCTGGCGCAGGTGGCCCATGTAGATGCGCAGGTAGTGATTTTGCCCGGCATGGGCGGGGCCCCACACCTCGCGCAACAGCTGGCGGTGGGTCAGCACCCGCCCGGCGTTGGTCATCAACACGGTGAGCAGGCGGTATTCAATAGGCGTGAGGTGCACCTCCACACCGCCGCGGCGCACCAGCCGCGCCTGGCGGTCCACCACCACATCGCCAAAGGTAAAAAGCGGCTCGTCAGGCGTTCCGTCAGCACTGGCAGCGCGCGGGCGGCGCAGGTTGGCACGCACACGGGCCAGCAGCTCGCCCACGCCGAAGGGCTTGGTCAGGTAGTCGTCGGCGCCGGCGTCCAGCGCGGCAATTTTGTCGGCCTCGTCGGCGCGCGCCGACAGCACCACAATCGGCACGGCCGACCAGCCGCGCACATCGCGAATCACCTCCAGCCCGTCGCCGTCGGGCAAGCCCAGGTCCAACACCAGCAGGTCGGGCTTGCGGGTGCCGGCCTCGGTCAGCCCGCGCTTGCCGGTGTCCGCCTCGAAGACCTGCCAGCCTTCGGCTTCCAGCGCCGCGCGCACAAAGCGGCGTATCTGCGGCTCGTCTTCAATCACAACGGCAACGGGTGCGGGGTGGGACATGGGTAAAGAGGAAGAAAGGTCAGGCGGTTTCGGGCAGGCCATGCGGCGGCGGGCGGCGCGGCAGGGTGATGGTGAATTCTGCACCACCGCCCGGCGCATTGGCGGCCGTGATTTGCCCGCGGTGCGCCTGCACCACTGCCTGACAGATGGCCAGGCCCAGCCCCACGCCCGGCGTGGCCGACTCGGCCTCGCCGCGCGTGAACTTCTCGAACAGCTCATGCTCCCGACCCTTGAGGGCCGCGGGCAGGCCGGGCCCGTGGTCACGCACCGCCAGCGTCAGCGCCTGCTCCGTCGCCTCTGCGCTGACTTCTATGGGGGCCTGCCCGTACTTGGCGGCGTTTTCCAGCAGGTTGACGAGCACGCGCTCCATCAGCACCGCGTCAAATTCGACCAGCGGCAGATCGGCGGGTAGCGCCGCCGTAACAGCCTTGCCGGCCAGCGCGTGCTGTGCCTGGCGGATCGCCGAGCCGACGATTTCCTCGACCGACTGCCATTCGCTCCGCAAGTTAACAGCCCCGCTTTGCAGCCGCGCCATGTCCAGCAGGTTGTTGACCAGTGCGCTCAGGTGGCGCGCTTCGCTGCCGATGGCGCGCGCCGTCTGGGACTGCGCCTCGCTCAGTGGCGGCGCCATGCCTTGCAGGGAATCGGCCAGGCCTATCAAGGCAGTCAGAGGGGTGCGCACATCGTGCGAAATCGCCGCCAGCAGCATATTGCGCAGTTTCTCGGACTCCATCTGCACCACCGCCTGCTGGGCCACCTCCACGTAGTGCACGCGCTCCTGCGCGATGGCGATCTGCCGCGCCAGGGTTTCGAGCTGCTGCATCTGCTCGGGAATCAGCAGCCAGCGCGGCTGGGCAGGCTTGAGCGCCAGCACGCCGCGCACGCGCATCGGCGCCTTGAGCGGGATGTAATGCCATGCCTGCGCTGACAAGGTAGCGGTGGCCAGCCCCGCCGGCTGTTCGTTGCGGAACACCCAGTCGGCCACGCTGGCGTCAAAATCCGCGGGCGGTTGGGCGGGCGGCAGCAACTGGTCGTGGCTGTCGGTCACCATCACCAGCGCCTGCCCGCCGAAGTTGCGCTGCGCGGCTGCTTCGCCGAGTTCCATGACCTGCTCACTCAGCAGCGCCGCTGACAGGTCGCGCGTGAGCTCGAACAGCGATTGCGCGCGGCGCTCGCGGCTGGCCGCAATGCGCGCCTGAAACCGCAGGCCTGCCGTGAGCTGCCCGGTTAGCAGCCCCACCATCAGCATGACGGAAAATGTCAACAGGTACTGCACGTCGCTGACGGCAAACGACAAGCGGGGCGGCACAAAGAAAAAGTCAAACGCCGCCACATTGAGGAAAGCCGCCAGCGCCGCCGGTCCACGCCCGAACTTCAACGCCACCAGCACCGTACCGAGCAAAAACAGCATCACGATGTTGGCGAGGTCAAAAAAGCTGAGCAAGGGCAAAGCCAGCACGGTGACGGCTGCGCTGCTGGCCGCAGCCCATGCGTATCGCGGCACGCTCTCCTGCCAGGCCGCAGCCTCGTCATCGTCGGCAGAACGCTGCACGGCGCGCGCCAGTCGCCGCGCGCTGTCGGCGTGGCCCACTTCCACGATGTCCAGGGTAGGCGCCAGCGTCGCCAGCCGGCGCGTCATGGTGGAGCCGGCCCACAGCGCGCGCCAGCCCGGCAGTTGCGGGCGCCCCACTACCAGCGTGGCGCAGTTGAGCTGCTGTGCCTGCGCCACCAGTTCGGCCGCGGCATCGCTGCCGGTCAACACCGCCGTGGCAGCGCCCAGCTCTTCGGCCAGCTGGATGACGGCGAGGATGCGGTCGCGCCTGGCGACCTCGAGAAGCTGCAGGCGCGGCGTTTCCACATAAGCCGCATGCCAGCGCACATTGAGCTGGCCGGCCAGGCGCGCCGCCGTGCGCACGGTCTGCTCGGCCCCTTCGCGCGGGCCTATGCAGGCGAGGATGGCGCCTTCGGTGTTCCAGACCAGGGAGATGGACTTCTCGACGCGGTAACTGCGCACGTCGTCTTCCACATGCTCGGCCGTGCGCCTGAGCGCGATCTCACGCAGCGCGATCAGATTGCCCTTGCGGAAGAAATTCTGCGCCGCGCGCTCAGCCTGCTGCGGCAGGTAGACCTTGCCGGCCTTCAGCCGTGCCATCAGCTCGTCGGGCGTGACGTCAACCAAAATGATTTCATCGGCGCCGTCCAGCACCGTGTCCGGTACGGTTTCATGCACGCGTATACCGGTGATGGCTCCCACCGTGCCGTTGAGGCTTTCCAGGTGCTGCACGTTGACCGCCGACCAGACGTCGATGCCGGCTTCCAGCAACTCCTGCACGTCCTGCCAGCGCTTGGCGTGGCGCGACCCCTCGACATTGCTGTGGGCGAGCTCGTCGACCAGCAACAGCGATGGCTTGCGCGCCAGCGCCGCGTCCAGGTCGAACTCTTTCAACCTGTGCCCGCGGTAGGCCACCTCCTGCAGGGGCAACTGCTCAAGCCCGGCCAGCAATTCCATGGTTTCGCTGCGGCCATGCGTTTCGACCACGCCGACCAGCACATCCCGCCCGGTCTTGCGCTCGCGCTGCGCGGCGCTGAGCATGGCGTAGGTTTTGCCCACACCGGCGCTGGCGCCGAAGTAGATGCGCAAACGGCCGCGGCGCGCTCTTTCTTCCTCGCCGCGCAGGCGGTCGAGAAGCTCGTCGGGGTCAGGGCGGGAGTCGGGAAAACTGGCCATGCCGTTGCGCTATTACTGGGTGATTCAAAAGTTTCAAAGATCGCCTCGCAAAGGGTAACACCGGGTGTGTTCTTCCTGTTCGCCTGACTCGCCATCTTTTGGCATGCCGGACTCCTGCCTTTCACCGCGGCCTGCGATCCACCAGGCCACCGCCAACGGCACGCCAAAGGCGGCCAGCGCACACAAGACCCGCAAAAGATCAGAGTCCATGGAAATTTCTCTTAACGAAGCGCTTCCAGCGCGAGGTTGAGTTGCAGCACATTCACCTGGGCCTCACCCAGAAATCCCAGCAAGGGTTGCCCGGTGTGCTGTTCGACCAGGGACTGCACCTTCTCAGGCGCCAGGCCGCGTGCTTTAGCAACGCGGGCCTCCTGGTAGCGCGCCGCAGCCGGGCTGATGTGCGGGTCCAGCCCACTGGCAGACGCCGTGACCAAGTCCACCGGCACCTGGACCGTGTTGCCCGGATCGGCCGCTTTCAGCGCTTCGACACGGCCCTTGACCGCGTCGACCAGCGCAGGATTCAGCGGGCCCTGGTTGGAGCCGCTGGAAGCCGATGCGTTGTAAGGCATGGGCCCCGTGGCCGATGGGCGGCCCCAGAAGTTTTTGGGGTCGCTGAAGTTTTGCCCGATCAGCGAAGAGCCGACAACCTTGCCGTCACGCTGGATCAGGCTGCCGCCGGCCTGCGCCGGAAACAACGATTGCGCGGCGCCGGTCACCACCAGGGGATAAGCCACGCCGGTGACCAGGGTCAGCACAGCGAACATCACAATTGCGGGGCGAAGAATATTTGTCATGAGGATTCCTTGATATGCAGGTGTTCAGGCGAGGTTCAGTGCTACCAGCAGCAGGTCAATCGCCTTGATGCCGATAAAAGGCACGATGAGGCCGCCCAGGCCGTAAATAAGCAGGTTGCGGCGCAGCAGCGTGGCGGCGCCCACAGCGCGGTATTTCACACCCTTGAGCGCGAGCGGGATCAGGAACATGATGATCAGCGCGTTGAAAATCACCGCCGACAAAATCGCCGACGACGGGCTGCCCAGTCGCATCACATTGAGTGCGGCCAGTTGCGGGTAAGTGGTCACAAAGATCGCCGGAATGATGGCGAAGTACTTGGCTACGTCGTTGGCGATTGAAAACGTGGTGAGCGAGCCGCGCGTCATCAGCAGGGCCTTGCCGGTCTCCACAATCTCCAGCAGCTTGGTGGGGTTGGAGTCGAGGTCCACCATGTTGCCGGCTTCCTTGGCGGCCTGGGTGCCGCTGTTCATGGCCACCGCCACGTCGGCCTGGGCCAGTGCCGGCGCGTCATTGGTGCCGTCGCCCGTCATCGCCACCAGCCGGCCTTCGGCCTGGTACTGGCGTATCAGCTTCAGCTTGTCTTCGGGCGTGGCCTCGGCCAGGAAGTCGTCAACACCCGCCTCGGCGGCGATGGCAGCGGCCGTGAGCTTGTTGTCGCCGGTGATCATCACCGTCTTGATGCCCATGCGGCGCAGTTCGCCGAAGCGTTCCTTGATGCCGGCCTTGACAATGTCTTTCAGCTCCACGATGCCCAACACCGTACTGCCGTCGGCCACGGCCAGCGGCGTGCTGCCGCGGCGCGACACGTCATCTGAAGCACGCAAAACTTCAGCCGGAACGGTTCCGCCCAGTGCTTCCACATGCTTGCGAATCGCATCGACCGCACCTTTGCGCAGTTGCCGCTTGCTTCCATCGGGGTTCAAGGCGTCCATTCCGCTCATGCGGGTTTGCGCGGTAAAGGCAACCTCAGTCACGGCCTGCATGGGCGACTGGCTCACGGCCAGCTTCAAGGCCAACGCCACGATGCTGCGGCCTTCCGGCGTTTCATCTGCATAGGAAGCCTGCATGGCGCAGGTGGCGAGCGCTTTTTCAGACACGCCGGGCGCGGGCAAAAAGCTCGAAGCCTGGCGATTGCCGTGGGTGATGGTGCCGGTCTTGTCCAGCAGCAGCACGTCCACGTCGCCGGCAGCCTCAACCGCGCGGCCCGACGTGGCGATGACATTGGCCTGCATCATGCGGCTCATGCCGGCCACACCCACGGCCGACAGCAGGCCGCCAATCGTGGTCGGGATCAGGCAGACCAGCAACGCCACCAGTGCAGTGATGCTCACTACCGTGCCTGCCCCCACGGCTCCCACGCTGAACACGGAGAACGGCAGCAAGGTGACCGTGACCACCAGGAAGACGATGGTCAGCGCCACCAACAGGATGGTCAGTGCGATTTCATTGGGCGTCTTCTGCCGTTTGGCGCCTTCGACCATGCTGATCATGCGGTCCAGGAAGGATTCGCCAGGGTTGACCGTGATGCGTACCACCAGCCAGTCGGACAGCACGCGTGTGCCGCCGGTCACTGCGGAGAAGTCGCCGCCCGACTCGCGCACCACCGGGGCCGATTCGCCGGTGATGGCACTTTCGTCGACCGAGGCCACGCCTTCAATCACTTCTCCGTCCAACGGAACCATGTCGCCGGCATCGACCAGCACCACGTCTCCTTTTCTAAGATTTTCAGCTTCTTGCGGCAGGAATGTGGAACCATGCCGGGGCTCCTTGAGCTTCTTGGCCCAGGTGCTTTTTTTCAGGCTCCGCAGCGATGCGGCTTGTGCCTTGCTACGGCCTTCGGCCAGGGCTTCGGCGAAGTTGGCGAACAACACGGTGAACCACAGCCAGACGGCCACGGCAAAGATAAATCCGGCCGGTGCTTCGCCCTGCCCCTGCAGGGCCTGCAGGCCCAGCAAGGTCGTGAGAATGCTGCCGATATAGACGACAAACATGACCGGGTTGCGCCACTGCACGCGCGGGCTCAGCTTGGTAAACGAAGCCACGATAGCCGGCTTGAGCAGCGCGGGATCCAGCAACATTAAAGATTTTTTGGTACTCATATAGGTTTCTCTTTGAGCCTTGCGGTTATTTGCCTGGCCACAGCATCAGGTGCTCGACCATGGGGCCCAGCGCCAGGCCGGGCACGTAGTTAAGCAACCCCACCAGCAGCACAGTGCCTATCAACAGCGTCACGAACAGCGGGCCGTGCGTGGGCATGGTGCCGGCCGTAACCGGCAGGCGTTTCTTGGCGGCCAGCGCACCGGCAATGGCCAGCACCGGAACGATAAAGCCGAAGCGCCCCAGCCACATGACGATGCCCAGCAGCGTGTTGTAGAACGGCGTGTTGGCAGACAGGCCCGCGAAGGCGCTGCCGTTGTTGTTGCCGGCCGAGCTCAGCGCATAGAGGATTTCGGAGAAACCGTGCGCGCCGGGGTTGGCAATGCCAGCCTTGCCTGCGCCCGCCAATACGGCGATGGCGGTGCCGGCCAGCACCAGGATGGGCGTGACCAGGATGGCGATCGAAGTCAGCTTCATCTCGTGCGCCTCGATCTTCTTGCCCAGGTATTCCGGCGTGCGGCCGATCATGAGGCCGGCGATGAACACCGCCAGGATGGCGAAGATCAGCATGCCGTAGAGGCCCGTGCCAACGCCGCCGAACACCACCTCGCCCAGCTGCATCATCACCATGGGCACCATGCCGCCCAACGGCGTGAAGGAGTCGTGCATGGCATTGACCGCGCCGCAGGAGGCCGCCGTCGTGATGACCGCGAACAGGCTGGAGGCATTGATGCCGAAGCGGGTTTCCTTGCCTTCCATGTTGCCGCCGGCCTGCAGCGCGCTGGCCGTCTGGTCCACACCCAAAGGTTGCAACAACGGGTTGCCGGCTTGCTCAGCCGGGGTGATGGCTACCACCGCGATGACAAACATCACAGTCATCGCGGTCAGCACGGCCCAGCCCTGGCGCTGGTCGCCCACCGCGCGGCCGAAGGCGAAGCACAGCGCCGCCGGAATCAGGAAGATGGACAACATCTGAAAGAAATTGCTCAGCGCGGTCGGGTTTTCATAAGGGTGCGCTGAATTGGCGTTGAAGAAGCCGCCGCCGTTGGTGCCCAGCATCTTGATGGCTTCCTGAGACGCGACCGGGCCCATGGCCAGGGTCTGCTTGTCGGATTTGGCATCCTCCATCACGGGATTGCCCTTGTCGTCTTTCAGCGCCTGGCCATCAGGGCCGTTTTTCGGCTGCTGATAGCTAGTCACTTCCAGCGTGCTCACGTCTTTGTAGGCATCAAAGTTCTGGATGACGCCCTGCCCCACAAGGAAGACGGCAAACACCAGCGACAGCGGCAGCAGCAGCCAGGCCGTGATGCGCGTCACGTCCACCCAGAAGTTGCCGATGGCGCCGGTCGCCCGCGCAGCAAAACCGCGGAACAGCGCAAACACCACGGCAATGCCGGTGGCGGCCGAGAAGAAGTTCTGCACAGCGAGCACCAGCATCTGCGTGAGGTAGCTCATGGTGGACTCGCCGGCATAGCCCTGCCAGTTGGTGTTGGAGACAAAGCTGACGGCGGTGTTGAAGGCCGAGTCGGGCGTTACCGCGGCCATGCCGGCCGGGTTGAGCGGCAGCCAGACCTGCAAGCGCTGCAGTGCATAAACGGCCAACACACCGAGCGCATTGAAAGCCAGCAAGGCCAGCGCGTACTGCGACCACTTCATGTTGGTATCGGCCGATGTGCCGGCCAGGCGGTACAGCGGCGCTTCCGCCTTGTGCATCCAGTTGGGGAGGCTGCCGGAATACAGACGGGCCAGC
Source organism: Polaromonas sp. P1_F1 (assembly GCF_056405795.1). NCBI lineage: Bacteria > Pseudomonadati > Pseudomonadota > Betaproteobacteria > Burkholderiales > Comamonadaceae > Polaromonas > Polaromonas sp. P1_F1. The sequence continues at coordinate 950,916 of NZ_JBFUBJ010000001.1, forward strand.
CAGATGCCCAGCGGCCACGCAGTGGCCAGCAATACACCCAGAAAAAGGGCCAGCAGACCCCAAGACGAGTTGCTCATCAAAACTCCTCGGCGCAGATCAGCGCATAGACGAGGTAGGTGAGCAGCAGGACAGCACAGACGCCGCCAAAGCCGTACAAAACGTCCAGGCTGATCATGAACGGCCTCCTTCGGACTTTTCAAGCTTCTGGAAGCCCCAGACCAGCAAGACCATCACACCCCAGAGGGCGGCGGCACCAAGAATAAACGCGAGATCCATGATCTTTCTCCAACAAACAACGATGGGGAAAGTTTCGGATCCGGTGTGTAAAAACGGGGATGAAAGACCGGCAGCCGGTATAAAGAAAGCGTAAAAATCAGGGGTTAAACCCTGTTCAGGCCGATACGTGAGGCCGCATCACCACGCGCAGGTGCAGCGCGCGCAGGGCGTCAATGTCGTCCAGCAGGGACGAGGCCTCGGGCAGCGGGGAAACCGGGTCATCGGCGAGCTCCAGCAGCAAGAGCAGACGTGCGGCTTTGGCATGGAGCGCCTCCATAGCCTGCGAAACCTCGCTGTGGTTTTCCATCGCACCGGCGTGGCTAGCGCATCGCGCTGCGAGTGACCATGTAAATGCCTATCAGCAGCAGACCGGTGAAAAAAAGGCGCCTGAAACCCTTCTCGCCCACCCGCCCGCGCAGCTTCTGACCGGCGGCCATCCCCAACAAGGCAGCAGGCAATGGCAGCAGCAAACTCCAGCCACCCGGCATGCTGCCCATGGCAAAAGAGCCTTCCATCACCAGGCGCAGAAAAAGTGCGGCAGTGGAAACGGTGAAGGACAGGCCCAGCGCCTGCACCAGTTCGTCTTTCTTGAGCGACAAGGCCTGCAGGTAAGGTACAGCCGGAAAGACAAACACGCCGGTGGCCGAGGTGATGGCGCCGGTCGCCAAGCCGGCAGCGAAGGAAAAAACCCGCTCACCGCGCGGCGGGACCGCCAGCGGCAGTGCGCACAGCCCCAGCAGCGCGTAAATGATCAGCGCAGCGCCCAGGCCTGCCGACGCGAGGTCCGTATCAAGGGTAACCAGGCTGACCGGTGCCCACAGCGTCCCCGCGACCACCCCAGCCTGCAGCGGCCACAGACGCCGCAACAGGCTTTCCAGCGCAGCGCCATCCCACATCTGCCAGGCATTCGTCAGCAACGAAGGCAGGATCAGGATGACGGCTGCCTGCGCAGGCGGCATCACGCCGGCCAGCAAGCCCATGGAAAGTGTTGGCAACCCCAGGCCCACCACGCCCTTGACGAGGCCGGCCAGCAGGAATACGCCGGCGACGACGGCCATCAAGAGGGTGTCGTTCCCTGCACCCATGAAGTTGTTCATTGAGTTCATGTCGCCGATTCTGCGCAGCGGCGCGTTTGCGCTCAAGCGGTAATATCCGTTCACAGCCTTCGCCGTTACCGAAGGCTAAAACGCCTTCAGCCCATGCCCGCCACCCTTCGCTTTGACCTTATCGACCTTCGGCTGTTTCTGCACACCGTCGATACCGGCAGTATCACAGCGGGCAGCAGGCTTTCGCACCTGGCGCTCGCCTCGGCCAGCGCACGCATACGCGGCATGGAAGACGCATTGGGGGTGCCGCTGCTGGAGCGTCTGCGCGCCGGTGTGAAACCGACCAAGGCCGGCCTGGCCGTGGCTCACCATGCGCGGCTGGTGTTGCAGCAAATCGAGCGCATGCATGGTGAGATCGGCGACTATGCGGGCTGGCTGGCGGGCAAGGTGCGTTTGCTGTCGAACACCGCCGCCATCACCGACTACCTGCCGCAGGCGCTGGCGGATTTCCTCAACACCCATCCAGCCATCGACGTCGACCTGGAGGAGCGTCCCAGCCACCTGATCGTGTCGCAGTTGCTGGGCCAGGTGGCCGACCTCGGCATCGTGGCCGACTCCGCCGACATCTCCAGCCTTGAATCAAAACCTTTCCGGCGCGACCAGCTGGTGCTGGTGGTTCCAGCCGGCAGCGGATTCGGCCGCCAGCGCCATGCTCCGTTCGGGCAAGCCCTGGGCCATGACTTCGTCGGCCTGGGGGAAGACAGCGCGCTGCAACAGCACCTGAACTTGCAGGCCGAACGCCTGGGGCTGCGCATGCGGACCCGCATACGGCTGCGCAGCTTTGAGGCAGTCTGCCGCATGGTGGAGGCGGGCGTCGGCGTGGCGGTGGTGCCGGCCGTCGCGGCCGAACGCCATGTGGAGGCAGGCAAGCTGCGCAGCCTCAAGCTGACCGACACCTGGGCCGACCGGCAATTGCTGATCTGCGCGCGCCGCTTTGACCAGCTGTCGCTGCCGGCGCTGCGACTGGTCGAGTCCCTGTGCGCGCCTGCCGCGCCGCCGGAGCGCTCACACACGCACAAAACGCCCAAACGATAAAGTCATGCCCATGCAAACCCCTGAACCCACAGACCTGCTGGCCCGATCCTGGCGGCATTGCGCGGGCGCCCTTGCCGCACGGCCGATCGGGCCTGCGGTGTTTGATGAACTGGTGGCGCGCTACTCGGAGCCGCACCGCAAGTACCACACGCTGCAGCACCTCACGGAATGCCTCGCGCATTTCGAGGCCGTTCGCGATCTGGCCGTACAGCCCGCAGAGGTCGAGATGGCGTTGTGGTTCCATGATGCGATTTACGACACGCAGCGCCACGACAACGAGGAAACAAGCGCCGACTGGGCTCGCGAGGTGCTGCTGGCGCACGGCACTGCCACGGCCGCCGCGCAGCGTGTTCACGACCTGGTCATGGCCACCCGCCATACGGCGCTGCCAGCCTCGCCTGACGAACAGTTGCTGGTTGACATCGACCTGTCCATCCTGGGCGCGGGCCCAGCCAGGTTTGCCGAGTATGAGCAGCAGATTCGGGACGAATATGCTTTTGTGCCCGCTGCCCTGTTCCGGAAAAAACGGGGCGAAATCCTGCAGGGTTTCCTGGACCGGCCTGTGATCTACAGCACGGCGCATTTCCGCGAAACACTGGAAGCACGTGCACGCGAGAACCTGTGCAGGGCGATTGCCGGCACGACTTCGGCAACCACCCCTTCAGCACCATGAACATCTGCCCCCATTGCCACCAGGCCGGAATCAAAACCTGGGAAAAACGTCTCTCCAGCCGAGGCAACCCCGCCACCTGCACCTTGTGCGGAGGGCTCTCGCATGTTCTGGCCAGCTCTGCGGGCGGCACATTTGTCCTCACATCCGTCCTGTTGGTGATTGCCGTCCTTGCCGGCTTCTTGACCAACTCATGGCTGGCCGGGTTGTCGGGTGCACTGCTGGCGGCGGCCTACAACCTGTGGGCATGGCAACGCGAAGTGCTTTGGCCAATCCTCAAGGAAAACGCCCAGGCTGCAAACCGCGCCAATTGGGTGGTCGAAGCGGTTTCCATCTTTATTTTGTTTCTTTCCTGAGGACGGCGGCTGTACTGGTCACACCAAGCGCTCCTGATTTCATAGCTGCTTGCGCCCGTTCTGATTGGTCTGCAGGCACTTTTGGCACCTGAAAAGCGCCCCAAACCGCACCCCAAACGCCCAAAACGGCTCCCCGGGCAGTTCAACCCGCCCAACACACTTGCTATTAATTCAGTAGCTGCTTGCGCTCGTCCCTATTGGCCTGCAGCCTTTATTTGCTTGAGAAAACACTGGACCGCAGGGCGCCCAGGTCGAGCACGCGCAGGCCGCCGTATTCGATGCGGATAAAGCCCCGGGCCTGCAGCGTGCTCAGCGCCTCGTTCACGCGCTGGCGCGACAGGCCCACGAGGTAGGCCATTTCCTGCTGCGTGATGCGCAGGATTTCGCCCACACCCGGGTACAACACCGGGTTGAACAGCGCGGCCAGGCTGCGTGCCACACGGATGTCGGGGTTGTTCATGCGGTCGATTTCGCGCGCCACGATGAACTGGCCCAGGCGCTCGTTGAGCTGGTTCATCACAAAGCGGTTAAAGCCGATGGAATGGTCCAGCAACCAGTGGAAGTCGTCGACCGGCAGCCCCGCCACCACCGTCTTGCGCAGGGCCTGGATGTTGTAGCGGTAGGGCTCGCGCTTGAGCACCGTGCCTTCGCCGAACCAGGCGCCCGGCGGCAGGCCGGTGAAGGTCATGGTGGCGCCCTGCTCGCTGTCGGTGCTCATCTTGAGCAAGCCCTCGACGACGCCGAACCAGTAGGTCACCGGCTTGCCGACACGGCACACGTAGTCGCCGATGTTGGCGTCGCCGACGCGCACGCTCGCCACGGCGCGCTCGCGCTCGGCCGGCAACAGCTCATTCAGCCAATGGATGCCGGCGAGCTCCTGCGCGTCGGGCATGCGGGCACGGATCTGCATCGATTGGCCTGTCATCGTCACCATGCGCGCTGTCCTAAGGGAAAGTCCGGGGGAGTAATCACCCTTGAATTGTCGTCCGAACGACAACCTAACGTCAAACGCATGCCTACGATGCATTCACAAGACAACTTTCGGGCTAGCCGGCAAGCGAGCGACTCCCCGAAGGCATAACGACCGCGAGACAAGGACCATGCAGACCACTTTTCCGAGACTGTTGCTCAAACATGCGGCTGAGCGCCCCGGCGCTCCGGCCATGCGCGAAAAAGAGTACGGCATCTGGCAGGCGCACAGCTGGGCCGGCATGGCGCAGCTGGTGGAGCGCATCGCCTGCGGCCTGCATGAAGCCGGGCTGCAGCGTGGCGAGCACATGGTCATCATCGGCGCCAACCGGCCGCGCCTCTATGCCACCATGCTGGCCGCGCAGTCGCTGGGCGCCATACCCATTCCGCTTTACCAGGACGCCGTGGGCGCCGAGTGTGTCTTTCCCATCAACAATGCCGACGTACGTTTTGCGCTGGTGGAAGACCAGGAGCAGGTCGACAAGCTGCTGGAGATACGCAGCCAGTGCCCGCAACTGGACCAGATCATTTATGACGACCCGCGCGGCCTGCGCAACTATGCCGAGGCCGGACTGCAATCGCTGGACGCCTTGCTGGAAAAGGGTGAAGCCTTTGCCGCAAAGCAACCCGGCTTCTTCAAGAGCGAAGTCGAAAAATCCCGGCCGGATGATGTGGCCGCGATGTTTTTCACCTCGGGCACCACGGGCAACCCCAAGGGCGTGGTCCACACCCACAACACCCTGCTGGACCGCGCCAGGGCCGGCGCCGACTTCGACAAACTCACCTCCGGCGAGGAAGTGCTGGCCTACTTGCCACCCGCGTGGGTCGGTCAGAACATCTTCAGCTATGCGCAATGGCTGGCCTGCGGCTATGTGGTGAATTGCCCCGAAAGCGCGAGCACCGTGATGATCGACCTGAAAGAAGTCGGCCCGACCTATTACTTTGCGCCACCGCGGATTTTCGAAAGCCTGCTGACGACCGTGATGATCCGCATGGAAGACGCGGGCCGCATCAAGCGCGGCATGTTCAACTATTTCATGGGCGTGGCCAAACGCGCCGGCCCAGCCCTGATGGACGGCAAACCCGTCGGTGGCATGGACAGACTGCTGTATGCGCTGGGCAGCGTAATGGTCTATGGCCCGCTGCGCAACACGCTGGGTTTTTCGCGCGTTCGCGTGGCCTACACCGCGGGTGAAGCGATTGGGCCGGACCTCTTTACCTTCTATCGTTCCATCGGCATCAACCTCAAGCAGCTCTATGGCTCGACAGAGACCGCCGTGTTTGTGTGCCTGCAGCCGGACAACGAGGCGCGTGCCGATACGGTAGGGGTGCCGATCAGCGGCGTGCAAATCAAGGTGGCCGACAACGGGGAAATCCTGGTCAAGTCCGCCGGCCTGCTCAAGGAATATTACAAAAACCCCACGGCGACGGCCGAGGTGCTGAGCGCCGACGGCTGGTATCACACCAGCGACGCGGGCTTTATCGATGCCAGCGGCCACCTCAAGATCATCGACCGCGTGAAAGACGTGGGCCGCATCAAGGGCGGTGCCAACGACGGCGCGATGTTCGCGCCCAAATACGTGGAAAACAAACTCAAGTTCTTCCCGCACATCAAGGAAGTCGTTGCCTATGGCGACGGCCGTGAAAAAGTCTGCGTGATGATCAACATCGACTTCGACGCCGTGGGCAACTGGGCCGAACGCCGCAACCTGCCCTACGCCGGCTACACCGATCTGGCGCAGAAGCCCGAGGTCTACCAGCTCATCAAGGAATGTGTCGAAAAAGTCAACGCCGACCTCAGCGTGGATGCGCTGCTGGCCGGCTCACAGGTCAGCCGCTTCCTGGTGCTGCACAAGGAGCTGGACGCAGATGACGGTGAACTCACACGAACGAACAAGGTGCGGCGCGGCTTCATTGCCGAGAAGTACCAGCCGCTGATCGATGCGCTCTATGGCGACAAGACCGAACAGTTCATTGAAACGGTCGTGAAGTTTGAAGACGGCCGCAGCGGCAGCGTCAGCGCGACCCTGAAGATCAGTGACACCCAGACTTTTGCGCCCGTGAAGGCAGCAGCATGACTAAAAAGATCGGCGACGTCATATTGGACGTCAACAACATCAGCCTGAGTTTTGGCGGGGTCAAGGCCCTCTCGGATATTTCCTTCAATGTGAAAGAGCACGAGATTCGCGCCATCATCGGCCCCAATGGTGCGGGCAAGAGCTCCATGCTCAACTGCATCAACGGCGTTTATGCGCCGCAGCAGGGCTCCATCACTTTCCGCGGCCAGACCTTCAAGCACATGAACAGCCATCAGGTGGCGGTCATGGGCGTGGCGCGCACTTTCCAGAATCTGGCGCTCTTCAAGGGCATGAGCGTGCTCGACAACATCATGTCGGGCCGCAACCTAAAGATCAAAAGCAACCTGCTGCTGCAGGCGCTGCGCATAGGTCCCGCCGAAAAAGAAGAAATCATGCACCGCGAGGCAGTGGAAAAAATCATCGACTTCCTGGAAATCCAGGCCTATCGCAAGACGCCCGTCGGGCAACTGCCCTACGGTTTGCAAAAACGCGTTGACCTGGGCCGTGCGCTGGCGATGGAGCCGCAAGTCCTGCTGCTCGACGAACCCATGGCCGGCATGAACGTCGAGGAAAAACAGGACATGTGCCGCTTCGTACTCGACGTGAACGACGAGTTCGGCACCACCGTCGTGCTGATCGAGCACGACATGGGCGTGGTGATGGACATCTCCGACCGCGTAGTGGTGCTCGACTACGGCAAAAAAATCGGCGACGGCACCCCCGACGAAGTACGCAACAACGAAGACGTGATCAAGGCTTACCTCGGAACGAGCCACTAACCATGAACAAAAAATCCCAACTGAACAAATCCAGCGACCGCCGCGGAACCGGCTTCGCCGGGCCGCTAGCGGTGTCCCCCTCAGGGGGAGAGGCGGCTACACGAAGTGAGCCCGCAACAGGGGGGAGCCAATAACATGGGTTCATTTCTTGAGACCATTATCGGCGGCCTCATGTCCGGCATGCTGTATTCGCTGGTCGCGCTGGGCTTTGTGCTGATCTACAAGGCTTCGGGCGTCTTCAATTTCGCCCAAGGCGCGATGGTGCTGTTCGCGGCACTGGCCATGGCGCGGTTCTCCGAATGGATACCGCAATGGACGGGCCTGGACAGCAAGTTCATAAACAACGCACTGGCCTTTGCAGCCGCGCTGGCCATCATGGTGGTGGTGGCCTGGTTGATTGAGAAACTGGTGCTCAGCAAGCTCGTGAACCAGGAAGGCGTGGCGCTGCTGATGGCGACGCTGGGCATTTCGTATTTCCTGGACGGCTTCGGCCAGACTATCTTTGGTTCCAGCATTTACAAGATTGACGTGGGCATGCCCAAGGACCCGATGTTCCTGCTGGAAGGTATCTTCCAGGGCGGCCTGCTGGTGAACCAGGAAGACCTGGTCGCCGCGCTGATCGCGACTGCCCTGGTGGCGGCACTGGCCGCCTTCTTCCAGTACACCAGCACAGGCCGGGCCCTGCGCGCGGTGGCGGACGACCACCAGGCCGCGCAATCCATCGGCATTCCGCTGAACCGCATCTGGGTCATTGTCTGGAGCGTGGCAGGCTTCGTGGCCCTGGTGTCCGGCGTCATCTGGGGCAGCAAGCTGGGCGTGCAATTTTCGCTCTCGGTGCTGGCGCTCAAGGCGCTGCCGCTGGTGATTTTGGGTGGCCTGACTTCGGTGCCTGGCGCGATTGTGGGTGGGCTGATTCTGGGCGTTGGCGAGAAACTGGCCGAAGTCTTTCTCGGGCCCTATGTCGGCGGCGGTATTGAAATCTGGTTCGCGTATGTGCTTGCGCTTTGTGTCTTGCTCGTTCGGCCTCAGGGCTTGTTCGGCGAGAAAATTATTGATCGCGTCTGAAGCCGCTTCTATCTAAAGAAAAACCATGTTTTACAGAGAAAACGGCCAGTTCAAAACCAACTACCGGGCGGACCAGCAGATCTTCCCGATCCTGCAGGACCGGATTGCCATCGGCCTGCTGCTGGCGACTGCCTTTGTTGTTGTGCCGCTGCTGGCGAGCGACTACCTGTTTCGCGCCATCCTGATTCCCTTCCTGATCTTTTCGCTGGCAGCCGTTGGGGTGAACATCCTGGTTGGCTACTGCGGCCAGATCTCGCTGGGCTCCGGTGCCTTTATGGCGGTAGGCGCCTATGGGGCCTACAACTTCTTTGTGCGCATTCCCGGCATGCCGCTGATTCCGGCGCTGATCCTGGGCGGTTTGTGCGCCATGCTGTTTGGCATTTTGTTCGGGCTGCCCAGCTTGCGCGTGAAGGGCCTGTACCTGGCGGTGACCACGCTGGCCGCGCAGTTCTTCAGCGACTGGATGTTCCTGCGCATCAAATGGTTCACGATGGACACGCCCTCGGGCTCGGTGTCGGTCTCCAACCTGCAGGTGTTTGGACTGCCCATCGAAAGCGCGCTGAGCAAATACCTGTTTTGCCTGGCCATCGTGGTGGTGATCACCCTGCTGGCCAAAAACCTGGTGCGCAGCGCGATCGGCCGCGAGTGGATGGCCATTCGCGACATGGACGTCGCCGCCGCTGTGATCGGCATACGCCCCATGTACGCCAAGCTCAGCGCCTTTGCGGTGAGCTCTTTCATCATCGGCATCGCCGGTGGCCTGTGGGCTTTTATCTACCTGGGCGCCTGGGAACCTGCGGCCTTCTCGGTGGACTACTCCTTCCGCCTGCTGTTCATGGTGATCATCGGCGGCATGGGCGCCATCATGGGCAGCTTCTTCGGTGCGGCTTTCATCGTGGTGCTGCCGATCGTGCTGAGCCAGCTGCTGCCGGTGCTGGCCGGCTGGCTGGGCATCTCGATCTCCACGGCGGGCATCTCGCACGCGGAACTGATGATTTTCGGCGGTTTGATCGTGTGGTTTTTGATTGTCGAGCCGCACGGGTTGGCCAAGCTGTGGGCCGTTGGAAAGCAGAAATTACGGCTATGGCCATTCCCCCACTGAAGCGTTCCGATGCGCCCGGCCTAGGGTTAAGAATTACTCGAAATCACCAATGCGCAATGGATTGTTAGGTCGTTTACTGAGGTGTCAGTTTTTTCACGGTGTTTATAAATTTTCCAGGAGACAACAATGAAGATTCGTAATGTGATGTTGGCAGTGGCAATCCTCGCCACCGGCGCTTCGTCCCTCGTGGCGACCAGCGCATTCGCACAGGCCAAAGAGCAATTCTTTCCGGTGCTGTCTTACCGCACCGGGCCTTACGCGCCCAACGGCGTGCCCTGGGCCAACGGCTATGTGGACTACCTCAAGCTGGTCAATGCCCGCGGCGGCATCAATGGCGTGAAGATCTCGTTTGAAGAGTGCGAAACCGGCTATGACACCGCACGCAGTGTCGAATGCTACGAACGCCTGAAAGGCAAGAACGGCGGCGCCACGCTGGTGCAGCCGCTGTCGACCGGTGCCACGTTTGCCATCACTGAGAAAGCCCCCGTCGATAAAATCCCCGTGGTGACGGTGGGCTATGGCCGCAGCGAGAGCGCGGACGGCTCCATCTTCAAATGGAACTTCCCGATTGCCGGCACCTACTGGGTTGCTGCTGACGCCATCCTCCAGGCCATCGCCAAGAAAGAAGGCGGCTTCGACAAGCTCAAGGGCAAGCGCATTGCGCTGGTCTATCACGACTCGCCGTTCGGCAAGGAGCCGATCCCGCTGATGCAGGAACGCGCCGCCATGCACGGCTTCACCTTGCAACTGCTGCCTGTTACCGCGCCCGGCGTCGAGCAAAAGGCCACCTGGCTGCAGATCCGCCAGTCGCGCCCAGACTACGTGGCGCTGTGGGGCTGGGGCATCATGAACACCACGGCCATCAAGGAAGCGCAAGCGACCGGCTACCCGCGCGAGAAGATGTACGGCGTGTGGTGGGCCGGTGCCGAGCCCGATGTGAAAGACGTGGCTGAAGGCGCCAAGGGCTACAACGCCGTGACGATGCAGCACGGCGCCGAGCCGAACTCCAAGCTGGCCAAAGACATGCTGACCCTGGTGCACGGCAAAGGCCAGGGCACGGGCCCCAAGGAAGAAGTCGGCCAGGTGCTTTACATGCGTGGCGCCATGAGCGCGATGCTGGGCGTGGAAGGCCTTCGCGCTGCACAAGATCGTTTCGGCAAGGGGAAAATCATGACAGGCGAGCAAGTGCGCTGGGGCCTGGAAAACCTGAACCTGACACAGGCCAAGCTGGATGCGCTGGGCTTTGCCGGCGTAATGCGCCCGATCAGCACCTCTTGCACCGACCACATGGGTTCGGCATGGGCGCGCATCCACACATGGGACGGCAAGGAGTGGAAATTTACCTCCGACTGGCTGCAGGCTGATGAGCAGGTGATCAAGCCCCTGGTCAAGTCCACCGCCGCCAAGTACGCCACAGAGAAAAAGCTGACAGCACGCACACCCGCTGACTGCCAGTCTTGAGCGGCGTAGCCGCTCAGACTGGCTTTGCCAGGTACTGACGGCACCCACCCCAACCCCTCCCGCCAGGCGGGAGGGGCGCGGCTCTCGCGAGCCGCCAGCCTTGAGGGCTGATCGCCTTGCCAGCAGCCCTCAAGATTGGTCAGGAAAAAATATGGACACACCCAACATCGTTCTCAACGTCAACGGCATCGAGGTTATCTACAACCACGTGATCCTGGTGCTCAAGGGCGTCTCGCTGCAGGTCCCGCAGGGCCGCATCGTGGCCATCCTGGGCGGCAACGGCGCAGGCAAGACCACCACACTGCGCGCGATTTCCAATCTGCTCAGGGGTGAGCGCGGCGAAGTCACCAAAGGCTCCATCGAGCTGCGCGGCGAGCGCATTGAAAACCTCTCGCCGGCCGACCTGGTGCAACGCGGCGTGGTGCAGGTGATGGAAGGGCGGCACTGCTTTGCCCACCTGACCATCGAGGAAAACCTGCTGACCGGAGCCTACACGCGCAGCAGCAAGGCGGAAGTGGCGGCCAACCTCGAAAAGGTCTACAACTACTTTCCGCGGCTGAAAACCCGGCGCACCTCGCAGGCGGCCTACACCTCGGGCGGGGAGCAGCAGATGTGCGCCATCGGCCGTGCGCTCATGGCGAGCCCTTCCATGGTGCTGCTGGACGAGCCCTCCATGGGCCTGGCGCCGCAGATCGTGGAGGAGGTCTTCAACATCGTGAAGGACCTGAACCAGAAGGAGCAGGTCACCTTCCTGCTGGCCGAGCAGAACACCAACATGGCACTCAAATATGCCGACTACGGCTACATCATGGAAAGCGGCCGCGTGGTGATGGACGGTGCGGCCGCCGACCTGGCCAACAACGAAGACGTCAAGGAGTTTTACCTCGGCGTGGGCGGCGGCGAGCGCAAGAGCTTCAAGGACGTTAAAAGCTACAAGCGCCGCAAACGGTGGCTGGCATAGGGCCCCCACGCTCCGCCGCTGCGCGGGTCGCTGCCCCCCCGAGGGGGCGTTGCGCCTGCGGCCCGGCGAAGCCGGTTCCGCGGCCCCTGCTGGCTTGAAATCTCCGTATCGCGCTGAGGTATTGACAGGATTTGGAAGATCGCAAATGACAACACATTACGACTCACTGGAAGTGCGAAGCCCTGCGGAACGCGAGGCGGCGCTGCTGACCGCCTTGCCGCAGCAGATTGCCCATGCCAAGACCCGGGCCCCCGCATTCACAGCCATCCTTAAAGACGTTGACGCCCAGGCCATCACATCACGTGCGGAACTGGCGCGATTGCCCGTCACGCGCAAGCACGAGCTCCTTGAGCGCCAGCAGGCCGAGCGCGCACCTGGTGGCAGTGGCAACGCATTTGGCGGTTTCAGCGCCTTGCGCTACGGCGCGCACATGCCCCATGTTTTTGCCAGCCCGGGCACCATTTACGAGCCCGGCGGCAAGCGCAAGGACTACTGGCGCATGGCACGAGCCCTGTATGCCGCGGGCTTTCGCGCCGGCCAACTGATCCACAACAGTTTCAGCTACCACTTTGTGCCGGCAGGCTCCATGATGGAAACCGGCGCACACGCCCTTGGTTGCACCGTGTTCCCGGGCGGCACCGGCCAGACGGAGCAGCAGGTGCACGCCATGGCGGAACTCAAGCCGGCCGGCTACATCGGCACACCAAGCTTCCTGAAAATCATCATGGAGAAGGCCGCCGAAATGAAGGTGGAACTGCCGACCGTGACGCGTGCCCTGGTTTCAGGCGAGGCTTTTCCCCCCAGCCTGCGCGACTGGCTGGGTGAACGCGGCATTGCGGGCTACCAGTGTTATGCCTCGGCCGACCTGGGCCTGATTGCCTACGAAACCGAAGCGCGTGAAGGGCTGGTTCTGGATGAAGGCGTGATCGTGGAAATCGTGCGCCCTGGAACAGGTGACCCGGTGGCCGAAGGCGAAGTGGGAGAGCTGGTGGTGACCACCCTGAATCCCGGCTACCCGCTGATTCGCTTCGGCACGGGCGACCTTTCCGCCATCCTTCCAGGCACCTGCCCCACGGGACGCACCAATGCGCGCATCAAGGGATGGATGGGAAGGGCCGACCAGACCGTCAAGGTCCGCGGGATGTTTGTACACCCCGGACAGGTCGCAGACATTGCCCGGCGCTTTCCGGAAGTGATCAAGGCCAGGCTGGTGGTCAGCGGAGAGATGGCGAGCGATAACATGCACTTCCAGGTCGAAACCGCTTGCGCCCCGGATGGCCTGGACCAGCGTATCGGCGACGCCATCCGTGACGTCACCAAACTGCGTGGAACGGTACAGCTATTGGCTCCGGGAAGCCTCCCCAACGACGGAAAGGTTATTGAGGACGCACGGAGTTACAAATAGAACCCCCACGCTTGTCGCTGCGCGTACTGCGCTGCGCCGCTAGGGGGCGCTGCGCCTGCGGCCCGGCAAAGCCGGTTCCGCGGCCCCTGCTGGTTTAAACGCCTAAGCCACTCTGCAAAGGGACCGGGGGCTTGCCCTTACGTAGTTCCCGCGATGTTTGCGCAGTAAGCGGACCGTAAACTTGGCGCGTTCATTAAAGGAGACGCTCATGAAACGCCTGTTAGTCCTCGCCGCTGCTGCAACGGCCATGTTTGCAGCCCACGCGCAAGCCCCTGCCTTCCCCGGCTCCAAGCCTGTCACCCTGGTGGTGCCTTTCGCGGCCGGCGGCCCAACCGACCGCGTGGCGCGCGACCTGGCCGAAGCCATGCGCAAAGCCATGGGAGGCAGCGCCAACTTCGTGGTGGAAAACGTCAACGGCGCCGGCGGCACCATCGGTGCGGCCAAGGTAGCCCGCGCAACACCCGATGGTCACACCTTGCTGGTGCACCACATCGGCATGGCGGCCGCGCCGGCCCTGTATCGCAAGCTGCCCTACAAGGTGCTGGACGATTTCGAGTTCCTGGGCATGATCAACGAAGTACCGATGACCATCATCGGCAAACCGCAGCTGCCGGCCAACAACTACCGCGATTTCGAGAATTACATTCGCGCCAATGCCGGCAAACTCAATATCGCCCATGCAGGATTGGGCTCGGCATCGCACCTCTGTGGCCTGATGTGGCAGGCAGCCATCAACGCCAAGGACGCGATGACCACCATTCCCTTCGGCGGCACGGCGCCGGCCATGAATGCACTGGTGGGCGGACAGGTCGACATGATGTGTGACCAGACCACCAACACCACCGGCCAGATTGAAGCCGGCCGCGTCAAGGCGTTTGCGGTCACGACCGCCAAACCGCTGAAGAACAACAAGCTGCTCAAGGACTATCCGACGCTGCAGGAAATGGGCCTCAAAAACTTTGACCTGACGATCTGGCACGGCATGTACGCCCCCAAGGGAACGCCGCCGGCCGTGATGACCCAGCTCAACAACGCCCTGAAAGTGGCGCTCAAGGATCCCGACTTCATCAAGAAGCAGGAAGGCCTTGGCGCCGTGGTGGTGACCGACAAGCGTGTCGAGCCCGCCGCCCACAAGGCTTTTGTATCCGCCGAGATCAACAAGCTCAAGCCCGTGATCGACGCCGCCGGCAAGTTCGCCGACTGATCTGTTGACCGTTTGATTGCCAGCCGCCCGGTTCATGCCGGGCGGCTTTTCTTTTTTTGGATGGCTGGGTTGAAACCCTCTTGAAGCATGAACCCACGCACGCTATCTTCATGTGACCCCCGGCCGCGCCGGCCATCCCTGGAGCCCCTCTTGAACAACAATAGCAAGCCCTTTCTTTCCCGTCGCTACGGCGCTTTCCTGGCCACCGCGCTGACCGCCGTCGCCACCTTTATGGCCACGCCCTCCGCCTGGGCGCAAAGCGCCAGCTGGCCCACCAGGCCCGTCAAAATCGTCGTGCCCTTCGCGCCAGGCGGCACCACCGACATCCTGGCCCGCGCCATGGCGCCGGAACTCTCCAAAGCCTTCGGCCAGCCCTTTGTGGTTGAGAACCGTGCCGGTGCCGGCGGCAACATTGGCGCAGACGTGGTCGCCAAATCCGCGCCTGACGGCTACACCCTGCTGATGGGCACCGTGGGCACGCATGGCATCAACAAGTCGCTGTACAGCAAGATGGCCTACGACCCGCAAAAAGACTTTGCACCCATCACGCTGGTCGCGGGTGTGCCCAACGTCATGGTGGTCAACGCCGAAAAAGCCAAAGCCGCGGGCATCAACAACGTCACGGACTTCATACGCGCGGCCAAAGCCAAGCCCGGCACTTTCAACATGGCCTCCAGCGGCAACGGCACGTCCATCCACCTGGCGGGTGAACTGTTTAAAACCATGAGCGGAACCTATATGACGCACTTCCCCTACAGCGGATCCGGCCCCGCGCTGCTGGCACTGGTGGGCGGCGACATGGACGTCATGTTCGACAACCTGCCGTCTTCCATGCAGCTCATCAAGTCCGGCAAACTCAAGGCACTGGCCGTGACGAGCTCAGAACGCTCAGCGGCCCTGCCTGACGTCCCCACCATAGAACAGGCCGGCGGCCCGGCCATGAAAGGTTTCGATGCGAGCTCCTGGTTCGGCCTGCTCGCCCCCGCCGGTACGCCGCCCGACATTGTGAACCGCATCCAGCAGGAAGCCGCCAAGGCGCTGGGCACGCCTGCGATGAAAGAGAAGCTCCTCGCGCAGGGTGCGATTCCCAGCGGCAATACGCCGCAACAGTTCACGGCCTTTATCAATGCCGAGCACAAGAAGTGGGCGCAGGTGGTGAAGGCTTCGGGGGCGAAGGTGGACTGAGCGCATATCAACTCACCATGCAAAAAGCCCTGTCACCAGGGCTTTTTTAGTATGGGTCAGCGCGACTGCTAAGCCTAAACGCCCCAAACCACCTCATGCCCCGACTTCAGGTTGCGTTGCAGCATGTCGATAAACGGCACGGCGCGCTGGCGCAGGCCCAGGCCGTCGCCAGGGACGACCCCCTCGTCGGCATTGGCATCGTGGGCTTCCTCGTGCGCGATCGCTGCCTGCAGGGCGGCTATCGCGGCGGGCATTTGCTCGGGCAGGATGATGCCTTTGGGGGCGGGGTCTTTGCCGATGATTTCGAGGACCTTGCGGCCGTTGGCTTCGAGCATGATCACGTCGCCGGCGTCTTTGGATTTGAATTTATAAAGCATGGTGGCTCCTCAAGTTGGACAGACAGGCCATTATGGAAAGTTTTCGAACCCGTGTATGTAGGCTGGTTTCACCTGTTGCGGCCCCGGGGTTCCGGCTACGGCTGCCGGGCCGGCCGCGCGGCTCAAGCAAAATAGGGCCCATGTTCAATATCGCCACTGTCCCCAAGTCGGCTCGCCAGGCGCTCAGCCAGGACGGGCTGAGCCTGCTCAACCCTGCCGAGCTGACGGCCACGCTGGAACTGCCGACGCCGGCTTGGACATCAGGCTGGCAGGCGCTGACAGACTCCTGGAACCGCTTGCCGCCTGACGCCCATCTGAAAGACGGTGGCCACTACCGCAAGCGCCGCCATTCCTGCTTCGTCCAGGAGCTGGCCGAAGGCACGCTCACGCAAACCCCGCATCGTGCCCACTGGCAACCCACCGACTACAACGCCCTGCACGGCGGCTTCGAGCGCTGGTTCGACCCGGTCGAGCCAGCGGTAGCCACAGCCCCGGCATGGACGGACCTGCTGGCCAATCTGGGCAAGCTGTTTGCGCAAGTGCAACCCGCCGGGCGCTGGCATATTGAAGCGCACCAGTTCCGCATCGACACCGCGGGCGGGGTAGGCCGGCCCACGCCTGAAGGCGCACATCGCGACGGTGTGGACTTCGTGGTGGTGATGATGGTGGCGCGGCACGGCGTCAAAGGCGGCGAAACCCGGGTGTTCGATGCCAACGGCCCGCATGGTGTGCGCTTTGTGATGCAGGAGCCCCTGACGGCGCTTCTGCTGGACGATGCCCGGGTAATTCACGAGACCACGCCCATCCTGCCGGCAGACGATCGGGCCGGCAGTAGTTTTCGGGATACGCTGGTGCTCACTTACCGGGCAGCGGGCTTTCAGGCCCCCTGATATCCGGCTGGCGCGGCAGCCGTAAATACCGGCACACCTCTGCACCGCTGCGGTAACACCCGTTTTCCGGTGTTGCGAAAAACACCGGAAAACCCGCTTGACGGATTTAGTTTAAACCTAAACAATTAAGGTCAAATTAATCCAGAGAGTACGCATTCATGCACATTCTTTGCCTGGGCGGCGGTCCCGCAGGCTTGTATTTCGCCCTGCTGATGAAGCTGCAAAATCCGGCGCATCAGGTGACGGTGGTCGAGCGCAACCGGCCTTTTGACACCTTCGGCTGGGGCGTGGTGCTGTCGGACCAGACGCTGGGCAACCTGCGCATGGCCGACCCGGTCAGCGCACAGCTGATCGGCGACGCCTTCAACCATTGGGATGACGTGGAGGTGTTCTTCAAGGGCCGCTCGGTGCGCTCCGGCGGCCACGGTTTCTGCGGTATCGGCCGCAAGCGTCTGCTCAACATCCTGCAGGAGCGCTGCATCGCGCTGGGCGTGGACCTGGTGTTCGAAACCGACGTGCAGGACGACCAGGCTATCGCTGCGCAATACAACGCCGACGTGGTGATCGCCAGCGACGGTCTGAACAGCCGCATCCGCAACCGTTATGCGGAGACCTTCAAGCCAGACGTGGAGCTTCGCGCCTGCCGTTTTGTCTGGCTGGGCACGCACAAAACTTTCGATGCTTTCACCTTCGCCTTCGAGCAGACTGAGCATGGCTGGTTCGCCGCACATGCCTACAAGTTTGACGAGAACACTTCGACCTTTATCGTCGAGACACCCGAGGCCGTGTGGAAGGCGCACGGCCTGGACCAGATGAGCCAGGAAGACGGCATCTCATTTTGTGAACGCCTGTTTGCCAAATACCTGGACGGCAACGCGCTGATGAACAACGCGACGCATGTGCGCGGCTCGGCGATCTGGATACGTTTTCCGCGTGTGGTTTGTGAACGTTGGGTTCACGAGGAAAACATCAACGGCAAACAGGTGCCCATCGTACTCATGGGCGATGCAGCGCATACCGCGCATTTTTCCATCGGCAGTGGTACCAAGCTGGCGCTGGAAGACGCGATTGAGTTGACCAACTGTTTTGCGCAGCACGGTGATGCCGCTGCGGCGCTCAAAACCTATGAAGCCCTCCGCTCCGTGGAAGTGCTGAAGATCCAGAACGCGGCGCGCAACTCGACCGAGTGGTTTGAGAACGTTGACCGCTACAGTGGCATGGAGGCCGAGCAGTTCTTTTATTCGCTGCTCACACGCTCGCAGCGCATCAGCCACGAGAACCTGCGCGTGCGCGATGCCGCCTGGCTGCAGGGTTATGAGCAGTGGTTGGCTAAAAGCAGCGCACCGCATGCACCGCCGCCCATGCTGCTGCCTTTGAAGGTCCGCGAACTGAATCTGAAGAACCGTATCGTCGTTTCGCCCATGGCTACCTACAGCGCGGTGGACGGCGTGCCGCAGGACTTCCACCTGGTTCACCTTGGCGCGCGCGCATTGGGTGGCGCTGCGCTGGTGTTTGTCGAAATGACCGCACCGTGCGCAGAAGGCCGAATCACCCCCGGCTGCCCGGGCTTGTGGAACGAGACGCAGGCCAGGGCCTTCAAGCGCATCGTGGATTTTGTCCATGCCTCGGGTGCCGGCGCCAGAATCGGCATGCAACTGGGACACAGCGGCCCCAAAGGCTCCACGCAAGTCGGCTGGGAAGAGCCCGACGAGCCGCTCGTCACCGGCAACTGGCCGCTGCTGGCGGCTAGCGCTGTGGCTTACGGCCCCACCAACCAGGTGCCGCAAGCCATGACACGCGTCGACATGGACCGTGTCAAGACTGAGTTCGTGCAGTCCACCCGCTACGCGGCCGAAGCCGGGTTTGACTGGCTTGAGCTGCATTGCGCCCACGGCTATCTGCTGTCGAGCTTTATCACGCCGCTGACCAACCAGCGCACGGACGAGTACGGCGGCAGCCTGGAAAACCGCTGCCGCTTTCCGCTGGAGGTGTTTGCCGCCATGCGTGAAGTGTGGCCGGCGCATCTGCCGATGAGCGTGCGGATCTCCGCGCACGACTGGGCGCCGGGCGGTAACACCGCCGACGATGCCGTTGCCGTCGCCCGGATGTTCAAGGCCGCAGGGTGCGACTTCATCGACGTGTCGTCGGGCCAGACCACGCGCGCGGCCAAGCCGGTTTACGGCCGCATGTACCAGACGCCGTTTGCCGACCGCATCCGCAACGAGGTGGGCATACAGACCATCGCCGTGGGCGCGATCTCGGAAGTCGACCATGTCAACAGCATCATTGCAGCCGGCCGTGCCGACCTCTGCGCCGTTGCCCGCCCGCACCTGGCCGACCCCGCCTGGACGCTGCACGAAGCTGCCAAGCTGCAAAGCCGCCATGTGGACTGGCCACAACCCTACCTGAGCGGGCGCGACCAGCTCTACCGTGAACTCTCGAAGCAAAAAGAGCTTGCAGCGCAGACAGGACAAGCGCAAGTTGCTATCAAATAGATAGCGCCAACAAGTAGCATTATCAAGGAGACACGCCATGGACATGGAAGCAAGAGGCCACAGCGAACACCCCGAAGCGTTGCGGCTCTGGCTGCGCATGCTGACCTGCACTCAGCTGGTGGAAAAGCAGGTGCGCACCCAGTTGCGTGAACAGTTCGACACCACCCTGCCGCGCTTTGACCTGATGGCACAACTCGAGCGCAGCCCGGAAGGGCTGAAGATGAACGAGCTGTCGCGCCGCATGATGGTGACCGGCGGCAACGTCACGGGCATTACCGACCAGCTGGTGAATGAAGGGCTGGTGGAGCGCGTGGATGTGGAGGGTGACCGCCGGGCCTATCGCGTTCGCCTGACCCCGCGGGGGCGAAAACTGTTCGACGAAATGGCAAACGAGCATGAAGCCTGGATCGTCGCGGCCTTTGAGGCTTTGTCACCACGCGAGGTGGAGTCCCTGCACAAACTGCTGGGCAAGGTCAAGCAACACCACAACGCCCTGCTGACCGACAGCAAACTGGAAACGACATGAAACACTACATCGGCCTGGCCAACCCCATGCATGCGCAGTTTGATGCGCTGGCCCATCACCAGGCGGAGCATTTCGCTTACGCCTTCGACGCCGGCGTCGCGACGCTGACGCTGAACCGGCCCGAGCGCAAGAACCCGCTGACCTTCGACTCCTACGCGGAGCTGCGCGACCTGTTCCGCACGCTGAACACCGCCACCGACGTGAAGGCAGTGGTCATCACTGGCGCCGGCGGCAATTTCTGCTCGGGCGGCGACGTGCACGAGATCATCGGGCCGCTGACAAAAATGACCATGCCGGAAATGCTGGAGTTCACGCGCATGACGGGTGACCTGATCAAGGCCATGCGCCTGTGCCCCCAGCCCATCATCGCGGCGATTGACGGTATCTGCGCCGGCGCCGGTGCCATGATGGCGCTGGCCGCCGACATGCGCCTGGGAACGGCCCAGGCGAAGACGGCGTTCCTCTTCACGCGCGTGGGCCTGGCCGGTGCCGACATGGGAGCCTGCGCGTTGCTGCCGCGCCTGATCGGACAGGGGCGCGCATCGGAACTGCTGTTTACCGGCAGATCCATGAGCGCGCAGGAAGGCTTGCAGTGGGGCTTCTTCAACGCGCTGCACGAGCCGCAAGATGTGCTGGCGCAGGCGCAAAAACTGGCGCAAGAGCTGGCTGACGGCCCGACCTTTGCGCACGGCATGACCAAAACCATGCTGCACCAGGAATGGGCGATGACGCTGGACCAGGCGATAGAGGCCGAAGCGCAGGCGCAGGCCATCTGCATGCAGACGCAAGATTTCACACGGGCGTACGAGGCCTTTTCAGCCAAACAGAAACCGGTGTTCCGCGGCGACTGAGCGCGGCAGGACGACAAGGATCACGCATGAGATCGACCACCGCCCACCTGGCACTGCCTTTTTTTGACGAGGTTCACCGCGACCTGGCGCAGCGCCTGGCCGACTGGACGCCGGATCAGTACATCGACGAGAGCGACGACCGCAGGGCTTGCAGGGAGTGGGTGAGTCTGTTGGGCGCCAACGGCTGGCTGCGCTACTGCGTGCCGGCGGGCAAGGACGGCGCCCTGGGCGGCGCGCTTGAAAAATTGGATTCCCGCGCGCTCGTCATCCTGCGCGAAACGCTGGCTTTTCATTCGCCGCTGGCCGATTTCGCGTTTGCGATGCAAGGGCTGGGCAGCGGCGCGATCACGCTGGCGGGGACGCCGGCACAGCAAGCGGCTTACCTGCCGTTGGTCGCCAACGGGAAGAGGATCGCGGCTTTTGCGCTGAGCGAACCCGACGCTGGCTCGGACGCCGGTGCCATGGTGACCTCCGCCACAGACGCGGGTGAAGGCTGGGCCTTGAACGGCAGCAAGACCTGGATCAGCAACGGAGGCATCGCGGATTTTTACGTGACCTTCGCCAAGACGGATCCGCAGGCCGGCACGCGCGGCATTACTGCCTTCATTGTCGATGCGGAAAACAAGGGCCTGGACAGCAGCGAACACATCGCTGTGATGGCGCCGCACCCGCTGGCCACGCTGAAGTTCACGCATTGCAAGCTGCCGCGGGACGCGCAGTTGGGCGCGCTGCATGGCGGGTTCAAGCTGGCGATGCAGACGCTGGACATCTTCCGCGCCTCCGTGGCCGCTGCCGCGCTGGGCATGGCGCGCCGTGCCCTGGCCGAGGCAGTGCATTTCTCGAAGGAACGGAAGATGTTCGGCCAGACGCTGGCCGACTTCCAGCTCACGCAAGCCAAGCTCGGCGAGATGGCGGCGCTGATCGATGCGGCCGCGCTGCTGACCTATCGCGCCGCCTGGATGCGCGACGAAAGCGAACGCCTGGGCAGCGGCGCGCGCATCACCGCCGAGGCAGCCATGGCCAAGATGACAGCCACCGAAAACGCCCAGAAGGTCATCGATATGGCGCTGCAGATGCATGGTGGCCTGGGCGTGAAGGTTGGCACCAAGGTGGAAAGCCTGTACCGCGACATACGCTCATTGCGCATTTACGAAGGCGCGACCGAAGTGCAGCAACTCATCATTGGAAAGGCCGTATTGCAATCATGAGCACCTCCGTCTCCGACTCCATCGAAAGTGTTGCCGCGGTACCGTCCGCACAGACGGACCGCTTTGTACATGACCGTTTGCCGCCGTACGAACAGCTTCCGCGCATGGTGTACGCGCTGCCCGAGCTGTGCATACCGGCGCAGGCCAATCTGGTGCAGAGCCTGTTTGACAAAGCTTTTCGCGAGGGACGCGCGGACAAGCCGATGCTGCGCTCGGACAAGATCACCCTGACCTATGCCGACGCACTGGAGCGCGTGAACCGCATCGCACAGGTGCTGACGGAAAACTTCGGCCTCAAGCCCGGCAACCGGGTGTTGCTGCGCGGCGGCAACTCGATCGGCATGGCGCTGGCCTGGCTAGGCGTTGTGCAAGCCGGGCTGGTGGCGGTGGCAACCATGCCGCTACTGCGTGCCAAGGAGCTGGGAGAGATCATTGAGAAAGCCAGGCCCGCGCTGGCTTTGTGTGATGCCAGCCTGCTGGAGGAATTGCAGGCGGCGCAGGCGCAAAGCGATACGCTGCCCATCATCGTGCCCTTCAACCTGATGGACGCACCGGGCTCGCTCGCGGTTCTGTCTGCGCAGAAGGACGGCGAATTCACGCCCTGCCCGGTAGCCGCCGACGACATCGCCTTGATGGCCTTCACCTCGGGCACCACGGGAAAACCCAAAGCCGCGGTGCACACGCACCGCGACGTGCTGGCGGCCAGCGAGGCCTGGCCGCGCCACGTGCTCAAGGCAAAGCCGGACGACATCGTCATCGGCTCGCCGCCGTTGGCCTTCACCTTCGGCCTGGGCGGCATGCTGATTTTCCCGATGTGGGCCGGCGCTTCGGTTTACTACCCCTCCATCGCCTATACGCCGGAGGCCATGGTCAAGCTGATCAACCAGGTCGGCGCAACGGTCTGCTACACGGCACCTACGTTTTACCGGCAGATGGCTGCTTTCGCCAAACAGCACGGCGTGCCCGGCTTGCGGGTGTGCGTGAGTGCCGGCGAGAGTCTGCCTGACGCCACGCGGCAGCTATGGAAGGACGCCACCGGTATTGAAATGATCGACGGCATCGGCGCGACCGAGATGTTCCACATCTTTATCTCCGCAGCCGGCGCCGACGTGCGCCGCGGCGCCATCGGCAAGGTGGTGCCAGGCTACACCGCCAGGGTGGTGGACGACACCGGCACGGAAGTGCCGCGCGGCACCATAGGCAAGCTGGCTGTGGTGGGCCCGACCGGCTGCCGCTACCTCGATGATGCGCGCCAGGGCAACTATGTGAAGGACGGCTGGAACTATCCGGGCGACGCCTTCATGCAGGACGCCGACGGTTATTTCTTCTACCAGGCGCGCGCCGACGACATGATCATTACCGCGGGCTACAACGTGGCGGGCCCTGAGGTGGAAGATGCCCTGCTCAAGCACCCTGCCGTAGCTGAATGCGGTGTTGTGGGCTTGCCCGACGACGACCGGGGGATGGTCGTCAAGGCCTTTGTGGTGCTCAAGCCTGATCAGGCAGCTGATGACGTCATGACAAAAGCCCTGCAAGACCACGTCAAGGCGGCGCTTGCGCCTTTCAAATATCCCCGTCAGATCGAATTCGTGACCAAGCTCCCACGCACTGAAACCGGCAAGCTGCAACGCTTCAAGCTGCGCGAATCATGAAATTCACCGCGCAAAAGCTCGTCAGGTTTCACCATTGCGATCCGGCCGGCATCGTTTTTTACCCGCAGTTTCTCTATCTGCTGCATGAGGTGCAAGAGGACTTCCTGGCCCACATCGGTTTTCCCGAACATGTCTTGATTGCCGGAGGCACGGGTGTGCCGATTGTGGATTTGAAGGTTGAGTTCCTGGGTATGTGCCGCCATGGCGACCCACTGACAATTACTTTGGAACTGACCCGCCTTGGCAACGCGAGCATGGGTATGCACTACGAAATCCATGGCAGCCCAGTTGGCAGCGCCGGGGTGACCATCAAGCTGAAAGCGCATGGCGTGGTGGTCTATTCGGAGCTCCCCAATGGCAAACCCCTGCCGCTTCCCGAACGAATGCGCAGCGCCCTGTTACCTTATTTGAAAACACCCTCAGGAAGCTCATGATCAAGAAACTACAACCGCCCGACTGGGCCGAGCCGAAAGGTTATGCCAACGGCATCCTTGCTCGCGGCGCCCTGCTGTTTGTGGGCGGCCAGATTGGCTGGAATGCGCAGCAACAGTTCGAGAGCGACGATTTCATCGCGCAGACGCGCCAGGCGCTGCTGAACATTGCGGCCGTGCTGAAGGCCGGTGGCGCCGGACCCGAACATATGGTCCGCATGACCTGGTATGTGGTGGATCGTGTCGAGTACGTGGCCAGGCTCAAGGAATTGGGTGGCGTCTACCGCGAAGTCATGGGAAAGAATTTTCCGGCCATGACATGTGTCGAGGTTGCGGCGCTGGTTGAAGACCGCGCCCAGGTCGAAATTGAAGTGACAGCAGTTATGCCGGACTGAGCAACCGCCATGCAGGCCAGCCGCAAGCAATGACTGCCAGTGATGCTACTGGCAGTAGAACCGCTGAACGCCGAATGAAGGCCGGAAAGCAAAACGCCTGCTTGATGCAGGCGTTTTGCTGTTGGCCTTGAGAGGCTAACGTGTTGGTTGCGCGGGCAAGATTTGAACTTACGACCTTTGGGTTATGAGCCCAACGAGCTACCAGGCTGCTCCACCGCGCGGTATGTGTGTATTGTAGCTTACTCTGCCTTGGCCGTGTCAGCTGTAGTGTCTTCCGACACTTCAGGACGGTCCACCAGTTCAACCAGTGCCATGGGCGCGTTGTCACCAACGCGGAAGCCCATCTTCAAAATGCGGGTGTAGCCGCCGGGACGTGCCTTGTAGCGTGGACCGATCTCTGCGAACAGCTTGACGACCATATCGCGGTCGCGCAGGCGGTCAAATGCCAGGCGCTTGTTGGCCAGAGTAGGTTCTTTGCCGAGGGTGATCATGGGTTCGACCACGCGGCGCAATTCTTTGGCCTTGGGCAGGGTGGTCTTGATGACTTCGTGCTGCAGCAGCGAGTTCATCATGTTGCGCAGCATGGCGAGACGGTGCTCGCTGGTGCGGTTGAGTTTACGTAATCCGTGTCCGTGGCGCATGATGTTTCCTTTTTTAAAATCCAGACAGCCGTATCAGGTACTGCCCGTGCGAGATCCCCTTTCGGGCGGGATCTTGTGGTTCAAATTAACGCTTGTCGAGGCCGGCGGGTGGCCAGCTTTCCAGGCGCATACCAAGAGTCAGGCCGCGCGATGCAAGCACTTCCTTGATTTCGTTGAGCGATTTACGGCCCAAGTTCGGCGTCTTCAGTAGCTCATTCTCAGTGCGCTGGATCAGATCGCCGATGTAGTAAATGTTTTCCGCTTTGAGGCAGTTTGCCGAACGAACGGTAAGTTCGAGCTCATCGACAGGGCGCAGCAGGATCGGGTCGAACTGCTGCGAGCTGCGCTGAACGGGTGCGTCAAACGCGGCCAGTTCATTGCCTTCGAGCTGTGCGAACACGGCCAGCTGCTCGACCAGGATCTTGGCCGAGGCACGGACAGCATCTTCAGCCGTCACGGCGCCGTTGGTTTCGATTTCCAGCACGAGTTTGTCGAGGTCGGTGCGCTGCTCAACGCGGGCGCTTTCGACGATGTAGCTCACGCGCTTGACGGGCGAAAAAGACGCGTCGAGCACGATCCGGCCAATCGACTTTGGCGACTCATCGCCATAGCGGCGCTGGTTGCCGGGCACGTAGCCGCGGCCGTTTTCAACCTTGATCTGCATGTCGATCTTGCCGCCGTGCGACAAGTTCACGATCACGTGTTCTGGGTTGATGATTTCCACGTCGTGCGGAGTCTGGATGTCGGCGGCAGTGACTGGGCCTTCGCCGTCTTTGCGCAGGCTCAGCGTGACTTCGTCGCGGTTGTGAAGCTTGAACACCACACCCTTGAGGTTCAACAGGATGTTGACGACGTCTTCCTGCACACCGTCGATGGACGAGTACTCGTGCAGGACACCTGCGATGGTGACTTCGGTGGCGGCGTGGCCGACCATGGAAGACAACAGTACGCGGCGCAGCGCGTTGCCCAGCGTATGGCCGTAGCCACGCTCAAACGGTTCCAGAGTCACCTTGGCGCGGTTGGCGCCAAGCTGCTCAACATTAATGGTTTTTGGTTTCAACAAATTGGTCTGCATGCAGTCTTCCTCTCAATACCCTCGGTTCGTTACACCGATAAGGCCGGCGAAGCACACCCTGGCGATACGGTGCCCCGTATCGCAGGAACGAAAAATTAGCGTGAGTACAACTCGACGATCAACGATTCGTTGACGTCGGCGGCAAACTCGTCGCGATCGGGTACCTTCTTGAAGGTGCCTTCTCCCTTGTCGGCGTTCACATCGACCCAGGCGGGCAGGCCGACCTGTTTTGCAAGCTCAAGGGCTTCCGTGATGCGGGTCTGCTTCTTCGACTTGTCGCGTACGGCAATGATGTCGCCGGCCTTGACCATGTACGAAGGAATGTTGACAGATCCGCCATTGACCGTGATGGCCTTATGCGAAACCAGCTGGCGCGCTTCAGCACGGGTCGAACCGAAGCCCATGCGATACACAACGTTGTCCAGACGCGACTCAAGGATGAACAGCAGATTGGCGCCGGTATTGCCCTTGCGACGATCCGCTTCTTCAAAATACCGGCGGAACTGCTTTTCGAGCACGCCATACATGCGCTTGACTTTTTGCTTTTCGCGCAACTGCAAGCCGAAGTCGGAAGTACGGGTACCGGAGGTACGACCGTGTTGACCCGGCTTGGAGTCGAATTTGGCCTTGTCGCTGATGGCGCGGCGTGCGCTCTTCAGGAACAGGTCGGTGCCTTCACGGCGGGATAGTTTGGCCTTGGGGCCTAGGTAACGTGCCACTTGAATGTCCTTTTGTCATCTGCTGCAATGAATTGCAGGAGCCGGAGGTCGTAACCTGCGGCGGTGGGCTTGGTAAAAATGCCTGGTATCTGACGGGCTGAAACAACCCGCCGGATGCCTGGGCACGGGGAATTAAATGCGGCGGCGCTTTTGCGGGCGGCAGCCGTTGTGCGGAACCGGGGTCACGTCGGCAATCGAATTGATCCGGATGCCGAGTGCGCCCAAAGCGCGAACAGATGATTCACGACCTGGACCAGGACCCTTGATTTCGACGTCAAGATTCTTGATGCCTTGCTCAATGGCGGCACGACCTGCCACTTCGGAAGCGACCTGCGCTGCGAAAGGGGTGGATTTGCGCGAACCTTTGAAACCCTGACCACCGGAAGACGCCCAGGACAAGGCATTGCCCTGGCGATCCGTGATAGTGATGATCGTGTTATTGAAAGAAGCGTGGACGTGGGCGATACCATCGGCCACGTTCTTGCGAACTTTCTTGCGAACGCGTTGTGCGGCGTTATTGCTTGGTGATTTTGCCATGACGACCTCTCAATTATTTCTTCAAAGCTGCAGCGGCCTTGCGCGGGCCCTTGCGGGTACGGGCATTGGTCCGGGTGCGCTGGCCACGCATGGGCAGGCCGCGACGGTGGCGGAAACCACGGTAGCAACCGATGTCCATCAGGCGCTTGATGTTCATCGTGGTTTCACGACGCAGGTCACCCTCGATGGTGAACAGGGCGATCTGCTCACGGATTTTTTCCAGGTCGCCATCGGTCAGATCTTTGACCTTTTTGGCGTAAGCGATGTCACATGCTTCGCAAATTTTGCGAGCGCGCGTGCGACCGATGCCAAAGATAGCAGTCAAGCCGATTTCGGCATGTTGCTGCGGCGGAATATTGATACCAGCGATACGAGCCATGTTCGTCCTCTAAAACTCTTGAAATCAGCCTTGACGCTGTTTGTGACGCGGATCCGTGCAAATCACACGGACAACACCCTTGCGACGGATAACTTTGCAGTTACGGCAAATTTTCTTGACCGAAGCTGAAACTCTCATTTCTATTACTCCTAAACTTTCACTCTGTGCTTACTTGGCACGGAAAACAATTCGTGCGCGCGATAAATCGTAAGGCGTTAACTCAACCGTTACCTTGTCACCGGGAAGAATGCGGATGTAGTGCATACGCATTTTTCCCGAGATGTGCCCCAGTACAACATGTCCATTTTCCAGCTTCACCCTGAAAGTCGCATTGGGGAGGTTTTCTACAACCTCACCTTGCATCTGGATCACATCGTCTTTAGACATATCCCATCAAATACCCAGTTAACCGCCCAGTGACGTCTTGAAGTTCGCCTTTTTAAGCAACGACTCATACTGTTGCGACATCATGTAGTTCTGTACCTGGGCCATGAAATCCATGGTCACCACGACAATAATCATCAACGACGTACCGCCAAAATAAAACGGCACGTTGTATTTCAAAATCAGAAACTCCGGCAGCAAACACACGAATGTGATGTACACCGCACCTGCCAGCGTCAAGCGCACCAGGATTTTGTCAATGTAACGGGCCGTCTGATCACCCGGCCGAATCCCCGGAATGAACGCACCGCTCTTTTTCAGGTTGTCCGCCGTTTCACGGCTGTTGAACACCAGCGCCGTATAGAAGAAGCAGAAGAACACAATCGCGCTGGCGTACAGCATCACATAGATGGGCTGGCCCGGCGTCAGCGTGCTGGCAATGTCTTTGAGCCAGCGCATGCTTTCACCGGTACTAAACCAGCCCACAACCGTGGCAGGCAGCAAAATGATCGATGAAGCGAAAATCGGTGGGATCACGCCCGCCATGTTCAACTTCAGCGGCAAGTGCGATGACTGTCCACCGTAAACCTTGTTACCCACCTGGCGCCGCGCATAGTTCACAAGAATCTTGCGTTGCCCACGCTCTACGAACACCACGAAATACGTCACCAGCACGACCACCGCGACGATCACGATGGCTACCAGAATACTCATGGCGCCGGTGCGAACTAATTCGAGCAAACCACCCATGGCATTCGGCAAGCCTGCCGCAATACCGGCAAAAATCAGGATCGAAATGCCGTTACCCAAACCACGCTCGGTAATCTGCTCACCCAGCCACATCAGGAACATCGTGCCGGCCGTCAGGCTGAACACTGCAGTCATGCGGAAACCAAAACCGGGTGCCAGCACCAGGCCTGGCGAGCTTTCCAGCGCCACGGCAATACCCATGGACTGGAACAGTGCCAAAGCCAGCGTGCCGTAACGCGTGTACTGCGTAATCTTGCGCCGGCCGCTTTCGCCTTCTTTTTTCATCTGCTCGAACGTCGGAACGACGTACGTCAGCAATTGCATGATGATCGAGGCCGAGATGTACGGCATGATGCCCAAGGCAAACACCGTGAATCGCGACAGGGCACCACCCGAGAACATATTGAACAGGTTCAATATGCCGCCTTGCTGGCCCTTGAAAAGCTCTTTCAGCTGGCCAGGGTCAATCCCTGGCACCGGGATGTGCGCGCCAATGCGGTACACCACCAGGGCCAGCAGCAAAAACACAAGCCTGTTGCGCAGATCACCGTACTTGCCGGTTTTCGCGATTTGAGCCGAAGTGGTTGCCACTGATTATCCAGTCAGGTATTAAGCGACAGAGCCGCCGGCGGCTTCGATCACAGCCTTGGCAGCTGCCGTGGCAGAAATGCCGTTCAGCTTGACTGCCTTGGTCAGTTCACCGGTCTTGATGATCTTGACGTTCTTGGCGAGCTGGCCCACCAGGCCGGCAGTCTTCAGAGCCAACAGATCGACTTCGGCCAGGCCGAGCTGCTCCAGCGCGCCGAGGGTGACCTCGGCGTTGAACTTCAGCAAATGCGACTTGAAGCCGCGCTTGGGCAAGCGACGCTGCATAGGCATTTGACCGCCTTCGAAGCCCACCTTGTGATAACCACCGGAGCGGGACTTCTGGCCTTTATGACCACGTCCTGCCGTTTTGCCCAGGCCAGAGCCGATGCCGCGACCAACGCGTCGTTTGGCATGTTTGGCGCCTTCGCTAGGCTTGATTCCGTTCAATTCCATGATGAGTCTCCGCTCAGACAATCTTGACCAGATAGCTGATCTTGTTGATCATGCCGCGCACTGCGGGCGTATCCTGCAATTCGCTGACGCTGTTGACGCCACGAAGGCCCAGACCGCGCACAGTAGCGCGATGCGATTCCTTGGTGCCAATCGGGCTGCGAACCAGCTGGACTTTGACTTTGGTTTCTTTGGTCATTTTCAATGCCGCCTTAGCCGAAGATCTCTTCGACCGATTTGCCACGTTTGGCCGCAATTTCAGAAGCGGTCGTGGAATTATTCAGTGCGTCCATGGTGGCGCGCACCATGTTGTAAGGGTTGCTCGAACCATGGCTCTTCGCCACGATGTCGGTGATGCCCATGACTTCGAAAACGGCGCGCATTGGACCGCCAGCAATGATGCCGGTACCCTTGGGAGCCGGCGCCATCATGACGCTGGCTGCACCGTGGTGGCCGAAAACATTGTGGTGAATGGTGCCGTTTTTCAACGAGACCTTGGTCATGTTGCGGCGCGCTTCTTCCATCGCTTTTTGCACGGCTGCCGGCACTTCTTTCGACTTGCCCTTGCCCATGCCGACGCGGCCATCGCCGTCACCCACGACGGTCAACGCGGCGAAACCGAGGATACGACCGCCCTTCACGACTTTGGTCACGCGGTTAACCGCGATCATTTTTTCCTTCAGACCATCGTCTGGAGCGTCGTTTTGCTGTTTTGCTTGAAACTTAGCCATACTTAATTCCAGTCTGCTTAGAACTGCAAACCAGCTTCGCGAGCCGCCTCAGCCAACGCTTTGACGCGGCCGTGGTACGCAAAACCGGCGCGATCAAACGCCACTTTTTCAACACCTGCTGCTTTTGCCTTTTCGGCAATGCGCTTGCCAATGGCTTGCGCAGCAGCAACGTTTCCACCTTTACCCGAAGCGCCGATTTCCTTGCGGACTTCCACTTCCGCGGTGGAAGCAGCAGCCAGGACCTTGGTGCCGTCGCCAGAAATAACGCTGGCATAGATATGCAGATTGGTGCGATTCACGGTCAAACGGGCAACACCTTGCGTAGCAATGCGAATGCGGGTCTGGCGTGAACGACGAAGGCGCTGCTCTTTTTTGGTCAACATGATGCAGCTCCTTATTTCTTCTTGGTTTCTTTGATCGTGATCTTCTCATCCACATAGCGGATGCCCTTGCCCTTGTAAGGCTCGGGAGGACGAACAGCACGAACTTCAGCGGCGATCTGGCCGACGCGCTGGCGGTCGGAACCCTTGATCACCACTTCCGTGGGAGTCGGGGTTGCAACGGTGATGCCAGCAGGCATGTCCATGATCACAGGGTGCGAATACCCCACGGTCAGGTTCAGCTTGGTGCCCTGGGCCTGGGCCTTGTAGCCCACGCCGACCAGGCTCAATTTTTTCTCGAAACCCTTGGTGACACCCGTCACCATGTTGTTCACGAGCTGGCGCATCGTGCCGCTCATGGCATTGGCTTCACGCGAATCATTGGCCGGCACAAAAGTCAGCTTGCCTGCATCGTTCTTGATGGTGACAAGCGCGTTCTGCGTCAGCGCCAGGGTGCCGAGAGCGCCCTTGACATTGATCTGGTCTGCTTTCATGGCCACGTCCACACCCTGAGGTACGGCCACTGGCATTTTTCCTACACGAGACATTTCAGTTTCTCCTCAAATGCCGCCGTTAGGCCACGTAGCAAAGCACTTCACCACCGATACCGGTAGCGCGGGCTTTACGATCCGTCATGACACCTTGCGGAGTCGTGACAATTGCCACACCAAGGCCGTTCATGACCTGGGGGATGGCACCATGGCCTTTGTAAACACGGAGGCCGGGGCGGCTGACGCGCTCAATGCGCTCAATCACGGGCTTGCCTGCGTAATACTTCAGGGCGATTTCCAGCTGGGACTTGCCTTCGTCGGTCTTGACGGAGAAGCCATCGATGTAGCCCTCATCCTTCAATACCTGCGCGATGGCAACTTTGACTTTTGACGACGGCACCAGCACGACGGCTTTTTCAACCATCTGTGCATTGCGGATGCGGGTCAACATGTCGGCAATAGGATCACTCATGCTCATTTTGTGGTTCTCCTATGCTTACCAGCTTGCCTTGGTGATACCGGGGATATCACCAGCAAAAGCCAACTCACGGATCTTGGCGCGAGCCAGACCAAATTGACGGAAAGTACCGCGTGGGCGGCCCGTGATCGCGCAGCGGTTGCGCTGGCGGGTCGGGTTCGCGTTGCGGGGCAGTTTCTGCAGCTCGAGGCGAGCCAGCTGACGCTCTTCGTCAGAACGCTTGGCGTCGTTGGACGTCGCCTTGAGTTCAGCGTATTTTTTGGCGAACTTCGCGGCGAGTTTCTCGCGCTTCAGTTCACGTTGCAGTAAAGCTTGTTTTGCCATGTCCCGCCTCAGTTCTTGAACGGAAAACGGAAGGCGGTGAGGAGTGCCTTGCACTCTTCATCGGTCTTTGCCGTTGTGGTGATGCTGATATTCAGGCCGCGCAAGGCGTCAACCTTGTCGTACTCGATCTCAGGGAAAATGATCTGCTCTTTCACGCCGATGTTGTAGTTTCCGCGGCCATCGAAGGCCCGGCCGGAAATACCACGAAAGTCACGCACACGGGGCAGGGCCACGGTAACGAAACGATCGAGGAACTCATACATCTTCACGCCGCGCAGGGTCACCATGCAGCCGATAGGCAGGTCTTCGCGGATCTTGAAACCGGCGATAGCCTTCTTGGCCTTGGTCACGACAGGCTTCTGGCCGGCAATCTTGGTCATGTCGCCGACGGCGTTGTCCATAACCTTCTTGTCAGCAACAGCCTCGCTCACGCCCATATTGAGCGTAATCTTGGTGATACGGGGAACCTGCATGGGCGAGGTGTAGCCGAATTTCTCAATCAGGCCGGGGGCGATTTTTTCGCGGTACTGAGCTTGCAGGCGAGCCTGCGAAGCGGCTTGTACAGGTGCGGTCTTTGCCATGTTATGCAACCTTGATTTCTTCGCCACTGGATTTGAAGACGCGCACTTTTTTGCCGTCTGCCAGGAGCTTGATGCCAACGCGATCCGCCTTGCCGGTAGCGGCATTGAAGATTGCCACGTTCGACTGGTGAATCGGCATGCTTTTTTCGACGATGCCGCCGGTGGTACCCTTGAGGGGGTTGGGCTTGGTGTGTTTTTTCACCAGGTTAATCCCATCCACCAGCACATAGCTGTCATCTTTGCGCAGCGAAATCTTGCCGCGCTTGCCTTTGTCGCGACCAGCGATCACGATGATCTCGTCGCCTTTACGGATTTTATTCATGGCGAGTCCTTACAGAACTTCAGGAGCCAGGGACACGATCTTCATGAACTTTTCAGTGCGCAGTTCGCGCGTCACTGGTCCGAAGATGCGGGTGCCGATTGGCTCCAGCTTGGCGTTAAGCAACACTGCTGCGTTGCCGTCGAATTTGACGAGCGAACCATCGCCACGGCGAATGCCCTTGGCGGTGCGAACGACCACAGCGCTGTAAACCTCGCCTTTTTTGACGCGGCCACGCGGAGCGGCTTCTTTGATGCTCACCTTGATGACGTCACCAACGCTGGCGTACCGGCGCTTGGAGCCGCCCAGAACCTTGATGCACATCACGGACTTGGCACCCGTGTTGTCAGCAACATCGAGCTTGGATTGCGTTTGAATCATTTAAATGTGTTCCCAACTTGCACCGGAAGGCAACCCCTTGGGATTACCAGCCAATCAGTCTTGGGCCTGTCGTCCACACCGCAAACCACTTGCAGTGCTTCCGTTAGGCAGAATTCCTCGCCTTTTTAGAGCGAAGCCCACGATTATGACCGAGCGAAAAGCCACTGTCAACCGCTTGTTGTGAAAATATCCCCACAATAAAGCGGCGGCCCCTCCAGAAGCCCGGGGGAGCCCCCGGGTACCGGCCACGCTTCGCGCTTATGCCGCGGGCGGATTTTCAGCATTAAATCCGGCCTCAGGCCAATAGGGATGCGCGCAACCAGCTATCAAAAAGAGAGCAAAAATCTGCCCGGGCATCCAATTTTGCCCGCCTCCTTCCTCCTTTGCAGGACGGCAACTGGCGGCAATTCAGGCTGGCAGGCTGAGGTATTGGCCACACAGCGTCAGGAATTCATCCAGCTGCGGATCCACGCCGTTTTCCTGCTGCAGCAGAGTGGCCACTTCCGGCGCCAGGGTTCTGGCCAGTGCCGCATCGAGAAACAGCAGACGGGAACGCCGTGCCAGTACGTCTTCAACGGTGCGGGCATATTCATGGCGGGCAGCGAAACGCACCATTGCCTCCGTCAGCCCACCGCCTAATTCGCGGCTGGCACCCGGCAGGTTTTCCATGGCGGACGCCTCGCTGCCATACAGATGAGACCCTGGCGCCTCGCTAATTTTGTGATTCGAATTGTGAGCGCCAACTAACTTCAAGTTTGTGGTGACGCCGGCCCCGCGTGTTGGCAGCAACGCCGCGCCAAAACATTTGTCCAGCACGTCTTCCGCCATCGCCCGGTAAGTGGTCCACTTCCCTCCCGTCACCGTGACCAGGCCGCTTTTGCTGACCAGCACCGTGTGCTCACGCGACAACGCCTGGGTGCTTCCGGCATCCTCATCCGGCGGCTTGACCAGGGGCCGCAACCCCACCCAAATGCTTTTAATGTCAGCCGGGCCGGGCGCGCGGCTCAGGTAGCGAGCCGATTCGCGCAGGATGAAGTCAACTTCTTCGCGGAAAGGCAGCGGCTCGCGCGCCAGGTCGTGGCGCGGCGTGTCCGTGGTCCCCAAAATGGTTTTACCCAGCCATGGCACGGCAAACAGCACCCGGCCGTCGGCCGTCTTGGGCACCAGCAGGGCGTGGTCGCCAGGCAAAAACGAGCGGTCCACCACAATATGAACACCCTGGCTGGGCGCCACCATGGGCTTGGCGTCCCGCCCTATGGCTTGCCCATCCTGGAGCCGCAGCTGGTCCACCCAAACGCCAGCCGCGTTCACCACGCAGTTCGCCCTGAGTTCAAACGTACGACCCGTTTCCTGGTCCCGCGCATGCAGGCCGACCAGCTTGCCGCCCTCATGGATCAGGCCCGTTGCCGCGCAGTAATTCACCAGCAACGCGCCCTGACGTGCCGCGGTGCGGGCCAACGCCAACGCCAGCCGCGCGTCGTCAAACTGGCCATCCCAGTACTTGACGCCGCCCTTGAGATCTTGAGCCTGCACTGTCGGCAGGCAGGCAAGGGTTTCTTGCCGGTTCAGGAATTCCGTGGCGCCCAGGCCCGCCTTGCCGGCCAGCGCGTCATACATCTTGAGCCCGATACCGTAGAACGGCGCCTCCCAGAACTTGTAGGAAGGCATGACAAAGGGCAAGGGCTGCGCCAGATGCGGCGCATTGGCCAGCAGCGTGGTGCGTTCGTGCAAGGCCTCACGCACCAGCGAGATATTGCCTTGCGCCAGGTAGCGCACGCCGCCGTGCACCAGCTTGGTGGCGCGGGACGATGTGCCCTTGGCAAAGTCGTGCGATTCGACCAGCACGACGGAAAATCCGCGGGCGGCCGCATCCAGTGCGACCCCCAGGCCGGTAGCGCCGCCGCCAATGATCGCGATGTCGTAGTGGTGCGGCTCAGCAAGCCGGGCCATTAAATCCTGGCGCCGCGTTTGCGCGGGCGCTAATTCAGTCGTCATGGGCCTTGCTTCCCGTTTTCATACAAACCCATTGGTAAAAGAGCGCCGAGCTTACCCTGCGCTTGTTGCAATAACCTCAATCCCGCAAAAAAACGGACCGTGCAGCACTTGCGCACTGCACGGCCACGCGATCAGCGTACTTTTCCGTCTTTCCAGGCCTGCAGCAACTTGTCGTAGTTGATGGTTTCGCCCTTGGGCTTTTCATTGGCCAGCTTGGCCCATGGCGCACCCTTGTCGCTCAGCCACTTGGCAGGGTCACCTTTGGGGTTGAGCTTGGGCGCGCAGTGGGCCATGCCGGCGCGCTCAAGGCGGCCCATCACCTGATCCATCTCATCGGCCAGCGTATCCATCGCACCCTGCGGGGTCTTTTCACCCGTTACGGCCTGGGCCACGTTCTTCCACCACAGCTGCGCCAGCTTGGGGTAGTCGGGTACATTGTTGCCCGTCGGCGTCCAGGCCACACGGGCCGGACTGCGGTAGAACTCAATCAGGCCACCGTAATTGGCGGCATTTTTGGTGAAGTACTCATGGTGGATGTCGCTGTCGCGGATGAAGGTCAGGCCCACCACCGACTTCTTGGCCGAAACGGTCTTGGAGGTGATGAACTGCGCGTACAGCCAGGCCGCGGCCACCTTGTTGGGGTCATGGTCCTTGAAGAAGGTCCAGCTCCCCACGTCCTGGTAGCCGTTTTGCATGCCCTGCTTCCAGTAAGGGCCATTGGGGCCAGGCGCCATGCGCCACTTCGGCGTGCCGTCGGCGTTCACCACAGGCAGTCCCTTCTTGGTCATGTCGGCGGTAAAGGCCGTGTACCAGAAGATCTGCTGGGCGATCTGCCCTTGGGCCGGCACCGGGCCGGCTTCACCAAAGGTCATGCCGCTGGCCTCTTTGGGCGCGTACTTCTTCATCCAGTCCACGTACTTGGTCAGCGCGTAGACCGCAGCAGGTGAATTGGTGGCCCCGCCACGCGCAACAGAGGCGCCCACAGGCGTGCACTTGTCGGCCGCCACGCGAATGCCCCACTCGTCCACCGGCATGCCGTTGGGGATGCCCTTGTCGGCGGTGCCGGCCATGGACAGCCAGGCGTCGGTAAAGCGCCAGCCCAGCGAGGGGTCCTTCTTGCCGTAGTCCATGTGGCCGTAAATCGGCTTGCCGTCTATGGTCTTCACGTCGTTGGTGAAGAACTCGGCGATGTCCTCATAGGCGCTCCAGTTCAGCGGCACCCCGAGGTCGTAGCCGTATTTGGCCTTGAACTTGTCCTGCAAGTCCTTGCGCGCAAACAGGTCGGCACGGAACCAGTACAGGTTGGCGAACTGCTGGTCGGGCAGCTGGTAGAGCTTGCCGTCGGGCGCCGTGGTGAAGCTGGTACCGATGAAGTCCTTGAGGTCCAGGCCCGGGTTGGTGTATTCCTTGCCCGCACCGGCCATGTAGTCGGACAGCGCCAGGATCTTGCCATAGCGGTAGTGGGTGCCGATCAGATCGGAGTCGGAAATCCAGCCGTCGTAAATCGATTTGCCCGACTGCATGGAAGTCTGCAGCTTTTCAACCACGTCGCCTTCCTGAATGATGTCGTGCTTGACCTTGATGCCGGTGATTTCCTCAAAGGCTTTTGCCAGCGTCTTCGATTCGTATTCGTGGGTCGTGATGGTCTCGGACACGACCGAGATTTCCTTGACGCCCTTGGCCTGCAGCTTCTTGGCCGCATCGATAAACCACTTCATCTCAGCCTGCTGCTTGTCCTTGGACAACGTAGAGGGCTGGAATTCGCTGTCAATCCATTTTTTCGCCTCAGCTTCGCCTGCCCAGCCGGGGCTGGCCATGGCACATGCCGCAGCCAGGGCCAGAGCCGTATAACGCATCTTCATGATTTGTCTCCTCATTGGTTCACTCCCCGTGGTTGAAGGCTTGTTCGGCTCCGGGGAATATGAGCCGGGTTCCTTTTCTGACTTCTATCCCTTGCGCATGACGAATGCGAGCAAGGCCATTGACAACACGAAGCTGATCCAGATCGACGGATCGCCCTCCAGACCCAGCCACCCGGCCAGCTTGCCGCTGATGCCGACAAAAATCAGGTTGACGTAGGCCGCACTAAGCAGGCCGATAAAAAGCCGGTCACCACGGGTAGTTTCCAGCGGCAAAAAGCCGCGCCGCATCGTTGTCGGGGATTTCAACTCCCATACCGTCATGCCCACCAGCATCAGCACGATGCAGGTAAAGAAAATTGCCACCGGCGTGGTCCAGGCCATCCACTCAAACATCTGTCATCTCCTTACTTGGCGGCATCAGCACCGCAAGTGAATCCGTGCAAGTGCCATCGCGGAACCGGCTTTGCCGGGCCGCAGGTGGCGCCCCCCTTGGGGGAGGCGCCGAAGGCGCTTCGGGGGGTCACACTCTTCCCATTGCGAAGCCTTTTGCGATGTAGTTGCGTACAAACCAGATCACGATGGCGCCCGGCACGATGGTCAGCACGCCAGCCGCTGCCAGTGTGGCCCAATCCATGCCGGATGCCGACACCGTCCGTGTCATGGTCGCGACGATGGGCTTGGCGTTGACGCTGGTCAGCGTGCGCGCCAGCAGCAGTTCGACCCAGCTGAACATGAAACAGAAGAACGCCGCCACGCCGACACCGGCCTTGATGAGCGGCAGGAAGATGCGTACAAAGAAGCGGGGGAAGGAATAGCCGTCGATGTACGCGGTTTCATCAATCTCACGCGGAATGCCGCTCATGAAACCTTCCAGGATCCACACCGCCAGCGGCACGTTGAACAACAGGTGCGCCAGGGCCACCGCGATGTGGGTATCCATCAGCCCCACCGTGGTGTAGAGCTGGAAGAAAGGCAGCAAGAACACTGCAGGTGGCGTCATGCGATTGGTCAGCAACCAGAAGAACACATGCTTGTCACCCAGGAAGCTGTAACGCGAAAACGCGTAGGCGGCCGGCAGGGCTACAGTCACCGAAATCACGGTATTGATGGCGACATAAATCAGGCTGTTGATGTAGCCCGAATACCAGGACGGGTCGGTAAAAATGGTCTTGTAGTTGTTCCAGGTGAACTCCTGGGGAAAGAACGAGAAGCTCGACAAAATCTCGGCATTCGTCTTGAAGCTCATGTTGACCATCCAGTAGATGGGCAACAGCGCGAACAAAATGTAGGCAATCAGGAACAGCGTGCGCGCCTGGAATTTCGGTGTGTTCATTCCACGCCCTCCTTCTCTTGCGTACCGACGCGCTGCATCCAGTTATAGAGGATGAAGCACAGCAGCAGGATGATCAAAAAGTAAATCAGCGAGAAAGCCGCCGCCGGGCCCAGGTCGAACTGGCCGACGGCTTTTTGCGTGAGATATTGCGAAAGGAATGTCGTGGCGTTGCCCGGCCCGCCACCCGTCAGCACAAAAGGCTCGGTGTAAATCATGAAGCTGTCCATGAAGCGCAGCAGCACGGCAATCATCAGCACGCCGCGCATCTTGGGCAGCTGGATGTAGCGGAACACAGCGAACTTGCTGGCGCCGTCGATGCGCGCGGCCTGGTAGTAGGCGTCCGGAATCGAGCGCAAGCCCGCGTAGCCCAGCAGCGCCACCAGCGGCGTCCAGTGCCAGACATCCATCATGAGCACCGTCACCCAGGCGTGCGTGGCATTGCCGGTGTAGCTGTAGTCAAAGCCCATCTTTTGCAGCATCGCGCCCAAAAGGCCAATGTCAGCCCGGCCATAGATCTGCCAGATAGTGCCCACCACGTTCCACGGAATCAGCAGTGAGAGCGAAACGAGCACCAGCACCAACGAGGCCTTCCAGCCTTGCGCCGGCATGGACAGCGCGAGTGCGATGCCCAGCGGAATTTCGACCGCCAGCACGGCCAGCGAGAACGTCAGTTGCCGCCAGAGTGCCGCATGCAGTTCTTCGTCACGCATGACGGATACAAACCACTCAGTGCCGACAAACACGCGCCGCTCGGGCGAGATGATGTCCTGCACCGAATAGTTAACCACGGTCATCAGCGGCAGAATGGCGGAGAACGCCACGCAGATGATGACGGGCAGCACCAGCAGCCAGGCCTTTTGATTAACGGGCTTAGTCGTCGTGCTCATGCATCCACCAGTTCGTCATTGAGGTACAGGCAGGTGTGTGGCCCCATCACCTGCAGCCAGACCTCCTCGCCAACTTGCGGCGCGCGGGAAGCCGGGTTCAACCGGGCCTTGATCGTGTGTTCACCGATCCGCGCCGTCAGCATCCAGTGCGTGCCGATGTCCTGCACCAGCGTGACAGTGAACGGCAGCGCCGCCGGGTCACCCGGCGCCGTCTTCGCCACGTATTCAGGGCGCACACCCAGCTTGAGCTCGCCGTCGGGCATGGCACGTTCAGGCGGGAGCGCCAACGGCCGCTCCGCGACGCGTAGCGCGCCACCGACGACGGTGGCCGGCAAGAAGTTCATGCCGGGCGATCCGATGAAGTGGCCTACAAACGTATGGCGGGGGCGCCCAAACAGTGCATCGGCCGAGCCCGTCTGCACAGCGCGGCCGCGCGTCATCACCACCACCTCTTCGGCAAAGGTCAAAGCCTCCACCTGGTCGTGTGTCACATAAATCAGGGTGAGCTTCAATTCATGGTGAATCTGCTTGAGCTTGCGCCGCAGTTGCCATTTCAGGTGCGGGTCGATCACCGTGAGCGGCTCGTCAAACAGCACAGCAGACACATCGGGCCGCACAAGGCCGCGGCCCAGCGAAATTTTCTGCTTGGCATCTGCTGCAAGCCCAGCCGCGCGGTGGTTGAGCTGGCCGCTCATGTCCAGCATCTCGGCAATTTCACCAACGCGTTTTTTGATCTGGTCTTCCGGCACCTTGCGGTTGCGCAGCGGAAACGCCAGGTTTTCAGCCACAGTCATGGTGTCGTAGATCACCGGGAACTGGAACACCTGCGCAATATTGCGCTGCTGCGGCGAGGCGTGCGTCACATCTACGCCGTCAAACTTGACCGTGCCCTGCGACGGCACAAGCAAGCCCGACATGATGTTGAGCATGGTGGTCTTGCCGCAGCCTGAGGGACCAAGCAATGCATAGGCGCCGCCATCGCGAAAACTCATGGTGAGCGGGAGCAACGCGTAGTCGCTGTCCTCGCGCGGATTCGGCCGGTAAGCATGGGCCAGGTCGAGATCAATACGCGCCATAAGGCCTCCACAACACGGCAGCCGATGCAAAAAGGTGCTTCACGCAAGTCCCCCCCTGCGCTCTGGCGCCAGCAGCAAAGCGCCGGTTGCATCAAAGACATACACCTGGGCAGGGCTGAGAAACAGCGTGATGGGCGCACCCAACTCAAAGTAATGCACACCGGTCAGTTGCGCCACCAGTTCGCCCACCGCCGTGGCAACGTGGACAAAAGTGTCGGAACCCGAAATTTCAGCCAACTCGACCTTTCCCGGCAACGCCACATCACCCTCACGCTTTTGGACGCGCAGGGCGCTGCCGCGAACACCGGCCGTGAGGGTGGCCAGGTTTTGCGCCGGCGCATCGGGCAAGGCCAGCGCCAGGGTGGGCCCTGCCGCCAGCTGCAATCCCTGCGCTGCGGGCAGTGCCGCTATCAGATTCATGGGCGGATCGCTGAAGGCACGCGCAACGCGCAAGGATCGTGGCGAGTGGAAGACCTCGGCGGTCGGGCCGTACTGCAGCAGTTCACCACCGTCCATCACAGCGGTATAGCCCCCCAGCAGCAGAGCCTCGCCAGGCTCGGTGGTGGCATAGATCACGGTGGAATCGCCGGCTGCAAAAAGCTGGGTCAGCTCTTCGCGCAATTCCTCGCGCAGCTTGTAATCCAGATTGACCAGCGGTTCGTCCAGCAACATCAGGGGAGCCCCTTTGGCCAGTGCGCGTGCGAGGGCCACCCGCTGTTGCTGCCCACCCGACAGCTCGGCCGGGTAGCGGTCCAGGAACATCTCGATGTGCAGGCGTTCGGCCAGTTTGCGCACCGTCTGATCGATGTCTTTTTCCCCTCGCAGCTTCAGCGGCGAGGCGATGTTGTCCGCCACCCGCAGCGAGGGGTAGTTGATGAACTGCTGGTAGACCATGGCGACGTTCCGCTCGCGCACCGGCATGCCGGTCACATCGGCGTCGTTCACCATGACTTTCCCCTGCGTGGGGACATCCAGGCCCGCCATGATGCGCATCAGGCTGGTTTTTCCGGCCTGCGTTGCGCCCAGCAGCACCGTGACTTCGCCGCTGCGCGGCGCCAGGTTCATTTCATAAAGCCATTGTTCGGCGCCGACTTTTTTGCTGATGTGGTCCAGGGTCAGCTGCATCACGCGCCTCTTCTGAACAACCGGCCGTCCCAGGCGCGTTGCAGCGACCCAAAACGGCGGTGGGGCCTCTGTGCCAGGGCATTGGCAGGCAGACAAAAAGAAACAGTAGACAAGAGGAAGGCTCCCGGCGAAACTTTGAGGAAGTTCGGTTTTTTTCTATTTTTCTTCTTTTTTGATTGTTTTATCTACTTGTTTTCCCTTATCTGTTTCCTTTTGTTTCGATATAAAGTTTCCAGACCTCCACGATTCCTTCAAACTTGAACCCGCGTGAACTCCAACCCCAGGCAAATCAAGCTCCTTGACGTCGTGCGAACCCACGGATCGGCCTCCGTCGAGCAGCTTGCAGAAAAATTGGACGTGACCTTGCAGACCGTCCGGCGGGATGTGCAGCGCCTGGCGGAAGCCGGCCTGCTGACGCGTTTTCATGGCGGCGTGCGGGTACCCAGTTCCACCATCGAAAACATTGCCCACCGCCAGCGTGAAAGCCTTCACGCCGAAGGCAAGGCGCGTATCGCGCGCGCAGTGGCCAGGCGTGTTCCGAACGACTGCTCATTGATCCTCAATATCGGCACCACCACCGAGGCCATCGCCAAGGCCCTGCTGCACCACAAAGGGCTGCGGGTCATCACCAACAACCTGAATGTGGCCGGCATCCTGTGCAGCAATACCGACTGCGAAGTCATCGTCGCCGGTGGCGTAGTGCGTTCGCGCGACCGGGGCATCGTGGGCGAGGCGGCGGTCGACTTCATACGCCAGTTTCGGGTAGACATCGCGATCATCGGCATTTCAGGGATCGAGCCTGACGGCTCCCTGCGCGACTTCGACTACCGCGAAGTCAAAGTTGCCCAGACCATCATCGAGCATGCCCGCGAAGTCTGGCTGGCGGCAGACAGCAGCAAGTTCAACCGGCCCGCCATGGTGGAGCTGGCCACGCTTTCCCAGATTGACCGGCTGTTCACCGACATGCCTCCGCCCGAGCCATTCCCCACCTTGCTGGAAGAGGCGGACGTCAACTGTGAAGTGGCCCACTCCTGAGCCCCGCGCACTTGTGCGCGCCTGCCACCCTTTCATACACTCCAGCGCATGACATACCTTCTTGCACTCGACCAGGGAACCTCCAGCTCCCGCAGCATCGTGTTTGACGAACACGGTCACATCGTGGCATTGGCCCAGCAGGAGTTGCCGCAGATCTACCCCAGGCCGGGCTGGGTCGAGCACGACCTGATGGAGATCTGGCGCACCCAGCTGGCGACAGCGCGCGAAGTGCTGGCCAAGGCGAACATCAAGGCCAGCGACATTTGGGCACTGGGCATCACCAACCAGCGCGAGACCACCGCCCTCTGGAACCGCAAGACCGGCCTGCCGGTTCATCACGCCATCGTCTGGCAGGACAGGCGCGCGGAAGCCACCTGCGCCGAGTTGCGTGAGCGCGGCAAGGAAAAGCTGATCCAGTCCAAAACCGGGCTGCTGATCGACGCCTATTTTTCCGGTACCAAGCTCAAATGGCTGCTCGACAACGTGCCCGGCGCCCGCGCGCAGGCCGAGCGCGGCGAACTGGCCTTCGGCACCATCGACAGCTGGCTGATGTGGCAACTCACGGGCGGCGCGCTGCATGCCACCGACGTCAGCAACGCGTCGCGCACAATGCTGTTCAATGTGCACACCAATCAGTGGGACGACGAGCTGCTTGAGCTGCTGGGCATCCCGGCTTCGCTGATGCCCAAGGTATTACCTTCGAGCGCGCATTACGGCGAGGTGCGCCCCGATCTGCTGGGCCATGACATCCCCATCGGAGGCGTCGCCGGTGACCAGCAAAGCGCGCTGTTCGGCCAGGCCTGCTTCAAGGCCGGCAT
The DNA here is from genome assembly GCF_056405795.1 of Polaromonas sp. P1_F1. Classification (NCBI taxonomy): domain Bacteria; kingdom Pseudomonadati; phylum Pseudomonadota; class Betaproteobacteria; order Burkholderiales; family Comamonadaceae; genus Polaromonas; species Polaromonas sp. P1_F1. The sequence goes on from NZ_JBFUBJ010000001.1 coordinate 994,732, forward strand.
GGCAAAAAACACCTATGGCACCGGCTGCTTCATGTTGATGCACACGGGCAGCCAGTTTCAAACCTCACACAATGGCCTGCTGACCACCAGCGCAGCCCAGGCAACAACCCAAACGCAGTTCGCCACCGAAGGCAGCGTGTTTGTTGGCGGCGCCGTGGTGCAGTGGCTGCGCGACGGCCTGCACGCCATCAAGGGCAGCGCCGAAGTGCAGGCGCTGGCCGAAAGCGTGCCTGACTCAGGCGGCGTGATGATGGTGCCGGCCTTCACCGGCCTGGGTGCACCCTACTGGAAACCGGATGCGCGGGGCACCATCACCGGCCTCACGCGCGGCACCACCGTCGCCCATATCGCGCGCGCCGCACTCGAAAGCATCGCCTACCAAAGCGCCGCCCTGCTGCAGGCCATGAGCCGCGACGCGGTGAGTGCTGGCGCCGCACCTGTTGCGGAATTGCGCGTAGACGGCGGCGCCTGCGTCAACGACCTGCTGATGCAATTCCAGGCCGACCTGCTGGGCATACCGGTGATCCGCCCGGCGGTCATTGAAACCACCGCTCTGGGCGCCGCCTACCTGGCAGGACTTTCCAGCGGCGTCTACAGCAGCACCGACGAGTTGTCCGGCATGTGGCGCGCCGAGCGCAAGTTTTTGCCTACGCTGGGCGCGGACCGGGCCGCTGAGCTGATGGCGCGCTGGGAGCAGGCGGTGCGGCAGACCGTGCTGCAGTAAGCGCAGCCCTGCCCTGTCACATTTCCCACAGGTGCGGCCGCTAGACTTGGCTGCATGAACCCCTATGTCACAGCACCCTCCAGGCGCCGGCTGGTCCTCGGAGCCGGCGCAGCCGCAGTGCTGGGCCTGGCCGGCGGCAAGGCACCGCAGCCGGCAGCAGCGGCCACGCAGCCGGTCCACACACGTCTGCGCCTGATCGGTGAATCCCGCATTCCACACCGGTTGCAATTCCAGGGCACCACGGTGGGCGGTCTCTCAGGCATTGACTACGACGCCGCCAACAACCTGTATTACCTGATCAGCGACGACGCCTCCAGCATCAACCCCGTGCGGTTTTACACCGCACGCATCGCGCTGGACATGAACAGCCTCGGCCAGCCGGAATTGCTGAGCGTCACCCCCCTGCGCCAGGGCGACAGCAGCACGTATGAGGCCGCATTGCGGGGCATGCAGCCCCCCGACCCGGAGTCGATTCGCTGGCGCCCGAGCAGCCAGACGCTGCTGTGGGTCACTGAGGGGCATTCCCTGACGGGCGTGGCGCCGGAGCTGCGCGAAAGCCGGGCTGACGGCACGATGGTTCGCGAATTTACGCTGCCGCCCATGTTTGAGTTTCATCTCATCCGGGGGCCGCGCGTCAATCTGGCGCTGGAAGGCCTGGCGCTGACACCCGATGACAAGACAGCCTGGATCGCCATGGAAAACGCCTTCCGCCAGGATGGACCCGTACCCACGGTGAAAGCGAAGGGCGGTCCTTGCCGCTTCACCCAAATTGACCTTGCCAGTGGGAAAGCATTGCGGCAAATTGCGTATGTGCCCGACGCCATTCCGCGCGCACCTGTTGCGCCGGCCACCCAGGCCGACAACGGCGTGGTGGAAATCCTGATGCTCGATGCCGACCGCATGCTGGTGCTGGAGCGGGCCTATATGGCCGGCTGGGGCCCGCAGGCAGGTAACTCGCTGCGCCTGTACCTTATCGACACCCGGCAGGGATCCGACACGCTCGCAACGCCTGTCCTGCAGACTGGCACCTATCGCGCGGTGGACAAAACACTGATCGCCGACTTTTCCACCTTCACCGGCCCGGGGCCCGGCCTCCGGCTGGAACGTCTGGACAATACGGAAGGCATGGCCTGGGGCCCGGTACTGCCCAACGGAAATCGCAGCCTGGTCTTCATTAGCGACGACAATTTCAGCTCCCGGCAAATCAGCCAATGGCTGGCCTTTGAATTTTTGGATTGACAACGCATGACCTCCAATTCCCGTACAAGCAACGAACACATCGCCTTCATAGGCGGCGGCAACATGGCCAGCGCCATCATTGGCGGCCTGCTTAAGCAAGGCATGCCAGCCAGCCAGATCCAGGTGGTCGAGCCTTTTGAGGAGCAACGCAACAAGCTCATCCGGCAATTCGGCGTGCAGGTGCATGAAAAACCCGGCGCGCCACTGGCCAGCGCCGGCCTGGTGGTCTGGGCTGTAAAGCCGCAGACATTCAAGGATGCAGCGCTGCAAACACGCTTTCACACCAAAACCGCCCTGCACCTGAGTGTGGCAGCCGGCGTGCGGTCCAGCAGCATCGCGCGCTGGCTGGGCACCGAGCGCGTGGTACGCGCCATGCCCAACACGCCGGCGCTGGTCGGCAAAGGCATGACGGCGCTGTTTGCGCGGGATGCCGTGACAGACGACGACAGGCTGGGTGTCGAGCAGGTGGTCAAGCCCACGGGGGATTACCTGTGGCTCACCGAAGAAGCCCACTTGGACGCGGTCACCGCCATTTCGGGCTCCGGCCCGGCCTACGTCTTTTATTTTGTGGAAGCCATGATCGAGGCAGGCACGGACATGGGCCTTGCGCCGGAACAGGCGCGCAAGCTTGCCGTCGGCACCTTTGCTGGCGCTTCGGCGCTGTTGGCGGCGTCCGACGAGACGCCCCAGACCCTGCGCGCCCAGGTCACGTCCAAAGGGGGCACCACCTACGCCGCGCTGACCTCCATGGAGCAGGACCGCGTCAAGATGCTGTTCATGCGCGCCATCCACACGGCAAGGCAACGCGCCGGTGAACTGGGTGATGAGTTTGGCGCGGGCTGAAGAGGTTTAAGAGGAAACCTCCTGCAACCCAATGCAGGAAAGCGCAAGCAGCTATCTATTTAGGAGCTTAGGAACTCAGCTCATCTGGTGATGAGCTTTGCTTCCCAAACCCCAAACTTAATAGCTGCTCAGGCACATATTCGATGTCAATGGCCAAAACGACAGAACAGCCTGAAAAAAGCTGTTTTCCGCCTCTGTGAGCGCCTGGGAAGCCTACTGATCGACCTTGACACGGTAAGTGACGACGATCTGTGCCCCAGAGGCCAGCGAACCGGTAAAAGTCCACTTCAATGCCCCCTGCGCGTTCACGGCCGGTTGCGTGGTCACCGTGCAGCCCGTGATGCCCGTGGGCAGCACGCCCGGACAGGCGGTGGAGACGAAGCCGGTGAACGCCGGGGTGGAGTCGCTCACAAACAGCGTGGACAGCGCCTGTGTGCCGTTGTTGGTGGCCGTCAACGTGTACTGCAGCGTGTCGCCAGGGCTGGCGTTTACGCTGGTGGCCGAGGCGATAGCCTGGGTGACGTTGCTCACCAGCTTGGCCAGCGACAGGTCGCCAGCCTGGCCAACGGTGGTGATATCGGTGACAAGCAGGGTGCTGACGCTGAGCGCCGGGCTGGCGTTGGTGTAGCTGAAGGCCGCGCTCAAGGTTACGTTGTTCTGCGCGCCCTGGCCGGCCCCAGCGGGTACGAACTGCTTGACGATGAGGCAGACGGTCTGCCCGGCGGTGACGGTGAGAGCTGTGGTGACCTGCGCCTCGCTGGCCTCCAGCGCTGCGTTGCAATTGCTGTCCTGATACAGCACCTGGCTCCACGCAGGGCTGGCCGGCGTGGCGGTGTTGACCATCGAGAAGGTAACTTGCCCGCCGGTGCCAGCGGTGTAGGTGTGGGCGTAAAACACGACCGTGCCAGGCTGGGCGGTCTGCGCGCCGTTGGGGCTCAGGGTGTTGGGCCCCACCATGCCGAAGCTGATGCCGGTGCGGGCCAGGCCGGAGCCGGCGGTGTAGCTCACACTCGGGCGGGTGTAAGTGCCGCCCGTGGTGCCGGCCGAGCCGCCGGTGGCGGTGTAGCCGGAGGGCAGCACGGGCGTGAGGACCACGGTGCCGCTGGTGGCACCGGGAATCCACAGAATGAAGCTGCCATCGCTGGCCGTGGGTTCGGTGTCCACCGTCGTCGCACCCTGCATGGCGTTGACGGTGATGCCGGCCAGGCCGGGCTCCGTCCCGGCCTTCACGCCGTTGTTGGCGGTGCCGCCGCCCGCGCCGTTGTCGGCAAACACGGTGCCGCTCAGCGTGCTGCCGCTGTACAGGCCGAAATTCTGCGGTGCGGGCGGCGCACCCACGATGCTGAATTGGATCACCCCGGTGGGATTCTGCGTACCGATGAAGCCGGCCGGATATGCAGCCGCGATGTCGCTCAGCGTGTTGTTGCCGTCCACGATCAGGCAATAGTTGCCCTGCTGTATGTTGGTGAAGCTGTAGGCGCCGGTGGTCAGGTTGACCGATGCAGCCACGGTGGCCGGCCCCGTGCAGGTGCCGCCCGTGCGCGGCGCAAGCTTGACCCACAGTGCAGTGGCCCCGCCTATGCCGGCCTCGCCCGCATCCAGGTTGCTGTTGTGGTTGGGGTCGCTGTAAACGTTGCCGCCGAAACCCAGGGCTACCGTACTGACCACGGGCGCAGCGCAGCCGGCGCTCGGCGTGTTGGCAGCCGTGCAAGTGGTCGGGGTCGGTGGGCTGGTGCCGCCGGCCGGGTCTACGGCGGTGTAGTTGGTGACCGTGATGTTGCTCGTCGGTCTTGCCGTGATCTGCAGCGTCGAGGTGCCGCCGCTGGCTGTGATGGCGCCAACGAAATTGCAGGTCACCAGCGTGCCGCCGGCATTGGCCGCGGTCGAGCAGGTCCAGCCGGTGCCGCTGCTGCTGACGTAGGTCATGTTGACGGGAAGCTGATCCACCACCCGCGCCACAAAGGCCGGCGTGGTGGTGGTGGTTGCCACGGTAAGGGTGTAGACACTGTTGATGCCCACCTGCAACGCAGGGCTGGGCTGCGACTTGGTGACAGTCAGCGTGGGGTAGATGGGCGTGATGGTCACGGAGCCGTCGCCACCGGGATTGCCGGTGCCCGGCGCCGTGTTGCCGGGGACGGTCGCGCCGCCCGCGCCACCCAGCGACGCGGTCACGCTGAAAGCCGACACCGACACCGCGTCGCGGCAAGATCCGCCGCCCGTGGCCTGAGCGGTGGTGTTGGTGGCGCTGCTGTCCACCAGTTCCGCGCCGCCCACACCGGCCGCGCAACCGGCGCCGCCGCCGCCGCCGCCCGAGCCGTCGCCGACGCGTGTCGCGCCGGCGCTACCCGCTGCGCCCGGCAAGGTGCCTATCGTCGTCGTCGCGGCCAGCCCGGGGCGGCCCGCGATGTTGAGCGCGCCGCCCTGCCCGCCGCCACCGCCGCCGGCGATGATCAGCCTGGCATTGGCGGCCGTGGCCACCACGCTGGCGGCACCGCCGCCGGCACCGCCGCCGGACCAGCCGCTGCAGCCGGCCTGGCCACCGGAGCCGCCGGCCCAGCCCGGAGCACCGCCCGCAAGGCCGCCCGCGCCCGCCGCGTTGGCGCAGGTAAAAGCACCTTGCGATGTGTTGCCGGGCCGGCCACCCTGTCCGACGGCCACGTTGAGCACGGTGCCCGGGGCGATGTAATACGTGCCCGTGGCTCGCGCACCCGCGCCGCCAGCGCCGCCGTCACCGCTCAAGTCATTGCCGCCGCTGCCACCACCCGCGCCGTTGGCCTGGATGATCACGCCGCCCGCGCCCGCCGGCACGGTATAGGTCTGCAGGGCGCCCGTGTAATTGAAAGTTGTCTGTGCCATCGCGCCAGTCGCGGCCAGCAGCATGACGGCCACGGCCCATACCAGGCGCGCCCACTTGCTTGCCGGTGAGGATCGGCGGGGCGCATACGAGGAAAGGCCTGGACACTGAAAAAACATCATGATTTGGGGCCCGCCGTGTTGGAAGGTGAGGCAGTGGCCGCGCCAGCCGGTTCAAACACATTCTCGTCAAACTTGAAGCGTACACGCAGGTAGACACCACGCTGGGTGTAGGCCTCGCCCGCCAGGTCAGCGGCCCGGAAGCCCTTGATGTTGTAGCCCAGTGACACCCACATGTTTTTCCAGGCCAGATAGCCGACTTCCACGCCCACCGCGGTCTCCGCGGCGCCGTTACCCCACATGCGGTAGGCCTGCAGGCTGACGTCCCAGCGCTCGGTAAGGTCCCAGGTGGAACGGCCGCCAATCAACTGGGTAAAGGAGCGGCTGCTGATGCCGTTGGACTTGTCGCGGCCCCATTTGGCGGCATAGCGTGCGCTCGTCACCCAGCTGCGGCTGGGCTGGATATTGAGGTGGGTGGAAAGAATCAGCCCGGACTCATCGCGGCTGACGCCTGGGCCCAGGGTGCTGTCCGAATCCTTTTTGTATTCGATGCGACCCAGCGCATTCCACACGTCGGTGCTTACCGGGCGATAGGCCACACCGGACTGCGCCGTGATCAGTTCACGCTTGCCGCCCGTGGCGCCGAGGTTGGTCTGCTCGCTGTAGAGCGCGCGGTTGAGCAGGGTCCAGCTGTCGTCCAGCTTGTTGGCCAGCGCGCCCGTCAACAGCCAGCTGCTCGAAGTGGCCGATGTCTGCCACTGTACCTGGCCGGACGCCTTCCAGGTGGCCGCGGCCGTGTAGTCGGCTCCGATGGTGACGGCGCTAGAGTCGTCGATGGTCACACCCGACAACGGCTTAATGCGTTGCAAGCTGGCTGTCAGGCCGACGCCATTGTCCAGGCGCCAGAGCCTGCGCAGTCCGACCGCAGCCTCGCTGCTGCGGCCGTTGATGCTGTCGCCCATGCGGTATTCATTGAACAGCTGCGTGCTGTCCGACAGTTCCGTATTGAGGCCGGCAACGGTGGTGTATTGCGAAGTCGACGCATTGAGCGTGTAAATGCTTTTCAGGCTATTGATGAAGTCGTGGCGCGCATACAGGCGCGTTGTGGAATTAATGGCATAGTTGCCGCCGACGCCGACCTCCCGGCCGCCGCTGCCGTCGATCGCGTATTCGGCCAGGCCGTAGACGTCGGCTTGGGGCACATCCGGAACCGGCACCGTCACCTTGACCCGCGCCGTGGTGTAACCCACCTCCTCGGACGAGCCTGAAGCCAGCGCCGTGGCGGAAGGCGTCACCGGAACGGTACTGCCAGGCAAGGCCGGACCGGAAAGCGCAGCGGCGGTGTTGGCGCTGCTGTAGCGCACGCCAACTTCCACCTTCACATTTCCGGGCAGGCTGTGTTCGAGCTTCAGGTCCGCGCCGGTTTGTGCCGCGCCTGTCACGCTGTTGGCAGTGCGCAGCGCTTCAGCGACAAGCCTGTTCTTGTCATCCACGGCGTAACCGATTTTTGCGCCGTATTCAGACTGGCCGGCCGACTGCACGCTGTTGGGGTTGTAAAAACCCGCACTGGTGCGCGCACCCCAGACGCGCGCCTGCAGCGCCTGGTCGTCATGACGGACTTCCACGCGCTGGCCTGAGCCGTTGCCCTGCAAGTCTGTACTGCTGCGGGCGATTTCACCGGTGGCCACGGTTTTTTCGCCCAGCTTCGCCGTCACGTTCAGTCCGCTGAGGTTCTGGCGATTGGCGGGGTCGGTGTCCTGCACCGCCGTCGCGCCGAGCGATATACCCGGAAGGACTTCCAGGCGCGCATCGGCGCCGGCGACCGTATGCTTGGGGCCGCCCGAGTCCACCGAATAGCTGACCCGCACGAAGATCGGATTCAGGTCGGTGTCCACGCTCGGAACCGGAGTCTTGAGCAGAAGCTGACCGCTGAAAGGTTCGATTTCGTAGTCGGTGAACTGCGCCAGCGGTGTGTCATTGATGATGACTGATGCCTGGCTGCGGCTTCGCGTGAGGATGTCGACTTGCTGGCTGTTGACCACACCGTTGATGTTGAGCCGGAACGGCCCGGAAGTGCCATTGGCGCGGAATTCCTGCACCAGCTGTGTCGTCGCCGTGCGGCTTGCAAAACCTTCCACGGTCACAGCACCTTCCTGGTAACGGCCCTTGACACCGTTCAGGGCGCGCGCGTATTGCGTGAGCTGACGTGCGGCGTTGTCGCTCTGGGTTGAATAGTCGCCCAGCAGTGCGTAGTTGGTGCCGTTTTGCAGCATCACGTAGAGCTTGCCGGTGGACTGGGCGTCAAAGCCACGCGCCGACGAATCGCCATACACCGGGTAAAACTGGTTGGGCTGGATATCGCGGAACAGCGCCGTATCGGAAGGCTTGTCGGAATCGTAGGCCAGCGTCAGCAGTGAAGAACCGAGCACCTTGCCTTTGAGGAACAGCGCAGTCCGCGCAGCCGCTTCGCCCTTGCCACCCGCAAAGCTGCGCGACGTGCTCCGGATCTGCCGTTCAAAAACATCGCCGCTTTGCGCGGGTTGCAATGCGGAAGGATTGAGGCTGCGCAGGTTGAGCGTGCCCTCCACAATACCGGCCGCAATCATGGGCCGCAGGTTGGGCATGAACTCGATGGCCGCCACAGACTTGACGGTGCCGCTGGCAATACCAAGCTCCGCCTTTCCGGGCTGGGCGGGTGGCAACAACAAAAAGCGGCCCTCACCACCTTCAACAAAGACCTGCGTGCCGGGCTGGCGTGCATCCAGGTCGGGAGTCTGCCACTGGCCAAGGCTTGCCTGCAGCGTCACTTGGGTTCGCACGGCCACCGGCAGGCCTTGCGCATCGCGCAGCGAAATGGTGACAGGGACGGCAGTCGCACCGTCAGCAATCAGCTGCGCAGGCGCGCCAACTTCGATCTTTGCCAGGGCACCGGGAACCAGGATCGTGACTTGCGCCGTTCCGCGTGCATTGCCAAAACCGTCTACAGCGCGCACACCCAGCGTATTGCGGCCGGGCCGGAGGTCAACACCGATGTATTCCCAGGCGACGACGCGGTTCTTCTCAAGGCTGCTCTTCTTGCCTACCTGTGTGGCGGGTACCAGTTGCCCATTGAGGGTGACCTCAAACGTGGCGCCTAGCGGGCCTTTCACCCGGACGCGGGTCTGGGCTGAAGGCAACACCTGCTCGTTGACCAGCCCGACAAAACCAGTTTCACCATTGAGCTCCGGCAGGAGCTCTTCCAGTGGAACAACTGCCTGTAGCGATTCGGCACCGGAAACCGCCGAAGGTTGCGCGGCCTCCGACACAACCTCCAAAGGCGCGTAAATAGGTTTTGGCAACCCCTGGGCGTTAGGCGCATAAGGTCCGCCCGGATCGCCCACGGCGCCCAGGGTGCCCGGCAGCGGTGCCGCCGAACCTGCGGGGGTATTGTTTTTCTGTGCTCCGGGCAGACCGAGCGCGCCGCTGGAGGGAAGCGTCCGGCTGTCCACCGTCGCCGCGCCGCGGTTGGCCTGCAGCAACAGGCCTGCGGCCTGGGCGATCTCCGAAGAATTGCCTAACGCTTTGCGGCGCAGAGCGATCTGCTCCTGAATGGCGGCCGTGCACTCGGCGATGGCAAAGTCAGCTTTGTGGAGCTCGCCATTGGTCAGGTCCACAAAACGGCTGGCCGCATCAAGGGCATTTCGATTGTTGAGTACCAGGAGCGAAGCACCAGCAGGCAATGTGATGCTGTCGATCTTGGCGACATGGGTGCGTGGCTCCAGGCCGTAGAAACTGTATTTGCCTTCCTCGTCCGTCACGGCATAGGTGCCGTCTTCCAGATAAATCCGAACGCCCGGAATGCCTGGCTCACCCGCATCCTGCACACCATTGCGGCTGCAATCGGCAAACACCTTGCCGATCACATAGGCTTTGTTGGAAAACACACCACCGACGACCTGGACGCGAACGCTGGACCGGTTGGACCGCACCACGCCGCTGGCAGCCTGCGCCGTATTGATGCCGTCACCGCCCTGGCTGCCCACGCCGACGCGCACGCGGTAAGTCAGTGTCGGCTGCGAGCCAGAGGCGATGGCGCCCACCGCAAACTGGAGGCTGGGACCCGCACCGCCTGAAGGGTCTGCAACGGGCACGCCGTTGAGCCGTGCCGTGCCGCGCACATAGGCGAAGCCTGCAGGCAGGCTGTCGTTGACCACAACACCGGGGAGCGCCCCTGCGCTGACGTTGTTAAACTTGATCGAGTAGTCAACAAAGTCCCCGATTTCTGCTGTCTTCTTGTTGGCTGTTTTCTGGATAAACAGGCCACCCGCATTCGCACCCGGATCCAGGGGTACGTCGAAATGCACAGGCGCACCCGCCACGACGAAATTGCCCCCGTAAGAGCCCGGTGTATCGATCAGCCGACCCGCAGGCTGTATCCCGGCAGGAAGCAGCGATGGAAAGGTGAAGCCCGCCGGTTGGGTGATTACCAGCCGGTATGTGCTGTTGGCCACCAGCGGAAATTCATAAAACCCGTCGGCAGCTGTCACGACAACGCTGGGAGCCGGCGTTACCCCATCTATCTGGAACACGACGGCTGGCCCACCGGGAACCCCGCCATTGCCGGCACCGGTGACGTCGATCAGCGCTACCGTGGCGCCGGCAACAGGCTGGTTGGTGGATGAATTGAACACGATGCCGGAAGGATCCACCAGCAGCGTGGTCGTCGCCGAGACGGTGATGCCGCCGCAGGAGGAAATCGTGGCTGTCACCGTGTCGTTTCGCAGCACTTCCAGTATGCCGTCGCCGGAAGCCACGATGTGCGTCGCCGCATTGGCTGTGGGAACATTCGGCATGATGCGGAAGATGCCAGTGTTGGGGCCGGTTTCCACAGCCGTAAAGGTTTCCGAATCTCCCGTAAGCCGGCTCACCAGCGTGATGGGCACCGTACCTACTGTCGTGGAGTCAGCGTTGCACACAGCAGCATTGGCCTGCACAAACAGTGGATGGCCCGGCGTACCGAGGGCGGTCCGGTTGGCATAAGAGGCGTTGCTGTAGAAAAGGATGTCTGCCGCGTATGCCGGCAACGGCAACACCACCATATTGCTGGTGGTGGTCAACGGTGCAGCGGCGTCAGTCCAGTCCGCATAGGCCGTGCCCGACACATTGCCCGACGCGTTTGTGTTCACGCTGACATTAAATGTTCCCTGGAACAATCCGCCCTGAGGCAACGCGGCAATGCCCCAGGCAACGGCGTCCACCGTGGCACCACCGGGTATTGCCGTGACATAGCTGTTGGTCGCTCCGCCCAGCAGGTGGTACAGCGTCTGGGCACCGGGACTGGTAGACGGCAGGGCCGAGACAAAGGCCGTGTTGACCGGCACCGGGGCGCGCAGGATAAAAAGCGTCACTGGTGCGCCATTGACAAGCACATTCGCCGGGCTGGCCGCCATGTTTCCGTTGTTGATGGCCCTTGCGGTAAAGCTGAGAGCACCACCCTGAGTAGCGGTGGCCGACGAGGCTGAGTAGCTGACCTGGATTGCCGCACCATTGGTGAGATTGATCGTATCGGTGTTGGTCGCGCTGGCCCCCTGGACCTGGCTCAACGCACTCAGGGTAATCTGGGCCGTCTGGCCGGGCGTCGCGCCCGGCGGGATCTGGCCCGTGATCAGCAATCCGGCATTGGCGCCAACGGCAACCATCACAGGACTTCCGGCAGGAACCACGGGTTCACCCGCATCCACTAAACCGTTGCCATTGACGTCCAGCACCACCTGGAGATTGAGCGGTGTGAAGGCGCTGCCGCCGGACACACTGGCCGTGATCAGGTAGTTCGTGGTGCTGTTGCCGGTGTTGGCAAGGTTATGGTTGATCGTGAATGACGAACCTACGCCGATCAGCAGGTTCTGGCTGGATGCCAGCGTGAGCGCTTCAAGCGTCGCCACCGTGGTGTTCACGGTGTTGGAGTTGAGGTGAACCGTCAGGCCCGTCGCCGCGTCCACAAAAGTTGCTGTCGCCGTGTTGCTGATCACCGTCCCTGCCGGGGTCGGCGCTGCCTGTGCTGCTGCCCAGAAGAGCAGCAACATGCAGGAGATCAGCAGCTTGCGCAGCGGGCGAGGAAGCATGGTTGATGGGCTTGTTGTTCGGTTTTCGACAGGGCGTCGCTTTCCAAAGGGCACGCGGCCGTGCCCTTTGAAAAGCGGGGAAGCTTTCGCTTCCCGCGCTTGAGGTCAGTCCCGGGTTAGGGGTTGATGCGTACACCGAAAGTCACGACAGCCGACTGACCAGGGGTCAGGGTGCCGATCGTCGCGGTGACGGTGCCCGCTGCGCCTGCGGAGGGGCCGGTCACGGTACCTACCGTGCTTGCCGCAGCGCTGCTCAGAGTGGTGTAACTAGGCGTCGCGTCGGACACCACAACGGAGGTCGCATTCGCGGATCCGACGTTGGTTACGGTGATCTGGTACAGCACGCACTGGTTGGGACGGGCGCTGAGGGTAGCCGCCGCGTAGACCGTGCCGCCGTTGGCGCCAGCGCAAGCCGTGTCCAGGGATTGCGCCTTGGTCAGCGTCAGGTTGCCGGCGATCACAGTCGTACTGTCAACCGCAGTAGCCACGGCAGGAACTGTCGTCGCATAGCTGCCATTGGTGGTCGTGACCGTGATGGTCGTGGCGTCCACTGCACCGGGGGTTGCGCCGCTAGGAGCGATCACCTTGTTGAACACCGTGATCGATGCACCGGGAGCCAGACCCGCAGGCAGGACGCCCGCGGCATGCAGCGTGCTGCTGATCTGAGGGTCGGTCGCGTCGAGTACGCCGTTGGCGTTGGCATCGTAGTACAGCGCGGAAGTCCAGCCGGCCTGGTTGTCGGCGCCGGCCAGGGTCAGCGTACTGACCGTGCCGTTGCCTTCCAGCACGTTGCCGGTATTGGTCAAGGTGTGGCTGTAGACGTAGGAGCCGCCTGGATAGGTCTGGCCGGCGCCGTTGGGCGTGAGGGTCACCGAGCGCACGGCGTTCACGACCACCGCGTCATGCAGCGTGTCCGAAGCGTTCGACGTGGGCGACAGCGTACGGAAGTACAGCTGCGTGGTGCCCGCTGCAAAGCCGGCAGGCACACCCACCACCGCGCAGACGACAACGTTGCCGGCGGCGGCCACGGAACCCGTGTTGGTGATGGTCGCACCCGTGGTCGAGCAGTTTCCTGCGCCGCCGTCGGCGCGGAAGCTGACCGTCCAGCCAGCGGGCAACGTCACGCTGGCGAAGGTGTTCACCGTGCTGGCGCCCAGGTTGTAGCTGTCCGGCGAAGGGCCGGTGTTGTTGGCCACGATCGTGAAGACCGTCGAGGCGCCCGGGTTCAGCGTGTTGGTGACCTGCGCGGCACCTTCGCCGTTGGCGAACACGCCCACGCCGGGAACACCCACCGCGGTCGGCAGGTTATTGGTGGCATCAACCGCTGCGGCAGTCACGGCGGTCAGCTGGTCGTTGGTGGTAGCCGTCTTGGTCGGGTCAAACACCGAGGTGGCCGTCTTGACAATGATGAAAGGCGCACCTGTGTTGGTCGCGTTCGGCGGCAGCGTGGCCTTGAGGATCACGTTGTAGGTAGCGCCTGCGGCCAGCGGGCCGGTGTCAACCGTGCCGTCGCTATTCGTATCGACCAACGGCGTGACGCCGTCGCTCTTGTAAAGCTGGAAGGTCGTGCCGGCCGGGAAGTTGCCCGTGCTCAGCGTGATGTTGAAGGTGTCGGAGCCATTGCCGGTATTGGTCACCGTGTTGGTGAAGCTCACCGTCGAGCCAGGCGCGGCCGGGCCAGGCACCGTGGTGCCGGTCAGCGTCACGGCGGCGGTCTGCAGCACCGTGAACGGCACCGTGTTGGAGCCGCCCGTTACCGTGGTAGCGCCGTTGTTGTAAGACGTCGTGGCGGTGTTGTTGAGTACGCCGGGTGCAGTTCCCCCGGCCACGGTCACGCCGAAGCTGATGGTGCCAGATTGGCCAGCCGTCACCTGGTTGAGCGTGACCAGCAGGGTCTTGGTTCCCAGGGTGTAGCCCGAAGTCAGGGTGTTGGGTGCAGAACCACTGGAGGCACCAGCGTCGCTCAGCGCCGTGGCGCCCGTCACGCTCCAGCGTGCAGAACCCGCGGTATAGGTCAGGCCCGCCGGCAGAACGTCGGTGATCGCCACGGCGGTGGCCGTGCTGTTACCGGTGTTCGTGTAGGTCAGGGTGTAGGTGATGGCCGTCCCGGCCGAGCCGCTGGACACGCTTGCCGACTTGGTCAGCGTGACGACCGCGTTGGTCGTGGCCGTGGTCACGTCGGTGTTCGACTGGGTTTTCGTCGGGTCAAATACGCTGGTGCCGGTCACCGTGATGGTGTTGGTCTGTGCCGCCGTAGCCGTGCCCGGCAAGGTGGCGACCACGATGTACTTGAAGAGGCCGCCTGCGGCCAGCGCGCCCGTCGAAGTGATCGCCGGGCCCGTTGGTGTACCGCTGCCGTTGTCGGCAAAAATCTGGACGCTGGCCATCGAGAAGCCACCGGTATTGCTGGTGGTCAGGTTGAACGTGTCCGTGCCGTTACCCGTGTTGGTCAGGGTGTGCGGGTAGTACACCACGCTGCCGGGGGTCGCGTTCTGCGCGCCGTTGGCCGCCAGGGTCAAGCTTGCAATCTGCTGCACCGTGGTCTGCACCACGTTCGACGTGACCGTGCGGGTAATGCCGGATGCATCCGAGTACGTGGCCGAGGCCTGGTTGCTGATGGACGTGCCCGCCGGCGGTGGCGCGGCATGGGCCGCCAGGCCGGCCAGAGCCAGCATAAGCGCGACAAACAATCCCACAATCCAGTGGGTGAAAAAGTGCTGCAACCCTAAAGGCTGCGGACTCGAAGGATTGGCATACATGGCTTTTTCTCCTGGCTACTTAACAACGGTGAATCAACAAACAATTAACGGGGAACGGAAAGGCGAAATGCGCCGCCCGCATGGCGGGAGGCGCAGCTGCAAGGGAAGCTGGCCGTCATCACGGTTTGGCAGCCAGTGCGACTGCAGGTGAATCGATGCGCACACGCAGACTGACCACGGTGCTGGCGCCTGCGGCCAAGGTGCCGGTTTCCCAGCGCAAGGCGCGATAGTCAGACAGGGGAACGGGCTCTTTGCGCACGCTGCCGTCGGCCTGCTTGACCATGCGCGTCAGCGGCATGGGTGCAAAGATGCTTCCGTCCGTTGAGGCCAGAGCCTGTGCAGGTTCGGCACTTGCCGCGATAAAGGTGGTGCCGGGAGGCACCGGTATGGTTGCCAGAAGCTTGCCGGCTGCAGCGGTGCTGGTATTGCGGTAAGTAGCGCTGTACTGCAGGACATCCCCGGGTTTGCCGTCGCCGGCGGGCTTGAGCACGGGCTTGCCGCCCACCATCTCCACGCGCTGCGCCAGGAGCTGGGAAGACACCGGCGAGGCTTGGGCCAGCACAGCTTGGCCAAACACCAGTCCGGCGGCAAAAATACAAAGTTTCAGGGCAGATTTCATGGGTAACGTCCTTTCGTGACTCTCGGCAAATGGCTGGCTCGGAGGCAGATCCATGTAGGGCCGGCAACATATGCGCATCGATATGTATTTGAGACGTAACTTTATGTTACTTATCAACTTTTAGAGCCTCGATTACTTCACACGAACGCAATAGATGTGAATAAAAACAAAAATTTCGTGAGAAAAATCGCATAAACGTCCGTATTTAGTTGAATTTCAGTCTTCAATCGGAGTGATTGAAACAGTAAGTTACATATTAAAACATCGAAAATCCACCAAAAGATCCGAAGAAACTAATGGAAATTAGCTAAAACCGGGGCCTCAATTCAACAATTAGAGTTAACTCGTAACCAATAGAAACAACCATCAGATTACCGGCCAAGCCGAATGTCATTTTCGAAAGGGGACAGGTAGCCGGGCAGCGCCAACGGGAAGCCGGAGGATGAGGAAAACAAGGAGAAAAGAGGGGGAAGGGAGGAAAGGGCAACGCCCCAGGCGCAACAAGCCAGGCGAACTCCAACGCGGAGCATGGCGGGGCGGAAGACATAACCGCATAGTCGCGGCCGCTCGCCGCGGGCAGAGTGGCGAAAGACAAGCTGCCCGAACTCGGTGCCAAGCTCGCTCAAAACTCGCTTCTTCACGGCCCGCCCTGTTCTGTCAGGGCAAGCCGCGAAAGAAGGAGGAAAGTTACCTCACGGCATCACGCAAGCGCGCAAACACCTTCCAGAACGCAGCCTCCTGCGTGGTTGCAAAGTTGATGCGCATCAATGTGCTGGGTTTGCGCGCCGCGTGAAACAAGCCGCCAGGCGCAATCAGGTAGCCCTCGTCCAGCATGCGCTGGGACAACGCATCGGTGTCGACGCCCGTGTCCACCCAGCCGAACAGGCCGGCGGGCTCCGCAGCAAATGTGCAGCCGTGAGCCAGGGCCAATTTGACGCTGCGTGCACGCGCGCCGTCAAGCCGGGTGCGAATACGCTCGGCATGCCGGCGTAACTGGCCCTGATCTATGCACCAGGCCAGCGCCTTCTCCAGCAGGGCTGGCGTGGTTAGCGTGGCCAGCAGTTTGGTGTCCAGCAGGCGCTCGATGAGGTCGGGGGGTGCGGCCATGAAGCCGACGCGCCAGCCGGGTGCCAGGATCTTGGCGAAGCCGCTGACATAAATCGTGCGCTGCAGCCCATCGAGGGCGCATAGCCGCGTGGCATGCTCAGGCGCCAGGTGGCTGTAGGTGTCGTCTTCAACAATGTGGAAGTTGTGTTGCATCGCCAACTGCAGCACGCGGTGGGCGCTGCCGGGCGTGAGGCAGTAGCCCGTCGGGTTGTGGAATACGCTGACACTGACAAACAGCTTGGGCTGGTGGATTTCGCAGTATTGGGCCATCACCGCCAGGTCCGGGCCGTCGGCGCGGCGCGGTACCGGCAGGATGCGCATGCCTAAAGCGTCCAGTCGGGCGAACTCCACCGCCCAGCCGGGCTCCTCCACCATCACACAGTCCCCGGCACGCAGCAGCGTCCGGCTGACGATGTCGAGCGCATGGGTGGCGCCAACGGTGGTGATGATCTGCTCGGGCGCGGCGTGCACATTGAGTGCACTGAGCTTCTGCGAAAGCGCGCGGCGCAGGCCGCTGTCGCCCATGGGTTCACCGTACTGGAGCGAAAAGTCCCGCAACGCGCTGACGCTGGTGACTTTGCGGACGGCGGCCGGCATGAAGGTGGTTTCGAGCCAGTCTGGTGGAAACACGCCCATGCCGGGTTGCGGCTTGTTGCTGACCTTGTGGAACATCCCGCGGATCAGCGCCGTCGCATCCACCGGCGCCTGGCGCGTGGCCATCCAGGTCGCAGTGCTCCAGGCGCCCGGGGGGGCGTGGCCCGCGGCCGTACCCGTTTTTGCGTCTGCTATATTTTTTATAGCTGCCGGCGCTTTAGGAGCCTGCGCCAGCGCCGCATTAAGCGAAGTATCACGGACAAAAAAACCGCGGTTCTTGCGCGCCACCACCAGGCCTTGCGCCAGCAACTGGTCATAAGCCGCCACCACGGTGGAGGCACTTACACCTTGCTGCTCGGCGCACAGCCGCACAGAAGGCAGGCGCGCACCAGGGGCCAACAGCCGGCTACGGATGCGTTCGGCAAAGCGCGCCGACAGCTGTTCGGTGAGGGACTGTGAAGCGGTTTTCATCAACATGGTGTGGCCTTGGCACGCCCTGCAGGCGGCATGTGTGCTGACAATTTGACCAATACAGTTTGGAAATTTGTACCAACAACTGTACTGGTGGTGTATTGCTTTCAACTATAAAGTTGAAAACATGAACTGGCAAGAATTTACGGCCTTACTGGTGCTGGCAACGGCGATGAGCTTTTCGCCGGGACCCAACACGACGCTATCAACCGCACTGGGAGCCAACCATGGGTTGAAACGCGCACTGCCTTTTGTCTGCGCGGTGCCGGTCGGCTGGGGCGTACTGCTGCTGGTGTGTGCCCTGGGGCTGGGCGCCCTGGTGCTGGCTGTGCCCTTGCTGAGCTGGGCCGTGAAGATCATCGGCGTGGCGTACCTGCTGTGGCTGGCCTGGAAGATTTCGCAGTCGCGCCAATTGAGCGAGGCGGACGCGGCGCGCCTGAACATCACTTTCTGGCAAGGCGCCGCACTACAGTTTGTCAACATCAAGGCGTGGATGCTGGCGCTGGCCATCGTGAGCGGCTGGATTGCCGGCCGCGAGGCCCCGGGCGCGCGGCTGGCCATCGTATTGCCGGTGATGCTGGCCTACGCGTTTGTCAGCAACCTCACTTACGCGCTCGCCGGGTCATTGCTGCGCGAGTGGCTGACCGGCCCGTCCGGCAGCGGACGACGGCTCCAGTGGTTCAACCGCGCCATGGCGCTGGTACTCGTGGCCACCGCCATCTGGATGCTTTTTATATGACGTCCACATCTGCCGACACAAACAAAGGGCTATGGCTCGGCTTGCTGGGCATCGTGATTTTTGCCGTCACGCTGCCCATGACACGCCTGGCCGTGGGCACGCCCGATGCACCGCAGATGTCCGGCGTTTTCATCGCGCTCGGGCGGGCCACGGTGGCGGCCGTGTTGTCGGCGGCGTTTTTGCTGGCCACCCGCGCGCCACTGCCGCAGCGAAAGGACTGGTTGCCGCTGACCATCACCGCGGGCGGCGTGGTGTTTGGTTTTCCGCTCTTCACCTCGATTGCCATGCGTTACGTGGAAGCCGTGCATGCAAGCGTCATCCTCGGCGTGCTGCCCCTGGCCACCGCGGCAGTGGGCGCGCTGCTGCACCGCCAGCGTCCGTCGGCCGGCTTCTGGCTGTGCGCAGCGCTGGGCAGCGCGCTGGTGGTTTTGTTTGCCATGCTGCGTTCAAACAGTGAGGGTGGGCTGTCCATCCATTTTGCTGACCTATTGTTGCTGGCCGCCTGTTTGTGCGCGGCAGTCGGTTACGGCTACGGCGCGCGGCTGTCCCAGCACATGCGCGCCGAGCACGTGATCTGCTGGGCCTTGGTGCTCTCGCTGCCCTTGACTTTGCCGCTGTCTCTTCTCAGCTGGCCCACAGCACCACTCAAGGTCAGCGCCTGGGCCGGCTTTGCCTACGTGGCGGTGTTCTCGGCCTGGTTGGGATTTTTTGCCTGGTACCGCGGCCTGGCGCTGGGCGGCACGGTCCGTGTCAGCCAGGTGCAGTTGGTGCAACCGTTCTTGTCCATGCTGTTTTCTGTGCCGCTGCTTGGCGAGCACCTGGACGCGGTCACCGTCGGCTTCGGGCTGGCCGTGATTGCCACCGTTTTCATCGGCAAAAAAATGCCGGTGCAGTCAGGCGCCCGCATGCGGGCCGCCGAACCGGGCTCTTTGCTCAACACCAGAAAGTTGTGATGTACTCAGCCGCCTTTATTTTTGAACCCGGCACCTACGACGAACGGTTCCACACGCTGGACGCGCTGATCGAAGAAGCCGCCCTTGCCACGCCGGGCTACCTGGGCGCGGAGTCCTGGCGTTCGCCGGATGGCGTGCTGACCAATGCCACTTACTTCTGGGAAACCGAGGAATCGCTGCGCGTATTTTCAGCACACCCCAAGCACCTGGAAGCCAAACGCCAGTACACGCAGTGGTACAAAGGTTTTCACATCGTCATCTCACAGGTGTTGCGCTCTTACGGCGACGGCACCATTACACACATCACGCCCAACCAGCGAAAGCGGGCATGAAGCGGGCTTGAGGCCGCCCGCCGCTTTTGCACTGCTTTCCAGGATATCCCCTACAACAAGGAGCCATCGATGACCCCCGAACAACGCCTGCAGCAACTCGGCCTGATCCTGCCGCCCGTCGTGACCCCTCGCGGCAACTTCGATGCCTGGGTGCTCGACGGTTCCATGCTGTACCTGTCGGGCAAGGGCTCGCCGCTGCGGCAAGACCTGGCTGTGGTGCCCAAGGTCGGGCGCGAGATCAGCGCGGAGGAAGCCCGCAAACATGCCCACGACGTCGGACTGAACCTGATTGCCACCATGAAGGCCGCCCTGGGCGAACTTTCGCGCGTGCGGCGCGTGGTCAAGCTGCTGGGCATGGTCAATGCGGCGCCCGATTTCACGGGCCATACCGAAGTCATCAACGGCTGCTCTGACCTGCTGGTGCAGGTATTCGGCGACGCGGGCCGCCATGCGCGCTCGGCAGTCGGCGTGGGCTCACTGCCGCGGGGCTTTGCGGTGGAAATCGAAGCCATCGTGTCGGTCACGGAGTAAGCAGCATGAAAATGAACGAAATTCCCTTCGGCACCACCGACTGGTCCAACGTGGAACGCACCGAACATTCCGCCCTGGCAGGCAAGGCCTTCTGGCGTACCCGCATTTTTGGCGATGTGCGCGTGCGCATGGTGGAGTACACGCCCGGCTATGTTTCCGATCACTGGTGCAGCAAAGGCCACATCCTGCTTTGCCTGGAAGGCGAGCTGCATACGGAGCTGGACAACGGCAGTGTGCACGTGCTGTTACCGGGCATGAGCTACCAGGTGGCAGACGGCGCCGAAGCCCACCGGTCGACCTCGCCTTCGGGGGCCAAACTGTTTATCGTGGACTGACTCCGCACCAACCGTCTCACCTCGGTACCGGTAGATCGATTCACAGCAACGTCTTTTTTTCTTTCAGTGAAGTAGCGCTTTCAACCCGCATCAGGACAGCTTTCATGCATATCGCCATCCTTACCTTCGACGGCTTCAACGAACTGGATTCCTTGATCGCCTATGGAATGCTGAGCCGCATTTCGCTGCGGGGTGATGCCGACTGGAAAGTCAGCATTGCCAGCCCCACCGAGCGCGTGACGTCGATGAACGGCCTCACCATTGATGCGCATATCGGCCTGAAAGAAGCCAATCGGGCCGATGCCGTATTAATCGGTAGCGGAATGAAAACGCGCGAAGTCGCCAATGACGCGTCCATCCTCGGTCAACTGCAGCTCAATCCACAACGGCAGCTCATAGCGGCGCAGTGCTCCGGGACCTTTTTGCTCGCCAAGCTGGGGCTTGTCGGCCAGATGCCGGCATGCACGGACTTGACCAGCAAGCCCTGGGTGCAGGCAGCCGGGGTGAGCATCCTGAACCAGGCCTTCTTTGCGAAGGGCAACCTGGCGACCGCAGGCGGCTGCATGTCCGCGCAATACATTTCCGCATGGCTGATTGCCCGGCTGAAGGGCATTGACGAAGCCCGCGAGGTGCTGCACTACTTTGCCCCGGTCGGTGAAAAAGAGGAATACGTCTCACGGGGACTTGCACATCTGAAGGCGAATTTACAGGAACAGTCGACGACACCGGAAATGTCCGGCGCGTCGTGACGCCAGACCCGCAAGGACGGGTATGGCGAGTGTGAAAGCAAAGACAAGTGCACGGAGCGGGGGCAGAATGAATGCGCCAAGTCGTCCCCGCTCCCGGCAGCCACCGGACAGTGGCTTTTGAAAATCTTGCCAAAAATTTTTGTGCCCGGTTGTCTTTTGACGGCCCATAAGGAGAGAGTGAAATGGAATGGACCCAAGCGCAGCGCGCTAAAAAAATGAACCCCTCGGTGATCCGCGAGATCCTCAAGGTCACCGAGAAGCCCGGCATCATCAGCTTTGCCGGCGGCCTGCCCTCACCCAAGACCTTTCCGGTCGCCGCCTTTCGCGAAGCCTGTGACAAGGTGCTGCGCGAAGACGGCCATGCGGCGCTGCAGTATGCGGCCAGCGAAGGCTATGCGCCGCTGCGCGAGATGGTGGCCGCCATGCTGCCCTGGGAAGTCGACCCGGCGCAGGTGCTGATCACCACCGGCTCGCAGCAGGGCCTGGATTTGATCGCCAAGATATTGATCGACGCCGGCAGCCGCGTGCTGGTGGAAACGCCTACCTACCTGGGCGCGCTGCAGGCCTTCACGCCGATGGAGCCCGAAATCGTCGGCGTGGCCAGCGACGATGAAGGTGTGGACGTCAAGGACCTGGCCAGCAAGGCCGCCGGTGCGCGTTTCTTTTATGTGCTGCCCAACTTCCAGAACCCGACCGGCCGCACCATGACAGAAGCGCGCCGCGCCGCACTGAGCGCCGAGGCCGCGCGCCTGGGCCTGCCCATCGTCGAAGACAACCCCTATGGCGACCTGTGGTTTGACACACCGCCACCACTGCCGCTTACCGCGCGCAACCCCGAAGGCTGCGTGTACATGGGTTCCTTCTCCAAAATCCTGGCGCCGGGTTTGCGCCTGGGCTTTCTGGTCGCGCCCAAGTCGCTCTACCCCAAGCTGCTGCAAGCCAAGCAAGCGGCCGACCTGCACACGCCGGGCTTTAACCAGCGCATGGTGGTCGAGACCATGAAGAACAACTTCCTGGACCGCCACGTGCCGACCATTCGCGCGCTCTACAAATCGCAGCGCGACGCGATGCTGGCCGCGATGAAGCAGGGCATGCCCGAAGGTGTGAGCTGGAACACACCGGCCGGCGGCATGTTTTTGTGGGTGCGCCTGCCTGAAGGCATGAACGCTATCGACCTGCTGCCCAAGGCCGTGGAGCGCAACGTGGCCTTTGTGCCCGGCTGGGCCTTCTACGCCGACCATGCCGACGCCCGCACGCTGCGCCTCTCGTTCGTCACGTCCAGCGTCGAGCAAATCAACATCGGCATCGCCGCGCTGGCTGCGGCCATACGCGAGCAACTACCTGCCGGCCTGCCTCAACTGCGCGCGGCAGCATGATGAACGCGAAAGGGACCTGACATGCTTCATCTTTGGGGGCGCATCAGCTCCATCAACGTGCGAAAAGTCGTGTGGGCCGCGCAGGAGCTGGGCCTCACGATGCAGCGAACCGACGCCGGGGGCCAGTTCGGTATCGTCAAGGAGGCCGATTACCGGTGCAAGAACCCGAATGCGCTGGTGCCGCTGATGGAAGACGGTGAGGTGCTCATCTGGGAGTCCAATGTCATCGTGCGCTACCTCTGCGCCAAGCACTCGCCAGGCAATTTTTATCCCACAACGCTGCCGCAACGCTTTGCCGCCGAGCAGTGGATGGACTGGCAGCAGACCACCTTCAACCCGGCCGGACGCACGGCTTTCGTGCAGTGGATTCGCACGCCAGCGGAGCAGCGCAATACAGAACTGATTGCGCAGTCCGTAGCCGCCACCGAAGCGCTGCTAACACTGCTCGATGCACATCTGGCTGACCATGCGTTCATGGGCGGCGACCAGTTCAGCATGGCCGACATTCCGCTGGGCTGCGAAATGCACCGCTGGTTCGGCTTGCCGCAGCCGCGGCCCGTGCGTCCCCATCTGGACCGCTGGTACCAAACCCTCCTGGCACGGCCCGCCACGCGCGGCGTGCTGGACCTGCCTTTGTCATAAATCTTCAAACCTCCCCTGGAAAACCGAGAAACCCCATGAAGCAGCGCGCATTCAAGCAAGTCGACGTGTTCACACCCACCCCTTACTTCGGCAACCCCCTGGCCGTGGTAATCGACGGCAGCGGCCTGGATGATGCCGCCATGCAGCGTTTTGCCAAGTGGACCAACCTCTCGGAAACCACTTTCCTGTTGCCACCCACAGACGCCACGGCTGATTACAGCGTGCGCATCTTCACGCCCGGCGGCGAACTGCCTTTTGCCGGCCACCCCACGCTGGGCAGTTGCCACAGCTGGCTGGAAGCCGGTGGGCAAGCGCACAGCAAAGACTTTATCGTGCAGGAGTGCAAAGTAGGCCTGGTGAAGATTCGCCGCGAGACTGGCACAAAGCGCCTCGCATTTGCCGCACCGGCCCTCAAGCGCTCCGCGCCCAGCCCCTCGCTGCTGGCGCAGGTAGCCGGCGCGCTGGGATTAAAAGCGACAAGCATCCTCGCCGCCCAGTGCCTGGACAACGGCCCGATGTGGCTGGGCCTGCTGCTGGACAGCCCGGAAACTGTGCTGCAACTGGCGCCCGATCACAAGGCGCTGGCCAAGCTGGGCACCAAAGTCGGCGTGGTGGCGCGCTACCCACGTGAGGAAGCCGCGCCGCTGATTGCACGCGCCAACCGCGAAGCCAAGGCGTTCGCAGCCTCCGCACCTGAAACGACCCCTGATTTTGAAGTTCGGGCCTTCGCCTCTCCCATCGGTGTCGACGAAGACCCCGTCACCGGCAGCCTCAATGCCAGCCTGGCCCAGTGGCTGATTGCCGAAGGCCACGCGCCCGAGCGCTATACCGCCTCGCAAGGTGTCTGCCTGGGCCGTGCCGGTCAGGTGCATATCGAGCGCGATGCAGCCGGCCAGATGTGGGTGGGCGGCGAATCGGTCACCTGCATTGACGGAAGCGTGACGCTTTAGGAACCAGCCCTAACCATGGAACACAGCACCACACTCCCGCCGCTGGCCTCGCAGGTCGACCACCTCGTGGTGGTGGCGGCCAGCCTCGCCGAAGGCGTGCAGTGGTGCGAACGCGTGCTGGGCATCACGCCCGGGCCGGGCGGCGAGCATCCGCTGATGGGCACGCACAACCGGCTCTTCACAGTGGCCTCGCCGGCCTTTCCACGCGCCTATTTCGAAATCATTGCAATCAATCCGGACAAGCAAACCCCGCGTACGGCACCGGCCAGACGCTGGTATGACCTGGATGATCATGAGTTGCAGCTGCGGCTGAGCAAGACCGGCCCGCAGCTCGCGCACTTTGTCGCCTCGACGCCCCGTGTGATCGCGGCGGTGCGGGCGCTTTCCCGCCTGGGGCTGGACCGCGGTGAGGCGCTGGACGTCTCGCGCATGACGCCGCAAGGCCAGCTCAGCTGGAAAATTACCGTGCGTGAAGATGGTCAGAGGCTGTTTTACGGTGCGCTGCCCACGCTGATCCAGTGGGGCGACGTGCATCCGGCCGATGGCATGGCGCCCTCAGGCGTCACGCTGCAATCGCTGCACGCCAGCCACCCGCGTCCCGACGCGCTGCGCGGCGGCTATGAAGCCATAGGGCTGGCTGGCGTAGGCCTCGCGCAAGGCCCGCCCAATCTCATCGCCACGCTGCAGACGCCGCGCGGCCTCGTCACGCTGGAATCCAAAGGAGCCTGAGAATGTTTACGAGCACAGAACTCGCCTGGTTTGCCCTCGCCGCCCTGGTGCTGGTGCTCACGCCCGGGCCCAACATGATTTACTGCATCTCGCGCACGCTGTGCCAGGGCCCCCGCGCCGGGCTGGTGTCGCTCAGCGGCGTGGCGCTGGGGTTTGTCGTCCATCTGCTGGCCGCGTCGTTCGGGCTAACCGCACTGCTGCTGGCCGTACCGCTGGCCTTTGACGCCATCAAGGTGGCAGGCGCGGCTTACCTGCTCTGGATGGCCTGGCAGGCCGTCAAGCCCGGGGGCCTGGCGCCTTTTGAAACGCGCGAGCTGCCGCATGACCCGCCGCGCACGCTCTTCCTCATGGGTTTTATGACCAACCTGCTCAACCCCAAAGTCGCCATGTTTTATCTCTCCTTCTTTCCGCAGTTTTTGCACCCCGAACGCGGCGACCTGCTGCTGCAAAGCCTGACGCTGGGCGCCGTGCAGATCAGCGTCAGCACGAGCGTGAACACGGTGCTGATCTGCTTTGCGGCGGCGATTGCAGGCTTTCTGAACCGCAACATCAGCTGGATGCGCGTGCAGCGCTATGTGATGGGCACGGTGCTGGGCCTTTTGGCGCTGCGCCTGCTGACTGAAAAGCGGGCGGCCGCATGAGCCGCCGGGCCGTTCCCAAGGCGAATGCCGCAGCTCGCAGAGCGGGGGTCACCCAATGAGCGCCGTACTCGACCGCGCGCCAGAGCTGGAGAACAGCATGCTGCCTTCGCTGCTGGAGATTGAAGACGCGGCCCGTGTCGTCTACCGCGAGTTCCAGGCCACGCCGCAGTACCGCTGGGGCCTGTCCAGCCAGCGGCTGGGCGCCGACTGCTGGATCAAGCACGAGAACCACACACCGGTGGGCGCATTCAAGCTGCGCGGCGGGCTCACTTACTTTGAGGCGCTCAAGCAACGCGGCGAGCTGCCGCGAGAAGCCATCAGCGCCACACGCGGTAACCACGGCCAGAGCATAGGCTGGGCCGCCCGCGCGCACGGCGTGCCTTGCACCATCGTGGTTCCGCATGGCAATTCGGTGGAGAAAAACGCCGCCATGCGCGCACTGGGCGTCACACTGATCGAGCACGGCAACGACTTCCAGGAAAGCCGCGAGTTTGCGAAGAGGCTGGCTGCCGAACGCGGCGCCCACATGGTGCCGAGCTTTCATGCGGATTTACTGCGCGGCGTCAGCACCTACTGGTGGGAATTCATGCTGGCAGTGCCGCAACTCGACGTGGTGTATGTGCCGATAGGCCAGGGCTCGGGCGCGTGTTCGGCCGTTGCCGCCAAGCTGGCGCTGGGCCGCAAGCTGCGCATCGTGGGCGTGGTCAGCGCGCACGCCACCACCTACGCCGACTCGCTGGCCGCGGGGCGCGTGATTGAAGCACCGGTGACCACCTACCTGGCCGACGGCATGGCCTGCCGCGTCGCTGACCAGGCCGCGCTGGATGTCTTGCTGCCGCACCTGGAACGCGTCGTGAAGGTGACGGACGACGAAGTGGCCCAGGCCATGCGCGACCTTTATGCCGACACACACAACGTGGCCGAAGGTGCGGGCGCGGCGAGCTTTGCCGCAGCCATGCAGGAGCGCAGTCAGCTCAAAGGACTGGTGGTGGGCACCACCTTGTGCGGCGGTAATGTGGACACGGCGACTGTCGCCAAGGTGCTAACTGCCGGCCCCCACGCTTCTCGCTCCGCGTAGTGCGCTGCCCCCCGAGGGGGCGCTGCGCCTGCGGCCCCTGCTGGAACGGCTGCTTTTTTTGGCTGAGGCCTCAACACTCGAACACCCAGTCGCGCGCGAGACTAAACGCAGGGGGGCAGCGCGCCACAATTTGCCCATGGGAACCCTCTATCTCGTGCGCCACGGCCAGGCCTCATTTGGCGAAGACGACTACGACGTGCTCAGCCCCATGGGGCGCCAGCAAAGCGTGCGTCTGGGCGAGTACTTCAAGTACAAGGGCATCACCTTTGACGCCGCTTTCACCGGCACGCTGCAGCGGCAGATCGATACCTTTGCCGGGATCTGTGAAGGCATGGGTGTCACCATGCAAGCCACACAGCGCCCCGGGCTCAATGAATACGACAGCCACGCCGTCATCGGTGCCATCCACCCGCACAAGCTCGAAAAACCCACCACGCCCGAGGAATACCGCGGCCACTTCCGGCTGCTGCGTGACGGGCTGGCACAGTGGATGGCCGGCGTCGTCACCCCCCAGGGCATGCCAAGCTACACCGGGTTTGTTGAGGGTGTAACTTCTGTCCTGGACCAGATTCGTGCCAATTACACCGGAAATGTGCTGCTGGTTTCCAGCGGCGGGCCCATCTCGACCGCAGTGGGCCATGTGCTGGGCACCAGCCCTGAAACCACGATAGAACTGAACCTGCGCATACGCAACTGCTCACTTACCGAGTTTGCCTTTACGCCCAAGCGGCACATGCTGGTGACCTACAACACCTTGCCGCACCTGGACGCGCCCGAACACGCAAGCTGGATTACCTACGCCTGAACGCGCCTGCGAGCAGCCGGCTTCGTGGTTTTTCCGCCATTGCCGAATCGACCACAAGCAAAGATACTTTGCGGCAACATGACCGCCGCCCTGATGCCCAGTCTTCGTCCTGTCGGAATTCACCTTCACGGTGAAACAACCGGCGCGCTGGCGGCTTCCACTTACAGTTTCCTGGTGCAGCTTGAAAAGCTCGGCCTGCAGGACGCCGTAGAAACCAGGGAGATTTTTCCGGGCTCCACCGCCGCAAGAAGCTTTTGCCTGCCGGACGGCCTCGCCGCACAATGGGCGCCCGGCCTGGACACCCTGGGCCTGGCAGAACGGCTGCAGCTGGATACGCTGAACAACAGCGAAGACCTGGAACGAGAGATTCTTCTGGCCATGCTCCTGAGCCCGGTCGCCTTTGAATTCCCCAGCCATGCGGAGCTGGCATCGGCAGTGCGCATACGCCGCAACATCGTGCTGGCCGCGCGCAAGACTGCATTGGAGTTTCATACCACCGAAGTCAACCGGCCGGAGGACTGCTGGGTCTACTCGGAAGACGCTGGCTTTACCGTCAAGCCCGGTCACGCGCTGATTCCCGCCCTGGAAAAAGCCACCCAACCCGAGGCCTCGGGCAAGCTGTATTCCTTTTCCTGCTACCGCGCGACCGAATACGTGATCCTGCTGGCCATCGCGCAGGAACTCGAAACCTGCAACCCGCCGTTGCTGGCCGCGCTGCAGCAGCGCTGGGAGCACCGCGCCATCATGTCGGGCAAATTCCACGACGTGTTCCTGCGCGAATACGGCACGATGGAACAACCCCTGCCGCCCAGGTATTACGTGCCCGGCGACCGCCTCTGGTTTCGCAACCCCGACGAGCACTCCTCCGACGTCTCGGGCTATGAAGGCTCCTGGGTGTTCTACATCGGCAACGGGCAGTTCACCAACTTCTGGAAGCGCGAGCAGCCCTACACCCTGACGGCCAAATGCCTGGAGCTGTTTCACTGGCGGCATGCCACCTACACCGACGAAGCCGGCGAGTTGCGTATCAATGAAAGCATTGTGGAAGCCGGCGTCAAGGCCTCCAGCGCCGACCCGGCCGAGACGGCGCGAATCCTGGAACTCATGCTGCGTATGCGTGAACCCAAGGGCGTGTATGCATCGGGCGGGTGCATAGACACCTCGCGGGAACACCCCCGCTGGGTCTGCCCCGGCACCGCCGACATGGTGTTGCCGACAGCCTGATGCGATTTCAGGCAGCACTTCGCTATTAAATTAATAGCTGCTTGTGCTTATCGTATAAGGGCTTCAGGCACTTTCCCTTTAAAAAACTCAAACCTTCTATTTCAGCTGGCTACCGCTCACCCGCCAGACCACGTTGCCCACATCGTCGGCCACCAGCAGCGCGCCGCGCCTGTCCATCGCCACGCCCACCGGCCGGCCGTAGGCATGGCCTTCGGGACTCAGGAAGCCTGTGAGCACATCCACCGGCAAACCAGCCGGCAAGCCCTGGCGAAAAGGCACGAACACCACCTTGTACCCGCTGTGCGGTACACGGTTCCAGGAACCGTGTTCACCGATAAAAACTCCCGAGGCCAGTGATGGCGGCAGCGCATTGCCTTCTGAAAACACCATGCCCAATGGCGCGACATGGGAGCCCAGTGCGTAGTCGGGTGAAACCGCTTGCGCCACCAGGTCCGGACGCGGCGGCTTGACGCGGTCGTCCACGTTCTGGCCGTAATAGCTGTAGGGCCAGCCGTAAAACACGCCATCACGCACCGAAGTCAGGTAGTCGGGCACGAGGTCGCTGCCGATCTCGTCGCGCTCGTTCACCACCGTCCAGAGCGCGCCGCTGCCGGGTGCCCAACCCATGCCGTTGGGATTGCGCAGGCCCGAGGCAAACACGCGGTGGCTGCCGGTTTTGGGGTCGATCTCCCAGATGGCGGCGCGGCCGGTTTCGGCTTCCATGCCGCGTTCGCCCACATTGCTGTTGGAGCCGACGGTGACATACAGCTTGCTGCCGTCCGGGCTGGCGATGATGTTTTTTGTCCAGTGGTGGTTGATAGGGCCGGCCGGCAGGTCTACCACCTTGACGGGCCCCGCCGTGATGCTGGTTTGCCCCGGCTGGTAGGGAAAGCGCACCACGGCATCGGTATTGGCGACAAAAAAATCGTTGCCCACCAGCACCATGCCGAAGGGCGAATTGAGGTTTTCCAGAAACACGCTGCGGCTTTCGGCCTTGCCGTCACCGTCGGCGTCGCGCAGCAAGGTGATGCGGTTGGCCGTGGGCGCGCCGGCGCCGGCCCGACCCATCACCTTTTTCATGAACCAGGCACGCAGGCCCTTGCCGTCTTCCGGCTTGGGTGGCGCATTGCTTTCAGCCACCAGCACGTCACCGTTGGGCAGCACGTAAACCCAGCGCGGATGGTCCAGGCCGCTGGCCAGGGCCGTGACGCCCAGACCCGCCATGGGCGTGGGCATTGCACCCTCCGGCCAGCCCTTGGCCGGCGCGATG
Source organism: Polaromonas sp. P1_F1 (assembly GCF_056405795.1). Classification (NCBI taxonomy): domain Bacteria; kingdom Pseudomonadati; phylum Pseudomonadota; class Betaproteobacteria; order Burkholderiales; family Comamonadaceae; genus Polaromonas; species Polaromonas sp. P1_F1. The sequence goes on from NZ_JBFUBJ010000001.1 coordinate 1,024,456, forward strand.
TTCACCGTGGGAAACAGGGTCTTGTTGGGCTTGGGCAGGGTTGGATTGGCGCCCATACCGGCCTCCGGCGGCAACAGGGCGGTGTCGCCGCACGCGGCCAGCGCACAGGCGAATGCCGCGCACAGCACCAGAACATGCCAGACGCGTTGACAGGCAATCGATCGCATAAAACCCCCTGAAGAAATGACGGCAATGCCAGCGCTCCGCATGGTGCGGGCATTCGTCAGTGTGGGTGGGTGAGGTTCGCGCAGCTGTCAGCCGGCCCCACCGACCGCTGTCAGCGCTGACCTTCGCCTGGCTCAGCCGGGCAGCAGCGGCAGGTCGGCCTTCTTCAGCGTGCGCAGCACAAAGCTGGATTTGCTGTGGCGTATGCCCTTGATCTTGTAGAGCCGCTCGCGCAGCAGGCGCTCGTAGTCCTTGGTGTCGTGCACGGCAATGCGCAGCAGGTAGTCGTATTCACCGGACACCAGGTAAGCCTCTATCACTTCGGGAATGGCTGCCAGTGTTTCACCGAATTTCTCCAGCGTGTTGTCGGAGTGGCTGTCGAGCGTGACCTGCACCATCACCGTGTCGCCCAGGCCCAGCGCCTGCGCATTGAGCCGCACGGTGTAGCCCTCAATCACCCCAGCCTCCTCCATCTTCTTGATGCGGCCCCAGCAGGGCGAGGGGCTCAGGCCGACGGCCTGGCCGATGTCTTGCAGGCTGGTGCGCGCGTCAGCCTGCAAAACCTGAAGGATTTTCCGGTCTAAAGTGTCCATTCAGGTAATTTATCTGAAATTGGCCGTTTTACAGATTTTTTATCTGTTTATGGGAAATTCAACAGCAAATCAGGCAAATTATTCGGCCCTACCCGCGAGATACTTTCTTACATGGCAGCGGGCTTACCGGTCCGCCTGGCAAGACAAGGCCCCCAGTGAGTTACCGCTCACTGGGGGCTTTGATTTTTATTCCATTGCTAATTCGCCGCGATAGGTCGTTACGCCTCCTTGCCGTGCCAGGGCCTGTCAATGCCATTTATGCAAATGCGAATGGGGTGAAAACGGTGCCAATCAAGGCGCGCGACGACGCCCAGACTTTTGTCTGGCTAGAAGCGCAACGCCGAGTGGCGCCGTTTTCACCCCATTCCCTCCGGGTTGCGATCAAAAAGGCCTTGCGCGGCGTTGCAAAGCCTTGACGGGGTCTACCCCGCCTGCGTTTTGCGCCTTGCTCAAGGCCTTTTTGACTCGCAACGCATCTGCATAAATGGCATTGGCAGGCCCTAAGCACTGTCTGCGGCGGCGCGCCTACTCTCGCAGCGAATTAGCAATGGAATCAGGGATCAGCCGACAGCGCACTGCAGGCGCAACTCCAGGCAAACGCCGCTGTCCCGGTTGTGCGCGGTGATGGTGCCGCCCATCTTGGCCATATAGGTTTTGGCGACAAACAGGCCCTGCCCGCGCTGTCCCGCGGCACCGGTATCTGGCTGGTCAGACACGCCGTATTCGAAAACCTTGTCCAGCAGGCCGGCCTCGATCTGCGGGCCCAGGTTGCTGATGGTGATGAGCGCCTCGGGCGCGGTGCCTTCCTGTGCCTGCTGCGACAGCGTGATGCGGATCAGGCTGCCGGGCAAACGGTAGCGATCAGCATTGCGCAGCACATGCGACACGACATCTTCCAGCGAATACTCGTCGGCACGCACCCTGACCGGCTGGACCAGCGGATCAAAGGCCACACCGGGAATGCCCGCGGCCGCAGCGTTGCGCGCCACGTGGCTCAGGAACTCATTGGCATCCAGCGTCTGCACATTGAGCGCGGTGGATTCAAAGGCTTCACTGGGCGATGCGCTGCCGTAGAGCACGCGCACGGCCTGCTGCATGCGGCTGATGTAACGGTGCGCGGGGTCGTCGGCGCTTCCGTGCAGCACCATGAGCGATTGCAGGGGCGACATGATTTCATGGCCTACCGCGTGCCAGGTGTCTTTTTCCTGGGCGACCCGGATCTGCTCGCGGCGCACGTCTTCGTTCACGCGCTGCAGCAGGTCTTGCAGGCCGCCGGCCAGCACACCCAGCTCGTCGCCGCCACGCAGGTCGGCCAGGTCAACCGTTGCCAGGTTGTCGCTGGCGCGCACGCCCTTGGACACGGTGGCCGCGCGGCGGGTGAGTTCGGTGATGCGGCGGATGATCCGCAGCTCAATGGCCAGCCAGGTCACAAAGATGGCCAGCAGCATGCCGCCCACAAACCAGGACACGCGGGTGGCCACGGCCGTGAGGGCCTTGTTGACGCTGCGAATGTCACCGGTCAGCGAGAGTTCATAACGCCCGAGCGGCGTACTGATGATGTCGGCGCTCGTGACGGGTGCGTCATAACCATCCACCTGCAGCCGGCGTATCAACCAGGCAATCAGCGGCGAGGACCGCTCCGCCGTCTCCGCGCCGGACAGCGACACGACGTCCGGGCTGGCACCCGCGCTGCCCAGCCTGCGGATGCGCAGCTTCTCGCCGGGCAGCAGCAAAGGGGTCAGCTCAGACCATGAAAAAGGTGCGGTCGCCCCCCCGGCATTGCTGTCAAACAGCGGCTTGCCCTCGCCGGGAGCCAGCATTTCCACCTGCACCTTGATCTGGTCCAGGTCGGCCGGCGGCCAGACGATGCCCGCGGGCCCTTTGGAGAACAGAGCCTCGCGAAACAGCTCAACCGGCAGGCGCACGCTGACAAAGGCACGCCGGGCGCAATCCGGGTCTGCCGCCAGCGTGCCGTCCGCGCAGCGGCTGTCTTGCCAAAGCCAGCCGCGAAAGTCGCGCACGGGCCGGCTGGCCGGCGTGATCGGACCCTCATCGGCAAAGCCCACCAGCCGGCCCCTGGCATTGGCAAAAGGCGAGGCGTTGCGGCCCTCGTCCATCGCCTGCATGGCCTGGAAAGGCGCGATCCAGCGGTAGCGCTGCCCGCGCATGTCGACCGTGATGCGGGCGCGATGCGCCTGGCTTAAATCCAGCGTTCCGGAGGTGTGCGACACCAAGGGTCCGCTGTTGAAGCTGCCGACGGCATAGAGAAAACCGCCGGCAAAGGGGTTGTTGCCGACGGCCACGCACATCGACGCCGCGTCGGGGTATTGCACCAGGCAGCCAGCCATCTCCACTGCCTGCTGGGCCTTGTTGCGATCGTCGAAATCGAGGGCCGAAAAAGGCAGCACCAGCGGACGCAGCGGCGTCACCTCATGCTCGTAGGCCGTGGGGTTGAGCAGCACCAGCTGGCCCGTGGGATGGCGCAGCTTGGCGGCGATCTGCGCCTGGTTTTTGCGAAAGCCGTCCTGGTAATTTCGGTAGCTGCGCTCCTTTTCGTCTTGCAACACGGCGATAGCCAGGGCGACGGTGGCCATCGCCAGCAGAAAAAAAGCGCCGCGAAAAAATACGCGCAGCCCGAAGGGTACGCGCGCCGGCAGCAGGCGCTCGACATCCAGGCGTGTGGGCAGCTTCACGGCTTGCCTCTGCCGCGCGGGGGCTCCGCCGCCTCGGCCCAGCGAAAGCCTCGCATCGGGATGTTTTCAATGCCGTCAAAGGCCGCATCGATTTCCTTGAACGCGTCGCGAATCGTGCTGACGTGCTTGCGGATGTTGTCGCGGTTGCGGCCGCTCTTGACCACCTGGTACAGGTCGTCATAGCTCACCACCTCGCCGCGGCGCGCGTGCAGCGCCGCCAGGATGCGTTGCGCCGTCAGCGGCAGGTTCACGCGCTGACCGCGCCAGATAGCCGTGTTCTGTCGCAGCGGGTCCAGCTGCAGCTCCTGGCTGTCTGCGGCGGGCGCCTTGCCTTCCGGCTTCGTTTTGGCGGTGCGCAGGATGTCGAGGAAAGTTTCGATGAAGTCGGCTTCTTCAAACGTGGTCTTTTGCAGGTAGTCCCAAGCGTCCAGCGCTTTCATGATGCTGCGGTAAATGGCAGCGGGCATGGCGGACACCACCAGCACGGGCGTACCCTGCCGCTGCTTGTTGATGGCGTTGATGATGGCCACGCCGGCATGGCGTTCGCGCCCCAGTTCGATGTCCAGCACCACCGCGTCATAGCCTTCGCGGGCAACGGCGGCCTCGGCGTCGTCGCGGTTGAACCATTGGTCGACCTGGATGCCCGGACGGGCCGATTCAATCCAGCCCTTGAGCTGGTTGCTCATGGGCAGGTCGTCTTCGATCACGGCAATTTTGGTCATGAGGCCTCAAGAGGATGGGGTGTCGCCATTATGGGTGTGGCCTGCGCCAGGCCGTGTGAGTGTTTCTTCCGTTGGCGGAGGGTTGCCGCCGCCAAACCGTGCAAAGACACCGCGCAGGCGCATTGAATGCTCCGGGCCCGATTCGAACAATGGAGGCCAGAGAAAGCGCAACCCGCGCCTCTCGCCAAACCAACCGGAGGAGCCCATCATGAACCCACGCCTTAGCCGTATTTCCCTGCGCATCCGCGCCATCTTTTCCAGGGGGGTGCGCGGCACCCGCCGTATCGCTGCCACAGGGGTGCAGCGCGCCGCCAGCGCCAGCGGCCTGATGATCGCCACCGCCGCGGCGGGCGCGGTCGGCTACCTGCTGTGGGTGCACCCTCCCATGGAGTCGGTGGCGCGCGGCGACGTGGCGATTCGCACCAACCAGCTGACCGGCAGCGTCGACGAATTCCGCGAAGGTTCCTTGCTGCTGCTGCCAGCTCTGCATGAGATGCGCACTTTCTCGCTGCGCGACCAGGTCTACCGCCCTGAAGGCAGCAGCCGGGCCGACGGCCCCTCGCCCTTCCAGTCGATTGAAGGCATGTCGCTGGGAGTGGACATCACGGTGCGTTATGCACTGGATCCCACCAAGGTGAACGCACTGTCGAAAAACCTGCCCGACGACATCGCGGGCCAGATCGTGCAGCCCGCCGTGCAAGGCGTGATCTACAAGACCTTCACGCGCTACACCGTGCGGGAAATTTTCTCGAGCAAGCGTGCCGAAATCCAGCAGCTTATCGAAGCCGAACTCAAACCCAAGCTTGCGGCCGACGGCATCCTGCTGCGCACGGTGCAAATGGGCAAAGTGGACCTGCCCGCGGACTACCGCCAGGGCATGGACAAGCTGCTGGCCGAAGAGCTGGCCACGGAAAAGATGCGCTACACGTTGGCCCTGAAGGAAAAGCGCGTGAAAGAAACCGAGCTGGACGCGATGGCCGAAAAAATACGCCGTGAAACCAATGCGCAGGCCGCCGCCAGCGAACAGGTAATTGCAGCCAAAGCGCAGGAAGAAGCCATGAAACATGTCCTGCCCTTCAAGCAAAAGCAGATCGAGCAGCGTCAACTTGAAGCCGAAGCCGACAAGCAGTCGCGCATCCGCACGGCCGAAGGTAGCGCCCAGGCGCGGCGCATCGAGGCATCGGGTGAAGCCGATTCGCGCCAGAAACTGGCGGATGCCGAAGCCTACCGGCTGGACCGCGTGGGCAAGATCAACAGCGAGCAGATGGCGCGCGAAGGGGTGCTGATCACGCGCCACCCGCTGCTGATCCAGAAGACCATGGCCGACAAACTCAGCGACAAGATCACCGTGATCATCGCCCCGCCCTCCACCAGCGGCGGCTTTGTGGGCGCGGGCCTGCTGGGCGGCGCGCCCAAAGCCGGCCGCACCGTGGCGCAAGCGCCGCGCGGCGCCGGCACGCAAGACCACGACGACAAAGAAGAGGCCGAATAATGATCACCACCGCACTTCTGACCCTGGCCATCGTGACGCAGGACCAGGCCACCCTGCGCGCCGCGCCGCGTGATTCGGCCGCACAGCAGGCGGCCCTGTGGCAAGGCGACGCGCTCGAGATCCGCGGCCAGCGCATGGATTACCTGCAGGTCTACGACCACAGGCGCGAACGCGCAGGCTTCATCCACGTGAGCCAGGTGCGCACGGTCTCGCTGCAGCCCGAGGAAGCGCCGCAGCTGCTCTCGGTGGTGCGCTTCCTCCGCGAAAGCCCGGGCGCTGAAGCCCTGGGCATTGCGTACACGGCCGCTTACCTCAAGGCCGCGCCGGCAGACGCCATAGGCGCGGAAGCCTTTGATGCGTTGGGCACCATGGCCGAACGCCTGGCGCGTCGCGCCTCCATGAAGCACGGCAAGGCCACGAGTGACGTGATCTCTGCGCACATGGAAGTGGCCACCTTTTATGGCGTGAACTTCAAGGGTTATGAGCAGAACGGAAGCATGCAGCTTTGCTACAACGGCGAAGCCTTTCGCCGCGTGCTGGCGCTGCCATCCGACGCCGAACAGCGCGCGCGCGCCGCACTGGCTGTGACCCGCCCCGATTGCATGAGCCCCGATCTGCACCCGCAGGACCGCTTCACGCAAGACCAGTGGCGCGCCGAAGTGCTGGACAAGGTCAGCGCCGCCCAGTTCGCCCAGTTGTCTGAAGTCAGCAAAAACCGTTTGCGCCTGCGCCGTGCCGGCGTGCACGCCAGTCTGGCGTTTGAGCAGGCGCGCCGGACTGAAGCGCCCACGGCAGCCGCCCAGCGCGCCCTGGCGGAACTCGCGGCGGTGAACAAGCTGGAGCTGACAGACAACGACAGGCAGGACTACAACGACGCAGCGATTCGCGTGGGCGCTTCGCGATGGGGCGCTGAAACCGCGCTTCCCCGCTTCGCCAAACTGACGGTAGCCACCGAGACGGGCCAGGCCGGCGAAACCTGCGTGGCGCTGTACGAAAACAAGGCCGACGGCAAACCCGGCAAGGAGGCCGTGGCCAGGCGCTGCACCTACGGCATCGTGTGGACCGCGTCCGCCAGCGCCCACCCGGATGGCCAGGCCCTGGCGCTCGCGGTGCAGCCGCTGGACACCTGGCGCGAGCTGTGGGTGTTTCGCAAAAGATCCGGGCAATGGACGATTGAGGTGCTGCCGCCCGCCAGCAATGGCCCCGAGTTGGGCTATGTGGAATTTGCCGGCTGGGTGCGCGGTACGCCTCACATGCTGCTGGCCCGCGAGACCCGCATTGCCGGGCGCCTGCGCCGCAGTTTCGAGGTGGCGCGCATGGACAGCTTGACGGCCGAGAAACAGGCCGGTGACCCGGGAACGCTGGCGGCCTTTGCCCGCTCGCAGGACGCCGCGTGGAAGCGCCAGACCGTGATCCTGCGCTAAATGCCTGCTTGCAAAAGCCTAGAACGCGGTTCTATCGCTCAGCGTATCGGCCGGCAACTGGTCGATCTCCACCAGCAGCCGCGCCAGGCTGCGGCCCGCGGCACCCAGCAAGGCACGGCCTTTGTCGGCCGTGGCAGCGGCTGCGTTACCCACCGCGCCTTGCGGGTTGTAGTCCTGCATCTGCCAGGCCAGCTTGGCGCTGCGGCCGTCACCCAGGATGCTGAACTTCGCAGCCCTGTCCTGTGAAGTGGAATGAAAGTTCTGAGCCTTGGCCATGTCGACCTGATCCGGCTTGAGCGCCAGCATCATGGAGGTTTCGATCTCGCCGGCGTGGATGCCGAAGCGGTGCTCTTCGGCACTGAACAAATCATTCACGGACTTGCCATCCTCACCTGTGAGCGGCAGGTTGAACCAGTTCACACTGTAGACCAGCATGCCCAGTCGGGCCCGCAGGTCGCGCGCCACCACGTCCAGCAGGCCCACCTGGCCGCCGTGCGAATTGAGCAGCACCAATTTCTTGACACCCGTTTGCGCAACGGATTCGGCCAGCTCGGTCCAGAGCCGGATCACGGTCTCGGCTTTTAGCGTGAGCGTGCCGGCAAAGCGATCGTGCTCGGGGCTAAAGCCCACCGCCTGCGTGGGCAAAAACAGCACCGGCTGCGTTGGGGGTAAATGCGGCAAGGCGGCTGCAATCACACCTTCCACCAACGTCGCATCCACATTAAGCGGCAGGTGCGGGCCGTGCTGCTCCACCGCGGCCACCGGCAGCACCGCAATACAGCGGGCCAGATCCAGGCGCGAAAAGTCAGGGCTTTTCAGGTCGGACCAGAAACGGGGGGGGTTGGCTGCATCGAAGGTCATGGAGGGTATTTTGAGCTATCTGGCGATGCCGGGGGCTGGGGACTTCTGGCTGGCGGCGAATTCTGACGAGCGGGCAAATCCCCAGGCTCTGGCGGCTCAACCGAGCGTGAAAGCGCACCGATCGCCATCAATCAGGGGCTTAAGAAGCAAAAATCCCGTTAAAGAGGATTGTTTCCCGGCAAGGATAGCAGCGACTTGTACAGGCTGCGGTGGCGTTGGTTCGACCTGAACCCGGTTTCCTTCAAGTGCAGGTAGAAGGTATGCCTGTGTGCACCGCTGAACTGCACCAGACGTCGCTTGGCATAGCGCCAGAAGCTCTCGATACCGTTGACGTGAACTGAACCCCGGGCAAACTCATTGTTGCCGCGGTTGACCCGCAGGTGTCTTCTGGTGATGAACTTTGCCTCTTAAGCCCTTGAATTAATAGCAATATGATTCTTCTGCCGTGGCGGCACGTGGCCATGGGATTTGCGGATGACCGCGGCCGGGCAAGTCAACCGCCTTGCGAGGGAAGACGTTGAAGAAGAGCGTCTGTCACGGCTGCCCTGGTCCTTCGTGGACAGTTCACCCGGCAACACCCGCACCATAACTTTTCCAACATCCGGAGCTTCCCCATGAACAAATTACTGTCCACCCTCATCAGCGCAGCCGTCCTCGCCATGCCCCTGGCCGTGATCTCCACGCCAGCAGCGGCCCAGGCCGCCGCACCCGCAGCAGCCCCTGCCGCCGCACCTGCCGAAAAAGCCGCCGCGCCCACAAAAGCCAAGGCAAAAGCCAAACACAAGGTCAAGCACAAGGCCAAGGCAAAAGCCAAAAAATCGGTGTAATTCGCGGATGAAGTTCCGCTGAGCCCTTGATCTGGCGTCAGGAATTGAAAAAGCCCGCAGATGCGGGCTTTTTTTTGGCCGTCTGTTTCGGCGCAGGCTCAACGGCCCAGGTACGACAGCGCAATTCCCGCAAATACCGTAAAGCCCAGCCAATGGTTGAGCCGAAACGCCTTGAAACAGTCATCGCGCTCGCGCTTGCGGATCAGCCAGCCGTGCCACAGCGCCTGCCCGAGCGCCACCGCAATTGCTATTAAATAAATAGCTTCTTGCGCAATATCCATAAGGGTTACAGCCCAAATTAACAGAAAAATCAGGTAACTGAGCATGACACCCGCCACATCGAACCGCCCCAGCGTGATGGCCGACGTTTTCATGCCGATCTTCAAGTCGTCGTCACGGTCGACCATGGCGTATTCCGTGTCGTAGGCAATCACCCAGAACAGGTTGCCCAGCAACAGTACCCAGGCCAGCAGCGGAACGCGCGACTGCACGGCGGCAAACGCCATCGGAATGCCAAAGCTGAAAGCGACCCCCAGCACCGCCTGCGGCATGGAGACATAACGCTTGGCATACGGATAGACCAGCGTGACCGCCAGCGCGGCGAATGACCAGGCAATGGTGACGACATTGGTGGTGAGTACCAGCCCGAAAGCCAGCAAAGCCAGCACGGCGCCGAGAATCAGGGCCTCTCTGACAGAAAGGGCGCCGCTGGTCACGGGCCGCTGCGCCGTGCGTTTGACATGCCGGTCAAAATCACGGTCGGCCACATCGTTGACACAGCAGCCGGCACTGCGCATGAGGAAAGTGCCCAAGCTGAACACGACCACAAGGTGCCAGCCCGGAAAGCCGTGCGAAGCCACCCAGAGCGCCGACAGGGTGGGCCACAGCAGCAGCAACCAGCCCGCCGGGCGATTCCAGCGGATCAACTGCAAATAGAAGTCGAGTTTTTGTTTCAACAAGCCAGGCGGCACCTTACTCTTCGAGCAAGGAGCGCAGCATCCAGGCGGTCTGCTCGTGCACTGTCAGGCGCTGCGTCAGCAAGTCGGCCGTCGGCTCGTCGCTGGCCTTGTCGGCCAGTGGAAACAATTCGCGCGCCGTGCGTGCGACGGCCTCATGGCCCTGCACCAGGATGCGCACCATTTCCAGCGCCTTGGGCGGCACCAAAGGCACATCGGGAATCGATGCCAGCTTGCTGAACTGGGCGTAGGAGCCCGGCGCGGGATGGCCCAGGGAGCGGATACGCTCCGCCACCGGATCGACGGCTGCCCACAATTCGGTGTACTGCGTCATGAACATCAGGTGCAGCGTGTTGAACATCGGCCCCGTCACGTTCCAGTGGAAGTTATGTGTGGTCAAGTACAACGTGTAGGTGTCGGCCAGCAGGCGGCTCAGGCCCTTGGCGATCGCTGCGCGGTCTTTTTCATTGATGCCGATATTGATGGAGGGTGCGGGTTTTCCTGCGGGCTTGGTCGATGTTTTGGCCATGGTGTTTCCTTTTTAAAGATTCTGGGACAACTTTACGAAATCAGGGAAGGGGCTGCAACAGCCGGGCTCAATGCCGGCCATAGACGGCGTTCACGACAGGCGATTGACGCCGGGCAGCTCGCACGCATAAATGGCATTGCGCAGCGCAGCGATCGCTTCGTACCGGGTAAAGCTGCGGCGCCACGCCAGCACCACGCGCCGGCTCGGCACATCGCCTGCGAAGGGCAGGTATTTGATGAACGAGGGTTGCTCTGCTGCCACCTTGCTGCGGCTTGCGGCCGTTTTCCCCTTGGCGGGTTTCCTGGCAGTTGCGGCCTGCTCGGCCAGCGCCTCCTTGGGCACGCCCAGGCGGGGAACCAGCGTGATGCCCATGCCCGCCGCCACCATATGCTTGATGGTTTCCAGCGACGAACCTTCAAAGCTTTTGCTGATGCCTTCGGCGCTGCTGGAAAAGCGTGCAAATTCGGGGCAAACCTCGAGCACGTGGTCGCGAAAGCAATGGCCGGTCCCCAGCAGCAGCATGGTTTCCTTCTTGAGCTCCTCAGCCGTCACGCTCTTGCGTGACGCCAGCGCATGGGCGCTGGGCACCGCCGCCATGAAAGGCTCGTCATACAGCGGCGCAATGGCCAGGTTGGTGTCGGGAAAGGGCTCGGCCAGGATGGCGCAGTCAATTTCACCGGTACGCAACTCTTCCAGCAACTTGACGGTGAAGTTTTCCTGCAGCATCAGCGGCATCTGCGGCGTATGCGCAATCGCCTGGCGCACCAGGTCAGGCAACAGGTAGGGGCCAATCGTGTAGATCACGCCCAGCCGCAGCGCACCGGCCAGCGGGTCTTTGCCGCGCTTGGCAATTTCACGGATGTTGTCGGCTTGCTCCAGCACGCTCTGGGCCTGGCGCACGATTTCTTCGCCCAGAGGCGTCACGGTGATTTCGTTGGCGTTACGCTCAAAAAGCTTGACCTGCAGCTCTTCCTCCAGCTTCTTGATGGCCACGCTGAGTGTGGGCTGCGAGACGTGACAGGCGTCGGCGCCCTTGCCGAAATGCTTTTCCCGGGCAACAGCGACGATGTATTTGAGTTCGGTCAGCGTCATGGGCTTATTGTGCTGCTTTTCTCAATCGCTGCATCGCCGGATGTTGCTTAGGCCTTCAGGTAATCGGCTTTGCCACCCAGCCAGCGCAGGATGTGCCGGTGAGCCAGTTCCGTATGCCGGTCCAGCATCAGCGGCGCCCGCTCGCGTGCCCAGGCCAGCAGCGCGGCATCGGTCTCGAGGTCGGCAAACCGCAGCAGCGGCGCCCCCGACTGCCGCGCCCCCAGGAATTCGCCGGGCCCGCGGATTTCCAGGTCGCGCCGGGCGATTTCGAAGCCATCATTGGTTTGCGCCATGGCTTTGAGGCGTTCGCGCGCCATCTCGCCGAGCCGGGACGCTTCGCCGGTCGAATACAACAGCACGCAGGCCGACGCAGCCGCGCCGCGCCCGACCCGACCGCGTAACTGGTGCAACTGGCTCAGGCCGAAGCGCTCGGCATGCTCGATCACCATCAGCGAAGCATTGGGCACGTCAACGCCCACCTCGATCACCGTCGTACTCACCAGCACGCCCATTTTCCCGGCGGTGAACTGGCTCATGACGGCCTTCTTTTCTGCAACCGGCATGCGAGAGTGCAGCAGTCCTACAGCGACACCGGGCAAGGCTGCACTCAATGCTTCATGCGTTTGCGTGGCATTGACCAGGTCGATGGACTCGCTTTCCTCGATCAGTGGGCAGACCCAGTAAATCTGCCGCCCTTCCGCCAGCTGCCCGCGTATGCGCGTGATCACTTCATCACGCCGTGCGTCGCTCACCACCTTGGTCACGATGGGCGTGCGGCCGGGCGGCAGCTCGTCGATGGTGGAGACGTCAAGGTCGGCGTAATAACTCATCGCCAGCGTGCGCGGAATCGGTGTAGCAGTCATCATCAAAAGATGGGGTTCCTGCCCACCTTCAGTCATTTTGCTGCGCAGGGCCAGCCGCTGCGCCACGCCAAAGCGGTGCTGCTCGTCGATGATGGCGAGCGCCAGGTTTTTGAACTTCACCTTGTCCTGGATCACAGCGTGCGTGCCTATGACCAGGCCGGCCTCCCCGCTCTCAATCAACGCCAGCATCTCGCGCCGCTCTTTTGTTTTCTGGCTGCCGGTCAGCCAGGCGGTCTTGATGCCCAGCGGCTCCAGCCAGCCGATCAGTTTGCTGAAATGCTGCTCGGCCAGGATTTCCGTAGGCGCCATCAGCGCACATTGCCAGCCCGCGTCGATGCAGCGTGCCGCGGCCAGTGCCGCCACCACCGTTTTGCCGGCGCCCACGTCGCCCTGTAACAGGCGGTGCATGGGGATGCTTTTTTTCAGGTCCGCCTCAATCTCGTTGCACACGCGCTGCTGCGCGGCGGTCAGCCGGAAAGGCAGGCGCTCCAGCAATTGGTCATGCAGCGTGCACTGCGTGCCGCGCACGGGTGGGCCCGCCAGCGAAGGTGCGCGCATGGCTGCGCGTATGCGCCGGGCCTGCAGCTGCGACAGCTGCTGGGCCAGCAGCTCTTCGGCCTTGAGCCGCTGCCAGGCCGGATGGCTGCGGTCTTCCAGTGTGGCCAGCGAGACATCTGGCGTGGGGTGATGCAAAAACTGTAGCGCCTCGCGCAGGCCCCATAAGGGCTGCAGCCTGTTTTCACCTAAAACTTCAGGCGGAAAGGTCTCGCGGAGATCAGCCCGCGCCAGGCCGCTGAGCACGGCTTTGCGCAGGTAGGTTTGCGGCAGTCCGGCCACGGTGGGATACACCGGCGTCAGCGCGCCGGGCAGCTCGCCGCCGGCCAGCCTGAAGCTGGGGTGGATCATTTCACGGCTGAGAAAGCCGCCGCGGATTTCACCCCGCACCCGAACATGGGCGCCTGTGCTCAGCGTTTTCTGGTGGGCCGGGTAAAAATTGATGAAGCGCAGCACGCAGGTGTCGCTGCCGTCGTCTACCGTCACCCGCAGCTGCCGGCGCGGGCGAAAGGCGATCTCGCTGTGCGTCACCTGGCCTTCGATTTGCACCAGATCGCCGTCGCGCGCGTCCGCCAGCCGCACGATGCGGGTTTCATCCTCGTAGCGCAGGGGCAGGTGCAAGGCCAGATCGATGTCGCGGCGCAGGCCCAGCTTCTCGAGCGCTTTTTGCGCGGGTGATTTGGGCGAGGCTTTTTCAGCCTTGGCCTGAGGCGCGGCCGTGTTCCCGGCCGCGGCCTCAGGCGGGACAGTTTTTCGGACGGAGGCACCAGGAGGCGACATGGGACAATTGTGCCTTCATGAGCACCCATTTCACCCTCAGCGATTTTGATTTCACGCTGCCCGAAGAACTCATCGCCCAACACCCTGCCGCCCAGCGCAGCGGCTCGCGCCTGCTTGACGGGCGTGAAGACCTGCCAGTGGACCGACGGTTCACCGAACTCCCCGGCCTGCTGCTGCCGGGCGACCTGCTGGTGTTCAACGACACCAAAGTCGTCAAAGCCCGGCTCTTCGGCCAGAAAGCCAGCGGCGGCAAACTGGAACTGCTGATCGAACGCGTGCTGTCGCCCCACGCGGATGCCGGCCATGAAGTCGCCGCCCACATGAAGGTCAGCAAAAAGCCCCTGCCGGGCGCGGTGCTGCAAATGGACGGTGGCTTCACCGCCACGCTGCTGGGCCGCTGGCCCGAGGAAAGCGGGCCACTTTACCGCTTCCGCCTGAGCAGCGATCCCTACGCCCTGATGGCGCAGTATGGCCACGTACCGCTGCCGCCCTACATTACCCATACCGACTCCGCGGACGACGAGCAGCGCTACCAGACGGTGTTTGCCAAAAACCCGGGCGCCGTGGCCGCGCCCACCGCGGCACTGCATTTCGATGAAGCCATATTGGCGCAGCTCGAAGCGCGTGGCATCCGGCGCGCCAGCGTGACGCTGCATGTGGGTGCCGGCACTTTCCAGCCCGTCAAGGCCGAAAACATTGCCGACCACACCATGCATTTCGAACGTTTTGAGATTCCCGTAGCGACGCAACAGGCCATCGCCGCCTGCAAGGCGCGTGGCGGCCGCGTGGTGGCCGTGGGCACCACCACCGTGCGGGCGCTGGAGTCGCACGCCAAATTCGGTCCCGACTGCAACGACACCAACATCTTCATCACCCCGGGCTTTGAATTTGCCGTGGTAGACCTGCTGCTGACCAACTTTCACCTGCCCAAAAGCACGCTGATGATGCTGGTCAGCGCGTTTTCAGGCTACGAACACATCATGGCGCTGTACCGGCATGCGATTGCCGGGCGATACCGCTTTTTCAGCTATGGCGATGCCATGCTGCTGACCCGTAAAACCCCTCTGGGGAACACCTGAGGGTGCCTGAATCTCCCCGCGTACACCTGCGACAATCCCAAGATGCTCGAATTTGAAGTTCTGAAGACCGATGCTCCGGCTGGCGAAGGCGCCGGCGCCTACCTCGGTTCCTACGCCCGGCGCGGCAAACTGACGCTCAACCACGGTGTGGTGCAAACCCCCATCTTCATGCCCGTCGGCACCTATGGCACGGTCAAAGGCGTGATGCCGCAGTCACTGCACGACATGGGCGCGCAAATCATCCTGGGCAACACCTTTCACCTCTGGATGCGCCCAGGCCTCGACGTGATGCAGCAGTTCGGCGGCCTGCACAAGTTTGAAAGCTGGAACAAGCCCATCCTCACCGACAGCGGCGGTTTCCAGGTCTGGTCGCTGGGCGAGATGCGCAAGATTTCGGAAGAAGGTGTGAAGTTCGCCTCGCCCGTCAACGGCGACAAGCTCTTTTTGACGCCCGAGATCTCGATGCAGATCCAGACCGTGCTCAACAGCGACATCGTGATGCAGTTCGACGAGTGCACGCCCTACGACACCAAGGGCCATATCACCACCGAAGGCGAAGCGCGCAGCTCGATGGAGCTGAGCCTGCGCTGGGCCAGCCGTTGCATTGCCGAGTTCAAGAAGCTTGAAAATCCCAACGCGCTCTTCGGCATCGTGCAAGGCGGCATGTTTGAGAACCTGCGCCAGGAATCACTTGATGCCCTCGTCGAGCTGGAATTGCCCGGCTATGCGATTGGCGGCGTGAGCGTGGGTGAGCCCAAGGAAGAAATGCAGCGCATCATGGCGCACACGCCGCATCGCCTGCCGACGAACAAGCCGCGCTACCTGATGGGTGTGGGCACACCCGAAGATCTGGTCGAAGGCGTGGCAGCCGGTGTTGATATGTTTGACTGCGTGATGCCGACGCGCAATGCGCGCAACGGCCACATGTTCACGCGCTTTGGCGACCTGAAGATCCGCAATGCGCGCTACAAGACGGAAGACCAACCCGTTGATGCCACCTGCAGCTGCTACACCTGCAAGAATTTCTCGCGCGCCTACATGCACCACCTGGACCGCTGCGGCGAAATGCTGGGCCCCATGCTGTCGAGCATCCATAACCTGCATTACTACCTGAATCTGATGCAGGAAGTCCGCGACGCACTGGACGCCGGCCGTTTTGGCGAATTCACCGCGCAGTTCCACGCTGACAGGCAGCGGGGCGTCTGATGAACATCAACCTGCAACGCTGGATTGACCGCTGGGTCGGCATACCGCTGTGTGCTGCGGTATCGGGCGTCGATGCCGTGATGCGGCAATTCCGCTCCGGCGCCGACCCCGCGCCGCGCGCCATCGTGGTGATTTTGCTGTCGGAGATGGGTAGCCTGGTGCTGGCCCACGACATGTTCACGCGCCTGAAGCAGCGCTACCCCGACGCACCGCTGCACGCCCTGCTCTTTGGCAAGAACCGCGAAATCCTCGACCTCATGCAGGTGGTGGACCCGGCCAACGTGCACACGGTGGATGACAAGTCGCTGGGCGGCCTGCTGTCCAGCCTGTGGAAGGCTATTGGCGAGCTGCGGCGCGCGAATGTTGACGTGGCGATTGACTGCGAGCTGTTCTCGCGCATCAGCAGCCTGCTGTCGTATGCCAGCGGCGCGCGCATCCGCGTGGGCTTTCACCGCCACACGCAGGAAGGCCTGTACCGCGGCTCGCACATCAACCGGCCCGTTCCCTACAACCCTTACCAGCACATCAGCGCGCAGTTTCTGACATTGGCGCGCGCGATTGATTCCACCGCCGTTCCGAAATCCAAACTGCCCGCGAATCTGGCCGCGGCAGGCATCGGAAAACCACCGCCGCACATACAGCTGGATGCGGCGCTGGTGCCAGGCATCCATGCGCGATTGGCGCAGGACTTTCCCGCGATTGCCGGCAAGCCCCTGGTGCTGGTCTACCCGGGCGGGGGCATCCTGCCGATCCGTGCCTGGCCATTGGCTTCCTACACCGCGTTGTGCGAAGGGCTGGTGGCCGACGGCTGCGCCGTGGCCGTGATTGGCCTGAAAGACGACCAGGCGCTGGCGCAGCAACTGGTAGCCAACGTGCAGGCGGCCTTCCCCGGCAGCCCCGTGATTGACCTGACCGGCTATACGCGATCCATTTCCGAACTGCTGGCGCTCTTTCATGTGGCACGCCTGCTGGTCACCAACGACGGTGGGCCTGGGCAGTTCGCGGCGCTCACGCCCATCTGGACACTGATGCTGTTTGGCCCCGAGACACCGGGCCTGTATGCGCCGCTCACACCGCAGTGCCATTCCTTTTACAGCCAGTGGCCGTGTTCGCCTTGCCTCACTGCCTACAACCACCGCTCGTCGTATTGCGACGGCGACAACCAGTGCCTGAAGGTCATTGCGCCCGAAACCGTACTGGCCAAGGCGCGCGAGTGCCTGGCAACGCCCTGACCCCATTCCGATGACAACACTCCGATCCATAGCAGAGGCTGTCATCAGCCGCCTGCCTGAGCGCCTGCAACCCATGGTGCGCTGGCGCTTCATCAAGTTCGGCGTGGTGGGCGCCAGCGGCACGGTGGTGAATGTCGCCGTGCTGTATGTTGCCCAGGAATTCCTGTTCAGCCACATTGCCGACTTCCATTCCCGGCTGAACTACTCCATTGCGCTGGCCATCACGATCGCCACCATCAGCAACTTTTACTGGAACCGGCGGCTGACCTGGCGCGACCGCAAGCATGAAGTGCACCACTCGGCACTTTTCCTGTTTTCAAAGTACGTGATGGCGGCCGGCCTGGCCATCGTGCTGCAGTCACTGCTGACCAAATGGCTGGCGCTGTACATGCACTACATCCTGGCCAACGTGCTGGCGATTGCCTTGTCCAGCGTGTGTAACTTTGTGGCCAATGACCGCATGACATTTCGCCGCCGGCGCGCGAAAATCGTGGCCCCTGACGCCGACGGCGCTGCGCCGCCCTCCACCGATACCCATGACAAGCCCTGAGTCCCTGAAAAATCGTATCCCGGCCCACCGCATCTGGATAACGCTGGCGCTACTGGTCGCGCTGGCTTACCTGTTTGGCCTTGCCGGTGACCACATTCCGCGCAACGGCGACGAGCTGGTCTATGCCCATATCGCCCGGCTGACGGCCGCGACCGGCAAGTGGCTGCCACTGGTCAGCTCCTACGATTTCATGCGCAACACCAAGCCGCCCGTGCTGTTCTGGCAGGCGATGGTCGCCGGCGGATGGGGCGGGCACTGGACGCTGCTCAACCTGCGCCTGCCGAGCGTGGTCTATACGTGGGCAATTTCGCTCATGGTCGGGCTGCTGACCTGGAAGATCGTTCGCAACACGGCCACATCCACCGGCACTGTCGCTGAAGAGCCGGTCAGCCAGGCCGCTTCAACCGATAGCAGCCGCCATGCCCTGACGATGGGCGCCATCGCGGCCATCGTGTACCTGTCGTTCTTCAGCACCTACCGCTATGGCAGGCCTTACCTCACCAGCGCACCCGAAACTTTCTGGCTGTTTGGGGTGTTGTTTGCCGTTGCCTGGGCGCCGGCAAAGTTGCTGGCCTCGCGCTGGAAATTTCCATTGCTCGCCGGCCTGGCCATCGGCATAGGCTGCCTCTACAAATCGTTTGTCATGGTGGTGCCGGTCGGGTTCGGCCTGGCCCTGTGCTACCAGGTGCTGGGTGCTCAGAAAGCTCCTTGGGAAATTTCCCGGGCCGGGATCATCACCGACGGTATCAAGGTCACAGCCATCTGCGTGCTGGCACTCGCAATCTTCGGATTGTGGTTTGCCATTGACCCGCAACCAGGAGAAGTCTGGCGCGAGTTTGTCGTCGGCGAAAACGCCGGCAAGATGAATTCGTCCAAGGGCTACTTCGCCATCGCGTTCAGCGGCAGCAGCGGCGTGTTGACGATATTGACGGGTTACTTCTCCAACGCCCTTTTCCTGCTACCCGTTGCCGTGGGCTGCTTTGTGGCGGCGTGGCGCGCCTGGCGGCAGCGCAAGGGCACTGGCAAGACCATCAGCGATGCAGAAAAAGCCATGTGGTTCTGGATGCTGGCCTTTGCGCTGGTGTTCATGGTGCCCACCCAGCGCTCCACCCGCTACCTGATCCCCGCCATGCCCGCGCTGGCCGTACTGATCGCGTTGTACTGGGAGCGCATCTCGCGCATCTGGTTCAGCCTGACCTTGCTGATCTGCCTGGGCGGCGCGCTGGCCATGGGACTGATCGGCTTTGGCGGTGTGCGGGCCACACAGGATTCCTGGCTGTACTCACCGCTCTACTGGCTCTTTATAGGGGTTCTGGCCGTGGCGTGTATTGCGGGCATGGTCAGGCGCGAGCTGACGCGCCCGATCGCTGCGATGAGCAGCTTCGCCGTACTCATTGCGCTCGCATGGGTGACCCTGCCCTTCAACGGCGACATGGGCCATTTCCGCCCCGATACTGATGCATTGCTCAAAGGCCAGTCCGTGTCGGTGCCGAGCAACTTCAACGGGCACTTTGAGCGCTACGAGTTCATCATTCCGGGCGCCAAAATCGTTCCCTACTTTGCCGCGCAGCCGGTGGACTACGAGGACGTGAATGCCCTGTTCAAGAACACGCGCTACGCCCTGGTGCAGCGCCGTGCCGGGCAAAAGCCCTGCGACGGTTGCCGCATCATCGACCAGCGCTGGGACCTGCGCTCACGGCAGGACGAAAAAGAAGGCACGCTGGGCGCGTTCAAGTCGCCCGAAACCTTCTGGTACGCCCGAGAATACCTGGTCGAGCGCGCCGCGCCCTGAGCGTCCGCTGATTGTTCTGTTCATTCCAAACCCGTATTTGACTGGAGCCCTGCGCATGCCGAAAACCTCACCGCAGGCCACGATGGCCCGACTGCTATCCCTGGTGACTGTCCTGGGCAGCTTGCTCCTTGCGCTTGGCGGCTGCGCCACGGCCATCAAGCCGCATGCGGAGACGGGTGCGCCTATGCTGGGTTTTCAGAACATGGCTCTGAACCCGGGCAATGGTGGAGAGCTGATCAGGCCCGACGTCCTGCTGCCGGGCGACATCATCCTCACCGCTGAAAACGGCATCAACTCGGTGGGTATTCGCCTGATCACGCTATCGCCGGTCAGCCATGCTGCGATATATATGGGCAACCGGCAGATCGCTGAAGCCGTGGGCTCGGGTATCCGCGTGCGCAGCATGGACGCGCTACTCAATGATGAGGCGACAGTGGTGGCGTTTCGCCATCCCGACCTTACCGCCGAACAGGCCATCAAGATCAACACCTTCGCGGCCAGCCATGAAGGCAAGAAATACAACTATGTCGGCGTGATGCTGCAGGCGCCTTTCGCGCTGGAGCGCCGCATGTGCGAGCTGCCGCTGGTGCCTTCGATGGTGCGCGACTTCTGTATTCGCGGCATCGCAGCCGTGCAGCTGGGACTGGGACGCAATGACCAGTTCTTCTGTTCGCAGTTCATCCTGGAGGCCTACCGCAGCGCCGGCCTGCCGCTGACCGACGCCGACCCCCGGCTGATCAACCCCGGCGACCTGCTGCACATGCGGGAGGGCGATGTGCCCTCCATCATGATTCACAAGCCGCTGCGGTATGTGGGGCACCTCAAGGCAGCGCCCCAGATCGTCGCCGTCGAGCAGATGCAGCAGTAGCCGGCGCCGCTGTTGGTAGTTATGGCGACGGCCACTTCAGTTGATTCAACCGCCGATGTGCATCGTGAACTGCGCACCGTTGGAGAGCTTGCACTGCCCCGTCCCCATCGTTGACGAGTTCATCTGGTAGCGGCAGCTGATATAGCTGCCCCGGCTGCCGGAGCCGTTGGCCACCCCTTCGCGCGTCGAAGAGCCCGCGATGCGCGTAGCTTCCCCATTAAAGCTTTCACCGTTGATGTTGGTGGTGAAGGTGCCGCGCCCGTTCATGTCGTTGGTCACCACCGCGCCCACCATGCCGTAGGCCTGGGCGATGTCGTTCGCCGGGTACAGCCGCGCCGCAAAGGTCGTGCTTGCCGGCATGGCCGGTGTGACATACACCGTGGAGGAAACCGGCGGATGGCCGGGCTGGACCGGCACGACGTAGCAGCCCGTCAGGGCAGTGGCACCCAGCACCGCAGCGGCCAAAGCCGTGCGGCGCGTCAGGCGTGACAGGGAGAACACGGAGGAATCGATCTTCATAAATAACCCGAAGGCCCAAGCACATGCTTGTAGAGGCAGTGTGGAGCGGAATGCCTTAAAAGTTTCGTTTAAAGATACAAGATCATTAGATTTGTACGATCAGCATCAAATGAAGATACTTCATCGAAAACCGACAGGTAGACAGCAAATCTTCATGGCGGGGGCCGCAGTCACCAAATAGCCGACGTGCAGCGCAAAGATTCAGGCTCAGGCACTATCGGCGATCCTGCCCACTTTTTTTGCAAAGATGACCATGCAATACCGCCGCCTTGGAAACAGCAACCTCAAAGTCTCCGTCCTGTGCCTGGGCACCATGATGTTCGGCAAGCAGACGCCGTTTGAAGAAGCAGGCCGCATCGTGGCGTCGGCGCGCGAGCACGGGCTCAACTTCATCGACACGGCCGATGTCTACAACCAGGGGCAGTCCGAAAAAGACCTGGGCAAGCTTCTCGCGGGCCAGCGGAACCACTGGGTCTTGGCCAGCAAGCTGGGCAACCCTGTCAGCGAGGCTGTCAACGAAGGCCACTACTCCCGCCGTTGGCTGGTGCAGGAAACCGAGGCCATTCTGTCCAGGCTGCAAACCGACTACCTGGACATTCTTTACCTGCACCGTGACTACCACGACGCCAACCTGGAGGAGGCGGTGCGCACGCTGGGCGACCTGATTCGCACGGGCAAGATTCGCAGTTTTGGTCTGTCCAACTTCAGGGGTTGGCGCATCGCCGAGGTGGTGCACCTGTGCAAAGCGCTGGGCATGCCGCAGCCCGTGGTGTGCCAGCCGTACTACAACCTGCTCAACCGCGGCCCGGAGGTTGAAATCCTGCCGGCCTGCGGCCACTACGGCATTGGAGTGGTGCCTTACAGCCCGCTGGCACGCGGCGTGCTGACCGGCAAGTACCCACCCGGCCAGCCGCCGGCCGAAGGCACACGCGCGGGCAGCGGCGACAAGCGCATCCTGGAGACCGAATTCCGCAAAGAGTCACTGGTCATTGCGCAGAAGATCAAGGCGCGCTGCGAAGCCCGGGGACAAGTGCCCGGCCAGTTCGCCGCAGCCTGGGTACTGGCCAATCCACTGATCAGTTCGGTCATCGTCGGCCCGCGCACCCTGCCGCACCTGGAGGATGTGTATGGTGCGGTGGAACTGGTGCTGGACAAGGACGACGAAATCTTTGTCAATGACCTGGTCGTGCCCGGCCACGCGTCCAGCCACGGCTACAACGACCCGGGTTACCCATTTTTTGGGCGGCCGATGGCCTGAGTCGAGGAACCTGCGGCTTCTGTCGGCCTTTCGGGAACGGCTTCATATCAGATCTGGTACTGCGACCACAAAGCATTCGTGAACCGCGACGCGCCAATATGCTCACGCAACTTGTTGAACCTTGGCGCCTGAGGGTAAGCACGAAGAAATTGTTCCTTTGTCGCGTGCAGCTGATACGGCAGGTAGTAGGTGCCTTCATGCGCCAAGGCCAGATCGATCATTGAGCGAGTCCATTGCGCAGCGTGTCGCTGCGCATAGACCGACATGCCCTGCTTATAGTAAATCACGAAAGAAAATACATCTTGCCGCGCCCAAGCCATCAGTACCGCATGATCAGGCGGCGAGTGGCGTATTGAAACATTCACCGTTCCCGTAGGAATCGTTTGCAAGATGTCTGCCATCTTTCGCGCGAAGCTTGTGAAGTGGCGCTCCGGAACAAAATACTCTTGCAAAACATAAGTGGAAAAATCCCGGTTCGCTGGCTCCAGCTGCGCAACATCAAGGCTGGCTTCATAATTGCGCCACGCCACGGCCGGGGTATCTTCGATGGAAGTAGCGGCTTTTCCCCGGAGCAAAGCTCCGCCAGGCAACTCCGTCATGGCCCAGAAAAAAAATTTCTCTTTCGTGTAGGGGCGGCCCGGCGGCGTCAACCGCTCCTGGATGGTCAAGGGCTTGTCGGTGCGTGACCATGTGACGCAATGCGGATAGCCAAACCGGTCCGGGAATAAATCGGCGTTGTGCAACAGCACGTTCGGGTCAGACTGGATCTTCTCGCGGAACCAGCCCGGATAGTCTTCAATGGAAATGCGATTCGTTGATCTTTCTATGCGAAAGTTTTCATCGAGATTAAGTTCAATCTCCGTGACGACGCCAATCCCTCCATACCCGCCAATAGCGGCATGAAAAAGTTCTGAATTGATTTGCCTGCTGGCTTCAACCACCTCACCGTCAGGCAAAACGATCTGCAGGGCCCTGACGGAACGGCTCACAGGCCCGTGCCCCACATAACGCCCATGGCAATTCACCGACACCGAACCTCCCACCGTGAAACTGGCGTAGCTCTGCATGGTCTGGACCGCCAGCCCCTGCGGGTCGATGATTGTTTGCAAGTCGCGCCACCGCATACCGGCCTGGATTCTGGCGGTTCGTTTGGCAGGGTCGAATTTCACCACTGCATTCATGGAGCGCATATCCAGTTGCAGTCCGCCTTGAATTGCGGTTTGTCCACCCATGCTGAATCTGCCGCCGCCGACACTCACGCGGCCTTGCCATTTTTTTAAAGCCTGCCGGACATCATCGATCCCACGAATTTCCGCGATCCCCGCCACCGTCACAGAGCTCAGATGCGTGACATTGCACACACTCAACGGATCGACCGGGCATTTCGCCTCGGCATTCAGTTGCGTCAGCGCAGCACCACCCGCGATTGCCGATAGCGCCCTCCTGCGCGATGGGTCAAAGCGCATTAGCTGGCACCGCAGGAATGGCAGAACCTGGCGAACGCGCTCTTGCGCGTGGAGCACTTCGCACAATGGTCAAACAGGCCGATGCCGCAGTGCGGACAAAAATCGATCTCCGGATTTTTCAGGTCCACAGCCCGCTCGCAGCCCGGGCACACGCCTTTGGAAAGCCTTGTCAGTGCCGTGTCGTAGCTCAGTTCCTCGCGGCGTTGCATGTTCGGCAGCTGCTCGATCAGCTTCTGCTTTTCCAGGTATCGGTTCAGCGAAACAATGGCCTGCCGGCCCACCAGCGCCGTGACGACAATGCCCACGATATAACGAACATAACCACCGTAGCTAGGCAGGTAAGGCACCAGCTCGACGAAGAAGGCAAACACAGCAAAGAAGATAAAACCCCACACAAAGGGCCAGTAAGTCGTCTTGCGCTTTTTCGCAAACAGCCAGCCGGCCGCCACCAGCAACGGGAGAGTCAGGGCCAGGCGGTACAGAAAGATGCGCAGTTCCACACGCCGGTATTCGGCGTTGAGTTGCACCTGGGCAGCCTCTTCCATCTCCGCCAGCCTGCGGCGCTCGCGCGTCGCACCCTGCCGGGCATCCAGTGCCGCCTGCTGCTGAGCTTCTACGGCGACGCCCGCCGCGCGTTCACGGTCTTTCAACCCGTCCAGCGCCCGCGTGCGCGACAGCAGTTCGGCATCCTGCTCAGCCAACTGCGTGGCGCGCCGCGTGGACAGCCAGTTGTCGAAGGTTTCGCGCGCTGCGGCCGAATCCGCCTGGGCTGCCCGGCGTTTAAGCTGGGCTTGCTCCAGCGAGATTTGCGCGTCACGCTCGGCCCGCTCTGCCGTTTTGATGGCGCCGCGTAGCGCATTGCTGGCTGTGGCGTCCATGTAGTCGTCGACCGAGAGCTGCTTCTCGACTTTCGGCAAATCGCCGACCACCGTGCCGCCCAAACCGATCAGGAAACCGGCAAACACCAAAGCCACCAGCCAGAGGCCGCGGTGCATCCATTTTTCTGTCAATCGCAAAGTGTTGGCCATGGTTATCTCCGTTTTCTGGAAAACAGGTTTTCACAGTTTGATGACGGTCACGGGCTTGCCGGGCACAGTCATTTGCGCGCGTTGCAGCCAGTCAAACACCGAATCCACCGTGACGGTCTCAATGCGGTCAGAAAACCGCTTGTCGTTGGGATGGTCGTCAAACGCGATATTCGCCGCGGTCACGCGCCCGCCCAGGCGGGTCAAAGGGCCCAGCTTCAGCGTGGTGGGCTCGTAGCCCTTGAATTGCAGCCAGGCCTGAGCCTTCTCACGCGTGGTCACCCCGGGTTCCATCGCGGCGGCCATGGTTTCAATCGCCCATTGGTTGGACTGCTGGTACTTGCGGCCCCACACGTAGCTCACGATGCTGTAAGGCTTGTGGTGCATGGCTGTCAACCGGCCCGGGTCTTGCAGCAGCGCCAGGAGGCGTGCCTGGACTTCCGGCGCAGGCGCCACCCAGGCAGCTTCGTAACGCCACAGGTCGTCCAGGAAAAACTCGCCCAGTCCCTGGCGATAAACCGCTGAGTCGCCGGTGCCGCAGGTGTTGAGCTTGTGCACCACGCGCCAGGTTATGCCGCCCTGACCGTCGGGCAGCTGATAGGCCAGGCCCAGATGCGAATAGCGAATACCGTACTTGCCCAGGTCTTGGCCTGTCCGCGCCAGCACCACCACCTTCTCGCCGCTGGCATTGAGCGATGCCAGCGTCTTCTCGGCCAGTGTCATGCCGCGCTCAACGGTTTGAGGGGTGGTTTTGCGCGCTTCGCAGGAACGCCCGGCATGGACAGTTGGGGCGGCGCCCAGGAAAAAAGCAGCCAGCAACAACGGCAGGACGACTCGAGTGATTTTCATGGGGTACTCCGCCTTATTGGGTCAACCGCTCGTTGTGCAGCAGCGCGCGGCCTAGTGCATTGGGAATAAAGGCAATGGCCTCTCCGGCCGCCGACAGCACCACCCCGGCGCTTACCACACTGACCACCACGGCGGTGCCGACGACCATGGAAACACCGGCAACGCCCCGGCCGACCACCTCGATGCTGGCGCGGGCACCGTCGGAGCCGCGCTCCAGCACGTACACCGTTCCCCTTGCCGTGCTCTCCACCGTTTTGACCACCAGCACCGTACCGGCCGTAGACAAAACCACAGGCACAGCGACGACTGCACCCACCGCGGCG
This sequence comes from Polaromonas sp. P1_F1, assembly GCF_056405795.1. Taxonomy (NCBI): domain Bacteria; kingdom Pseudomonadati; phylum Pseudomonadota; class Betaproteobacteria; order Burkholderiales; family Comamonadaceae; genus Polaromonas; species Polaromonas sp. P1_F1. Next base: position 1,050,175 of record NZ_JBFUBJ010000001.1, read on the forward strand.
CTGGCCGTGACTACGACGGAGGCTACCGGCAGTGCCGAGACGGCACTGAGAGCGGAAGCCTCGGATTGGGCTTGCGCATTAAAAGATGCCGTAGCGCCCGCCAATATTGCGCAAACAGCTATTAAATATGTAGCAAATGATTTTTTCATGATGCGTTCCAGAAGAAGTGTTGTTACTTATTCGCTGGCCGCGTGACCGCGGGGCCCGCGGCCCATACGGGCTTCGCTCAAGTCGGCTTCGTGCCGGTCGCGCAGGGTTTTGGCCAGGGTAAAGCTGCAGGTGATCAGGTAGAGCCAGCTCACGCCCAGGAAAGCCTTGTAGGTTTCATTGATCTCCATGCGCCACAAACCCCAACCCGTCAGCGACATCGCCAGGAAGAAGCCACCCCACACCACCAGCTTGAACATTGGGGTGTCCGTCAGCCGGCCTTCGGCCCGGCTTTGCTCCTGGTCACGCACATACTTGGCCAGCACGAAAGCGGCCGACAGGCAGAAGAAATACCCCATGATCATGAAAGCGCGGTCCAGGTCCTTGCCGGGCAGCCAAGACAAGCCCACAGCGCAAAGGAAAACTGCAATCACGAACGAGGCCCACACCTGAACCTGCCAGGGTTTGGAGTCACGGTGTATCAGCGTCTGCATAAAAACCTTGCGGTTGTTGAGGTGCCACTACTGTGCGGGCCAACGCTGCAAAATCACGCGAATAACGATACAGATCCTCAACAATGATCGAAGAGTATCGAATTTTGATACTTATTCAAGGAACCGGTTCAAGGATGTCTTAGCGCCTCCGTCATGCGCATATTGAACAAGGCCGGATCCTCAATTTGCGGAATATGACCGACGCCAGGCAATACCAGCAGTCTTGATCCGGCGACCAGGCGCTGCAGGGTTTCGGCCTGGGACAGCGGCGTGATCGTGTCCTCTTGCCCCCAGACCAAGGTCAGCGGCATGGGCAGCTCGCGGAAACCTTCAGGTTTCTCGCTCAGGGACTTGCCGCTCTCGCCGGCAAATTGCGCGGCCCAGTCGCCCAGGCTGGCGGTGAAGCCGTCCAGCACGAAAGGCTGCCGATAAATTGCCGTGCGCGAAGGCGTGACGACCTCCTTGCGAGCCACGAACTGGCGCAACCAGAATTCGCTGAACAAGGGCTGAGTGCCCACCGCGGCAATCAGTGCGGTGCGCAGCGGGCGAATGCCAAAGAGGCTCGCCGCCACGCCGCCGCTTTTCGCTGGTGCGGGATATTCCATCAGGCCGATTGCCGCGTCGACCAGGATGAGATGGCGCACGCGGTCGGGTTGCAGCATGGCGGCTTCGGCCGCGGGCCCGCCGCCATAGGAGTGGCCCAACAGCGTAACGGGCCCGAGCTTCAGCGCATCAATCAAGCCGATGATGCGGCGCGCCTGTGCGTTGCGACTGTAGTCGCGCGCAGCAGGCCGCGTGCTGAAGCCGAAGGGCGGCAGGTCCACCGCAATGACGCGATAGCCGGCGGCCGCCATGGCCTTTACGTTCTGGTCCCAGGTGCCGCTCCATGCGCCGGTGCCGTGGGTCAGTACCAGGGGCGGCGCGGCCGGGTCGCCGAATTCCTGCACATACAGGTCCACGTCATGCGCATGCAGCCAGCGCCCTTCCCTGGGTGCCGCCTCACGCGGGCTGTGGTCCTCAACCCACAGCATGCGGGCCCAGGAAAAAGCCACAACCAGCAACAGGCAGGCCACCAGCGCCATGAGTACGCGCCACGGATAAAAAAGCCAGGTGCGCCCTGGCTTCTGCTCTCGCCGCTTAATAGTCAAAAATGTGCTCCACCTGCAGCTTGCCGGCTTGCCACTGGCGCAACGACTCGGCCAGGTGTTTGACGGGCACCGTCAACACCACCCGCTGGGTGCCGGGCCGGGTGATGATAGGTTGCCTCAGCAGTGGCGTGGCGGGGCTGGTGGGTTCCCAGGTGCCTGGCGCCAGCACGCTGACCAGGATGAATGAGTCATTGCCTGCGATCTCGCTGAAATTGACGCCTTGCACCGCCAGCGCCTGGGCATAGCGCATGAATGCCTCGTAGCGGGGGATGGTGACCAGGGCCGAACCGTCGGATGTCGGCGAAAGCACCTTCAGCTCCGGCAGCGCGGTGTCGGCCCGCGGCACAGGCTTTGCCACCACGGCAGTGACCGGCAAAGGCGCATCGTAGATCGTCTGCGTGCCCAGCTTGATCAGCCGGGCATAACCCGCCTTGACCAGGTATTCGGTCGTGAGGGCAAAGCGGCGTTCCCACTTGCGGACCATGTCAGGCCCAATGAGAGGCACATCGCGCCAAAGACCTGCCAGCGCCTTGTCGAAGTCATACAGGTACCAGGGCTCTACGCGGATAAACCGCACATAGTCCTGTGCAACGCTGGCCGCATGCCTGTCCTCGGGCGTGGTGCGGCCGGCCAGTGATTCGGCGAGCCGCCCGACGAGCGTCTCGTAGGCCGACTTGAGCGCATATTCCACCGTCGTGCTGGTGCCTATCACCATGATCATCAGGTGATAGCCGGGGTTGAGGTCGAGCCCGCGGCGGCGCGTCTCGTCAAAGACGGCTTTGTAGCTTTCCCAGAACTGGCCGATGTGGCCATAAAAAGGAAAGCGGCTGGGCGCACTGGTACCTATGAACTCACCGTACTCATAGGGGCTGAACACCAGAAACCATTCGGGATAAGTCAGCAGCGTCTGCTCGACGCCGCGCACATGCTCGGGCCCCGCCACCGGCGCAGGGCCGGAGGCCGACGCCATACCGACAAGCGCGGCGAAGGCGCCCGCAACTGTGAGATTGCGCAGCCAGCGCATCACGCGGCAGCCTCGCCGGATTTTGTGAACGCCAGCAGCACGTTGTCGGAGGGATCGTGCGCCTGCAGCTCGCGCTTGCCGCTGTCCTTCAGTCCACGTTCGCCAAGGTAAGCCACCCACTCGGCAACGGGACGGAAGTAGCGCAGCTCTCGCTGATTGGTTTCCCATGCGCCGTTCAGACCAGCATTGAAGACGGTGTGCACCAGTGAGACAAACGTGAACATCTCGGGCGTTGTGACGTCATGGTCGCGCAGGATGAACATGCCGCCCGGCTTAAGCACACGCACGATGGATGCCACAAAGGCATCCAGCTTGTCCAGCGGGCAGTGGTGCAGGCCGATGTAGCAGGTCACCAGGTCCACGCTGGCATCGGGCAGGCTCGCTGGCAGCGGGTCATAGTCGTTCATGGGCACAAAGCCGCCGATCTTGAACAGGCCGCCGCGCTCTGCGATGTCCACCGGCGAGTTGGTGGGCGCCACATCATTCACCAGGGTGACGGGGCCGGTCACCTTGATGCGCTTTTTCAGCTCGCTGATGTAGCGGCCGGTGGAGCCGATCTCGACATAACCGTCAATCTGCTTTTTGTCGCCCAGGAGCCGCTGGGTCTGGTCAGCCATCTCCTTCTTCTGCTTGAAGAGCGCCGGCAACGCCAGGGTCAGGTCCGCCATGAAGGGCTTGATCTTCGGCAGCTCACGCTGGAGCCTGCGGTAAATGGCTTCATCGTTGTCAAGCTCGGCAGAGGTGTTCTTGATCAGTGTGTGAAACCGGTCCTCAGGATAAAGGCGGTAAATGTTCTGCAGGAACTTGTAAAAACCGTCGTGCCAGCGGGTGACGCTGAAAACGGCGCGAAATTCCGAAGCGGGTGAGGTTGTGGTCATGGCAAGCCCAGTCGTTCAGGTGTTGGAGGCGTTCAATGTGGGGGCGTAGTATTTGTCCCAGAGCACATTGCGCAAGCGGAACTGCGGATCGAGCTTGCGTTTCAGGGCGAACAGCTCTTTGGCCCGCGGATAGGCGGCGTGGAACTGCTCCGCCGTTGCATGCGGCTGGTAGGGCAGGTAGTAGCTGCCGCCGACACTGATGGCCGCATCAATCAGCTCGCGCGTCCAGACCGACACGCGGTTGATGGCGTTGTCCCGGGTGCGCTGCTTGTAATAGAGGACAAACGCAAAGGTCTCACCCCGGGCCCAGGCCAGCAGGGTGCCGGGGTCGGGCCGCGCATGCCGCACCGACACATTGAGCGCATTGACGCGATAGCGCTGCAGGATTTCCGCCATGATCGGCACGAAGTCGTCAAACCGTTCCACCGGAATGAAGTATTCCTGCAACACATAGGTTGTGTGCTTGCGCGAAGCCGGCTCAAGCTCCGCCACGTCGTAACCCGCCTCGAAGTTGCGCCAGTGCACCTTGCGGAAAAGATAAAGGAGGGGATCGATCAGGTATTCGCGCCGCCATTTCCCCAAGGGGGTTTCGGTCACGGCCCACACAAAGTAGCGGTTCACAGGGTAGGTTTCACCGCCTTGCTGTAAACGCCTTGGCTCGGTCGTGGCTTCGTCAGTACGCGCCCAGGTGACAGAACGCACCTTGCGGTAATGCGGCGGGTACAGGTCGGCATTGTGGAAAACAGCATCCTGAAAATACCTGACCTTGGCCTTGAAGTGGCTGATGTATTCGGCCGCACTCATCTTGCGGGCCAGTCGCTTGACCTTGGTGTTGTCCGCCAGGTCCAGCTCGGCCTCAACGATCACGGCCACACCGCCGTAGCCGCCGATCACGGCGTAAAAGAGTTCCGCATTGACGGAAGGCGAAGCATCCTGCACGCTGCCGTCGGCCAGCACCACCCGGATCTCCCGCACCGACATCACCACTGCGCCCAGGCCCATGTAGCGACCGTGACAGTTGACGCTCAGCGCGCCGCCCACCGTGAAATTGGCATAGGTCTGCATGATCTTCACAGCGAGGTTGTGCGGATCAACAAATCGCTGGATGTCGCACCAGCGAATGCCAGCCTGCACGCGTATGGTTTTCTCCATCGGCGAGAAGCGGATGATCTGGTTGAGCTCACGCATGTCCAGGTGCAGGCTGCCGGGGCTGGCGGTCTGCCCGCCCATGCTGAAATGCCCGCCGCCCACCGACAGCGAGCCATCGGTACGGCGCACGGCATCGCACACCTCGTCCACGGTTTTGGGTTTGCTGATGGCCCAGACGGCAACCGGGTTGAGGCCGGTCACATCGTTCACGATCAAAGTGTTGTTGTGCATGTTGTGGTCCCGCGTCATCCTCTACCGCACCACCAGATAGTCGCCGCGCGGCGCCAACGGGTCGGGGCCCCAGCGATTGTCTTGCGGCAGGCCGCGCCTGAAGGCCAGTTGCCACGCCAGCCACAACGCGCCGGCCACCGGCACCAGGACCAGCAGCAGCCACCAACCCGAACGGTTGCGGTCATGCAGGCGCCGGATGCATAGCAATATCAGCGCCGCCAGTACCGGACCATTGATGAGCCAGGCCAGCACCACCGAAGGCGCCGGCCCTGCGGCTGCCCAGGCCAGGTACAAAACCATCCACGCGATGAGGCCATGCAGCCAGAAGCCACCGCGAGAAAGCCTGCCGCCAGCTTTAAAAAATTGAAGCGCAGTCATGTCTTGTCCTGTCCCAGAAGTTGTTCCACCTTCGCCCTCAGATCCAAAGGCTCCACTTTGTCCGCAGCAATTGGCATGCCTACATTCAGGCCCACCCGGTTGAAGAGCCCGCGCCGAAAGGGTCTGGTCATGGCAACTCCTTTTTCGGCGCGGCTGAAAAAGGAGCCCCATAAGTCGGTCAGCGCCATCGGCACCACATTGACCTGCACACCATCACGCCGGGCATTCTCCAGAATCTTCATGACGCCGCCTTTGAACTCCTGCAGTTCGCCATTTTTTGTAATGCCGCCCTCGGGAAATATTGCGAGCAGGTCACCATCACGCAGCACCTTGGCGGCGGCCTCGAAAGCCGCCTCGTACAACGCCGGGTCTTCCGTGCGCGGTGCAATCGGGATCGCCTTGGCCAGCCGGAACAGCCAGCCCAGAACCGGCATTTTGAAGATGCGGTGGTCCATCACAAAGTAGATGGGACGCGGGCTGGCGGCCATCAGCAGCACCGGGTCGACAAAGCTGACATGGTTGCAGGTCAGCACGGCAGCGCCGGTAGCAGGGATGTTGTCGTCACCGGTGATCTTGAAGCGGTAGACCAGGCGCGAGGCGATCAGGGCGATGAAACGCAGCAGGTACTCAGGCACCAGCATGAAGATGTAGAACGCCACCACCGCATTGGCCAATCCAACGAACAGGAAGATTTGCGGAATACTGAACCCGGCCTTGAGCAGCGCGCCGGCCAGGATAGCGCTGACGATCATGAACAGCGCATTGAGAATGTTGTTGGCCGCGATGATGCGCGCCCGGTGCGTGGACTGGCTGCGCAGCTGGATCAGCGCGTACATCGGCACGCTGTAGAGGCCGGCAAAGAGGCTGAGCCAGGCCAGGTCGATCATTACGCGCCAATGCACAGGCTGCGACATGAAGGCGCCCAGGGTCATAACGGGCGCTGACGGCAAGCCGCGCGAGGCGAAGTAAAGGTCAACCGCAAACACGCTCATGCCGATGGCTCCCACAGGAACCAGCCCTATCTCGACGTGGCGTTTGCTGAGCACTTCGCAGAGCAGCGATCCGGTCGCGATGCCGATGGAAAACACCACCAGCAGCAAAGACGCCACCTGCTCGTTACCGTGCAGCACCTCTTTGGCAAAACTCGGAAACTGGCTCAGGAATACCGCGCCAAAAAACCACATCCAGCTGATACCCAGCATGGAGCGGAATACCACCAGGTTGCCGTTGGCAAGCTTGAGGTTGCGCCAGGTTTCTGTCACCGGGTTCCAATTGATTTTCAGGCCTGGGTCAGTCGCTGGCGTCAGCGGAATAAACTGCGAGACAAGCCGGCCAACCAGTGCGAGGCCGATGCATGCAATGGCCACATAGTCCGGCCCGACCTGGGGTACGGCCACCATGAGCCCACCCACCACCTGGCCCAGCAAAATGGCCACGAAGGTGCCCATCTCGACCATGCCGTTGCCGCCGGTCAGCTCGCGCTCGTTGAGCGCCTGCGGCAGGTAGGCAAATTTGACCGGGCCGAATATCGTGGAATGCAGCCCCATCAAAAACGTGCAACCCAAAAGCACGGGCACCTGGACATTGGCATTGCTGCTCATGAAGCCGACCGCAGCGATCAGCATGATCACCACTTCCAGGTTCTTGACAAAGCGGATCACGCGCGTCTTCTCGAACTTGTCGGTGAGCTGCCCGCTGGTGGCCGAGAACAGCAGAAACGGCAGGATGAACAGAGCTCCAATGGCCAGCCCCGCCAGCGCGGGAGGCAGCCAGCTCACGCTGAGCTGGTAGGTCACCATCACGGTGAAGGCAAACTTGAAAAGGTTGTCGTTGGCCGCCCCTGAAAACTGCGTCCAGAAGAAAGGGGCGAAGCGGCGCTGCTTGAGGAGCGCGAACTGGTTCGGATGCTCGTGAACGGGGGGTGGCGACACCGCGGCGGCCATATCAACAGGCATGCTTGACTCCTCTTTTCAGTTGTTGTGCGGCAGACTGTGGCGGGATGGCCTGCCTGCTCTGTTTTTGAATGCTGCTGTGGATTCTGCCTTGAATTTTCGGGCGTCCAGAAGCGCCGCAACGACGGGCCAGGCAGCACAACTGGCCACCACGTGCTTCAGGGTGTGGCCCGAAACCAGCTGACCCGTCCATTCGAACACCGCGTGGTCACCCAGCTCGAGCAGCTTGGCCAGCGCATAAATGGCCACCACCAGCATCCAGCGGATGGGCAACACCCGCCCTGCCAGCGTGGGCCGCAAACAGGCGACGCCGACAATCAGCAACATGCCACCGAGTTGCAAAACGGCCCAGGGCAGCACATTGCCCGTGTGCGACCACAGATGCACGGACAACGGTCCGAGAACGAGGACTGCTGCAGCAACCGCTACACCGGCACGGGTGCTGACGGCCTGCATGGTGCCAAGCCCGAGCAAGCCGGCGAAGGCAAACACCATGCCGCCCCGATCCCAGACCAGCCCGGCATCTCCCGGCTGCAGATGGTAGGCTGCAGAAACCATGGAGGTGAGGGCCAAGCCGGCAAAGAACAGCCCTGCGAAACCTGCGGCTGCGGCGCTGAGCGCCCGCGCCTTCACTGCACGCACAAGGGCCCAGGCACCCGCCAGGCCCCACAGCATGAACGGCAGGTTGCTGAGGACGTCCATCGCATGCGGCAACCATCCCCAGGCTCGTTGGTCGGCGAAGTCGTGATAGTGCAAAGGCTGCGCCACCGACGGCCCCAGCAATGCCGCCGCCAGCATCGCAAGCAACACGCCGGCGAGCGCGCATTCGCGGCGGCAGGCCGGGGCTTTCCAGCCCGATACCTTCATCTGCGCAAACCAGGAAGGCGGCGGCACAACACGGCGGTGGGCGGTTTTCAGGCTGATTGGCATGGGGCAGCTCCTGTGTGAATGAAGCTGCACTGTGCAGGCCAAGCGCCGGAAGAAGCACCGGAATTAGAACCAGTTCTTACTATTCATCCCGAAAGTACCGATAATCGATACTCATGAGCACTACCGCAGATCTTGTCATCGTCCTCAAAAAGGAACTCAAGGCGGCGCGCATGACGTACGCCGACCTGGCCGTCAAACTCGGCATGGCCGAGTCAAGCGTCAAGCGCATGCTGGCCAGGGGCGATATGCCCCTCTCGCGTATCGACGCGATCTGCCGCGCGCTCAAGCTGGACTTTGCCGACCTGGCCAGGCGCATCGCCGACACCCAGCCCCTGCTGGCGGAGCTGACCGAAGCACAGGAAAAAGCCGTGGTGGCCGACAAGAAGCTGTTGCTGGCCGCCATCTGCGTGCTGTCGCAATGGACGCTGGAGCAAATCACCACCAGTTACCGGCTGACCGAAGCCGAGTGCATCAAATACCTCGCGCAACTGGACCGCATCGGCATCATCGAGCTCAAGCCGCTGAACCGCTACCGGCTCAAGCTCGCCAAGACCTTCCGCTGGCGACCGCACGGGCCGGTCATGGACTACTTCCGCGAAAACGCCCTGCTTGACTATTTTTCCGGTGGATTTGACGGCAATGGCGAAGGCCTGCTGCTGGTGCACGGCTCCATCAGCCGCGGCCTGGCGCCTTCGTTCCTGGAGCGCATGCAGCGGGTGGCGCAAGACTTTGCCCAACAGCACCAGACCGACCAGAAGCTGGGCGACAAGGACCGCGAAGGATTCACCTTGCTGCTGGCCATGCGGAGCTGGGAGTTCGAGGCCTTCGCTGCACTTCGTAGGTAACACCCCCGTTCAGACTCACTTCGTGTAGTCTGCTCCCCCCTCAAGGGGGCGACCCCTGCGGCCCGGCAAAGCCGGTTCCGCGGGGCCTGCTGGTACTCCCTTGTTGGCATACTCGACATATTGCATGCAATTACATTAGCCAACTAAGTAAATTTGATGTTTACTGGTATTATTCAGCTGATTACGGCTTGCTCGGCTATTTTGTGCATGCAATTCCGACGAAATCACGATGAAACCCATCTCCACCTACGTTGGCCTGCCCATCCCGGTTGCGGCCAATCTGACCGACACCAAATACTTCTTCCAGGCGCTGGACAACTTCTCGCGCGTGATGGCGATACGTCCCGGTGACCGGGTGCTGATGCTGGTCGACCCTCTGCTGGACCCGCGCGTGATCGACGCCGTGATCGGCATTGCCAAGTCACGCGGCGCCGAGGTGCGCATTTACATGGAGCCGAGCACGCAGGTGACCGCCGTGCCTGAAGAAGTGCATGCCATGCTGAAGAAGGCCACTTTTGTGGTGTCTACCTGGTTCTGCTCCATCCTCGACCCTTTGTGCATCAACCTGCGCCGCACCGGCCAGCGTTGGGTCAAGATCACCTACTTTCGCAACCTGGATCTGCTGCACACGCCGCAAGCGCGCTTTCCGGTCGATCTCATCGGTGAGATCATCCGCCAAACGGCCAGCCGTTACCCGACCGAAGGCGATTTCGACCTGCGCTTCACCGATCCGCGGGGCAGCGACTTCCGCATCAGCTTCACGCAGGCGATGCGCGCCAACCAGTTGGCCACCAACCGCTGGCGCGGCCAGATGACGGCCGAGGAAGACGGCTGTTATGTGCACTACCTGCCGACACACGGCCCCAATCTGTGGGACCACAACTCGGTCAAGAATGATTTCAAGGCCGTGGTGCCCATGGCGGGCGTGCTTTACCCGCAATGGGCGGTCGGTTTTGCCAAACCGTTCGAGGAAAAAATCGCCGTCCATTTTGAAGGCGACACAATTTCATCGGTTGAGGGAATTTCAGAAGAAGCGGTGATCCTGCGCGAGATGCTGGTCGGTGGCCGCATGATCGAAGGCGGCGGCTGCGGCTTCAACCCCAAGGCGCCGCGCCACACCGTGTACCCGGCCGGCTCAAACTCTCCCGGAGCGCTGCACTTCGGCATCGACCTGGCGCAACCCAGCCACTACATACGCCGTGTCATGCCTGACTGGGAAGAGCCGCCCGTGCACATGGACCTCATCACGCTGGACAGCACCGTGACTGCAGGGGGCTGCACCCTGATCAAGGACGGTTTTTTGTGCGCACTGCGCGACCCGTCAGTGGTGGCGCTGGCAGCGCGCTATGGCGACCCTGTCGAATTGCTGGAAGCTCAGGTTTTATAGCTCCCCACGGCCTCTTCAAGCGGGGGCCGCGGTCCGGCTTTGCCGGCCGCGAGGCGCCCGTCCCCTGGAAGGGGAAAAGGCGCTACACGCAGTGAGCGTCCGATAGGGGTAAACCTAGGCAGGTGACGTAAACACCGTCAGCACGCCGGTGTAGCCGTACAGATGGTGACGGGCGATCTCACCGCCGGCGAAAAAACCAACCAGCGGCACATCGCCCAGGGCCCGCCGCACGATCTGCAGTTCGGCACTGGGCGCGCCGAAGTGCGGGCCGCCACGGCCGGAGCAACTGACGTACACCGCGCCCGCAATGCGCCGGGCCGCATGCGGCGTGGCTTCGGCCTCTGACGCGCTCAAGGCGCTGGCAACTTCCAGCGTGACTTCTTCCGGTTCCAGCTCTTCACGAATCTCGGCGCACACACGCACCAGGTCGGCGCGCGCGGCTTCCATGTTGCGTTCGCAGAAAGCCAGCTTCATGCCCACGACGGGCACCTCCGCGATGGCAATCCCCTTGCGCGCCGGATCCAGCCCGATCAGGTGGCGCACCAGCACCTCTGCGCCAAACTGGCCGTGCCGGCCGGCGCCGTCATGGGGAATGTCTGCCGGGCGGCTCAAGCCGACAAGCGTGGTCCGCACTTTGGCCAAGGCCTCCCGCGGCTCATCAAGCGACACGTCCAGGTCTGCCAGCATCACCTCCAGTGCCGGCTGTCCATCGAGCTCGGTCACCACATTGGACTCGCAGGCCGTGATCTCATGATGCGCAGACACCGGCCGGCACCCTTGGGTAATGCGTGACATCAGTGCCGCGCCCTGGCCAAAAGCCACACCGCTGAGGCCCCCGGTGAAGACACCGCCGGCCGCGCCCTGCCCCTTGACATTGCCATGCCCGCTGAGGGAAAACTGCACCGTACTGGAGCGGCTGGAGGCCAGGCCGCCAAACACATAGCCGCTGCCGGTGCGCTGTGCCATTTCGTCGATCAGTTCGGCAACGTCGGGCGTTCCGGCGTCCGCATGCACCAGCGCCGTATGCGCCTTGAACCTTCCCTGGCTGGCCGGGGGCAAGGGCGACACCCCGGAGAACACACGGTACTGGTCATGCGGAAGCTCGCAGAGCATGACCGTGAGCGCCGGCTCGTCAAAGTACTCGACGTTGTTGGAGGCGATACCCACACCCACCGTGCCGCTCCAGTCGGTGATGTCGGGCAATTCGGCGCTCAGATGGTCAAGAATATCCTGCGCGTGTGCCGCATAGTGATCGGTGATGTAGAGCAGCGCCAGCGTGGGCGATTTGGCGTAGCCGGGCAATGCGAGGTAGGCGCGCAGCTGCGCCAGCACAAGGCCTGCTGCCATCTGCCATTGCGGATGTGTGGCGTGGCCGTAGGGAAAAAGCTTCATGGCGTCCTGGTGAAATTCAGTGAAAAGTCAGCCTGTATCAACGCGTGGTTTTGCGTGCGGCTTTAGTTGCGGCCTTGCGCGCCGGCACCTTGGCCTTGGGTTTCGTTTTTGCGGCAGTTTTGCCGGCCGCGGGTGTAGGCCAAGCTTGGCTGCTGCGCAGGGCCGTGTTCATGGCCGCGCGTGCACCGCCCGCCACGGTTTTACCAGCGGACTCCGCCATGTTGCGGGCCATGCCCGTTGCCATGCCGGTGGCGGTCTTCATCGCGTCCTTGGCAAGGCCGGTCGCCAGGCTTTTGGTGGTGTCCATGGCCGTTTTTTTGGCGGCATCCTTCATGGCATCTGCCGCAATCGTCTGGAACTGCTGGGTCAGCGCGCCCCACCACTGCATCGGGTCCACCACGCCGGCCGGCTGCGCGCCGGCCTTGGCCGCGCCGGGTGCCTTGGCCTTGGATGTGGCGGCCGGCTTGTCCGCGCCAAAGCTCGTTGGCGGGACCTCCAGCCCCGAAAACGTGCGGGCCTTGTCGGCCACACGCTGCACGCCACCGGCCACGCTGTCGGCCACCTTGAGCTTGAAGGCATTGGCCACATCGCCCATGTTGAAGTTCATGCCTTTGAGGGTAGCCAGCGTCATCTTCTGCACCTCCAGCGCCTGGATGGTCGCCTTGAGCGCCGTGGCGTTCTGGTCAAGCCAGAACTGGACAGCCTTGAGTTCATCGATGCGCTTGTCGAGTTCTTCAACATTCAGCGTGGGCGCTACCCAGTTGCCCAGGTTGGGCAACTGCGGAATGCTTTGTGTGGCGCTGCCTGCCGCCTGTTTGGCCAGGTTCTGCAAAAAGTCAAAGCCGGGCACCAGCTTGCCGAAACCGGGGAAAGAAGGGTTGTCCGCGTCGCTCATGAATGTCTCCTGGCAGGTTGTGCACGATTTGCATCGGGCGGCTGGATGATCCAGCGCACGCCTTCATTGTGCAACGCCGCAGCAGCGCGTCAACCGCTTTTTGTGTTTTCAGCAGGCAAACACCAGGGTCGAACCGGTATTGATACGGATTCAAGCAAGAAACACCCACAGACCTTTACCGACAAGCGCAAATCGCTATCTATTTCATAGCATTCATCGGCAGGCATGGCGCCATGCCTGTTGCCGGCCGGGCTGCAAAAGCGTCTCTTTCGGGCAATGCCCTGATAAGCTTGCACCATGAAAAGCCTCTTTCACTTTGCCTTCAATGTCAGAGACCTCAACGTGGCCCGCCAGTTTTATGGCGGGGTCCTGGGATGCGCGGAAGGCCGCTCGGCCCCTACCTGGGTCGACTACGACTTTTTCGGCCACCAGCTGTCGCTCCACCTGGGCGAACCGTTCAAGACAGAGCGCACCGGCCATGTTGGCGACAAGCTTGTTCCCATGCCGCATTTCGGCCTGGTGCTTGCCCTGGCCGACTGGCAGGCCCTGGCGCAGCGCCTGCAAGCGGCCCGCATGGAGTTTGTGCTGGAGCCGCAAGTGCGCTTTGCAGGAGAAGCCGGCGAGCAATGGACCATGTTTTTCTGCGACCCCTTCGGCAACCCCATCGAGATCAAGGGTTTCCAATCACTTGAAGCCCTTTATTCGGCTAACACGGCCCGACATATCTGACATACATATGGCCTATACCTTTGCTTCCGCCACGGTGTTGCTGCTGCTGATCACCGATCCGTTCGGCAATATTCCGATTTTTGTCAACGCCCTGAAGGGTGTGGCGCCGGAGCGGCGCATGCGCGTCATCCTGCGTGAGGTGCTGATCGCGTTTTTGCTGCTGCTGGCCTTCATGTTTGTCGGCGACGGCTTCCTGCGCCTGATGAACCTCAGCGATTTGTCGCTGCAGATTGCCGGCGCGGTGGTCATGTTCCTGATCGCGCTGCGCATGATTTTCCCGTCGGACCAGCCCGAGGCCGCGCCGCTGCAGGGCGAGCCGCTGATTGTGCCGCTGGCGATTCCCGCGCTGGCCGGCCCCTCGGCGCTGGCCACGGTCATGTTGCTGGTGTCCCAGGCGCCGGCGCGGCGGCTTGAATGGATCGCGGCGCTGTGCGTGACCATGGCGGTGTGCGCCGTGGTGCTGGTGCTGTCCGAGCGAATCCAGCGGGTGGCAGGCGACCGCGTGATGATGGCCTTCGAGCGCCTGATGGGCCTCATCCTCGTGGCGATTTCGGTCGAGATGCTCCTGCGCGGCATACGGCTGTTCATCAGCCAAACCGGGGCTGCTGCATGAAAAAATCCGTGCAACGCCTCGTCCTCCTTTGTGCCTGCGCATTGGCCTCGCCGTGGGCACATGCGGTGCAAGACTGCGAAATCAACGGTGAAAGCGTCAACCCCAACAATGGCAACACCACGGCCGGCAAAACCGGCATCATGCGCTGCAAGGACCGGGACACAGGCCGGCTGATGCGCGAACAGGAGCTGCAGGGCGGCAAGTTCATGGGTTTGATGCGCTACTACCAGAACGGCAAGCTACAGCGGGAATACGGCGAAAACGAGCGCGGCAACCGCCATGGCCGCGCGCGTGAATTCGCACCGGACGGCCAGGTGCTGCGCGACTCCATCTACGACAACGGCACCGAGGCCGGCCTGGCGCGCAGCTTTCACACCAATGGGCAGTTGCGGCGCATCGTGTTTTACGGGCCGCGCGCAGGCGGCAGCGTCGAGCAGGCCTATGCCGAATTCAATGACCGCGGCCAGCTCCAGGCCTTGCGCTGCGGCGACAAGCCTTTGCTGGCAGCGCCGGCCGAGGACGCCCGTTGGTGCGGTTTTTCGGGCGGCACCTCAAAGATCGAACTCTTCAGCAGCAAGGGCGTGCTGAATGGCACCAGCAGTTACCTGGCCGGAAAACGCATTCGCCATGAAACGCTGGGCGAGAGTGGCAAGCCGGATTACCTGGACGAGGTATCGGGCAACATTCGCACTGAACGCTATTTCAACAACGCCGGCGTCAGGCGGCGCGAAGTCCAGTGGCTGCTGGAGACCAACCCGTCAAAAACCTCGTTCAAGGAACGCGAGCAGGAGTTCGCCGACAGCGGCGCCCTGACGCGCGACAGGCGCTGGTCGGCCGGCAAGCCGGTCAGCGACCAGACTTACTACCTGAACGGCCAGCCGCGCAGCAAAACCGAGTACGGCGGCGAAGGCGACACCGCCTGGCTGCAGACTACCGACTTCTTCGACAGCGGGAAAATCGCCGCCGCCGGCCGCTACACAGCCTCCAACCGCTACCGGCAACTGCCCCAGGGTACGCACCAGCGCTTTAACGAAGCCGGCAGGCTGGTGGCCGAATCGAGCTACGACGAGCGCGGCCGCATCACGCGCGAGAGAACCTGGGACGACGAGGGCAAGCCATCACGTGACGACGCCGTGTTCGAAGACGGCTCGCGCAAGGCTTATTCAAGATAACACCCCCGTCCAGGCTCACTGCGTGTAGCCTGCTCCCCCCTCGAGGGGGCGGCGCCAGCGGCCCGGCAAAGCCGGTTCCGCGGCCCCTGCTGGTTTTATTCGGGGTAGCTCAGACGTTCTCGACAATTTTTTGGTCGATGGCGCCAAATACTGAGAGCCCATCCTTGCCCTTGGCTTCAATGCGGATGGTGTCGCCGAACTTCATGAACTCGGTTTTGGGCCTGCCATCCTCGATGGTTTCGATGGCGCGCTTTTCAGCGATGCAGCTGTAGCCGTGGCTCCAGTCCTTGTTGCTGACGGTGCCTGAACCGATGATGCTGCCGGCACGGACATTGCGGGTCTTGCAGATATGGGCGATCAGCTGGCCGAAACTGAATGTCATCTCGGGGCCGGCTTCGCACATACCGACCTTGCGGCCGTTCCAGGTGCTTTGCAGGGTCATGTGCAGGCGGCCCTTTTCCCAGGCGTCGCCCACTTCGTCCAGCGTCACTGCCACCGGGCTGAAAGCGGTTGCCGGTTTGCTCTGGAAGAAACCGAAACCCTTGGCCAGTTCATCGGGGATCAGGTTGCGCAAGGACACGTCGTTGGCCAGCATCAGCAGGCGCACGCCTTCCAGCGCCTGTTCGGGGGTGGCGCGCATGGGCACATCGCCGGTGATCACGGCGATCTCGGCCTCGAAGTCAATGCCGAACTCCTCGCTCGCCACCACCACATCGTCGCAGGGCCCAATGAAATCGTCGCTACCGCCCTGGTACATCAGCGGGTTGGTGTAAAAACTTTCCGGCACTTCGGCATTGCGCGCCTTTCGCACCAGTTCCACGTGGTTGATATAGGCCGAGCCGTCAGCCCACTGGTAGGCGCGCGGCAGCGGTGCCATGCAGCGCGATGGCTCAAACGGAAAAGCGTGCCTCGCCTTTCCCTGGTTCAATGTTTCGTACAAGTCCTGCAACTGCGGCGACATGAAGTTCCAGTCGTCCAGCACCTGCTGCAATTTGCCCGCGATGCCCGTCGCATAATGGGCTGTTGAAAGATCGCGCGACACCACGACCAGCTGGCCGTCGCGTGAAGAGTCTTTGTAGGTGGCAAGTTTCATCAATATCCTGATTGGTGGCTGTCGGCTTTCGCAGAAGGCCTGATTGTGCCGTGGCCGGCGGTGGCATCCGGCCCCGCGTTACGATCCATGCATCCACAGTCTCACGGCGAACCTGAAATTCTAGTCAAGCCCATGAAAGTCAGCCCAGGCGCCCCCGCAACAGCACGCAGCAGCCTGCCGCCGCAACGCGCGGGCATTCAGTCGGTCGAGGTCGGCTTCAGCTTGCTGGAGTCGCTCTCCACCTCACCCGGCCCGCTGATGCTTCGCGACCTGGCAGCCGCAGCGGGCATGAGTGCGGCCAAGGCACACCGTTATCTCGTCAGTTTTCAGCGGCTGGCACTGGTCGTCCAGGACGAGGCAACCGCCCGATACGACCTCGGCCCGGCTGCGCTCAAGTTAGGACTCGCTTCCCTTTCGAGATTGGACAGCGTGAAGCTGGCCCGTCAGCTCATGCCGCGCCTGATGATGCAAACCGGCCAGACCCTGGCACTGGCGGTCTGGGGCAACCAGGGACCAACCCTCGTCCACTGGGAGGAATCGCCGCAGTCTGTGACGGTCAACCTGCGGCTGGGCGACGTCATGCCGCTGCTGTCGTCCGCCACGGGCTTGTGCTTTGCCGCATTTTTGTCTTCGAACCTGCCCAAGGCCAAAGCCAAACCACAAGGGAGGCTGGCGCTGCTGGTCAGGGCTGAACTGACACGCAACCAGAAGCTGGCGCGAAAAGATGTTCCCGCCACCATGGCCGAGCTGAATGCCTTGCTGGAAGATATCCGCCGCCGCGGCATGGCGCGCGCAGTCAATACCCTGCTGCCCGGCGTAGCCGGCTTCTGTGCGCCGGTGTTCGATGCCGACGGCCATCTCGCGCTCGGCATTGTGGCGCTGGGTTCGCTTGCAACGTTTGATCCGGACTGGGACGGCGCGGTGGCACGGCCGCTGGCCGCCGCCGCCCGGCAACTTTCCGGTGATCTTGGATTCACACAGGCGTGACCGCGTCCACCGACCGCTATCCTTCGGCGCCTCGCTGGCGTGTGCTTGCTGCGCTGGCTGCAGGGGTGCTGGCTGTCCACACGCTGGTGCTGAAATCAGCGCCGGTACGATTCGGCCCCGAGCAAACTGCCGCCTCCCCACGCAGCGAGGCTTTCGCAACGCGCAGCATCGCACCGCCTCCTGCACCGACATCGCTTGCCCCCGCGCCTTCCGCACCGCCCCCAAAGCCCAGGATATTCAAGAAGAAACCCGCCGTAACCCAAGAGAGTCCAGCGCAACCAGCTACTGATTTGATAGCTATCTCGCCTCCCGAGGTGGTGACATCCAGCACGCCCCAGGTAGAAAATCCGCAAAGCATGCCCGCACAGGCAACGCCCACAATCGCTGCTGCCAGCGCCCCCGCGACAGTCGACCCAGACCAGTCGGCGGTGACGGCGGTGGCCTTGCCGGAAAGCGCGCGACTGGAATACAAAATGACCGGCAGCGCAAAGGGCTTGAACTACCACGCGGACGCCGAACTGGGATGGCGCTATTCAGGCGACAACTACAGCGCCTCCATGCGCGTCAGCGCATTGTTTTTAGGTTCACGCAGCATGGCAAGCACCGGGCAGGTGGGTCCGGAAGGCTTGGCGCCAACCCGCTTTTCCGACAAATCAAGAAGCGAAGTGGCCGCGCATTTTGAAGCAGACAAGGGGCAGATCACCTTCAGCGCCAATACGCCGACGGTCCCCTGGATCAAGGGTGCACAGGACCGGGTCAGCGTCTTCATCCAGCTGGCTGCCATACTGGCGGGCAACCCGGCCGGCTTTCCGGCGGGCTCCACCATTTCAATTTACACCGTGGGACCGCGGGATGCAGACACCTGGACGTTCCGGGTGGAAGGCGAAGAGAAAATGGTACTTCCCTATGGCGAGCTGAATACGCTCAAACTCACCCGTCAGCCCCGGCGTGAGTTCGATCAGAAAGTGGAACTCTGGTATGCCCCGTCACTGGGGTATCTTCCCGTTCGCAGCAGGATCACCCAGCAGAACGGGGATTTCATTGACCAGCAGCTCAGCGCGATCACCAAGAGCTGAGTTCAACAAACCGGCGTTGTTATGCCGCACGGAGGTGCCCGTTTTATGTGCGGTTTTACACGCACTACGCGCCTTTACCGCATGCTTTCGCACTTAACCCCCCGGGCCCTTGAACTTGGCCTCATCGTTGCTATCTGAAGCTAAAGGACCTACACCATGCAAATGCTTTACGACTCGGAATCTTTTGCTGTCATGCAGATTCACGCCAATGCGCCGGAAGAATCCGCGCCTGTCCCGGCCGTTCCCGAATTGGCCCGGCATGGCTTCGAAATCGTCGACAAGCGTTCGGGCAAGGAGGTCTATCTGGATGGATCCTGGGCTGAAATGTTCCAGCAGCGCCTGAGCGCCTGGGCGCAAAACACTCCCACGCAAGAAGAAATCGAAGACACGCTGGAAGGCTACAGCGGTCTTGCCAACACGCCGATATCGCTTCATTAGAAGTAGAGCCTCCACGGTCTCTCACTTCGGGTAGCTCCTTGCCCCCGAGGGGGCCGCTGTGCCTGCGGTCTGGCGGAGCCAGCCCCGCGGCCCCTTGAAGGAGCGCCCCCCCGCTGGGTGTGTCTTTCTGCCCAATCAATCGCCTGGCGGGCTTTCTGCCTGCACCACCAGCGGCGTGAGGTGCAAGTGCGCAGCCGATGATCCATTGCCCGAAGTTGCGCAGTGGCGTCCAGCTGGCCGTAGGTCCGCCCAGCATTGACACCACCGCCGTCGCCAGCAAGGGGCCGATCATCCAGGGCAAAGGCGTGCGCAGCGCAATACACAAGAAAGCGGCACCCCAGGCCAGCAACAAGGTCAGGACGACACGTACGGGCGGGGACTGGGCGGCACGGTGGGGCAAGGAAGGCATGGCAGAGCGTAACGGCGCGGAACAGAAGCCGCTGGAAGCGGTAGTATCCATCGATGCGCCACCTCCTCACCCCTCATGCTTTGGCATGCCTTGTCTGCGCCGCCACGGCGGCTTTGGCGGGAGGCTGCGCGGGACGGCCCGAAGCGCCCATCCTGCAGGTGCAGGGCAGCGAAACCGCACAGACATCCACCCGGCTGGAGGCGCTGCTCCCTGCCGACGTCCTGATCCTCGGGGAGCAGCACGACGCCGCTGAGCACCAGACAATCGAGCAGCAGGTGGTCGCCGCCCTGGCGGCCAAAGGGGCGCTGGCTGCCGTAGCCCTTGAGATGGCCGACACGGGTGCAAGTACTTCCGCGCTCAGACCCAGCGCCACCGAGCAGCAGGTGCGCAATGCGCTCAACTGGAACGATAAGGGCTGGCCATGGACAGCCTACGGCCCTACCGTGATGACCGCGGTGCGCGCCGGTGTCCCCGTGATGGGCGCCAATCTGCCCCGGGCGCAAATGCCGGAAAGCATGGCCGACAATCGGCTTGACGCCCGCTTGCCAGGCCCCGCCCTCAAAGCCCAGCAGCAGTTAATCCGTCTCGGCCACTGCAACCTGTTGCCTGAGGGCCAGATCACGCCCATGACACGTATCCAGATTGCCAAGGACATCACCATGGCCAACACCCTGGGGCAGGCCGTGCTGCCCGGCAAGACAGTGCTGCTGCTGGCCGGAAGCGGCCATGCGAACCGGCAATTGGGCGTACCGTTGCACCTGCCGACGGACATAAAAGCCAAAGTAGTGCGCCTGCTTGCCGGGAACCCCGCGAATGCCGAGAAGGCAGACGCTTTCGACGCCGTGTGGGCAACGGCCCCGCTCCGGGAGACCGACTATTGCGCGG
Organism: Polaromonas sp. P1_F1; assembly: GCF_056405795.1. Lineage (NCBI taxonomy): Bacteria > Pseudomonadati > Pseudomonadota > Betaproteobacteria > Burkholderiales > Comamonadaceae > Polaromonas > Polaromonas sp. P1_F1. The sequence continues at coordinate 1,070,427 of NZ_JBFUBJ010000001.1, forward strand.
GCCTGCAGAAGCAGCTGGCACCCAAACCCTGAAGAGCCTTTTGGGGCTCGGCTGGCGGAAATCAGGTGTTTTTGCGGATGGCGTCGGCAACCACATTGACGATGCGGTCGATATGTTCTTTTTCGACGATGTAGGGTGGACAGACCACGATGTTGTCAGCCGCCGGCCTCACCAGCACACCGTTGTGGAAGCAGTCCATGAAGATGTCATACGCGCGCTTGCCCGGCACACCCGTCACCGGCGCCAGCTCGACCGCGCCGGCCAGTCCCAGGCTGCGAATACCGATCACATTGGGCAGGCCCTTCAGGCCGCTGTGCATCGCGTCGCCCAATACCTTGCCCATCTGGCCGGCACGTTCATACAGCTGTTCTTCCTTGAACAGCTCCAGCGTCGCAATTGCGGCCGCGCAAGCGACCGGGTGGCCGGAGTAGGTATAGCCGTGAAAGAACTCCACGGCATGCTCGGGCGCACCGGCATTGGCATTCATCATGCCGTCATAGATGCGGTCGGAGCAGATCACACCACCCAGCGGGATGACACCGTTGGTCACGCATTTGGCGAAGTTGAGCATGTCGGGCACCACACCGTAATAGTCTGCCCCGAAACCGGTGCCCAGGCGGCCGAAGCCCGTGATGACTTCATCAAAAATCAGCAGGATGCCGTGCTTGTCGCAAATTTCGCGCAGCCGTTTCAGGTAGCCCTTGGGCGGGAGGTACCATCCGGCGCTTCCTGATACCGGCTCGACGATGACGGCAGCCACGTTGCTCGGGTCGTGCAGCGGCAGGATGCGATTTTCCAGTTCCAGCAGCAGGTCTTCCTGCCACACGGGCTCAGCACCGTTGATGTAGGCATGATTGACCGGGTCATGGATGAAGCGCATGTGGTCCACGCGAGGCAACAGCGCGGCGCCATACACCTTGCGGTTGGCCGGAATGCCGCCCACGCTCATGCCGCCGAAACCAACGCCGTGGTAACCCTTTTCACGGCCGATGAATACATTGCGGTGGCCTTCGCCCCGCGCACGGTGGTAAGCCAGCGCGACCTTCAACGACGTGTCCGCGGCCTCCGAACCCGAATTACAGAACAGCACCTTGTTGAGGTCACCTGGCGCCATGCCAGCAATGATCTCGGCGGCCTTGAAGGCCTGATCGTTGCTGGCCTGGAAAGCGGTCGCGTAGTCCAGCGTATCGAGCTGCTTCTTGATGGCTTCGTTGATGGGCTTTCGGTTGTGGCCGGCGCCCACGCACCACAGGCTGGAAATACCGTCGATCACCTGGCGCCCGTCGTGCGTCGTGAAATGCATGCCGTCTGCGGCCACAAACACGCGCGGGTCTTTTTTGAAGCTGCGGTTGGGCGTGAACGGGAGCCATTGGTGCTCCATGTTGAAATTCTGGTAGGCCATGGTGGTTTCCTGCGTCGAAAGGTGTGAAGCTGGGATAGCAGCGCTTGATCTTGCATTCTGGCACTCTTGCCGCCGCCCTGCACCTTCAATTGCCCGCCGGCCGGGCAGACACAGTCTTCACCTGCGACAATTCACCCCCTATGAATCACGCTTATATCCTGACCTTGTCCTGCCCGGACCGTATGGGCATTGTTCACGCGGTCTCTGGTTTCCTGTTGCAGAACGGCGGCAATATTGAAGAAGCCGCGCAATACAACGACCATGACACCGGACTCTTCTTCATGCGGGTTCAGTTTGCCTGCGACCAGCTGACCCAGGAAGAACTGAAGACGCAACTCGAAGCATTCGCCTCACCTTTCAGCATGAAGTGGAAACTTCACTCGACAGAAGCGGCCATGCGTACCGTGATCATGGTTAGCCGCGACGGCCATTGCCTCAACGACCTGCTGTTTCGCTGGAAGTCCGGCATGGTGCCGCTGGATGTGCGCGCCATCATCAGCAACCACCGTGACTTTTACCAGCTGGCGGCAAGCTACAACGTTCCTTTTCACCACATCCCGGTGACGGCAGCCACCAAGGCGCAGGTCGAAGCAAAGCAACTTGAGATCATCGAGGCAGAGGGTGCCGAACTGGTCGTGCTGGCGCGCTACATGCAGGTGCTCAGCAACGAGATGTGCGGATCACTCTCAGGGCGTGCCATCAACATCCACCACAGCATGCTTCCGAGCTTCAAGGGCGCGAGGCCGTATTACCAGGCGCATGAACGCGGCGTGAAAGTGATCGGTGCGACGGCGCACTATGTCACGGCCGACCTTGATGAAGGCCCGATCATCGAACAGGATGTCACCCGGGTCGATCACAAGGACACCGTCGAGCACCTGACCGCCCGCGGCAAGGACACCGAAAGCCGCGTGCTGGCACGCGCTGTCAAATGGCACAGCGAGCACCGTGTGCTTTTGAACGGCCATAAGACCGTTATTTTTAAATAGATATGAACAAGCCTGATATGAACAAGCCTGCTCGCTCAACAGATAGAAAACACGCATCATCCGCTGTTACCACGGCGTCATGGTGGTTCGGTATCGCGTTTTTGTGTGCCGTTCTGTCTTTGCGGCCCGTCGAAGATGCCGATATCTGGTTTCAACTGCTTGCCGGTCGTTATGCGCTGGAACACGGCGCAGTACCTCATCAGGAGTTTTTTCTCTATACCGCTGCCGGCGCGCCCCAGCTCTTCGGCGGCTGGGGCTTCGGTTTGCTCGCAGAGCTCGCCGTCAGGCTAGGGGGATGGGTCAGCCTGAGTGTCTTTAACGCGGTGCTGTGGGCTGCGACCCTTTGCTTGGGACTATTCGCTGCGCAGCGAGCCGCCAACAACGGCATGCAGGCACGCTACGAGGTTGACCTGAACCAGATGGCGGCCATGGCTTTGGCGCTGCTGATTGTCTACCCCACGTTCCTGCACCGCTCGCAGATACGCGCAGAAGTTACGCTCTACCTTTCGTGGATGGCAGCCACGCTCTTGTTTGAAAGCTGCCGCCATCCTGCCCGCATCCGCCGGGCACTGTTCGCCTTTCCCCTGTTGTGTCTAGCGTTGGCGTGGGTTCACACCACGGTGCTGCTGATGCTGCCTCTTTTGGCCGCTTATGCACTCCGTCGATGGCAAGACAGGCATGAGCACGCCATATCCCGCAACGAGGCGGTGTGCTGGGCAATTTGCGGGCTGGCGAGCGTGGCGCTGCCGCTGCTGAACCCCAATGGGGCACAACAGGTGTTTTCGCAGTTTTTTGTCTGGCAAGACATGCAGGATGGAGGCAGTATTGCGGCGGAGAGGATAGCCATACGTGAATACTTGCCGCTATGGGATCCCAGCTCGCGTTTTCTCTGGCCGTCTGCCGCTGTTCTCGCGATGGGCACGGCAGTCTGGTTCCTCACTGCGGGGCCGGCAAGATTGTCCGGCCTTGTTGTCATTGCACCCATGGCCATCATGGCCATACAGCATCGCCGGGGTCTCGGCCTTTGGGCCATGGCCCTTCTGGTCCCCCTGGCAATAAGCCTCCTCACCACATTCAGGCAGGCATCCCAGCGCAAACCAATGCGTTTGCCAATGGGCGCGTTGACCGCTCTCAGCATGCTGGCGATGCTGGTCGCGGTGGTTCCGACAAGGTATTCGGGATGGGGCATGACAGACGTAGGATTGCGTGCCATCGAAGCAGTCAAATTGATTGGACGAGTACTGCCTGACGGGGGGAACATCTGGATGCTCGACACATACGCGCCACAGGTCCCATATCTGCTTGGGGACAAGTACAAGGTCGGCTACGCGGGCCACATGATTTATCGTCATTCTTCGGCAACGACTCATTACGTCAACATACTGAGTGCGGCTGATGGTTGGGAAAAAGAACTATCCACCCATAACGTAAAAGTCATCGGCGTACCTGCTCTGCAGCTTCCGAAAGCCGCGCTTCTACCTCTTGCGACCAGTCTCGCCTTCAATCCGCGCTGGCAACTGATATTCGCGGACTGGCAATTGCTTGTTTTTCTAAAGCGCGGTGCCTCGGAGATCGCGCAACCTCGGGAACAATGGGCGCAAGCCACAGCTTTCGTCGCCGTCGCCCTTGAATTGGCTAACGCGTCGGAAGTCCTTGCACCCGATCCGAAAAAGCGGGCACTGATTGCACGCCTGGAGCAACAGCAGACTGTACTGCGAAGCGTGAAGGACCAGCCCGAGCGGCTGGATTGGGCCGCAATGGACAGAATTGGAAACCCGGCAGGCTCGGCCGACAAATGAAGTACAGAACATCGGTGATTCCCGTTGGCACATGACATCTGAAAGACCAGAGCGTCATATGACTGCAAGAATCCCACCCATTCAATGCCTGCTGACCTTCGAGGCGCTGGCGCGGCTGCGCAGCGTGACGCAGGCGGCCGAGGAGCTTTGCGTCACGCCCAGCGCGGTCAGTCACCGCGTCAAGCAGCTGGAGCAAATCATCGGCACCAAGCTGTTTGGCCGTGCCGATTTTTCACTGACCACCGAAGGCAGCGAATATCTGGCGCATGTGCGCGAAGGTCTGGCCACACTGCAGAAATTTCCCGGTGCGGCCGGGCAAAGCGCCGCCCCCGGCAAGCGCAAGTTACGGCTGGCGGTCACGCCCACGTTCGCACGCTCCATCCTGATTCCACGCCTGCGCCAGTTCACCGATGCCTATCCTGAAATCGACCTGACGCTGCAGGTGTCCATCCCCCTGCTGGACGTGGTGGCCGAGGATGCCGACCTCATCGTGCGCTTTGGCACAGGCCGCTATGCGGACCTGGAGCACGTCTGCCTCAGCAAGGACGAAGTCGCGCCGCTCGCCTCACCGGCTTTTGTGCGCGAACACGGCCCCTTTGAGGCGGCTGAGGATCTCGAAGGCGAAAGCCTGTTGCGCTCGCCGCTGGAGCCCTGGCGTACGTGGTTTGCCGCCCACAAACTTGATTGGCCCGAACCCACCGACGGCTCCCAGTTCAACGACATCGGCCTGATGTGCGATGCCGCCGCGGCCGGCATGGGCATCGCGTTGATACGTCTCAAGCTGGGCGCGCCCTGGCTGGAGAACGGCTCGCTGGTGCGGCTGGGCAGCAACGAAGTGTTCGCCGGTAATATCCCCAGCCCGCACGCACATTACCTATGCTGGCGCACCGGCACCATGGACCGCTGGGAATGCGCGGCTTTTGCCGACTGGCTGCGCAAAAGCCTGGGTTAGGGCCCCAAGGCATGTTACGAGAAGGCCGCCGTTCGGCGTTGCAAAGCCTTGACGGGGCCCCTGGGCTTTGCGCCTTGCTCAAGGCCTTTGACATGCAACGCATCCTGCATAAACAAATAGCACTAACAGGTCCTGACGCCGTCCGATAAGTGGTTTTGCGTCCGTACCGGCTCATGCCTATGATGAGCTGGTAGTGACACCGGGTGAGCGCCCGGCCGGCTGCACATAGTCAAAAAAACCAACCTGTTCAACGAGGGAAAATCTTATGAGGAAAAATCAATTGGCCGTCGGCGTGGCCGGCGTCCTGCTCTCCATGCTCGCCCTGTCGTCTGCGGTTCATGCAGAGGGTAAGGCGGCCGCGGCCAAGGCCGTCAAACCCGGCACCTTCTGCCCCATCCAGGACGCCAAGGAGTGCCAGGCCGCCGTGACGCCCGTGCAAATCCTGTCGCGCTTCAAGGCTGGCAATACGCGTTTCGTTTCCGGCAAGCCGCGCCACCAAAACTATCTCAAGGAAATGAAGGCCACCGCGGACGGCCAGTTCCCACTGGCCAGCGTGGTGTCGTGCATTGATTCGCGCGCACCGGCCGAGATTGTGTTTGACCAGGGCATAGGTGACCTTTTCAACGCACGCGTGGCAGGCAACATCGTCAACGAAGACATCCTGGGCAGCCTGGAATTCGCGCACAAAGTCATGGGCGCCAAACTGCTGGTGGTGATGGGCCACACCAGCTGCGGTGCCATCAAGGGTGCTTGCGACGACGCCCAATTGGGCAACCTGACGGGACTCATCGGCAAGATCAAGCCGGCCGCGAACCTGGTGTCCGCCGACATCAAGGATCGCACGTCCAAGAACTATGCCTTTGTCGAGATGGTGGCGGAGAGCAATGTGCATCTCACAGTGGAAACGATTCGCGAGAAGAGCCCCATCCTGCGCGAAATGGAGCAAAAGGGAGAAATCCTGATCGTGGGGGCCATGTACGACGTGAAGACGGGCAAGGTCAAGTTTTACGACACGCCCGGCGCCAGCAAGGCTCCGGGAACGAAGTCCTGAATCTCTTCCCGTTTTGGACGGATTCTGGCGGCCGGCATTTCACACCCGGCATTAAATTTCTTCAACCCGGCCGCCGCCGCTTGCCCTACAGTCTGGTTTCAACCCCGGAGCCAGACAGTCCATGAACACCCCCGCCTCGCTCGAACAGCAAAGCCAGCTTGAACGCTCGGAGCGGCAGTCGCAGGTCGTGCGCGCGCTGCAGGCGGTGTTGCCGGCCCATGCCCTGCTGTGGAACAACGAAGACACCACACCTTACGAGTGCGACGGCCTGACCGCCTACCGCCAGCGGCCGCTGGTTGTGGCTTTGCCCGAGACCTATGACCAGGTGCAGGCCGTGCTCAAGAGCTGCCATGCGCTGGAAGTACCAGTGGTTGCGCGCGGCGCCGGCACAGGGCTTTCCGGCGGTGCCATGCCGCACAAGCTGGGCGTCACGCTATCGCTGGCCAAGTTCAACAAGATTCTCAAGCTCGACGCCGCCAGCCGCACGGCCGTGGTGCAAGGCGGCGTGCGCAACCTTGCGATCTCCGAGGCGGCCGCGCCGCTGGGTCTTTATTACGCGCCCGACCCTTCCAGCCAGATCGCCTGCACCATAGGCGGCAACGTGGCCGAGAACTCGGGCGGCGTGCACTGCCTCAAGTACGGGCTGACGGTACACAACGTGCTCAAGGTCAGAGGCTTCACAATCGAAGGCGAAGAGGTCGAGTTCGGCAGCGACGCGCTGGATGCCGCCGGCTACGATCTGCTGAGCGTCATCATCGGAAGCGAAGGCATGCTGGCCGTCACGACCGAAGTGACCGTCAAGCTGGTGCCCAGGCCGATTCTTGCACGCTGCATCATGGCCAGCTTTGACGACTTGCGCAAAGCCGGCGATGCCGTTGCCGCGGTGATTGCAGCCGGCATCATTCCCGCCGGGCTGGAGATGATGGACAAGCCCATGACGGCCGCGGTGGAAGACTTTGTGCATGCGGGCTACGACCTGAGCGCGGCCGCGATTTTGCTGTGCGAAAGCGACGGCACGCCAGAGGAAGTTGAAGAAGAAATCGGCCACATGACCGACGTGCTGCGCCGCTGTGGCGCCACGGCCATTGCGGTGAGCCAGGACGAGGCTGAACGCCTGCGCTTCTGGAGTGGCCGAAAAAACGCCTTCCCCGCATCGGGACGCATCAGCCCCGACTACATGTGCATGGACTCCACCATCCCGCGCAAGCGGCTGGCCGACATCTTGCTGGCTATCGCAGAGATGGAAAAGAAATACCAGCTGCGCTGCGCCAACGTGTTCCACGCGGGCGACGGCAACCTGCACCCCTTGATCCTGTTTGATGCCAACGACCCCGATCAATTGCACCGCTGCGAACTCTTCGGTGCAGACATTCTGGAAACCAGTGTCGCGATGGGCGGCACCGTGACGGGCGAACACGGCGTGGGCGTGGAAAAGCTCAACTCCATGTGCGTGCAGTTCTCCGCCGAGGAAAACGGGCAGATGTTCGGTGTCAAACGCGCGTTCGACAGCAAAGGCCTGCTCAACCCAGGCAAGGTGATCCCAACGCTGAACCGCTGCGCCGAATACGGAAAAATGCTGGTTCGGGGCGGGCAGATCAAGCATCCCGATTTACCGCGCTTTTAGGCGAAAAGAGCAACCGCATGGCCACCTCGTAGACTGCGCGGCCACCCACCGGCAACAAATGCATACGACACCGCTCAGCATTTTTTCCACCATGCACCGCCAGATATCTCGCGGGCTGGCCGGCGTCTTGCTGGCATTCGTCCCGCAGTGGGGCTGGTGTCTTGAGGTGGGGCAGTCACTGCCGCACCTCGAGCCCTTCGACAGGGCCATGCAGGAAGTCATGAAAAAACACGATGTCCCGGGCGCCAGCCTGGCCGTAGCCAAGGACGGGAAGCTGCTCCTTGCCAAAGGCTACGGTTATGCCGACAGGGACAAGCAGGAAGCCATGACGCCGCAAACCCTGTTCCGCATGGGAAGCATCAACAAGACCTTGACGGCGGTCATGGTGCTCAAGCTGGCAGAGGATGGAAAGCTGAAACTGGACGACCCGGTGCTGCCCTTCTTCGAGAAAGCCGGGATAGCGCCCGCCGCCCCCGCTGACCTGCGCGTCAGGGACATCAGCATCCGGCACCTGCTTCAGCATTCAGGCGGGTTCGATCGGGAGCGCTCTGGTGATCCGTTTTTTCAGCCCCGGCTCAGGGACGTTGCCCGCCGGCAAGGCGTTGCGCCCGTTACCTGCGATGCGATCATCCGGGATTCCCTGCAGGACAAGCTGGATTTCACACCCGGCGAGCGCTTCGCCTATTCCAATACCGGTTACTGCATGCTCGGAAGGGTTGTGGAAATCGTCACCGGCGAATCCTACCGCGCCTTCAGCAGCCGGGAGTTTCTGATGCCGTCCACCGGCAAAGGCTTTCAGGCTGCAAGCAGCACCGAGAGCCGGCAGGGCGAGACGAAGTACTACGCGTATCCCGGAGAACCGCTGCAGCGGGGCGCACCGGGTGTTACGAACGCGAATGTACCCAGTCCTTACGGCTCCTACTCCATCGAAAACATGGACGCACTGGGCGCCTGGATTGCAACGCCAACAGATGTGCTGAAGTTTTTCCTGGCGATCGACGGCGCACGGGGGAAACGCCTTCTGAATGAGGAGTCATTGCAAACCATGCGCAGCGAGCCGATGCTGGAAAAAGACGGCAATCCGCGCAGCTTTTATGCGGCAGGCATTCACGTCGTCAGGAGTGACAAGGGCGATAACTGGTGGCACACAGGCAGCCAGCCGGGCCTGCAGACCCTGGCACTTCGGACCCGGCAAGGCTATGCATGGGTGGTGGCCTTCAATTCCAGGCCGGACCCATCCGGGCGCCGCGCCTTCTTCAAAGACATCGACCAGGCCCTGTGGGGCGCGGCGAATGCGGTGCGGGAGTGGCCGCAAGGGGATCTTTTTGCCAGTCCTTGAACTTTCCAGGGTGGGTCTTGCCATGACCACTCCGGCAATTCCGTTCGACCCCATCGCTTCGAGAGTGCGCTCATCTCCCGTGGAAACCATGCCATGACAGCGTTGCGGGGTTTGGCCTGGTTACTCGTCTTTCAGTCCGCTGGGGAACTTCTTTCTCGCGGCTTTTCCCTGCCGTTTCCTGGCCCCGTGATTGGCATGGTTCTGCTTCTGCTGGGCCTCCAGTCAGATACGGTGCGCACCCCTGTGGCAGTGTGCGCAGACTTCCTGCTTTCGCACCTTTCGTTACTCTTTGTACCTGTCGGCGTCGGGGTGATGACCCATCTTTCACTGGTCAGCCAGTACGGCGCACGCATGTTGCTGGTCGTGGTGGCGTCCACTTTGGCGGGTTTGCTCGTGACCGTACTGATGCTGCACCTGCTGCGGGACCGCAGCGACACCCCTCCTCCGGACCCTCCACATGCCTAAATTTGTGGAGTTATGGGTCTACCTGTCGGCCACACCCCTGTTTGGCTTGACCGCGACGCTGGTGGTGTATGTGCTCGCGCAAGCCGTTTACGCTCGTCTCGGACAAGCGCCCTGGGCCAATCCTGTGTTGTGGACGGTTGTCTGCCTGGCCGGCACCCTGCTGGCCACCGGCGTGCCTTACCCCACCTATTTTGCGGGCGCCCAGTTCATCCATTTCCTGCTCGGCCCTGCGGTGGTGGCACTGGCATGGCCACTGTGGTTGCGGCGCGAAGAACTGCGCAGGCGCTGGGGCCGGCTGCTGCTTGCGGCCCTGGCCGGCGGTGCCGCGGCCAGCGGGTCGGCATTGTTGCTGGGATGGGCCGTAGGCTTGCCCATCGAAGTTACCCTGTCGCTAGCGCCCAAGTCTGTCACCGCACCGGTCGCCATGGGTATTGCGGAAAGGATCGGCGGAATCCCTGCGCTGGCGGCAGTGTTTGCGGTGGTCACCGGCCTCGTCGGTGCGCTCAGCGGCAAATACCTGTTTGACGCCTTGCGAATTCCCGTGGACGCTGCGGGCTGGGCCGCGCGTGGTTTTGCGCTGGGCACGGCATCTCACGGGCTGGGCGCCGCGAGAGCCTTGCAGGTCAATGCCGACGCGGGCGCTTACGCCGGGTTGGCGCTGGGCCTGCAGGTGGTTCTGGCGTCTGCACTGATACCGCTGGCGTTCCGGTGGCTGTAGTAGCCCGAACCGCAAACACGAAAACTCCGCATCACCTTCCTGCCGCGAGCAGCAGGGAAGTGATGTGGAGGTTTCGGTAGCGCGTCAGAAATGCGCCTGTTGTTGCTTTAAGTCTCCTACACCGCCTGCAAACCTGGTTTGACCACGCTCGCCGGCTTGGCCGCAGCCAGCGCACCGAACAGGATCTCGCCTGAAAGCTGGCCGCCTTCTTCAATCACCAGCTTGCCGTAGCGGATGATGCCCGTGACTTTTCCTGTCGAGTAAATCACCAGTTTCTGCCGCACTGTAAGGTTGCCGTTGAATTCGCCACGGATTTCCGCCACATCGATTTCTGCGGAGCCCTTGAACGCACCCTGCTCGGCAATCTGGATCACTCGCGAATCCATGGTGGCTTCCACCAGGCCTTCGACCACCAGCGTATCGCAGTCCGTGATCTCCACGCCCTTGAGTTTGATGTTCGGGCCGACCGTCAACTTGCTGCCGCCTTCTTTTACCGTGCCGACAGGTGCTTCATTGACCGCCTTGGCGGTGTTTTGCTGGTTCACATTTGTGGACGACGCTCCCGACTGCAGCGCGCCGGAAGCACTGGACGTACCCGTGGTCCCATAGCCATTTCCCGGGCCATGACGCAAGCCCGTTGGTGTCTCGTTTTCTCGCTTGCCAAAGAACGGTGTTGCCATTGTGAGTTCCTTCAAAAAGAACGCATGGTACGTCTGCAGAAAATTAAAAGCTTCAGCTGTATGCAAGATAGGTAACGAAATTAATTCTTACATTCCCTTGTTTGCATTCGCCCTGCGGCAATAACAACAGGCTCCATGTGCGCCTATGTACGGCTGGCGATACATGAGGAAAACTCCGTCCAATTGGCACCCGAAACCTGCCCGCTTTGTATCGGCACGATGATTTTTTGACGTGGCATTGGCCGCGGTTCGCAGTGCCGATCTTCCCCTGTCGAAATGTCTCAAACCTCAGATACTGGTCGCGTGTAGCATGTCGGATACCATGACCGCAGACAGTGAATTTCACGCCTTCGCACTTTTTGGCACTGCCGTTGGGCAGTGCGCGCTGGTGTGGAACGCACACGGGATTGCAGCCGTGCGGCTGCCCGAAACATCGGAGAGCCGCATGCTGTCCCGTTTGCACAGGGAGTTTGCGCAGCTGGCTCCTGCCACGCCGCCGCACGACATGCAATTGGCCATACATGCCATGACAGCCCTGCTGGCGGGTGAGGCCCGTGACTTGCGCTTTTGCACACTGGACCTGCGTCACGTCCCCTCTTTCAACCGCCGGGTGTACGCGATTGCGCAGGAGATTCTTCCAGGCAAGACCCGCACGTACGGCGACATCGCCACCGAGCTTGGCGAACCCGGCTCAGCGCGTGCCGTGGGTCAGGCGCTGGGGCACAATCCGTTTCCCATCGTCGTGCCCTGTCACCGCGTTCTGGCGGCTGGCGCGCAGTCGGGCGGCTTTTCCGCGCCTGGCGGCGTCTCGACCAAGCTGCGCATGCTACTGATTGAAGGTGCCGAGATCGGCGGCGCACCCGGTCTGTTTGACCGTGAGCCGCCGCCCTCCACGTCATAGTCATTGAACAAACGCCCATCACCACGAAACTCACCCACCCATGCCGCACACCTCTACAGAGAAAACGCCCGCGATTCGTCTCTATTCAGCCCGCCTCAGCATGTTCGGCGCCAAGGTGCAGATCGCTGCGTTTGAAAAAGGCATACCGCTCGATATCGTCATGGTGCCCTTCACGCAGACCGAGGGCTACTCACCCAAGCACCCGGAGGTCGTGCGAATCAACCCAAAAAAGCAGGTGCCCGTACTGATCAACGGCGACCTGGAGCTGTTTGACTCGACGCAGATTCTGGAATACCTTGAAGACCTGCAGCCCCAGCCCGCGCTGTGGCCGGCCGGCATCGCCGCCCGCGCCCGCGCGCGCCAGATGGAGCACATGTCGGACGAGGTTTACTTTCCTCACATCATCCGGCTCATGGGCCTGCAGCACAGCCTGGACGATCCGCAAGCGGTCGCCGCGATTGATAGTGCGCGGGCCTTCTACACGCGGCTTGAAAATCTCCTGCAAGGGCGGGAGTTCGTGATGGAGAGCTTCTCATTTGCCGATATCGCCCTGTACGTGGCGATGCTGTTTGGCGAACGTCTGGGCGCGCCTCTCACACCGGCCACACCGTTGCTGCTGGCATGGCGCGACAGGATGAGTGCGCGGCCTTCGGTGCAGAGCGCGGTGATCCCCATGGCGAAATACCTGTTGTCGGACGGCAGGCCTTTGCCTGCCTTCATGGCCGAAATGCTGCAAGTGGCCTGACACCAGGACCCACACCCGACGTGGGTGCTCGGGGAAAACCGAGCAAAGACCGGCGCTTTGGCGCAAACTGGCGAGCTGGCCGTGCAAACAAATCCAACAAGCGCGGACCGGCAAAAAAGGAGTTCGCCATGCCCCGCCACACCCCTATCGAGCGTTATCGCAATATCGGTATCAGCGCGCACATTGATGCCGGCAAGACCACCACGACCGAACGCATCCTGTTCTACACAGGTGTGAACTACAAGATCGGCGAAGTCCATGAAGGTACGGCCACCATGGACTGGATGGAGCAGGAGCAGGAGCGCGGCATCACCATCACCTCGGCAGCGACCACCGCCTTCTGGAAAGGCATGGCCGGCAACTACCCCGAGCACCGCATCAACATCATCGACACGCCCGGCCACGTGGACTTCACCATCGAGGTGGAGCGCTCCATGCGCGTGCTCGACGGCGCGGTGATGGTGTATGACGCCGTGGGCGGCGTGCAGCCGCAGTCAGAAACCGTCTGGCGCCAGGCCAACAAATACAAGGTGCCGCGCCTGGCTTTCGTCAACAAGATGGACCGCGTGGGCGCGGACTTTTTCCGCGTGCAGCGCCAGATCAGCGAACGTCTCAAAGGCGTGGCTGTGCCGGTGCAGATTCCGGTCGGCGCTGAGGACCACTTCCAGGGCGTCGTCGACCTCGTCAAGATGAAGGCCATCATCTGGGACGACACCAGCCAGGGCCTGCATTTCGAGTATGGCGACATTCCGGCAGACCTAGTGGAGACCGCCAACGAGTGGCGCACCAAGATGATTGAGGCGGCCGCTGAAGCCAATGACGATTTGCTCAACAAATACCTGGCGGGCGAGCCGCTGAGCGAGGACGAAATAAAACAGGGACTGCGCCAGCGAACCATAGCCAACGAGATCGTGCCCATGCTCTGCGGCAGTGCCTTCAAGAACAAGGGCGTGCAAGCCATGCTGGATGCGGTGATCGACTATATGCCGTCACCGGCGGATGTGCCCGCTATCCTGGGCCACACCGAGGACGACGGCGAGGCCGAGCGCCACCCCAAAGACGATGAGCCCTTCTCGGCACTGGCTTTCAAGATCATGACCGACCCCTATGTCGGACAGCTGATTTTCTTTCGCGTGTACTCGGGCGTGATCAAAGCCGGTGACACGGTCTACAACCCTGTCAAGGGCAAGCGCGAGCGCCTGGGCCGCATTCTGCAGATGCACGCCAATGAGCGCAACGAGGTCAAGGAAGTGTGCGCAGGCGACATCGCCGCCGCCGTGGGCCTGAAAGAAGCCACTACCGGCGACACGCTGTGTGACCCGGCCCACGTGATCATCCTGGAGAAAATGGTATTCCCCGAGCCTGTCATTTCACAAGCCGTGGAGCCCAAGACCCAGGCCGACCAGGAAAAGATGGGCATTGCGCTGAACCGCCTCGCGCAGGAGGACCCATCATTTCGTGTGCACACCGACGAAGAGTCTGGCCAGACCATCATCTCGGGCATGGGCGAGCTGCACCTGGAGATATTGGTGGACCGCATGAAGCGCGAGTTCAGCGTGGAAGCCAATGTGGGCAAGCCACAGGTGGCCTACCGGGAGACGATCCGGCAGGCGGTGAACGATGTTGAAGGCAAGTTCATCAAGCAGTCGGGCGGGCGCGGGCAGTACGGGCACGCCGTGCTCAACCTGGAGCCGCAGCCTTCAGGCAAAGGCTATGAGTTCGTCGACGCCATCAAGGGCGGCGTGATTCCGCGCGAATACATTCCGGCCGTCAACAAAGGCATTGTGGAAACGCTCAAGGCCGGCGTGCTGGCGGGCTACCCGGTGGTCGACGTCAAGGCCACGCTGGTGTTCGGCTCCTACCATGATGTCGATTCGAACGAAAACGCCTTTCGCATGGCCGGCTCGCTCGCCTTCAAGGAAGYCATGCGCCGCGCCAAGCCGGTGCTGCTGGAGCCCGTGATGGCGGTCGAGGTTGAAATGCCCGAAGACTTCATGGGCAATGTGATGGGCGACCTCTCATCGCGGCGCGGCATGGTGCAAGGCATGGAAGACATTGCGGGCGGCGGCGGCAAGCTGGTGCGCGCCGAGGTGCCGCTGTCGGAAATGTTCGGCTACTCGACCACCTTGCGCTCACTCACGCAGGGCCGCGCGACCTACACCATGGAGTTCAAGCGCTATGCCGAGGCGCCGGCTGATGTGGCCGCAGCCATCATGCGCGGCAAGGGCGCGTAGCTCCGCGCATGAAGCTCTAACAATTTCACCAGCCTGCTTTATGCGGCTTGCCCATACGGCCAGGCGCGTGCAGCTATGGATTGGCACCAACAATTCAACCCACGCAAGCAGGAATACGCGTGCCAGATATTTAAAACAAGTCCTCGGGCAAAAGGCGGAACGGCCAGAAACCCTCAGATCTCGATCTTGCTGCCCAGTTCCACCACCGAGTTGTTTGGCAGGTTCAGGAAGTCTGCCGCACCGCTGGCGTTGTGGTGCATCTGAGCAAACAGTTTCTCGCGCCAGGGTGCCATGCCGCTGCCGATGGTGGGGATCACCGTGTCGCGCGAGAGGAAATAGCTGGTCGTCATCGACTCCAGCTCGCAGCCCCTGCCCTTGATCTGCTGCAGGGCCTTGGGCAGATCCAGGTCGTTCTTGAAGCCGTAGTGCACATTGACCTGCCAGCAGTCGTGGCCCAGTGATTCAATTTCGAGACGCTTGTTCATGCCGATCCAGGGGATCTCATGGTTGCGCACCGTCACGAACAGATTCTGCTCATGCAACACCTTGTTGTGCTTGAGGTTGTGCAGCAGCGCGTTGGGCACGCTGCCGGGCTCGGCCGTCAGGAATACGGCCGTGCCTTCGACACGGGCCGGCGGGCTGACGAAGACGGCGTCCAGGAAGCTGGGTAAATCGATCGCATCGGCCCGCAGCTTTTCATTGAGCAGGTGCCGCCCTTCCTTCCAGGTGATCATCAGCGTGAAGACCGCACCCCCAATCACCAGCGGGAACCAGCCGCCGGCGAACAGCTTCATGAGGTTGGAGGCGAAGAACGCGAAGTCGACGACAAAGAAAACACCGGTCGCCGCAATGCACAGGCTCAGCGGATACTGCCAGCCGTAACGAATCACGTAAAAAGTCAGGATGGTGGTGATCAGCATGTCGGTGCATACCGCGATGCCGTAAGCGGCCGCCAGGTTGCTGGACGAGCGGAACATCACCACCGCGAGCACGATCGTTATGAAGAGGCCCCAATTGACGAAGGGCATGTAGATCTGGCCGGTGTCGCGCACGCTGGTGTGCTGGATATTGAGGCGCGGCAGATAGCCCATCTGGATGGCCTGCTTGGTCACGCTGAAGGCGCCGGTGATCAGCGCCTGCGAGGCGATCACGGTAGCCATGGTGGCCAGGCCTACCAGCGGCAGCAGCGCCCACTCGGGCGCCATCAGGAAAAACGGGTTCTTCACTGCGGCAGGGTTGCCTATGAGCAGCGCGCCCTGGCCGAAGTAATTGAGCACCAGCGAAGGCATGACCACGGAAAACCACGCCAGGCGAATCGGTTTTTTGCCGAAGTGGCCAAGGTCGGCGTACAGCGCCTCGGCGCCGGTCACGCACAGCACCACGGCGCCCAGAATGATGAAAGTGGTGCCGGGGTTGGCCCACATGAACATCACCGCGTAGTGCGGGCTGACTGCCACCAGGATTTCGGGATGGGTCACGATCTGCGAAATGCCCAGCAACGCCAGCACGCCGAACCAGATCAGCGTGATGGGGCCGAAAAATTTGCCAATGCCAGCCGTGCCGTGCTTTTGCACCGCAAAAAGGGCAAACAAAATGACCAGGGTGATCGGGATCACGCCCTGCTTGAAGGCAGGCGAGACGACTTCCAGGCCTTCGACGGCCGACAGGACCGAGATGGCCGGGGTGATGACGCCGTCGCCATAGAACAGGGATGTGCCGAAGATGCCGACGATCAGCAAGGTCTTGCGCAGCTGAGGCTTGTCTTTTACTGCTGTGGAGGCCAGCGCCAGCATGGCGATCAGGCCGCCTTCACCGTTGTTGTCGGCGCGCAGCACCAGCGCCACATACTTGATCGAGACAATGACGGTCAGCGTCCAGAAGAAGATGGACAGGATGCCGTAGACGTTGTCGGGGGTAAAGGGAACATGCCCGGAACCGAAAACTTCCTTGACGGCATACAGGACGCTGGTTCCGATGTCGCCGTAGACGACACCAATGGCGCCCAGGGTGAGCGCCGCGAGTGATGATTTTTTACTGGACACAAAAACTTCCCGTCTTTGCGCTCGGCCCGTTCAAGCGGGTCCAAAGCGGCGGGAATGGTTACCTTTGGGAACGCTATTTTGCGCCCAGGTACCCGGCTTGCAAGTCGGCGGACATCCCTAAATCCAACTAATCCCGATTTTGTTGCACCGCAACAACTTGTAACAATAGGGGTCGGCGGCCGATCAGGGAGGCAGCGCAGGCAGTTGAATTCTGGGTGCTACTTTTTTAATAGCTGGTCGCGCATGACCCGTCTGGGCTAGAGGCCTAAAAGACCCATAATCCGGGCCGTCTCGGGTACACAAGCTCCCCGACTTTCAGAGCGGCCGCAGGCAGACCGGCTTTGCCGGATGCCTTGCGGCGTCCCCTGCAAGGGGAAACGGCACTCCACGAAGCGTAGCGAAGTGAGAACGATAGGGGTGTGCCAAGCCATCTCTAGTCATACACCTCGGCGTCCGGATCGGTGGCTTCGAGTTCATAGCTCGCAGCAAGCATCGCCAGTCGGGCGATCACGCCATACATATAGAAGCGGTTGGGGCTGCTGGAGCCGGGCTTCTCGCCGGGCTGCGGCAGGCGGCCGCTGTCAGCAAAGGCCAGGGGTACAAAGCTGGCGCCGGGCGCGTTGAGGTTTTCGTCCACGCCGCGCTCGGCATGAACGCGGTAAAAGCCGCCGACCACATAACGGTCCATCATGTAGACCACGGGCTCGGCCACGGCGTCGTTCACGCGCTCGTTGGTCAGCACGCCTTCCTGGATGATCACTTCGGACAGCGGCTGGCCATCTTTCGTCGTGCTCATCTTGTTTTTTGTCTTGCGGTTCAGCGCGTCCAGGTCTTTCACGTCGCGCACCGTCATGATGCCCATGCCATAAGTGCCGTTGTCGGCCTTGACGACGACAAAAGGCTTTTCGTTGATGCCGTATTCCTTGTACTTGCGCTTGATTTTGGTGAGCAGCGCATCGACGTTGGTGGTCAGGCAATCCATGCCGGTTTCTTCGGCAAAGTTGACTTCACCGCACTGGGCGTACATGGGGTTGATAAGCCAGGGGTCTATGCCCAGCAGCTTGCCGAAACGCTTGGAAACTTCTTCGTAGGCCTTGAAGTGCCGCGACTTGCGGCGCACCGACCAGCCGGCATGCAGCGGCGGCAACAGGTACTGCTCGTTGAGGTCTTCCAGGATGCCGGGGATGCCGGCCGACAGGTCATTGTTCAGCAAAATGGTGCAGGGGTCGAAGTCTTTCAGGCCCAGGCGGCGGTCGGTCCGGATCAGCGGTTCGATCGTGATGGTCTCTCCGGTCGGCAGGTTCAGCGTGGTGGGCTCCTTGATGTCGGAGCTCAGCGAGCCGAAACGCACATTGAGGCCGGCCTGGTGAAAAATGCGCTTGAGCTGCAGCACGTTGGACAGGTAAAAACTGTTACGGGTGTGGTTCTCGGGCACGACCAGCAGGTTGCGCGCCTCGGGGCAAATTTTTTCGATCGCGGCCATGGCGGCCTGCACCGCCAGCGGCAGCATCTCGGGCGTCAGGTTGTTCCAGCCGCCGGGATAGAGGTTGGTGTCGACCGGGGCGAGCTTGAAGCCGGCGTTGCGGATGTCGACCGAGCTGTAAAACGGCGGCGTGTGCTCCATCCACTCCAGCCGGAACCAGCGCTCAATCGCCGGCGTGGAGTCCAGGACCCGTTGTTCGAGTTCGTTGATAGGGCCGTTCAGGGCGGTGATGAGGTGCGGAACCATTCGGCCACTTTCGAGTAGGGAATCTGTTATTTGCTTCGGTTATATCTGACCGAATTTTAGGGAGATTGGGACAAACTACGGGGGTTACAAGGGGTAACGCCGCCGCAAGTCATCCAAAAATCCGTGGGCCGACTTCTCAGCCCGGCATGGCTTCAGGTACGGACTTCGCCCTGGCCCAGCACCACATATTTGAGGGACGTCAGCCCCTCAATCCCGACCGGTCCACGCGCGTGGAACTTGTCGGTGCTGATGCCGATTTCGGCGCCCAGCCCAAACTCGAATCCATCGGCGAAGCGGGTGCTCGCATTCACCATGACGCTGGCTGAATCCACCTCGCGCAGAAAGCGCTGGGCGTTGATGTGGTCGCGCGTGAGGATGGCATCTGTGTGGTGGCTGGAGTACTGGTTGATGTGGGCGATGGCTTCGTCAATGCCCGCCACCACCTTGATGCTGATGATGGGCGCGAGGTATTCCTCGTACCAGTCCTGCTCCGTCGCCGCTTTCAGGTTGGCGCCTTTGACGCTCGCCAGGATCGCCTGGGCCTCGGCATCGCAACGCATCTCCACACCCTTGGCGGCGTAAATCGCGCCGACTTTGGGCAGGAACTGCGCGGCCACACCGCGCGCCACCAGCAAACCTTCGCTGGCATTGCAGGGGCTGTATTTTTGCGTTTTTGCGTTGTCGGCCACTTTCACCGCCATTTCGATGTCGCAGGGGTCGTCGACATACACATGGCAGTTGCCGTCCAGGTGCTTGATGACCGGCACCTTGGCATCGCGGCTGATGCGCTCGATCAGGCCTTTGCCGCCGCGCGGGATGATCACGTCCACATACTGCGGCATGGCGATCAGGTGGCCTACGGCTTCGCGGTCGGTGGTCGGCACCAGTTGCACGGCATCGGCGGGCAGGCCGGCGTCAATCAGCGCCTGTTGCACCAGCGCAGCCAGCGCCTTGTTCGACTCAATCGCTTCAGAGCCGCCGCGCAGGATACAGGCGTTGCCACTTTTGATGGCCAGCGACGCGGCTTCAATCGTCACATTCGGCCGGCTCTCGTAAATCATGCCGAACACGCCAATCGGCACGCGCATCTGCCCCACGCGGATGCCGCTGGGCTGCTCCTTCATGCCGATGATGTCGCCAATCACGTCGGGCATCACGGCCAGCTGCTCGCAGCCCACCGCCACGGTTTCAATGATTTTGGGGGTGAGCTTGAGGCGGTCCAGCATGGGCCCGGCCAGGCCGGCCGCTTTTGCGCGTTCCAGGTCCAGGGTGTTGGCTGTTTGCAATGGTTCGATCTGGCTGCGCAGCAAGCTGGCCAAACCCAAAAGCGCTCTGTTTTTGATAGCTGCTTGCGCCCGTGCCATAAGGGCGGAAGCTACTTTTGCCTGTGAACCCATGGCCTGCATCAGGTCCGAGACGTCGCTGCGGGCAGCCAGGGCGGTGGGGGAGTCGGGCGCGTTCATCCTGCCATTTTGCCTCTAATCATGGCTGGGAGCCTGTCGGGCTTGGGGCGTCGAAAGCGAAAATCGGCCCCAGCGAGGACAGTTTTTGCAGGGTTTGCAGGCCCATAGCCCAGCTATGGGACAAAAAGACGGCGAAAAATGGACCGCTGCGGTCGATTTGCAGCCGACGATTCCCAAGTCCGACAGGCTCCTGGAGATCAGTTGCCGGAGCGAACACCGCGGCGCTGCATCATGTCCTGGCTCATGGCCTGTAGGGCTTGCGTCGTCAGCACCACCTGCGCAGCAGGGTAGGCCAGACGGTCTTCGTCCGCCAGGTGCCGTTCGTACAGGCCGGCGAAGTGGTCCAGTGCCGCCGTCTGGGTCGCAGTCAGCGCAGCCCCATCAGCCACCGGACTCTCAGCGATCTCGTGCAGCGCACTGCGCGCCGGGGGCCAGGCCGTATCCATGTCCCGGTGGTCCTGTAAAAGGCGCTGCACAAGGGTGCGCAGGCCGGCATCTGGCCCGGCCAGCAATGGCGGGAACACATGCCGCTCTTCATCCTGGTGATGCAGCGGCGCGGCAAGGTCGAAGTAGCGCATCACATCACGTGCCGCCTGGCGCGCAGACTCGTCACGGCCGTGTTCAAGCAGGTGCTGCTGCAGGCGCGCCAGCAGCACGAGCATGCGTTCCACCCGCTCATGGCAGGCGGCCAGCATGTCGAAAGGCGCCTCGAATCCGGCACCCGGTGCATGCACGCCGGGCAAGGAAGCAGGCCGCGTGACCCGGCGCACCATGCCCATATCAGCCGAACTGCACGGGCTGACCCTGCGGGTCAAACGAAATAAACGCCCCGATCTGGCCCTGCTTGATGGACTCGACCATGCGCTGCAGTGGTTCTTCCGCATCTTCGGTGGTCGGCGCACGGTTCACTGAGCCCGACATGGCCGCGGCAAACACCAGGCCCCAGTTGTGGCCGAACTGGCTGGACTCCTGCACCAGGGCGGCAAACGAACTCAGGTCCTCCGGGCGCTTGTCGACACACATCAGCGGGACCAGCGCGCCGCCCTGGCCGGCCTCAAAACGTTTACGTTGCGCCGGGGTGCTGTCCTCGGGCAACTCGACACCGGTAAATACAAACAGCAGGCGCTGCGGTTCGGGTTGCGCGCGGGCGGCCTGCAGCAGGTCGTCAAAACTCAGAATGTCCATGGCTTGATCCAGTCACAGGAATTAAAAGGAATCCGCCGGCCCGGATCCCGGTGCGGCGCTGTCGACAGAAAGGCTGCTTACAAAATCAGAAGGCACCGGCCTCAGGCGGGCGGGCTTGCGCGACTGGGCGGTGCCCATGCTGACAAAACACAGGGCATATTCACCGCCTGCCAGGCCAAACAGCCGGCGCAGCCCCCCGGACTTCAGCGCCTTGCCGCTGGTCAGTGACGAACCATAACCCAGGGCCGTGGCCATGAGCAGCATGTTCTGCACCGCACAGCCGGCCGAGACCAGGCGTTCAGCCAGGTCGATCCCGGCATCACCACACGCGCCATCGACCACGACCAGCATGAGCAAAGGGGCGCGGTGCGCTTTTTCGCGCGCCTGCGCAAGCTGTTCAGGGGTGGCTTGCGGGTCGCGTTCGACCAGCGCCGCACCGAAGACCGCGGCCAGTTGCGTGCGTGCCGCCTGCGGCACCAGCACAAAGCGCCAAGGCAGAAGCTGGCCATGGTCGGGCGCCGTGGCAGCGGCTCGCAAGATCATGTCGAGCTGCTTCGCATCGGGACCGGGTGCTACCAGCCGCTTCGGCAAAATGGTCTGGCGCGATTGCATGAGGGCTGCAGCCAACTGCGCCGGGTCGACGTCGGCCGCGGCGACTGCAGAGGGCTGACCGGGAAAGGCGAGCAGATTCATCAGTTCGCTTTCAGCTGGAGCGCTTATCGGCGTAAGGCTGATCCGCTCGCTTATTCACCCACACACTCCCAGATGGCCGCACTGGGTGCAATAGTCGCACCCATCCTTGCGGATCACGGCATGGGCACCGCATTCGCTGCACTTCTTGCCCGCCATCACCGGCGGGGCAAGCGCCATGTCAACCTGCGGCTCCACCACGGGTGTTGCCCCGGCAGCATGCTGCCCGGCCCGCCGCGCGATGATGTTCTGCACCGCATAAGCAATGGCCGCCACTTCAGAGTCGTGCCATAACGGAACACGCGTGCCGTCGGCCTTTTCGTAGGTTCCCAGCCGCACCGGGCCGCGGTCCCAGGCCACCTTGCGCATGTCGCTGAGCGCACGCTCAAGAAAACCACCGCGCGCGGCCAGCGAAAGCATGCGCATGCTGGAGGTGATCCACTGCTGCGACTCGCCGCTTTGTCCCACGGGCATGAAAAATTCGATCGCGCGTTCGACCGTGCCTTCCCCCATGGCAGCCGGCACAGGCAGAAAGGACACCACGATATAGAGCGTCTTGCGCCCTTCCTGCGTCCAGTAATCCACTTTTTCCGCCACCGCTGACAGCGCGCCCTTGGGCCGGCTTTCGATCACCGTGCGCATTGGGTCCACAGCGGGCGCGGCGGCCGGCATGGCCGCGGGGTCCGCATGGGTTTCCAGCACCGAGCCGAGAATAGCGTTGGGCCGGTAAGTGGCCAGGCCCTTGAGCTTGGCGCGCCAGGCCTGCTGGTACAGGCCCTTGAAATCTTCGTAGGCGTAGTCGGCCGGCACATTGACGGTCTTGGAGATCGCCGTGTCCACAAACGGCTGCACCGCTTCCATCATGCCAATGTGGCTGTCTGCCGACATCTGGAGCGCCGACACAAAATAACCAGGCAACTTGTCCACGTCACCGCCAAGTTCGCGGTACAGCCGCCATGCATGGTCTTCCACTGCGTACTCGGTGGTGCTACCGTCAGACTCGCGTTTCTTGCGCCGGTACATCCAGGAGAACGGCGGCTCGATACCGTTCGATGCATTGTCGGCAAACGCCAGGCTGACCGTACCGGTAGGTGCAATCGACAGCAAGTGGCTGTTGCGGATGCCGTTCGCGCGGATGGCCTGCTGCAAGGCGGCAGGCAGCCGGCTGGCAAAGGTGCCTGCAGCGAGGTAGCCCTCGACATCGAACTTCGGGAACGCGCCTTTTTCCTTCGCGAGTGCCACCGAAGCCGCGTAGGCTGCATCGCGCATGCTCACGGCAATGCGCGCGGCCATCTCGCGTCCCTCGGGTGCGTCGTACCGCAGGCATAGCATGGCCAGTGCATTGCCCAGCCCGGTGAAACCGACGCCAATACGGCGCTTGGCGGCGGACTCGGCCTGCTGTTGCGGCAGGGGCCAGAAGGTGACATCCAGTACGTTGTCGAGCGCGCGCACCTGGGTCGCCACCGACTTCGCGAAAGCCTCGAAATCAAAGACCGGCACGCCGTTGAAGCCAAAGGGGTGGCGCACAAAACGCGTGAGGATGATGGGCCCGAGGTCGCAACAGCCATAGGGTGGAAGCGGTTGCTCGCCGCAGGGATTGGTCGCTGCGATGTCTTCGCAATAACGCAGGTTGTTGTCCTGGTTGATGTGGTCCAGGAACAGGATGCCGGGCTCGGCGAAATCGTAGGCCGAGCGCATCACGGTGTCCCACAACTCGCGTGCCGCCACCGTCTGGTAGACCCACAGGCCGTCGGCGCGCTGGAAGGCGCCTTGCGCAACCAGTGAAGCGCCGGGTTTGGCCTTGTGCACCAGCTCCCAGGGCTGGTCTTCGGCGAGCGCGAGCATGAAGGTGTCAGGCATGCCGACCGAGACATTGAAGTTGTTCCAGCGCCCAGGCGCGCGCTTGGCGGTGATGAACTCGTGCACATCCGGGTGATCGATGCGCAGCACACCCATCTGCGCACCACGCCGCGCACCAGCGCTCTCCACAGTGGAGCAGGACTGGTCAAAGACGTTGATGTAGCTGCAAGGACCGGAGGCCATGGACGCGGTACCCTTGACCTCAGCGCCACGCGGACGGATGCGTGAAAAATCGTAACCCACGCCGCCGCCGCGCCGCATGGTTTCGGCGGCCTCGCGCAGTGCCTCGTAGATGCCGGGATAACCGCCGTCATCGACACCCTGGATGCAATCACCCACAGGTTGCACAAAGCAGTTGATCAGCGTGGCCTGGATGGAAGTGCCGGCCGCGCTCATGATGCGGCCTGCACCAATTGCCCCTGCGTGCAGGTTCTCGAGGAACAGCGCTTCGTGCTGGGCACGCTCCGCCTCGGGCTCGACCGAGGCCAGGGCGCGCGCCACACGTCGGTACAAATCCTCCACACCTGTCTCGCCGGGTTTGAGGTATTTTTCCTTCAGCACGTCCTGGCTGATGGGCTGGGTGGCCGTCATGTCTTGCGGCCGGCCAAACTGATCACGTTTCATGCGGGTGCTCCTGCTGGCCGAACTCCGCCGAGCAGCCATTGCATTAATTCTTGCACCGAACGGATCTGGTCGCCAAACGGCAACCGGGCGGCACCACGGAAGAAAAGGCCTTTGTGGATGTCGCCCTCGAAGGCATGCCCGAGTTGTTGGTCGATACAAAACTGGCCCATGCCGGCCACGCCATCGCGCAGGCCGCAATGGGTGAGGCAGTCGAACGACATGTTGCATTTGGCCTTCACATGGGCTGCCGCCTGGAGCCGGGCTTCCAGCCGCAGGTATTTGTCCAGCCATGGCGTTCGCACGGCGCGGGCGGGCAAGCCGGCCACGCTGATGAACTCCACCAGGTCTTCGGGTTTCGCCTCGGCCAGCACCTTCTTGAAGGCGAGATCGGCATCACACTCCCGGGTGACGGCAAAGGCCGTGCCAAGCTGCACGGCCGAAGCCCCCAGGGCTTGCAAGCGCAGGATGTCGTCCCTGCAGTTGATGCCGCCGGCGGCAATCAGCGGGATCTCGCGTTCGATGCCGGCCGTTTTGAAGAATTCCAGCACCTGCGGAATGACAACCTCGAAATCGAAACGCTTGTCATGCAGATCCGCGACTTTGGCGGCGCCCAGATGGCCACCCGCGAGACCGGGATGCTCAATCACGATGGCATCAGGCAGGCGCCCCTTTTTTTGCCACTTGCGCACCAGCAATTGCACGCCGCGCGCGTCCGACAGAATGGGGATCAACACCGCGTTGGGATAGTCGCGCGCCAGCTCCGGCAGATCAAGCGGCAGGCCGGCGCCGACCACCAGCGCATCGGCCCCGCTGGCCATGGCCTGGCCCACATAGTCTTCGTAGGCGCTGAGGGCCTTCATGACATTCACGGCAATCAGGCCGCGGCCCTGTGACAACTGACGGGCCAGGCGAATTTCCCGGTCAAGCGCTTCAAGATTGGCGGCATCGATCAAGGCCCGGGCATCAGGCTCCTTGTCCAGGTGGCGTGTTTTGGCCATCAGATCAGGATGCAGGCGCCGCAAGTCCACGGACGACAGGGTGCCCATGCCGCCCAGGCGTGCCACCGTGCCGGCCAAGCCACCCGCAGAGACGCACACGCCCATCCCGCCCTGCACCACCGGGATCAGCTCCTTGCTGCCAATGCGCCAGGGCCGAAGGCCCGAATCGTGAGCAAGTGTCTGCAACGCTGCCGATGCCGTGATCGAATTGACGTTTGCCTTTGCGGCAAGGTCAATTGGTGATGATTTGTCCATCGTGCTCCACATAAGGTTGGTACGGGCCAGTGCCGCTGTTAGAGGCTATCGCAGCAGGAACGAAACTTCCTTGCTGTACATCAAAGGTATGGATTTCACCGTCCTCAATGACGTAGTGCCAGCCATGCAGGGTCAAGGCGCCCTTCTCGACCTCACGCCGGACCATGGGATAGGCCATCAGCCGCTCGAGCTGCAACACCACGGTGCGCTGCTCGGTGCGGCGCAGGGCCTCCGGGCTCGACACAACAGGCAGCAAGGCTTCGCTGGCGAGTTTGAGCCAGGCCTGCAAGGCTACTGCTTCCTCGGGAACGCCTTCGTACGCGGCACGGATGGCTCCGCAGTGGCTGTGGCCACAGACAATGATGCGCTCCACATGCAGGCTGAGCACCGCGAACTCAATCGCCGCCGTGGTGCCGTGCAACCCATGTGAGCCGTCGTACGGCGGGACGAAGGCACCCACATTGCGTACGATGAAAAGTTCACCCGGGCCGGCGCCGGTCAGCAGGTAGGGCACCACGCGCGAGTCCGAACAGCCAATGAACAGTGTCTTGGGGTGCTGCCCCTGCGCCACCAGATCCTGGAAGCGCTGCTGGTGCAGCGGAAAGTAGTCAGAGTGGAAACGCCGCAAACGCAACAGGAGTTCGTCCGGGCGCTCGAGGTCTTCATTCATTGCACCAGAGGCGAATCCGCACCCTCAAGAGCGATGCCCTCTACCTCCGCCTCGCCAACCAGCAGGCTCATGTACTGGTGTAGGGCGCGCGCGCGCGACTGCATTGTCAGCAGGGCTGCGATGCGCTCGCGTACTTCCTCATACGTGGGCTGGGTGCCGCTGCGCCGATCCAGCACGTCAATGATGTGAAAACCGAAACGCGTGTGGAACAGGCGCGGGTGCACGCCCGTGCCTGTTTGTGCATACTGCAGGTGAAACAGTTCTGTCGCCAGCTCGGGCGCACAGTCGTCCGGCGTGATCCAGCCCAGATCCCCGCCCTGGGCGCTGCTGGGGCAATTGGACAATTCGGCAGCCAGCTGGGCAAAGCGCCCGGGAGCCACGCCCTTGTGCGACAGCTCGAGCAAGGCGCGCTCGGCATGCACCGTGAGTGCCTGGACATTGACGCCGGGAGTGACCGCAAACAGGATATGGCGCACGTGCAGGGCCTGGCCCACCAGAAACTGGGCCTTGTGCGCCCCGTAATAGCGCCGGCCTTCCTCTTCGGTGGGCAGGGGCGTGGTCACCTGCTGGTCGACCATGGCTTCAATGATCTCGCGTTCGGCCTCGCCGAGCTCGGGGCTGGTCAAACCAGTGTGGCGCGGCAGCAGGCCTTGTGATACCGCCTGCTGGCGCAGCAGCTCGGCGTAGGCCAGTTCGCGCAAGGTGGCTGTGTCGGGCCGCTGCCCTGGCGCATACAGGGCGATGCCATTGACAAGGGCCTCGGGCACGGCAGCCTGGACTGCCGCAGAAGCACACTGGCATGAACCGCTGCCGCAACCCTGAGCGGCAGCGGGTGAAGAAAGTGTGGATGTGGTCATGGACGGTTCCTGTTTTACGTGAGGTCAGGGAGCGCCGGGCGACTTGGCCCGGGGAACGCCAAGGCGGCGGCTGCGCACGACCTGGTAGGGGCGGAAGAGGTAAGCGACCGACCCAAAGCCGCTCCACACGTGAACCAGACGGCTGAAGGGGAACAGCAGGAAGATGGTCATCCCGAACACGATGTGGAAGCGGTAGGGCCAAGGCAAGACGGCAAGCGTTGCAGAGTCCACCTCGCGCAGGGTGAGAATGCGCTGCGCCCATTCGGCCAGGATCAGCATCACGCCGCCATCGGCGTGTCCCCATGAATACGGCAGGGTGATGAGGCCCACAACCAGCTGCGTCCAGAGGATCAGCAAGATCGCGAGATCGGTCTTGTGGCTGGTGTAGCGGATGCGCGGGTCAAACATGCGGCGGTAAATTAGCATCGATAAGCCGATAAAACAGATGAAGCCGGCAATGCCGCCTGCGTAGATCGCCATGCGCTGCTTGGTCGCAGCGTCCATGAAAACGCCGTAAACCGCGTGGGGCGTCAGCAAGCCCACCAGATGCCCAAAAAACAGGAACAGGATGCCCACGTGGAACAGGTTGCTACCCCAGCGAAGCAAGCCGGTGCGCAATAACTGCGAAGAATCGCTTTTCCAGGTGTACTGGTCGCGGTCAAAACGGATCAGGCTGCCGAGCAGGAAAACGGTCAGGCAGACGTAGGGATAGACACCAAAAAGAAATCCGTGAAGTCCGGGGCTCATGTTTGCGCTCCTTGGGTGGGGCGTGCCTTGCGCACGTGAGGCACGATGTGGATAGGCTGCGGCTGGTCCGGCCTGGCCTGGCCTTTGGACGAGCAGCCATCAAAAACGACCGGCTCTTCCCAAACCGCATCGATAGGCTCTTCCGCCGCAATTTGCACCGGTTGCGCCTTTTCCCCGGCCAGCTCCAGCAGGGCACCCAACACGGAGGCGTAGGCGCTTTCGCGCTGCTGCAGCGCCGCGAAAATCGCATTGAAGATGTGCGCCATCTCGGCCAGAAACTCGCGCGCCTCACTCGGTGGCTGGGTCGAGGTGAATTCGAGCACCACCGGCAGAAAGTCCGGCATTTCTCCTTCGGCCAGGTACATGCCGGCCTTCTCGTAGGTCTGCGCCAGGTCAATCATGGCCGGCCCGCGATCGCGCGAATCGCCATGCACGTGTTCGAACAGGTGCAGCGATGTGGCGCGGCCCCGGTCGAACAGCTCGACGTAAGCCGCCTCGGTCTCAAGCGCAGGCGCCAGTGCGAGCGCTTCGATCAGTGCGTCCAGCTCGGCCATCCGCTGCGGCTGCAGTGCGCGCTCTTCGTGCAGGACTTCTCGCATCGCACTCAGGTGGCTGCGTAATTCGGCGTCAGGATACGCAAGCAGTCGGGCCAGCACACGCAGGCTTTTCGAAGCCACAGCGGGGGTGTTGTTGAAAAGTGCCATGGTCAAACCTCCACCTTGATGGGAATAGTGCGTTTCTTGTTGCCGCCGAACAGGCTGACATCGCTGGCGCCGTCGGAGCAGCCATTGCCGAAGGTAAAGCCGCAGCCGCCGCGCATGTCGAAAGCGTTTTCAGCGTATTCGCGGTGGGTGGTCGGGATCACAAAGCGGTCCTCGTAGTTGGCAATCGCCATGATGTGGTACATCTCCTCGACCTCGGCCACCGTCAGCCCGGCTTGCTCCAGCACCGCCAGGTTCTGCACCTGGTCCACATGTTTGCTGCGCTGGTAGGAACGCATGGCCAGCATGCGCTGCAGCGAACGGATCACCGGCGCCGTGTCGCCGGCGGTCAGCAGGTTGGCTAGGTACTGCACGGGAATGCGCATCTGCGCGATGTCGGGCAGCTCACCGTTCACGCCGATGTGGCCGGCATTGGCCGCCGAAGTGATGGGCGACAGCGGCGGCACGTACCAGACCATGGGCAGCGTGCGGTACTCGGGGTGCAGCGGCAGTGCCACCTTCCACTCCACCGCCATCTTGTAGACCGGGCTGCGGCGGGCGCCTTCGAGCCAGGCTTCGGGAATGCCGTCCTTGCGCGCCTGCTCAATCACCTTCGGATCGTTCGGGTCCAGGAAGATGTCGAGCTGGGCCTGGTACAGGTCCTTGTCGTCTTCCACGCTGGCCGCTTCCTGGATGCGGTCGGCGTCGTACAGCACCACACCGAGGTAACGGATGCGGCCCACGCAGGTTTCGCTGCAGACAGTCGGCTGGCCGGCTTCAATGCGCGGATAGCAGAAGGTGCATTTCTCGGCCTTGCCGCTTTTCCAGTTGTAATAGATTTTTTTGTACGGGCAGCCCGAGACACACATGCGCCAGCCGCGGCACTTGTCCTGGTCGATCAGCACGATGCCGTCTTCCTCGCGCTTGTAGATCGAGCCGGAAGGGCAGGAAGCCACACAGGCCGGATTCAGGCAATGCTCGCACAGGCGCGGCAAATACATCATGAAGGTGTTTTCGAACTGCCCGACCATGTCTTTCTGGACCTGGTCGAAGTTCGCCAGGTTGGCGTCCTTGCTGCGCTTGGAAAACTCGCCACCGAGGATCTCTTCCCAGTTCGGGCCCCACTCGATTTTCTCCATGCGTTTACCGGTGATCAGGCTGCGAGGCCGTGCCGTTGGCGCGGCTTTCATTTCTGGCGCCGACTGCAGATGGTCGTAGTCAAAAGTGAAGGGCTCGTAGTAGTCATCGATCTGCGGCATGTTCGGGTTGGAGAAGATGCGCATCAGCAGCTTCCACTTGCCGCCCTGACGCGGCTCAATGGAGCCGTCAGCCTTGCGCACCCAGCCACCGTTCCACTTGTCCTGGTTTTCCCACTCTTTCGGGTAACCGATACCGGGTTTGGTTTCGACATTGTTGAACCAGGCGTACTCCATGCCGGGCCGGCTGGTCCAGACGTTTTTGCAGGTGACCGAGCAGGTGTGGCAGCCAATGCACTTGTCCAGGTTCAGCACCATGCCGATTTGGGCGCGAACTTTCATGCTGCTTCTCCCATTTGCTGCACCGCAAACGCACGGTCGTCATCGCGTGGCGTGTCCAGCCAGTCGACCTTGCTCATCTTGCGCACCACGACAAACTCGTCGCGGTTGGTACCTATGGTCCCGTAGTAGTTGAAGCCGTAGGAGAGCTGCGCATACCCGCCAATCATGTGCGTCGGCTTGAGCACGATGCGTGTGACCGAGTTGTGGATGCCGCCACGCTGGCCGGTGATCTCCGAACCCGGCGTGTTCACAATTTTTTCCTGCGCGTGGTACATCATCACCATGCCGGGCTTGACACGCTGGCTGACAACAGCTCGCGCGGCAATCGCTCCGTTGACGTTGTAAGCCTCGATCCAGTCGTTGTCTTCCACGCCAATCAGCTTGGCGTCATCTTCACTGAGCCAGATGATGGGCCCACCCCGGCTCAGCGTGAGCATCAACAGGTTGTCGGTGTACGTCGAGTGGATGCCCCACTTCTGGTGCGGCGTGATGAAGTTCAGTAATATTTCGGTGTTGCCGTTGGTACGAATACCGTGCACCCCGGCGGTGGCCTTCAGGTTCACCGGCGGCCGGTAGCTGGCCAAGCCCTCGCCGAAAGCCAGCATCCAAGGGTGGTCCTGGTAGAACTGCTGGCGGCCCGTGAGGGTGCGCCATGGGATCAGTTCATGCACGTTGGTGTAACCGGCGTTGTACGACACGGTTTCCGATTCGATGCCGCTCCAGGTCGGCGAACTAATGATCTTGCGCGGCTGGGCCTGGATGTCGCGGAAGCGGATCTTCTCGTCCTCACGGTGCAGCGCCAGATGGGTGTGCTCGCGGCCGGTCTGCTTGCCCAATGCCGCCCACGCTTTGACCGCCACATGGCCGTTGGTTTCGGGCGCGAGTTGCAACACCATTTCGCAGGCATCGATGTCGCTGTTGATACGCGGCATGCCCTGGGTCACGCCCGGTTCGGTGACCAAGCCGTTGAGTTCGCCGAGTTGCCGAACTTCGGTTTCGGTGTTCCAGGCAATGCCTTTGCCGCCGTTGCCCACCTTGTTGAGCAGAGGGCCCACGGCAGTGAATCGTTTGTAGACGTTGGGATAGTCGCGCTCGACGACCTGCATCTGGGGCGCCGTCTTGCCGGGCACCAGTTCGCACTCGCCACGCTTCCAGTCCTTGACTTCAAACGGCTGAGCCAGCTCGCCCGGGGTATCGTGCATCACCGGGGTCAGCACCATTTCCTTCTCCACGCCCAGATGCCCGTCGCACAGCTCGCTGAATTTTTTGGCGAAGCCCTTGTAGATTTCCCAGTCGCTTTTCGATTGCCACACCGGATCCACCGCGGTGGACAGCGGATGGATGAAGGGGTGCATGTCACTGGTGTTGAGGTCGTTCTTTTCGTACCAGGTTGCGGTCGGCAGCACGATGTCGGAGTACAGGCAGGTCGTACTCATGCGGAAGTCGAGCGTGACCAGCAGGTCCAGTTTTCCCTCGGGCGCCTTGTCGTGCCACACCACCTCTTCGGGTTTGCCTTCTTCGGTTCCCAGATCCTTGCCCTGCACGCCGTTGTCTGTGCCGAGCAGGTGCTTGAGAAAGTACTCATGGCCCTTGCCCGACGAACCGATGATGTTGGAACGCCAGACAAACATGTTGCGCGGCCAGTTGTCCGGATGGTCCGGGTCCTCACAGCTCATCCTGAGCGAGCCATCCTTGAGCGACTTGACGACATAGTCCTTGGCATCCAGGCCTGCGGCCTGAGCATCCTTGACCACCTGCATCGGGTTGGTCTGCAATTGCGGTGCACTCGGCAACCAGCCCATGCGTTCGGCGCGCACGTTGTAATCGATCATGCTGCCGCCGTAGAGCTTCTTGTCGGCCAGTGGCGATAGCACCTCGTTCACGCCGAGCTTCTCGTAGCGCCACTGGTCGGTGTGCGCATAAAAGAAGCTGGTGGAGTTCATCTGCCGGGGTGGGCGGATCCAGTCAAGCGCGAAGGCCAACGGCGTCCAGCCGGTCTGCGGTCGCAGTTTCTCCTGGCCCACGTAGTGCGCCCAGCCACCCCCGCTCTTGCCGATGCAGCCGCACATCATCAGCATGTTGATGACGCTGCGGTAGTTCATGTCACTGTGGTACCAGTGGTTCATGCCGGCCCCGATGATGACCATGGACCGGCCTTCGGTCTTGTCGGCATTGTCGGCAAACTGGCGCGCGACGGCGATGATCTGGTCGCGTGGCACCCCTGTGATCTGCTCCTGCCAGGCCGGGGTGTAAGGGGTGTTGTCGTCAAAGTCGGCCGCAGCCAGCTCACCGGGCAAGCCGCGGGGAATGCCGTATTGCGCGACCTGCAGGTCGAAGACTGTCGCCACCAGGGCTGAGCGCTCCTCGCCGGCCTTGCCAAGCGAAATACGCTGAACCGGTACCGTACGCACCAGCACGTCACCCTGCTCGTTGTTGGGGAAGTGTTCATGGTGAATGCCACCGAAGTACGGAAAACCGACCTTGGCGCTGTCGGCACTGGGGGCATCGCCCTCCATCACCGACAGCTTGAGCGCGACCTCGTCACCCTGGCGTGCCTCTTTGGACTCCAGGTTCCACTGCCCGGCGTCGGCGCGGCCATCAGGACCCCAGCGAAAGCCGATGGCACCGTGCGGCAAGACGACCTTGCCCTGTGCGTCGAACGCCACGGTCTTCCACTCAGGATTGTTCGCCTGGCCGAGTTTGCCGTTGAAGTCGGACGCGCGCACATAACGGTCCGGCACCATGACGGTTTCGCCATTTTCAAGTTGGTGCTCCTTGAGCATCACCAGCATGGGCAGGTCGGTGTAACGGCGTGCGTAATGATCGAAGTAGGCAGAGCGCGGCTTGCCGTTGCCGCCGAAATAGAAGTCTTTCAGGATTACATGGCCCATGGCCATGGCGACCGCAGCATCGGTGCCCTGCTTGGGATGCAACCACAGGTCAGAGAGCTTGGCGACTTCGGAGTAGTCGGGCGTGATCGCCACGGTCTTGGTGCCCTTGTAGCGGACTTCGGTGAAGAAGTGCGCATCAGGGGTACGGGTCTGCGGCACGTTGGAGCCCCAGGCAATGATGAAGCCCGAGTTGTACCAATCGGCCGACTCCGGCACGTCAGTCTGCTCACCCCAGACCTGCGGGCTGGACGGA
Organism: Polaromonas sp. P1_F1; assembly: GCF_056405795.1. Lineage (NCBI taxonomy): Bacteria > Pseudomonadati > Pseudomonadota > Betaproteobacteria > Burkholderiales > Comamonadaceae > Polaromonas > Polaromonas sp. P1_F1. The sequence goes on from NZ_JBFUBJ010000001.1 coordinate 1,103,829, forward strand.
GGCAGGTCGCAGTACCAGTCGTAAAAACTCATGCACACGCCGCCTATCAGCGACAGGTAGCGCGAGCCGGCGGCGTAACTGACCATGGACATCGCCGGGATCGGCGAGAAGCCGATGATGCGGTCAGCACCGTGCCTCTTGATGGTATGGACGTTGGAGGCGACAATGATTTCATTGACTTCGTCCCAGCTGGAGCGGACAAATCCGCCGAGGCCACGCACACTCTGGTAGTCGCGCCGCTTGGCATCGTCCTGCACCACCGCCGCCCAGGCCTCGACCGGCGGCAGTGTCAACCGCGCTTCGCGCCAGTGCTTGAGCAGGCGTGCGCGCACCATGGGGTATTTGACGCGGTTCGCGCTGTACAGGTACCAGCTGTAGCTGGCGCCGCGCGAGCAGCCGCGCGGCTCGTGGTTGGGCATGTCCCAGCGCGTGCGCGGGTAGTCGGTCTGCTGGGTTTCCCAGGTGACGATGCCGCCCTTGACATAAATCTTCCATGAACACGAACCCGTGCAGTTGACGCCATGGGTGCTGCGCACGATCTTGTCGTGTGCCCAGCGGTTGCGGTAGGCGTCTTCCCAGGTTCGGTCTTCGGCAGTGGTGACACCGTGGCCCCCGGAGAAGGACTCCCTGGGGTTGGAAAAGTGACTCAGTCGATCAAGAAAGTGACTCATTTGTTTCTCCGTAAAGCGGTAAAAAGCGGGCTCAGCGTTCGCTCAGGGATTTTTGATCTCGGCGCCGCGGCGCAGGTAGAACCACCAGTTCAGCACCAGGCACAGCGCATAGAAGATGGCAAAGCCGTACATGGCGTTTTCCGGCGTGCCGGCCTTGATCTGCACGCCGATGACCACCGGGGCGATGAAGGCACCGTAGGCGGCGATGGCCGAGGTCCAGCCCAGTACCGGGCCGGCCTGCTGGCGGTCGAAGATGACGCCAATCGTGCGGAAGGTGGAGCCGTTGCCGATGCCGCTGGCAGCAAACAACACGACAAACAGCACCATGAAGAGCAGGAAGTACTGCTCGGGCGCATTCGACTTGTAGGCCAGCAGCATCACGTAGCCCACCGCAGCGGAAGCCAGCACCATCACGGCGGAGATGATCTGCGTCACGATGGAGCCACCGACCTTGTCCGAAACCCAGCCGCCCACAGGCCGGATCAGCGCGCCGACAAAGGGGCCTATCCAGGCAAAGGTCAGCGCCGACGGTGCGTGCGGATTTTTCAGCGTGTGCTGCATGACGCCAGCGGCGTCCGGCACGTGGCTGATGCCGAAGATCACAGTGATGGCCAGCGGCAGGGCCATCGAAAAACCGATGAAGGAGCCGAAAGTCACGATGTACAGCAGCGTCAGTGACCAGGTGTGTTTGTTGCTGAAGATCGCAAACTGCTTGGTGATGTTTTCTTTCATCGTGCCGAAGGCAGTGAGCTTGAGCACCAGCAAGGTGCTTGCCACAATCAAGGGCATGGCGATCCACATGTTGAGCAAGCCCAAGCCCGTGGGTTTGGGCAGGTAGAGGTACAGGCCAATGCCTGCCGGGACAAATGACAGCGTGTAGAGCCAGATGATTTTGAGAAAGGCCGGGATGGTGCCGCCAATGGCTGGAGAGACGGTCGTCAGGTTGTTCATGCCGAAATAGCAGATAGCCGACAACGGCACAAGCGACAGCAGCCAGGCAAAACCGGCGTTCTGGATCCAGGTGGGTGTGCCCGCCACAATCTTGCCGAAGATCCAGCCGCTGTCCTTGACCAGATTGGTCGACTCGCCTGCGAGGCCTCCAAACAGACCCAGGGTCATCACCAGCGGGATGACGATCTGCATGGTCGTCACGCCGAAATTGCCCAGTCCTGCATTCAGGCCGAGCGCCGTGCCCTGCAACCTCTTGGGAAAGAAGGTGCTGATGTTGGACATGGAGCTGGCGAAGTTTCCGCCACCCACCCCACACCACAAGGCCATCAGCTGGAAAGACCACAGCGGCCACTCGGGGTGCTGCAGCACGATGCCGGTGCCGATGGCCGGCGCCAGCAGCATCGAAGTTGTCAGGAAGATGGTGTTGCGCCCGCCTGCCAACCGGATCAGGAAGGAAGCCGGAATGCGCATGGTGGCGCCGGCCAGCCCCGCGATGGCTGTCAACGTGAACAGCTCGGCCTGGGTGAAGGGAAAGCCCAGGTTGAGCATCTGCACGGTGATGATGCCCCACATGCCCCAGACGGCAAAACCGCAAAGCAGGCTGGGCACGGAGATCCATAAGTTGCGGTAGGCAATGCGCTTTCCGGTGCTTTCCCAGAACTGCTCGTCCTCGGGACGCCAGTCGGTGATGTCGGCGCCGGAGGAGCGCGACTGAAGGGCTGGAATGGCCGTGCTTGCTGCAGACTTGGTGCTCATGATTTTTCCCTTGAAGAAGATGGCCGCATCAGGCCAATGCGCCGCTTGCGTTCGATCCCATGACTTCAGTGCGCCGCACTTCGGTCCAGTACATCCAGATCAGCGAGACCCAGACCACGCCATACATGAACATGAAGGCGCTCGAGCGGATGCCGGTGAGGTCCATCAGTCCTCCGAAGATGATGGGGAGCACAAAGCCACCCAAGCCGCCGGCCAGCCCGACAATGCCGCTGATCGCGCCGATGTTGGCGCCGTAGTCGTCGCTGATGTACTTGAAGACACTGGCCTTGCCGAAGGCCCAGGCAATGCCCAGGATGAACATGAGCGCGGTGAAGGTGTAGACGTTCAGCCCGATGTGGAAGGTGGCTGGACCGTTGACCGTGAGAATGGTGAAATCTGTTTGCGGGTAAGACAGCAGGAACAGGCAGACCCAGCTGACCCACATCACCCACCAGGTCACGCTGTGCGCGCCGTACTTGTCGGACAGAACGCCACCAAAAGCGCGCAGCACGCCGCCCGGCAATGAGAAGCAGGCTGCCAGCAGGGCTGCCACGCGGATGTCCAGGCCGAATTCACCCACGTAGTACTGCACCATCCAGAGCGACAGGGCCACATAGCCGCCGAACACGATGCTGTAGTACTGGCAATACTTGAGGACTTTCGGATCTTTCAGCGACTTGAGCTGATCACTGAACTTGACGTGGCTGGGCACCAGGTGCGAAGGATCGCTGTAGCTGAACAGCCAGAACAGCACCAACGCAGCCAGCATGATGACCGCGTACACCTGCGGCACCATGGCCCAGCCAAAAGCCACCAGCAGCACAGGCGCCACAAATTTATTGACGGCAGCGCCCGAGTTGCCGGCACCGTACACCCCCATGGCCATACCTTGGCGGCTTTTCGGGAACCAGCGCGCCACGTAAGGTGTTCCCACCGAGAAAGATCCACCGGCCAGGCCAACAAATAGGCCGATCACCAGGAAATGCCAGTAGACCGTGGCGTAACTCATGAGCCAGATGGCAGGCACCGTGGTGGCCATCAAGATCGCCATGACGATGCGTCCGCCGTAGCGGTCGGTCCAGATACCCAACGGTACGCGAATCAAGGAACCTGTCAGCACGGGTGTCGCCGCGAGCAGGCCGAACTCCGTGGCGTTGAGGTTCAACATCTTCTTGATCGGAATGCCGATCACGCCGAACATCATCCAGACCATGAAGCAGACGGTGAAGGCCAGTGTGCTGACAATCAGCACCGACCAGGCCTTCCTTGAATTACCGAGTTCAGAGCTCATGCATGTTTCTCCTGAGACATGGCATGACTGTCGGCGTTTAGCGCGCTGCTGAATATCCTTCTTCAGAACAGGCAGGCGGCATTAAAAAGACGACGTGGAACCTCGCCACCTCATCATGAAGAACTAGCGCCGGGTCAAACTGCCCCGGCCTTGATCTTTGTCAAGTCAGGTCGCGGCCAGCCGCGTAGACCGCGGCCTGCACGCGCGAGCTGAGCTGTAGTTTGCGCAGGATGTGCTGAACGTGAATCTTCACCGTGGTCTCGGCGATATCGAGCTTGCGGGCAATCACCTTGTTGCTGTCGCCATGCGCGATCAAGGCCAGGACCTCCCGCTCGCGGGCCGACAGCAGCGCAAGGGCCGAGTCGTTCTGCTCCGGCGCCAGCGCGCTCCCATTGCTGCTCGTTTCCACGGCAGCGACCTCGCCGGTCACGGGCAAAGGGGGCTTGGACCGGAAGGCCGCCACCAGCTTGGTCATCATTTCCGGGCTCACGACCGACTCGCCTTCCAGGACCTTGATGATGGATTCCGACAAATGGTCCAGCTCCACAGTTTTCAGCAGATAGCCGTCGGCTCCGGCTTGCAGCGCTGTGGCCAGATCCCCTTCGTTTTCGCTGACCGTCAGCATCAGGATGCGAGTGCCTGGCGCTGCGTCCTTGAGCGCCGCGATGCCATCCACACCAAGTACCCCCGGGAGATGATTGTCAAGCAGAATCAGGTCAGGTTTGCTGCGCGCTACGCAGCGCAATGCCTCGCCGATATCGCTGGCCTCGCCAGCCACGTCGAAACGGCCATCCTGCAACAGGAGCGCCACCAGCCCTCGGCGAAACAGGGTGTGGTCATCCACCACCAGCAATTCAATGGATTTCATTGAGGTCTCCCTGAGCTGCCGTACGAAGTGCTGCAGCTGGTGCCGGTGCCGTGGACTGCGCCGCCATGCCACCTCCGACCTCGGGATGAGGCGGCAATGTCAGCGTGACCGTAGTTCCTTGCCCCGCCGCGGAGACAACGTTCACTTCAGCACCAATACGCCCGGCACGCTCCCGCATGATGTTGAGACCCACATGTGACTCCCCCGGGTGCTTTTGGGTGTCGAAGCCGGCACCGTTGTCCCGCACCACAAAACGCCAACGTGCGCCTTTGACTACTTCCAGCTCGACTTGCGCGGCACCGGCATGCTTGCGCACATTCGACAGCGCCTCCTGCACCACATGCAGCACCTGAACCTGCACATCGGATGGCAGCGGCAGCCCTTGGCCATGGACCTGCAATTGCCCGGACAGCCCCGTCTGGCTCTGGAATTTCTGCAGTGTTTCCTGCAGCGCCTGCTCAATATCGTCAGTGTTGGTGCGCGTGCGGAAATGCACCAGCAATTCGCGGACGTCGCTGATGCTTTCGCGCAACCCAATGTCCAGTTCATCAAGAGCGCCTTGCATTTGCGAGGTCTGGCCCTTCTGTACGGCTGTTCGCAGCAACTGCACCTGGATCTTGAGAAAGGCCAATGACTGGGCAATCGAGTCGTGCAGGTTGCGCGCCAGCAGGGCGCGCTCCTCCGCGACCGCCGCCTCCCGGTCCAACGCGTCTGCACGCAAACCCTCCAGGGAACTGGCCAGGTGGCTGGCCAGTGCGTCCAGCAATTCGACTTCGTCGGCGCTCAGCAAAACAGGCGCGCGAAAGAACAGGTTGAATTCGCCGAGCAGGCGTTGCTGCAGCCGTATCGGCACACTGACCACGTTTTCGTACCCCACCTTGGCGCAATGGCGTACCGGCGCTTCATCGTGGCTGAGAATCGGGATCACGCGGGTACGCGCGTCCGGCCGCAGGTTGCCGCATGCACAGGCCCCGGCCAGCAGGCTGCGCTCTTCTTCCACGAGGTCTTGCGGAAAACAGTCGGAGGCCAGCATCAGATAACGCTGGTTGGCATCGTCGGACCAGCGGACTGTGGCGGCATCGGCCTTCATCACGGCGCGCACGCGCTGGGCAAAGCCGCGCGCCAGCTCGTCAATGCTGCCCGCCTGGGCCAGGAAAGCGCTGACCTTGTAGAGTGCCTCCAGTCGAACGCGCTGCGCCTCAATACGCCGTGTTTTGGTCTCGACCTTGGCTTCCAATCCTTCATAAAGCGATTGCAAGGTGGCCGCCATATGGTTAAAGCCGGCGGCCACCTGGCCAAATTCATCCACGGTGTCGACTTCGATGCGCGTCCTGAAATCCCCTGACTCCAGCTTCTGCAAACCTTGCCGGAGCTGCCCCAAGGGATTGATCACATACATGTAGCCGGTGTAAAGCATGATGACCGCCCCACCGATGGCCAAGGCCATCATCAGGAGCTGGAACAGGTTCAAGATGGCTGTCAGGCGGGACAGGTGTTGTTCGATCACCAGCACCAGGCGGTCGCTGGCTTCAACAAACTCGCCGCCGGCCTTCAGCAGGACCTGCGCCTGCGGGGCCGGCTCGGCCAGCCATAGCGGCCGCTGAGCAAGCCACAGGGACTCGACATCGGCAAAACGCTGGTGCACCTGGTCGTCCCACGGCACAAACAGCGGCCGGGACGGATCGCCCTCGCGCAACAGCGACAGACTCTCGTCAAACCGGGTCACCAGGCTCTGCCGCTCGGCACGCTCCACCCCCGCCTGCACCGCACTGGCCAGCCGCCAGGTTTGCATGCGCATACGCCCGGCCTCGTTGACCGCCGCAGCGCCTCCTTCAAGTTGCCAGGTCACCCACAGGGTCAACCCTATGGACGCCAGCGCGACGATCAGAAGGCTGGCACCTATGCGAATGAGTTTTTTGGACAGGGACGCCGTCTGTTGCATGTCACGAGCGTAACCCCGATCAGAGTGGCGCGCCACCCATGCCCTGGGCGTTGCTGCTAGGCCCTTGAGCCGTCCGCCATGGCATGCGGCCTGCGGGACACGGGCGACGGCGCCGCGCACTCGGCGCAGACCATACCGGCCAGCCGGTGCAGCGCCTGCCAGCCGTCGGCGGGCCAGTCAGGCTGCTTCAGGCCCTTGACGATGCCGTCGACCTTGTGGGCGGCGTGCAACAGATTGGACAAAGTGGTGTCACCGATCTGTGGCAGCACGCGCTCAAACAGTTTTTCCTTGATGCCCCAGACGCGGTTTTCGCGCAGCGCCATGGGCATGGGGCGCCCGGCGCTAATCGCATCTTTCACGCGCTTCATGCTGCGGATGTCTTCAGCCAGCGCCCAATGCACCAGCACTTCGGATTCGCCCTCGGACTGCAGGCCGTCGAGCATGCGCGCCACGCGCACCGACTGGCCGCCCAGTACAGCCTCAGAAAGCTTGAACACGTCGTAGCGCGCCACGTTGAGCACGGCGTTTTCCACCTGATCAAAACTCAGGGCGCTGTCGGGCTGTGCCGGGTACAACAGCCCCAGCTTCTGGATTTCCTGGTGCGCGGCCAGCAGGTTGCCTTCCACCCGGTCGGCAAAAAACTGCAGCGTGCGCTGGCCTTCTTCGCCGGCGGCCACGCGCTGGCCCTGCTGTTGCAGGCGCTGGGCAATCCACTGTGGCAGGCTGCGGCGGTCAATCGGGTCGAATTTGACGGTGACGCCGAAGCTTTCGAGCGCGCCGAACCACGCGCCCTTGGCCGTCATGCTGTCCAGCCGCGGCAGCATGACCAGAGTGAGGGTGGAGTCGTCGCCCTGTGCGCGTTCGGCGATTTGCTGCAACGCGACGGAGCCGTCTTTTCCAGGCTTGCCGCTGGGGATGCGGATCTCGACGATCTGTTTATCAGCGAAAAGGCTGAGCGAACCGCCGCTGGCCAGCACCTCACTCCAGTCGAAATGCGCGCCGGCCACGGTGTGCACCGTGCGCTCGGTATAGCCCTGTTCGCGCGCCGCAGCGCGCAGCGCGTCGGCAAACTCCTGCACCAGCAGCGGCTCGTCGCCGTGCAGGGTGTACAGGCTTTTCAAGCCGCGCTTGAGGTGTTCCTGGAGTTGGGCAGGGGCCAGATTCATGAGGGGAGTTTAAAGCTTGGTGGTCGATAGCAGCAGGCTGGTCTCGGTGTTGGCAATGCCTTCGAGCAGACGGATGCGGCTCAGCACACGGTCAAAGGCTTCCAGGGTGTCGGCCTGCAGTTCGGCGACCATGTCCCAGCGGCCGTTGGTGGTGTGCAGTGCGCTCACGGCCGGGTCGCCCCGCAGGGCCGCGAGCACCGCGTCGGTGCGGTTGCCCTCAACCGCCACCGTCATGAAGGCGCGTATGCGGTGGCCCTCGGCCTGGGGTTTGAGGCGAACGGTGTAACCGGTGATGGTGCCGTCGACCTCCAGCTTGGCCAGCCGGTTTTGCACCGTGCCGCGTGAGACGCGCAAAACCTTGGCGATGGACGCGACCGAGGCCCGGGCGTCGTCCCGCAACAGGGAAAGCAATTGGCGGTCGGTATCGTCCATGCAGACATTTTATTGGCGAAATACCAATAAATGCTGTCTATTTGATCAAACAATACATGAATTTGATCAACTTACTGTCTTTTCTTTAGCGTGCTGGCTGCAGACAATGGAAATCAACATAAGACCCGGGAGCCCCATCATGGTTGACTACATTGGCATTGAAAGCATTCAGAAAATCGTCCGCCAGCGCGGCGCGGCCGCCTTTATCGAAGGCCTGGCCGGCGAGATCGAGCTGGACTATCGGCGCTGGAACGACTTTGACAAATCGGCGCGCCACGCCATCCACTCGCCCGACGGCGTGATCGAACTCATGCCCACCAGTGACGGGCATCAGTATTCCTTCAAGTACGTCAACGGCCACCCCAAAAATACCGAGCTGGGTTTGCTGACCGTCACCGCCTTCGGCGTGCTGGCCGATGTGGACACCGGCTACCCCTTGTTGCTGTCAGAGCTCACCATCACCACCGCACTGCGCACGGCAGCCATGTCGGCACTGGCCGCCAGGTGGATGGCCCGCCCCGGGAGCCGCGTGATGGCGATCATCGGCAACGGCGCGCAAAGCGAATTCCAGGCCATCGCCTTTCACCACATGCTGGGCATACGCGAGATGCGCCTGTTTGACATTGACGCGGCAGCCAGCGATAAACTGGCCCGTAACCTGCATGCGTTGGGGCTGCAGGGCCTGAGCGTGACGATTTGCCAGTCAGCGGACCAGGCCGTGCAAGGAGCCGACATCGTGACCACCATTACCGCCGACAAACGCAACGCCGTCATCCTGACGCCGGAGATGATCAAACCCGGCATGCACCTGAATGCCGTGGGAGGCGACTGCCCCGGCAAGACCGAGCTGCACGCCGACATCCTGCTGCGCAAGGACGCCCGCGTGGTGGTCGAGTTTGAGCCGCAGTCGCGCATCGAAGGCGAGATCCAGCAAATGCCCGAGGACTTCAAAGTGGCTGAATTTGCCGACGTGCTCAAGGGCACGGCCAAGGGGCGTGCATCGCCCCGGGAAGTCACGATTTTTGATTCGGTCGGTTTTGCGCTGGAAGACTATTCGGCCCTGCGCTATTTGCACAAGCTGCAACTGGCGGACGTTGCCAATCGCCGCCAGATCGACCTGGTGCCTCATCTTGACGACCCCAAAAACCTGTTCGGCCTGCTGACGCCCGCCGAATCGCCGACCGCCAAGGCGCCCCGCATTTCCCCCATCCCTGAAATGGCACGTTGATGACCAAGTCTGTTGACCTGATTGGTGCCCCTACCGACATCGGCGCGGGCAGCCGCGGCGCCTCGATGGGGCCTGAAGCCTTGCGCGTGGCCGGCATCCGCGAAGCGTTGCACGGCCGCGGGCTCGAAGTTGTCGACACCGGCAACCTGGCCGGCCCCACCAATCCCTGGCTGCCGCCCGACGAGGGCTACCGGCACCTGGACGAGGTGGTCGCCTGGAACAAGGCGGTGCACGAAGCGATGTACCAGAGCCTCGCGGCCGGCCATCTGCCCATCCTGCTGGGCGGCGACCACTGCCTGGGCATTGGCTCGATCAGCGCGGTGGCGCGCTACTGCCGCGGCATCGGCAAGACGCTGCGCGTGCTCTGGCTGGATGCGCACACCGACTTCAACACCAACGCACTCACGCCCACCGGCAATGTGCACGGCATGCCGGTGGCGGTGCTGTGCGGCCACGGGCCGGCAGAGCTCACCAATATCGGCGGCATGGTGCCCGCCATGAGCCCCAAGGCGATACGGCAAATCGGCATCCGCAGCGTGGACGAGGGCGAAAAGCGCTTTGTGCGGCAAGAGGGCCTTGAGGTCTTCGACATGCGCTACATCGACGAGATGGGCATGCGCCACACCATGGAAAAAGCGCTGGCCGGCATGGACGCCAACACCCACCTGCATGTGAGCTTTGACGTCGATTTTCTGGACCCCTCCATCGCGCCGGGTGTGGACACCGCCATCAAAGGCGGCCCCACCTACCGCGAAGCCCAGCTGTGCATGGAGATGATTGCCGACACCGGTTTGCTCGGCTCGCTTGATGTGATGGAGCTGAACCCGGCACTGGACGTGCGCAACGGCACGGCCGAGGTGGCCGTGGACCTCATCGAGAGCCTGTTCGGCAAAAGCACACTGATGCGGGCCTGATGGGTTAGGGGCTTCAGAGTTCCGTCACCGCCGCCAGGCGGCGCATGATCTGCTGGACGACATCGCTTTGCATATCGCGGTACAGCAGGGCTTCTTCGGCCTCCTTTGCCAATACCGCCGACTCATTGAAGCTGATGTCGCGTTGCTGCATGATTTCAGTGTCGGGGATGAGTTCCTTGCCCGCCAGGGTACGCAGCTTGAAGCGAAAGCGCAGGCGCAGCTGAAACTCGCGCACCTGGCCCGAGGCATTGCGGCTCAGGATAACTTTTTCGCGCTGATCGCCCAGTGCATCGAGGATGACTTGCGCCTCATTGATCCTGCGGGCCTCGGTGATCACCTCCACTTTGCGCGTCGCCTGCAGTGAACGCCTGAGCTCCACCCCCAGCGGCGAAGTCTCGGCCAAGCCCGAATAAAGCGTAGTGAAGGCGAAGGTGGGCGCCTTGCGCAATGCGAAGCCGCATCCGCTCAGGCTCAGGGCGGCGGCTGAGGCCGACAGTGTGAGGAATGCGCGACGCTGCATGGCTGGCTTTCTGTGTGTTTTTTGAAGCGGTCTCAATGACCTAAATGACGATGTTGACCAGCCGGCCTGGCACCACGATCACCTTCTTGGCGGGCGCACCCGCAGCCTGTTTGGTGAAAGCCTCCGACGCCAGCGCGGCGGCCTCGATGGTGGCCTTGTCGGCGCCGGCGGGAACAGTGACGGAGCCGCGCAGCTTGCCGTTGACCTGCAGCACCAGCTCGATCTCGTCCTGTTGAAGAGCGGCTGCGTCGACTTCGGGCCAGGGGGCATCGAGCAGTTCGCCGTGCCGCGCCGCGTAGCCGAGCTGTGACCAGAGCGCATGTGCCAGATGCGGCGTAGCCGGGTAGAGGCAGCGCAGCAGGATGCCGAAGCCTTCGTGCAGTGCAGCGACTGCGCCCGCAGACGAAGCACCTTTAAAGTCCTCCATCGCGTTCAGCAACTTCATGTTGCCCGACACCACCGTGTTGTACTGCATGCGCTGATAGTCGTAGTCGATCTGCTTGAGCACCGTATGGATTTCCAGGCGAAGCGCCTTGACTTCCTTGTCAAAAGAAGCCGCAGCGCCCAATGGATGCGCGCCACTAGCTCCTGAATTCATAGCATGAAGCTTGACACCGAAATTCCACACGCGACGCAGGAAGCGGTAGGAACCTTCGAGCGCGGCGTCGTTCCACTCCAGCGTGGTGTCGGGCGGCGCGGTGAACATGGTGTAGAGCCGGGCGGTGTCCGCGCCGTACTTTTCGATCAGGTCCTGCGGGTCGACGCCGTTGTTCTTGGACTTGGACATGGTCGTCCAGCCCTCGTAAGGCACGGGCAGGCCGTCGGCTTTGGACGTGGCGGAGATCACCTTGGCGTGCTCGTCGCGCACGATATCGAGCTCATGCGCCCAGAAGTACTGCTTGCCGGTGGTCACGCGCGAGAAGGCCTCGTTGAGCACCATGCCCTGCGTGAGCAGCTTGGTGAAAGGCTCGTCGACCTTCACCAGGCCCAGGTCACGCATCACCTTGGTCCAGAAACGGGCGTAAAGCAAATGCAGGATGGCGTGCTCGATACCGCCGATGTACTGGTCCATCGGCATCCAGTAGTTGGCGCCTTCGGCCACCATCTTGTCGCCGTTCTTCGGGTCGCAGTAGCGCATGAAGTACCAGGACGAATCGACAAAAGTGTCCATGGTGTCGGTCTCGCGGCGGCCGCGCTTGCCGCAGACGGGGCAGACCACACCGGCGTGAAAGCCCGCATGCTTGTGCAGCGGGTTACCCGAACCGTCCGGCACGCAGTCTTGCGGCAGCACCACGGGAAGGTCTTTTTCAGGCACCGGCACAGCGCCGTGCTCTTCGCAGTGGATGATGGGAATGGGTGTGCCCCAGTAGCGCTGGCGGCTCACGCCCCAATCGCGCAGGCGCCAAGTGGTCTTCTTCTCGCCCAGTCCCTTGGCGGCCAGATCGGCGGCCACGGCATCGACTGCGGCCTTGCAGCCCAGGCCGTCGTACTTGCCCGAATTGATGGTGACACCCTGCTGCTTGTCGCCGTACCAGTCGGCCCAGGCGTCCAGGCTGTAGGCCTGGCCCTTGACATCAACCACTTGCCTGATCGGCAGCTTGTATTTTTTGGCGAATTCGAAATCACGCTCGTCGTGCGCGGGCACGCCCATCACAGCGCCGTCGCCGTAACTCATGAGGACGTAGTTGCCGACCCAGACTTCAACTTTGTCGCCGGTGAGCGGATGCGTGACAAAGAGGCCCGTGGGCACGCCTTTTTTCTCCTGCGTGGCAAGCTCGGCTTCGGTCGTTCCGCCGGCCTTGCATTCTTCAATGAAGGCGGCGATTTTTGGATTGGACACGGCGGCGTGCTGCGCCAGCGGGTGCTCAGGCGCCACGGCGCAGAAGGTCACGCCCATGATGGTGTCGGCGCGCGTGGTGAAGACATACATCTTCCCCTCGCCGATCAGCTTGCCGGAGGCGTCCTGGATGTCGTGCGTGAACGCAAAGCGCACGCCTTCACTCTTGCCGATCCAGTTCTCCTGCATCAGCTTGACGCGTTCGGGCCAGCCGGGCAGCTTGTGGCTGACGCTGTCGAGCAGTTCGTCGGCGTACTGGGTGATCTTGAGGTAGTAGCCGGGGATCTCGCGCTTTTCCACCACTGCGCCGGTGCGCCAGCCCTTGCCGTCTATCACCTGCTCATTGGCCAGCACAGTCTGGTCGACCGGGTCCCAGTTCACGACCTGGGTCTTGCGGTAGGCGATGCCTTTTTCCAGCATCTTCAGAAAGAGCCACTGGTTCCACTTGTAGTAGCTCGCATCGCAGGTGGCGACTTCGCGGCTCCAGTCGATGGCCAGCCCCATCGCCTGCATCTGCTTTTTCATGTAGGCGATGTTGTCGTAGGTCCACTTTGCCGGCGGCACGCCGTTTTTCATGGCGGCGTTTTCAGCCGGCAGGCCGAAGGCGTCCCAGCCCATGGGCATCAACACGTTGTAGCCCTTCATGCGCAGGTGGCGCGTGAGCATGTCGTTGATGGTGTAGTTGCGCACGTGGCCCATGTGCAGCTTGCCGCTGGGGTAGGGCAACATGGAGCAAGCGTAGTACTTCTTGCGGCTGGCGTCTTCCGTCACGCGGTAGGCGTCGGCTGCGGTCCAGTGGGCTTGAGCGTCGCGCTCAACGTCGAGGTGGTTGTATTTGTCTTGCATGGAGAACCGGGAAGGCGAAACGGGATAACAAAATGGAAGCCGTGAAAGGCTCCGGCCCCGCCATGCGGGCCGCGCAGCCAAAGGGCGAATCCCCGATTTTAGATGCTGGGCGGCTCTGCGCAGGTTACCGGGCCGCCGCAGGGCTGGCAGCCGCGGACGGAACAGGATCCGCCACAAAGCCGATCCGGTTGAGCCCGGCTTTTTGCGCCACGCCCATGACTTCCACGACTTTCCCGTAAGGCACGGCTTCGTCGGCACGCAACTGCACTTCGGTGTCGGGATTCTGGCCGGCGGTTTCCGCCAACCGGCGGGCAAGCTCATCCAGGCCCAGGGGCTTGTCATTCAGGAAAGCCTGGCCAGCCCTGTCGACCACCAGGGTGACGAATTTCGGCGCATCGGCCGGCTTGGCCGCTTCGGTCTTCGGCAAGTCGAGCCGGATGGTGCTGGCCAGTAGCGGAGCTGTAATGATGAAAATGACCACCAGCACCAGCATCACGTCGACCAGCGGCGTGACGTTGATGTCACTCATGGGCTGCGGGCCCTGGGTGCGTTCGAGGCGGCCGAAAGCCATTAGCTAGCCCTTATGTGCGAGTAACTCGCGCAAATCGCGTGCAAAGCCTTCGAGGTCGGCCTCGATACGGCCGACGCGACGGCCGAAAATGTTGTACGCCAGCACGGCTGGAATCGCTACCGCCAGGCCTGCCGCCGTCATGATGAGCGCTTCGCCGACGGGGCCGGAGACCTTGTCGATGGTGATCTGGCCGGCTGAAGCGATGCCGACAAGTGCGTGGTAAATGCCCCAGACCGTACCCAGCAGCCCCACAAAGGGTGCGGTAGAACCGACGGTAGCCAGCAGCACCTGGCCGAACTGCAGCTTGTCCAGGATGTCATGAAGGGCGTCGCGCAACACGCGGGTAAGTTGCTGGGACTTGTCACCCGCCGACGCCAGCGTACCGCCGGCCTGGATGTCCGTGGCAACAATGAGAGGCAACACCAGCGCCTCGCGGTCGAAGGCGGCCACTTTCTCCCGGGCTTGTTCTACAGAGGTCGATTGCCAGAAAGCAGCGGTGCTGCGTGCCACGTCTTTGGCGGCACGCTGAAGCAGCCAGGCCTTCCACAGGATCACGACCCAACTCGCGACCGACATGGCCAGCAGCAAGGCCGCCACCAGCTGGCTGACGATGCCGCCCTGGGTCATCAGGCTGAAGAAGTCCATCAGGTTAAAGCCTCCGAAACTGCCGTGACCGGCACCGCATTCATTTTTTCAGACCCAGCACGTCAAACATGTCAAAAAGGCCGGTGGCGTGCGAATCGAGGTAGCGCGCGGCACGCAAGCTGCCCTGGGCATAGTTGGCCCTGCTGGATGACTTGTGGGAAATTTCGATGCGCTCGCCGGTGCCCAAGAACATCACAGTGTGATCACCCACCACGTCGCCGCCGCGCACGGCCGCAAAACCGATGGTCGACGGGTCGCGCTCGCCCGTCACGCCTTCGCGGGCATAGACGGCGCAATCCTTGAGATCGCGGCCCAGCGCACCGGCAATCACTTCACCCATCTTGAGTGCGGTGCCGGACGGGGCATCCACCTTGTGGCGGTGGTGCGCCTCGACGATTTCGATGTCATAGCCGGTAGAAAGGGCCTGAGCCGCCATCTCGAGCAGCTTGAGCGTGACGTTGACGCCTACGCTCATGTTCGGAGCCATGACGATGGCGATGTCTTTGGCCGCAGCGGCTATCTCGGCTTTCTGCGCGTCGGAAAATCCGGTAGTGCCGATCACCAGCTTGACGCCCAGCTCGCGGCAAGCCGCCAGATGGGCCAGCGTGCCTTCGGGACGGGTGAAATCAATCAGCACGCCGGAATCTTTCAGGCCCTGCCGAAGATCGGCATTGATCAAAACGCCGCTCATGCGTCCCGAAAACGCGGCGGCATCACTGCCGATGGCGGAACTGGAAGCCACATCGAGCGCACCGGTCAGCTGGCAGTCGGCACTGGCGCCGACGGCCTCAATCAGCATCTGGCCCATGCGGCCGCTGGCGCCCGCTACCGCGACCCGGTGCCGTCTGGCCTGGGTCGCCTGGATTGAGCCGGCCCCGCTCACTGTTTCGGGCTTTCGAGCGGCGGATAGGAGGCAGACGGAGAGCCCGCTGGCGCACTGGTGGGCGCCGAAGTGGCTGCTGCCGGATTGGCTTTGACCTTTGTGGAAGCCTTGGTGAGCTGCTCTTCGGTGGCTTCCAGCACGGGCACATCGCCCAGTTTGCGTCGGTTGCCCAGTTTGGCAATGAATTCGGTCTCGCTCGGCATGGCGTCGCCTTCAAAGCGCTCCAGCTGGTCACCCTTGAAAAACACGGTGTATTTGTACGACTGGGGCTCCACGCCCTGGCGCTTCAGCGTAAAGACGTAATCCCAGCGGTCGCCATGAAACAGGCTGGCCATCAGAGGCGTTCCCATGATGGCCTTGACCTGTTCACGCGTCATGCCGGGGCGAAGCAGCTCAACTTGCTCCCTGGAGACAAAATTGCCCTGAATGACGTCCACCTTGTAGGGCGTGACCCAGTTGACCGGGTTGATCGAACTGCTGCTCATGTTGCTCAGGCTGCTGCAGGACGCCAGCACCGTGCAGGCCAGGAGCAGGAAAGCGGTTTTGGCGCTGTAACGATGATTTGCAGGCATGGCTGACATAGTGAGGGGGTGTAGCGATATGATCGTTCATTGTAGCGGCTGGGGGCCCCCGGCCGGCACCTGCCCAGAAGGGTCGCACCACCGCTTTACACAGCGGTTTCACCCAGAGAGTTTTCCCATGAGCAACATCGACGAACTGAAAAACACCGGCCTCAAGGCAACCCTGCCACGCCTGAAAATCCTGGAGATCTTCCAGGCGGGCAAACAGCGCCACATGACAGCCGAAGATGTGTTCCGGGTGCTGCTGGAAGACCGCTCGGACATTGGCCTGGCCACGGTCTACCGGGTGCTGACCCAGTTCGAGCAGGCCGGACTGCTGAACCGCAGCAATTTCGAATCAGGTAAAGCGGTCTATGAGATCAACGAAGGCCAGCACCACGACCACCTGGTCTGCCTCGATTGCGGCAAGGTCGAGGAGTTCTACGACGCCGAGATTGAAAAACGCCAGAATGCCGTCGCCAAAGCCAAGGGCTTCACCATTGCCGATCATTCACTGTCGATCTACGCTAACTGCACCAAAGACAAGTGCCCCAACCGCAACGGCGCACCGGTACGGCACCATCACGCTTAATTTTTAGCAGAAATGGCCTGCAGCCCTTTATATACAAGCGCAAGCAGCTATTGATTCAATAGCAAGTAAAACTGCGGCGCAGAAGGTGTGAAGAAACCGTAGCGAGCAGCCCGAGGTTGCATCGAGGACCGGAGCCGTACTTGCGTACGGCGAGGACCGCAGGTGCAAGATCGGGTTGCGCAGTAGGTTTATTCGCGCCTTCTAATCGTCTTGTTCCATGGCGCGGCGGTGCCGCTCCACGAAATCCTGGTAGGTATTGATGCCGCGCAGCTGCAAGATCGCATTGCGCACGGCGGCCTCGACCAGCACGGCGATATTGCGGCCGGCTTCCACCTGGATGATGACCTTGCGCACCGGGATGCCCAGCACGTCCTGCGTCAGCGGTTCGTACGGGATGCGTTCGTAATCGCGCTCTAGCGTTTCGCGGCGCACCAGGTGCACGATCATCTTCAGGCGCATCTTGCGGCGCACCGCCGTCTCGCCAAAAATGGCCTTGATGTCGAGCAGGCCGATGCCGCGTACTTCCAGCAGGTTTTGCAGCAGTTCCGGACAGCGTCCTTCAATCGTGGTCTGGTTGATCCGGTACAGGTCTACCGCATCGTCGGCCACCAGGCCGTGTCCGCGCGAAATCAGTTCCAGCCCCAGTTCACTTTTGCCCAGGCCGGATTCACCGGTGATCATGACGCCCAGGCCCAGGATGTCCATGAACACGCCATGCATGGAGGTGCGGTCGGCAAAATGCTTGGACAGGTAGGCCCTGAGCACGTCAATCACGAAAGCCGCCGATTCGGGCGTGGCGAACATCGGCAACTGGGCGCGTTCGCACATCGACAGCAGCGTGTCCGGCGCGGTCTGGCCGTCGGCGACGATCAGCACCGGTGGCTCCAGCGTGATGATGCGGGAAATGCGCCGGGCGCAGTCCTCAGGGCTGGCATTCGTGAGGTAAGCAACCTCGCGTTCGCCCAGGATCTGCACGCGGTAGGGATGAATGTAGTTGAGGTATCCGACCAGATCGGCGCCAGAGCGTGCAGCCCGCACGGCGACTTCGTCGAAACGCCGCTCGGAGGCCCCGAGGCCGGCAACCCATTCCCATTTCAGGGCGGCGCGGTGGTCTTCAAATAAAACGTCAGCGCTGACAACGGTGGGCTTCATGCGGCCTTGTACTTTTCCTGTTCAAGACCCTGCCGGGCCGGACAGCGTGCAACCGTGCAACACCGCATCTAAGAACTGACTTCGTGGACGGAATGCCAGGAAGCGATCAGGTTGTGCAGTCCAGCGGCATCGGTGCTGGTCTTGAGTTGCTCGCGCAGGGAGCTGTCGCTAAGCAATTCGGCAATTTCCGAAAGAATTTCGAGGTGTTTTTGAGTGGCAGCCTCGGGAACCAGCAGAAAAATCAGCAGGGCTACGGCCTGTTCGTCCGGCGCATCGAAGCCAATGGGCGCCTGCAACAGGAAAACGGCCGCCATGGGGGCCTTCAGGCCCTTGATCCGGCCGTGCGGAATCGCCACGCCGTGGCCAAGCCCGGTGGAGCCCAGGCGTTCGCGGGCGAACAGGCTGTCCGTGATCAATGCGCGGTTCAGGCCATGTTGGTTCTCAAACAGCAGACCGGCTTCCTCGAAAGCGCGCTTCTTGCTGGTCGCTTCAACGCTGACCAGAACCTGGGAGGGGGGCAAAATTTGCGAAAGACGGTTCATAACAATCTTTTAGTCGCCGAATTATGCACTTTGCAGCGGGTTGACCGCAAAAAAGGCATTAAAAAGCCGCTTGGCGCCACAAGCGGCTTCGGCGTCTGGTTTGGCGCGCCTGCAGATGCCCTGCAGATTCGCCGCGACAGAAAACGTGCAATGCAGGTTTTTCCGTCTGCACGCCACCGGTGAATGCGGCCCTTCGAGGAGAAGCCGCGCACTCTGAAAAGGGACAGCCCGAAAAGACTTTCAGGCCTGGCGCTTGGCAGCAACGTGGTGGTGATCCTGGGTTCTGGTTTTGTAACGCCCAACCTGACGGTCCAGCTTGTCTGTCAATTCATCAACTGCGGCGTAAAGATCAGCGTGGGAGCTCTCGGCAAACAGGTCGCGGCCCTTGACATGCACATTGCATTCGGCCCGCTGGCGTCTTTCCTTTTCTTTCATGTTGTCCACTGTCAACAGGACTTTTACGTCTACTACCTGGTCGAAATGCCGGGTAATCCGATCCAGCTTGCTGGTCACATAACCGCGTAGCGCGGGGGTAACTTCAAGATGGTGGCCGCTGATCGTCAAGTTCATAAAGAGACTCCTTTTTCCAAGGTTGGAGCTGGGTTGAAAACACTGCCGGGCCCATGAAGGCGAGGCAGCGGACGGGGACACTCTCTTGGATTCACTATGCGCCCGATGCCCCGCAATTGCAACCTTGCGCCGCAATAAATAATGAAACCTTATGAAAAACCCCTTGACCCGATTTCACTGCATGCGCTGAGTGCTGGCGTGCCGCCCTGGCAGCGCCTGAAGGCCTTTGATTCTTCTGGCTTTTTACCAAGTCAAACCGTGTGGCGGCCAAGCCAGCGGACTTGCAGGAAGTCTTTCGCGGCGGCATCATGCTGACACAATTGCCCGCAGCCGGCCCGGCCCCATCAATGAGGCAATGGCAAAGACTGAAACAGCGCCCCATGGCGAAAAAACCATAACACCAGCCGATCAAGCTCATGCCCCGCCTGCTTTCACCACGTCCGCCGCATACCCGGCCCGGCCATGTCGCTTGAGACCATCATTTCTTCTGCGTTAACCCGCCCTGACGAGGCGCAAAATGCCCTTGTCCTCATGGGCGGCGGCGCACGCACGGCCTACCAGGCGGGAGTGCTTCACGCCCTGTCAACCATGCTCAGCGTGCAGGGCGGTGCGGCTGACCCGAAATTCCCGTTCAAGATCCTGGTGGGCACGTCAGCCGGTGCGTTGAACGCAGCTTTCCTGGCAAGCCATGCGGGTGAAGGCTTGCAGGCATTCGGCCGATTGGCCAATTTCTGGACCACATTGCGCTCATCGCAGGTTTACCAGCTCAAGGTTCCCGCGTGGATCCGTTCAAGCCGCATTGCGGCGGCGCTGTTTTTGTCGCAGCAGGTGCGGGCGCAACAATCCCTGCTGGACAACACACCGCTGGTCGACACCTTGCACCATGCCATTTCGCTGGGCCACATCGAGCAGGTGCTGCAGGATAAAACCCTTCACGCGCTGGCCATCACGGCCTCCAGCTACAGCAGCGGCGTGCACTGGACGTTCTGCCAGATGGCTGCCGGCCGCCACGCCGATCTCTGGAGCCGGCCAGGGCGGCGTGCAGAGTTCCAGCCCGTCACCATCGAACACCTGATGGCTTCCAGCGCCATTCCCTTCCTGTTCCCCTCCACGCCGCTCTGGGTGGACGGCCACCGCGAGTTCTTTGGCGATGGTTCCATGCGCCAGAGCTCCCCGCTCTCACCCGCCTTGCACCTTGGGGCCAGCAAGGTGCTGGTGATCGGCGTGGGGCAACCCGAGCGCGCCGGTTTCGTCGGCAGCAACGGGCCGAACGTGAGCGGCCGGCCCACGCTGGGCGCCATTGCCGGCCATGCCATGGCCAGTGTGTTTCAGGACACGCTGCAGGCCGACGTGGAGCAGGCCCAGCGCGTGAGCAAAACCGTGCGGCAGATGCCGCGCGAAATCGCGGCTGTCATGCCCTACCGGCCCGTCGACGTGTTGGCGATTGCACCGTCACAGTCGCTCGACGCACTGGCGCAAGCCCACGCCGGCGAATTACCGCGGGGGACCTACAACGCGCTGGCTGGCCTGGGTGCGCTGGGCGCCAAAGGCAGTCCGGGAGGCGCCGCACTGGCCAGCTACCTGCTGTTCGAGCCGGGGTTTGTCAAGGCGCTGATGGCGCTGGGCGAACAGGACGCTTACGCGCGAAAGAGCGAGCTCATCGAGTTTTTTATGTAGCGCAAGCGGTGGATAAACCAGGTGTGAAATGCCATAATCGCCGCTTATTCATTACGGAGAAATCCTTGGAAAGCAGCCCTAGTTGCTAGCTTTCAACACCGCAGACTGACGCCAGGCTTGCAAAGGCTCACGTTGAAAGGGGGTTGAAAGCGATGCCATATCCCACCGCCCTTTTACCGCGCTTTCGCGCAAGGCCTGAGCGTTCGCCTTGTGCCGGCCCTTGAACCGATAGGCAGTCAGTCATGCTCAATATTTTCACGCTGGCCAACGGCCGGCTTTTCCAGGAAGAAATCGAATCCCTGGAAGAACTCTCCAAATTCCAGCCCATCTGGGTGGATCTGGAGTCTCCCACCCTCGAAGAAAAACGCTGGATCAAGCAGTACTACGGGTTGTCCATTCCGGAAGACGCGATGGACGAGGACATTGAAGAGTCCGCGCGCTTCTACGAGGAAGACAACGGCGAGCTGCACATCCGCTCCGACTTCCTGATTGCCGACGACGAAGAGCCGCGCACCGTGCGGGTGGCTTTCATCCTGAACCTGGTCAACGACGACCTCAAGAGCAAGGGTGTGCTGTTTTCCATCCACGACGAAGACGTGCCGGTTTTTCGCCTGCTGCGGATGCGCGCGCGCCGCGCCCCGGGGCTTATCGAAGACGCCAAGGAGGTGCTGCTCAAGCTGTTTGACGCCGACGCCGAGTATTCCGCCGACACGCTGGAAGGCGTTTATGTCGAGCTCGAAAAAGTCAGCGCGCAGGTGTTGTCGGGCGACGTGACCGACGCCCTGGCCGGCGAAGTGCTGGGCGCCATTGCCCGCCACGAAGACCTGAACGGCCGCATCCGCCGCAACATGATGGACACGCGCCGCGCGGTCAGCTTCATGATGCGCAGCAAGATGCTCAACGCCGAGCAGTTCGAGGAAGCGCGGCAGATTCTGCGCGACATCGACTCGCTCGATTCACACACCGCCTTCCTCTTTGACAAGATCAACTTTTTGATGGATGCCACGGTAGGCTTCATCAATATCAACCAGAACAAGATCATCAAGATATTCTCGGTGGCCAGCGTCGCGCTGCTGCCGCCTACGCTGATCGCCAGCATCTACGGCATGAATATGTCTTTCCCCGAACTGCAGCTTCTGGGGCCGGCGGCTTATCCGTATGTGATCGCGCTGATGGTGGCCAGTGCACTGGTGCCGATGATCTATTTCCGCAAGCGGGGCTGGCTGAAATAGCCGCTCTCAAGCTGCCGCGGGATGCACCCCAGGTATCAAATCAGGATCCAACCCAATACAGACAAGCGCGAGCAGCTATCAAATAGATAGCAAACACTTTAAACGGGAATCGCCGGCAGCAACTTCTCAACAATGGCACGCGCGTAGACGCTGGCCACTTCCGCCACAAATGCCGGAAAGTCCACGTGCGCGGTGTCGTCGGCGCGGTCGGAAATCGTTCTCACCGACGCAAACGCCACGCCGTAGTCATGGCAGACCTGCGCCACGGCCGCACCCTCCATCTCGACCGCCAGCGGCGTGTGGCCTGCTGCAATCAGTGCCGCACGGATACCGGCGGCTTCCTGCGCACCGCAGACAAAGCGGTCGCCGCTGATCATCAGCCCGCGGTGGACACGCGCAGACGGATACGCCGGCACAGTACCGGCAGCCAGCGCCGCCGCGTGCAATAACGCCGTCAAAGCCGCGTTGCTTTCAAAAACCGTCTTGCCATACAGCGGAACCTCATAGCGGGGAAACAGCGGTGAGGCGTCCATGTCATGCTGCACAAAACTGTCGGCCACCACCACATCGCCCACATTCACACTTTCGCCCAGCCCACCGGCCACACCGGTGAATACAATGCGGCCGACCTTGAAGTGCTCGATCAGCGCCACCGCCGTGGTGGTTGCCGCCACTTTTCCGATACGCGCGAGCACCAGCACGACCGGGTGCCCGTGCAGGGCACCAAGCCAGAACTCGCGGCCAGCGTGCTTCACCTGCCGCGCGTTTTCCAGCAGGTCAATCAGGCCGGACTGCTCTTCAGCAAGGGCGCTGAGGATGGCGGTGGGTGCACGGGGGAAGATGTCAACGGAAGTCATGCCCTGATTTTGCCCGCGCTTTCAACACCGGGGGCGCAGAAAAAAGGGCAGCTTGCGCTGCCCTCTAGAAAACCTGCCGCGCATGCGCGGCGAGCTCTGAAACTTGCCGTTTATTTCTTGTCGCGCAGTTCGCGGCGCAGGATCTTGCCAACCGGCGTCTTGGGCAGATCGGTACGGAACTCCACCACTTTCGGTTGTTTGTAGCCTGTGAGATTGGTTTTGCAGTATTCCCGCACCTGTGCTTCCGTGAGCTCGGGATTCTTTTTCACGATCACCAGCTTCACGGCTTCGCCGGACTTTTCATCGGCAACGCCTACGCAGGCACATTCCATCACGCCGTCGAGCTTGGCCACTACATCCTCAATTTCGTTCGGATAGACATTGAAGCCGCTCACAAGGATCATGTCTTTCTTGCGGTCGACGATCTTGAAGAAGCCGTTTTCATCGACCACGCCGATGTCGCCTGATTTGAAGTATCCGTCGGGCGTCATGACCTTGGCGGTCTCGTCGGGGCGCTGCCAGTAGCCGGCCATGACCTGCGGACCCTTGATGGCGATTTCGCCGGGCTGGCCTTGCGGGACTTCATTGCCGTCGTCATCGAGCAGCTTGAAGTAAGTGCCGGGAATCGGCACACCGATGGTGCCGGTGAAGGCCTTGCTGTTGGTCGGGTTGCAGCTGGCCGAGGGTGATGTCTCGGAAAGGCCGTAACCTTCGCAGACCGGGCAGCCGGTTTTCTCGAGCCACAGCTTGGCCACCGCGCCTTGCACAGCCATGCCGCCACCCAGTGAAATCTTCAGGTGCGACCAGTCCACGGTGTTGAAGTCCGGGTGATTCGCCAGGCCATTGAACAGGGTATTGACCGCGGGGAAGCTGTTGATCTTGTGCCTGGAGAGCTCTTTAAGCACGGCCGTCAGGTCACGCGGATTGGGGATCAGGATGTTTTTGCTGCCGGTGCGCATGCCCAGCATCATGTTCACGGTGAACGCGAAGATGTGGTACAGCGGTAGCGCGCAGACATACGTGAGCTGCTCGCCGGCCGGCAGGGCCGCCATGGCCGGGCTGTTCCAGGCTTCGGACTGCAGCACATTGGCGATCACGTTGCGGTGCAGCAGAACGGCGCCCTTGGAGACACCTGTGGTGCCGCCGGTGTATTGCAGCACGGCCACGTCGTCTGGTTTGATGTCGGGCCGCTTGAGCGTCAGGCGCGTGCCCTGCGCCACAGCGTCGTTAAAACGCACGGCGCCGGGCAGGTTGAAGGCCGGCACCATCTTCTTGACGTTGCGCACCACGTAGTTGACGAGCGCACCCTTGAGCATGCCCAGCTGGTCACCCATGGCGCACAACACCACGTGCTTGACGGGCGTGGCGGCAATGCATTGCTCGAGCGTGTTGGCGAAGTTTTCGATGATGACGATCGCCTTGGCGCCCGAATCCTTGAGCTGATGCTCCAGTTCGCGCGGCGTGTACAGCGGGTTCACATTGACCACCACATAGCCGGCGCGCAGGATGGCGGCCACCGCCACCGGGTACTGCGGTACGTTGGGCATCATGATGGCAACGCGGTCGCCCTTAGCCAGGCCCAAGCTCTGCAGGTAGGCGCCGAAGGCGAGCGACAGGCTGTCGGTCTGGCCGAAGGTCACGTCCTTGCCCATGAAGCTGTAGGCGACGCGGCTGCCGTGTTTCTTGAAGCTTTCCTCCATCAATGCGACCAGCGACGGGTACTGGGACGCGTCGATATCGGTAGGAACGCCCGGCGGATAGGCTTTGAGCCATGGGCGGTCAAGGGTCGCTGCATTCATGTTTGTCTTCTCCATTACGTATTGCTTACTGCCATGGATTCTCATGGCGTGCCCTCTTCGTGGCTATTGCGTTTTCCCTAGGAAACCCGGGAAATCAGGAGGGAAGCCTCTCTAAATCGGGGTGCGCCCGCGGCTCGCCGCCGCGGGAAAACCCGGCGGCCAGCGATTACTCGATGGCCTTGCCCATGTCTTCGATCACCTTTTTGGCGTCCCCGAACACCATCATGGTCTTGTCCATGTAGAAGAGTTCGTTGTCCAGGCCTGCGTAGCCGGCCGCCATGGAACGCTTGTTGACGATGACCGTCTTGGCCTTGTAGGCCTCCAGGATGGGCATGCCGTAGATGGCACTGCCCTTGACGTGCGCGGCGGGGTTCACCACGTCGTTGGCACCCAGGATGATGGCGACGTCGGCCTGGCCGAACTCGGCGTTGATGTCTTCCATTTCATGCACCTGGTCGTAAGGCACTTCGGCCTCGGCCAGCAACACGTTCATGTGGCCGGGCATGCGGCCGGCCACCGGGTGGATCGCGTATTTGACGTTGACGCCCTTGTCGATGAGCTTTTGCGCCAGCTCTTTGACCGAGTGCTGGGCGCGCGCCACGGCCAGGCCGTAGCCCGGCACGATGATCACGGTCTCCGCATTGCCCAGGATGAAGGCAGCGTCGTCGGCAGAGCCCGACTTGACGGGGCGCTGCTCTTTGGCGCCTACGGCGGCGGTGCCGGCCTCACCGCCGAAGCCGCCCAGGATCACGTTGAAGAAGGAGCGGTTCATCGCCTTGCACATGATGTACGAGAGGATGGCGCCCGACGAGCCGACCAGCGAGCCGGCAATGATCAGCATGGAGTTGTTGAGCGAAAAACCGATACCGGCCGCGGCCCAGCCCGAGTAGCTGTTGAGCATGGACACCACCACCGGCATGTCGGCGCCGCCGATCGGAATGATGATCAGCACGCCCATGACGAAGCTCATTGCCAGCATCGCGAAGAAGGCGGGCCAGCTGCCCGTGAACATGAACACCAGCCCCAGGCCGATGGTCACCAGGCCCAGCACCAGGTTCAGCTTGTGCTGGCCGGCAAACTGCACAGGTGCGCCCTGGAACAGGCGGAACTTGTAAGTGCCCGACAGTTTGCCGAAGGCGATCACCGAGCCGCTGAAGGTGATGGCGCCAATGGCGGCGCCGAGAAACAGCTCCAGCCGGTTGCCGGTGGGGATGGGGTTGCCTTTGGCGGCGATGCCAAAAGCGTATGGCTCGGCAACGGCGGCCACAGCGATAAAGACCGCAGCCAAACCGATCATGCTGTGAAAGAACGCCACCAGCTCGGGCATCTTGGTCATTTCGACCGTCTTGGCGCGCCAAGCGCCATAGCCTCCGCCGACCACCAGGCCCAACAGAACGTAACCCATGCCGAGGGCCTTGCCCCCCGAGATTTCGACGATCAGTGCTGCGGTGGTCAGCGCGGCAATGGCCATGCCGGCCATGCCGAACAGGTTGCCGCGGATTGAGCTGGTAGGGTGTGACAGGCCCTTGAGCGCCTGAATGAAGCAAACGGAGGCTACCAGGTACAGCAGCGTGACGAGATTCATGCTCATTTGGCGGCTCCTTCAGCGGGCGCGGCGACTTTTTTTTCTTTCTTGCGGAACATCTCCAGCATCCGGCGCGTCACCAGAAAGCCGCCGAAGATGTTGACGGCCGCCAGCGCCACGGCCAGCACGCCCATGGTTTTGCCCAGTGGTGTTTCGGTCAGTGCAGCCGCGAGCATGGCGCCTACGATCACGATGGCCGAAATCGCATTGGTCACCGCCATCAGCGGTGTGTGCAACGCCGGCGTGACGGTCCACACCACGTGGTAACCCACGTAGATGGCCAGCACAAAAATAATCAGGTTGATGATGGTGGGTGACACTGCATCCATGGTCTTCTCCGTGAGGGACTACGCGGGCGTGAGCCCGGCTTGTCCGATTAAATCCAATTGATCCGATGGGTCCCGAAAGGGTTACTTCTTCTTGACCTCGCCGCCCTGCGTCATCAGGCAGGCTGCGACGATGTCGTCTTCCAGGTCGACATTGAGCGTGCCTTCCTTGGTGATGATGAGCTTGAGGAAGTCGAGCAGGTTGCGGGCATAGAGCGCGCTGGCATCCGCCGCGACAAGGGCCGGTACGTTGGTCTGGCCGATCAGCGTCACGCCGTGCTTGACCACGGTCTTGCCGGGTTCGGTCAGCGGGCAGTTGCCGCCTTGCGGTGCGGCCAGGTCGACGATCACGCTGCCGGGCTTCATGGCCTTGACCATGTCTTCGGTGACCAGCACCGGCGCCGGGCGGCCCGGGATCAAGGCTGTGGTGATGACCACGTCGGCTTGCGCCACGCGCTTGGCGACTTCGGCCTTTTGCCGCTCGAGCCAGCTCGGCGGCATGGGCTTGGCATAGCCGCCCACACCGACCGCGGCTTCGCGTTCTTCGTCAGTCTCGTAGGGCACATCGATGAATTTACCGCCCAACGATTCGACCTGCTCTTTGACGCTCGGGCGCACGTCGCTGGCTTCAATGACGGCGCCAAGGCGCTTGGCGGTGGCGATGGCCTGCAGGCCGGCTACGCCGACGCCCAGGATCACCACGCGGGCGGCCTTGACCGTGCCGGCCGCCGTCATGAGCATGGGGAAGAAGCGCTGGTATTCGGCAGCGGCCATCATCACGGCCTTGTAGCCGGCGATGTTGGCTTGCGAAGACAGCACGTCCATGCTTTGCGCGCGGCTGGTGCGCGGCGCGGCCTCCAGCGCGAAGGACGTCAGCTTGGCCGCAGCCAGGCGCTGCAGCCCGGTGGCATCAAAAGGATTGAGCATGCCGACCAGCACACCTCCGGCTTTGGCCAGGCCCATTTCACTGTCCAGCGGGCAGCGGACCTTGAGCACGATATCAGCGCCATAAGCGCCCGCCGCGTCGGTGATCTCTGCGCCGACCGCCGTGTAGGCCTCATCGGGAACGCTGGCAGCCACCCCGGCGCCGGACTGCACACGGACGGTATGCCCTTGTGCCTTGAGCTTTTTGGTCGTTTCGGGCGTGATGGCGACGCGTGTTTCTCCGGCCGTGATTTCGGCGGGTACCCCAATGAGCATGGGTCTCTCCTCAGTACGTTGGTGTTGGTTTGATTGACGTCAGCCCGCAGGCGGGCTTGCGCGCGATCTGTCTCGGTGTCTTTGTCTGCGTATCCGCTTTTGTACCTGTCATGAAGCTTACATGAGATTTCTGCAATTTTTTGTCAGGGCAGTCTACAGTTTTTGACCCGAGTCAAGCCACGCAATAAAAAAAGCCCCGCCTGCCAATACATGGCGGTTGGGGCCGGTTTGCCTTGATGGCTGGCGTGCTATTTCTATTTGGCTGTCGGCATCACGAATTCGGCGCCCTTGCCGATGCTCTCTGGCCAGCGCTGCATGATGGACTTTTGTTTGGTATAGAAACGTACGCCCTCTTCGCCATAGGCGTGCATGTCGCCGAAGAGGCTTTTTTTCCAGCCACCAAAGCCATGCCAGGCCATGGGCACCGGGATCGGCACGTTGATGCCGACCATGCCGACCTGGATGCGGCGGCTGAATTCGCGGGCCACGTGGCCGTCCCGGGTGAAGCAGCTCACGCCGTTGCCGAATTCATGGGCATTGATCAGGTTCACCGCTTCGGCGAAGTCCTTCACGTGCACGCAGCCCAGCACCGGGCCAAAAATCTCTTCTTTATAGATGCGCATGTCGGGCGTGACATGGTCAAACAGCGTGCCACCCATCCAGAAGCCCTTGCCGCAGCCCGGGCCGGCCTTGGCGCCCGTGAAGGTGCGGCCGTCCACCAGCAGCTTGGCGCCTTCTTTCACGCCCGTCTCGATGTAGCCGGTAATGCGCTGGTGCGCGGCCGATGTGACGATGGGGCCCATTTCAGCGTCAAGCTCCACACCGTTTTTGATCACCAGTGTTTTGGCGCGCGCTTCCAGCATGGGAATGAGTTTTTCGGCCACATTGCCCACCAGCACAGCCACAGAGATCGCCATGCAGCGTTCGCCGGCCGAGCCGTAGCCCGCGCCGATCAATGCGTCCACCGCCTGCTCCAGGTCGGCGTCGGGCATGACCACCATGTGGTTCTTCGCGCCGCCCAGTGCCTGCACGCGCTTGCCGTGGCGTGCGCCGGTTTCGTAGATGTAGTTCGCGATCGGTGTGGAGCCAACAAAGGACACGGCCTTCACGTCCGGGTGCACCAGCAGGGCGTCGACCGCCTCTTTATCGCCCTGCACCACGTTGAAGACGCCGTCGGGCAAGCCGGCTTGCTTGAGCAGGTCGGCCATGAAAAGGCTGGGGCTGGGGTCGATGGGACTGGGCTTGAGCACAAAGCAGTTGCCGGCGGCAATCGCCACCGGGAACATCCACATCGGCACCATCACCGGGAAATTGAAGGGCGTGATGCCGGCCACCACACCCAGCGGCTGGCGCAGCGTCCAGTTGTCGATGCCGGTGGAAACCTGGTCGGTGAAGTCGCCCTTGAGCAGCTGCGGAATGCCGCAGGCGAATTCAACAATGTCGATGCCGCGCGAGACCTCGCCTTGGGCGTCGGTGAACACCTTGCCGTGCTCGGCGGTGATCATGTGGGCCAGCTTGTCCTTGTTCAGGTTGAGCAGTTCCAGGAACTTGAACAGCACGCGCGCGCGGCGCAGTGGCGGCGTGTCGGCCCAGGCGGGAAAGGCGGCCTGGGCTGACGCCACGGCCGCATCGACCTCCGTTCCGCTGGCAAGCGCGACATAACCCGACACCGCGCCCGTTGCAGGGTTGAAGACTTCCTGGCTACGCCCGGAAGACGGCGCGGCCACACGGCCATTCAGGTAGTGGCCGATGGTGGCTTGTGAAGCGGAGGCAGCAGGGGATAAAGACATTTTGCAATCCTTGAAAGGTGGCGGCACCGGACTGGCCGTTGGGGGTTCACCGCAGTCTAGGGCTGCGCAGCCGAATTGATAATGCCCCGTTTTGTGATTACATTGTTCATATTTTTGAACAATAGACCTCTCGACCTCCATGTCTTCCGACCAGCTATCGCCCCTTGTCGCCGATCTTCACCTGCTGACCATCCTGGCGGCTACACGCAGCTTTACCGAAGCGGCGCGCCGCCTCGGGATGTCCAAGGCCTCGGCCAGCATGCGCATCAGTGAGCTGGAGCGCGCCGCCGGCGTGACGCTGGTGCGACGCACCACGCGCTCCGTAGGCCTGACGGAGGCTGGCCAGCAATTGGTGAACGACATGCAGCCGGCGTTTAACCGCATCAGCGAGAGCTATTCCGCCGTGAAGGACCTGGTGGAAACCCCGCGCGGGCTGATCCGCGTGACAGCACCTGTCGCGCTCGGGCGTCAGCACCTGGCGCCCTGCGTTGCGGCCTTCCTCAAGCGCTATCCCGAGATCCATATCGAACTGGAACTCACCGACCGCTTTGTCAACCTTGCCAATGAAGGCTTCGACCTGGCGATACGACACACGAATGCGCCGCCCGACACCCATGTGGCCTGGGTGTTGTGCGAAACGCGCTCCATCCTGCTGGCCAGCCCCGACTACCTGGCGCGCCGCGGCGTGCCTGCGCAGCCGTCAGACCTGGCCGCGCACGATTGCCTGCTTTACCTGGGCAACCACAACACCGCCAGCTGGACCTTCGTGCGCAGCGGCAAGCGCAAATCCCGCGAGCAAGTTGGCGTGAACATCACGGGCACACTGAAGGCCAACAACAGCGAAGTGCTGCGCGAAGCGCTGGTGGCGGGCCTGGGCATCGGCCTGCTGCCGGATTTCAGCGCACCTGCGGGTGGCAGCGCGGTGCCATCGCCGTCGCCGCTTGTGCAGGTGCTGCCCGAGTGGCAGGTGCAGGGATTTTTCGGCGAGCGCATTTACGCCCTCAGGCCCTGGTCGCAGCAAGTGCCCAAGGCGGTGCAATGCCTTGTGGCACATTTGCGCGAGAGTTTCGCTGCCGGATTTTCGGCTAGCAAACACACCTGGCCGGCCGGTCAGGACCCCGGTCATCAAGGCCACGGATAATCCGGCGCATGATTAAACGATGGAAACCCAGCGTCACGGTCGCTGCGGTGATTGAAAAAAAGACGGGCGGTGTCTCCAGGTTCCTGCTGGTCGAAGAGGAAACGCGGGACGGCCTGAAGCTCAACAACCCCGCCGGCCACCTGGATCCCGGTGAAAGTCCCTTTGAGGGTTGCGTGCGCGAAACACTGGAAGAAACCGCCTTCCATTTCACGCCCACCGCCATTGTGGGTGTCTATCTCTCCCGCTTTGAGCGGGCCCTCATCGGGCAGGAAGAATCCGAAGACATCACCTACCTGCGCTTTGCGTTCTGCGGCGAACTGGGCGAGCACGTGGCAGGCCAGGCGCTGGATGAGGGCATTGTGCGCACGGTCTGGCTGACGGCCGACGAAATAAGAGCAAGCGCTCACATGCACCGAAGCCCTCTCTTGTTGACCTGCATGGAAGATTACCTGGCAGGCAGGCGCTTCCCGCTTGATCTGGTGACCACGGATGCCAGCGTGCATGCACCGCTGAACCAGAAGTAGGAAGCACCGCTGCCGTGGATGATTTGGCAGCGCCAACGGGACCCCGCTTTCCCGCTGACAGCCAGCGCAATCCTCAATAAAGAATTCGTTGCGCCACCGGCGGCGGCGTCCACTGGTACAACCAGGTCTCCGTCAATGACTGGCCGTCGACCTGCAAATGCATGCGCAGGTTGATGGGTGCCGTGCTGTCGCCATCGGGGCGCAGGTCGAACATGGCACGCCACCCCTTGATGGCGTCCAGCGGCCGGGCCGACGTCAATTCAATCGTGCCGCGCGAAGCGGTGATCACGGCTTTGACCTGGGCCCCGCGGTTCAGCAAGGCAAAGTCGCCGCCCGCAAAATCGACGGCAAAACGCCGCGTGTAGGCGGTGCGCTTTTGCCCGACCACGCCGCCGAGGCCGGTACGTGTGGCCACACAGCGCGCCAGCGGCCCTTGCGCGGCGGGCGGTTCGCCCCCCCAGTGCAGCCGGTAGGAAAACAGCAACTCCTGCCCTGCCTGCGGCTTGTCCCTGGGGTTCCAGAAGGCCACGATGTTGTCAAAGGTTTCGTCCGCGGTCGGAATTTCCACCAGCTGTATCGCGCCCGCACCCCAGCCCGCCTTGGGCTCAACCCACAGGCTCGGGCGTTTTTCATAGAACACGCCGTCGTCCTGGTAGTGGTCAAAGTTGCGATCGCGCTGCATCAGGCCAAAACCGCGCGGGTTCTCGTCCTGGAAGGCGTTGAACTGCAATTGCGCCGGATTGGTCAGTGGACGCCACAGCCATTCGCCCGTGCCGCTGTGCATGGCCAGGCCGTCGGTGTCGTGGATTTCGCCGCGCCAGTCCCAGCCCATGCGTTTGTCGTTTTCGCCGGTCTGGAACATGCTGGTGCACGGCGCGATGCCCATGCGGTCAATGGTTTTGCGCGGATACAGCGCCACGTCCAGGTCCATGACCTGCGTGTCGCCCGGCGTGATCACAAAGCGGTAGGCGCCGCTGACACTCGGCGAGTCCAGCAGGGCGTAGACGGTCAGTGAAGCCGCTTTCGGGTCCGGCTTTTCGAGCCAGTAGCCGATGAAATCCGGAAACTCTTCCGGGAAAGTTTGCGCCGTGTCGATGGCCAGGCCCCGTGCCGACTGGCCATACTGCCATTCGCCTCCCACCGCGCGAAAGTAGCTTGCGCCAAGGAAGGCCGCCACGTCACGCACCGGATCGGTGTGGAAGTTCAGCCGGAAGCCGGCAAAACCGAGATCGACGGGCAATTTGTCGCCCCGCACGCCGCTTTTTCCGTAATCAAACATGGCCGGGTCATAGGCCAGTTCCTGTGCCTGGCCATTGCTCACTTCATGCATGCGCACCGGCGTCTTGAAGAATAGGCCGAGGTGAAAAAATTTGGCCACGAAGCGCAGCTTGTCATCGCCCCACAAGGCATGGTCGTCCCTAAAGCGGATGGCCTGGTGCTGGTCCCAGTTCAAGTCCGAAATACCGGCCGGCAAGGCCGCAGGCCGGGGCCGGTAGGGTTTGGCGGCCAGGTCGCGCGCCTGGCCCTTGAGCATCGCGTAATCGAAGGCTTGGGCCTTGCCCACGGGTTTGAGGCCCGCAGCCTGGGCCAGTGACGAAAGCCATGGCAACCCGGTGGCGATGCCGGCGGCCGTGACGGCCTGCCCGGTGCGGGAAAGAAATTGACGTCGTTGCAAAGTGGCAGCTCCTGCAAGAAAGGGAGTTCCATTGTGCCGCCGGCCGCACGGCCAGCAGGGCCGGAAAGCCTCAGCAGGCGCAAACGCTTTCATCTTTTTACAATAGAGCCATGGGCAACCCGCAAATCAACACACACAGCCACGACGGCAAGCGGCAACGGATCGTTGTTGGCCTGAGCGGAGGCGTGGACTCCGCCGTGACGGCGCACCTGCTCAAGCAGCAGGGGCACGAGGTTATCGGCATCTTCATGAAGAACTGGGAAGATGACGACGACAGCGAGTTCTGCTCGTCCAACATCGATTTTGTCGACGCCGCCGCCGTGGCCGACGTGATCGGCATCGAGATCGAGCACGTCAACTTCGCAGCCGACTACAAGGACCGCGTCTTCGCCGAGTTCCTGCGCGAATACCAGGCTGGCCGTACGCCCAACCCCGACATCCTGTGCAACGCCGAAATCAAGTTCAAGGCATTTCTGGACCATGCCATGCGCCTGGGCGCCGAAAAAATCGCGACCGGCCACTATGCGCGGGTGCGTCGCAATGAAGCCACCGGCCTGCACGAACTGCTCAAGGGCCTGGACCCGGCCAAAGATCAAAGCTATTTTTTGCACCGGCTGAACCAGTCACAGCTCTCCAAAACGCTGTTCCCTGTGGGTGAGCTGCGCAAGACCGAAGTCCGGCGCATTGCCGACGAGATCGGCCTGCCCAACGCGAAGAAAAAAGACTCCACGGGCATCTGCTTTATCGGCGAGCGGCCTTTCCGCGAATTTTTGAATCGCTACATTGCCAAAGAGCCCGGCCCCATCAAGAACGACAAGGGCCGCGTGCTCGGTGAGCATGTGGGCCTGTCTTTCTACACGCTGGGGCAGCGCCAGGGCCTGGGCATAGGCGGCGTGAAGGCCAAAGGGGCCGAGCTCAAGGCCGTGCAGGCACGCGGGTTACGCGGCGTGGGCGAGCACGAACCCTGGTTTGTGGCACGCAAGGACCTTGAAACGAACACGCTGTGGGTGGTTCAGGGCCATGATCACCCCTGGCTGCAATCCACGGTGCTTCAGGCACAGGACTGCAGCTGGGTGGCGGGACATGCACCGACGCCCGGTGTCATGGCGGCCAAAACACGCTACCGGCAGGCCGACGCGCCCTGCGAACTGCGCAGCGCTACCGGCGCGGCCTGCGAACTGGTGTTTGCCGATGCCCAGTGGGCGGTGACGCCGGGCCAGTCGGCTGTGCTCTACCAGGGCGATGTCTGCCTGGGTGGCGGCGTGATTGCCACCAGCAATGTGCAGAACCAGCCGGCTGTGCCGGTCCGGGCAGTCTACGCCTGATTTTCATTCAAATCAGGCCGAAAGCCATTATGGTATTGCGCAAGCAGCTATTAAATCAATAGCAAAACGACTCAAAGCGCGGTTTCAACGTAGGTGTAAATGTAGTTGGAGCCGCCGTTGACGTTGCCCAGCAGGCGCGACGAACCAAAAATGCCCGAGCGGTGCGACACACCAAAGCCTATAAAGGTGTCCTTGAGCGGCCGGTAGCCGATCAGGTCGCCCAGGCTCACGTCAATGGTCGGGTCCAGGTAGTTAAGCATGCGCGAGGCCGACTTGCCGTTTGCCGCCAGGCTGGACGACTCGATGTAAGGCGCCCGCTGCGCCATGGAGACGCCCACGCCCAATCCCAGCCGCGTCTTGACCCGGTCGCTCCACGGGAAGCCCGAGTAAACGGCTTTCATGAACAGGTCCAGTTGCACGCCATTGGCCTGCAGGCCCCGCTCGTTGTGGTGCGTGAGGCCCACGTAGCCGATGAAGTCGAGCGGCCAGCCGTTCACGTTGTTCAGGAAGGGCTTGCCCACCTGAATGCCGGTGATGCGGGTCGAATTGACCTTCGCCGTCGACAGGCACTGCGCCGTGATGATCTTGGCCAGGTGGCAGCCATCTTCGGTTGACTTGCCGTACAGCAGCTTGAAGTAGGTGGGCGAGCCGTCTTCTGCCCACTCGCGCTTGTGGCCGCCAAAGTCATAGGCCGCGCCGATATACACGGCGGGCAGCACGCTCTTTTGCACGATGGGGCTGTTCTTGGTCTTGTTGTCCAGCAAGGTGGCCGACACACCGGCCAGCAGGCGCCAGCGCTCCGTGAGGTCATAAGAGCCGTAAAGGCCAATCGAGGTCTGCACGCCCGAGCCCGGCGCATAAGCAGGCCGCCCGGCCGTTGCCTCACTGGCCTGCACGCCGTAGTAATAGTTGTTGAGCCTGGCGTCGCGCACCCCCACGGTCACACTGGGGCGCAACATCCAGGGGCCCGAGCGCCAGTCGTAGGTGTAGCCCAGACGGAACTCGTTGCCCTTGTAGGTGTTGCTGATGTCATGCACCAGCTCCGCCTGCAACGTGCCCCAGGGCTGGCGCCAGCGGTAGGCCAGGCCCAGGTCCAGGCCCGAGTCGCGCGGCGACATGCCGGCCAGGCTGGCGGGCAGGCGCTCGGTCGGAAAGCCCTCCAGGCGCTGCTCCACAAAAAGGTCCAGGCGCCGCTCGGTGCCGTTGAGCAGCTTGATGCCGCCCCGGTTGGCATGCAGGAAAAGCCGCTCGCCCTCATACAGGTAAAGCGGCAACAGGTCGTAGCGCGTGCCGGCATCCTTGTAGGGCGAACGCTCGATCCGGGTCACGAGGCCCAGCCCGACACTGCCCGGCGAAGAAAGGATGTCGGTGAGCGGCTCAGTGTTGCCGCCGGCAAAGGCCGGCAGGGCCGCGCACAGCCCGGCAGCCGCAATAGCAGCTCCGCGCAGAACTCGGTGTGGCAAAAGGAGCAAAGGGGAGCGATTCATCATGTTTTTTTGAAAGTGGGGGATGTTGCAGCAGCCGGTCAGGGGGCACACACTCCGATGCTATCCACGAACAACGCATCCGCTCCGGCCGATTTGTAAGAAAACGGGTACAAATCGGATAGGCCGACACCGCGCCATTCCCCTTATTGATTCGATCCGGGCGTCTTTCTCACACGCCGGCTCACACGTACACTGCCTATCTTCGGGTCTCCACTAACTTAACGGAGCCTGTTATGCCCAAATTCGTGATCGAACGTGCCATCCCCGGACTCGGGACCCTGAAGCCCGCCGAGCTGCAATCCATCTCCCAGAAATCCTGCGGTGTGCTGCAGGAACTGGGGCCTGATGTGCAGTGGGTGCAAAGCTATGTGACGGGCGGCAAGATGTACTGCATCTACAACGCGGCCAGCGAGGAACTCGTGAAGGAACACGCGCGCAGGGGTGGCTTTCCGGCGGACACCGTCTCGCGAGTCACCACCACCATAGACCCCACCACCGCCGAAGCCTGAGGCCGCCGGTGAACTCGCCAGCCCCGAACGACGCGCCGCCTTTGGGGCTGGCCATCCACCTGCTCGGCCCGCCGCGGGCGGAGCGCGGAGGCCAGCCCGTGCCGGCGCCACGCGGGCACAAAGTCTGGGGCCTGCTCGCCTACCTGGTCCGCAGCGATGCGCCGGTCAGCCGCAAGCACCTGGCGCAGCTGCTGTTCGAGGATGCCGAAGATCCGCTGGCCGCCCTGCGCTGGAACCTTAGCGAGCTGCGGCGCCTGCTCGGCACCGCAGATTTGCGCGGCGATCTGCTGGCGCTTTCACTGGAGCCTGCCACCTACGTCGACCTCAGCGCCGTGCTGTCGGGTAGCTGGGCGCAAGCCCTGTATGTGCCCGGCCTGGATCACGAGTTGCTGGAAGGCATGAATTTTTCCGGCAGCCCGGCCTTCGAGGTCTGGCTTGCCACGGAGCGCCGCCATCTGCAGGCCGCCGCCGAAGCCGTGCTGCGCGAAGCCGCACTGGCTCGCATGGCCGCGGGCGCCATGACAGAAGCAGCCGCGCTGGCCGGCCGACTGGTACGGCACAACCCGCTTGACGAGAACTACCAGGCTTTGCTGGTGCGCAGCCTCGCGGCCGCGGGTGACGGCGTGGGCGCCGCGCGCCAGGCCGCAGCCTGCCGTGAATTGTTCCAGCGCGAACTCGGCGTGCAACCCGGCGCCACGCTGGACGCCGCCCTGCGCACGCTCACCGCAGCGCCCACCGCGCGGCCCGCCACCGGGCGCGCCGCGGCGCTGGCACAGCTGGAAGCCGGGGAGGCGGCGATCAGCGCCGGCGCGCTCGATGCCGGCCTGCAATGCCTGCGCCGCGCGATCGTGGAAGCCGATGCCACCGGCGACGCGGCGCTGCGCGCGCGCACGCGTGTGGCCCTGGGCGGCGCGCTGGTGCATGCCGCCCGCGGACGCGACGAAGAGGGCGCTACGGCGCTTCACGAAGCACTGGAGGTCGGCCACGAGGCTTCGCCGGCACTCGCCGCCGCCGCGTGCCGCGAGCTCGGCTACGTCGAATTCCTGCGCGGCCGCTATGAACGCACGCTGGCCTGGCTGCAACGCGCGACGCCGATGGCAGCCGGCGACCACGCGGAGCAAGCGCGCATTGCCACCGTGCAGGGCGCTGCGCTCAGTGACACTGCGCATTACACAGCCGCCATCAGCCAGCTACGCGAAGCAGAGGTGCTGGCTGCTAGCGTCGGCGACAGCCGGCAACTTGCCTACGCGCTGTCCATGCTGGGCCGCGCGCTGCTGCTGCACGGTGAACCCGAGGCCGCCGCCGACGCCCTGGACCGCTCGGTGGCACTGGCCCGGCAAGGCTGGACCGCCTTTGTGCCGTGGCCGCAATCGCTGCGGGCCGAGATCGACCTGCTGCGCGGCGACGTGGATGCGGCCGCGAACCGCTACGAGCATGCCTTCGCGCTCGGCTGCCAGCTCAGCGACCCATGCTGGGAAGGCATTGCCGGCCGAGGCCTGGGGCGCGTGGCGATGGCGCGCGGGGAACCGCAGCGCGCCGTCGAAATACTCGCTGACGCATTGACGCGCTGCATACGCCTTCCTGATGCCTACCTGTGGGCCAAGGCATATGCCCTCGACGCGCTGTGTGATGTCGCTGTGGCACAAGCCATGCCCCAGGCCTCGGCCTGGATCAACGAAATGCAGGACCTCGCTGCGCGCAGCGGCATGCGCGAACTGACGGTGCGCGCCTGCCTGCACCGCGCGGCGCTCGGCGACGGTGCGAGCGCGGCGGCGGCGAAGCTGCTTGCCGGCCAGATCGACAACCCCGCGCTGCACGCCCTTGCCGGGCTATGACTGCGGTTGCCACATCCAAAGAGGCTGATGATGAATGCGAAATCAAACGACGCCGTATCGCTCAGCGGCATCCGGCGCCTGGTGCCCGGCCAAGCGCTGCGTTTGCCGCGGCGCGGCGGCGAACTGACGGTGCTGCACGGCCGGCTCTGGCTGACGCTCCACAACGATCCCGGGGATCATTTCATCGAAGCCGGCCAGCGCGTGCGCCTTGGCACCAACAAGAACGCAGTGGTTGAATCCGCAGGAACCGCGCAGGGCGTGAGTCTGCACTGGGAGCCTTGTCGCCCGGGCTTCGTCAGTGCCTTGCTCGCCCGGCCCCTGAGCGGCACGGCCTTCCTGGCCTTTTTGGCGGCCCGCGGCTTCGCGGCGCTGGCCCTCAGCGCCGCGGCAGGCGCAAGACGCGCGCGTGGCCATCATGCGGTCAGCGACCGCCACGTGTTCATCACGCTGGAAGGCGGCGGGGCGCGAGGGTCAGGCCACCCTTGAGGAAAAAAGCCATCAACCCTTATCGGATGAGCGCAAACAGCTATTAAATTGATAGCAAACACGCCGTGACGCTCTTTTTTAGCGCTGCATGCCATCGCCACCGCGGCGGATGCCACCGGTGAACACAGGCCGGGCGCCGCATGGCCTCAGCCGAGCCCGCACCACTGCGCGATGCGGTGCATCATGTCGCCCCACAAACCGAGCACGGCGGCAAGCACCAACACCCCGCCAGCCAGGCGCACGCCAAGTTGCCCGCCCAGCCTATTGCCAGCGCGCCGAAGCCCAGCCAGTAGTTGCGGCGCCAGCAACAGGGAGACGCCGCTACCTACCGCAAAAGCCGCCATAGCCAGCGCACCTTGCAGCGGTCCGCCGCTGAGCGACGCCACCAGCAGCGCCGAATAAAGCAGGCTGCAGGGCATAAAGGCCCACAACGCGCCCACCGAGAACATGCCGCCGCGCGATGCGGCCACGGCACCCACCCTGGACCACGCGGAGCGGCCCGCGCGGTCGGCCCAGGCCGGCTGGCTGGCCTTCACCACCAGCATCAGGCCCCAGCCCAGCACGGCCAGGTGAAACAGCACCCAGAGCGGCTTGACCACGGCGGCCTGCTCCGTAATCCAGGCAAAACTTTGCACCGCCACGGCTGCCGTCGCGCCCGCGGTGGAATAGCCTACAAGCCGCCCGGCCTGAAAGACCAGCGGTGAATGTGCCTGCCGCTGCGGGCCCACGCGCCGGAGACCGCCACAGGCAGCGCCGCACATCACGGCGCAATGCGGTCCGCCGGCCAGCCCCATCAGCAAGGCCGTCATGGCGAGTGCGTAAGACATGGGCGGCGCCGCAATCAAATAATGCGCGAAAACCGGCTGCGGTTGAGGTCGGA
The DNA here is from genome assembly GCF_056405795.1 of Polaromonas sp. P1_F1. Classification (NCBI taxonomy): domain Bacteria; kingdom Pseudomonadati; phylum Pseudomonadota; class Betaproteobacteria; order Burkholderiales; family Comamonadaceae; genus Polaromonas; species Polaromonas sp. P1_F1. The sequence continues at coordinate 1,143,094 of NZ_JBFUBJ010000001.1, forward strand.
CTGCAGGTAGCGGTCGAACACCATGGCCACCGCGCGCAGCACGAAGCGCCCCTCGGGCGTCACTTCGATGCCGGTGTCAGACAGCACGACCAGGCCGGCGTGCTCCAGTTCGCGCAGGCGTTCGAGCTCGGGCGCGAAGTAGGCCTTGAAGTCCAGCATCCAGGCGAGTTCTATCGACTCGAACCAGACCCGGCCTTGGCACATGATGGCCATGATCACCGCGCGGCGCGCCAGGTCGTCCCGGCTTAGCGCCAGGCCGCGCGTAACCGGGAAGCGCCCCTGATCCAGCAGGTCGCAGTATTCCTCCAGGTCCTTGGCATTCTGGCTGTAGGTGGCGCCGACCGCGCCTATGGCCGACACGCCCAGACCCACCAGGTCGCGGTCGGGCTGGGTGCTATAGCCCTGGAAGTTGCGGTGCAACCGGCCCTCGCGGCTGGCCACGGCCAGCGCGTCGTTCTCAAGCGCGAAGTGGTCCATGCCGATGTAGCGGTAACCCGCGCCCTGCAAACGCTGCATGGCCTCGGCCAGCATGGCGGCCTTGTCCTCGGCCGCGGGCAGCAGCGCCGTTGGGATGTGCCGCTGCGGCTTGAAGCGCTCCGGCAAATGGGCATAGGCATAGAGGGCAATGCGGTCCGGCCTGAGCTCCTCGACCCGGCGTATGGTGCGCGCGAAGGACGTCTGTGTCTGCCGCGGCAAGCCGTAGATCAGGTCCACATTGATGGATTCAAACCCGAGCGCGCGCGCCTGCGCGACCAGCGCGAACACCTGTTCGGCGGGCTGGACGCGGTGCACGGCTTTTTGCACATCGGGGTCAAAATCCTGGACGCCGAAGCTCAGTCGGTTAAAGCCCAGGGCGGCCAGCGCGGCCAGGCGCGTGTTGTCCACAGTGCGTGGGTCTACCTCGATGGCCATTTCCGCACTGGCCGCGATGTCGAAGTTGCCTCTGAGCATGTCCATGAGCCGTGCGAGTTCCGCGTCGGACAAAAAAGTCGGCGTGCCCCCGCCCAGATGCAGCTGGCTAACGGGCTGCCCCTGCCCCAGTCGCGCCGTGTACAGGGCCACTTCGCGCTCAAGATAGCCCAGGTAGGCGGTGGCGCGGCTGTGCTGCTTGGTGATGATCTTGTTGCAGGCGCAGTAGTAGCACAGCGATTCGCAAAACGGGATGTGCACATACAGCGACAGCGGCGCCGCCGATGTCTCGGCCCGCACGCGTCTGTCGTCCAGCGCGTGGCTATGGTCGACGGCGGTAAAGGCCTCGACAAAACGGTCCGCTGTGGGAAAGGAGGTGTAGCGCGGCCCGGTGATGTCGAACCGTCGAAGGGCCTGGGGTAATACAGCGGGCATGGAATGTTTAGGGAATGTGAGGCCTCCACTGTGCCGCCCCTCCGCCCCGGCTGCGTTGATGTGGATCAACGAGGGCGCAAGGTGGGGCCGCCGGACGCGTTTGCCCTGTTCTTGACCTGCGTCAAATCGCCGCGAAGGGCACGCCGTAAGCTGGCGGCTTCCCCATTGCCCTGGGTGGACGGCCCCGGCTGCCAACCCTTCATCTCATGTCCCTGTCACAAGCAATCCAAGTAACCCAAGCTACTGTTCTTCCGCACCGAAAAGTCCTGCGTTCCTGGCTTCTTCCCGTCTCGACCAAAAACACCGGCCTTGCATTGGCGCTGGCCCTGATGGACCTTGCCCTGTTCGCTGCATGCATGGCCGGGGCGGTGCTCGCGGACCACCCCGCCCTCCAGGTGCTCATGGCCCTGCTGGCGGGGTTCATGATCGCCAGGCTGTTTATCCTCGGCCACGATGCGTGCCACCAGAGCTTCACCTCACACCGCAAACTCAACCGCTGGCTGGGCCGCCTGCTTTTTCTGCCCTCGCTCACACCCTACAGCCTGTGGGACGTCGGGCACAACATCGTGCATCACGGCTACACCAACCTCAGCGGCTTTGATTTCGTCTGGCAGCCCGCAACTCTTGAGGCCTATGAACGCCTGCCCGCCTGGAAGCGATGGCTGGAGCGCGTCTACCGCAGCGGCTGGGCGCCCTGGCTCTATTACCTCGTGGAAATCTGGTGGAAGCGGCTTTACTTCCCGTCCAAAGCCGTGATGCCCACACGGCGCGGCATTTTTGTCGCGGACAGCTTGCTGGTCACCGCCGCTGCCGCTGCCTGGGTCGCGGGCCTTGTGGTCACGGCATGGTCTACCGGCCAGTCGGCGCTCTGGCTTTTGGCTGTCGGCTTTTTCCTGCCGCTGCTGGTGTGGAACGGCCTTATAGGCTTTGTGGTCTACGTGCACCACACGCACACCCAGATCGCCTGGTACGACAACAAAAAGAGCTGGTCCGACGCAAACCCCTTTGTCTCCACCACCGTGCACCTGACCTTCAACTCGTTTTTCGGCGCGGCGCTGCACCACATCATGGAGCACACCGCCCACCACGTCGACATGGGCGTGCCGCTGTACCGCCTCAAGCAGGCCCAGGCCGTCCTGGAGGCCAGGCTACCCGGCCACATCGTTGTACAGCCCTTTTCATGGCACTGGTACTTCGACACGGCGCGCCGCTGCAAGCTTTACGACTTCGAGGGGCGGCAATGGACGGATTTTTCCGGCAATCCGACCTCGCAAGGGATGGCCGGGCCCGTTTAAGCCGTAAACAGGTTGTCAGTGGACGCGCGTGTCGAAGACCTGTTTGAGGGCCGCATGGTCAAGGATGCGGATGTGGCGCTTGTCGACTTCAAGGATGCCCTGTTGCTGGAAAGCGGAAAAGGTGCGGCTCACGGTCTCCAGTTTCATGCCCAGGTAGCTGCCGATTTCGGCACGCGACATGCGCAGGTGAAACTCGCTGGCCGAGTAGCCGCGTAACTTGAGCCGCTGCGACAGGTTAAGCAGGAAGGCGGCCAGCCGCTCTTCGGCGTTCATGCTGCCCAGCAGCATCATCAGGCTGTGTTCCTTGACGATCTCCCGGCTCATCAGCCGGCCGACGGCCTGCTGCATGTCGGCACTGGTCGCGGCCAGGCCGCTGATCTGGTCGTAGGGAATGGTGCAGACTTCAGTGTCTTCGAGCGCGGTGGAGTTGCTGGCATACGCGCCGTTGGCAATACCGTCCAGGCCCATCAGCTCACCGGCCATCTGGAAGCCGCTGACCTGCTCACGGCCGTCCGCGAGCGTGAGGCTGGATTTGAAGGTGCCGATGCGCACCGCATAAATGTTGCGGAAAGCCTGGCCCTCATGGTAGAGCGTCTGCCCCGCCTTGACCTTGATCCGGCTGAAGTGGAGATCGTCCAGTCCCCCCACATCGGCGGGCTTCATGCCGCAGGGCAGGCAAAGGTCGCGCAGATTGCAGTTCGAGCAGGGAGTCTTCAGCGGCAGGATGGCGGCGGAAGAAATGCCGCCGACGGATGAAGTGCCGCTGGTGGATGAACAGGCTACAGGCATGATGACTCCTTGGATTGGGAGGAAGAAACGGATTGATCCACACGCCGCGGCTGCGCAAGCATTGCCACGGTGTCCCCGAGTTGGTAAAACTCGGCGTGTTTATCGAGGAAGCAGGCAGCACCCGCAGCCAGGTAGCGCGCACGGTAGGCGGCCTCGGCATGGTTGCTGAGGATGATGAAAGGAATGTCTTGCGTGGTTTTGAGGATGGACTGCAGCACCTGCATGCCCGTGCCCTTCTCGAATTGCACGTCAAGCACCACCACATCGGGCTGCGTCGCCAGGATGCCCGAGACCGCAGACTCCGGCGTATCGGCCTGGCCCGCGACCACCACGCCCCGGGCGGTAAGCATTTCGGCAACGCTGCGGCGGCTCAGCGCGGAATCGTCGGCCAGAAAGACCCGGGTGGGTGAAGCGGTGTGTTGCATGCCTCTACTGTCGCGCAGGCGGCGCGGCAGGGACATCGTCTTTTGCTGAAAGGCCGGCTCGGATAAGGCTGGTTCGCCGGCACCGGCGCTCCGATCCAGACTCGGAAATTTCCGAGCCTGTACCGACCAGCGCGCCCGCTTAATGCGCCATCAAAACCGGCAGCGTCATGCTTTTGAGGACGGTCCGGGATGCGCCGCCCAATACCCATTCATAGGCGCGGGCGCGGCCATAGCAGCCCATCACCAGCAAGTCCGCCTGCAGATCGAACGCGCGCGACAGCAGCAGGTCGCCCAGGTTCCCGGGTTCCGCGCCTTCCACATTTTCCCGGTGCCAGCTGGCCTGGACACCTTGGATCTTCAGGTAAGAGACGATATTCGGACCTGCGCCCGTAGCCGCCACGGCATCAACGCCCCAGCTCAGGATATGCACCGAGTTTGCGTTGCGCAGGATGGGCAGGGCCGCGGTCACCGCGCGTGCGGCTCCGCGGGTGGGCTTCCAGGCGATCACCACATTGCCCGGCAAACCCGGTTTTGCCGACGTGTAGGGCAGCACCAGTGCCGGCCGCCCGCTCAGGGCGATCACGGCCTCCGGAAAATCCGCCGGCATCAGTGTGGACCAGCCCTCGCCCGGGCCGTGCTGGCCCAGCACCAGCAAGTCGGCATAAAGCGCCTGTTCGGCAAAGGCCGACACCAGCGGGAATTCATGAACTTCAGCCCAGGTGGCCGACAACCCCGCGGGCCTGAGCTGCTCGAACACCGAACGTGCCCGCGCCAGTTCGGTGTCCTGCACGTTCTCCCGCCTCACGGCCAGGCCGACGCCGATGCCGGAGGCGACGGGAAGCGCCTCCGAGGCCGAAGGCGATGCATACAGCGCCGTGATGCCGGCGCCATGCTGCGCGGCAAGCCGGCAGGCAAATTCAAGGCGTTGCGCGAATTGCGGCGAGGCATCGGCGTGGACCAGCAGCTGTTTCAGTTCATTGCCCATGGAACACCTCCCGGTGCAGAGTTTGGATACCCTGACTGTAGGCAGATGCACCCAAGGCCGTATTGACCCTCGTCAACACCATGCACTTTGCGCGGCCGCTTTCAGCGTTCAGCTGTCCAGCGGTTCGGCCAGCCCGTGCTTGATGGCGTAGCGGATCAGTTCGCTCTGGTTTTGCAGCCCCATTTTTTGCATGAGGTTGGTCTTGTGGGTGCTGACGGTCTTGACCGACAGGTTCAGCCGCGTGCCAATGTCCGTGAGAGAGACGCCGGCCACCAGCAGCTGCAGCACCTCGAACTCGCGGTTGGAAAGGCTCTCGTGCGGAACCGCCTGGCTACCGGGCATCGCGCCCAACGCAAGCTGTTCCGCCACCTCGGCGCTGATGAAGGCGCCGCCCGAAGCGACCTTGCGTATGGCCTGCTCCAGCTGGTCCGGTGCGCTCTCTTTGGTCAGGTAGCCGCTGGCGCCGTTCTTGATCGCGCGCACGGCGTACTGCAGCTCCTGGTGCATGCTCAGGACCAGGATGCGCAGCTGCGGTTTTTCGCCGCGAATCAGCTTGATGAGCTCCATGCCGCTGCGCCCCGGCATGGAGAGGTCCAGCACCAGCACGTCGAAGGCCAGCTCGCGCACGCGCTGCATGACTTCCGTTCCGTTGCCGGCCTCGCCGGCGACCTCCATGTCCTCGATGGAGGACACGATGCGCTTGAGCCCCTCCCGCACGATTGAATGGTCGTCGGCAATCACAATCCTGATCACGTAATGTCTCCTGTTTCGGGCACCGGGATGCTAACCCGTATGCGGGTGCCCTGGCCCGGCGCGGTGTCTATGTCCACCGTTCCCTGCAGCAAGCGGGCCCGCTCGTGCAGGCCCATCAGGCCCAGCGAACTGGGCTTGCGCGGCGCGTCCAGGGCGAATCCGGCACCGTCGTCGACCACTTCGAGAACCACGGCCGCGTCAGTCCTCGCGATGCGCACCTCGACTTGCGACGCACCCGCGTGCTTGGCCACGTTTACAAGCGACTCCTGCACGATGCGGAATACCGCCGTGGCATACGGTTCGGCCAGTTCAACGTCCTCGTCCAGCGACAGTTTGCATGCCACGGCATGGCGCTGGGTGAAGTTGTGGGTGAGCCATTGGATGGCCGGCACCAGGCCCAGGTCGTCCAGCAGCAGCGGCCGCAAATCCGACGCGATGCGGCGCGTGGCGGCCACCGTGGTGTCCAGCAAGCCAAGCATGTCGTCGAGTTTGGCCCGCACGGCACCCGCATCCGGGGACAAGGCTTCCCGAATCCAGGTGGCGTCCATTTTGATCGCTGTCAGTGACTGCGCGAGTTCGTCATGCAGCTCGCGCGCGATCCGTGTTTTCTCGCTCTCGCGGATGGCGTGGGCCGCCGAGGCGAAGGCGCTCAGTTCCTCGCTGGCGCGCACGCGCTCGGTCACGTCGCGCAGGATCACGGTGTAAAGCTTGCCGTGCGTGGTATCGAGCTGCGAGATCGAGGCTTCCAGGGGAAACTCTTCGCCGCTGGCCCTGAGCCCGTAAAGCACCGTGCCGTCTCCCATGCGCCGCGAGGTCGTGCCGGTCTGGCCGAAACGCCTTAGCTGCTCGCCGTGCGCGCCCTGGTGCCGCTGCGGGATCAGGCGCGTGAGCTGCTGGCCCAACATCTCTCGCGTGGGCCAGCCGAATATTTTCTCGGCGGCCTTGTTGTAGAGGATCACGTGCTGTTCTTTGTCCACAGTGATGATGGCGTCCATGGCCGAATCCAGCAGGCCGGCCAGCCTCGCGTCCGCGCCCTCCAGCGCTTGCTTGCCGATACGGTCTCGCGCCGCGTCGCGCCCGGCCAGCAGCCAGGCGATGCCGCAAGTGGCGGCGGCCAGCGCCGTAACCAGCGGCAGGCCCGGCAGCGACTGCGGGCTGGATGCCAGATGGACGGCGGCCAGCAGCGTAAGGGTTGCCATCACGGCCAGCGCGATGGCCATGGAACGCCGGCGCTTCGGCACTGCGTCACCTATGTGGGGGAACAAGGACATGGGCAGCTTCGGGAGTGGAACCCGATCTTACCGCCCGGCCCTTTCTGCGGAAGCCGGCACAGGCCCCATCAGCAGCACCGTCAAGGCGCTGGAGGCCGCGCAAGCAAGCCAGAATACAAAAAAGGCGGCGGTCTGCAGCGCCAGCCGGGACAGCCCCGCGGGTTGCCCGTAACGCAGCATTTCCTCAGGGTCGAACAGTCCGAAGAGCAGCAGTTCCAGCAGGCAGGCCGACAGAAAGGCCGGCCAGGCGATGCCCAGTATCTTGTTGGCTGAAATCATGGCGTCTCCTCTTTGTGTTGCAGGCGATCAGGGGCGAGCCGTTTTGTCGGGTGTGGCCGCGTGGTTGCGCCCCTCCAGGGCAGGCGCCAGCGCCCTGGGTTGATGCAGCGCATTGGTTCGCGAGGCCCGCGCCGGCTCCTGTCCGCCTATCACGGCATCCGGATACTTGACGGCCAGAAAGGCTGTCACCACGCCTGCCACGACCACGGCGGCGGGCCCGGAAATCACCAGCCAGACATGGCCGTGCTTCCACCAGGGGGAGGCTTGGGTGGGAATGGTATTCATGAAAGGCCTTTCATCGCGGAACCAGGAACACGGACTTTTCTTCGACGTGGGCGCGCCCGCTCTCATCGCCGACACGGAACACGATGGCGTGCGAGCCGGCCGGCGCCGAGCCGTAGGGAATCTGCAGCCGCACCGCGACCCAGCGGGATTCGGTGGGTCCCACGCTGACCTCGGCCTCGGAGGCGACCGTCAGGCCCTCCAGTCCGGCAGCCGCAATCGTGTAGCGCTGCGGCTGCTCGGTGGCGTTCATGATCTGCAGGCGGTACACGTTTTCCAGCCGCCCACCGGCAACGATGCGCGACAGCGCCGCGCGGTCGCGCACCACGTCAACCTTCAGCGGCATGCGCGCCACCAGGCTCCACAGCAGCGCCAGGCACAGCACGCCCAGAAGCGTGGTGTAGACCAGCACGCGCGGCCGCAGCACCCGGCGCAGCATGCGCGAAGCGCTCCATTTCCCGGCCAGCGCGTTCTGGGTCGTGAAGCGGATCAGGCCTCGTGCATAACCCATCTTGTCCATCACGCCGTCACACACGTCCACGCAGGCGGCGCAGCCTATGCACTCATACTGCAGGCCCTCGCGAATGTCTATGCCCGTTGGACAGACCTGCACGCACAGGGTGCAATCGACACATGCGCCCAGAGACAATGCCGAGGCGTCGGCGTGGCGCGACCTGGCGCCGCGCGGTTCACCCCGCGCGGGGTCGTAACTCACGATCAGCGTGTCCTTGTCGAACATCGCGCTCTGAAAACGCGCATAGGGGCACATGTATTTGCACACCTGCTCGCGCAGGAAACCGGCATTGCCGTAAGTGGCGAAACCGTAAAACAAGACCCAGAAGATTTCCCAGCCACCCATTTTGGTCTGCAGGAACTGCAGGATCAGCTCGCGGGCCGGCACGAAATAAGCGACAAAGGTAAAGCCGGTCCACATCGCCACACCTATCCAGAGGATGTGCTTGAACCACTTCTTGACCAGTTTTTCCAGGGAGAAAGGGGCGCCGTCCAGCCGCAACCTGGCCGTGCGGTCGCCCTCCACCTTGCGCTCTATCCAGAGGAAGATTTCGGTATAGACCGTCTGCGGGCAGGCAAAGCCGCACCACAGGCGGCCCGCCACTGCCGTGAACAGGAACAGCGACAAAGCGCTGGCGACCAGCAGGCCGGTCAGGTAGATGAAGTCCTGCGGGTACAGCACATAACCGAATAGATAAAAGCGCCGCGCCTCCAGGTCGAACAGCACCGCCTGGCGCTGCCCCCACTGTAGCCACGGCAAGCCATAGAAAAACAGCTGGGTCAAGATGACGAATGCCCAGCGCCAGCGCGCGAAAAGCCCGCTCACGGAGCGCGGGTAGATTTTCTTTTGCGCCTCGTACAGCGACTCCCCTGCCGGCTCCGCCGCCGGCACGATGGGAATGATTTTTCGCAGTGGCAGCTGGGTCACTGTCGCCTCAAAGTTTTGCCGCAGCGGCTTTGTTGGAGAGTCCCCAGATGTAAGCTGTCAACACATGGATCTGCGCTTCCGTGAGCTTGCCGGCCTGCGCAGGCATCTCGTTGGTTTTGCCTTTGTTAACAATGTCAACGATGGCCTGCTCTCCCCAGCCGTGCAGCCAGATGTCGTCGGCAAGGTTGGGCGCGCCTATCGCGGTATTGCCCTTGCCGTCCATGCCGTGGCAGGCCGCGCAGGCGGTGAATTTGGATTTGCCGAGCTGCGCGCGCAGTGAATCGTGGGGACCACCGGAAAGGCTCAGCACATAATTCGCCACGTTCTTGACATCATCAGGCGTTCCTACAGCGGCCGCCATGGGCGGCATCTGACCCTTGCGACCCAAGGTCAAGGTTTCCCTGATTTTTTCGGTTGAGCCGCCGTGCAGCCAATCGTTGTCAGCGAGGTTGGGAAAACCCTTGCTGCCGCGTGCGTCCGAGCCGTGGCACTGGGCGCAGTTGTTCATGAAGAGGCGCTCGCCCACCGCCATGGCATTGGCATCACCCGCGAGTTCGTCCGCGCCTTTGGCAGTGAAGCCGGCATACAGCGGCGCAAGTTCCTTGTTTGCGTTTTCCATCGCGGTGTTGTATTCGCCACGCGTGCTCCAGCCCATTTCGCCCGGGTAAGCACCAAGGCCCGGGTAGGCGACCAGGTAGAGCAAGGAATAGATCACGCTGATCACGAACAGCCACATCCACCAGCGCGGCATCGGGTTGTTGGACTCGCGCAAGTCTTCATCCCAGACGTGACCCGTCGTGTTGTCGCTGCGCTCGGGCATCTTTTTGCGGGCCGTGGCCCACAGCAGGACCAAGGCGCCGAGGATGCCGACCAGGGTCAGCGCGGCCACATACCAGGACCAGAAGTTGTCAGTGAAATCGCTCATACGTCACACCTGATGAGTTGTGCGGTAAAGAAAAAACCGGTGAAGAGGGTTTGCATGGCGCGGTTCCCCTAGTCCTGCAGGAAGGGGATCTTTGCGTCCTCTTCAAAGCGTTTGTGGTTGCGGCTGGAATAGGCCCACACCAGCAAGCCGACGAAGGTGGCAAAACACAGCAGGGTTGCGATGATGCGCAGCGTGTTGACGTCCATGGTGCTCTCCTTTACTTCAGGGCCTTGCCCATAACTTGCAGATAGGCCACCAGGGCATCCATTTCCGTCTTGCCCTTCACCACACCGGCGGCCTCGGCGATTTCGGCGTCGGTATAAGGCACCCCCACCCTGCGCAGTGCTGTCATGCGGGGCGCCATGTCGGCGGGGTCGACGGGTTTCTTCTCCAGCCAGCTATAGGCCGGCATGTTGGATTCAGGGACCAGGTCGCGCGGATTGTTCAGGTGGATACGGTGCCATTCGTCGGTGTACTTGCCGCCCACGCGGTGCAGGTCGGGCCCGGTGCGCTTGCTGCCCCACTGGAAGGGATGGTCGTAGACAAATTCCCCGGCCACCGAATAGTGACCATAGCGCAGCGTCTCTGCGCGAAACGGGCGAATCATCTGCGAGTGGCAGTTATAGCAACCTTCCCTCAGGTAGATGTCGCGGCCGGCTAGTTGCAACGCTCCATAGGGCTTGACGCCTTCGAGCGGCGCGGTGGTCGACTTCTGGAAGAACAGCGGCACGATTTCCACCAGGCCGCCGACGGCGATCACCAGCAGGATCAGGATGATCATCAGGAAGTTGTTGGTTTCGATCTTCTCGTGCGAGAAGCCGGCCGCAGAGGGAGTTTCGTCTTTCATGGGATGTACTTTCTTCTCTTGTTATGCGTGGGCCAGTGCGGGCACCAGCACCCGGACGGGGCGACCCTTGGCCACCGTCATGCAGACGTTCCAGGCCATCAGCAGCATGCCGCCCAGGTACAGCAGCCCGCCGAAGAAGCGCACCACATAGAAGGGATAGGTGGCCTTGACCGCTTCGACAAAGGTGTAGGTCAGGGTTCCGTCGGCGTTGACGGCGCGCCACATCAGGCCCTGCATCACGCCGGCGATCCACATGGCGGCGATGTACAGCACGATGCCCACGGTGGCGGTCCAGAAATGCACCTCGATGGCGCGCATCGAATACATCTGCTTTTGCCCGAACAGGCGGGGGATCAGGTAATACAGCGTGCCCATGGAAATCAGCCCCACCCAGCCGAGCGCGCCCGAATGCACGTGGCCCACGGTCCAGTCCGTGTAGTGCGAGAGCGCATTGACGGTCTTGATGGACATCAGCGGGCCCTCGAAGGTACTCATGCCGTAGAAGGACAGCGACACGATCAGGAAGCGCAGGATGGGGTCGTCGCGCAGCTTGTGCCAGGCGCCGGACAGCGTCATCACGCCGTTGATCATCCCGCCCCAGCTGGGCGCCAGCAGGATCAGCGAGAACACCATGCCCACCGATTGCGTCCAGTCAGGCAAGGCCGTGTAGTGCAGGTGATGCGGGCCCGCCCACATATAGGTGAAGATCAGCGCCCAGAAGTGGACGATGGACAGGCGGTAGCTGTAGACCGGCCGCTCCGCCTGCTTGGGGATGAAGTAATACATCATGCCCAGGAAGCCCGCGGTGAGGAAGAAACCCACTGCGTTGTGGCCGTACCACCACTGCACCATCGCGTCCTGCACGCCTGCATAAGCGGAATAGGATTTCATCCAGCCGGCCGGAATCTCCGCGCTATTGACCACATGCAGTACCGCTACCGCCAGAATGAAGGCGCCGTAAAACCAGTTGGCCACGTAGATGTGCCGGACCTTGCGGATTCCCAGCGTGCCGAAAAAGACGATGGCATAGGACACCCAGACCAGGGTGATGAGGATGTCGATGGGCCATTCGAGTTCGGCGTATTCCTTGCCGGTGGTGTAGCCCAGCGGCAGGCTGATCGCGGCGCCCAGGATGACCAGCTGCCAGCCCCAGAAAGTAAAGGCGGCCAGCCGCGGTGCAAACAGCGGCACGCTGCTGGTGCGCTGGACCACGTAGTAGCTGCTGCCGATCAATGCGCAGCCGCCGAAGGCGAAGATGACGGCATTGGTGTGCAGCGGCCTGAGCCGGCCATAGCTGAGCCAGGGAACGCCGAAATTCAGTTCAGGCCATGCCAGTTGGGCGGCGATGAACAGGCCCACCCCCATGCCCACCACGCCCCAGAGCACCGCCGCCAGTGAAAACTGGCGAACCACCGTGTCGTGATAGGCGATCCCTCGTGTCGTTTCTTCGTTCATGAAGCACCTTTTGTCTTGATGCTTCAAAGTGTCGATGCGGCGTGGGTCGCGCCATTTGATGCAAGTCAATCAGTGTGAAGAATGCGCTCGGCTTCCTGCTCAAGCGCCTCGAATTGACCTCGCCATACCGCCCAGCCCAGCGCTCCGATGATGAGCAACGCCAGTACTACAGACAGCGGAATCAGTAAAAACAGGATGTCCATTCAGTGTTCCGACACGCCGCGCGCCAGCCTCGCGGAATTGACGACCACCAGCAAGGAGCTCGCCGCCATGCCGAAGCCGGCCAGCCAGATCGGCATATAGCCCAAGATCGCCAACGGTACGCAGACCGCGTTGTAAACCGCTGCCCACAACAGGTTCTGCCGCACTACCGCCCGGGTGCGCCGCGCCTGCGCGACAAGGGCTGGCACCGTGAGCAGCCGGTTGCCGGTCATGATGAAATCCGACCTGGCCTGGGCCACCGGCACGGCCTGGCCCATGGCGACGGACACATCAGCCACGGCCAGCACCGGCCCGTCGTTCATGCCGTCGCCCACCATCATGACGCGATGGCCCTCGCGCTGAAGGCGGCGCACATGTTCCAGTTTGACCTCCGGCGTGCATTCGCCAAAGCACCATTCGATGCCGGCCCGGCGCGCAAGGTGAGCCACTGCCTGGCCAGTATCGCCCGAAAGCAGCTGCACGCGGACACCGAGTTTGAGCAAGTCGCCCACGGCCTGGGCCGCGTCGGGCCGCATCGCTTCGTCAAGCTCGAAACCCGCGAGGTAATGGTCACCGTCGGACAGATGGGCCTGCAGCACCGGCACATCACGCCCCGGTACAGGCACGCGGCAAAAAAAGGCCGACCCCAGGTAGAGGTAGTGTGGCTCGCTGCCATCCAACCGGGCGACCTTGCCGCGCAGGCCGCGACCTGTGATCTCCTCCACTTCACTGGCCACCCAATCCGTCGCGGGAAAACGGGCAGCGATGGCGCGTGAGACCGGATGCAACGAATGCCTGGCCAGCGCACCCGCCCAGTCACAGGCCTCGTCGCGATTCCCACCGGCAGGCACATGGACCATGACGACCTGCATGCGGTCTTCCGTCAGTGTGCCGGTTTTGTCGAAGATCACGGTGTCGATGGCCGCGCAGCTTTCCAGCGCCTGCAGCTTGCGCACCAGCACGCCACGCCGTGCCAACGCGCCCGCACCGGCCAGCATGGCCGCCGGCGTGGCCAGCGACAGGGCACAAGGGCAGGTCACGATGAGCACCGCAACCGCGACCGCCATCGCATGCGCCTGACCAAAAGGCCACCACCACACGGCTGCGACGGCGCTCGCCATCAGCACAGCCACCAGAAAAGGGCTGGCGATGCGGTCCACCAACTGCACCAGGCCGGGTTTTTCGACCGAGGCCTGCTCCATCAGGGCGACGATTTCGGCGTAACGGGTTTGCGGCCCAACCCGCTCAACGCGCACCAGCAACACCCCCGTGAGATTATGGCTGCCGGCGATGACGCCGTTGCCCACCCGCCGCAGCAAGGGTTTGGATTCGCCCGTCAGCAGCGACTGGTCAACGCGGCTCTCGCCACCCTCCACCGCCCCATCCGCGGGAAAGGCCTGCCCCGGCAGCACGCGAACCAGGTCGCCCGGCACGAGGCGGCGGACGGCCACCGCGCGGAAACTGCCGTCGGCTTCCTGTCGGTCCACGCTGTCCGGCAGCCGCCGCATGAGCGCGTCCAGCGCACCGGCGGTGCGGTCCCGCAGGCGCTGCTCCAGCAGCCGGCCCGAGAGCAGGAAAAACACAAACATGGGCACCGAGTCATAGGAGGCATGCTCGCCCCAGGCGCTGGCCGGGTCAAAGGTCGCGGCCGTGCTGGCCCCGAAGGCAATCAGCACGCCCAGCGCCACCGGTACGTCCATGCCTATGCGCAGGTTCCGCAGGTCGCGCAGCGCCGCCGAGAAAAAAGGCCAGCAGGAAAACAGCAACACCGGCAAGGTCAGCACCCAGGAGGCCCATCCCAGAAGCGCCTGGATGTCGGGCGTGATCTCACCGGCCGGCGCAAGGTAGGCCGGCGCGGCATACATCATGACCTGCATCATGCAAAAGCCCGCCACCAGCCAGCGCCACAGCATCACGCGCTGGGCCTGTACCCTGCGGCCGGCCAGCAGCAGGTCGCCCGCCGGCAAGGCGCCGTAGCCAGCTTGGCGCAATGCCGCCATCCAGAGAGACGGGCGTGTGGCTTGCGGCCGCCATTGAAGCCGCGCCGTGGCATTAACACCGTTGACTTCGACCGTATCCACGCCGGGCAGCCTGCGGAGCACCTCCTCGATCGTGAGCGCGCAGGCCGCGCAGTGCATGCCCTCGATCACCAGGCAGGACTCCCACCAACCTTCACGCCCCGGCACCGGCCGGCTGAAGCCTTCCCATTCGGCCGGCTCGTCCAGCGCGCTCCACGCGGCGGCGTCAGGCATGGCGGGCTGCGCCGGGCCGGCGGTCAGGAAGGGTGCGGCTTGCATGACGACAGCTTAGCCAGCGCAGAGTGCCGCGCCCTTGATATGGATCAATCCAGGGTCGCAGCGGCGCTCCTAGACTGCGGCACATCAACACAGGAGAACCACCATGTACAAGCGCATTCTTGTTGCCACCGACGGCTCCACGCTTTCCAAAAAAGCGGTCAGGGACGCCATCGAACTTGCCGCGTCCCTGGGCGCCGGCCTTGTGGCGCTCAACGTCGTGCCGCGTTATCCCATGAGCTACTTCGAAGGCGGCGCCACCATCTCGCCACAGGAAGTCGGCCGCATCGAAAAGGAATGGGCCGACAAGGGTCAGGCCGTCGCCGACGCGGTGCAGAAGTCTGCGGAGGCCGCAGGTGTCAAGGCCAAGGCCGTGATCGCCAAATCCGACCTCGTCGCCACCGCCATCCTGGCCGCGGCCAGAAAGAACAAGTGCGACCTCATCGTCATGGCATCACACGGCCGTAAAGGTCTCTCGCGCATCCTGCTCGGAAGCGAGACCCAGCAGGTACTCACGCACAGCACCATTCCCGTGCTCGTCCTGCGTTGAATCGGCGCCGAATCCCCGCTGAAAAAGCACTTGGAGAACACCATGAAAGTCCTTCTGGCCGTTGACGGCAGCAAGTTCACAAAAAAGGCCCTCGCCTTTCTGGTCACTCACGAAACCCTGATGGGGCCCGAGGCAGAGTTGATTGTGCTCAATGTACAGATCGCTGTTCCTCCTCGCGTCAAGTCCATGGTGGGCGCCGCCACGGTACATGCCTACCACCGCGATGAAGCCCAGAAAGTGCTGGAGCCCATAGAACGCTTTCTCAAACGCCACGGCATTACTTTCCGGGCCTCCTGGGTCACCGGTACGCCGGCCACACAAATCGCGCAGGCGGTGAAGCGTGAAAAGGTGCACATGCTGGTCATGGGCACGCACGGCCACGGGTTGCTGGGCCGCGCCCTGCTCGGCAGCGTCGCCCAACGCGTGGTGGCAGACGTCGACGTGCCGGTGCTGCTGGTCAAGTAACCACTCATCTTTTACGGAAGGCATGCCATGAACACACTGTCAAATACCCGCTCCCCCGTGTCGCCGCCGCGGGCCATTCCCACCACACGGCAGGCGCAAGGCGGTTTGGGCCTGGGGCTGCTGGTCGCGCTGGTGACGGGCTCCATCATCGGCAGCGGCATTTTCGGTCTGCCGCAAAACATGGCGGCTGGCGCTGGCGCTGGCGCCATCCTGATAGGCTGGCTGGTCACGGGCGCGGGCATGCTGGTGCTGGCGCGTGTCTACCAGATGCTGGCCCTGCGAAAGCCAGAGCTGGACAACGGTGTCTACGCCTATGCGCGCGCGCTGTCGGGTGACTACATCGGCTTTAACTCGGCCTGGGGTTACTGGATCAGCGCGTGGATCGGCAATGTCGGTTACCTGGTGGCCGCCTTCGGCGCGCTCGGATATTTCTTTCCGGCTTTTGGCGAGGGCAACACGCCCGCAGCCGTGGCCGGAGCATCGATAGTCCTGTGGGTCGTGCATGCGCTGGTGCTGCGCGGCATCAACACCGCCGCCTGGGTCAACGCAATTGTCACAGTCGCCAAGGTCATTCCCTTGCTGCTGTTCATCGTGCTGGCTGCCGCCGCTTTCCAGGCACCCACCTTCAGCCTGGACTTCTGGGGCGGCGCCAAACTCGGCTCGGTGCTCGACCAGGTCAAGAGCACCATGCTGGTGACGGTGTGGGTGTTCATCGGGATTGAAGGCGCCAGCGTCTATTCGGCGCGCGCGCGGCAGCGCAAGGACGTCGGCAAGGCCACGGTGATTGGTTTTCTGATCTGCCTGGCACTGTTGATGGCCGTCTCGTTGCTGTCCCTGGGCATCTTCACGCAGCCCGAACTTGCCGGATTGAAGAATCCCTCCATGGCCAGCGTGCTTGAGAAAGCCGTGGGCACCTGGGGCGCTGTGCTGATTTATGTCGGCCTCATCGTTTCCGTCGGCGGTGGCTTCCTGGCCTGGACATTGCTCGCCGCGGAGTCGCTCTTCACACCGGCCAACAGCGGCGTGATGCCCGAATGGCTAGGCCGCCAAAGCGGCAAGGGCGTTCCGGCCAATGCCTTGTGGCTGAGCAGTGCCATGGTTCAGATCTTCCTTATTGTCACGCTGGTTTCCAAGGCTTCCTACCTGGCCCTGATCTCGCTGTCGACCGCGATGATTTTGCTGCCCTACCTCTTCAGCGCGCTTTACGGCCTGAAGGTGCTGCTGCGCGGTGAGGGCCCAACGAGGGAAGCCAACGCCGGCGGGTCCCTGGACCTGCCGGTGGCCGCGCTCGCGTCGGTGTACTGCCTGTGGCTGCTGTATGCCGCCGGCGCCAAATACCTGTTACTGAGCGCCCTGCTCTATGCCCCCGGCGCGGCCCTGTACTTCATCGCCAAACGGCAGAGCAACAAACAGCCCTTTACCGCTGGCGAGAAAGCCATGCTCGCAGCCGTGCTCGCGCTCGCAGTGGTGGCCGGCTGGATGCTCGCCACCGGTCAGTTGAGTCTGTGATGGCCGGCGTTCATTCAGAAACGGGCCGGCTGCGCAAGGTGCTGGTCTGCAGGCCGGGCCTGGCGCACATGCGGTTGACACCCGCGAACTGCCGGGACATGCTGTTTGACGACGTGATGTGGGTCGCCCAGGCCAAAAACGATCACTTTGCGTTCACCAGCGCCATGACAGAGCAAGGCGTGCAAGTGCTGGAACTGCATGACCTGTTGGCGGTCACGCTCGGCAACCCCTTGGCGCGCGATCGGCTGCTGGACCGCGAACTTGCCGGCACTGACTTTGAAGCTGCGGGGGTGCTGCGGCCCTGGCTGCAGGAACTACCACCGGCTCGCCTGGCCGAGTTCCTGATCGGCGGGCTGACGCCGGCGGACCTGCCTTTCAAGCTGCCCGGCCTCACGGCCGCCTGCGCCAGCCCATCGGACCTGCTGCTCCCCGCCCTTCCCAACACCCTTTTCACTCGCGACAGCAGTTGCTGGATTGGCGACGGTGTGGCGCTGGGATCCATGTACTGGCCCGCTCGCCGTCAGGAAAGCCTGCTCATGGCGGCGATCTTCCGCTTCCACCCTGCGTACGCCGGCAAGGTGACTGAATGGTGGGGCGACCCGGAGCAGCCGCATCCGCAGGCCACGCTGGAGGGAGGCGATGTGATGACCTTGGGCCAGGGCCTGGTGCTGATCGGCATGGGCGAGCGGACCTCGCCGCAGGCCGTGACCCAGCTCGCGCGCAACCTGTTTGCCCGCGGCGCCGCAACCCGCGTGCTGGCTGCCCAGTTGCCCAAATCACGCGGCGCGATGCACCTGGACACGGTGCTGACCTTTTGCGACCGGGATCTGGTGACTGTGTTCCCGGATATTGTGCAGGCCGTACGTGTGTTCAGCCTCAGACCCGGCGATGAACCAGGCTCACTCGACGTCAGGGCGGAAGCCGAACCATTTCTCGACGTCCTCGCACAAGCCCTGGGCCTGCCGAAGTTGCGGGTCGTCGCCACCGGCGGCAACGCCTACGAGGCGGAACGCGAACAGTGGGACGACGGCAATAACGTGCTGGCGCTGTCGCCCGGTGTGGTCATGGCCTACAACCGCAACACCCACACCAACACCTTGCTGCGCAAGGCCGGCGTCGAAGTCATCACCATCCCCAGCGGTGAGCTGGGGCGTGGCCGCGGCGGCAGCCACTGCATGTCCTGCCCGATTGAGCGCGACGCCGCCTGATCCTTTCCCGCCATTGAGGCATCCACGAAAGACGGCCATTCATGAGCTTCAATCTTCACAACCGCAGCCTGCTGGACCTCAAGGATTTCTCCCCGCGGGACATCCGTTTCCTGCTGGACCTGGCCGCCGAGCTCAAGCGCTCCAAATATGCAGGAAACGAGCTCGCCCGCCTCAAGGGCAAAAACATCGCGCTGATTTTCGAGAAAGCCTCCACCCGCACGCGCTGCGCCTTCGAAGTCGCAGTGCACGACCAGGGTGGCCATGTGACCTACATCGACCCGGTCAGTTCGCAGCTGGGGCACAAGGAGTCTCTCAAGGACACTGCCCGGGTGTTGGGCAGGCTATATGACGGCATCGAGTACCGCGGCTTTCACCAGACGGTGGTGGAAGAAATCGCGCGCTTCTCGCACGTCCCGGTCTGGAACGGGCTCACGGATGAGTCGCACCCGACCCAGGTGCTGGCAGACCTGCTGACGATGCAGGAGTTCGGCGAAAAGCCGCTGCACGAACTGTCCTTTTGCTACCTGGGCGACGCCCGCTTCAACATGGGCTGTTCGCTGCTGGTGGGCGGCACGCAGATGGGCATGGACGTGCGCATCGCCGCTCCCGCGGCACTGATGCCACCGCCCGAACTGGTGAGCGAAATGCGAGAACTGGCCAGGACAACAGGCGCGCGCATCACCCTCAGCAACGATCCAACCGAAGCGGTCAAGGGCGCGGACTTTCTCTACACCGACGTCTGGGTGTCCATGGGTGAGCCCGACGACACCTGGAAACTGCGCATCGAGCAACTACTGCCCTTCCAGGTCAACAGCGCCCTGATGAAGGCCACCGGCAAGCCGAGGACCCGCTTCATGCATTGCCTGCCGGCCTTTCACAACCTGGATACTGAAGTGGGACGTCAGATCCACGAGCGCTACGGCCTCAGCGAAATCGAGGTGACCGATGAGGTCTTTGAGTCCGATGCGTCCGTTGTGTTTACGCAGGCGGAAAACCGCATGCACACCATCAAGGCCGTACTCGTGGCCACCCTCGCATGAAGCTGGTCGTGGCGCTGGGCGGCAATGCCTTGCTGCGCCGGGGCCAGTCACTCAGCGCGCAGCACCTGCTGGAAAACATCCAGGGCGTGGCGGCCCAATTGGCCCGCGTCGCACTGCAGCATGAATTGGTGGTGACGCATGGCAACGGGCCGCAAATAGGCCTGCTGGCCCTGCAGAACTCGGCCTACGCGGCAGTGGCGCCCTATCCACTCGATATCCTGGGCGCGCAAACCGAAGGCATGATCGGCTACCTGCTGGAGCAGGAACTCGCCAACCATCTTCCACCCGGGCGCCCCGTGGTCACCCTGCTCACGCGCGTGGAAGTCGATCCAGCCGACCCGGCTTTCGGGAAACCCACCAAACCTATAGGGCCTGTCTATACGGAAGAAGAAGCAGGACGGCTTGCGCAAGCCATGCACTGGCATGTTGCGCCGGACGGGGCAGGCTTCAGGCGCGTCGTGGCTTCGCCTCTCCCAACATGTGTGCTGGGCATGGACCCGATCCGCTGGCTGCTGCAGCATGAGGCGGTGGTGATCGCCGCGGGTGGTGGCGGCATCCCGGTGGTGCGCGCTGCCGGCGGGCGTTCTCTTCAAGGCATCGACGCCGTGATCGACAAGGACCTGACAGGCGCCCTGCTCGCGCACGAACTGGGGGCCGACTGCCTGGTGATTGCCACTGACGTGGATGCGGTCTATCTTGACTGGGGAACGCCGTCGCAGCGCGCCGTTGGCAAGGTGAGGCCGCAGGAACTGCTAGACCATAGCTTCCCTGCAGGCTCCATGGGCCCCAAAGTGCAGGCCGCCACCGGTTTTGTGTCCAAGTCCGGCAAGAAGGCGCTCATAGGCTCACTGACCCAAATCGAGGAGATGCTGGCGGGCCGGGCCGGTACCGAGGTCAGCCCCCACGGAGACACCGCGGACTAAGACCCGGTTATTACAGCCAATGCGTGGAGCGCAGCAAATCGATTGGCCTGCGCCTGGAAGCCCCACCGTCCGTCGCGAATCCATCCACATTGACCCGCATCAACATGCGGCTCCCAAAAATCGCCACCATGGATGACGTTTCAACTCACATGAGGCATTCACCATGTTCAAGCGAATCCTGATTCCTGTGGATGGCAGCGACACTTCCAACAAGGCCCTTGTCGCCGGCCTGGCGATGGCGCGCGAGACCAGTGCCAGCGTACGGCTGCTGCACGCCTTCAATGAGGCAGCTTATCTGGGCGGAGTCGACCCCTATGGCACCTGGTCGGCTGATCTGGTTGGCATGATGCGCGAGAGCGGCGCCAAGGTCCTGACGGATGCCACGGCCATCGCCGAATCGGCCGGGGTCACGGCAAGCCAGGTGCTTTGTGATGAACCGGGCAAGCGCCTGGGAGAGTCGGTGGCAGAGGCGGCCAGGCTCTGGGGCGCCGATCTCATCGTGGTCGGCTCCCACGGCCGACGCGGCCTGGGGCGGGTGCTGCTGGGCAGTGGCGCCGAGCAGATCCTGAGGCTGGCGCCGGTGCCTGTTCTGGTCGTCCGCGATTCACCGTCAGCGCAGGCTTAAACGAAAAATAGCTGCAAGGCATGAAAAACGTGCGCGAATAGCTATCAAAACAATAGCACTCCTCGGAGCGGAATATCGTCGCCATGTCGACCACGCGCCAGGCCGGGCGTCAGCTTTCATTTGACGCGCTGGCGGCCTGCCGTTGTTGTTCTCTGTCTGCCAGCAAGTCGACAAAGGCACGGACCTTCGCGGGACGAAAGCGCGCGGCCGGAAACACGGCATGGATGCCGCCAGAAGGCAGGCGCCATTGCGGCAGGACCTGTATGAGACGGCCGGCCGCAAGATCACCCGCTACCGCATAGTCCGGCAGCACCGAAAGCCCCGCGCCGTGGAACACGGCTTCGCGCACGGCAAGCGTGGCGTCGAGAAAAATCGAGGCCTGCACGCTAACGGCCTGGCGCTCACCCTCGTTGAGCGAGAAATTCCATGTCAGGTGGTCGCGAAGAGCGGTGTTGGCGATGAAGGGAAGGCCGGCGATCTCTTGCGGGGCGGTCAGCCGCGCCAATTGCGGCTTCATGGCCGGCGACGCCACGAGCAGTTGCCGGAAAGAACCAATTTTTCGCGCCTGCAGGCTGGTTTCAGCAAGCCAGCCGACACGTATCGCCAGTTCGATGTTGCCCGACATGAGGTCCAGCGTCTGGTCGGTGAGGACGGCATCGACCTTGCACGCGGAGTAGCGCCGGGTAAAGGCGGCGATGGCAGGCACCACCACGCCGACACCATAGTCGAAAGGCGCGGTGAGCCGCAGCATGCCGGACGGCTCCGCCGAGGTTTCGGCCAGGTCGTCGAAGGCGTCCCCGGCCTCGCGCAGAATCAGTGCGCAACGCAGGTAGAAGGCTTGCCCCAGTTCGGTGGGCTGCACCTTGCGTGTGGTGCGGACGAGCAGCGATGTCCGGAATTCACGCTCCAGCCGCGCAACCTGCTGGCTGACCACGGCCTTGGTGATCCCCAGGCGATCCGCAGCCGCGGTGAAGGAGCCGGTTTCCACCACCGCCGCAAAGTAGGCCAGGCGCCTCAGGTTTCCCAGTCCGCCGAGGCCGCCCTCGTCTTGATTGTTTGCTTTAAACATACATTGTGTTTATCAGAGATGTATTTAACAGTCAATGGATAGTGCCTACGATCACAGCCAGTGAGCAAAAAACCCATGACCAAAACCCTCCATTACCTGTTCGACCCGCTGTGCGGCTGGTGCTACGGCGCCATGCCGGCGCTCTCCGCATTGGCTGAAACTCCCGCTGTCCGCATCGAACTGCTGCCGACCGGGCTGTTCGCGGGCGAGGGCGCACGGCCCATGAACAGTGACTTCGCCGCCTATGCCTGGTCCAACGACCAGCGCATCGAGCGCCTGACGGGGCAAGGCTTCAGCGAGCAGTATCGCGAGCGGGTTCTCGGTGACCACCAACGGCTGTTTGACAGCGGCCCCGCCACGCTGGCGCTCACGGCCGTGTCATTGACGGCACCGGCTCGGGAACTGGAAGCCCTCAAGGCGATCCAGACTGCACGCTATGTGGATGGCCAGGACACGACCTCGCTGGAAACGCTGGCCGCCCTTCTGCAAGGGCTGGGGCTTGAGCAGGCCGCCGCAATGGTGGACAAGCCTGATGAAGATCTTCTCTCGGCCAACCGGGCCCGCATGGATCGCGCCCAGGCCTTGATGCGGGAGTTCGGCGCACACGGCGTGCCTACGCTGGTAGCCGAATCCGGCGCGCAGCGCTGGGTCTTGAATAACGCCGATTTTTATTCCAACCCGAGCGCGCTGGCAGGCGAGCTCGAGGCTGCTTGAGCCCGGCACCGCCTCCACCCCCACAACCCATTTCAGTTAACTGTTCAAGAAGAAGGAAAAACCATGACAACACGAAGAGAAGCAATCAAAACTGTAGCCGGCGCGGCTGTCGCGACGGCCATCTTAGGAGTGAAAAGCGCTATGGCTGCAAATACCAACCTGACCTGGAAACACTTTCCCGCCGGCGAACACGGATTCTTCCGTGCCCCGGTGCTGATCTCCGGCGAACGCGAGGCTGTCCTCATCGACGGGGGCTTTACGCTTCCCGACGGCAAGGCATTGGCCGAGGCCATCAAGGCCACCGGCAAAAAGCTCACGACCATCTACATCAGCCAGAGCGATCCCGACTACTACTTCAGCCTGGCGCCCATCAAGGCGGCGTTTCCCGACGCCAAGGTGATTGCGGCACCGGCCACGATCACGGCCATCAAGGGCAACGTGGAAAAGAAACTGGCAACCTGGGGCCCCCAGCTCAAGGAGAACGGCCCACAGGCGCTGGCGGACATCGTGATGCCCGAAGCCTTCGACGGCCGGTCGCTCACGCTGGAAGGCCAGACCCTCGAAATCGCCGATGCCGATGGCTTGGCCAACCGCCGCTACATCTGGGTGCCTTCGCTGAACGCCATCTTCGGCGGCGTGCTGCTGTTCTCCGGTGTTCACGTGTGGACCGCCGACACGCAGGGCGCCGAGGGCCGTGCCACATGGGTGAAGGCGCTTGACGCCATGGCCGCGCGCAAACCCGCGGTGGTGGTCCCCGGCCACATGGCGGTCACGGCGGCGGTGGACGCAAGCGCGATCAAATACACGCGCGACTACCTCGTGGCTTTCGAGGAAGAGCTGGCCAAGGCCGCGGACAGCGCCGCCCTCATCGCGGCGATGACCAAGCGTTATCCGAACGCCGGCATGGGCGTGGCCCTGCAGATCGGCGCCAAAGTCGCCAAGGGCGAGATGAAGTGGGGTTGAGGCCATGATGTCGAATATCGACATCGTCCGTGCCCACTACGCGGCGTCGGCCCAGGGAAACATCCAGGAGATGATGGCCCATGTCTCGCCCCAGGTACGCTGGACCGAGATGGCAGGCTTCCCCTGCGCGGGCACCTGGGTCGGGCCTCAAGCGGTTGTCGACAACGTCTTTGCCGTGCTGGGCAGGGACTGGATCGGCTATCGCTTCGAACTGCAAAGCCTCATCGACGGTGGTGACCACATCCTCGGGGTGGGGACCTACCACGGCACTTACCGCGCCACGGGAAAGGACATGCAGGCCCGTGTGGCCCATGTCTGGCACCTGCGGGACGGGAAGGTCGTGGCCTTTGAGCAGTTCACGGACACGCTGCTAGTCCGTCAGGCGATGAGCTGATCATCCGGACGCCTGCAAACGAAAAGCCCACTCTCCTCTCGAAGAGTGGGCCTCCATCGACAAAGACTGTTCGTATTTAGAACGGGATATCGTCGTCCATGTCGTCAAAGCCGCTGGCGGCCTTGGCTGCCGGGGCGGGCCGCGGTGCGGCGGCCTGTGGACGTGCCGCAGGTGCGGACTGGCGCGGCGCTTCATAACCGCCGCCGTCATCACCGCCGGGGCCGCCCATGCCCTGACGGCTGCCCAGCATCTGCATCTGGTCGGCACGGATTTCGGTGGTGTACTTTTCCTGGCCGTCCTTGTCGGTCCACTTGCGCGTGCGCAGGCTGCCTTCGACATAGACCTGCGAGCCTTTGCGCAGGTACTGGCCAACGATTTCAGCCAGACGGCCGTTGAACACCACGCGGTGCCATTCGGTGGCCTCCTTCATTTCACCCGTCTGCTTGTCCTTCCACTTGTCAGTGGTGGCAATGGTGACGTTGGCGACCTGGTCACCGCTGGGGAAGCTGCGCATTTCGGGGTCCCGGCCCAGATTGCCGACGACGATAACTTTATTGACGGATGCCATGGGGTGTTCTCCTGATCTAACTTAGAGTTTAACTGGCTGGCCCGGTGCGGCGCCGTGGCCGCCTGTAACAGCGGCGGGCCCGTGCCGGCCAGGCGCTGTCATGGGCCAGGCGACCAATAGCCATAGCAGCATCAGGCCGCCGCACACCGCAAAAAGCCCCTCAGCCCCCTGCGTTTTTGTGATCCAGCCGCCGACGGCCCCGCCGGCAAAAAACCCCAGCGACTGCAAGGTGTTGTAAACCCCGAGCGCAGCGCCGCGGGCATGGGCTGGCGCCACCCGGGAGGCCAGGCTGGGCTGGGTGGCTTCGAGGACGTTGAAACCGCAAAAAAACAGGAACAGCAGCACGGCCAGAATGCCCAGACTGGCCGGCGCCGAGGTAAACGATGCCACCCAAAGCAAGCCCAGCTGAACCAGCAGGACCAGGCCGACAGCCCCCAGGAACACGGCACGCAGATAGCCCCGTTTTTCCAGCGGAAACAGCGTAGCTCCCATCACCCCAAAAGAGGCCAGCACCGCCGGCAGGTAGACCTGCCAATGCGCGGCCTTGTCGAGCCCGGCATTCACCAGCAAAGCCGGGATCGCCACCCACATGGCCAGCTGCACGGCATGCAGCACGAACACGCCGAAATTCAGCCGCAGCAGCGCGGTGTCCTTCAGCACCTCCGCCACGCTGCCGCGCGGCCGGTTGACGTGCTCTACCGGTTCGGGTGGCACCCACCAGACGACCACGGCAATGCCGCCCAGTGCCAGCGCGCCAGTCAGGGCAAACAGCCCGTGCAGGCCGATAGCGCCGGCGAGCAGGGGTGCGGCCAGCAGCGAAAGCGCAAACATCAGGGCAATGCTGCCGCCCACCAGCGCCATGGCCTTGGTACGCACTTCGTCGCGGGTGGAATCGGCCAGCAGCGCCGTAACGGCAGCCGAAATGGCCCCCGCCCCCTGCAACGACCGGCCGGCGATCAGCCAGTTCAGGTCGGGCGCCCAGGCGGCGATCAGGCTGCCAAGCGCAAAAATGACCAGGCCGGAAACAATGACACGCTTGCGCCCCCACCAGTCCGAAGCGATCCCAAAGGGAATTTGCAGGATGCCCTGCGTCAGGCCATAAATACCCATGGCCAGGCCAATCCGGGCCGGGTCATCGCCCCCCGGGTATTTGGCCGCCTCCAGCGCAAACACCGGCAGCACCAAAAAGAGGCCGAGCATGCGAAGCGCAAAGATCGACGCCAGCGAAACGCTGGCGCGCCGCTCGGTAGCGGTCATGGGAAACGACATGGGGGCTGTAGGCGCAGTCAAGGGGATTAAAAGGGCAAAAGCGGCCAAAAAATAGCTAGAAAAGCTCCAAAACAGGGCAATAACCCGGGATTGACCGACTGGGAGCGGCAAGCCCACGGCAGCCCGTGGCTTGCCCAGCCGGCTATTGTGCTTGAAACGGTGCTTCGGTCTATGATGGAGAGTTTTGCGGCTGCCACATCTTGAACTCTCCTGACGACAGCAAATACCTTGCCAAAGTGCTCGCGGCCCAGCGGATCAGCATCCGCGGCGCGCGCACGCACAACCTTAAAAATATCGATCTCGATATTCCGCGCAACCAGCTGGTGGTGATTACCGGCTTGAGCGGTTCGGGCAAGTCGTCTCTCGCCTTTGACACGCTGTACGCCGAAGGCCAGCGCCGCTACGTTGAGAGCCTCTCCACCTATGCGCGGCAGTTCCTGCAGCTCATGGACAAGCCCGACGTGGACATGATCGAAGGCCTGTCGCCTGCGATCTCCATCGAACAGAAGGCCACCTCGCACAACCCGCGCTCCACCGTGGGTACGGTCACTGAAATCCACGATTACCTGCGCCTGCTGTTTGCGCGGGCCGGCACGCCATATTGCCCAAACCACGACCTGCCGCTGCAGGCCCAAAGCGTCAGCGAAATGGTCGACACGGTGCTGGCCCTGCCCGAAGACACCAAGCTGATGATCCTGGCGCCGGTGGCGCGCGACCGCAAGGGCGAATTCGTGGACGTGTTTGCCGAGATGCAGTCGCAAGGCTATGTGCGCTTTCGCGTCGACGGCACGGCCTATGAGTTTGACGACCTGCCCAAGCTCAAAAAAACCGAGAAGCACAACATCGATGTGGTGATTGACCGCATCAAGGTTCGCGCGGACCTGCAGCAACGCCTGGCCGAAAGCTTTGAGGCCGCGCTTCGCCTGGCCGACGGCAAAGCGATTGCCATGGAAATGGACACCGCCAAAGAGCACCTCTTCAGCGCGAAGTTTTCCTGCCCGGTGTGCGACTACTCGCTAAGCGAAATGGAGCCACGGCTCTTCTCTTTCAACTCACCCGTCGGCGCCTGCCCCACCTGTGACGGCCTGGGCCATATGGAATTTTTCGACCCGGCGCGCGTGGTGGCCTTTCCGTCGCTGAGCCTGGCCAGCGGCGCCGTCAAGGGCTGGGACCGGCGCAATGGCTACTACTTCTCGATGCTTGAGAGCCTGGCAAAGCACTACAAATTCGACATCGACGCTGCCTTTGAGAACCTGCCCGACAACGTGCGGCAGGTTGTTCTGTACGGCTCGGGCGAGGAAGAAATCAAGTTCAGCTACGTGATGGATTCGGGCAACTTTGCCGGCAAGAAGATCGCAAAGAAGCATCCTTTCGAAGGCGTCATCACCAACTTCGAGCGGCGCTACCGCGAAACCGACTCTGCCGCCGTGCGCGAAGAACTGTCCCGCTATCGCAGTGTGCAGCCCTGCCCTGACTGCGAAGGGACGCGCCTGCGCACCGAGGCACGCCACGTGTACCTGGTGAGCGCGCCTGAAGACGGCGTTGACGCATCGGTGACCGATGGCACCAAGCCTGGGCGCAAGGCGATCTATGAAATCAGCCACTCAACGTTACGCGAGAGTTTCGGGTATTTCAACACGCTG
Organism: Polaromonas sp. P1_F1; assembly: GCF_056405795.1. NCBI lineage: Bacteria > Pseudomonadati > Pseudomonadota > Betaproteobacteria > Burkholderiales > Comamonadaceae > Polaromonas > Polaromonas sp. P1_F1. The sequence goes on from NZ_JBFUBJ010000001.1 coordinate 1,170,620, forward strand.
AAAATGCAGGGCGCCAAGGCCGAAATTGCAGCCAAGGTAGTGCGCGAGATCGGCCTGCGCCTGAAGTTCCTCAACGACGTGGGCCTCAACTACCTCAGCCTGGATCGCAGCGCGGAGACACTGTCGGGTGGCGAGTCCCAGCGCATCCGCCTGGCCTCGCAGATCGGTTCGGGCCTGACCGGCGTGATGTACGTGCTCGACGAACCCAGCATCGGCCTGCACCAGCGCGACAACGACCGCCTGATCGGCACGCTCAAGCATTTGCGCGACATCGGCAACAGCGTGCTGGTGGTCGAGCACGACGAAGACATGATCCGCGCGGCCGACCATGTGATCGACATGGGACCGGGTGCCGGCATCCACGGCGGGCGCGTGATGGCGCAAGGCACATTTGACGAAGTCAAGAACAACCCCGACTCGCTCACGGGCCAGTACCTGGCGCAAACACTGAAGATCGCCGTACCCAAACGCCGCACGCCCTGGCTGCCGACGGTCAAGGCGGTGGAAGCGGCGGAGAAAAAGAAAGCCTCGCGCTTTCCGCAAAGCCCGGCGGCCGAGCGCCGCGCCGCGCGCGAAGCGATCCACCAGGCCACGCTGGGCGACATGCAGGCCTTGCGCGTCGTCAACGCCACCGGCCATAACCTCAAAGGCGTGAGCGTCGAATTCCCGGTGGGCCTGTTGACCTGCGTAACCGGTGTCTCCGGCTCTGGGAAGTCCACACTGGTCAACGACACGTTGTATGCGGCCGTGGCGCGCACGCTGTACCGCGCCCATGAAGAGCCTGCGCCGCACGAAGCGATAGAAGGCATCGAGCATTTCGACAAGGTCATCAACGTTGACCAGTCGCCCATCGGCCGCACGCCGCGCAGCAACCCGGCCACCTACACCGGCCTCTTCACACCGATCCGCGAGCTGATGGCCGAAATGAATACCGCGCGCGAGCGCGGCTACGGCGCCGGGCGATTCAGCTTCAACGTGGCCGGCGGCCGCTGCGAAGCCTGCCAGGGCGACGGCGTGGTCAAGGTCGAAATGCACTTCCTGCCCGACGTGTACGTGCCCTGCGATGTCTGCAAGGGCATGCGCTACAACCGCGAAACACTGGAAGTGCAATACAAGGGCAAGAACATCGCGCAGATCCTGGACCTGACCGTCGAGGTGGCCGCCGAGTTCTTCAAGGCGGTGCCGACGATTGCGCGCAAGCTGCACACCCTGCTCGACGTGGGCCTTTCCTACATCAAGCTGGGCCAGGCCGCGACCACGCTCTCGGGCGGCGAGGCACAGCGCGTCAAGCTTGCGCTGGAATTGAGCAAACGCGACACCGGCCGCACGCTGTACATCCTCGATGAACCGACGACCGGCCTGCACTTTGCCGACATCGATTTGCTGCTCAAGGTATTGCACCAGCTGCGCGACGCGGGCAACACGATTGTGGTGATCGAGCACAACCTGGATGTCATCAAGACGGCCGACTGGCTGATCGACATGGGCCCCGAGGGTGGCGCCGGCGGTGGCACGGTGGTGGGCGTGGGTACGCCGGAAGACATCGCTGCCAATTCGGCCAGCCATACCGGGCGGTACCTGGCGCGCCTGCTCTGAGTTTCCCTGCCACGTCCAGGTGCCTGCCGCGCCCGGACGCGGCCTTCTTTTCACGGAATCCCGGTTTGAACAGCTCCACCTTCTTCACCCAGCGCAAGGTCGTTTTTCTGCTGGCCTCCTTGTGCTGCCTGCTCTGGGGCAGCGCCTATCCGGCCATCAAGAACGGCTATGCGCTGTTTCATATTGCGGCCGACGACATTCCCTCCAAGCTGGTGTTTGCGGGCTGGCGCTTTATTTTTGCCGGCCTGGTGCTGCTGGTGTTTGCGGTCATCAGCAAGAAGCCGGTGTTCCAGCTGGACCGCCGCACCTTCGGCCAGGTGACGCTGGTGGGCCTCACGCAGACGAGCCTGCAGTATGTGTTCTTCTACATCGGCCTGGCGTACGCCACCGGCGTGAAGAGCTCGATCATGAATGCAACGGGCACCTTCTTCAGCGTGCTGCTGGCGCATTACATCTACAAGAATGACCGGCTCAGCTTCAACAAGGTGCTGGGCTGCATGGTGGGCTTTGCCGGCGTGATGGTGGTGAACTTCAGCGAAGGCCTATTGACCTTCGACTTCACGCTGCTGGGCGAAGGCTTTGTGGTGATCGCCGCTTTTGTGCTGTCGGCCGCCAGTATTTACGGCAAGAAGGTGTCGCAGCGCGTGGATTCGGTGGTACTGACAGGCTGGCAATTGGCCATAGGCGGCCTGGCGCTGCTGCTGATCGGTGTTGCTACCGGCGGAACATTGAGGGGTTTCACGCTTCAGTCCACCCTGTTGATGGTTTACCTCGTGGTGCTGTCGTCCGCGGCGTTCTCGCTGTGGACGATTTTGCTGAAGTACAACCGCGTGAGCATGATCACGGTGTTCAATTTCATGGTGCCGATTTTTGGGACACTGCTGTCGGCGGTGTTTCTGGATGAGCGCTTCCTGGAGTGGAAAAACGGCCTGGCCTTGTTGCTGGTTTGTTATGGGATCTGGCTGGTGACGAAAGAAGAGAAAGTTAGCGGCTGAGCCTGGGTTTTGCGCGCATGCGGCCCCCGGCAGCGATGGCGATTGCGATGACAACCAGCACCGCCGCAACCGCGAACGTGACCTGCATGCCGGTGGCAACAGCCCCGGCACCCGCGGTCGTGATGTCCGCCGCTGAGGCAAACGCGAACACGGCCCCCATCGCGGAGGCCCCGGTCATGAGCCCCAGATTGCGCGACAGGTTGAGCATGCCGGAAATGACACCCCGCTGGTCCGAAGGAATATCCGTCATGACAGCGGTGTTGTTGGCGGCCTGGAACAGCTGATATCCCGGGGTCAGGATGAAGATGGCGGCCACGTAGCCCGCAACACCGAACATCGCTGGAAGCGCGGCCAGCGCCGCCGCGCCGGTGGCCACGGCGATGAGCCCGGCGACGGCCATGAACGGCGCACCCAGGCGGTCCACCATGCGGCCGGCCGGGACGCCGCTCAATGCTGAAATGACGGGGCCGACCGACATGACGATACCGACCAGCGCGGCGTTGAGCCCGAGACCACGGGACAGATAAAACGGCCCGACCACAAGCGTCGCCATCATCACGGTCGCAACGAGCGTGTTCATGGCGAGGCTTGCGCTCAAGCCTGGAGCGCGGAACGTCGCGAGCCGGACCAGAGGGGATTTCGCTCTCGATTCGACGAGCACGAAAAAGCTGGCGCCGATAACGGCCGTCAGCAGCAGCGCCATGTTGATCGGACCGAAATGGCCGCGCCCCGTTGTCATGGCCAAGGCGTAGGCCGCGAGTGTCAAGGCCAGCAGCAGTGTGCCCAGGCGATCAAAGCGGGGACGATCTGCCTTCCGCTCCTTGCGATCAACGGGCAAGTAGCGATGCACCAGGAAAAAAGTCAGGATTCCCAGCGGTACGTTGACGAAGAACAGGGCCTGCCAGCCCGATACAGCAATCAGGACACCGCCCAGCGATGGCCCCAGCGCGGTGCCGACCGCAGACATGGTGCCGAGCAGCCCCATGGCACTGCCGGTTCTGGCCTTCGGAACCGCCTCGCCGACAAACGCCATGGTGAGCGCCATCATCACGGCCGCCCCCAGGCCTTGCACAGCCCGGGCGGCAACCAGCAGCCAGAGCGTCGGCGCGATGCCGCACAGGACCGAGGCCACCGAGAACAGGAAGATGCCAGCCAGCAGCAACCGCCGGCGCCCCATCAGGTCCCCCAGCCGTCCGGCACTGACGATCAGGGCGGTGATGGACAGCAGGTAAGCCAGGACCACCCACTGCACTTCCTGAAAAGAGGCGTTGAACGCCTGGGCCAGCGCCGGCAAACCCACGTTGGCGATGCTGGTGCCGAGCGAGGACAGCAGCATGGACAGTGAAAGGCTGGCCAGCACCCATCGGACCGGCGGCGCCGGTTCCGCGTTGGCGTTTGTTGATGGAACAGTGGGTGCAATGGGAGTGGTCAAGATAGTCCAGTGGGCAAAGTGGGCAAGCGGGTAAACAGGTAGAGGGGGTCGTGGTTCCCCGAAATGGAGCTCTCTGGGAGCGTAGTTCTTTACCTGGCATGGCGGAAGACGCACCATTTGCACTTTATGAGTGCGTTTAACGCCATCTCATGGCCAAATTGCGCTATGGTCGATGCATGGCTGCGCCCGATTTCAACCTTCTTGTCACCCTGGATGTGCTGCTCGCGGAAGGCAGCGTGGCGGGCGCAGCCCGGCGCCTGCGGCTGAGCCCGTCAGCGATGAGCCGGGCGCTGGCCCGATTGCGCGAAACGACCGGCGACCCGCTGCTGGTCAGGGCTGGACGCGGCCTTGTTCCCACACCGCGGGCCGTCGAACTCCGTGAGCGCGTCAGTCAGCTTGTGCAAGACGCAGAAGCGGTGCTGCGCCCCGCCAAAAAGCTCAAGCTCAAACAGCTGGTCCGCACGTTCACGCTGCGCACGCGCGAAGGTTTTGTGGAGAACTTCGGGCCAGAGCTTATTGCACGCGTTGCGAATGAAGCACCCGGCGTACGGCTGTGCTTCGTACAGAAGCTTGACAAGGACAGCACGCCGCTTCGCGACGGGACCGTCGACCTTGAAACCGGCGTGGTGGGAAAGACGGCGGCACCGGAGCTGCGGGTGCAGGCCTTGTTCCGGGACCGGTTCGTCGGCGTCGTGCGAATGGGACACCCGCTGGGCGAGGGAGAGATCACGCCCGCCCGCTACGCCGCCGGCAGGCATATCGACGTCTCGCGGCGGGGCCAGGGCAAGGGGCCGGTGGATGAAGCCTTGCACCCATTCGGGCTCGAAAGGGAGATCGCCACCATCGTCGGCGGCTTTGCGGCGGCACTGGCACTGGCCCGGTCTTCCGACCTGATCGCCACGGTTCCCGAACGGCATACCGGGAACCTGCGCGCCGGAATGCACAGTTTTGCGCTGCCGGTCTCCACGCCGGAGATCACGGTGTCATTGCTCTGGCATCCGCGGCTGGATGCGGATCCGGCGCATCGATGGCTACGGGGGTGTGTTCGGGAGGTTTGTGTGAGGCGGCCCCTCGCCTGATCGAGCGGTTGGTGATGTTGTGGCCGAGCTCTTTGCTGAGTCTTGCTGGCCGGGGGTTGCCCGGCATGCAACTCACTTTCTTTTGCTTACTTTGCTTTTGGCGAAGCAAAAGAAAAGTGAGTAGCTGCCGGGCTACCCCGGCCAGCAGCTCTCAGCAAAGAGCACCCCGTCGGAACGGGAGCCGACCGCCCCGTCAAGCCCCTCCAGCAAGCAACGCCGCATTCCCCCCCGCAGCCGTCGTATTCACAGTGACAGTCTGCTCAGCACAAAAGCGATACAGGTAATGCGGCCCACCCGCCTTGGGGCCCGTGCCGGACAGGCCTTCTCCGCCGAAAGGTTGCACCCCCACCACCGCACCGATCATGTTGCGGTTCACATAAATATTGCCTACGTGGGCGCTGGCCGCGAGTGCCTGCGCGCGCGAGTCGATGCGGGTCTGGATACCGAGCGTGAGGCCGTAGCCCAGTGCGTTGATCTGCGCGATCACGGCCTCCGGCGTGGCCAGCTCGCCGCTGCCCCAGCGCACGATCTGCAGCACGGGGCCAAAGATTTCGTCTTTCACTTCGGCCAGGCTGCGTACTTCAAAGGCTGCGGGGGGGATGGCATTTGCTATCGAATCAGGAGCTGCTTGCGCTCGTCCTGCATGGCTTACAAGCACTTTTGACGTTGAATTCAGGCGCTGAAGATGCTTCTGGATGTTGTCAAAGGCTTCGCGGTCGATCACCGGGCCGACATCCGTCGCCAGGTCGGCCGTCTCGCCCACGACCAGCTCCCGCGCGGCACCCTTGATCATCTCGATCACGTGCTCAGCGATGCCCTCGTGCACACACAGCAGGCGCAGCGCCGAGCAGCGCTGGCCGGCGGAGCGGAACGCGCTCTGCACCACCGCGTCGGCCACCTGCTCGGGCAAGGCCGTGCTGTCCACCAGCATGGCGTTGATGCCGCCGGTCTCGGCGATCAGCGGGACGATGGGGCCGTCTTTGGCGGCCAGCGCGCGGTTGATGATCTTGGCGACCTGGGTGGAGCCGGTAAACACCACGCCGGCGACTTGCGGCGCTGCCACCAGCGCGGCGCCCACGGTTTCACCGGCGCCATGCGCCAGTTGCAGCGCGCCTTCGGGCACGCCGGCCTGGTGCAGCAACTTCACAGACTCCCAAGCCACGCCGGGGGTTTGCTCGGCGGGCTTGGCCATTACAGCGTTGCCGGTGGCCAGCGCCGCCGCGACCTGGCCGGTGAAGATGGCCAGCGGGAAATTCCAGGGGCTGATGCAGACCCAGACGCCGCGCGCCGACAGGCGCAGCTCGTTGGTCTCGCCTGTGGGGCCGGGCAGCGCGACCGGCTGCATGATGCGCTCGGCCTCATTGGCGTAGTAGCGCAGGAAGTCGACCGCCTCGCGCACTTCAGATACGGCATCGCCCCAGGTCTTGAAAGCCTCTTTCACCAGCAATGCGCAGAACTTCGGCATCTGCTGCTCCATCGCGGCGGCGGCCCGGCGCAGGATCGCGGCACGCTCGGCAACAGGTACTTTGCTCCACTTTTGATAGCTGCCTGCGCCCGTCACTATTGCCTTGGCGGCCGATTTGGCATCAAACTCAGGCACAACAGGCACCGGGATAGCAGCCAGCGCGGCCAGCAGCGGTGCGCGCATGCTTTCGACCGTGAGGTCCAGCCCCAGGCTGTTGGGCCGGCCGGGACCATACAGGGCCGGCGGCAGTGGCAAAGACGATTCGGGCTCCAGGCGCATCGGTGAGGTCAGCAGCTCGCCCATGCCGACCGACTCGTCGGCCAGCTGGTGCACAAAGGACGAGTTGGCGCCGTTCTCAAGCAGGCGGCGTACCAGGTAAGCAAGCAGGTCGCGGTGGGCGCCCACGGGCGCGTACACGCGGCAGCTGATCAGCGGGTTCTTCAGCACCTCGCGGAAAACGCCCTCGCCCATGCCGTGCAGGCGCTGCAGCTCGAAGGGAACTGCGTTGCGCGACGCCATCTGCAAAATCGCGGCAATGGTGGCGGCGTTGTGGCCGGCAAACTGCGGGTAAATGGCGTCGGGCGCGGCCAGCAAAGCCTGCGCACAGGCCAGGTACGACACATCGGTGTGGTGCTTGTGCGTGAACACCGGGTAGTGCGGCAAGCCCATCTCTTGTGCGCGCTTGATTTCCGAATCCCAGTACGCACCCTTGACCAGGCGGCACATCAGGCGCAGCCTGTATTTGCGGGCGACGGTGGCGATGTGCTCAATCAACTCCAGCGCGCGGGTCTGGTAGGCCTGCATGGCCAAGCCAAAGCCCTGCCACTGCGGGTGGTGCTTTGCCACCAGCGCAGCCAGGGCTTCAAACACATCCAGCGAGAGCTCGAGCCTGTCGACCTCTTCGGCGTCGATGGTGAGGTTGATATTGGCCCGGGCCGACAGCTCGCACAGCCCCCAGACGCGCGGTACCAGCTCGGCCATCACGCGTTCGCGCTGGGCGTCTTCGTAGCGCGGGTGCAGCGCGCTGAGCTTGATGGATATACCGTCGTTTTGCTCGGTAGCACCCATTGGACGAGCGCCAGCAGCTATTGATTTGATAGCGTTTGTGTAACTGGCGAGATAGCGCAGCGCGTCGGCATCGGTACGCGCACCCTCGCCCAGCATGTCGTAGCTGAAACGCAGGTTGGGGATTTTTTTGCGGCTGTCATCGGCCTCGGCCATCGCATCGGCAATGGTTTGCCCGAGCACAAACTGCCGGCCGAGCAGCTGCACGGCACGCAAGGTCGCCGCCACCACCGTGCGCGCGCCCAGCTTGCTCATGATGTGGGCCTGGCCGCCTTCCGGCAGGAATTTCTTGGACATGGCGATGGCCGAGGCCGACAGGCGAGCCATTACACCGTCGCCAGCGCTGTCGAAATCGGCGCGGCCGAGCTGGTCAGCCGTCAGGGCAATCGCGGTTTCGGCGTCCGGCACACGCAACAAGGCTTCGGCCAGCCGCATCAGGGCCAAGCCCTCCGCGCTGGAGATCGGGTATTCCTTGAGCAGGCTTTCCATCGCCCAGAACGGCGGCGGGTTGTCACGCACGGCCTGCACCCAGGGCTGGGCGGAGTGCGCCGCCGCCGCCCAGTCGAGAGCCCCGGCGAGGCGCTGCAGGTGCGCGGCCACGATGTCGGCTTCGGGGCGGTACGGGAAGGGCAGGCGCGGAGATGCAGGCTTCAAGTGATTCATGGAGGTTTTCACGGTAAATGGCGGTTATTCAGTCAATACGATGATGTTCTGTTGAATTCAGCAGAATTTCCCGCTAAATTTGTGCAATTCACCGAATAATTCACTATCCATGTTTGAAGCCTCACCCGAAATTGACCGCATTGACCTGAAAATCCTGAATGTCCTGCAGCAGGACGGCCGGATTTCCAACCTCAAGCTCGCCGAGAGCGTGGCTCTGTCGCCCACGGCCGTGCTGGCCCGCGTGCAGCGTTTGAGCCGGGACGGCTACATCCTGGGTTATGAAGCCCTGCTCAATCCCCTCAAGCTGGGCGCCGGAATGATGGTGTTTGTCGAAGTGCTGCTGGACCGCACCACGCCCAACGTGTTTGAAGCCTTCAAGGCGGCCGTACAGGTCCACCCGGAAATCTCCGAATGCCACATGGTGGCCGGCGGCTTTGACTATCTGCTCAAAACCCGCATGGCCGACATGGTGGCCTACCGCTCTTTTGCCGGCACCGTGCTCTGGCAGCTGCCGGGTGTGCGCGAAACCCGCACTTACGCCGTAATGGAAGAGGTGAAAAATACCACCCGGCTGGCGCTGGGGGTCTAGGCCGGGCATCTGCTGCCCGCCTGAAAAGGCCGCGTTAGCGGCACTTTTCTCACGGATTCCCGCTCAAATCCAGTCGCACCCGGACTAACCGCGTTGCCAAGCCGTGCGCATTGGACTACCTTGCAGTGCACATATGCAAGAAGTTGCATATGCAGATGGTGAAAAAACCATCACCACGAAAAAAACGGAGGCCCCTGATGAAAAACAAGCCATGGTGGCGTTTGGCCGTGTTGGTGGGAGTGCTTGTCGCCGCGGCGGCGCAGTCGGCGGAAATCGGCGTGACGGATACCGAAATACGCGTCGGGCAATTCGCCGCCCAGACCGGCCCCGCCGCCGAGCTGGGCAAGCGCATGCAACTGGGCATATTGGCGCACTTCAATGCCGTCAACGCCGCCGGCGGCATCAACGGCCGCACCCTCAAGCTGGTTTCGCGGGACGACGGTTATGAACCTGAAAAGGCTGCTGCCGCGGTCAAGGCCCTGATCGAAGAAGACAGGGTGTTCGCGCTGATCGGTTCGGTCGGCACACCCACCACCCTGGCCGCGGTGCCGGCCATCAACGCGGCAGGCATACCGCTGATTGGCCCGTTCACAGGCGCGCAGGGCCTGCGCGAGCCTTTCAACCGAAACCTGTTCCACGTGCGCGCCAGTTACTTTGACGAGACCGAGCGCATCGTGCAGCACCTGAGCACCGTCGGCATCACCAAAATCGCCGTCTTCTACCAGAACGATTCTTACGGCAAGGCCGGGCTGGAAGGCGTGATGCGGGCGCTGACCCGGCGCAACCTCAAGCCGGCTGCCAGCGTCACGGTCGAGCGCAACAGCGTGGATGTTGCCGCACCGCTGGCAGAAATACTCAAGGTCACGCCTGAGGCTGTGATCCAGATCAGTGCCTACAAATCCTGCGCCGCGCTGATCAGGCAGGCACGGGCCAAGGCCTACGGTGGCCAGTTTTTCAATGTGAGCTTTGTCGGCTCGAAGGCGCTCGCTGAAGAGTTGGGCGACACCGGGGCGGGCGTGACGATTTCGCAGGTGATGCCCTTCCCTTACACACCCTCATCGGCCATCGTGCGTGAATACCAGCAACGCATGGCTGAGGGCGGCCACAAGGACTTTGACTTCTCCAGCATGGAAGGCTTTCTGGTGGCCAAGGTCTTTACCGAAGGCCTGCGCCGGGCTGCGGGGAAGAACCTGACCCGTGAGAGCCTGGTGACGGCGCTGGAGTCCATGCGCGACTACAACATGGGCGGCTTCACGGTGAACTACAGCCCCCAAAGTCACGAGGGCTCCCGCTTCACCGATCTCACCATCATCGGGCGCGGCGGAAAATTCATGCGCTGACGGCATCGAAACTTGCAAAACGGCCCATGCTGGCAATAATGCGGGCTCATCCCCTGTTTGCCATTCACCAGGAACACCCATGAAGCTTTCTACCCCCTTTCCAGCCGCCCTTGCCGCTTTCACGCTGGCCCTGTCCGCCGGGGTTTCTGCACAGACCACCAAACCGGGCCTGTGGGAAATGACGAGCAAAATGCAGTCAAGCTCCGGCGAGATGGAAAAAGCCATGGCCAACATGGAAAAGCAGCTGGCCAGCATGTCGCCCGAGCAGCGCAAGCAGATGCAGGACATGATGGGCAAACAGGGCATGTCCATGGGGCCCGGCGCCGGCGGTGGCATGACCATGAAGGTGTGCGTTACCAAGGAAATGGCCGAGCGCAACGAGCTGCCGCAGCAACAACAGGGCGACTGCAAGAGCACCCAGTCGCCGCGCAGCGGCAACACCATGAAGTTTGCCTACACCTGCACGCAGCCACCGTCCAGCGGCGAAGGCGTAATGACCTTCAACGGCGACACCGCCTACACGATGAAGATGAACACCACGACCACCGTCAAAGGCAAGCCCGAGAAGATGACCATGGATGCTGCAGGCAAATGGCTGTCGGCTGATTGCGGCAATATCAAACCCATCGCTCCTCCCAAGAAATAGAAACGCCCCCCGAAGCAGGGCATGTCTTCACCAGCAGGGGCCGCGGAACCGGCTTTGCCGGGCCGCAGGCGCAGCGGCCCCCTCGGGGGGCAGGAAGCTACACGGAGTGAGCGACCGTGGGGGCTATCTCCCCCCAAAAATCGCGGTGCCTACGCGCACCATGGTGCTGCCCGAATGGATCGCCGCCTCCAGGTCAGCGGTCATGCCCATTGACAAGGTATCCATGGGTGCAAGCAACGCACCTGACGCGTTGATTTCGTCAAAAATGGCTTTTGTCCGCGCGTGGACAGCGCAAGCAGCTACAAAATCGATAGCAGGCTCCGGTATCGCCATCAAGCCGCGCAAGGTGAGGTTCGGCAGCTGCACAACCGCCTGCGCCAGCGCCAGGACATCCTCAGGCGCCACGCCCGACTTGTTGGCGCCACCATCCACGTTGACCTGCAGGCAGATCTGGAGCGGCGGCAAATCGGGCGGTCGCTGCTCGCTCAGCCGCTGGGCGATTTTGGGGCGATCTACCGACTGCACCCAGTCAAAATGCTCAGCCACGAGACGGGTCTTGTTGCTCTGAACCGGGCCAATGCAATGCCACTCCAGCGTAATCCCAGGGCCCTGTGCCTCGGCGCCTTGCCAGGCGCGGAGGGCGGCAATTTTCTCTACGCCCTCAGTGATGTAGTTTTCGCCGAAGGCACGCTGCCCATCCGACGCGGCGTCGATCACGGCGTCCGCACCAAAGGTTTTGGAGACCGCCAGCAGCCGCACGCTCGCCGGATTGCGCCCGGCGGCTACGCAGGCCGTGGTTATCCGGTCACGGACAAGCTGGAGATTGCGCACAATCGTGGTCATAATCGAACTGTAAACTTAGTTTGAAAACCATTTTCAAAGGGTCCCGGGATGGATATCACGCAGTTGCTGGCTTTTAGTGTCAAGAACAAGGCGTCTGACTTGCATTTGTCGGCAGGCTTGCCGCCCATGATCCGGGTTCACGGCGACGTGCGGCGCATCAACATCGATCCGCTGGACCACAAGCAGGTGCATTCCATGGTGTATGACATCATGAACGACACCCAGCGCAAAACATATGAAGAATTCCTGGAGGTCGACTTCTCGTTCGAAATCGACGGCCTCGCCCGCTTTCGCGTCAATGCCTTCAACCAGAATCGCGGCGCCGGTGCGGTGCTGCGGACCATTCCATCCAAAATCCTGACACTGGAACAGCTCAACGCCCCCAAGATTTTTGGCGACCTGGCCATGAAACCGCGCGGCATGGTGCTGGTCACCGGCCCCACCGGCTCGGGCAAATCGACCACACTGGCCGCCATGGTCAACTACCTGAACGAAAACGAGTACGGCCACATCCTGACGGTGGAAGACCCGATCGAATTCGTGCACGAATCCAAAAAATGCCTGATCAACCAGCGCGAGGTCGGCCCACACACCCTGAGCTTTAACGCCGCGCTGAAATCGGCCCTGCGGGAAGATCCGGACGCCATCCTGGTGGGTGAAATGCGTGACCTGGAAACCATCCGGCTGGCCATGTCGGCCGCTGAAACGGGCCACCTTGTCTTCGGCACGCTGCATACTTCCAGCGCCGCGAAAACCATCGACCGGATCATCGACGTGTTTCCGGCCGAGGAAAAGGAAATGATCCGTTCCATGCTGTCCGAGTCGTTGCAGGCCGTGATTTCGCAAACACTGTGCAAAACCAAGGATGGTGCGGGCCGCGTGGCCGCACACGAGATCATGCTGGGCACCAGCGCCATCCGCAATTTGATCCGCGAGGCCAAGGTCGCCCAGATGTATTCATCCATCCAGACCGGCAACAGTGTGGGCATGCAGACGCTGGACCAGAACCTGACCGAGCTGGTGAAGCGCAATGTGATTTCTGCTGCCGAAGCCCGCGGCAAGGCAAAAATCCCGGAAAACTTCCCCGGCTAGAAGCTATGGCCCCCACGCTTGTCACTTCGAGCCTACGGCGCGCTGCCCCTTTCCTTACGTATGAGGCCGCTGCGCCTGCGGCCCGGCAAAGCCGGTTCCGCGGCCCCTGCTTGATTGAAGAGAGAACCACCGTCACCGATCCTGCCGAGTTTCCGGCAACGACAGAGTTTGTTTGAAAGGAGTCGCAAATGGAACGCGACCAGGCCAGTAAATTCATCAATGATCTGCTGAAACTCATGGTCAGCCGTAATGGCAGTGACCTGTTCATCACAGGCGACTTCCCACCGGCCATGAAAGTCGACGGCAAGGTGACCAAAGTGTCGCCGCAGCCGCTGAACGCCGGCCACACGCTCGCCCTTGCCCGTTCCATCATGAACGACAAGCAGGCCGCCGAATTCGAACGCACCAAGGAATGCAATTTCGCCATCTCGCCGCCCGGCGTGGGCCGCTTCCGTGTCAATGCGTTCATCCAGCAGGGCAAGGTCGGCATGGTGATGCGGACGATTCCCGCCGTGCTGCCCACCATCGACGGGCTGGGCGTGCCCCAGGTGCTCAAGGAAGTGGTGATGAGCAAGCGCGGCCTGACCATTTTGGTGGGCTCTACCGGTTCGGGTAAATCCACCACGCTGGCGGCCATGGTCGACTGGCGCAACGAGCAGTCGTTCGGCCACATCATCACGATTGAAGACCCGGTGGAATTTGTCCATGCGCACAAGAACTGCGTGATCACGCAACGTGAAGTGGGCCTGGACACCGACAGCTGGGAAGCGGCCCTCAAAAACACGTTGCGCCAGGCGCCCGACGTGATCCTGATGGGCGAGATCCGCGATCGCGAAACCATGGAACATGCCATCGCATTCGCGGAAACCGGCCACCTGTGCCTGGCCACCTTGCACGCCAACAGCGCCAACCAGGCGCTGGACCGCGTGATCAACTTTTTCCCCGAAGAGCGCCGCACCCAGTTGCTGATGGACCTCTCGCTCAACCTCAAGGCCATGATTTCGCAGCGGCTGGTGCCCAAGCAGGACGGCAAGGGCCGTTTTGCGGCGGTGGAGGTCATGCTCAACTCGCCGCTGATCTCCGATCTGATCTTCAAGGGCGAAGTCTCCGAAATCAAGGAGATCATGAAAAAAAGCCGCAACCTGGGCATGCAGACTTTCGACCAGGCGCTGTACGACGCCTTCGAGAGCCACTTCATCACCTACGAAGATGCCCTGCGCAACGCCGACTCGGTGAACGACCTGCGCCTGCAGATCAAGCTCAACTCGCAACGCGCCAAGTCCGTCGACCTGGCGGCCGGCACCGAAAACTTCGCTATCGTTTAAGCCGCTGAACTGCCGGCGTTGTTCCGGCCAAGGGCTGAGTTGGAAGGGCTAAAGGCCGCGAAGCAGGCCTGAAGGTAATCGATAGTGGCCCGGATTTTGGGAGCCCGATGGCGTTCGGCCAGAATCACCGCATCAATAGAATAGACATCGCTCACCGTGTGCCGGGCCAGCACGGGCTTTAACCGGCCTTGCGCCACCAGCTCGCGGCCGATAACGTCGTTGATCCGGGCAATGCCGGCTCCCGCCAAGGCAAGTGAAACCACCGCAGCGCTGCTATTGACGCGCAACTGCCCCTGCACCGCGAGTGGGGTGACGACCGCGTTTTCTTCGAAGGTCCATTGATTGTGGGTAATCGAAGTGGTATTTGATATCAGACTGTGCAATTGAAGATCTGCCGGCGCACGCGGAACGCCATGCTTCTTGAGATACACGGGTGAGGCGTACAAAGCACGCCCATGGCTTCCAAGATTACGGGCAATGGCCGTCTGCGCAGGTGCAACACCCGCCCTCACGACGATATCCATCGCCTCATCGGCCATGCTGACAAGGCGATCATCCAGATGCAGGTCCAGCTTCAATTCCGGGTGCAAGGCCCGCAGCTTGCCCAGCCGGGGAATCAGTACATATTCAGCAAGAATCTGGCTGATGCTCAAGCGCACCGTACCCACCACTGAGCGGCTTCTGCTGGCGAAGCTGTTTTGCAATTGCCTGTGTTCGGTAAGGATGCGCTGGGCATATTCGAGGAAGACCTCACCTTCGTCAGTGAGAGAGAGGCTGTGAGTGGTCCGGTGCATCAGCCGCAGGCCGCATTGAGCCTCCATGCGCGCGAGCGAACGCGACATATGGCTGGCCGCAACGTTGCGGTCCCTCGCTACTGTCGAGAGCGACTGGGCAGATGCAAGCTGCGCAAACAGCGAGAAGTCGTCAAGGCTGAGGTTTTTCATGCTTGTGCAGATTTGACACAAGCATTATGCATTCGGGGGGATTTCCAGCCGACGCCATCCTGGGCACAGTTCACTTCGCACGGACATGTTGCGCCGTCGCTCTTCAAAGGATTTTTATGCCCATCTCCATCCAGCTATCGCAGGGACTTTTAACGCCGGCCGGCGAGCGCGAGGTTTTCTCCAGAGTTGCAGGCGCCTTGCTGCAGGTACACGGCCTCAGCGGAAACGCCTTCATGACTCCCGCAGTCATTGGGCATGTCGACATTTACCCTGAAGAGCACAGCTATGCCGGCGGCAAACCCCAGTCGCTTGCGGTCATAGAGGTTAAGGTCCCTTCTGTCACCTTCCCCGATCAGTCGGTGAAAGACAACTTCGTCAAGGCGGCAACAGACATCATTGACGAGCTCAAGGCGGGAAAACACCCGAGAGCGCGCACCTTCGTCAACGTGACCTATGCGGTGGAGGGCGCCTGGGGAATTGCCGGCAAAGCCTATACCAACGCCGACCTGGGAATGGCCATTGGAGCTGCCGCGGGCTAGGCAAGCGCGGGAACTCACCCTGCCCCCATTCACCTCCGTCTCTCCGCACAGCACACCAACCGATTAAACCCACAGGAAACTTCATGCCTCTCGTACGAATTGACCTTCCTGACACCACGCCGGACGAAGAGCTTTCGGCCGTGTCGGGCCTTGTGCATCAAGCCCTGGTAGACACTTTCAATGTGCCGGGGCCGGATCGCTTCCAGACGCTCACGCGTCATGCACCGCGCCAGCTCATTTGCTCCGAAGAATTCCTTGGGGTCACGCACTCCGCCCACGTGGTTTTTATTCAAATATTCTGCGCCCCCGGCCGATCGCTGGACATGAAGAAGGCGCTCTTCTCGGAAATCGGAAAACAAATCTCGTCGAATTGCAGCTTTAGTCCGGCCGACGTCATCATCAATCTGGTTGAGACGTCGCGTGAGAACTGGTCTTTTGGAAACGGCATGATGCAATTCAGTTAAAAGGGGCAGGACAGCCTGTTTTGCACACCCCCCAACGCGCTGAGATGCGCCATGAATGTGAAGCTGCTCCTTCATGGGAAAACAGGGAGGTTCACTGGGCAAAGCGCGCAATCAAGCCATAATCATTGCTGCAAAACCCCCTTGCCCGACGGGCCTCAAGAGATTTAACTGTGTCATCAATTCACCCCAAAACCTACGAAACTTCCGATTCACGTACTGTCGCCTTCCTGGGCCTCGGTGTCATGGGCTTCCCGATGGCCGGGCACCTGGCGCTGGCGGGCCACGACGTCACGGTCTACAACCGCAGCGCCGCCAAGGCTGCCTCCTGGACGAGCGAGTTCAAGGGCCGTGCAGCCGCCACACCGCGCGAGGCGGCTGCAGGCGCAGACGTCATTTTCTGTTGCGTGGGCAATGATGCCGACCTGCGCAGCGTGGTACTGGGTAACGATGGAGCGCTGGCCGGCATGAAACCGGGCGCCATCTTCGTGGACCACACCACGGCCTCGGCCGATGTGGCGCGTGAACTCTCCGCCGCGGCCTCCAAGATCGACCTGCACTTCATAGATGCACCCGTCTCGGGTGGCCAGGCTGGTGCGCAAAATGGCGCGCTCACAGTGATGTGCGGCGGAGACGCCGCAGCATTTGAGGCCGTGAAACCAGTGGGCATGGCTTTTTCAAAAGCCTTCACGCTGATGGGCCCAAGCGGCGCGGGGCAACTTACCAAGATGGTCAACCAGATTTGCATTGCTGGCCTGGTACAGGGCCTGAGCGAAGCGGTGGCGTTTGGCCAGAAGGCCGGTCTGGATGTCAACCAGGTCCTGGACGTGATTGGCAAGGGCGCAGCGCAAAGCTGGCAGCTCGACAACCGCGGCAAAACCATGGTGGCCGACAAGTTTGACTTCGGGTTTGCCGTGGACTGGATGCGCAAGGACCTGGGCCTGGTACTGGACGAAGCCAAGCGCAACGGTGCGCGCCTGCCTGTGACGGCCCTGGTCGACCAGTTTTATGCCGACGTACAAGCCATGGGCGGCCAGCGCTGGGACACATCGAGCCTGATCAAGCGCCTGAAATAGAAACTGGGCCAACCGGAAAAATCGGGTGGAAAGCAGAGCGGCAATGCTGCCGAGGCCAGCACTGCCCGCCCCTAACTAACGTCAACTCCCGGCGGGTTTGGCGCCTGCGGGTGGCTCGACGGGTTTTGACGGCAGCATGCGTGCCAGCTCTTCCTCGCTGATGATTTCAAACATGCGGATGACTTTTTGCACACCCGGAGTGGAGCGGACCACTTCGGTGGCGCGATCCGCCTCGCGCTGTGTAACACGCCCCATCAGGTAGGTCGTACCACGCTCGGTCACCACCTTGAAGGCGTTCAACGACAGGTCACGGGCATCCACCAGCATCGCCTTGACACGGCCGGTGACGAGGGTGTCGGACGAGCGCTGTGTCAGGGTGGCGTTGCCCATCACGGCCAGTTCATTGACCACCGAGGTCACATTCTCCACACGCGAAACGATCTGCTCGACCAGCTGCTTGTCTTGCGCGCTGGGCACTTCACCCGTCAGCAACACCTGGCGGTTGTAGCTGGTCAAGTTGACATGCACACGGTCGCCCACGTTGCTGCGAATCCGGCTGGCCGCCCGCAATTCAATGCCCTCGTCTTCCAGCTGCGCACCCGACGTGCGGCGGTCGGTGGCAACAAGCGCCCCCCCGGCCATGCCACCTACCACCAAAGGAAAGCAGGCTGTCAGGGCACTGCCAAGCAAGACCGACGTACCAACGGCCAGAGTGAGTCGTTTCAACGGGGCATATGTCATACAGAGGTCTCCTGATCGCCAAGTAACTGGGTGTCCACACCATCGCAAATGCAATGGAGGACAAGAAGGTGCACTTCCTGGATACGCGCGGTCCGCTCATGCGGCACGCAGATATGCACATCGGTTTCGCGCAGGGCATGGGTCATCTTGCCGCCCCCGCGCCCCGTCAGCGCCACCACGGTCATCTCGCGCTCATGGGCGGCTTCGATGGCGGCCAGCACATTGGCCGAATTGCCGCTGGTGCTGATGGCCAGCAATACGTCGCCGGCGCCGCCCAGGGCACGCACTTGCTTCGAGAAGATGACCGTGAAGTCGTAGTCGTTGGCAATGGCGGTGAGGATGGAGCTGTCGGTCGTCAGCGCAATCGCACCCAGCTCCGGCCGCTCGCGCTCATAGCGCCCCACAAACTCCGCAGCGAAGTGCTGGGCATCCGCTGCCGAGCCACCATTGCCGCAGGCCAGGACTTTGCCGCCACTGGTGACGCTGGCCAGGATGGCCTGCACGGCGGCCGCAATCGGTTTGGACAGGACCTGTGCCGCCTGGTATTTCAGGTCGGCACTGTCAATGAACTGCTGTTCGATACGTTGTTCAAGCATGGGGTCAATGATAGCGGGTCGGACTGCTCCGCCGGTCCCGGAGGGGTTTGCGCAGGCTGGCAATGGATGGTTACAAATTCCGCCATTCCCGGCGTTCAGGACGCGTCGAAAGCCCCGGGCAGCCATTCAATGTCAGGGGCCGCCCCGTCGTCCTGCGGCCCGTTGACCAGGACCACGTCGAATCGACAAGGCGGTGGGCTGGCGAAACGCATGAGATAGTGCCTCGCGGCAAAGATGATTCGCTGTTGCTTGGCCGGGCTGATGCTGGCGCCGGCGCCGCCGTGCGAGACGCCCGTGCGCTGGCGCACTTCCACAAACACCAGAGTACCGTCAGGTGCGCGCATGACCAGGTCGATCTCGCCGCCGCCGCGGCCCGGCGTCCGATAATTGGTATCGACCAACACCAGTCCGGCCTTGGCGAGGTAGGCGCGCGCGGCAGCTTCCGCAGCATCACCCCTCGACTTGGTGGTAACCTGCCCAGGCGAGGCTGGGGCCTGAAGGGCCGTCGCTTTTGACGCCGTCCCGGCAACCTGTTTTCTGGAAAACCACATTGAACGCTTCCTTCGACCTGGCACTGAATGCGGCACGCGCCGCAGCAGGCATGCAGCATTATCCGGAAAGTGCGCTCTATGTGGTGGCGACCCCGATCGGGAACCTGGCCGACATCAGCCTGCGCGCCCTGCAAGTACTGCAGCTGGTAGACGCCATAGCCTGCGAAGACAAGCGGCATTCTCAACCCCTGCTGCGGCAGTACGGCATCGACAAACCCCTGCTGGCGGTGCACGAACACAATGAAGCTGAGGCCGCAGGTCTGGTGATCGAACGCCTGCAGCGGGGTGAGCGCGTGGCCTATATCAGCGACGCCGGCACGCCGGCCGTGAGCGATCCCGGCGCCCGCCTGGTCGCCGCCGTTCGTGCCGCTGGACTGGCCATCATGCCCCTGCCGGGTGCCAGCAGCGTCACTGCGGTGCTCAGCGTGGCCGGGCTGAGCAGCCCGGGCGGTGACACCGGGTTCGTATTCGCCGGTTTCCTGCCGAGCAAGGCCGGTGAACGCGACCAGGCCATCCAGCAGCTGCAAACCGATGCCCGGGCCATCGTGATTCTGGAGGCGCCACACCGCATCGAGGCGCTTGCGAAAGCACTGGCGGTGCTGCAAGGCCGCCTGGTCACCGTTGGCCGTGAGCTGACCAAGCAATTTGAGGAAATTGCGACCGTGCCGGCGCAGGATTTTTCCGGCTGGCTGGCCGCTGGCGCCCAGCGTACGCGCGGTGAATTTGCACTGGTACTGCATCCTTGCGCCGCTGCGGATAACCCCGAAGATGGCACACGGGTGCTGCAGTTGTTGCTGGCGGAGTTGCCGCTCAAGACTGCTGTAAAAGTCGCGGCAGAAATCACCGGCGTGGGACGTAACGAGCTCTATGACACCGCACTCAAGCTGAAAAAAGAATGAACCCCAACGCCGACGAACTCTGGCACGCACCACGCTGGGCGCTTGCCGCCTTGTTGGCTGTGCTCGGGATGCTCGGTCCGTTTTCCATCGACACCTACATTCCCGCCTTTTCCGGCATGGCGCAGTCGCTGGGAGCATCACCGGTAGAAATGCAACAGACGCTGTCGGCCTACCTGTTCGGTTTTGCTTTCATGAACTTGTTTCACGGTGCGCTGGCCGACAGTTTTGGCCGTCGGCCGGTGGTGTTGTGGGGAATCGCGCTATTCACTCTGGCGTCGGCCGGTTGCGCGCTTTCGCAAAGCATCGGGCAGCTGGTTTTTTTCCGGGCCATGCAGGGCTTGTCGACAGGTGCGGGCATTGTGGTGTCGCGCGCCGTCATACGCGACATGTACCCGCCGGCTCAGGCCCAACAGGTCATGAGCCAGGTCACCATCTATTTCGGAGTGGCCCCAGCCCTTGCGCCCATCGTCGGCGGCTGGCTTTTTGTGCATCTGGGCTGGCACAGCATCTTCTGGTTTCTGACGGGAGTGGGTGTGATCCTGTGGGCTACCAACTTCCGGTTCTTGCCCGAGACACTTCCGCCGCTGGAACGCCAGCCGTTTGAAGTCAGGCATCTGATGCGGGGCTACTGGCAGTTGGGTTCCAGCCCCCGCTTTTTATTGCTGGCGCTGGCCAGCGGCGTGCCATTCAACGGCATGTTTTTGTATGTGCTGTCAGCGCCCGCTTTTTTGGGGGAACACCTGGCACTGCAGCCTACCGAATTTTTCTGGTTTTTCATCCTGACAATCTCCGGCATCATGTCCGGCGCGTGGCTGAGCGGCCGCCTGGCAGGAAAAATCGCCCCCAAGCAGCAAATACGGCACGGCTTTGTCATCATGCTGGTCACCTCGGTGCTTAACCTGATTGCCAACATGCTGTTCGCCCCGCATGCTTCGTGGTCCCTCTTTCCGATCGCAGTGTTTGCATTCGGCTGGGCACTGATGGTGCCGGTTGTCACGCTGCTGGTGCTGGACCTTTATCCTGAACGGCGCGGCATGGCTTCTTCCCTTCAGGCCTTCGTGGGCTCAACCGCCAACGGCATTGTTGCCGGTGTCATCGCCCCGCTCACAATGCACTCCACCCGGGCATTGGCGGCAGTCTCGCTCGGGATGATGTGCATCGGGTTGGTTGCCTGGGTGTATCTGCATCACCGGTGGCCGGATATCGGCCGCTCCGCAACACCCGACTAGCGTGCAATACGCCTTTTAACGATCATTGACTCGCATGGGAAATTCCATGCCCTGCCCGATGCGTTGCACCACGTTGTTGCCGTCCAGATAAGCCCAGAAAAACATGGGCTGATCACTGTCTCGCCAGCGGTAAGTCATGATGTCGCCGGACCATGACGCTACACGGTCAATCTTTGCTGGCCGGCCAAATTCGCGTTCCATATCCGAGCGCATCCACTTGCCCGGCTGGATTCTTGAAAACTCTGCTGGCGTCAGGACCTCGCGGACGCTGATGACCCTGCCGGCGGCATCCAGATCTACCATCGTGGCGAACTGACCAAGCGGCTGGCCCGAATACTGCAGCCGGGTTCCCGCATCCAGCGGCACCACCCGGGACGGCGTTCCGCGAAGCGCGATGACGTTCTCGCGGGTCATGCCGGGCTTTATCGCTGTCAACGCGCAGCCGGCGGCACACAGCACCGCGACAACAAGACCGGAAACTAATTTAAATGCCCTCACGGTTACTCCTGCCTGAAATTTAATTGATTACGAGACTTGGGACTCAATCGCGGCCAGAACGTTCCCCGTGACACCTGCCCAACCGATCTTCCCTGCGCGGGCCGAATCACGGATTGTTGCATCATGCCGCACCCGCTGAAGGCGCCCGGACTGCCGCTGTCGTTGTTTCTGGCGCCCATGATGCAGGGCAACGGCTCGAAGCCGGGATTCAACGGATTGGACCAGGCCTCAAGCAAACTCGCCGACTCGTTTTGTACTGAGCCCGCCTGGGGGCCGAGGTGTTTGGTGTCCATGCACCCGCGCGCACTCAGGCTTTGTGCTGCCGCGCAAAAATTTTGGCCAGATCCAGGAAATTCTTTTCGGCCGGCGAATTACTGTCTTCCCGGCTCACCAGCGTGATAGGTGCCACCAGCGCGGGCCTGGCATTGGTGATACGGCAGTACACCACGCTCTCACGGTGAAAATCCTTCATGGATGCGGGAACCACGGAAACGCCCGCGCCCGCCGCGACCAGGCTGATATTGGTCAGCATGCGCTCCACCTCCAAGGCGATCCTGAGCGTGAAGCCCGCCTGTTCACAGGCTTCGATCAGATCCGAATACATGCCCGGTGCGCCGTGTCTGCGCACTAGAATGAACTGCTCATCAGCCAGGGATTTCAGATCAATGGCCGGCATCTTGCCCTTGGCGGCGCCCGCCACCAGCGCGTGACCCACCGGCAGAATCAGCAGCATCTCCTCTTCGAGCAAGGAAAAAAAGCTCACGCCACGCGGATGGCTTACGGGCGTGCGCAAAATCGCGACATTGACCTTGCCCCTGTCTATGCCCTCGGTCAGCTCGGCCGCATTGGCTTCCCTCAAATCCAGATGCACACCGGGATAAGCGCTGCGGTAGGCCCGGATAATCCCCGGAATAAGGGGATGGGCAGCGGCCGAACTGGTAAAGCCGATGGCCAGCGTGCCTTCAAAGCCCTGTGCGGCGCGCGCCGCGCGCGCCGATGCCTGCTCAACACTGCGCAGGATGGCCTGGGCTTCCTGCACAAATACGGCGCCCCCGGCCGTCAGCGCAGCGCCCTTGGGGTGGCGGCGGAACAATTCGAAACCCAGCTCTTCCTCCAGCAGCCGGATCTGGTGGCTCAAGGGCGGCTGCTGCATGTTCAAGCGCTCGGCGGCACGCGTGAAATGCTGCTCCTCGGCAACCATCAGGAAATAGCGCAGGTGTCTCAGCTCCATGGCGTCGGCCCATCTTTTTTAGGTATTGGAGGTCTTATTTCCGGATTTTATGCATATGCCCTCGACGGCGCGTGACGCCTTCGCGTCTTTACACGCGCCGTCCATCCGCAAAAAACAACCGTATGGCGCGGCTCCCGGGCTACGGTAGCCAAGCCGCCCGTAGACTGGGCGATAGATGATCAGAATTAGAAAAATACTTTGCCATCCCATTGCACAGATGGCTCTCGCCTTTGCCGCCGGCATGCTGTTGGGGAATTTTTTCCCCTCAGCCGGCGCGCTGATGAAGCCCCTAAGCGACGGCTTTCTGCGCCTGATCGGCATGCTGATCGGCGTGCTGATCTTTTGCCTGGTGGTGTCCGGTATCGCCAGCATGCGCAACCGGCTGCAGGCCACGCAGGTGGGCATCAAGGCCATCATCTACTTCGAGGCCATGACCTTGATCTCGCTGCTGGCGGGCATGCTGGGCGCCTTGCAGCTGGCGCCCGGGAAGGGTTTCGCGCCGGGTTTTACGGCTGACATCGCACAGCGCGTTGCACCTGCGCCGGCCACGGAAAGTACGACCGACTTTTTGCTCAACATCATCCCCCCGACATTTGCCAGCGCCTTCACCGGCAACAACAACCTGCAGATCCTGCTGCTGGCGCTCCTGTCGGGCATTGCACTGACGCGCGCGGGTGAACGCGGCCGCAGCCTGCTGGAGCTCATCGAAGCGACGCAACAGGTGTTGCAGGGCATGGTCGGCATGGTCCTGAAGCTGGCGCCACTTGCTGCCTTCGGTGCTGTGGCCTTCATGATAGGCCGTTACGGGACATCTTCGGTGCTACCGCTGCTGCAGTTTCTCGGCGCGATTTATCTCGTCAGCATCCTGTTTGTCTGCGTCGTGATGGGTCTACTGGCGCGCGCCGCTGGTTGCAACATCTTTCGCCTGGTCGCCTATGTGAAGGAAGAGCTGCTGCTGGTCTTCTTCACCGCTTCATCGATAGCCGCTTTGCCAGGCTTGGTCGGAAAAATGGAAAGAATGGGCTGCGCCAAATCGGTGGTGCGCTTGATGCTGCCGACCGGCTTCAGTTTCAACCTGAACGGCAGCAACATCTATATCGCCATGGCGGCGATCTTCCTGGCGCAGGTGGCGCATGTCGAACTGGGTTTCTGGCCGCTGCTGTCACTGCTGGGCATCGCGATGCTGACTTCCAAGAGCGCCGCCAGCGTCGCCGGTTCGGCCTTCGTCGCGCTGACAGCGACGTTGGCCAGCCAGAATCTCATTCCGGTCGCGGGCATAGTCTTGTTGCTGGGCATAGAGCGTTTGATGAAATGCCGCTCCCTCACCAACATGCTCGGCAATTGTGTGGCCTGCGTCGTTGTGTGCGCCTGGGAAAAAGCGCTGGACCGCCAAGCCATGCATCAGGCTCTGTCGGGCAGGGACCCCTCCTCGCCCGCCGTCGCCGACCAGATCTGATACAGGCGTTCGCCCAGGCATTCCGCGCGGCCTTCGAACAGGGCGTTCAGGCTCTCGGACCGCTCCAGCCTGCGGTATAGCGCGGCCCGCTCCGCATAGTCGTCGGCCATGCGGATGGCGGCGGCGACATAGTCCTCCACACTGGCGACAATGCTCCAGTCGGGCAGGCCCAAGCGCCGGAACAGCGCTTCATCAATGTGCTCGAACACCTCAGGCCCCGTCTTGCACACGCCGGGCAGGCCGACCGTCACCGCGTCGGTGATGCCGTTGGTATTGCCGAAAGGAAAGGGGCTCAGAAACATGTCGCAGCGATTGAAGATGGCGAGGTAATCCGGGTAGGGCTGGTGCGCGTAGATTTCGGCGTCCGGCAGGTAGCGGCGAATCACCCTTCGCACTTGCGGATAGATCAGGCCGGTTGCCTGTCCAATCAGGAAATGAAACCGTATCTGCTTGCGTGAGCCCGCGCGTATTTTCTGGCAGGTCACCAGGAATTTCGGATTGATCTTCATGGTGGTCGCGGCCACGGCGATGTTGACGACCACCGAGTCCTGCCGTTGTGGCCGTGCCAGCGAGACTTCGATGGCCGACGGGCGGTAAGGCTGCCCGTCCTTTGGCAAGCGCAACAGGGTTTCGCTGAAGCAGGCGGGGTCGCCGACAAAGTCTTCTTCCACGCTGATGTAATCGATACGGTCGGAATGCGTGGTGGCGGGATGGCCCAGCGCGGCCACCTGCACGGGCGCCAGGCGCTGATTGGCCGCGAACATGGTGATGGGAAACATGCCGACGCTGGGCATGTAAAACACGGCAGGCCTGAGGGAGCCGGCCAGCGCGTGCAGCTGGCGCAGACAGGCGATCATGTCATTGGGCGCAGCGAAATCAATCACCTCGTCAAACACCGCCCGGCCCAGTTCGTCGATGTTGCAGGGGTAAGCAATGGCCACCAGGCGAAAATGCCTGCGCGCGGCCTCCAAAGTCCGGGAATGCGTGCGGTAAATCGAATGCCCGCCGGAGAACCACTCGAGCAGTACCAGCATGATGGGCTTGTCCGCACTTTGCGCGGCGAGCGCGAGCGCGGGCGCAGCGCGCCCCAGGCCCAGCGCCTCGAGCTTCTTGCGAACCAGCCGGTTGATGGGGCGCTTGATCTCATGGCGGTCGGCCAGGTCGGCGTAGCTGCAGTGCATGTACACGTCATGCAGGATGCCTACCGGCAGGGTGTCCAGGCTTTCGATTTCTTCGAGGTGGGCAGGCAGCCAGGCCAGCAGCGCCTCCCGCTTGGAATGCGCGGCTGGCGAGCCGAGGAAGCGCGGCGACAACAGGGCCACGAACAGCGCGGCAGCCAGCTTTTTGTTCTGGCGCCACAGCAATTCCACATCCAGCGGGATTTCCGATTCGGGCGAATACAGGATGCAGAACTTCACGAGGTCCCGCTCGCTTACGTGGAACTCCGGCGCGCCGGAACCCAGATAGTTGAGCGACCTCAGGATGTGGTCGCAATGGACAAAGGCGCTGGCGGCGAACAGCGCCGACAACCAGCGCTGGAAGTTGATGAGCTGGCCGAAGCCGCCGGGCGAGACATGAAAGGTCGGATCGGAAAACAGGGCCGAGATGGCGCTGGTGAGGCGGGTCAGGCCGTGCGCGTCACGCTCCTGCGCACCTATGGCGGTCGACAGGCTGAGCGCGAAGTTGCCGTCCAGGTTGCCGTAGTTCCTGTCTATGAGCAGCAGCAGCTTGACCAGCTCTCGCGCAGCCGGCTCCTGCTGGCGGGAGTAGCACAGGTATTCGAAGTTCTCCAGCGAAAAAGTATCGTCAGCCATGGTGCCCTTGTCGATGGCCCCGTCAGGCCGACAGCGCCAGTATCGCCGCTGCCGCCGTGAAACTCATTGGACCAGCCCGGAAAAGGTGCGGTCCAGGTTGTACTGGGCACGCGCGAGCTTGTCCTGCTGCGCCTTGAGCCAGGCGGCGTCCTGCTCTAACCGGCTCTTCTCGGCCACCAGCATCCTGACCGTCTCCGTGCGCTGCGGGCCACCCAGGCCTTTGCTCGAGGCCAGCATGTTCTGCGCGGTCAACGACGTTCGATAGCGCTCCTGCGTCAGCGGGAATTCAGTCTGCGGGAAGCTAAAGGCTTTTACCGCCTCGGCATACAGTTGCTTGACGACGTCAAAGGGGATTTCGGCGGGTTTGAGCTTGTTGGCGCGGCCGTAGTTGACCAGATCCGAGGCGAAATGGTGGCCGACACGGAAAGGGACGTCGGCGTCGCGCTGCAGGATATCGGCCAGCTCGGTGGTGGTGGAGTACTCGGCGTCGACTTCCTGCAGCGCGCGGTTGCGATCAATGACGAGATTGTTCATCAGGTCGGCCAGCTTCACGAAGGCATTGGTCGTGAGGTCCAGGGTTTTCTCGACCTGATCGCGCTTGTAGTCGGGCATGCCGGGCGTGACGTTGTGCGCCTCCAGCTGGTAGGTGAAGGCGTTACCCACCACCTCGCTGGCCTGCAACCGCAGCCCGTTAAGAGCATAGGGATTGCGTTTTTGCGGCATGATGCTGCTGGTTCCGATGAGCCTCCCTTCCTGGATGGTGATCCAGGGAGCGGTCTGGTGGTACTGGGTGTGCATGTCCTGTACCAGCACGCCTATCATCAGCGCCGCGTTGCTGCACAGGCCCACCAATTCCACGCCCTGGTCGAGCGCGCCGAGCTGAGCCGCGTCGTAGGAATTTTCCACCGCACCGTCAAAACCCAGCAGCTCCGCCAGGCGTTGGCGATTCATCGGAAAGCTCGAGGTACCGAGCGCACCCGCGCCCAGCGGGCTCATATTGAGGCGCGCATAGGCTTCTTTCAGGCGCGCGCTGTCGCGCCCGAAGACCGAGGCAAAGGCCAGCAGGTAGTGCGCGTAAGTGGTGGGCTGGGCCTGCACGCCATTGGTATAGGCCGGAACGATGGTGTCCAGGTTCTTCTCCGCCACGGCCAGCAGCTGCGCCTTCGATTGGATCATCGCGTCCATCAGAGCCAGCGCGCGCTCCCGCTGCATCAGGCGCCGCGTGGTGGACAGAATGTCCTGGCGGCTGCGGCCGGAATGCATGCGCGAACCATCGGGGCCGGCCAACGCCAGGATCAGCGGCTCGTATTGCAGGTAATCCCCAGGGCGTTTCGCGCCCGGCTGGTTGCCGTCCCTGATCACTTGGTCGACCGCCCGCGCAATCTTTCTGCCGAGCTCTGGCGGGACGATTTTTGTCTCGACCACCATCACGGTTGAGGCCTTGTTCATCTCGCCGAGAAAATGGAAGTTGTCGTGCTCGGCTTGCCCGGCTTTCTTGTCGGCAGCGACAGCCAAAGCGGACAGCGATACCAGCAACAAAGGAACCAGCAACAGCCGACCGGCGCGGCGTGGAATGGAGCCAGTGAACGCCGCGAGGGACGCGGACTCAAGGCGTTGCATCTTCTTTGCCTGCAGCGGATGCATTGAGATTGGCATTGGACGACACCACGGAAATGGTGAGCCTGTCCGTTCCGCCGTTGGAGGTCGGGGATGCAGTGTCGCCGGCAAGGGGCGCCATCCAGTCGCTGCCAGTCATTTCCGATTGCAGCGCAGCGGTCGCCGCGGCCGAATCCGCGCTGGTCAGGCTGCTGACCATCTTGCCGCCGAGATTGCGCAGCACAACCCCGGAACCGGTGGCGGCAATTGTCGTAGCGTCCGAAGACTGGCTGAAGGGCTGCCCACTCGGCGCACTGGCGCTGATGAGCAGAACGCCGTTCTCCACCTGCAGCTTGTTGGTGCCGCCGTCTATGCGCACCCCGTAGCTGCCACCGGAGCCCGATACGAGCAGATTTCCATTACCACCCGTGCTGATGGTATTGAAGGCATTGGCGCTGCTGCCAACGATGGACAGCCCCTCGCCGGAGCCGGCTGTCGCAGCCTTGATGTCGATGTCACCGCTGCCCGACGTGATACTGACGCCGTTGGCAGCTCCCGAGGCCGCAGTGCGCAGGAGGACTGCCGGCGCCGCAGACGCCGCGCTGTTGCTGCCCGTGATCGAGAGCTTGCCCGACACCGTGGAAATGGCGGCGGAACTGGTCGCCGTCGACGGGTAAATGGTGACGCCGCTGCCATAGGTGGAGCTGCCAGCCACACTCACTGAACCGCCTCCAGTGGCGCGTATGACATTGTTACCAGTCAGCACGCCCACCCCGTCGCCATAAACACTGCTCCCGGTGATCGCGAGCGCGCCGTTCTCGACACTGACCAGGGCCTTTCCGCCACCATAGATGCTGACGCCATTGCCCTGGTCGGCTGCGCTGCCGACCAGCGTCACGTTGCCCGAACCGGTGGTCTGGATGCGATTGGCGACGTTCTGGATGGCGATACCGTGGTCGAGCTCCCCGGTGTTCGGCGAATGGAAGTTGCCGACCAGCGTGATGTTGCCGCCTTGCGAAGAGATGTTGTTGACCGAGTTGGTGCTGGATGCGCTACCGCCCAGGGAGATAGCGTCCGAGGTACCTATGGAATCGCCCCTGAAGGTGATGTCACCGCTCACGGTAGTGACGTTGACGCCGTTCGCGTTCCCGGTGGAGTTCAGGAAGATACCGTAGCCGCCGAAACTGCTCGTGCTGTTGCCGTTGACGGCAATAGCGCCGCTGCCGGTGGTAATGTTGATGGCCGCATTGGCACCGGACGGCGCGATGTCAACGCCACGCCCCGAATAGCTGGTGCCGTCGAGCGTCAGCGCGCCCGACTGCGTGCCCAGATTGATGCTGGCGTAGGCGCCGCTGGCGTCCAGCGACACGGCCTTGAATGAGCCGGTAGTGGGATTGACCACACTGTTGTTGGCCAGCAGCTTGAGTGCGCCGGCTGTGCTGTTGATGTTGATCTGCGAGGCGGTGGCCGCGCTCGTACCGACGCCGGAGCTTAGCAAACCCAGCGCCGGCGTCGTGCCGCCCGAAGTGTTGCCGGTCACCGTGATGTTGCCGTCCGAAAAGATGCTGATGGAAGATCCGGAACCCGTCGAGTTGAGCACCGTGCCGTAACTGCCGGTGCTGCTACCACGCAGCGTGATGGCACCGCTGGTCGTTGCATTGAGTACTACGGCGCCATTGCCGGAAGCCGCCAGGTAGACGCCGCGGCCGGCACCGGCAAAGCCGTTGTCATTGGCCTGGATAGTCAGATTGCCACTGCCGACGCTGAGTTTTTGGGTAGAGGTGCTGGCCGTCGAGCAGATCAGCACGCCAAAACCGGAGGTTGCGTTGCCGCTGATCGTCAAATTGCCGGAACCGCTTGCAGCCATGGTGTTGTTGGTGCTGAAAATACGCGTGCCGTTGCCGCTGCCCAGGTTGGTGCTGTCCACCGTGATGGAGCCAGCGCCGCTGGTCTGTACGTTACTGCCTCCCGTAAGCACAAAGGCGTCGCCGGTCCCGGTGGCACTGGCGACGTTGGCCAGGATGGAGATGTTGCCGCCGCCGGCATTGAGCGTGGAGCCGGATATATTCACCGCGCTGCTGCTGGAGCTTGTCGAGGTGGAGGCGCCGCGTATCGTGATGTTGCCGCCGCTGGTGCTCAGCGAAGCGCCGCTGGTGATCGCCACGCCCGAGGCGCTGCTCTGGTTGGTGCTGGCGTAGCCGGTCAGCGGGTTGCTGCCGCCGCTGATGGTGATGGCCCCGCCGTTGGTGGTAATGGTGCTACCCGTCAAGGCCACAGAGCCGTTGCCGGTGTCACCGTAATTGGAGACCAGCGAGACGTTGAGGCTTTTGCCGGTGCCGTTGGAAATGGTGCGGCCGCTGCCGATGATGATGTTGCGGTGCGCCTGCAGGGTCAGAGAGGCATTTCCCACACCCTTGACGTTGTCCAGCACGTTGATGTCGCCCGAGGTTCCGCCGACCGCAGAGGTTTGGACGATCACGTTGGCGCCTTCGGACAGCGAGGCGTTGAGCACGGCCGAACTCAGGTTGGAACTGGCTGCGCCGCTGGAGGTGAAAGGAGAGCTCCCAGTCGCGCCGACGCTTGCCGTGCTCGTAATGTTGATGTTGTAGGGGTCGATCAGCCAGGTGCCTCCCTTGCCGGAGGCCGCGCTGATATCCACCGAACCCGTTGCATCCAGGTGATGGCCCGAGGTCTCGACCAGGCCCCCGCTGCCTGTCTGCCCGCCACCCAGCACCGTGATGCCGCCGTGAAATTGCGTGCTGTCGGTGGACCACAGGATGACTTTTCCGCCGCCGCCGCTGCTGAGCGCATCGGCATGAATGCGGGCATCCTCCCCCATATAAGTTCCGACGGCCTGGCGCTCGGTACCACTGCCCTGGTAGTTGCCGCCGACCAGTACCGTGCCGCCACCGGCATCGCCGGAAGCATCGATTCGGGCACCGTCGAACACACCGACGTACTGGCCCAAAGCCTTGAAGCTGCCGCCGGTTTCGCCGGCATCGCGGCCGGAGACGTCGACACGGCCGCTTACGGCGACAACACCGGCCTCCCCGCCGTCAAGCAGGACCGTGCCGTTTCGGCGCTGCAGGCTGGTCGCCTCGATCACGCCTTCGTTGTTGACCACATTGGACATCAGCGCGTCGCCGGAGCGGGCCGACATGACGACCAGGCCACCGTTGGCCTTGAGCAGCCCCTGGTTTACCACACTGGCGCCCAGCGAAGGGTCACTCACCTGCATATTGATCAGGCCGTCACCGTTGAAGTCCAGCGTGATATTCTTGCCCGCGCCCAGCATCACGCTGCCCAGACGGGCCGTGATGCTGCCCACATTGCGCACCTGCGCACCCAGCAGCGCCACGTACCCGCCGTCGGCCGCCACGATGTTGCCCTCATTGATCACGGCGCCGCCCGCGCTGCCGGCTTCAAAGCGGTTGTTGCCGGCCATGAAGTTGCCGTCCGAGATGTTCAGCGAGCTGGCCACCAGGCCGCCGACATTGACAGCTGAACCCTGACCGAACAGGATGCCCGAGGGATTGATCAGGTAGACCTGCCCGTTGGCATTGAGCTGGCCCATGATCTGCGAGGCATCGCTGGATGTGACACGGTTGAGGGCCACCGACGAGGCCGAGGGCTGCGCGAAATTGACTTTGGCCGCGCTACCGATGTTAAAAGTGTTCCAGGTAGCAACCATCCGGTCGCTGCCCTGTACCACGTTCATGACGTTGCCGCTCTGGCTGATGCTGCCGCTGCCAGCTGTGACCTGACCATTGGTAGGTAAGGCGCTGGCGTCCAGCGCATATCCCCGTACCGGGTATATGGCGCAAAGCGCTGACAGGATGGCTGCACTCAGCGGTGTCAGCGTCGGGCGGCTTTTACGTGGGAAAACCGGGGAAGAGTGGTATGTCATGCGAGCCCCTCAGAACGTGTAGTTGATACCGAAACCGATCGCGCGGATCGTGGTGCCTGCGCCTGCGCTGCCGAACACGCCGGCAACGGCGTAGTTGTAATTGGCCAGCGGTTGGTTGCGCAGCAGCACGTACTGCCCGAAAATCCTGAGCTGCTTGCTCCAGGCATAGGAGAAACCGATGGCCTGGGAGGTCGCACCCATACCTTCCGTCGAACAGTTCACGCCATTGCCGGAAATCATGGTGCAGTCGCCTGCGAAGGCTTTGGCATGGCTGGCGCGCAACTGCCAGGCACCTATCTTGTGTGAGACGCCGACCATGTAGGCGCGGCGGCGGTAGCTGGCGAGGTCGCTTGAAGTGACGCTGGTGTTGATGACACCGGACTCGGCATAGCTCAGTTCGTCGGCGATCAGCGAAACCTTGGTATCGCCAAAATCGTAGGCTACGCCGTAGCGCACGCTGTAGTCATTGGACGAAGTGCCCTGCGTGACGTGGGTATTGGTACCTACCCCGCGCGCGTTGCGGCCCAGGCTGGCTATGCCGAAATAATTCAC
Organism: Polaromonas sp. P1_F1; assembly: GCF_056405795.1. NCBI lineage: Bacteria > Pseudomonadati > Pseudomonadota > Betaproteobacteria > Burkholderiales > Comamonadaceae > Polaromonas > Polaromonas sp. P1_F1. Next base: position 1,202,840 of record NZ_JBFUBJ010000001.1, read on the forward strand.
ATGCTGCTCAGCCGCAACCACAGCAGAAAATCCGCCGTTCTCATACGACAGGCTGCCGCCGTAGAGGTAGCCTGTATCAACGTCCGGCGCGGCCTTCATGCCGTTGTTCGAATAAGCCAGCTTGAGCTGGAAGCCGCCCATCTTGGGCGTCCAGTAGCCGAACACGCCGGCCTGGCGGCGGTTGAAAGCGGCGTCGTCGTTGTTTTCCACCGCCGCCGTGCCCACCGGGCCGGAGTTTTTAGTGATGCTGGTGGCGAAGCCCGGTGACCCGATGATGTTGTAGTGCGCCGCACTGGTGGTCGCGCCGAAGGGGTCGAAGGAAGAGGTGCTTTCCTTGAGCGGCATGTCCCAGTTGCCGTACATCGCGGTGCCAGCATCTGGATGGGCGACAGCCACGCCGGTATTACGCAGCTCTTGCCTGTGTGTCCAGTTCGGGGTCGCGTCGTCTCCGGCCGCGCCCGCGCTCAGTGATAGGCCCAGCTCCAACTGCCACAGCAGCTTCCACTGCTCATGGATTGGAATGCCGCCACGCGCGCCCACATACGACACATTGTCGCGCGCACGCCAGAAGCCCGACATGTTGCGCCCATTGGGCGTGGCCAGCTTGCTCTGGTCGGCGGGCGCCGCAGGGGTCGCGCCTGAGCGGCTCACGTATTCGGGGATGATGCCCAGTGATCCGTACAGCCGCATGCCGTCTTCCGCCTCCTCGAAATCCTCACCCCGGCTGCCGCTGCTGGAGGCCAGGCCCGTGAAGGCCTGGGGTGAACCCGATACCGATAGCCACAGGCGACGCGCGCTTTTTGGTTCGCTGACCGGATTGACGCCGGGCGACACCGCGATGCTGGCATTGAACACCAGGTCCTTGTTGTAGACGTTCAGGCCCACGCCATAGCCGTAGCGGCTCGCGCGGTTTTCGCTGTTGTCCCACGGCTTCTTGTTGATGGTCACGCGCCCTGCATCGGCGAACAGCGCACCTTCCACGACGGAGTTGCCGACAACACCCAGGGTCTTGCGCAGTTCCAGACGCGCCAGCATGCCCTGGTCGCCCGCGGCTTCGCCGGCAGGGTAAGCGCGCACGCCGCCGGAGCCGCCCAGGCTCATTTTCTCTGACGCGTCCAGGTTCTTGTCGGCGTACTGCGCGGTGACCGAGCCCAGCAGGGAGTAGCCGCCGCCAAGCTGCTGCAGGCGGCTGAACGACAGGTTGAGCTTTTTGTAGTCGCCTGCCGCATTGGCCGTGAAACGGTCCAGTGCTGCGTCGTTGGGCGTTTCTTTTTTCAGGTGACCCATACCCAAACGCGCGTTCCAGCTGTTGTTCGCCGACGCGCCTGTCCAGTCGTCACGCCAGTCGCCAGACAGGCCCGCACTCATCAGGTTGGCAGACTTTTCAACGGTCGTGCCGCCAGTAGTGTCCTGGAAATGTCGGTATTCCGTCGCCAGCGACAGATTCATGTTGGCGCGCCGGCTGCGCAGCAACGCCGCGTTGAGAAACAGCGTGCTCACGCGGGCTTCACCTCTGGCCTCTACTTCCTTGAGGTTTTTGCCGATGTTGTATTGCAGGCCCGCAAAATTCGCGCCTACTGACAGCCCTGTCGTGCCGAGGGGCTGCACATAACCAACGCCTGCAATACGCAGGCCTTCAAAAGTTTGCTGCGTATTCAGGCTGAAGCTTTCGCCCATGCCCAGTGCGTCGTTGAGGCTCAGGTTGGCGGACAGGCGATTGGCACCGGTGTAATAGCTGCCACCGTTGTCGATGCTCACGCGCGAGGTGATCGCCCCCATCTCGCTGACCTTGACGATGACGTCGGTGGCGCCCGGTTCTGCCGAAGGCCGCAACACCGCCTTGACCGTCACACCGGCGATGTCAGAGAGCCGCAGCAGCGTGTTTTCGAGGTCGCTTTCCTGGATCACCTCGCCCGTCTGTAGTCCCGCGAGATGTCGGCCTATCAGTTCCGGGTCCAGGCGCACGTTGGCATCGGGCTCGGCCACCACCCGGCCGATGACGCCTTCACGGATGCCGAGGGCAACCACACCGCCTTGTATTTCCTGTGCGGGGAGGTAGGCGCGCGCTACCAGATAGCCCCGGGTGCGATAGTAGGCCGTGATTTTGGCGGCGGCTTTGCCCAGCCCGGCGAAGTCCAGCTCGCGGCCGACAAACTCCTGCAGTTGGGCTTGCAGCTCGGATGCCGGCAGAGACCGGTTGCCGCTCAGTACAAAACCCGTGACCTGGATGCCCGTTCCGCCGGCGGTGGGGCTCTGGCCCTCATCACTGCCTTCCACCTCTTTTTCGATGCGCGCAGGACGCTGCACCGCCGCCGGCGGGCCGGCATTTTCCGTCGGCGAGAGCTGTTGCCGGTTCGCGTCGAAAAGAGTACCGGCGCTGGGCGGCGTCTGCGCATGGACGGCAAAAGGGGCGGCGGCCAGCATTGCGCAGATCCGCGATGCGAGGATTTTTCGCCGTGGTGCGGCAAGGCGTGAGGGTTCCATCATGGTTTTCGTCTTCTGTCTTGGTGTTGTGTCCGCGCGTCTCTGTGCTTCTTCTTTTTTTTCTTGTTGTGCTCGTTCGGCTTGTCCCTGTTTGTCCCGGCTGTTCGCTAGTTGCCGGCGGCATGGAAAATTTTTGCAGCAACATCGCGGGACTCAAAAATTTCGGCCGCTTCGTGCCCCGCGTCTGGCACCACCATGACCGCACGCGTCACGGGTGTCTGCCATTTCTGGGCTAAAAACTGTTCGTAGCGCATGTAATTCCTGTGCCGATTAAGCCGGTCTGTGCCCTGCATGGCGGCCCCGCAGGATTTGTCGAGTGACTCGTAGGCTGGGTCGTTGTCCTGCGCGCCCACCAGGTAGAGGACTTCACGCGCTGCATAGCGCTTGAACAACTGTTCGCCGTCCAGGCCCTGCCCATAGGGAACCATGTTGCCCAAGCCGTAGCGGAAGTTGTTGTAACCGGGGCAAAGGATGCTGTTCACAGGCTTGAAGCTCCCACCCTCCGGCCGGTTGTCATCCAGGTACAAATAGGAAGACGGGCTGGAGACTACATACCGCACGCGGACGCCCGACTTGCGCAACTCCTCCTCGCTGTTGTTGAGCACGGCATAGCGCTGCATTAGCTGTCCACCGGCTGAGTGGCCGATGAAAACGATTTCCTTGAGTACGGGAAAACGCTTGCCCGCGCTCAGATAGCGGGCGATATCGTCCAGCACGCCGCAGGAATTGATGGCCTCCTTGCCCCGGGAGGGCTGGCACTGCATCCAGTTGCCACCGCGCCAAAGCGGGATATTGCCGTCAGGCGAAGTGTCTGATGCCGTCAGGAAGTGGGGTACCAGCAGCAACGTGCTTGATGCGTCCAGCCGCGCGGCTTCCAGCAAGCCCAGGCCCACGCCAAAATAACGGTCGGCATCGCGCTGCACGCCATGTACAAAAATGACCGCACGCTTAATCCCGGCGTCCGGCTGGCGCAAGTCAATGTTGGAATAGACCGCAAAGGGATATGCGGTGCCCGCGGCTTCCAGGTCAATTACCTGCTCCCTGGGCGGTTCGCCGGCGGCTTTGTCAGCTGCGGCGAAAAGACGCGCGCCAAAGAAAGCCAGGCCCATTGCCACCACCAGTTGTAACCACTTGTTTCGAGTGCGTGTCATACCTGTATCTCGCTTTGTCAAAAATGCAGACATCGAAAAGGCTTGACGCGTCGTGCTCGAATGCCGGGTGCTCCCGACTTACGCACTACAAATGGATCACAAATCCAGCGTTTCCCTTCACGGCCTTTTTTAGGAGATCCACCGGGAAAGATCAGTTGTAATAACTTGCAACTCACGGTGTTGTTGGCGATTCTAGGAAGACAACCGCTACCTGTAAAATATCTTGATTCTGGTACGTGAATACTTTAAAAGTATCTTATGAGCAAGAATCCAGCAGCGAGGATCAGCGTGACACGCGATGGACGTTAGCCACTGGATTGATACCGGGTAGGCATCGGTTCCACGCAAATTCGGTGTGGACGTGCCTCGACTCCAATGCTGGAATGCGGTCTGGCGCTAACCCCGTGCGCTCTAAGGGGATAGCCGCTGAGCGTGCGTTTTTGATGGAAGGTCCCAAGGCGCCATTGCCTCGCGGATCAGCGCGACGTGCGGATGATGACCTTGCCGCGCGCATGACCGCCGGCCACCTGCTCAAGCGCCGCGCGGGCGTCATCCAGCGGATGGATTGTGTCGAGGATCACCTGGAGCCGTTTGTCGTCGAAGCGCTTGAGAATCAGCGCCAATGCCGCAGCATCGCCGCTGAAGAATGCGAAGACGCCGTGGATATCTCCACGCGGCTGTATCGTGTGATCGACGATCGACACCACCGTCCCGCCCGGCCTTGTCACTCGCCACGACCGCTCGAGAGTCTCCCCACCAATCGTGTCGATGACCAGGTCCAGGTCTCGCCAACGCTCTGCAAAGTCATCACGGCGGTAATCGATAATTTCGTCCGCACCCAATTCTTTGACCAGTGTGTGGTTCTTTGCAGAAGCCGTGGCTAAGACGTGCGCACCTGCCTGCCTTGCGAACTGGACGGCGAAGCTGCCCACGCCACCGGCTGCCGCGTGAACCAGCACGCGCTGCCCCGCCCTTAACTTTCCAGCCCCAAACAGTGCCAGCCAGGCCGTACCAGCTGCCGTCGGCAACGCTGCGGCCTGCTCGTAGCTCATCTCAGCGGGAACCAGGCACAACGCGCTTGCGGACAGCAGGGCAGACTGCGCGAAGGCACCCCCCGCCGTCGGCGCGAGCCTCCCACGACGCGGTCACCGGGCTTGAACCGGTCAACCTCTGGACCCACGGCTTCAATCACACCGGCAAGGTCAGTGCCTAACGTATAGGGCAAAGTGACAGGAAAGACAGGCTGCATGGACCCGCCAAGGATTTTCAGATCCAGCGGGTTCACGCTCGCCGCCTCGACGCGGACCAGGGCCTGACCGCCACCCGGTGTGCCCAGGGCGGCATGTTCAATATCCGCCTGGCTGGCGCCGCCGAATGCATGGATGCGAAGTGCTTTCATCAAATTCTTTCCCAGTTAATCGCCGAGTGGAGGGAAGCTTCCAAGTTGCAGGAAAACGCCAAACCAGTCTTCCAGGTGCCAGGTTCGCTGGATACGCGTCTCATGGAATTCGTGGAACTCGTGGATGCGGATGCTGACCTTTTTTCCGGTTGCCGCAATGCCGAAGAGTGGCCCCAGATGGGTACCCGTTATCTCAGCCCGTACACCGATACGCCCGGGTACCTGAATCAAGTCGTGAATGGCAATATGGACGTCCGGCAGGGCTTCGATGAAGCTGCGGATGATCGGTTTCAAACCCTCGGGTCCCGGGCCTTGCCCGGGCGCCAGCGGAATGTCATCCCAGTCGGCAGTCACAGCGCTGTCCAGCAGGTCCGGGTTCTTGTCGTTGAATGCGCGATACAAGGTTTCGGTGGCGCGGCGCTCAGCCATCATCTGTGTGGTGTCGTTCATTTGTCCGGCTTTCGGTGGTTGAAGTGGAAGAAGGCCGATTCTGGTAGACCGATAAAAATCTGTCCAACAAATGACGTATATACAGCTATATTTGATTCATGGATTTTCATGGCATTGATCTGAATCTGCTCGTGGCGTTTGACGCGCTGATGGACGAGTGCAATGTGACCCGCGCAGCCGCGCGGGTAGGCGTGAGCCAACCTGCCATGAGTGCCGCGCTGTCACGTCTGCGAACGTTGTTTGGCGACCCGCTGTTCCTGCGCAGCGCAGAAGGACTTCTGCCGACAGCGCGTGCCAGGGAAATCGTGGGACCCGTGTCGCAAGCACTGCGGCAAATCAAGACAGCTCTCGTGCAGGAGCCGGACTTCGAGCCCGAGCAGGCATCTCTGGTGTTCAACCTTGGACTGTCCGACTATCCGGCTTTCGTATTGCTGCCCGCACTTGTCAGGGAGCTGGCGCGCGCGGCGCCGGGAATATCGCTGAGCGTGCACGCGATTAACAATCGGGATAGTGCGGTCGACATGCTGGACGCAGGAACGATTGATGCGGCAGTTGGCGTCCCGCCGACCCATGCAGAGAGACGGATATTGACACGGCCTGTTCTGAGAGACGAGTTCGTGACCATCGTTCGCCGGGACAACCCGGCAGCGAAGCGAAGCATGGGTCTGAAGGCATTTCTTGCGCTGCCTCATGTGCTCGTGTCACCTGAGGGTGATCGCCATGGCCTGGTTGACGAGGCGCTGGCCGGGCTGGGGAAGCGCCGCACCCTCGCACTGACGCTTCCGCAGATGTTTGCCGCGCCCGCGGTGGTGGCCCAGACAGATACCACGGCCACGGTGATGAAGCGCGTGGCCCTCAAATCCCCGGCTCTGCGCAAGCTGGTCTTGTTTCCGCCGCCTGTTGCGTTGCCAGAAGTCGTCTTCGACCTCATCTGGCACCGACGGAACGATGCACATCAGGTGCAGCAATGGCTCAGGGAATTGATCGCATCACTTGCTTTGGCTGCCTAGAATAATAGAACCCGCCAGTCGCTTCACCGTGACGAATTTCAGTGCAGTTGGGCTTTGAAACGCTGCGGCGTGCCTGCGCGACAACGGCAAACAAGAAAAACCATGATTGGTGCGGCTGGCGGGGATCGAACCCACGACCCTTGGCTTCGGAGGCCAATACTCTATCCACTGAGCTACAGCCGCAACGCTGGAAACGGTCTGCGCCGGATTCGCGGCCGAGGGGCGCAAAATCAGGGCAATTTGCACTGCGCGGGCGATTCACGCCGCGCAACGTCTCCGATTCTACCAGCCGGCCGTGACGCTCCCCGGCCTCTGCAAGCCCCCAGTTATAATGTGAGGTTGCTGAGCAAGCGCTGCCCAAGAGCGCCATATCACCACGCGATAGCCCCCCGATTCTTAGTTTTTTGAGGACGCCATGAGCGCAAACGACCACACCACGGCCCACGAAGAAGCCCATACTGGCCCCATCAAGACCCCCCAGCAACTGCTGGCTGCGGTTTTTTTCTCTTTTGTCGTTCCTGTTTTCGCCATCATCGGCCTGGTGTATTACGTCGCTTCGGCCAACAAGCCAGCTGCGGGTGCGGACGAAGGCGCCAAGGCGGTTGCGCAGCGCATCCAGAAGATCGGCGCGGTTGAAATCCGTGATGCCAACCGTCCGCTGAAGTCCGGCGAAGAGGTCTACAAGGCGCAGTGCGTGACTTGCCATGGCACGGGTGCAGCCGGTGCGCCGAAGTTTGGCGATACGGGTGCCTGGGCAGCCCGTATCAAGACCGGTTTTGACGCGCTCTGGCATTCCGCCCTGAAGGGCAAAGGCGCCATGGGAGCCCAGGGCGGCGGTGATTTTGAAGACGTCGAAATTGGCCGTGCAGTGGTTTACATGACGGCTGCCGCAGGCGGCAAGTTTGCGGAGCCAGCCGCCCCGGCAGCTGCTGCCGCTACGGCACCTGCAGCCGCAGCCGCCGCACCGTCCGCAGATGTGGTCGCCGCACTCGCTGCAGCCAACAAGACGGCAGCGCCAGCCGCCGGTGCAACGCCGGCTGCAGCCGGTGGTGCCGCACCTGCGCTGTATGGCCAGGTCTGCGCAGCCTGCCACGTGGCCGGCGTTGCCAATGCACCCAAGCTGGGCGACAAGGCTGCATGGGCTCCCCGGATTTCCGCAGGTGTCGAGGCACTGACAGCCAGCGCCATCAAAGGTAAGGGCGCCATGCCTCCCAAGGGCGGCTCGGCCGCCTCCGATGGTGAAATCAAGGCCGTGGTGCAGTACATGGTCAATACGTCCAAGTAAACGCTGTCGTGCACCCCAAAAAAAGCCGGTCAATGACCGGCTTTTTTAATGGAAATTTGATGTAAATTCAAAAGGAAATGGGCTGCAACCCAAGCAGAGCCAGCGCAAACAGCTACTTTTTTTGTAGCAGCTGAGGGCTTCGCACATAGCCGAACCGGCGCGACAAATCGCTGGCCAGGACTTCCTCGGGCACCCACAGGCCCTGCTCTATCGCGTCAGCCGCATGCGTCATGTCCTGGGTATGAACGAGGCCAAAACCCAGGTCGGTTTCCAGGTAGACCCTGCCGGATTCGTCCACGATGCAGCGCTGCGGCCGCGCCGTTTGGCCGGAATGGGCTGTGACCTCAAACATAGGTGCCGGGGCGACACGCCAGACCAGCGGCGTCACTTCGAGCTCCACATACACGCGCTGTGGCCCATTCTGGAAGAACCACTGGCCAGCAGCGTCGCTTTCATAATTCCGCTGAATGAAATCGATCAGCTTGTCGTGCTTGAGCAGCGAGCCCTTGCTGGCCGCATGGCGCGCGGCATCCAGGCCAGGCGCGCCACCAAAAGGTCCCGCGGCCTGGGCCCTCTCATCACGCATGTACCAATTGCCGCGTGCGTCCAGCCCCAGCCAGCCGTAGCAGTCGGGAACATTGGGCCATTTCGCAATGGCCTGCCTGACGATGTCATCCATGCCGCTATTTTGCGCTGCACACGGCAGGTGCGATGTGGGCAGGGTTATGGGTAAGCATCAAAGATGCGCAGCCAGGAAACCGGTGACCGCTTCCGGCATGGCACGCACATGACCAGGAAATGGCGGCGAAGGAAACCCGACATGGCCGCCCTGTGCCGGCTGCCAAAGCGTGACATGGCTGCCGGCGTCTGCGGTTTGCGGCAGGCTGCCGGCCGGCACAAAGGGATCGTTCAGCGCGTTCAGGGCCAGCGCCGGCACGGCAATGCTGCGCAAATGCGGCTTGGCAGAGGCACGCAGCCAGTAGTCATCCGCATCCTTGAACCCGTGGACAGGCGCGGTGAATACATTGTCGAAAGCGTACAAGTCGCGCGCGGCCAGCAATCGGTCGCGGTCAAAAAGACCTGGGTGCTGCTCCAGTTTTTTCAGCGCCTTCGGCACCATGGTTCTCAGGAACATGCGGGTGTAGACCTGCCGGTTGAATCCCCGACCTATGGCCCAGCCGCTGGCCGTCAGGTCCAGCGGCGAACAGACGGACGCAATACCGCTAACCACCTGGCGGGCCTCCGCGCCAAGCTCGCCGGCCCAGCGCATCAACGCATTGCCACCCAATGAAATGCCTACGGCAACGACCGGCCCGGAATGGGCCTGCGCAAAGCGCCGCAGTATCCAGTCTATCTCTGCAAAATCTCCTGAGTGATAAGCCCGCGGCGCTAGGTTCAATTCACCGGAACACCCCCGGAAGTGTGGAATGGCGCAGCCCCAGCCGCGCTCGCGAGCCACATCGGCAAGCGCTTCGGCGTAGTGGCTGGCAGATGACCCCTCAAGCCCATGAAACACCACCAGGAGTGGCACTTCCTTGCGCGATTCCTTGCGTCTCATCTCGATGGATTCGTTGCCCGTCGGGGAAGCTGCCGGAAGCCCCGACGAAGGCTCGTTTCCATCGAGCATCCAGTCAACGTCGACAAAGTCGCTATCGGGGGTATCCCAGCGCTCGCGGCGAAACACGGGCGGCGGGCCCAGGTAGCGGCGTGACCGCAGCGCAGCCCAGATGGTCTGCAAATTGCCGCCCGGCAGCCACCAGGGTGCTGCGTATTTCACCGCAGGCCCTTCAGTGCAGGACGGTCGGTGTTTCCGACACTTCCTGCATTTCTCGCGGCGTGCCGGGACTGGCATGGTGTGCCACCATGCGCCAGCCTTGCGCACCCTTGTGATACACATTGGTGGCAATCACGTAGGCATGCCGTGGCCCTTCATCGGTCAGCACCTCGATGCGTTCCAGCACGCTGTGCACGCAGGCGCTCATGGTCTCGACCTTTCGCACCTTGATGGCCTGGGCATTGATGGTGCCATTGGCAAACATGGCGTCAAAAGTGGCGCGTATGGCCGCCGGGCCCACCAGCCGGGCGCCACCCGGGTGCACACAGACGATGTCGTCGTCATCGCCCCAGCAGGCCATGAGCTTTTCGATGTCGCCGCTTTGCAGCGCGTCATAAAAAGCCGCCTCGATGTCATCGGCGTTGCCGCTGCTGGCGGGCGGGACTTTGGGTTTGGGCATGGGAAGGCGTCAGTCCGGCTTGGCGTTGGGTGGTGAATTCTGCTCGGGATTGAGCCTTGCAGCAAGCCACGAGCGTACGACACCTTGCATGCTGTTGTCTTGCGGCCCGATACGCCGGCCGTTTCCGCCGCTCTGGTTAGCCTGCCAAAGCACCTCAGGCGCGGCCACATGGGTACCCGGCGGCAAAACCTGCAGCGCTGCGTCGATAAACTCTGCCAGCTTGGCAGGACGCACCGGCTGCTCGGCTGCGGGAATCATGAACTTGAGGGTCGACAGCATCCACGACGCCGTCTTCTCGAAAAAATTGGCGCCCGCAATACCTTCGGTCTTGCGCGCCGAGCGCACCAACAACACGCGTTCAAAGCCCAGTGAAGCCACGGCTTGCTCATCGAGGTCGGCCAGTCCGCGCTTGAGGGCATCGGGTAAACGCCCCGAAGCGTGGGGCACCACCACAACCAGTGTCTGTGCGCCACAGCGTTTCAACCAGCGGGCCAGCACCGGCAGTTGTCCCGGCACGGGCGTCCACAGTGTGCGCTCACGCCCATAAAAAAGCCGTGGCGGCTCAAACATGACCAGGCCGGTATGAACAAGCTGAGGCCGCGCGGGCCATGCCTCGATTGCTGAAGCATCACCTGCCAGCACAATCCCCACGCCGGCCATACCGGTGGTCATGGTTTCAGTAGCCAGCACCTCGGTGTGCGCATAACGTCCGCGGCCCACAAGGCGGCGCAACACTTCATTGCCCAGCACGCCGGTCGCGCCCGCAATCATCAGACGTGGTTTCGCGGCTGCCGCCGCCAAGGGGCGCAGGTTGGCCTGCAGAGCTTGGAATGCCTGCACGGACCCGGGGGAATGAGGCGTCATCGACATTCGACTATGTTAGTGTTGCGGCTTGCATTTTCGAAAGACATCGTCATGAAATCCCGCTTTTTAAACCTGTTCCTTGTCAGCATGCTGGGCCTGCTCCTCACGGGTTGCGGCTACAACGACTTTCAGCGCCTCGACGAGCAAACCAAATCGGCCTGGTCTGAAGTGCTGAACCAGTACCAGCGCCGTGCCGACCTGGTGCCCAACATTGTGGCCACGGTCAAGGGCGAAGCCGCTTTTGAACAGGACACCCTGACCAAGGTGATTGAAGCACGCGCCAAGGCCACCTCCATCCAGGTGACGCCGGAAACCCTGAACGATCCGGCAGCCTTCAAAAAATTCCAGGCAGCGCAAGGCGAATTGGGCAGTGCGCTGAGCCGCCTGATGGTGGTCAGTGAACGCTACCCCGACCTCAAGGCCAACCAGGGTTTTCGTGACCTGCGCGTGCAGCTGGAAGGCACCGAAAACCGCATCACGGTAGCACGCAATCGCTACATCCAGGCGGTCCAGGAATACAACGTGCTGACACGCAGTTTCCCAAGCAACCTGACGGCCATGGTCTTCAGCTACAACGTCAAGCCGAACTTCACCGTGGCCAATGAGGCACAGATTTCCGCACCGCCTGTGGTGGACTTCACGAAGAAATAAGTTTCTACAGGACTTGCTGTGCAGCAACTAGCGGGTTGGATATTGGGCCGTAGCCTCCTCCGCTGGATGGCGGGATTGTTGCTGGCCGTGTGGCTGCCCCTTGTGGCCTGGGCGCAAGGCGTCCAGCCGGTGCCGGCCCTCACGGCGCATGTCATGGACAGCACTGGTACGCTGGATGCCACGCAACGCGCCGCCCTGGAGGCCAAACTGGTTGCGTTTCAACAAAGCCGCGGCGCACAGGTGGTGGTGCTCGTCGTGCCCAGCACCCAGCCCGAAGACATCGCCGCTTATGCCCAGCGTGTGGGCGATGCCTGGAAAATTGGACGCAAAAGCGTGGGCGACGGGCTGCTGCTGGTCGTGGCCAAGAACGATCGTAAGGTCCGTATCGAAACCACCAAGGCGCTGGAAGGCGCCATTCCGGACCTCGCGGCGCGCCAGGTGATCGACACCGCCATCACCCCGCGCTTGAAACAGGGCGACTTTGCCGGCGGGCTGAATGCCGCGGCTGACCAGATCATGGCGCTGATCAGCGGCGAAAACCTCCCAGTGCCTGAGCAAAAAAGTGCTTCGGACATGGCTGACAGCGGCTTCGAGTGGACCGACCTCGCGGTGTTCCTGTTCTTTGCCGTGCCGATAGGCGGGCGCCTGGCCGCCGGCGTCTTGGGGCGCAAGCTGGGCTCCATCGCCACCGGCGGCGCCGTCGGCGTGCTGGCCTGGGTGTTCACCAGCAGCCTGATTGTGGCCGGCCTGGCGGCTGTGGCGGGTATGGTGTTTGCGCTGGTGGCCAGCCTCGGCGTCCTGGGCAGCGGCAGCCGCTCTTCGGGCGGCTGGACCACTGGCGGCTTTGGCGGCGGGAGCAGCGGAGGAAGCTGGGGCGGAGGCAGCAGCAGTGGCGGCGGATTCAGCAGTGGCGGTGGCGGTGATTTCGGCGGCGGCGGCGCATCAGGCGACTGGTAGGCACATGCTCAATAAACCCAAGACCATCCTCAAGCACCTCTGGCTGGATGCCTCCGACGCCCAGCGCGCAATTGCACCCGACATGCTCAACCGGCTGGCCAGCCGGGTGACGGCCAGCGAGCGGCGGCACAGCGGCGAAATACGGATATGCGTGGAGGCCTCGTTGCCCATGAGCTACCTGTGGCGGCTGGGCAAACACCAGTCCATCGGCCAGCTCACGCGCCAGCGCGCGGTCACGATGTTCGGGAAGCTGCGGGTATGGGACACCGAACACAACAACGGTGTGCTGATTTATTTGCTGCTGGCCGAGCACGCCATTGAAATCGTGGCGGACCGCGGCGTGGCGCGCCATGTGAATCAAGCACAGTGGCAGGCCACGGTGTCGCGCATGGCCCAGGCGTTCAGGGAGAACCGGTACGAGGACGGATTGACACAGGCACTGGAAGAAACCTCAGCGCTGCTGATGGCGCACTTTGCCATCGATGGTATGCAGGGCGACGCACCCAACAATCCCAACGAACTGCCCGACGCGCCCTGGCTGCAATAGCCGGTTCGCAGGTACCGCGGGCCTGGCGCCGATAACGCCGCGTCAGGGCGCCAGAACCACGACCAACACAAAGAGGGCGACTGCCGCGAGCACAACCCGCGTCAGCCAGGCTTTGCGCGCGCGCCTGGCCCGACGCTCCGGCGACGCTTCTTCTCCCCATATCAGGCTGTCTAAGAGACTGTCCATTTCGCACCTCGTTGCTGGCTTGAACCCATCACAACGATAAGGGAGCCGCCTGGGCCATGGCTGTCATTTAGCGTGTCCAGTTGTTACCTTGCCAGCTCAGGCCAGGCGATTTTTCCGGAATCGCTCCCTATTTGATAGCTGCTTACGCTCACCCTGTATGGGTTGGAGGCCTTTTTTTGCTTGAATAGCGGAAGCACGCCAGATTTCCGCATGACGCAATGAAACGTCGCGCCGCAGCCACTCATGGCGGCGGGCAGTTAGTCCATCAACGTCCACTTCTGCTCACTGCGCGCCGATTGCACCCTTCTCGATAAAGCGGACGCCGCGGTCTCCGTCCTCGACCCGCAGATAGCCGGCGTCCAGCGGATCAGCCGCTTGCCCGGCGGCACGCACGTGGACGTCGGCCGCCCTACGAGGTAGACATTCGCAAAGGGTTCATGAAGGACTCGGGTGGCCGGCCAGTTGGCCCGCTACGCAGAGGGAGCACAAAACAACCATCTTCGTCATTTTCAGGAATGACTGTGAGCGCTTCGCCAACGGCATGAACGGCCAAACTGATTCGAATTTCTCCAGATCGAAGCGCCCATAAAAAAACCGGCCATAGGGCCGGTTTTTTCTGAAGCGTGGAAGCTTACTTTTTCTGCCGATATTTGCGCAAAGCGGCAATCTGGGCGGCCATGACGGCGAGCTCGGACTGGGCCATGGCAATATCGATATCGCTTTTTGCGTTTTTCAACGCTTCTTCAGCAGCAGCCTTGGCTTCCATCGCCTTGGCTTCGTCCAGGTCTTTGCCGCGAATCGCGGTGTCGGACAGCACGGTGACACAGTTCGGTTGCACTTCGAGCAAGCCGCCGGCCACGAACACGAATTCTTCGCTGCCGTCAGCCTTCTCGATGCGCACGGCGCCCGGCTTGATGCGGGTGATCAGCGGGGTGTGGCGCGGGTAAATGCCCAGCTCGCCGGCCTCGCCGGGCAAGGCGACAAAGTGCGCTTCACCGGAGAAGATGGACTCTTCCGCGGAGACCACGTCGACGTGAATGGTGGTTGACATAAACGCTCCTTAATGGAAAAAAGTTGCAGGGCCTGAGCCCTTAGACCTTCTTCGCCTTCTCGAAAGCTTCGTCAATTGTGCCGACCATGTAGAAAGCCTGTTCCGGCAGGTGATCGCACTCGCCGGCCACAATCATCTTGAAGCCGCGAATGGTTTCAGCCAGGCTGACGTACTTGCCGGGAGAGCCGGTGAACACTTCAGCAACGTGGAAAGGCTGCGACAGGAAACGCTGGATCTTGCGGGCGCGGGCCACGGCCAGCTTGTCTTCAGGGGCCAGTTCGTCCATGCCCAGAATCGCAATGATGTCGCGCAGTTCCTTGTAGCGCTGCAGCGTGCCCTGCACGGCGCGCGCCGTGGCGTAGTGGTCTTCTCCCACAACGTTCGGGTCGAGCTGACGGCTGGTGGAGTCAAGTGGATCCACCGCAGGGTAGATACCCAGCGAAGCGATGTCACGCGAAAGCACCACGGTGGAATCCAGGTGGGCAAAGGTCGTGGCAGGCGATGGGTCGGTCAAGTCATCGGCAGGAACGTAAACGGCCTGGATGGAAGTGATGGAGCCAACCTTGGTGGAGGTAATGCGCTCTTGCAGGCGGCCCATTTCTTCGGCCAGCGTAGGCTGGTAGCCCACGGCGGAAGGCATACGGCCCAGCAACGCGGACACTTCGGTACCGGCCAGTGTGTAGCGGTAGATGTTGTCCACGAAGAACAGCACGTCGCGGCCTTCGTCACGGAAGGACTCGGCGATCGTCAGGCCGGTCAGCGCCACGCGCAGACGGTTTCCTGGGGGCTCGTTCATCTGGCCGTAGACCATGGCCACCTTGGATTCGCCGAGGTTCTCGAGGTTCACAACACCGGAGTCGGCCATCTCGTGGTAGAAGTCATTGCCTTCGCGGGTACGTTCACCCACACCGGCAAACACGGACAAACCCGAGTGCGCCTTGGCGATGTTGTTGATGAGTTCCATCATGTTCACGGTCTTGCCGACGCCGGCGCCGCCGAACAGGCCCACCTTGCCGCCCTTGGCGAACGGGCAAACCAGGTCGATCACCTTGATGCCGGTTTCCAGCAGTTCCTGCGATGGCGAGAGTTCGTCATAAGCAGGCGCCTTGCGGTGGATGGGGGCGGTCAGGGTCTGGTCGACCGGGCCGCGCTCGTCAATCGGCGCACCCAGCACGTCCATGATGCGGCCCAGCGTGGCTTTGCCCACGGGAACGGTGATGTTGGCGCCGGTGTTGTAAACCATGTTGCCGCGGCGCAGGCCGTCGGAGGTACCCAGCGCGATGGTGCGCACGATGCCGTCACCCAGCTGCTGCTGGACTTCCAGCGTCAGCGCGGAGCCTTCCATTTTCAGCGCGTCATAGATCTTGGGCATCTGGTCGCGCGCGAATTCCACGTCAACCACCGCACCAATACACTGAACAATCTTGCCTTGAGCTTGAGCCATGATTGAATCCTCTTTCGTTTCTTTAAATCTTTAAATCGGGTGTGGCGGCCTAAACCACGATCAGACCGCTGCAGCACCGGCAACGATTTCCGAAAGTTCTTTCGTGATCGCCGCTTGACGCGTTTTGTTGTAAACCAGCTTGAGTTCGCCGATCACGCTGCCGGCGTTGTCCGTTGCGGCCTTCATGGCCACCATGCGGGCAGACTGCTCGGACGCCATGTTCTCCGCAACCGCCTGATAGACCAGCGCTTCCACATAGCGGATCAGCAAGTCGTCGATGACGGTTTGCGCGTCAGGCTCGTAGATGTAATCCCAGCCGTGCTGGTCCTTGTCGGCCTGCAGGTGCGCTGCCGTCAAAGGCAACAACTGCTCGACCACCGGTTCCTGGCGCATGGTGTTGATGAACTTGGTGTAGCACAGGTACACCGAATTGATCTTGCCTTCGCTGTAGGCATCGAGCAGCACCTTGACGGGGCCGATCAGCTTTTCCAGGTGCGGCTTGTCGCCCAGCTGCGTCGCATGCGACACCACCTTGGCGCCCACACGGTTCAGAAAACCGAGGCCCTTGTTGCCGATGGCCACAGCCTTCGCATCATGGCCGGCGGCCTGCACTTCCTTGAGCTTTGAGGTCACGGCGCGCAGCACGTTGGTGTTCATGCCGCCGCACAAGCCCTTGTCGGTCGTCACCACGATGAACCCGGTGGCCTTGGCGTCGTTGGACTCCATGAACGCGTGGGTGTATTCGGGGTTGGCCTGACTCAGGTTGGCCGTGATGTTGCGGATCTTGTCGCTGTAAGGACGGGCAGCGCGCATCCGCTCCTGCGCCTTGCGCATCTTGGAGGCGGCCACCATCTCCATGGCCTTGGTGATCTTCTTGGTGTTTTCCACCGATTTGATCTTGCCGCGTATTTCCTTGCCTGCTGCCATATGGATTCCTAAGGGGTTCCTGAGGGTTGCTTAATTACTTGCTTGACGATGCGTCAGGCGAGATCAGGCAAACGACTTCTTGAACTCGGCCACAGCCGCGTTCAGTTCAGCCTCAGCATCCTTGTCCATGGCCTTGTTGGCTTCGAGCTTGGCCATCAAGGCCGCGTTCTTGTCCTTCAGGAAGGCGTGCAAGCCGTGTTCGAAAGCCAGGACCTTCTTGACTTCGATGTCGTCCATGAAGCCCTTGTTCACTGCGAACAGCGTAGCGGCCATGTTGGAAATGGACAAAGGCGAGTACTGGGCCTGCTTGAGCAGCTCGGTCACGCGGGCACCGCGGTCCAGCTGTTTGCGGGTGGCTTCGTCCAGGTCGGAAGCGAACTGCGCGAAGGCAGCCAGTTCACGGTACTGGGCCAGGTCGGTACGGATACCGCCGGACAGATTCTTGATCAGCTTGGTCTGGGCAGCACCGCCGACGCGGGACACCGAGATACCGGCGTTAATGGCGGGACGAATACCGGCATTGAACAGGCTGGTTTCCAGGAAGATCTGGCCGTCGGTGATCGAAATCACGTTGGTTGGCACGAAAGCGGACACGTCGCCGGCTTGCGTTTCAATGATCGGCAGTGCGGTCAGTGAACCGGTCTTGCCCTTGACGGCGCCCTTGGTGAAGTCTTCAACGTACTTCTCGTTCACGCGAGCTGCGCGCTCGAGCAGACGGCTGTGCAGATAGAACACGTCGCCGGGGTAGGCTTCGCGTCCTGGTGGACGGCGCAGCAGCAGCGAAACCTGGCGGTAAGCCACGGCTTGCTTGGACAAATCGTCATACACGATCAGCGCGTCTTCGCCGCGGTCGCGGAAGTATTCGCCCATGGTGCAGCCAGAGTAGGCGCTCACGTATTGCATGGCGGCGGATTCGGAAGCGGAAGCGGCCACGACGATGGTGTATTCCATTGCGCCGGCTTGTTCCAGCGAACGCACCACGTTCTTGATCGACGAAGCCTTCTGGCCGATCGCGACGTAGACGCAGGAAACGCCTTTGCCCTTCTGGTTGATGATGGCGTCGATGGCCACAGCGGTCTTGCCGGTCTGACGGTCGCCGATGATCAGTTCGCGCTGGCCGCGGCCGACGGGCACCATGGAGTCGATGGACTTCAGGCCGGTCTGCAGGGGCTGGTCAACGGATTTACGGGCGATCACGCCGGGCGCGACCTTTTCGATCACGTCGGTCAACTTGGCGTTGATCGGGCCCTTGCCGTCAATCGGCTGGCCCAGTGCGTTGACCACACGGCCAAGCAGCTCAGGACCCACAGGCACTTCCAGGATGCGGCCCGTGCACTTCACGGTGTCGCCTTCGGCGATGTGCTCGTACTCGCCCAGAATCACGGAGCCGACGGAGTCGCGCTCAAGATTCAGCGCCAGGCCGTAGGTCGGCGTGCCGTCGGCGGTTGCGGGAAATTCCAGCATTTCGCCCTGCATCACGTCGGATAGGCCATGGATACGGACGATACCGTCGGTCACAGACACTACGGTGCCCTGGTTGCGGACATCGGCACTGGCTGTCAAGCCTTCGATGCGGCTCTTGATCAGTTCAGAAATTTCTGCGGGATTGAGTTGCATGACTCTTTCCTTCTTTCTATGTTGTTGGCTAAAAACCGGGGCGCGCCTGAGCGCAAGCTCAGGAAATCAGCGCCACTTTCATTTGCTCTAAACGGGCTTTGACCGAGGTGTCCAACACCTCGTCACCCACCACGACACGTACGCCACCGATCAGCGCCGGCTCAAGCTCGACCGAAAGGTTGAGCTTGCGGCCAAACCGCTTTTCCAGCGTTGTTGCCAAATCGGCCAGCGCAGCGCCTTCCAGCGGAAATGCGCTGTAAACGGTGGCATCCGAAGAACCACTTTGCGCATTTTTCAGTGCGCGAAACTGTGCGGCGATTTCCGGCAGGACGCTGATGCGGCCGTTCTCGATCACGGTCCGCAAGAAGTTCCTGGCGGCTTCCGGCAGCTTCGTTTTGGCCACCCCGGAAACTACGTCAAACGTCTGGTTTACCGTCACGCTGGGGTTGCCCGCAAATTGCTGCAACTGCACGTTGGCGGCAATGGCGGCAAGCTCATCGAGCCAGACGGCGGTGCCGCCCAGGTCGGAACCGGATGCCTTGAACAACGCTTCAGCGTAGGGACGGGCAATGGTGGCTAGTTCGGCCATGTTTTACGCTCGCTTAAAGTTCGGTCTTCAGGCGACCCAGCAAGTCAGCATGCACACCGGCATTGACTTCCTTGCGCAGAATCTGCTCTGCACCCTTGACGGCCAGTGCGGCGACCTGCTCACGCAGGGTCTCGCGGGCCTTGACGGTTTGCTGCTCGGCCTCAACCTTGGCGGCGGCAATGATCTTGCTGCCCTCTTCGGTTGCGCGGGCTTTAGCCTCTTCAATCAGGGCCTGGGCGCGGCGCTCGGCTTCCGCC
The DNA here is from genome assembly GCF_056405795.1 of Polaromonas sp. P1_F1. Taxonomy (NCBI): domain Bacteria; kingdom Pseudomonadati; phylum Pseudomonadota; class Betaproteobacteria; order Burkholderiales; family Comamonadaceae; genus Polaromonas; species Polaromonas sp. P1_F1. The sequence continues at coordinate 1,221,943 of NZ_JBFUBJ010000001.1, forward strand.
AGGCGCACTGCCGATTCGTTGCGCGATTTGGCCAGTTCTTCTTCCACGCGCTTGTTGGCAACGGAGAGTTCAGACTTGGCTTTATCGGCAGCGGCAAGGCCGTCGGCGATCTTCCGGGCGCGTTCGTCGAGCGCAGCTGCAATTGGTGGCCACACGAATTTCATCGTGAACAGCACCAGAATCGCAAACACGACGAGCTGCGCAAAGAATGTGGAGTTAATACTCACAGCGGCACCTCTGTAGGTTGTCTAGAAAGGCGTGCGATTTACTTCAACACAAACGGGTTGGCAAATGCGAACAGCATGGCAATACCCACGCCGATCAGGAAAGCAGCATCGATCAGACCGGCCAGCAGGAACATCTTGGTCTGCAGTTCGTTCATCAGCTCAGGCTGGCGTGCAGCGGCTTCGAGGTATTTGCTGCCCATGATGCCGATGCCGATACATGCGCCGACAGCGCCCAGGCCAATGATCAGGCCAGCGGCCAAAGCGACAAAACCGAGTACGTGTTCCATTTAATGCTCCTATGGATTTAACTAACTAACAAAAATAAAAAAGAAAGCGGAAACCAGAAAACCAGGGGAAACTGATTCGTGAGAATCAGTGATGGTCGTGGGCCTGCCCCACATAGACCAGCGTCAACATCATGAAAATAAACGCCTGCAGCGCAACGATCAGGATGTGGAAGATTGCCCAGCCCGTGCCCGCGAGCACATGGCCGATGAAGAGGAACACACCAGTCGCAGAGCCGAAGCCCACTGCACCCATCAGCGCGATCAGCATGAACAGCAGTTCGCCCGCGTACATGTTGCCGAAAAGCCGGAGGCCGTGAGATACGGTCTTGGCGGCGAATTCGATCATCTGCATCAAGAAGTTGACGGGATACAAAAACCATTTGTCGCCGAACGGGGCCGAGAACAGCTCATGCACCCAGCCGCCAAAACCCTTGATCTTGACGTTGTAGTACAGGCAAACCAGCAGCACGCCGCAGGACATGCCCAGCGTGGCCGAGAGGTCGGCCGTGGGAACCACGCGGAAGTTGTGAATGCTGTGATCGAGGCCGGTCACAGCAAAAATTGTGTGGAACAGGTCGACAGGCAGGAAGTCCATGGAGTTCATCAGGAAAATCCAGATGAATACGGTGAGCGCCAGTGGGCCGACGGCCTTGCGCGATTCGGCGTTTTTAACGATGCCCTTGGCCTGGCTGTCCACCATTTCGAGCAGGATTTCAACAGCCGCCTGCAGGCGACCGGGAACGCCGGCGTGCACGCTTTTGGCCACACGCCACATCACGAACATACCGATCACACCGAGGGTGATGGCCCAGAAAATCGTGTCGAAATTGACAACGGAAAAGTCGACGATGCCTGTCTGTTTGTGGTTTTGCAGATGGACCAGGTGGTGACCAATGTACTCACCAGCGGTCAAAGCGTTTCCGGAAGATTCAGCCATTTACGAACTCTTTTCAACTCTTGAAAATGGATTACGCCAACTTTTTCGGCCGGGACTGGAACCAAAGCACCAGCCAGACCACCTTCATTGTCACTACAAGGCCAACCAGCATTGCCGGCCAGCTCAAATCCGAAACCATTCGGGGAGCAGCGAACAACATCGCTACCGTCAGGCCAATCTTGACCATTTCCCACAAAAAAAATCCAGCCACCGCAGCGCCCGGATTCATTGAAGACATCTTGCTGGTCAGGCCGCGCGCAAACAACGCACCCGGGATGACCACCGCCAGCGCGCCATAAAGGGCGGACCAGCCTGCACTTTGCCTTCCGGTCAATCCCCAGGCGGCCAGCGCCACCACAAGACCCACCACACTTTGCCCCGCCAATACCACCCAAGGTGAAACCGAGGGGTCCGCTTCACGAAGCTTTTGGGCTTCTTCACGCGTCAAGGGCTTGAAACCCTCATCACCAGTCTCCATCTCTTCTGTGACACGCCGCCCTGTCACACCCGGATTTCCCGGGTTTGTCGCTGACTTTGCCGAATTTGCCATTTTGGTCGTCACAAATTACGGAAAAGTTACAGGGCAGTTATCAGCAAAGCCCTTGATTATACGTAGAAACCCCTGCGTATCCGACAAAACCCCCGGCTTGCATATGAATTAGGGGCGATTCGCATCATTTGGGTGCGGCTCGCAGCGGGTGGTTCACAATTGTCCGGCGACTACGGCGCGCCGACCCTCCTACGTAGTTGCACGTGATGCTCGACGATGGCCCAAGCCCCCGCATCCGTCACCTTCCACCCACCGAAAGATGCCATGCCCGCCCTGATGAAATTCCTGCACATTGCCGCCGCCATTGCCTGGCTGGGCGGGGTGGTCTTCATGCTGTTTGCCTTACGGCCTGCCGTCGCCGAACAGCTGGCGCCACCCCAACGCCTGCCGCTCATCGCAAAGGTCATGCAGCGATTTTTCGTCCTGGTCTGGGCCACCATCGGCGTCCTGCTGGTGACAGGCCTGGCGATGCTGCTGGCCGAGGGCATGAAAACCGCCCCCCTGGGCTGGCACCTGATGTTCGGCATCGGCCTCTTGATGTTCGCGCTGTTCGGACATCTGTATTTCGGCCCTTTCCGGCGCTTGAAGCTCGCTGTCAGCGCGTCCGACTGGCCCGAGGGCGGTCGCCGCGTCGGGCAGATCGCCACTCTGGCCATGGTCAACCTGGTGCTGGGCGCGCTGGCGATAGCCGCCGTCATCTTTATTGCCTGATGCCGGAGCGAGCCTGCCATCTTGATCACCGCCTGCCATGAGCGCCCCTAAAAAGAAGGCGCCGCAACACCGGCACTGGACGGACCGGCTGAAAGCATCCGTGCCGACACGTGAAGCCCTGGTTGCGAACCGGTGGCTCAAGCCGGTGGCCCACCGGCTGCTGGAACCGCAGCTGTGGCGGCTGCAGCACGAGGCCGTGGCGCGCGGTGTGGCCATCGGCATATTCTGGGCATTTGCCCTGCCATTTGCGCAAACCGTGGCGGCCGCAGCCCACAGCGTCTGGTGGCGCGCCAATATTCCGGTGGCCGCCGGCATCACCTTCATTACCAACCCTTTCACCGTCGGATTCTGGCTCTGGCTGGCCTATCAGGTGGGCGATCTGCTGCTGGACGCGCCGCCGCCCATCCGCATCTCGGAAGGCTCAGGCATCGTGGCGTGGGCAGCCTCCTTCGGCGGGCCTGCCATCCTGGGCATGGGCATCTTTGCCGTGCTGGGCTCGATTACCGGCTACCTGCTGGTCAAGCTGGGCTGGCGCGTTCGCATCTGGTTCAAACGCCGCCGCCGGCAAACCGCCAGACGTTAGACAATCGGGTGCAGACCGTCCGGCAGTAGCCGTCTCGACACAGTTTCATTTCCTTTTCAAACCGATCCATGACAACGCTTCCCGCCAACGCCCTTCCCGACACCCCCTGCTACCTCAACGGCGAATTCACCCCGCTCAAAGACGCCAAGATCAGCGTGATGGACCGCGGTTTCATCTTCGGCGACGGTATTTATGAAGTGGTGCCGGCGTATGCAGGCAAGCCGTTTCGCTTCGAGCAGCACATGGCGCGGCTGGAACGCAGCCTCACCGAGCTGCGCATCGCCAACCCGCTGACCCGCGCCGAGTGGCTGGAAATTGCTCTTAAATTAATAGCTGCCTGCGCACAATCCACGGTCGCCTCAGCCGAAAAAGGCAATCAACTGGTGTACATCCAGATCACCCGCGGTGTGGCCATGCGCGACCACCCCATGCTGCCGGGCCTGACGCCCACCGTGTTCGTGATGTGCAATCCGATGAAGCTGCCCAGCGACCAGGCACGCGAAAACGGCGTGGCCTGCGTCACCGCCGACGACTTCCGCTGGGAAAAAGCCCACATCAAAAGCACCAGCCTGCTGGGCGCGGTGTTTTCACGCCAGATCAGCGTGGACGCTGGCGCGGTCGAGACCGTGATGTTCCGCGGCGACTACCTGAGCGAAGCCGCTTCCAGCAACGTCTGGATCGTCAAGGACGGCAAAGTCATGGGGCCGCCCAGGGACAACCTGGTGCTCGAAGGCATCCGCTTTGGCCTGATCGAAGAGATGTGCCGCGCGGCGGGCATTCCTTTTGAGCTGCGCCGCATCACCCGCGCCGAAGTGCTGGCAGCAGACGAGCTGCTGCTCTCATCCGCCACCAAGGAGGTTCTGCCCATCACCCTGCTGGACGGCCAGCCGGTCGGCCACGGAGTGGAAAAAGGCAAACCTGGCCCCATTTATGCAAAGCTGTACGCCCAATACCAGCGTGCCAAAGCGGCCTGAAAGGACCCATTGCCATGACGACTTCCCCCAACATCCCCAAAATCATCGGTGTTCCCAGCACGGAGCCCTCGCGCCAGGAATCGCTGATCGAGTACCCCTCGCAGTTCCCGATCAAGGTGATGGGTGAGAAGGTCGATGGCATGGTCGCGGCCATCACGTCCATCGCACACCAGTTCGACCCGGCCTTCGACGCCTCCACCATCGAGCTGCGTGAAAGCAAGGGCGGCAAATACCTGGGCGTCACCATCACCGTCACAGCCACCAGCCGCGAGCAGCTCGACGAGCTTTACCGCACGCTGTCGACGCACCCGATGGTCAAGGTAGTCCTGTAAACAATATCCGGGCAGACGCCGAACATGCAGGCTGAAACGCGCAACCTGGGCAAGGTCGACTACCTGCCCACCTATGAAGCCATGCAAGCCTTCACGGCGGCGCGCAACCCCGGTTTTTCAAGCGAAAATGGGCTGCAGCCTAATCGGGGCCTGCCCGACCAGCTATGGATTTGTGAGCATCCACCGGTCTACACCCAAGGCCTCGCGGGCAAGAGCGACCATGTTTTGAACCCCGGCAGCATCCCGGTGGTGCAGACCAACCGCGGCGGCCAGGTGACTTACCACGGCCCCGGCCAGGTGGTGGCCTACCCGCTCATCGATTTGAAGCGTGCCGGCTATTACGTCAAGGAATACGTCTACCGCATTGAAGAATCCGTCATCAAGACCCTGGCGCACTTCGGCGTGACCGGGCACCGGGTGGCCGGCTCGCCCGGCATTTATGTGCGGCTGGACGACCCCACCTCACATGCCGCCCTGACCGGCCCGATGCACCCTGCCGACCCGTTTCGCGGCCTTGGGAAGATCGCCGCCCTGGGCATCAAAGTCAGCCGGAATTGCACCTACCACGGGGTCGCGCTCAATGTGGCGATGGACCTGGAACCCTTCTCGCGGATCAACCCCTGCGGGTATGTGGGGCTCAAAACCACAGACCTTTCTACAATCGGGGTATCGGCAAGCTGGCAGGAAGCCGCAGATGTGCTGGGCCGCAAGCTCGTCACCTACCTGGCGCCCTGAGCACATTCCTTCAAAGAAATACACCATGAGCACCCCAGAAACCGTCAATCCTGTTGTTCGGGACATCCAGAGCCAGGAAGACTACAACCCGCTGGCCAAGCAAAAAGCCGCGGCCAAGCTGTCGCGCATCCCCGTCAAGGTGGTGCAGGGCGAAATGCTCAAGAAGCCCGACTGGATCCGCGTCAAGGCCGGCAGCCCGACCACGCGCTTTTACGAGATCAAGCAGATCCTGCGCGAAAACAAGCTCAACACAGTGTGCGAAGAAGCCAGCTGCCCCAACATCGGGGAATGCTTCGGCAAGGGCACGGCCACCTTCATGATCATGGGCGACAAGTGCACGCGCCGCTGCCCGTTTTGCGACGTGGGCCACGGCCGCCCCGATCCGCTGGACGTGAATGAACCGCTGAACCTGGCGAAAACCATCGCAGCACTCAAGCTCAAATACGTGGTGATCACCAGCGTGGACCGCGATGACCTGCGCGACGGCGGCAGCGGCCACTTTGTGGAATGCATCCAGAAGATCCGCGAACTCTCGCCCGCCACCACGATTGAAATCCTGGTGCCCGACTTCCGCGGCCGCGACGACCGCGCGCTTGAAATTTTGAAGGCCGCGCCGCCCGACGTGATGAACCACAACCTCGAAACCGCGCCGCGCCTTTACAAAGAAGCGCGTCCCGGCAGCGACTACAACTTCAGTCTGAACCTGCTCAAGAAGTTCAAGGCCCTGCACCCCGATGTGCCGACCAAGAGCGGCATCATGGTGGGCCTGGGCGAAACCGACGAGGAAATTCTGCAGGTCATGCGCGACATGCGCGCGCACAACATCGACATGCTGACCATCGGCCAGTACCTGGCGCCCTCCACCAGCCATCTGCCGGTGCGCCGCTATGTGCACCCCGACACCTTCAAGATGTTTGAAGAAGAAGCCTACAAGATGGGCTTCACGCACGCCGCCGTGGGCGCCATGGTGCGCAGCAGTTACCACGCCGACCAGCAGGCCCACGCGGCAGGCGTGGCCGACAAGGCCGACGCGGCCACCGCCGCTCTTTAATCCCCGCAACATGACCTTGCCGCAAGGCTCCCTGTCGCTGCGCCACTACGGCGCCTCGCACGGCAGCCATGCGCATGACCACTTCCAGGTACTGCTGGGCCTGAGTGGTGTGCTGGAACTGGAAGTACGCGGACGCGGGCGGCGCATTGCCGCCGGCCAGGGCTGCGTGATCACACCCGGCGACCGGCATGACTTTGAATCACGTGAAGGCAGCCGCTGCCTGGTGCTGGACACCACGCATGCGGACTGGGCTCGCTGCGCCTATGACCCTGCAAAAACCGCGCAAACCCTTGCGCTGGGAAATTACCTCGCCGAAGCGCTGCAGCAGCCGGGCAGCCTCGCGCAACTTCACGGTCCGGCGCTGTTGCTGGAAGCGTGGCAACCCACAACACCCGCATCAACGCCCTTGCGCCATGCGCGGCCCATCCACTGGGAACAACTGGCCACCTGGACACAGCAGCGCCTGCACGAACCACTGAGCGTCGCGCAACTGGCCGCGCAGGTGTTTTTAAGCCCGACGCAGTTTGCCGCACGCTGCCGGCGCGAAACCGGCCTCAGCGTGATGCAGTGGCTGCGCCGGCAACGCCTGGCACTGGCCGTGCAACTGCGCAGCCGCGGCATGAGCGTGGCCGACACCGCGCTGCACTGCGGCTACCAGTCGCCCTCAGCCCTGACGGCCGCGATGCGGCGCGCCGGGCTGGGCAGCGCCTGACCTTTACGGATTTTCAATAGCGACTCGGGTCGTTCGGCCGGCGGTCGTAGCGGTTGCGCACACCGTCGCCATCGCGGTCACCCCGGTAGCCGGGGCCATAGCCCGGCGCAGGGGCGGGCACGACACGATATTGCGGTCCGTTGTCATAAGCCACCGGGTAAGCCACGCAGCCCGACAGGGCGGCCATGCCGGCCAGCGCCAGCAAGAGGATGGAAAGCTTTCTCATGGTGAGTCTCCTTGGGTTTCATGCGATTTCGGAGAAATCTGCCATGCCATTGCAACTGAAGTCCGTACGGGCAAGGTGTCTGCAGCGCCCCTCGCACGTGAAGCTCGTTACCGGATGTTGGTCTGCGCGTAGGACATACCCCTGAATCGCCAGAACCGTCGTTGCACGACAACAAAGCGTTGCTCTGCGACGACGCCCACGTGACGTCCCCCTATGCTTGCCGCCATGCCAGCCAATCTCTACGCACTGGGCGCCATCGCCCTCTGGACCCTGCTCGCCTCGCTCGGGGTCTCGCTCAAACACGTTCCGCCCTTTCTGCTCACCGGCGTTGCGCTGCTGACCGGCAGCCTGCTGGCCCTGCCTTTTGTGCTGCGGGACCGCGCGCAATGGAAGATTCCCACCGCCACGCTGGCGCTCGGCGTGTACGGCCTCTTCGGCTATCACTTCCTGCTTTTCATCGCGCTGCGGTATGCGCCGGCAGTCGAGGCCAACCTGGTGAACTACCTCTGGCCGCTTTTTATCGTGGTGCTGGCGCCGCTGTTCCTTCGTGGCGTGCAGCTGCGCGCTGTGCATGTGGCTGCAGGCCTGCTGGGATTTGCCGGCGCCGCCATTGCCATATTGGGCGCGGGCGGTGGCGGTGCGACGTCCTCCGCAGGCTGGTCATGGGGTTACCTGCCGGCGCTGGGCTCGGCCTTCATCTGGGCCAGCTACTCGCTGCTGACAAAACGCGTGCCGGCCTTTCCCACCGCGGCCATCGGCCTCTTCGGCCTGGTCTCGGGCGTGCTTTCGCTGCTGTGCCATTGGGCGCTGGAGCCTGCCGCCACGCTGTCGGCGCAGGACTGGCTATTGCTGGCGGTGCTGGGCGCAGGGCCGCTGGGCGCGGCGTTCTTTCTCTGGGACAAGGCCCTCAAGCTGGGCGACGCGCAGCAGATCGGCATCCTCAGTTACCTCACGCCGCTGGGCTCGACTGCACTGCTGATGGGGGTAAGCGGCCGCGCGCTGAGCTGGAGCATCGCCCTGGCGGCGGTGATGATCATCGGCGCCGCGCTGCTGGGAACAAGAGCAAAATAAGGCTGCAGCCCTTTAAGGACGGGCGCCAGCAGCTCCTGATTCAATAGCATGCCACAGCACGCACACGGCCAGCCCGGGCTCTGCATTGCGCACTTGCAGCTCGGCGCCATGCGCTTCGGCCACCAGTCGGCACAAGTACATGCCCAGGCCCACGCCGCCCGTGGCGCGCTGGCGTGCGCCGTCGGTCCGGTAAAAGGGCTCGGTCAAATGCGCCAGCTGCGCGGCATCCACCCCCGGGCCGAAGTCGCGCACTTCCAGCATCACGCCGCCGCCCGCCGGCTGCAGCGACACATGCGGCGGCCTCCCGGCGCCGCTGCTGTAGCGCAGTGCGTTGTCCATCAGGTTGCGCACCAGCAGGCGCACGCGCATGCGGTCCAGTGCCAGCGGCGCAAGGCCAGTCGCCAGGTCCAGCACCATCTCCGACGCACCTGGCACCTCGGTGGCCGTCTCGCGCACCAGCGCCGCCAGGTCCACCGGTTCGCGCTGTAGTGCGACGTGCGGGCTGGCCAGACGCTCGCTTTCGAGCAAGTCGCTGATCAGGTCGCGCATCTCGCCCAGGTCGCGCAGCAGCGCCTCGCGTTCGCGCTCGCCGGCACCGGTGCCCTCGGGCGTGGTGGGCAGCAACTCGGCGTTGAGCCTGGCGCGTGTCAGCGGGGAACGCAGCTCATGGCTCAATGCCAGCAGCAAGGCGCGTTTGGCGTTGAGCATGCCTTCGATGTCGTGCGCCATGGTGTTGATGCGCCCGGCCAGGTCGCCGAGTTCGTCGCGGCGGCGCAGGGGAATCGGCGTTGCGAACTCGCCGCGGCCAAAGCGCTCGGCGCCTGCGCGGATGTCGTCCAGCGGGCGCAGCAGGCGCCGCACGTAGGCATAGGCGCCTATGAGCAAGCCCAGCAGCAGCGCCAGCGTGATCCAGCCAAACACGCCGTGTGGCGCTGCCTGCCAGGGCGCAGTGCCGGGGCCAAAAATCACGCGATGGCCGTCGGCCGTGGTGCGGCTCAGCCAGTCCTTGGCGCGGGCGTCGAACACCTTGCGGTCGGGCCTGTCAGGATGGGACTGCCAGTTGACCTGCGGCCCTTCAATGCGGATGGAAATCGGCAGCCGCGCAGCCAGCGCCTGGGCACGGCCCACATCGGGCGGCGAACCCAGGTCGGCCACCAGCCTGTCCATGTAGTCGCTGATCAGCGGTTTGGCCGCGTCGCGCCAGCCCGTTGAAAACGCCCGCTGCATGCCGCTCATGAACACAGCACCCATGGCCAGCGCCAGCAGCAGGAACACGGTGATCAGCCGCAGCCGGAGCGAATGCTTCCAGCGGTGGCGCCAGCGCTCGGGGCGTGAGCGTTCGCGGGCCCGGCAGTCCCGGCGCGTTTTCCACCGCCTCATGGCGTACCCGCCTTGCCGGCAGCGAGGGCATAGCCCGCGTTGCGCAAGGTCTTGATGCAGTCCAGTGGCTCCAGTTTTTTGCGCAGCCGGCTCACCACGATGTCGACGGCGCGCGTGTACAGCTCGGCCTCGTGGCCGCGCAGGCGGTTGAGGATGTCGTCGCGGTTGAAGACCTTGCCGGGCTCGGCCGCCAGCAGGGCCAGCAATTCAAACTCGGTGCCGGTCAGCTCGACCTTTTCACCCAGGCGCAGCACTTCGCGCGTTTCCACATCGACCACCAGCCCCTGGAACACATGGCGCTGGGTAGCCGCAGCCGGTGCGCTGCGCTGGCGCCGCAAAATGGTCTGCAGGCGCGCCACCAGCTCGCGCGGCTCAAAAGGCTTGGGCAGGTAGTCGTCGGCGCCCAGCTCCAGCCCGACCACACGGTCCATCACGTCGCCGCGGGCCGTCAGCATCACGATGGGGATGTCGCTTTCCTTGCGGATCTCGCGGCACAGGGCAAAGCCGTCCATCTCGGGCAGCATGACGTCCAGGATGGCTGCGTCATACGCACCGGTGCGCAGCATGGCCAAGCCTTCACCGGGGCGCAGCGCGCTTTCGAGCACAAAGTCAAAACGGGCAAAGTAGGCGGCCAGCGGCGCAGCCAGGTGCTCGTCGTCGTCGATCAGCAGGATATGGGGCATAGGATTGGCTACATTCGCTTCGGAAAACTCGCATCGACCTGGAGTTGCTCCTGAAAAAACATCAATGCATCGCGGTTCACATTGTCATGCACAGCAGCCCGATTGACGCCTTGTGGATCCGTACACAGAGCGGGCGCGACGCCGCGCATCTCCGACGTGCACGGCGCGAGAAACACGAAGTGGTCGGCTGCGGGGATCTCGGTGTATCGGGCCAGTGAGGGAAGCAGTTCCTTTACTTTTATCGCGTTCTCCTTGACCGGGAGCACGGAATCGGCGCCGGCCGCGTACAGATTCACCGGCCTCGAGACCTGCGACAGGCTTTCGCGGTCAAAGAAGGCTCCCGGCGGGCTCATGATGAACGCGGCGCGGATGCGGTCGTCGGTCTTCGCGATCAGCGGGGGAGACGACAGGGAAACCTTTCCGCCACCGGCACATAGAACACTTGTCGGCAAGGCTTTGCAATAGGCACTCAGCAGCTCGAACTTCGGTTTGGCGCCCATCAACAAGAGGGCCGAATAGCCGCCTGCCGAAAAACCCGCGACGCCCACCCGCCGGGAATCGATCAGGCCCGCAGAGGCCGGAGCCTGCAACAGGAAATCCAGCAGTGCCGACAGTTGCAGCGCTCTTCCAATCAGCACCCGATCGGTGCCGACCCCGCTGCTGTCGCGAAAATTGTCGCCCGGATGCTCGATTGCGGCCACCACGTAGCCATGACGCGCGAGGAATGTCGCTGTATCGTGGTGACTGAACCGGCCGGCACCATTGCCGTGCGAGAGCAGCACCAGAGGATGGCGCACACCCATCGGCGCCGCATCCTTCGCGGCAGACACAATGACAGCCCCCATCCTGGTTGTTTCAGACGTAGGTGCTGCCGGATAGAACACCGCCGCCTGCATCGGTTGCTGCGTGACAGGATCGGGAAGCTGAATCAAACGAAAGCCGGCGCCACCGGAAAGTTCAGTGGCGTCCACCACGCCGGCGATCGCCGCCAAAGCAACGAACATGCTGCAAGTTAGCGATTTCAACATCGGGTTCCTTTGAAGCGGAGAAAAGCGCTGTTCACCACGGATCGGCCCGTCCGATGCGCCCGAGGTGCGTCTGGCCAAAACCCGCCGCGTACTTGAGCCCGTAGCCCAGCGCACGGTCAAAGCCGATGTGCGCGCACCAGACCAGGCCGCCGGCCACCAGCACGGGGGTTGCGCCCAGAACGCCCGCCGCCAGCAGGGCTACGGCGCCGAAGTAGGAATGCATGGCGTTATAGGCGGCAGCCCCCACACGCGGCCCGGCCAGGTAGGCCAGGAAAGACAGGTCGGGCAGCAAAAATAACGCTGCAAACCAGCCCCACCCCGCGCCGAACTGGGCGTAGGCCGCAGCCGCCGCAGCCACCACCGCCAGCCCCTCGGCACGCAGCAGCAGGCGTACGCCGCCGTTGGCGCTGCCCGGGGCAACTGCCGTGGCGATGCGGCGCTGAACGGTTCGCGCCACGCGGCCTGCCGGGAAGAAAAGTGCCTCAGCCACGGTAGCCCCAGCGGCGGCCGCGCTCCATGAAGTCGCGCACTTTTTGCTGTTGCTCAGGTTTGAGGTTGTCAAAGAAGTCCGCCGCTGCGGCGATCACTTCCGGGCTGCCGGACTGAATCGCGGCGGTTTTTTCCTCGATCAGCTTTTTGGCGCCGGCCTGGTCCAGCTTGTTGCCGGCAAAGAGGCCGCGAACGGCTTCCCGTGGCTCACTGCTGCCGCGCAGGGCCGCGCGCTGTGCCTGCAGCTTGTCAGCCAGCACGGCGAGTTTTTGCTTTTGCACAGCGTCCAGGTCCAGGCGTGAGCCGATTTTTTCGACCATGCGGGCGCGCGCTTCAGGGGAGCCGGCGTCGCCGTGCCAGCCGTGGCCGCCGTGCGAGCACGCACCCAGGCTGCCGACGATGAGCGCCCCGCCGAAAAGGCCGAGCAGGATTTTTTTAACGCGATGTTTCATGAGGAGCCTCAAAGAAGAAGTGAAGGTTCCTCATGGTGCCCGCGGGAGGCCCGCGGCTGTTTGCAGCGCGGTTGCGGCGTGTTTCGCTTTGTTTCAGCCCTCTCAACGGGTAGATTCGCGAGATTTACAAGCGTTTTCGGGCTCTAGCCCAATCTGAACGTGCGCGAGCAGCTATATTTTTAATAGCATCACACCTGCCCTGCCGGCAGCACCCTTCAGCCTTGCAGCATCGTCGCCGGCTCTTCGCAGGCCAGCACCTGTTCAGCCCAGGGCTGCAGCTTGGCGGCATCGGCGCGCAGGATTTGCTGCTTGACCGCCAGGATCTGCGACGGGTGCATGGAAAAGCTGCGCAGGCCCATGCCCAGCAACAGCCGCGTCATGGTGACGTCGCCGGCCATCTCGCCACAAACGCTGACACCCTTGCCCTGCGCGTTGCATTCGTTGATGGTGTCGGCGATCAGCCGCAACACGGCCGGGTGGCAGGGGTTGTACAGGTGTGACACCGCCTCGTCGGCGCGGTCGATGGCCAGCGTGTACTGGATCAGGTCGTTGGTGCCGATGGACAGGAAATCGAAGTACTTCAGGAAGAGCTTGAGCGTCAGCGCCGCAGCCGGGATTTCGATCATTGCGCCCAGCCGTACCGGCCCGTACGGAACGCCCTTGTTGTCGAGCAATGCGCGCGCACGGTCAATCAGCGCCATGGTCTGGCGGATTTCACTGCCGTGCGCCAGCATGGGCACCAGCAGGTTGACCTTGCCATGGGCGGCCGCACGCAAAATGGCGCGCAGCTGCGTCAAAAACATCGGCGGGTCGGCCAGGCTCCAGCGGATCGCGCGCAGGCCCAGCGCCGGGTTGAGGTGGGTGTCCTGCGCCTTGTGGCGGTCCAGCTGCTTGTCGGAGCCGATATCCACGGTGCGGATGGTGACGGGCAGGCCGTGCATGCCTTCAATCGCCTTGCGGTAGGCCTGGTATTGCTCTTCCTCGTCGGGCAGTTTGCCGCTGCGGCCCATAAATAGGAATTCACTGCGAAACAGCCCGACGCCGACGGCGCCGGCAGCCACCGCGCCCACCGTGTCTTCGGGCATTTCAATATTGGCCAGCAGATCGACTTTCTGCCCGTCGATGGTCAGCGCCGCCGTGTGCTTGAGCCGGTTCAGGCGCTGGCGTTCCAGCTCGCCCTGGCGCTGCTTGAAGCCGTATTCGGCCAGGATGATGGGCGACGGGTCGACGATCAACACCCCGGCCTCGCCGTCGATGATGACCCAGTCGTCCTGCTTGATCAGCTGGCTGGCGCTACGCGCCCCGACCACCGCCGGGATGTCCATGCTGCGCGCCACGATGGCGGTGTGCGAGGTCTTGCCGCCCACATCGGTGGCAAAGCCGGCAAAGAGGCTCTGCTTGAACTGCAGCATGTCAGCCGGGGAAATGTCATGCGCGATCAGCACCAGCGGCACGTCGGTGGTGTCGTCCAGCAACAGGTCTTGCTGCGACTGCTTGCGGCTGGCGCCCGCCTGGGCCGCGGGCTGCACCGGCGAGGCCACGCCTTTCATGTGGCGCAGGATGCGCTCGACCACCTGCTCGAGGTCGGCCTTGCGCTCGCGCAGGTACTCGTCCTCCATGTCGTCGAACTGGCGCGCAATGATTTCGTACTGCGTGGTCAACGCCCACTCGGCGTTGTAGTGGCGGTCGACGATCCAGTGTTTCACGCCGCTGATCAGCTGCTCGTCCTGCAGCAGCATCAGGTGCACGTCGAGCAGCGCAGCCAGCTCGTGCGGTGCGTCTTTGGGCAGGTCTTGCTGCAGGCGCGTGATTTCCTCCATCACCGCATTGCGCGACACCCTGACCCGCGTGATCTCGTCCGCCGTCTTGGCGTCGTCCACGAAATAGTGCGCCACGTCGGCACGGCTGGAAGCCACCAGCACGGCGCGGCCGATAGCAATGCCGCGCGAGACCGCCAGGCCGTGGACTGAAAAAGTCATGCAACAACTCCCTCCACGACGGTATCTTCGAGCCAGTCCGAGACGTGGAACCGGCTTTGCCGGGCCACAGGCGGGCGGCCCCCTCGGGGGGCAGGGAGCACACGAAGTGAGCGACCGTGGGGGCTGCACCTTCGGCTTTCCCGGGCCGCAGGCGGGGCGGCCCCCTCGGGGGGCAGCGTATTACACGAAGTGAAAAGCGTGGGGGCCATTCATTCCCCTTCGCCAAACTTGTCGGCGATCAAAGCGAGGATGGCGTCCATCGCGGCCTGCTCGTCGTTGCCGTTGGTCTCGACCTCGACAATGCTGCCCAACCCGGCAGCCAGCATCATCACGCCCATGATGCTTTTGGCGTTGACGCGGCGCTCGCCCTTGCTCATCCAGACCTCGCAGCCAAAGCTGCCGGCGAGTTTGGTGAGCTTGGCGGAGGCGCGGGCATGCAGGCCCAGCTTATTGCTGATGTTCGTGCTGGTCTTGATCATGATTTCGGCGTACCTGATTTTGCGGTGCGGTGATGGCCACCTGCATCACGCCCTGCGTGGCGCCGATCAGCGCGCGCGCTACCAGCGCATCGAGCGACTCGTGGCGGTAAGACACGGTGCGCAGCAGCATGGGCAGGTTGATGCCGGTGATGAGTTTGGAATGAACGCCGTCCACCAGCTTTTGCGCCACGTTGCAGGGCGTGGCGCCGAACACGTCGACCAGCACCAGGGCATGCGAGGTGCCGAGCTGCGTCAGCATGATGCGCGCCTGGGCCAGGGTTTCTTCGGGTGGCATGTTGGGCTGCACGTCCAGCGCGGAAATACCCGCTGCGTTGTCCGGAAACACATGCAACACGCATTGGCGCAGGGCAGAGGCCAAAGGAGCGTGAGCGATGATGAAAATGCCGTTCATTGCGGTGAATTATCAGCTTTCACACTGAGGAAATACCCATATGAGGCGATACAACAACACAAAAACACGGACATCGCCGCCTGAAAGCTCGCCACCCGTGCCAGGCCCATGGCGGCAAACACGTCAATCAGCAAGCCGATTCCCCATTGCACGGTGAACACGCCGGCAAAAATCATCAGGTTATAGGCCGATAGCGCCCGGCCGGCGAGCGAGGCCTTGAACGCCATACCCACCGCGGGCTGCGCCAGCCCCATGACGCTGCACCCCATGCAAAACAGCGCCCAGCCCAGCCATCCGGTGGAGGTGCCGGCCGCGATATTGACCGCCAGCACGGTGAGGCTGAAGGGCACGCCCCAGGTGATCAGGCGGGTGGCGCCCCAGCCGTGCCGCGACAGCCAGGGGTTCACCATGCCCCAGCTCCAGAAGGTCACCAGCATGGAAGCATTGATATAGAAGAGGCCGGTGGCCGCCTCCAGCGGCGTATAGCCCGCGACCCTGATCATCCAGGGGCCGGCCCACAAGGTTTGCACAGCCACCAGCCCGCCGTAATTGAAAAAAGCCAATGGCGTCATCTTGCGGAAGTAGCGGCTGCGCCAGATAGGCGCATAGCCAGCTTCGGCCGGTACCGCCGGCGCGGCGGCTTCTGTGCTTTCATGCTTTCTATTGAGCTGCCATGTCGGCACCACCCAGGCGAGCGCGGCCATCGACAGCAAGATCATCGCGGCCAGTATCCAGAACAGCGATCGCCAGCCCGTCAACGGCATCAGCCATTGCACCGGCAGGGTAGACGCCAGCATGCCGAGTGAGCCGGTCATCAGCATCCACGAATTGGCGCGCAGCACCGTGGCCGGCTCATACCAGCGGCGGTAACCCGTGAGCGGCGCCATCAGGCAGGCGCTGACGCCCATGCCGACCAGCACACGCGACGCCAGCAGCCAGGCAAAGCTGGTGCTCAACGAAAAAGCCAGGCAGCCCAGCACTGACAGCGCCAGAAAACACAGGATCACGCGCTTGGGGCCATGGCGGTCCAGCCAGGTGCCCAGCGGCAGCTGCGTGGCGGCAAAGCCCAGGAAATATCCGCCCGCCAGCAGGCCGAGGTCGCGTGCATGCAGCGAAAACTCCTGCGTGAGCACCGGCGCCAGCGTGGCGGTGATGGCCCGCACCAGCGCCGAACAAAAATACGCGGCGGCAAACGCCAGGAAAACAATGGCGCCGGTTTTTGCGTCCAGCCGGCCCGGGTGGGAACTGGCAGCCGGCGCAGCGGTATTCGGGGAGGTCGGCAAGGAAGCTTCTGCGCTGGTCATGAAAGGCAAGCCACTTTATTCAAACTTGAGGCTGGAGAAAAATGTCTCGGCCACCTCGGGCGCGATGCGCGGGGCATACATCACCACCTGGAACACCTGCGGGCCTTGCACAAAGTAGGCAGCCTGCCCGCTCACCGGTTTGCCGTCGGGACCCTGCCCATCGGCCTTGACCAGCGAGGCTGGCGGCAGCGTGGCAGCGCCGGGTAACTTGAGCGGTGACACCTGCGGCGCAGGCCCGGCCTTCATGTTCGCCAGCGTGAGGCTTTGCCACTGTGCGAGCACGGGCGCCGCTTTTGACGCGTCGCCGAGGTCGGCCACCGCCACGGCAAAGGTGGCGCCGCCGGCATCACAACCCAGCATGCGCAAGGTAGTTGCCGGGCCACCCAGTGGAACCACTTTTTCGGCTTTGTCGGGCTTGCAGGGCAAAAGCAGCGCCAGGCGCGTGCCCTCGGGCCGCACTTCGCGCCAGTTCAGCGTGGGGCTACAGGCCACGAGCAAGATCATCACTGTCAGGGCAAAGGCGGCGACCGGCCGCGGCGAGAGGTGCGCGGCGCCTCTAGAAATCGTAAGCATGCCTTGGACTTTACAGGGAATCAAAAAAGCAGCCCGTTTTGGGGCGAACCTGGGGCAAGCCGCTCCGTCCAGCCCGCTTCAGTACCGATTTTGGGTTGATACAGTCCCGGCCACGCACCAAGCTGGGCACGATGTTTGCTCATGCCCGCATGTGCAGTATGGAAAGAACTCAGGCTTTGCCATGCCATGATGCGGTCCAACAATCACAACCGTTCAATGATGATGGATTTCAAAACACACCGATTACTGGCTGCTCTGCTGCTATGTGCTGCAAACCCTGTCTGGGCTTTGGAGCTGCAGAATAAAAACTTTAGCGACGACGAAATTTTTTCGGCTGTCGTTAACCGGTTTAAAAAGCCGCTTCAACACCGGTTCAACCCTGCCTCTACGGATGAGCGAAAACCTTTGCTGGTGCTGGGCCCGGCGCTGAAATTCGGCAAAAAAATGCAGTCCCAATCGTTTATCCACCTGACGCAGCAGGAGCTGGTTGAGCAGCAACAGGCGGTTTTTATATTGGTAGAGAAGGCGCGCCCGAATCCTGAGCGGACCGAACTCTATGTGGACTACGACATACCGAGCAATGCGTCTTTCGGCGTGCTGAAGGTTTACCCCAAAGATGGTGTGCTGGTCGTTGAAAGTCTTGACAGCTTCCGGTCATCCTCAGGCGCAAGGGCCACTTACGGCAAGCTGTACAAGGGCGTGGCTTGCCAGGACAACACGGAAATGGCTTACCGCTGGAACTACTACGAGCGCAGTGGCTCCGGCGGGCGTTGCCCTGACAAGATGTTTACCGAATTTACGGACTACGGCGGTTAACCGAACTACGCCATGCCCGCACCCGCCCACCTTCCCGGCGCCAACCAGCCCGTCTGGCGCGACAAGCTGTCGCAGCTGCTCGAGTCCACCGGTGAGGGCATCTTCGGCATCGACATGGACGGCCGCTGCACATTCATCAACCGTGCCGGCGCCGAGCAACTGGGCTATGCCCCCGCCGATGTGCTGGGCCACAACATGCACGAGCTGGCGCACCACTCCCATGCCGGCGGCGCGCACTACCCCGAGCACCTCTGCCCCATCTTCAACGCTTTTCGCAAGGCCTTGCCCTGCCGCATCGACAGCGAACTGTTCTGGCGCAAGGACGGCAGCGCGTTTGCCGTTGAATACTCATCGCACCCCATCGTCGAAGGTGGCGTGGTGCAGGGCGCGGTGGTCACCTTTGTTGATATTTCGGCGCGCCGCCAGGCCGAAGACGCGCTGCGCCAGGCGCATGCGGTGCTGGAGCAGCGCGTCAGCGAACGCACGCAGGCGCTGTCTGAGGCCCTGCAGCACCTGCGCGAGCTCACCGCCTACACCCACACTGTGCGCGAGGAAGAACGCACGCGCATCGCGCGCGAGGTACATGACGAGCTGGGCAGCCTGCTGGTGGCGCTGAAGATGGACGTGGGCTGGCTCGACAAACGCCTGGGCGAACAGCAGCAGCGTGAACCCGGTGACGCGCAGGTCATGCGCGACACCATGCGCAGCAAATGCCAGAACATGGGGCGGCTGATTGAAAGCGCGGTCGACAACGTGGGCCGCATCATCACCGACCTGCGCCCCAGCATCCTGGACCACCAGGGCCTGTGGGCAGCGCTGGACTGGCAGGCGCATGAATTCGTGCAGTCGGCCGAACTGGCGCTGGACTGGCAAATGGAGGTGGCCGACGCCGCACCCCTGCCCGAGCCCTCGGCGATTGCCATCTTTCGTATCTTCCAGGAAATGCTCAGCAATGTAGGACGGCATGCTGAAGCCAGCCGCGTGGCCATCACCATACACGCCACGGCCAGTGACATCAGCATCGCCGTGCAGGACAACGGACGCGGCGCCGAAGCCGCCGCCTTTGAAGCAGCCAATGCCTACGGCGTGATGGGCATGCGGGAGCGCGCGCGCCACCTGGGCGGCAGCCTGGAGATCACCAGCCGGGTCGGCCACGGCTCTGCCTTTCACCTTCGGATCCAGTTATGAGCACCCTCAAAATCCTGATCGGCGACGACCACCGCATCGTGCGTGAAGGCCTGAAGCAGGTGCTGGCCGATGCGCCCGAAATTGAAGTGGTGGCCGAAGCGGAGACCGGCCCCGACATCCTGCAGCGCGTCGACGCTTTGGGTGGAGACAAAGGCCTGAGCGCCGTGCTGCTGGACATTGCCCTGCCCGAGCGCGATGGCCTGGATGTGCTGCAGGCGCTCAAGAAAAACTGGCCTCGCCTGCCGGTGCTGATGCTTAGCACCTACCCTGAGAAGCAGTACGCCGTGCGCTGTATCAAGCTGGGTGCGGCGGGCTACCTGAATAAAAGCGCCAACCCCGATGACATGATTGCCGCGGTGCGCAAGGTGGCGGCCGGTGGCCTGTACGTTTCAGCCGCCACGGCCGAAGCGCTGGCCAGCGCCGTCGGCGGAAGCGGGGGACGCAGCGGCGCCGAAGCCCTGTCGCACCGTGAACACCAGGTGTTCCGCCTGCTCACGGCCGGCAAGTCCGTGGGTGAGATCGGCACGCAACTGGGCCTGGCGTCCAACACCGTGAGCACCTACCGCTTGCGCATCCTGGAAAAAACCGGCGCCAAAAACGACGTGGAACTGGCCCTGTACGCCGAGCGCCATGGCAGGGCGCCTGCCGACAGCTGACAGCAACACGTCAACGGCCTTGTCCTACGGCCGCTCGGGTGCCCATGACCGGCAAAAACACGCACGCGCAGGGCATGCTGGCTGCAGACGGCGGTGTCGTTCTGATACCGCCCAGCCCGGACCCAAGCCCACCCATCCAAGGAGTATTTTTATGACGACCGTCACCGACGTGATGACCCGCAACGTGCGAACCATGGCCCCCGGCAATACCGTGGCAGACGCCGCGAAAGCCATGCGTGAGCTCGACGTGGGCGTGATCCCTGTGTGCGAGGGCGACAAGCTGCTCGGCATGGTGACCGACCGCGACATCGTGCTGCGCGCCGTCGCGGAGGGCCTGAACGGCGGCACGCCGCTGTCTACCGTGATGAGCACCGACATCCATACCGCACGTGAAACTGACGACCTCGACACGGTCCTTGCAGACATGGCGTCCCGCCAGATTCGCCGTCTCCCGGTGCTGGACGGCTCGCAACGCCTGGCCGGCATCATTTCCATCGGCGATATCGCGGTCAAGGGACAGGACGAAGAGGATGTGGGCCAGTCACTGGCCGACATCTCGTCTCCGGCCTGACCGCACCGCGGGTAAGCCCCGCGCCCTGCGCGAATTTGGTGCGTGACAAAGCTTCCGCGCCACCTTGAGCCTGCGCGATGTCGTCGAGGCTGAAAGAATCAGCTGACGTATCGGCCTGCGTGCAGGCCTGCGCAGCCAAAACCAGCATGGCGGCACTGTTGTTGCTGCTTGCGGGCCGGTTTTTGTAGTGGACGCCCTACACCCTGTCATGGCATCCACAGCGAAATGCGGCACCTGCCGCGCTTTCGCCCCAATGGGCCCAAATTGGCCCGCTGCTTGCAAGACAGCCGCATCTTCCAAAGAAAGGTGTGCGCCATGTCTGACCTCTTTTCTCCCTACGACGCCGACCAGCCCCTGATGCTCAAATGCAGCTGCGGCAGGGACCACAGCGCGGCCGATCACCAGGCCGCCGATGCGTCTGCCGCCAGCCCGCAAGCGCTCTCACACAGCTTTATGGAAGCCAGCCTGGTGAAGGCGCTGTTCCCGGTTGACAGCGTGCGCCGCAACTTCCTGCGTGCGGTGGGCGCCAACACGGCGCGCGCTGCGATTGCCTCGGTGCTACCGCTCGGTGCGCTGGAGGCCATGGCGCAAGACCGCGTGCCCCTGGAAAAGAAGGATCTGAAGATCGGCTTCATCGCCATCACCTGCGCCAGCCCGCTCATCATGGCCGACCCGCTGGGCTTTTACAAAAAGGAAGGCCTTAACGTGCAGCTCAACAAGACCGCCGGCTGGGCGCTGATACGCGACAAGATGATCAACAAGGAGCATGACGCCTCCCACTTCCTGTCACCCATGCCGCTGGCAATGACCATGGGCCTTGGTTCCAACCAGGTCAACATGAACGTGGCCAGCATCCAGAACACCAACGGCCAGGCCATCACGCTGCATGTGAAGCACAAGAACAACCGCGACCCGAAGAACTGGAAAGGGTTCAAGTTCGCGATTCCGTTCGAGTACAGCATGCACAACTTCCTGTTGCGCTACTACCTCGCGGAGAACGGCCTGAACCCCGACACCGATGTACAACTGCGCGTAGTGCCACCGCCCGAGATGGTGGCAAACCTGCGCGCCGGCAATATCGACGGCTTCCTCGGCCCTGATCCTTTCAATCAGCGCGCGGTGTACGACGAGGTCGGTTTCATCCACATCCTCTCCAAGGAAATCTGGGATGGCCACCCCTGCTGCGCTTTTGGCGTCAGCGACGAGTTCATCCAGAAGAACCCCAACACCTTTGCTGCGCTGTACCGCGCCGTGCTGGGCGCATCCTTCATGGCCAGCCAGCCCAAAGACCGCGACCTGATCGCCAAGGTGATCGCGCCCACGCAGTACCTGAACCAGCCTGAGGCCGTGCTGCAGCAGGTGCTGACGGGCAAGTTCGCCGACGGCCTGGGCAACATCCGCAACGTGCCGGACCGCGCCAACTTCGACCCTGTGCCCTGGCAGAGCATGGCGGTGTGGATGCTCACGCAGATGAAACGCTGGGGCTATGTAAAGGGCGAAGTCAATTACAAACAGATCGCTGAGAAAGTTTTCATGCTGACGGATGCCAAAAAGCAGATGGCACTGGCCGGCTTCAAGCCGCCTGAAGGGGCTTACAAAAAATTCAAGGTGATGGGCAAGGAGTTTGACCCGGCCAAGCCCGATGACTACGTGAAGAGCTTTGCCATCAACAAGCTCGCATGAAGTCGCTGAACCTCAAGGCGGGCCTGGTCTCGCTGCTTATCTTTTTCGCCTTTCTGGGCATCTGGTACGTGGCCACGTTGCCCGCATCTGGTACGCCGGCAGCCAGCACGGCGGGCCTGAGCGCCGAGCAGATCGAATACCAGAAGATGATGGGCAAAGACCCGGGCAGTACCAAGACCACCGGCTTCCCCACGCTGGGCCAGATGGGCACAGCGATCTGGAAGCAGGTGTCCAACCCGCTGTATGACAACGGCCCCAACGACAAGGGCATCCTGATCCAGCTCGGCCATTCGCTGGCACGCGTGGGCCTGGGCTTTCTGTTGGCGTGTGCGGTCGCCGTGCCGCTGGGTTTTGTGATCGGCATGTCGCCGCTGCTGCGCCGCGCGTTTGACCCTTTCATCCAGGTGCTCAAACCCATCTCGCCGCTGGCGTGGATGCCGCTGGCGCTCTACACCATCAAGGACTCATCGATCTCGGGCATCTTTGTGATCTTTATCTGCTCGGTCTGGCCCATGCTGATCAACACCGCCTTCGGCGTGGCCTCGGTCAAGCGCGAATGGCTCAACGTGGCCAGCACGCTGGAAGTGAGTCCCCTGCGTAAGGCCTTCCAGGTGATCCTGCCGGCGGCTGCGCCCACCATCCTGACCGGCATGCGCATCTCCATGGGCATTGCCTGGCTGGTGATTGTGGCAGCCGAGATGCTGGTGGGCGGCACCGGCATCGGCTACTTCGTCTGGAACGAGTGGAACAATCTCTCACTCACCAACGTGATCTTCGCCATCCTGGTCATCGGCATCGTCGGCATGCTGCTGGACCTGGCTTTTGCGCAACTCCAAAAAGTGGTCACTTATGTGGAGTGATTCCATAGCAGGAGCCGCACTAGAGCCGCTCACAAAGCCCAGCGAAGCGGTCCTGGCTAGGCGCGTCGCCGCAGACAGTGCTACAGCACGGCAAGGCGACGCAACAACGCCAGGAGGGCTTTTTGAGGGGCGCCCTCCAAAGAAGGAACACAGCATGCAGGGATTTCTCAAGATCGAAGGGCTGAGCAAAGACTTCAGCACCACCCTGCCCGCACGGCCGGTGTTTGCCGACGTGTCTTTCAGCATCAGCAAAGGCGAGTTCGTCTGCATCATCGGCCACTCGGGCTGCGGCAAGACCACCATCCTTAATGTGCTGGCCGGGCTGGACAGCGCCACCGCCGGCCATATCTTCATGGAAAACCGCGAGATAGGCGGCCCCAGCCTGGAGCGCGGCGTGGTGTTCCAGAGCCATGCACTCATGCCCTGGCTCACCGTGCGCAAGAACATCGCGTTTGCGGTGGTGTCACGCTGGGCCGATTGGACTTCGGCACAAGTCAATGCGCATGTGGAAAAGTTCGTTGCCATGGTGGGCCTGACACCCGCCATCGACAAAAAAACGTCGCAGCTCTCAGGCGGCATGAAGCAACGCGTAGGCATCGCACGCGCCTTTGCCATCCAGCCCAAGATGCTGCTGCTCGACGAACCCTTCGGCGCACTCGACGCGCTGACGCGCGGCACCATCCAGGACGAACTCATGGCCATCGTGCGCGAGACGCAGCAAACCGTCTTCATGATCACCCACGACGTGGACGAAGCCATCCTGCTGGCCGACCGCATCCTGCTGATGAGCAACGGCACCGACAACGATGGTGTCTACGCACCGGGCCGCATCGCAGAAGAAGTCATCAACCCGCTGCCCCGCGAGCGTACCCGCGCCGGCCTGCATCACCTGCCCGGTTACTACGACCTGCGCAACCACATCGTCGATTTCCTCGTCACCCGCGCCAGGGCGCATTGACTATTCCCGCTTTTCACTTCACCCATCTCACATACAGGAGCAAACCATGAACCGCAATGACATCACCGAAAAAATTATTACCGTCAAAGTCAGCAAAGGCCTCACCTGGGAGTCCGTCGCCAAGAAGGTGGGCCTCAGCAAGGAATGGGTCACTGCCGGCTGCCTGGGCCAGATGACCTTTGACGCCAAGCAAGCCAAAGTCATCGGCAAGATTTTTGGCCTCACGGCCGAAGAACAAAAGTGGCTGCAGGTCGTTCCCTACAAAGGCTCACTGCCCACACCCATCCCCACCGACCCACTGATCTACCGCTGGTACGAAATCGTCAGCGTCTACGGCACCACGATCAAGGAGTTGATCCACGAAGAATTCGGCGACGGCATCATGAGCGCGATCGACTTCAGCATGGACATCGTCCGCCAGCCGGATCCCAAGGGTGACCGGGTGAATGTGGTGTTGTCTGGGAAGTTCTTGCCGTACAAAACGTATTGATATCAGCTAGCGCTGCGGAGAGGCCGGATCGTTGTCGCTACGACCTACTTCGTGCCAATGGCCTGTTGAATTGCACTGAAGTCTGACCCGAGTTTTCCATCGAATATTGACCCACACTCTTTGTGAGCAGAACGTGCTCACGATGTGGATAAGTTCTTTATCTTCTCCTTGTGTGGATCTGCCTCAAAGTGCGCCGCTGTTTCCGCGATTTTGTTGCCTCGATCACTAGCCAGGTGGCCAGCTTCTCGGCGTAGGGATCGAGCTTGCTAGGGGTTGCCCGCCTTTGGTAGCTAGGCTCGCTCTCTTCCGATCGCAGGTGCTTCTTCACTGTGTTGCGAGCCAGGCCTGTACGCCTTGAGATCTCGCGGATGGACATCTGATCCCGCAATGCCCATCGCCTGATGACATTCAATGTCGCCACGTCTATCACTCCTAATTTCCCCTGCTTTTAAAACAAGCAGGGTAGTGCCTACGTGGGTCAGTTTTGGATGGAAATTACTGCGCTAAGTGGGTCAGATTTCGACGGAATTCAACAAGGTGGAATCCGAATGTGGCTTACGAAGATCGTTATGTCGCAACTACCATCAGGCTTATTTACGGATATCTTGGCGCGATCACCACCTCCGCCGCACTCCAGATGGACTTTGGTTTCCTTGTAGACAAGGTCATACATCTCGGGGATTTCAAATGAGCCGCCTCCCATAGCCCTCAATATCACGCTCTTGTCTTCGTTAACCACCCATTGGCCGTATTTGGTCAAGCGCTCCTTATTGGACTCCGTATCGTCCCAGTAACGATCTATCAGCGGTCGGTCAGTCTCCACGATCTTCTCCTGCCGCAATTTCGAGTTGCAAAGGAAGCTTGCATCGAAGCTGAGTGTCCTCATTGGGTGTCGCCTAACGTTGAGATTCAGCGGCTACCTCAGGCAGTCCGTTGTGATGACGGGTTGAAACGCATTTCATGAAGGCCTATTCTGCGTTCTAACTTTGATATGTCCAACAAAACCGCGGAATAGCATGGCCTTGGGTTTCTGAAATTCTTCGTGAGAAACAGCAGATTACATCAACCCCACTAGAAAAAAGCACGCAGGGAGATTGAATTCGACAAAGTCGCCGACGATCTGGGCGCGCCTACATCGCCCATCGCTCCGATGTAAAGGCAAAATGCCACACATGAACTCCCTATCCGGCATCCGCATCCTAGACCTCTCCCGCGTACTCGCAGGCCCCTGGTGTACCCAGACCCTGGCCGACCTGGGCGCCGATGTCATCAAGATTGAACGCCCCGGCACGGGCGACGACACGCGCACCTGGGGCCCCCCGTTTTTGAAGGATTCGCAGGGCGCGGATACCGAGGCGGCGTATTACCTGGGCACGAACCGCAACAAGCGCTCTGTCACCTGTGACATCGCGCAGCCTGCGGGCCAGGCGCTGGTGCGTGAGCTGGCCGCGCATTGCGACGTGTTTGTCGAGAACTTCAAGGTGGGCGACATGGCGCGCTATGGGCTGGACTATGCGTCGCTCAAAGCCATCAATCCGCGCCTCGTGTATTGCTCAGTCACGGGCTTTGGCCAGAACGGGCCTTATGCCGACCGTGCGGGGTATGACTACGCGATCCAGGGCATGGGCGGGCTGATGAGTGTGACCGGCGAGCGCGACGACCTGGGGGGCGGGCCGCAGAAGGTGGGTGTGGCGGTGGCGGACTTGATGACGGGCATGTATGCGACGGTGGCGATACTGGCCGCGCTGCGCCATGCCGAGAAAACCGGCGAGGGCCAGCAGGTCGACATGGCGCTGCTGGACACGCAAGTGGCCATGTTGGCCAATCTGGGCGCCAACTATTTAGTCAGCGGCAAGGCGCCGGGCCGGGCGGGCAATGCGCATCAGAACATCGTGCCTTACCAGGTGTTTGAAGTGGCACCGGCCGCAGACGGAACCAAGGACCATTTGATTCTGGCGGTGGGCAATGACTCGCAGTATGCGAAGTTTTGCGCCGTGGCCAACATTCCGGAGCTGGCGACCAACCCGCTTTTTGCGAAGAACCGCGACCGCGTGCAGAACCGCGGCCAACTGGTGCCGATTCTGGAAGCGGTGATGAAAACGCGCAGCAAGGCCGACTGGCTGGGTGCGCTGGAGGCGGCAAAAGTGCCTTGCGGCGCCATCAACAGCCTGGCAGAGGTGTTTGCAGACCCGCAGATCGAGGCGCGCAAGATGGTGACCGAGTGGAAGCATCCGGTGAAGGATGATTTGAAGCTGGTCTCCAGCCCTATCCGCATGAGCGCGACGCCGGTGCGCACCGACCTGCCGCCGCCACTGCTGGGCCAGCATACCGAAGAGGTGCTGCGCAGTGTGCTGAACTATTCGGACGCCCAGCTATCTGAACTGAAGAGTGGCAAGATCATTTGATGCAGCAACCTTTAACAAGGAGGTGACGCAATGAAACACAATTTCGTTCTGGTCCACGGCGCGTGGCATGGCGGCTGGTGCTGGCGGCGCGTGGCGCAGGCGCTGCAGCTGGACCACCACAAGGTGTTCACGCCGACACTGACCGGCCTGGGCGAGCGCGCCCATTTGCTTTCACCCACGATCAACCTCGACACGCACATCAACGACGTGATCAACCTGATCGAGGCGGAAGAGCTGCATGAGGTGACGCTCGCGGTGCATTCCTATGCCGGCATGATCGGCACGGCTGTCACTGACCGCATGCCCGACCGCATCAAGCATCTGGTGTATGTGGATGCGGTGGTGCCCAAACCCGGCGAGAGCTGGAGCAGCACACAGGCCAGCGCCACGCAGCAGCAGCGCATGGCGGCGGCGCAGGCTTCACCCAGCTTCAGCTTTCCGGCGCCCGACCCGGAGGTGTTCGGCCTGCACGATGCCGACCGCGAATGGGTCAAGCGCCGACAGACGCCGCACCCCGGCAACACCTACCAGGCACCGCTGCACTTTGACATGCAGCGCGTAGCCGCCGTGCCGCGCACTTTCGTCAACTGCACGCAGCCCGCCCTAGCCACCATCGAACCCAGCCGGCTGCGCGTGAAAGACCCGAAATTCTGGGACGGCGCGTGGCTGCCGAATTCGCGCGTGGTGGAAATCAAAACCGGCCATGACCCCATGATCAGCGAGCCCGCTGCGCTGACAAAGATTTTGCTGGAAAGCGCTGAATGAGCCCGATGGGCCGCCGCCAGTTCACAGCCATGCTGGCAGCCGGGCTGGTCGTGCCCCAGCTCGCGCTGGCCAAAGACACGGCCTTGCCTGTGCCTGCATCTTTGCCGGCGGCCGCTGGAATCGCCTTCGCCAAAAATGAACCACTCGTGCTGTTGGTCAGCCTGCCCGGCTGCCCATTCTGCGAGCTGGTGCGGCGCAACTACCTGCTGCCAGGGCAACGCGATGGCAACCTGCACGCCTGGCAGCTCAACATCAGCGACCGCACGACACCGTTGACCGGCTTTGACGGCCAGGTGACGACAGCCGCCGCCCAGGTTGCGGCATGGAAGGCCGGCTTCACCCCCACAGTGCTGTTTCTGGGCCCGGCCGGGCAAGACCTGGCGGAACGGCTGGTCGGCCTGGCATCTACCGACTTTTACGGCGCCTACCTGGAAGAGCGGCTGGCACAGGCGCGCAAAGCTGTGCTGGCGCTCAGGTGAATGAAATGCGGGCCGCCAAATTCGCAGGCGTGGGGTTTTCTGCTTGCTATTGTTTTGGTAGCTGCTCGCGCCCGTTCTTATTGGGCTGAAGGCCTTTTTCATGCTCAAAAACGCCCTAAAAATGGCCCCACAAACGATTCTGGCGTGCCGCGCAGCGTTTTTCGCCCCCGCACAACCATCTGCCAGCCGTCACCCGCATGACTGACGAGGAATCGCTGCTCGCCGCTATCTATGAAGAAGTGGTCTTGCAGGCCTATAACCCGGCCTGGCCCCTGCAGTTTGTGGCTGAGCGGGACCGCCTGCTTGCGCTCTCCCCTCAGCTGCCGGCCCGCCTGATCGACATCCAGCACATCGGCAGCACAGCCGTGCCCGGCCTGGCGGCCAAACCGGTGATCGACATGCTGGCCGGTGTGGAATCCATGGCGGCGGCCGAGGCGCTTTCGGCGCCGCTGTGCGCCAACGGTTACACGACCTCCGCTGAATTCAACGCCTCGCTGACCGACCGTAAGTGGTTCATGCGCTGGGCGCGCGGGCGGCGCACGCATCACTTGCATCTGGTGGTGCACGGCGGCGAGGTGTGGGCGCAGCGCCTGCGTTTTCGCGACGCCCTGCGTTCGGACCCTGCGCTGGCGGCGCGCTATGCCGCGCTCAAGGCGGAACTGGCGGCACGGCACCCGGGTGACCGCGAGGCTTATACCGATGCCAAAGCCGCGTTTGTGCAGGCGGCCAGCGAAGGCTGAGCCTCCCTGCTTCCTACTATTAAGCCGCTGAATCAACCCGCTAGACCTGTACTGAACGCCCTATTCACGCTTGGCAAAACAGGCTTCGGTGGTAAATTCAAACCCGTTCAAGCAGGAGAGCGCTGCCCCAAAGGCAGCCACCGAAGGCGCAAACTTCCATAATCGCTCAGGTCCCGTACTGCCCGGAACACACAGCCGTCTGGAGAGACGCCGCACGCAAGGTGCAGCGCACCGAAGGAGCAAAGCCGAAGCTTGTCATCGACATAAAAGCACCGGCTGAATCTCTCAGGTAACAAGGACAGTGGAAGCGGCCGCAAGCATGTGATGGCTTGGCGGTTGCCACGTTTCTTTTTTGATTCAAGCAACCCCAAGGTACCGCAGCACTTGCGCAACTGCAATGTTCTGCTTGAATGAAAAGGAATCGCCATGAAAGTCATGGTTTTGGGGGCTGGTGTCACGGGTATCACCACGGCCTGGTATTTGGCGCAACGCGGCCATGAGGTGACGGTGGTGGAGCGCCGCAACGCGGCCGCGATGGAAACCAGCTTTGCCAATGGCGGGCAAATATCCGTGAGCCACGCGGAGCCCTGGGCCAACCCGGGTGCGCCGCTGAAAGTATTGCAATGGCTGGCGCGTGAAGACGCACCGCTGCTCTTCAGGTTGCGCGCCGATGTGAACCAGTGGCTGTGGGGGCTGGAGTTTTTGCGCAACTGCACGCCGGCGCGCACGGCACAAAACATCAAGCAGATCGTGAACCTGGGCATGTACAGCCGTGGCGCGCTGCAAAAACTGCGCGCCGAGCTGGGCCTGCTGTACAACGCGCAGACCAAAGGCATCCTGCACTTCTACACCAGCCAGGCCGAGTACGACGCGGCGCAGGAGCCCGCGCGCATCATGCGCGAGCACGGCTGCGAACTCAACATGAAGACGGCCGACGAGTGTGTGGCGATTGAGCCCGCGCTGGCGCAATGCCGCGGCAGCATCGTGGGCGGCAGCATGACGCCCAGCGATGAGTCAGGCGACGCCCGCGCGTTTACCGCCGCGCTGGCTATGCGCTGCGAGCAGGCGGGTGTGAAATTTTTGTACAACACGACGGTGCTGGGCCTGGACGCCGCGCAGGGGCGGCTGAACGGCGTGCAGGTGGCGATGGGCAGCGGCGAGGCCGGTGGCAAGGTCGAGATGCTGAAAGCCGACGCGTATGTGATGTGCCTGGGCGCCTTCAGCGCGCAGTGGGCCAAGGTGCTGGGGCAAAGCCTGCGCATCTACCCGGCCAAGGGTTACTCGGTCACCTTGCCCGTGATCAACGAGGCGGCGTCGTACCAGGTGAGCCTGACGGATGACGAGTACAAGCTGGTGTTCTCGCGTTTTGGCAACCGCTTGCGCATTGCCGGCACGGCCGAGCTCAACGGCTACAACACCGAGCTGAACCTGGTGCGCTGCAACGCCATCGTGCGCCGTGTGAAGCAGCTCTTTCCCGAGATGACGGATGGCGAGGGCGCGCAGTTCTGGACGGGCCTGCGGCCGGCCACGCCGAGCAATGTGCCTTACATCGGCAAAAGCAAGGCCTCCAATGTCTTCCTCAACACGGGCCACGGCACGCTGGGCTGGACGCATGCCTGCGGCTCGGGCGCGGCGATTGCGGACATCGTGAGCGGGCGCGTGCCGGAAGTCGACTTTGCGTTTACCGGCATGCCGGCGCCGGGGCGTGTGATGGCATTGCCGGGGATGGCGAAGGCCTGAACCCGCGCCGCCGCAAGCGCCCGCGAGAAGAGACGCGCAAGTTTGGGCGTCTCACCCTTTTCTGCTCAAAACCGCCAGCCAAGCCCCACACCCAACAACACCGGGTCGGCCTTGAACGTGCCGATATTGGCGCCACCCGCAGACACGTCGGTGCGGATGTAGACCTTCTTCAGGTCGAAGTTCAGGGACAGCTGCTTGCCGAGGGGAATGTCCACACCGACCTGCAACGCCGGGCCCCAGCTGCTGCGTTTGATGTCCACGCCAGCCGGCAGGCTGACCGCACTGAAGCGGGTGTAGTTGACGCCCGCGCCGACATAGGGCTTGAAGGCGCCCGCACCCAGCGAGTCGAAGTGGTATTGCGCCATCAGCGTGGGCGGCAGGTGCTTGAAGCTGCCGATGGCGGTGCCGCGGGACGACAGCGTGTGCTTTTGCGGAACCGTCAGCACCAGCTCGACTGCGAAGTTGGGGTTGAGGAAATAGCTGATGTCGAACTCCGGCATCCACTTGTTGTTGATGGCCAGCCCGAGGCCGGTGCTGTCACCGTTGGCGCTGTCCAGGTGGACGGCGCGCGCTCGGACCAGCCAGGGGCCTTCAGCGGTTTGGGCAAAAGCGGCACCCGACAAAAGGGTGCAGAGGGCAGCGGCGGCAATGATTTGCTTTTTCATGGGTAAGTAACAGAAGAGACGGGAACATTCCCGTCATTGATTGGAGCCGTACGGCCCGTTGGGCGGCTTGATCTGGCGCAAATGCGGCCCAGCCGTCAACGCAATCAGCGCAAACCTTGCGGCAGCTCAAATAGGGGTAGCGCCTTCGGTGGCTGGCGGGCGCCCGGATCCTGCGTGTCGGCGCGCACTACCTCCGCGGTCACGACCAACAACACCTGCAGCATCTGCACGGACACGGTAATATCGCCCTCCGTTCATCAGCCGCTTGCCGCCATGACATCACCCGCCACCACGCCCCCCGACGGTCTTCCCACCTACAGGCTCCTTACCGGCCCGGATGACGCGAGCTTTTGCCGCCGGGTGAGTGAGGTGCTTGCCATGGGTTACGAGCTTTACGGCTCGCCGGCGGCGACCTTCAATGGCGAGAACGTGATCGTGGCGCAGGCGGTGCTGTGGCCTTCGCTGCGCAAGGCCGGCTGATGAGCCCTGCGCTGCCCCTGAACCCCGCAACGCTCCAGGCCATGGCGGATTTTCCGCGCCAGCTGGAGCAGTTCTACGACGCGATTCCTGAAAGCCACAAGCGCTGGACGCCGCCGTCGTGGGAAGGCATTCCGAGCGAAAACTTCACGGCCCTCGCGCAGATCTGCCACATCAGGGACATCGAGATTGACGGCTATCACGTGCGGTTTCAGCGCACCTTGTCAGAGGCCAGCCCCGTGCTGGAATCACTGGACGGCTACGTGCTGGAAAAGCAACGCGACTACGCGGCCGCTGATGCGCAAGAGGCCATCGCGGCGTTTCGGGCAGCGCGCACCCGGACGATGGCCATGCTGTCGGGCATCACGCCCGGGCAACTTGGCCGTACGGCGGAATTCGAAGGTTACGGCGCACTCACGTTGCGCAGCCTGGTGCATTACCTGTGCAGCCACGACCAGCAGCACCTGGCCGGGCTGCAATGGCTGCTCGGGAAAATCGACGCCTCGCTCGCCGCTTGAGGCGTCCGCCGCCCCCCCCCCCCCCGCCGCACAGCACGCGCGTATCCTGAGGCGCAGTATTCGCCGCCGCCCAGGCGCTTACAGGTTGCCAGCGCCATCTTTTCAATGAAAAAACAACAGCCTCTGAAGCAGATACGCTGATTTATGTCACGAAGGTATTCATTCGAATGTAACAAAAAGTTCGTTTTGATGCACCGTCATGCACACTGATTGGGCTGGGAACGCGGTTTGTGCGGCCAAGGGCACACAAACCGGCATTCCTGCGTATCGGTTTCATAGACAACTGGAGTGATCAAGATGAAGTTTTATCTGCGCCATGCCGCAATATTGGCCAGCGCCGCTTGCGCCCTGGGTTCAGCAACAGCCCAGACCGACGAGGCAAAGCCTGCACGCAAGGCGAAAGCTGCGGCTGCTACCCCCGCGCCCGAAAAATATTCCGGCCCACGCGAAAAAATGGTCGTGGCCATGCCCAAGACCTATGGCAAGAGCGAAACCATGGCCTTGTGGGGCGACTACTTCAGCCACCTGTCACGCTGCGGAAACATCGACCTGCAAAACGCGCAAGGCGAATCGATGGACAAGACCAGCAACATCGACATCCTCGGTGAAAAAGAGCTGATTGAAGGTATCTCGGCCGGCAAGGTCCAGCTGGCACAGGTCAACCCCGGCCTGGCTGCGCAGTTGGTCACCGCCGGCCAGCCGGCGCCGTTTGGCGTTCCGGGCAACAAGGCCACGGGCCTGCGCAACTCCTACAAACTGATTCTGATCACCCGCATCGACAGCCCGTACAGGGAACCGAAGGACCTGATTGGCAAGAAAATCGCGCACACCACACCCACCTCCAACTCGGGCAACCTCGCGCCGCGCGCGCTGTTCCCGGCGCTGGGCCTGACGCCGGACAAGGACTACGAAGTCGTGTTCTCCAACGGCCACGAGCGCTCCGTCACGGGCGTGATGCATGGTTTTTATCCGGCCGCAGCTGTGGCCAGCGATTTGTACCAGCGCATGGTCGTCAAGGGTGACGTCAAGGGCTCGAGCATTCGCACGATCTGGGAAAGCCCGCCCTTCATGACGGAAACCTGGACCATGAGCAAGGACGTTTCGCCCGAACTGCAGGCACGCGTGAAGAAATGCTCGTTCAGCTACAGCTTCTCGCCCACACTGAAAAAGCAGCTGCCCGGCAACGACACATTCCTGCCCATCAACTTTGATCGCGATTTCGCGACGGTGATGCAGGTCTACCGCGCCAGTCAAAAGAAGTAAGGCCCCCACGGTCGCTCACTTCGTGTAGCTCCCTGCCCCCCGAGGGGGCCGCCCGCCTGCGGTCTGGCAAAGCCGAAAAATTGGTGCACCCCTATCGGGCTCACTGCGTGTAGCCCTTTTCCCCTTGCAGGGGACGGTGCCTGCGGCCCGGCAAAGCCGGTTCCACGGCATCCGCTGGCGTGAAGAGTCCAATGGCGTAACTAACAGGGGTATTCCACCAGCGGGGGCCGAGGGTCCGGCTTCGCCGGCCCCAGGCGCCGCCCCCTCGAGGGGGGAACAGGCTACACGCCAGTGAGCCTGGACGGGGGTGGATCTATTTCAGGCGCTTAGAGGTGGGTGAACCGTCCCCCACAGGCTTTCATCGAGCACCCGCTGCAGGGTGCGGATCAACTGCTCGTTGGAAGTGTGTGCCTTCACTAGTACCGCTTCTGCGCGCTGGCTTTGCTTCGGCTCCACATCGTGCGCAGAAAACACGACCACTGGCGGCACGATGTCCAGTGCTTCAATGGTGTCCAGCAGCCCCCAGCCCGAGCCGTCTTTCAACGTCAGGTCGAGCAGCACCAGGTCGTAGCGGCGGCGCGCAAGCTGGTCGCGTGCCTCGCGCAGCGTGGCGGCAAATTCGAAGGTGGCAAAGTCCTGGGCAATGGCGGCGGCAATGCGCTGTATGTCGAGGTCGTCCTCGACATGCAGAATGCGCGGCCGGCCTTCGGCCATGTTACCGATGGCACGGTGCAAACTGAGGATCAGGAGGTTCTCGTCGATGGGTTTTTCCAGCCATGTTGAAACCGCCAGCGGCTGGGTATTGAACTCGAGCTCGCCTTCTTCAGCATTTGCTGAAACCACCACGATCGGCAGGTCTTTCGTCGCCTCTTCGCGGCGCAGTGCCCGGATCAGGCTGATGCCGTCCTGGTCGGGCAGGTTCAGGTCGACCGTCATGGCAGCGTAGGGCATCAGCATGACTTGCTCCAGCGCCTGCCCTGCGCTGTGCACCATGTCCGAGTCAAAGCCGCCTTTATCAAGCATCAGGTTGATCAGGCGGGCAATGTCGGGATCGTCTTCGCAGACCAGGATGAGCGGCCTGGTCGCTGCGCCGGACCTGATGCTGGTCTGAATCGGCGCCGGCACCGCCTCGGGCAGCTCAAAGAAGAAAACAGTTCCGACGCCGGTTTCCGTCGTGAACCCGATTTGGCCGCCCATCCGCTCCACGATGGCACGCGAGATGTTCAGGCCCAGGCCCGTACCACCCATTTTTCGGGTGTCCGATGTGTCGGCTTGCGAGAATTTCTGAAAGATGCGCTTTCGGAACTCTTCGGGAATGCCGGGGCCGCTGTCGGCGACTTCCACCCGGACCCTGCCGCTCTTGCACAGCAGCCGGACTTCCACACGGGACTGGGCCGGCGCGAATTTCACGGCGTTGGACAACAGGTTGGTAATGACCTGGGTCAGCCTGTCGCTGTCGACGCTGACCCTTACCGCTTCTGCCGGGGCATCCAGAACCAGCTTGACGTTGTGCTGGCCTGCGAAGCCTTCGTTGGCCGTCAGGGCTTGCGTCAGCAAAGGTTGCAGTTCCATCTGCTGGAAGTCAAACCGCATTTTTCCGGATTCGATTTTTTCGCTGTCAAGAATGTCGTTGATCAACCTGATGAGCCGTTCGCAATTGTTGGTAGCGATGCCGACCAGGTTTTTGGCCATGGCCGGCAGCTCACCGGCCACGCCGCCGGCGATCAGGCCCAGTGAGCCGCGAATGGAGGTCAGCGGGGTGCGCAACTCATGACTGACGGTAGAGACAAACTCACTCTTCATGCGGTCAATGCGCTTGAGTTCGGTCACATCGGTGCCCAGCGAGAAGAAGCCGACAACCTTGCCTTCGTCCTCGTTTTCGCCGTAACGTGGAAAGTACTGCATGACGTAGTCGCGCAGCTGGCCATCCGACGTGGCCTGCGTGCGGTCGTATTGCGCCGCGTAACCAGCGAGCGCCTCTTCAATCTTGCCCCGCTCTTTTTCGTGGAGCTCGTCGCCCATCAGCTCACGCATGGTCTTGCCGTGGATCTGGCCGTGCTTCAGGCCAAGAACTTCTTCGTAGGCAAGGTTATGGAACTGAAAGCGCTGTTCGGCGTCGATATAGGCAATCAAGGCGGGCACGCTGTCCGTGATCTGGCGCAGTTGTGATTCGCTGTCATGCAAGGCGCGGGTGCGCTCCTGCACGGCCTCCTCCAGGCCGCTCACCTGCGCTGCCGCCTGCTGCGCCAGCTCCCATTTGGTGGTCAGCATTCTTGCCAGCTGGCTGACTTCAACCGGATCAAACGGTTTTTTCAGAATCAGGAGGCGATCCCGGGCCTCCAGCCGCGCGAACACATCTTCCCAGGCGTGGTCGGAGTAGGCGGTGCAGATGACGATCTGTACCTTTGGATCAACGCGCCAGAGCCGTTCGATGGTCTCCACACCATCCCAGCCCGGCGGCATGCGCATGTCCACAAAGGCCATGGCATAAGGCCGCCCGGCCCGAACGGATGCCTCGACCTTGTCCAGACCCTCACGTCCCTGGTAGGCCGAGTCCAGCTCAAAGCCATCATCGGACACCGGTGCGGCGTCGCCAAACAACAGGGCTTCGGCATCGTCCAGGTCATGCGCAACCGGCCTGGACGCAAGAATTTTCCGGAAGTCTTCGTGGATGGACGGCATGTCGTCGATCAGCAAAATGCGCCGGTTCTGCAGTTGAGTCATGGCTGGCTCCTGTGTTTTTTCGCATCAGCCGGGCTTTCATCGGGCGAGTGTTGCCGCACAGGCGATGGTATGGTGAAGAAAAATGTGGCACCTTGCCCCACCACCCCTTCGGCCCAGATACGACCGCCGTGACGGGAAATGATCCGGTGAGCGCTTGCCAGCCCGATTCCCATCCCTGCAAACTCACCCGGTGAATGCAGGCGCTGGAAGGTCCCGAACAATTTGTCCGCGTACGTCATGTCAAACCCGACGCCGTTATCACGGACAAAATAAACTGTACTTTCGTTGTCGGGGTGCTGCGCCCCAACCCAGATCTCGGGGGCAGTGGCATGGACGGTGAACTTCCATGCATTGGAAATAAGGTTTTCCATTACCTGGCACAGCAACGCGGAGTCACCCACAGCGACAAGGTTGGGCGTTATGTGGACTTTCACATCCCGCGCGGTATTGCGTTTCTGGCAGTCACCGCGCACGCGCTCGGCTATTGCCGTGAGGTCGACTGTCTCGATCTTCAGGTTGGTACGGGACACCTGGGCCAGCAGCAGAAGGCCATCCGTGAGCTCACCCATTTGCCTGACTCCCTCGCGTATCCGGCTCAGGTAATGCCTCGCGCGTTCCGCCGCATCACCGCTGACGGCCTTTTGCAGCAAATGGCTGAAGCCGTCAATCGAGTTCAGGGGAGAGCGCAAGTCATGCGCGAGCGAATACGAGAAGGCTTCGAGTTCCTTGTTGGACTGGCGCAAAGCCGCTTCGGTTGCCCTGAGATCCTGCACGGTATCTTCCAGGCTGCTCACCTGTGCTGCCGCGCGCCGCGCCAGCTCCCATTTGGCGGTCAGTGTTCTCGCGAGCTGGCTGACTTCGATCATGTCGAATGGCTTTTTGAGCACCAGCAGGCGGTCCTGCACGTCCAGCCGCGCCAGCACATTTTCCCAAGGGTGGTCGGAGTAGGCTGTGCAGATCACGATCTGCACATGCGGATCAACACGCCAAAGCCGCTCGATGGTCTCCACCCCGTCCCAGCCCGGCGGCATGCGCATGTCCACAAAAGCCATGGCATAGGGCCGCCCGGCCCGGATGGATTCCTCCACCTTGGCCACACCTTCGGCGCCCTGATAAGCGGAGTCCAGTTCAAAATCACCGTAGGAAATCTGCGTGACCTCACCAAACAACTCGGTTTCGGCAACGTCCAGATCACGCGCCACCGGTTTCGCCGCGAGGATTTTGCGAAAGTCCTCATGGATCGACAGCATGTCGTCGATCAGCAGGATGCGCTGGTTCTGTAGCTGCGTCATGATTTGGTCTGCGCGATATCCATTGGCAGCTCCAGTGTGAAGGTGGCCCCCAGACCCGGCCCGTCGCTGTGAGCGGAAAGTGTCCCGCCCATCTGGCTGACCGCCAGCGCGCAACTGTGCAAACCAAAGCCGTGGCCTGTTTTGCGCGTCGTAAATCCGTGCGAGAAAATCCGCGTGAGGTTTTCCGCCGGTATCCCCTCTCCCTTATCCATGACAGAGACCCGCAAGGTCGACTCGCCAACAGGCTCCACCCGCAATGTGATCTGGTGCGATGCGGCCGACATACCCGCCATGGCATTTTTGGCGTTGCTGATCAGGTTCACGAGAATCTGCAGCACCCGGGAACGGTCCAGCAGCGCTTCTGGCACCTGCGCGAACTCCTTCACCACAGTGACCCCGTGGCGCGCCAGTGAGACACCGTTCATTCGCAGGGCGTCCTCCACCAGGTCACAGATCTGCACCGGTTCAACAATGCTGCTCCCGCCTGCGTACGATTGCTGGGTGGCAACGACGTCCTTGATGTGGTCGATGCTTCTGGTGAGGAGTTCCAGCTCCTTGAGCATGCCCTGCTGCTCCTGCACCAGGGTCTGGGAGATCCCATTCAAATAGCCGGGCAGTATCTTGCCTTTCTCGTCGTGAACCAGAAAGTGGGCAAGGTCCGCGGCGTGCTCGTTCATCAGCTGCACGCCCCGGGAAAGCCCCTGCACCCTTGATTTGTGCAAGGTGCTGCCGATGAGGTCGGCCGAGACGTTGACGCTGTTGAGGATGTTGCCCACGTTGTGCAGCACATTGGTGGCGATCTCTGCCATGCCCGCCTGGCGCGCCGCGGTCATCAGCTCGCTTTGCGCCTGGCGCAGCTCCTGTGTCCGTTCCTGCACGCGCTGTTCAAGGTGCTCATTGGCCGCCTGGAGTTCCGTGTTGACGCGCCGGATCACGGCATGGCTGCGCAACACGTGAAGGGCTGCATACAGCAGCAGGGCCACCAGCACCGCAGAGAAAATCAGCAGGTAGCGGCCGTAGCGCTCGCCCTCCACCCCCGCGCGCTGCTGCTCGATCGTTGATGCATCGTTGGCCGCATCGAGCAATTTGGCGGTCGGTGCCGAAGAAATACCCGCGAGAAGTTCATTGACTGTTTTTTGTTCGCGCAGGATGGTCTGGACATGCGCGCGGAAGATCCCCAGCCTGTCGGAAATGCCCGGCGGAGTATGGCGCAGCTTGCCGTCAAGCCGGCCCAGTTCCTCTTCTATCTCGGCACCCTTTTCGTCGGTCGGGCTCTGGCTGTACAGCATGCTCGCGAGCAGCAGCCTGCTGACGTCAGACGAAATCTGCCGGAGCGCCAGCTCTGTGGTACCGCGGCCGGGCCCGAGCGACTGCTGGACATCTTCCGCTGCGGTGGGAAGAAAGGCCAGCGAGTTTCGCAGCACGGAGTTGTGCGACTTGAATTGCTCGATCAGGACGGCTTTGTCCTGCACGGCGCGTTCCAGCGACGCGAGCTTGTCCACCTGCCCGGATGCATCGTGCTTGTGGGCGTCGGTACCCGACTCGAGTTGTTCCATGAGCCGGGCCATCTCGCCCTGGTTATCGGCCAGCGCATCGTAGTGCGTGTTGATCCCGATCCTGGACTTCAGCACATCCAGCTCCCATTGCGCGTCCAGCTGCTTCAGGTGACGCAGCACGGCCATATCCTCAAAGTAGTGCGACTCGTCGAAGCTTTGGGTTTTGCTATACAGGAACACCAGGATGAACAGCAGCACGGCGGTGACCGCCGCCATAGGCGCCAGGGCAAGTTGATTCTTTTTTTTCACGGTTTGAAGTCCCGTTCGCCGGTGAGCGTATTGAGGAACTTGACGATGGATTCCTTGTCTTCCCTGGAGGCAACGCGTCCGAGCTGGTACCTGAACATGACATCGACGGCATCTTCCAGTGTCTTGGCCGAGGCATCGTGAAAATACGGCGCCGTCAGCGCGATGTTGCGCAGGCTCGGTACCTTGAAGACGTGCTTGTCGCTTTCCACCTTCGTGACGAGGTACCGGCCAAGATCGGCCTCCGTCGGGTTGCCACGCTTTGCGAAGTAGTCGCCCATGACGCCGAATTTCTGGAACATGTTGCCGCCCACGTTGACGCCCTGGTGGCAGGCGACGCACCCGTACTGCTTGAACTTGGCGTAGCCGACCTTCTCCGCGTCGGTAATGGCGTTGGCGTCACCACGCAAATATTTGTCGAAGCGTGAGTTGGGTGTGATCAGCGTCCGTTCGAATGTCGCGATGGCGTTCTGGATATTGGCTTTGGTCACGCCGTCTTTGTAGGCCGCACCAAACGCACTTTTGTATTTCGCGTCGTCCGCTATCTTGCGAACCACATCTTCCCACTTCGCCCCCATCTCGATCGGGTTCAGCATGACATGGTCTACCTGGGACTCCAGCGATTCGGCGCGGCCGTTCCAGAATTGCCTGAAATTGAGCGCCGCATTGAACACCGTCGGGGCATTGACACCGGTCAGTCCACCGTTAAGCCCGACGGAGCGGTCACGGCCGTCACCGCCGCCCTTGCTCAAATCATGGCAGCTGAAACAAGACACGCGCCCGTTTCCGGACAGGCGTGGATCGTGAAATAGCTGCCGCCCGATTTCGGCACGGGCCGGGTCCTGCTTCAGCGTGAGGGGGATTGGCTGGATGGGCTCATTGAGCAAGGGGGCCGCGAAGGCGGCATGAGAGGCGAACGTCAGCAGAGCCAGCAGCAACTTTAGCCGCTCACCCAATCCTGCAACCACCGAAACCGTGGCGGCAAAAGGGGCTCGGCTGGCGCCCCTGGGGCATGGATCGGGGTGCTCGTTCATGGCTCACCTCGTGGGTTTCGTGCGGGAGTGCGAAGCGCGAATCCGAACCGGACGCAACCCCGAAGCGTGAACCGCAAGGTTGCCACCCGCTGAGAAGCGGTGGCTGTCCGTCTTGATGATAAATCCATGTTTCGGCAATGTCCGGATTTGCTGACGTGGCGGCGCTTCATGCCGGCGTCCATCCGTTGCCCCCCAGCCACGGGACGAAGCCTGCATAACCCAGCTTGGCGGCTTGAGCGGCATTCTTCACATACCGTCGGTAATCCGCGGTATCTGCAGCCGCTCCAGACCGTTCGCTGCAACCTGATCAGAGCACGTTTATCGGCGGGGCTGTTAAGGCATTTCCCGCGTGGTCATATTTACCAGCCGCATGTAAGTAAATGCGTTTTTTCGGGGCCGCCCGACCCATGAAGACGCCGTCTCTGCTCCTGAACCAGATCCCGCTGCTCCGCCCTTGATGTCGCTCATTTTTTAATAGCTGCTTGCGCCCGCCCTATATAGGCTGGAAGCCAATTTCCGATGCAATATTTCAGAAAACCCGTTATTTCATGGATCCGAAGACCTTCTTGAGGATGGCGCTGCCCGTGCCTACCGGGTCTTGCCGGATCTTCTTTTCTTCCTCGCCGATGATCAGGTACAGGCCGTCCAGCGATTTGCCGGTCACGTACTGCTGGATGTTGGCGTCTTCTTTCTTGACCAGGCCAAAGCCGGCGGCCCTGCCGGCGAATTCGTTGTACTTGTTGGCCAGGCCGACTTTTTCGGTGGCTTTGGTCACCACGGGCAGAAACTTCACGCCCAGCGGGGTGCGGGTCTTCTCGGCAAAGAAAGTGGTCACCGAGGTTTCGCCACCCGTCAGGATGTTCTTGGCGTCATTCACATTCATGGTGCGTACCGCATTGACCAGCAGGTCCTTTCCCATGGGCACGGCAGCTTCAGCGGCCCGGTTGATGGACGTCACCAGTTCATCGATCCGCTTGCCCTGGCCGAAGTTTTTCAGCAATTTCGACGCATCTTCGAGATATCCGGGCAAGGGAATGCGAACT
Source organism: Polaromonas sp. P1_F1 (assembly GCF_056405795.1). Lineage (NCBI taxonomy): Bacteria > Pseudomonadati > Pseudomonadota > Betaproteobacteria > Burkholderiales > Comamonadaceae > Polaromonas > Polaromonas sp. P1_F1. The sequence continues at coordinate 1,263,287 of NZ_JBFUBJ010000001.1, forward strand.
TTTGGGTTGCCGAGGAATCCATCTGTCTTGCCCAGCAGGGCGACGGCGGCGACAGCGCCCTTTTCAAGGGCTGTTTTCAGGCCGGCGCTGGCGTCGGCATTGCTGATGCCGGACAGGTCCCCGAGCGAGAGTGCGTGGGCCTGGTGGTAAGCGGCCAATATCAGTGCGCCCAACGCGCTGACGCCGGCCTGGTTAAAATTGCGACGTTGCATGATGAGGTCCTTCCAATGAAATTGACATCCCGCCTGACAGTATGCCGCACGGCACTGGCCGGTATTTTGGCTGTGGCGGCCCTTGCCTGCCTGCCGGGATGTGGCGGCGCCGAGGCCGCGCCGGAGTCGACCTTTGTGTTGCTGGACGGCAGCAAAAAAACCACCGCCGACCTCAAAGGCAAGGTCACCCTGGTCAATTTCTGGGCCACGAGCTGTGTGACCTGCGTGGCAGAAATGCCGAAGGTCATCTCGACCTACAACAAATACCAATCCCAAGGCTACGACACGCTGGCCGTGGCCATGAGCTACGACCCACCCAGCTATGTCGTCAATTACACGCAAACGCGCCAGCTGCCCTTCAAGGTGGCGATCGACAACACAGGCGCAGTGGCCAAAGCATGGGGCGATGTCCAGCTCACACCCACCACCTACTTGGTCAACAAGCGCGGCGAGATCGTCAAGCAGTACGTGGGTGAGCCCGACTTTGCGGCGCTGCACCAGCTGATCGAAAAACTTCTCAAAGAGACCTGATAAGCGTTCCCCGCCCGAAAAAAAGGCCTGTTTCAGCAATGAAACAGGCCTTTTGACCATATGGGACGGGCGCAACCAGCTATGAATTTAATAGCAGCACCCATGTCCACGATTTAGCCAGCAGGGGCCGCGGGTCTGGCTTCGCCGGGCGCAAGGCGCCTGTCCCCCTGAGGGGGAGAGGAAGCTACACGAAGTGAGCTTCAACAGAGGGCTACTGAGCCCGAAACGCGTCGTGGCAAGCCTTGCAACTGCCGGCCGTAGCCGTAAAGGCGGTCTTCAGGTTGTCAAGGTTGCCGGTCTTGGCTGCGGCGGCCAGCTTGGCGGTCTCTGCGACCAGCTTTTCGTGGCCTTCCTTGAACTTGGCTTGTTCAGCCCAGATTTCAGGCTTGGCCTTGGTATTGCCGCCTTTGTCGGTGCCAGGCCCAAAGCCAGCCCACGGGAGCTTGGCCATGTCGGCCACGATCTCGGCGTTTTCCGCAGCGACTTTGGCGTCGAAGGGGACACGGCCGTTGGCCATGGCGCCGACACGACCGAAATGCTGGCCCATGACAAACAACGCGCTTTGGCGATATTTGATGGCGTCTTCGGGTTTGGCAAACTGCGCGGAGGCCGGAGCAGCCATGGCCATTAAAGTGGCGGCTGCGGCGATACAGGCAAAAGCTTTCATGGGTTTCCTCGTAGGTTTTTTCTTAAGATGGGGCAATGGCAACACACTTTGCCTGTTGCCATAGGGCTGAGTTTAGCCAGACCAGATAAGTTCCGCAGGAACTTATGCGCTACGGGAAAGCACCAAGTGGCAGCGAGGCCGTATCAAGAGCACCGTTGCATACAACAATCACAAAACGAGGAGTGAGCATGTACACCAATAAAAATCTTCACAAGGTGCGCGTCTGGGATTTTCCCACGCGATTTTTTCACTGGGCGCTGGTGGCTTGTGTGCTTGGGCTGGCCATTACCGGCACCATCGGTGGCAACGCCATGGTCTGGCATTTCCGGTTTGGCTATACCGTGCTGGCCCTGCTGCTGTTTCGCATTGTCTGGGGCCTGGTGGGTGGGCGCTGGTCTCGCTTTGGGGCGTTCATCTATGCGCCCCAAAGTGTCATCAACTACCTCAAGGGCCAGGGCAAGCCCGAACACGGTGTGGGCCACAGCCCGATAGGCGCTGGTTCGGTGTTCGCCATGCTGGGATTTCTGGTGGCCCAGGTCGGCACGGGCCTGCTGAGCGACGATGAAATTGCCTTTGCCGGCCCGCTGACACGTTTTGTCTCCAACGCCACCGTCGGCCTGGCAACCAACTATCACAAGAACATTGGCAAGTGGGTGCTTCTGGCTTTGGTGGTATTGCACATCGCGGCCATCGTTTATTACCTGACCCGCAAGCACAACCTGGTCGGCGCCATGCTGCATGGTGACAAGGAGCTGGTGGTGCCGGCCCCGCCATCGCGGGACGACACGGTCTCGCGCCTGGCTGCGGCGCTGATCCTGGCGATTTGCGGCGGCGTGGCTTACTGGGTGTCTACACTGGCCGCGCCTGCATTTTGATGCCTCCGGCCGGGGCGTCCCGGGCCTGCTCTCCAGTTGCAAATCACGGTAAACTGGTTGTCGACTTCTCCCCGCCGATCCGTGCAACGCCCCTCCATCCAGTTCATCACGCCCGACACGCCGGCGCAGCTGGCCGCCACGCGCCTGATTTTTCGCGAGTATGCGGAGCAGCTGGGCATTGACCTGTGCTTCCAGAATTTTGAGGCCGAACTGGCCGAACTGCCCGGTGAGTACGATGACCCTGAGGGTGCGCTGCTGCTGGCCCTGGTCGACGGCGAAGTCGCCGGCTGTTGCGCGCTGCGGGCACTGGACTCGGTCGATTACCCGAATGCCGGGGAAATGAAGCGGCTGTATGTACGCCTGCCGTTTCGCCGCCTCGGTCTGGGCCGGCAGCTGGCGGAGGCGACTTTGGACGCGGCGCGCGTGGCGGGCTATTCCTCGGTGCTGCTGGACACGCTGGACGACATGGAATCGGCGCGCGCCCTGTATGCCGAGCTGGGATTCTCCGAGATACCGCCCTACTATCACAACCCGATCCCGGGCGCACACTATCTCAAGGTCGATTTTTAGGAAAAACATGCAGCAGGCCAATAGGATCTTGCGCAAGCAGCTATGTTATTGATAGCAATTAACTGGCCGACGTCAATCCGCCATCACCAGCAGAGCAAAAAAAAGCCGCTGACAAAGAGGCAGCGGCTTTGACAGACCCCCGTAAGGGCCAGGGGGGGGGCAGCGTGATCAGCCTTTGGCCTGCGCCAGCAACGTGGCGGCATCACTGACTTCAAACTTGCCTGGGCCTTCAACATTCATGCTGGCGACCTTTCCATCCTTGACCAGCATGGAGTAGCGGTTGCTGCGCAGGCCCATGCCGCGCGCCGTCAGGTCCAGCGTCAGGCCCGTGGCCTTGGCGAACTCTGCACTGCCATCGGCCAGCATGCGCACCTTGTCGCCGGTCTTCTGGTCGCGTGCCCAGGCGCCCATGACAAACGCATCGTTCACGCTCAGGCACCAGATCTCGTCAACACCTGCGGCCTTCAGTTCAGCGAACTTCTCTACGTAGCCGGGCACGTGCTTGGCCGAACAGGTGGGCGTGAACGCGCCAGGAAGTGCGAACAGCGCAATGGTCTTGCCAGCGGTGGCCTTGGCCACGTCGACCGGGTTGGGACCAATGCTGCAGCCATTGCCTTCAACTTCAGAAAATTCCATCAGCGTGGTGGCCGGAAGGGTGTCGCCTACTTTGATCATGGTGTGCTCCTCAAGAATGGATGGGTTGTGAATGAAGTGGGGAAATCAACCCCGAAGTGTAGTGCGGCGGCAGCAAGCGTGTGCTCACTGTGCAAAAGGCGGCGCGCACGTGAAGGTCATACTTCGAAAGCCCGGAGGGACGGCGGCACACCAGCGGCATCGCAGAAGGCACAAACAAAAACGGCCCACCGAAGTGAGCCATTTTTTTGAGCGTGACCGGAGTCAGCCTTAAGTTGAACTCAAGACTTAAACGACCGCAGCCTTTTCAACCAGACGGGTCACAACCCAGTTCTTGGTCTTGGAGATCGGGCGGCTTTCGGTGATCTCGATCACATCACCTGTGTGGTACTCGCCTTTTTCGTCATGGGCGTGGTACTTGCTGGACAGCGATACGATCTTGCCGTACAGCTCGTGCTTCACACGACGCTCAACCAGAACCGTGACGGTCTTGGCGCGCTTGTCGCTGACCACCTTGCCGATCAAGGTGCGCTTGAGGGATTTTTTAGCTTCCGTCATTTTTTGGCTCCTTGCTTGACGATGGTTTCGGCCAGGATAGTCTTGGCGCGAGCGATGCTGCGACGCGTGGAACGTAGCGTGGAAAGGTTGGTCAGTTGCTGCGTGGCTTTTTGCATGCGCAGGCCAAAGTGGGCTTTTTGCAGCTCTTTGACTTCGGTTTTCAGGCCGGCAACGTCTTTTTGGCGCAGTTCAGTAGATTTGGTCATTGTCATTTCCCCTTACTGGCCAATCATGCGGCTGACGAAGGTGGTGCGCAGCGGCAGCTTGGCGGATGCCAGGCGGAACGCTTCGCGGGCCAGCTCTTCAGGCACACCAACGATTTCAAAGACGATCTTGCCGGGCTGGATTTCAGCCACGTAGTACTCTGGGTTACCTTTACCGTTACCCATACGCACTTCAGCAGGCTTTTGGGAAATCGGCTTGTCCGGGAAGACACGGATCCAGATACGGCCGCCACGTTTGACGTGACGGGAAATCGCACGGCGTGCGGCTTCAATTTGACGGGCCGTCAGACGGCCACGGTCAGTGCATTTGAGACCGAAGTCACCGAACGCAACCGAGGAACCCCGGGTTGCGATGCCGGTGTTACGGCCTTTTTGCTCTTTGCGGTATTTTCTGCGAGCGGGTTGCAGCATTTTGATTCTCCGTTAATAGACCGATTACTCGGTCTTGGCACCGTCAGCTGCTGCAGCTGGCGCGGCTTTACGGACGCGCTTAACGGTGGTTTTCGGGGCTTCGCTACCAGGGGTAGCTTCAGCCGGCTTGTCGCTTCCATCTACCGGAGCGGTGTTGGTCGCACCGCGTGGTGCACGGGCACCGCGTGGAGCAGGACGGTCGGAACCAGGGCGATCGCCAGGACGGGCATCACGGCGTGGGCCGCGCGGCTTGCGTTCTTCGTCGGCCGGTGTTTCCACCATCTTGGCGCCTGGCGCATCGTTGCGGCCCAGCGTGTCGCCCTTGTAGACCCAGACCTTGACGCCGATCACACCATAGGTGGTCTTGGCTTCAGAGGTGCCGTAGTCGATGTCGGCGCGCAGGGTGTGAAGGGGCACGCGACCTTCGCGGTACCACTCGCAACGAGCAATTTCAATACCGTTGAGGCGGCCGGACGACATGATCTTGATGCCCAGGGCACCCAGACGCATGGCGTTTTGCATGGCGCGCTTCATCGCACGGCGGAACATGATGCGTTTTTCAAGCTGCTGCGTGATGCTGTCAGCGATGAGCTTGGCATCAATTTCAGGCTTGCGAACTTCTTCGATGTTCACGGCGACCGGCACGCCCAGCTGGCGGCTCAGTTCTTTCTTGAGGTTCTCGATGTCCTCGCCTTTTTTGCCGATCACGACGCCCGGACGTGCCGAGAAAATCGTGATGCGGGCATTCTTGGCGGGGCGCTCGATCAGAACGCGCGAAACCGCAGCGTTCTTGAGCTTGGCCTTCAGGTACTCGCGAACCTTGATGTCTTCAGCCAGCATGCCGGCGAAATCACGGTTGCTTGCGTACCAGCGGCTAGACCAGTTGCGGCTAACTGCAAGGCGAAACCCGGTTGGGTTGATTTTTTGTCCCATATCCTGCTGCCTTTAGTTGCCAACGACCACGTACACATGGCACGTGGGCTTGCTGATGCTGTTGCCGCGGCCTTTTGCGCGCGCGGAGAAACGCTTGAGCGTGGCACCTTGTTCGACGTAGATGGTTTTCACCTTCAGCTCGTCGATGTCGGCGCCATCGTTGTGTTCAGCGTTGGCGATGGCGGACTCCACAACCTTCTTGATGATTCCAGCAGCTTTTTTCTGCGTGAAATTCAGGATGTTGAGGGCTTGATCCACTTTCTTGCCGCGGATCAGGTCAGCGACCAGACGGCCCTTGTCGACCGACAGACGAACGCCCCGGAGGGTTGCACGTGTTTCCATGGTCTTTTCCTTACTTTCTCACAACTTTTTTATCAGCCGGATGACCTTTGAAAGTCCGGGTGAGTGCGAACTCGCCCAGCTTGTGGCCAACCATTTGATCGGTGATGTAGACAGGTACGTGCTGCTTGCCGTTGTGAACGGCGATGGTCAGGCCGATGAACTCGGGCAGGATCATGGAGCGACGCGACCAGGTCTTGATCGGCTTTTTGTCCTTGTTGGTAACGGCCTTGTCGGCTTTGGCTACCAAATGATGGTCGACAAACGGACCTTTTTTGAGTGAACGTGTCATGGGTTAGCCTTACTTCTTGCGACGCGAAACAATCATCACTTGCGTGCGCTTGTTGTTGCGGGTGCGGTAGCCCTTGGTCAGGTTACCCCATGGATCGACAGGATGACGGCCTTCGCCGGTCTTGCCTTCGCCACCGCCGTGCGGGTGGTCAACCGGGTTCATCACCACACCGCGAACGGTCGGGCGAATACCCATCCAGCGCTTCACACCGGCCTTGCCGAGACGGCGCAGGCTGTGTTCTTCGTTGGCGACTTCACCGATGGTGGCGCGGCATTCGATGTGGATCTTGCGAACTTCACCGGAGCGCATACGCACCTGGGCGTAGGTACCTTCGCGGGCCAACAAGGTTGCAGAGGTGCCGGCAGAGCGGGCGATTTGCGCGCCCTTGCCGATTTGCATCTCGATGCAGTGAATCGTCGAACCGACAGGAATATTGCGGATCGGCAGAGTGTTGCCGACGCGAATCGGCGCTTCCGAACCGCTGATCAGCGTGGCACCGACTTCAAGGCCGCGGGGGGCGATGATGTAGGTGCGCTCGCCGTCGGCGTAGCAGAGCAGAGCAATGTGGGCCGTGCGGTTGGGGTCGTACTCGATACGTTCGACCTTGGCCGGAATGGCGTCCTTGTTGCGCTTGAAGTCGACCACACGGTAGTGGTGCTTGTGACCACCGCCTTTGTGGCGAACCGTGATGTGCCCGTTGTTGTTACGGCCGGACTTCTGGAATTGTGGTTCCAGCAGCGGCGCGTAAGGCTCACCCTTGTGCAGGTGATCCCGGGAGATCTTCACCATCCCGCGCATGCCGGGGGAGGTGGGTTTCATTTTAATGACAGCCATTACGCAGACTCCCCACCGAGGTTGAGCTCTTGACCTGGCTTGAGCGTCACGTAGGCCTTGCGAATGTTGTCGCGGCGGCCCACGGATTTGCCAAAGCGCTTGGTCTTGCCTTTGATGTTGAGGACGGCAACCGACTGGACGTCCACCTTGAACATCAGCTGCACAGCAGCCTTGATTTCAAATTTGGTAGCGTCCTGCAGCACCTTGAAGGTCACGGCATTGGTCTTGTCCGCAATCATCGTCGCCTTTTCAGACACGATGGGAGCGACCAGGACCTGCATCAGGCGGCCTTCGTCGAATTTCAGTTTTGGAGAAGATGGGTTACGGGCGCTCATGCGAACATCTCCTTGAGTTGGTCCATGGCAGCCTTGGTGACCAGAACCTTCTTGTAGTGAACCAGCGACACCGGATCGGCGTAACGGGGCTCAACCACGAGGATGTTCACCAGATTGCGGGAAGCCAGGTACAGGTTTTCATCAACCACATCAGCGATGACCAGCACCGAGTTGAGGTTCATGGCCTTGAACTTGTCAGCCAGGACTTTCGTCTTGGGCGAATCCACAGCCAGCGAATCAACCACAGCCAGGCGGCCTTCGCGCGCCAGTTGCGAGAAGATCGACGCCATGCCGGCACGATACATCTTCTTGTTGATTTTCTGCGTGAAGTTTTCGTCAGGCATGTTCGGGAAGATACGACCGCCGCCGCGCCACAGTGGCGAAGACGTCATACCAGCACGTGCACGGCCAGTACCCTTTTGTTTAAAAGGCTTCTTGGTCGAGTGACGGACCTGCTCACGGTCCTTCTGGGCCCGGGTACCCTGGCGGGCGTTGGCCTGGAAGGCCACGACCACCTGGTGAATCAGGCTTTCGTTGTATTCGCGACCAAATACGGTATCAGGCACGTCCACTTTGGACGAGGCCAGACCTTGGTCATTCAGGAGTTCGACCTGCATCAGTTCGCTCCTTTAGCAGCGGTGGTGGGCTTGGCCTTGATCGCGGCGCGAACCGTGACAAAACCGCCTTTGGAACCAGGCACAGCGCCGCGAATCATCAGCAGCTGACGGGCTTCGTCGATGCGCACGATGTTCAGGTTTTGCGTGGTCACGGTGACATCACCCAGGTGGCCCGTCATGCGTTTACCAGGAAACACGCGACCGGGATCCTGCGCCATACCGATAGAGCCGGGAACGTTGTGCGAACGGCTGTTACCGTGCGACGCGCGCTGCGAGCTCATGTTGTGGCGCTTGATGGTACCGGCGTAGCCTTTACCAATGGAAGTGCCCTGCACGTCCACCAGCTGGCCAACAGCAAACACGTCGGCTGCGGGCACAACAGTACCGGCAGCGTATTTGCCTGCGACATCAGCCGTCACGCGGAATTCTTTCAGGATTTCACCAGCTTCAACGCCTGCTTTCGCAAGGTGGCCGGCGGCCGGCTTGGTCACGCGCGATGCTTTGCGTGCGCCAAATGCCACTTGGAGGGCATCGTAGCCGTCATTTGCTTCGGTTTTAACCTGGGTCACGCGGTTGTTCGATACGTCCACCACGGTGACAGGAACTGTGTCCCCATCATCCGTAAACAGACGCATCATGCCAACTTTGCGGCCCAGCAACCCGAGGGAGTTGCTCAGACTCATGATGTGTTCTTTCGTAACTTTCACCGCTGCGACTTCAATTGGCCACAGACGTTTTGATGTGAAAGACAGTTAATAAAACCGTCCAATCCACAAAGGCACGAAGCCAATATGTCAAAGGACAGCCCAAGAGTATAGCCCAGGCTGCCAAAAATGGCAAACCCGGGCTAAAACCTGTCGCTTTGGGACTCGGCTTGTGGCCGAAACCCCGATTTCTTGCTTATTGCAGCTTGATTTCGACGTCCACGCCGGCAGGCAGGTCGAGCTTCATCAGGGCGTCCACGGTTTTATCCGTAGGGTCCACGATGTCCATCAGACGCTGGTGCGTGCGGATTTCCAGCTGGTCGCGGCTCGTCTTGTTGACGTGGGGCGAACGCAGGATGTCGAAACGCTTCATGCGCGTTGGCAGGGGCACGGGGCCCTTGACAATCGCACCGGTGCGCTTGGCAGTGTCAACAATTTCAGCTGCCGACTGGTCGATCAGCTTGTAATCAAACGCCTTCAGGCGAATGCGGATTTTTTGCTTGGTGGCCATGGTAATTCCTTATGGTTTGCGGAAATTACGCAATGATTTTGGCAACGACGCCGGCGCCGACGGTCTTGCCGCCTTCGCGGATGGCAAAGCGCAGGCCTTCTTCCATGGCGATCGGGTTGATCAGCTTGACGGTGATCGACACGTTATCGCCTGGCATGACCATTTCCTTGCCTTCTGGCAACTCGATCGCACCGGTCACGTCCGTCGTGCGG